>CAWABY010000001.1:0-32056 GCA_963780395.1 uncultured Solirubrobacterales bacterium
TCCGCGAGCCGAGTGACGTCAGCACGCGCTCGGCGACGGCCTCGCCCGTGAAGCCGACCTCCTCGCGCAGCAGCGCCGGCTTGCCGTGGGTCACGTAGCGGTCGGGCAGGCCGATGCGCATCACGCGGGCCCGCTCGGACTCTCGCTCGGCAAAGGCGTCCTCGAGGTGCTCGAGCACGCCCGAGCCGAAGCCGCCGGACAGCACGTTCTCCTCGATCGTGACCAGCAGCTCGTGGTCCGCGGCCAGGTGCTCCGCCAGCTCCCCGTCTATGGGCTTGGCGAAGCGCGCGTCCGCGACCGTCGGCTCCAGCGCCTTGTCGCGCAGGATCTCGGCCGCGCGGAGAGCGACCTGGACCCCGTAGCCGTATCCCAGCAGCGCCACGCGGTCGCCGGGCAGCAGCATCTCGCCCTTCCCAATCTCGATCTGCTTCGGCGCGTCCGGCATCGGGGCGCCCTCGGCGGCGCCGCGCGGATAGCGGAAGGCGACCGGGCCGTCGTCGTGCGCGAGCGCGGTGCGCAGCATGTGCACCAGCATTGCCTCGTCGCGCGGCGCCATCACGACCACGTTCGGCAGCGCCCTGAAGTAGGAGACGTCGAAGGCGCCGTGGTGGGTCGGGCCGTCGTCGCCGACCAGGCCCGCCCTGTCCATCGCGAAGACCACGTTTAGCTTCTGCAGGCAAACATCATGAACCAGCTGGTCGTAGGCCCTTTGCAGGAAGGTCGAGTAGATCGCGCAGACCGGCTTCGCGCCCTGGATCGCGAGCCCCGAGGCGAACAGGACCGCGTCCTGCTCCGCGATGCCGACGTCGTAGTACTGCTCGGGCAGCGCCTTCTGCAACTTGTCGAGGCCGGTGCCGCCCGCCATGGCCGCGGTGATCCCGATCACGCGCTCGTCGCGCTTGGCCTCCTCGACCAACGCGTCGGCGAAGACCGCCGTGTACTGCGGGGGCGCCGGGGGCGGCGGCTTCTCGAGCTTCTCGATCTTTTCGGGGGAGTCGCTCTCGCTGACGGGAACCGGCTTGGGCTCCGGCTTTTTCGGAGCCGCCTTGCCGTTGACGATCGAGCCCGGCTTCGCGGCGTGCCACTTCTCCATCCCCTCGAGGCCGCCCTCCTCGGCGGGCTCGAAGCCCTTGCCCTTGACGGTGTGGATGTGGACGACGACGGGGCGGTTGGCCTCGAAGGCGTCCTCGAGCGCCCCGCGGATGGCGCCGACGTCGTGCCCGTCGATCACTCCGACGTAGGCGAGGTCGAGCTCCTCGAAGAACAGGCCCGGCGCCCAGTAGGCCTTGATCGCCGCCTTGACCTCGGGCCCCAGGCGCTCGATCCGCTGACCCAGGCCGAGCGGCAGGTTGGTGAGCCTCTCCTCGGTCTTGGAGCGCGCGTCATACCAACGTGGGTTCAGCCGCATCCGGTTGAAGTAGCGGGAGATGGCGCCGACGTTGGGTGAGATCGACATGCCGTTGTCGTTCAGCACGATCACGATCGGCGTCTGCAGCCCGCCGGCGTGGTGCAGCGCCTCGTAGGCAACGCCGCCGGTGAGGGCACCGTCGCCGATCACGGCGACGACCTTGCCGTCCTCGCCGATGCCCTTCCGCATCGCCTCCTTGAGCCCGACGGCGTAGCCGATCGAGGTGGAGGCGTGGCCCGCGCCCATGATGTCGTGCTCGGACTCGAACACCGAGCAGAACGGCGCCAGACCCTCGTACTGGCGGATGCTGCCGAGGTCCTCGCGGCGTCCGGTCAGGATCTTGTGCGGGTAGGCCTGGTGGCCGACGTCCCAGAGGATCTTGTCCTTCGGCGAGTCGAGCATGCTGTGCAGCGCCACCGCCAGCTCGCAGGTGCCGAGGTTGGCGCCGAAGTGGCCGCCGATCTCGCCGATCGTGTCGATGATCAGCTCGCGCACCTCCTGGGCCAGACCCTGGAGCTGCTCGTCGTCGAGCCGGCTGAGATCGTCCGGGCCCTCGACCGTGTGCAGCAGGCGCTCCGCGCGGTCCTCGTTCAGCTTGTCTTCGTCTTTGCTCATCAGGTGATGTGGGGTCAGGTATGTCGCGTATGGATGAAGTCGGTGATCCGAGCAAGGTCGTCGGTTCGGGTGTCCGCCTCGGACAACGCTTCCCGCGCCTTGCGGTGTGATTCGGAGGCCAGCTCCTGCGCCCGTTCCAGGCCGAACGCGCTTACGTAGGTCAGTTTGCCATGCCTTTCGTCGCTTCCGCTGGGTTTGCCGAGCTCCTCATCGCTCCCCGTCACGTCAAGGATGTCGTCGACGATCTGGAAGAGGACGCCGAGCTCGCCGGCAAAGGTGCGGTACGGAATTCTCGCAGTTTCAGGGATTCCACTCAAAAGGAGTACGACGCCGACGCTCGCTGCGATCAATCGCCCAGTTTTTAGGTTGTGCATCTCGCGCAGCGCCTCGGGGTCGGCAGAGGCGCGCCCCCCGACATCAGGTCGGGACGGTAGCGGCCGCTCAGCATCAGTCGCGGCGCTGTCGCGCCGCTCCGAAGTTGGGCGGCCTGACCGCCCCTTGAGGTCGAAGGTGGTGACGTCCACGTACTGGCCGCCGACCATGCCGCTTATGCCGGTGGCCCTGACCAGTTCGCCGAGGCCGGCGACGACGCGTTCGGGCTCGCCCTGCTGCTGCTCGCAGTAGAGGCGCATCGCCTCGGCGAAGAGGCCGTCCCCCGCGAGGATCGCCACGTTCTCCCCGAACTTGACGTGCGAGGTGGGCATCCCGCGGCGCAGCTCGTCGTCGTCCATCGCCGGGAGGTCGTCATGGATCAGCGAGTAGGTGTGGATCAGCTCGATTGCCGCGGCCGCCGGCAGCACGCCCTCGGGATCGAGCCCGATCGAGCGCGCCGTGGCCAGCGCCAGCACCGGCCTGATCCGCTTGCCTCCTGCCAGCAGCGAGTAGCGCATCGCCTCCTCCAGGCCCGCCGTGGTCGGGTCGCTCGAGAAGCGGAGGCGCTCCAGATAGTCGTCGACCAGCTCGCGCAGGTCCTCGGGGTAGTCGTTCACTGGGCGCTGGGGTCCGGCGCATCCGGAGTGGCGCCGGGACTCGCGCCGCGGAGCGCGCGATCGACCGCCTGGCCGGCCTCGGCTGCCAGCTCGGAGGCCTCGCGCACCAGCTCGGCCGCTCGCTGCTCCTCGGGCCCGGAGTCGAGTTCGCGGGCCAGCGATTCGAGCCGCTCGGTGATCCGGTCCAGGTCGGACGTGCCTTCCATGGCCGGCAAGGCTAGATCAGCAGCCCCGGCACGTCCGCGATTGAATCTGCAACGGCCGTCGGCTCCACTCCCGACTGCGCGACGAAATCCTCGCGGTACTTGCCGGTTCGCACCAGGATCCCGGCGAGGCCCGCCCCAATGGCGCCGCCGACGTCGGTCTCGACGTCGTCGCCCACCATTCCCCCCGCCGACGGCGCCACGCCCAGGTCATCGAGCACGAGCTCGAAGAACGCCTGCGCGGGCTTGCCCACCACGAGCGCCTCCTCACCCGTCGCGTACTCGATCGCGGCCACGAAGGGGCCTGCGTCGAGGGCCAGCCCGTCGGGTGTCATCCAAAAGCGGTTCTTCTGCAGGGCGATCAGCTCGGCGCCGTCCATCACCTGGCGGAACGCGTGGTTCAGGATCTCGAACCCGAAGGCCTCCCCCAGGTCGCCCATGATCACCGCGTCCACGTCGTCGCTCGCCTCGGTCAGACCCTCGAAATCCTCCTTCACCTGCTCGTTCATGACCAGGGCCACGCGGTCGTGGCCAGCCTCCAGACAGCGAGCTCGCGCCAGGGCAGCGGGGGTCACCAGCTCACCGGGCTCGACCTCGAAGCCGAGGCGCTCGAGCCGCTCCAGGGTCTGGCGCTTCGAGCGCGAGGTCGTGTTGGTGACGAAGCGCAGGCCCAGCCCCTGCTCTCGCAGCTTCGAGACGGCATCGACCGCTCCCGGGACCGCCTCCTCCTCGACGTAGAGCACGCCGTCGAGGTCGATCAGCAGCCCCTCGATCGCGCTCGCGATCAAGCCGCCGGCTCGCCCACCGCCGCGCCCAGGATCCCGTTGACGAAGCCAGGCGCGTCGGCGCCGCAGTACTCCTTCGAGAGCACGACCGCCTCGTCGATCGCGACCTCCACCGGCACCTCGTCGTCGTGCAGAGCCTCCTGCAGGGCCACCCGCATGATCGAGCGCTCCAGCGGCGCGATCCGCTCCAGCGCCCAGCCCTTGGAGTGGCGCGAGATCAGCTCGTCGAGCTCGGCGCGGTTGGCGTCTACCGCCTCGGCCAGCTCGCGGGTGAAGGGCTTGGCGCCCTCCAGCAGCTCGGCGAGAGGACGCCCGGTGACGTCGTGCTGATAGAGCGCGAAGACCGCGTCGCGGCGTTGCTCCGATCGTCGCATCGCTCAATCCTGACAGGGCCGGGAGACCCAGGTCCTAGGCTTGTGCGGATGGAAGCCGCCACCGAGGGCCGACGGCGACGGATCGATCCGGCGATGCGCCAGGACGAGCGCGTGAGCCCGCTCGAGCTCTTCTTCGACCTCGTGTTCGTGCTGGCGCTGACCCAGTGCACGGCGCTGATGGCCGACAACCCGACCTGGGAGGGAGTCGGCCAGGCGATGCTGATCCTGGCGCTGCTGTGGTGGGCGTGGGTCGGCTACTCCTGGATGACGAGCGTGGTCGACCCGGACGACGGCGCGATCCGCGCCGTCATCTTCGCGGCGATGGGGGCGCTGCTGATCGTCTCGATCTGCATTCCGAACGCCTGGGGCGGGCTCGCGCTCGAGTTCGCCCTCGCCTACGGGGCGGTGCGGTTCGCGCAGATCGGCGTCTTCATCATCGCCAGCCGCGATGACCCGGGCTTCCGCCGGTCGACGACCGGGCTCGGCATCGGCACCCTGCTCGGCGTCTCGCTGCTGGTCGCGGGCTCGTTCCTCGACGGCTGGGGCCAGGCCGCGCTCTGGAGCCTGGCACTGGTGCTGGACATCGGCGAGCCCTACGTGTTCGGATCCGAGGGCTGGAAGCTCGAGCCGGCCCACTTCGCCGAGCGCCACGCGCTGATCATCCTGATCGCGCTCGGCGAGTCGATCGTCGCAATCGGTGTCGGGGCCGAGGTCACGCTCACGACCGGCATCGCGGTTGCGGCGGCGGCCGGGATCGTCCTCACCGCCGCGCTGTGGTGGATCTACTTCGACATCGTCGCCGTCGTCGCTGGCCGGCGCCTCGTCCAGGCCGAGCGCGGCCGGGTCCAGAACGAGATGGCGCGCGACTCCTACTCCTACATGCACTTCGTGATGGTCGCGGGGATCGTGCTGGTCGCCCTGGGCCTGAAGAAGACGCTCGGGGACGTCGACGACCCGCTCAAGACCGTGCCCGCGTTCGCCCTGCTCGGCGGCGTCGCGCTCTATCTGATCGGCCACGTGCTGTTCCGCTACAGGCACGTCCGCTCGATCAACCGCCAGCGGCTGGGGATCGCGGCGCTGCTGCTCGCCGCGGTGCCGCTCGCGGTCGAGGTGCCCTCCCTGGCGGTACTCGTCGCAGTAGCCGCGGTGCTCTGGGCGATGATCGCGTTCGAGACGCGCAGCTACGGCGAGGGGCGCGCCCGAATCCGTGCCGAGGTCGCCCGCGGCGAGGCATAGGGACGTCGCTTAGGCGCGGCTGACGTACTCGCCGCTGCGGGTGTCGACGCGGACCTTCTCGCCCTCGTCGATGAAGAGGGGCACCTGCACGACCACGCCGGTCTCGAGCGTGGCGGGCTTGTAGCCGCCGCCCGAGGCGGTGTCGCCCTTGACGCCCGGGTCGGTCTTGGCGACCGCCAGCTCGACTGCGCTCGGCACCTGCACGTCGCTGGGCCGCTCGTCGACAAGCAGCAGCTCGACGTCGGAGTTCGGGGGCACCCACTTCAACGCGTCCTCCGCCACGGTCTTGGGGATCTCCACCTGGTCGTAGCTGGTGTTGTCCATCAGCACGACGTTGTCCCCGGACTCATAGAGGTACTGCATCTTCTTGGCCTCCGTCCGGACCGGGCGGAACTTCTCCCCCGCCTTGAAGGTCTTGTCGATCACGGCCCCGTCCTCGACCCGCTTCAGCTTCGAGCGCACGAAGGCGCCGCCCTTGCCGGGCTTCACGTGCTGAAACTCGACGACCTTGAAGACCTTGCCGTCGACCTCGATGTGCGTTCCGTTCTTGAATTGGTTGGTGCTGATCACGAGCTGAAGACTAGCCGCAGCAATGCTGAGCATGGACTCTTTAGGTCGAGCGCCGCACGAACGCCAGCGCCGCGTCCGCGACTTCCCGCCAGCCGCTGTCAATCGTGAGGGAGTGCCCTCGATTCGGGACCTTGATGATCTCCGTCACTGCGCCGTTGCGCCGCTGCTTCTTGAACGCGGCGTTCGCAAAGACCCAGGGCACGGTGTGATCCTGGTCGCCGGAGATGATCAGGAGGGGACCGCGCTCGGGACTCTTGGTATCGACCTTCAATTCGCTCCGCGGATTGAGGTTGGCGGTCGCCGCCTGGAAGATCGTCCCGCCCGCTCCAGGTACGGAGAAGGTTTCGTGCAACCGCTTCGCCTCGTCCTCGCCGACCGCATTGGCGAAGGCGTAGCGAAACTGCTGGTAGGTCAACGAGACCGCCCGGTTGCGATTGGCCGGGTTGCGGAGGACGGGCCAGGAGGCCTTGAGCGCGGAGATCGGGACCGGCAGCACGCCTCGGAACGGCGAGGGACTGATTGCCACCGACGCGGCGGCAAGTCCGCGTCCAGCGATCATTTCGGTCAGCAAGCCGCCGAAGGACTGTCCAATCAGAACAGGCTTTGCCTCAAGCTGCCTGATCAAGTCGACGTAGTGCTCGGCAACCTGTTTGATCGTCTTCCCGGCGAGGACGTCGGGATGCGCCCTCGCTTCGTCAACGGTCGCCGGATCGTCCGGCCAACCGGGGGTGAGCGCAGCGTAGCCAGCGTCCTCGAAGTGTTCGGCCCAGCTTTGCCAGCAGTTAGGCAGCAACCAGAGACCATGAATGAAGACGACCGGCGGACGACCCGTCGCGTTTGCCCTCGTTGCGTCGCGCCACTCGTGTTCTGTGGCTACGGCCGTCACGCAATCAGCGCAATTCCGGCCACCACGAGCCAGATGGACCACGAGACGTACACGATCGGCGTCAACGTCTCGGCGAGCTTCCAGCCGCCCGCCTCGTGGCGGCCGACGAACTCGAGGGAGCAGAGCAACAGGCCGGCGCCGACCACGATCCCTGGAATACCGACCCAACCTGGAACGGCGTCGGTCTGCGTCAGTGCGACACCGGCGAGCACACTCCAGGCACCGGTCAGCGCGTAACCAAGGTGCTCGCCGACCCCCACTCCCAGATAGCGGTTGAACGACTGGAACACGATGTCGATCGACTCATGTCGAGCCGAACCCGGAGCAGTCGTTTCTGCCTCCCGCGCTAGATACGGGACCAAGAACGGCCAGCGGATCAACCCGAGGAACTGGACCAGCGCTGCAAGGACGCCGGCTGTGGTCGCAACGGCGAGCAGGGTCTGATCACCGTCGGCGATGGCCGCGGACAGCAAGACCACAAGCGGCGCGAAGAGCACCGCGGTGAGCGCGAACGCCCACCAGATCAGGACGAGGGCTGTACCGCCCTGGCGGAAGCGCCCGAGAACCTCATCCGTGGGCCGGCGCAGGATGTCGGGATAGTCGAACCGAGCCCCGAGCAATGCAAACGAAACGTTGAATGCGACCGGCATCGTGATCAACACGATGCCGGCCACAGTCTGTGTGCTCATGAGGCTCTGGTTCGACTGCCGAGGTGCCGCGAGCGGATCAAGCGGCGGTCGCCATGGACGGCGAGAACCGCGCCAAGACGAAACCGCTGAGGAGCATAAACACGATCGCCCCCGCCGCTCCGAACACCGTGAATTGCTCATCGACGTTGACGCCAATAAAGGTCGTCGCCACCCAGCCGAGTGCGAGCAGGACAGGTGTCGCGATGCCCCACGCAAATGCCAGCTGACGGCGGCCTTGCTGGGCGAGGGCGACTCCCTGTCCCAGACCGAGGAACACGCCGGTGATTGCTCCCATCGCGGCGAGTGAGCCGACGTCGGTGTGGTAGCCGACCACCGCGGCGCCCGTCATCAGGCCGAGGCCGTAGGCCAGCGCAGTCGTCGTGATCCAGATCCGGCCATCGCCGAAGGCATCCTTAGCCACGAGCCACTGGACCGCTCCCAGGCCAGCCCCCGTTAGAACGCCACCGATCAGTGCGGCGAGTGGAGCGTCGACCGGACCGCTCACCGCACCGCCGATCAATCCGGCGATCGGGAAGGCCAGCGCCACCCAGACCCACCGCCATCCAGGAAAGGTCCGCTGCTTCGTCTGAAGCTTCTCGTCCATGTTGAGCCTCAATCTCGCTCCTCCCGGAAGGGTCGCGCGATCAAGTGGGAGAAACGAAGGGCTCGAAGGGCGACGATGCCTACCAGTCAGTGTAGCCCCCTCGAGTCCGCATTCCATACCCGCTTGGAGTGTGCGGACAAGTACTGAGAGAGGGGGGCGTGATCAGTCGTGCAGAGCCGGAGTCGCGATATGCAAGTTGTTCCATTACTGAACTGGTTGGTGCTGATCACGGTCGAGCAGGGTAGCGCTAGCTCTAGCCTGCCGGGCGATGCGGCTGACGGCAGCGATCATCGCGCTCGCTCTCGCGCTGGCAGGCTGCGGGAGCGACGAGGAGGAGCCGACGCGGTTCGAGGATGCGGTGATGACCGTCGGCGAAGGGGTCTCGCCGACCGGGACAGGCGTGGGCTGGGTCGATCTCGAGGCGGTCGGCCCCGCCGATCTCGATTGGGCGGCTCGGGCGCTGGTTCCCCGGGCGAGCCAGGTCATGGACGCCCACGCCGAAGTGGCGCGTACGACGGGGTTCGACCCGGCCGCCGCGAGCCAGGCGCTCTCGGTGGGCGGATCTTTCACCTTCGGGGTGCGGTTCGATGACGTGTCGCCAGGCCGGCTCGAGGAGCTCCTTCAAGGGGCCGGAGCCAGCGAGGCGGGCGACGCCGCGGGCTGGAACCGGTACGACCTGGGATCGGAGTTCGTGGGCGTGCCGGCGGGTCCGCTCGCACCGCTGAGCTCCCTGGTGGCGCGCTCGGCGATCGCGTCAGACGGGGTCGCCCTGGCGCGGATCGAGTACGCGCGGGAGAGCCTGATCGCTGCCGAGGGCGGCGCGCTTTTCGAGGGCGGCCGGATCGAGCAGGCGACCGAGTGCCTCGGCGATGTGGACGTAGCGCGGATCGTGCCCGGCGCCTTCACCCACAACCAGGTCTCAGCGCCGGCGACGATCGCGTTCGGGGTGAAGCCGCCGGTCGATGACGGCACCCGGCCCGAGGTGCTGTGCGCGTACGACCTGTCGGGCTCGGCGGTCCCCGACAGAGCCGCCCTGGTCAGCAAGGCGCTGGCGCCGAACGCCGCCGACGCGGTCACCGGGCAGCCGATCGCCGAGCTGATCTCGGACTTCGAGCTGGAGACCAGCGAGGGGCCCGAGAGTGAAGCCGTTACCCGGGTCGAGCTCGAGCGGCCTGCGGGGAGCGAACCGGGCCTGCTGCTCAGGGCCTTCTACCGCGGCAGCCTGCTCACCTACCTCGGCAGCCCCGGCCCATAGCCAGCTACCGGATCCTGCTCACAGGCCTCAAACTAGCTGCCGCTGAGACCGGCGATCAGGCCGTAGGGTGCGTGGGCCGATGGCAAGACGCGAGCAGCCGGCGGACGAATCGCTCGCTCCGCAGCACACCCCGGCTGGGGTGCGGGCAAGGCTCCGCTCGCCCCCGCGGCCGAGCTACCTTCGCGACTTCGTCTATGGGGCGATTGACGGGGCCGTAACCACTTTTGCGATCGTCGCGGGGGTCGTCGGCGCGGGGCTCAGCGACAGCGTCATCGTCATCCTCGGCTTTGCCAACCTGATCGCTGACGGCTTCAGCATGGCCGCGAGCAACTTCCTCGGTACGCGATCCGAGCAGCAGCGCCGCGAGCGCGCGCGACGGGAAGAGGAGCGCCAGATCGCATTGATCCCCAAGGGCGAGCGGGAGGAGATTCGCCAGATCTTCGCGGCCAAGGGCTTCGCCGGGGAGGATCTGGACCGCGTCGTCGAGGTCATCACCGCCGACCCCCAGGTATGGGTGGAGACGATGATGACCGACGAGCTCGGCTACGGCGCGGACAACTCCGAGCCGCTGCGCTCCGCCGGCGCAACCCTCCTGGCCTTCGTCACCGTCGGCTTCCTGCCGCTGGCCGTCTTCGTCGTCGACGCCGTGGCGCCGGGAGAGATCGCGGCACCGTTCGCCTGGAGCGCCGTGATGACCGCATTCGCGTTCTACGCCGTCGGCAGCCTCAAGGCCCGGTTCGTCGACCAGCCGGCGTGGCGGTCGGGCCTGGAGACGGCGGCGATCGGAGGAGCGGCCGCCGCCCTGGCCTTCGCGGTCGGCGTGCTGTTACAGGGCGTCGCGTGAGCGGGGTCGCCAGGGAGCACGCCACGATGCGCGTGCCGACCGCCGGGCCAACAGCGACCGTGGGCGAGATACGCAAATCTCTTGCCGGAGATGACTTCGACTCGGCGGCGGACATCGCGGTCCTCGATCGCGGCGCGCTGGTCGGCATCGTCCCGATGGAAGCGTTGCTCGCCGCAGATCCCGAGGCGAGAGTCTCCACCCTGGCCGACACCAGCCCGCCGAGCGTGGCGCCCGATGCGAACCAGGAGATCGCCGCGTCGTTGATGGCCGAGCGGGGCCTGGGCAGCCTCGCGGTCGTGGATGCTGACGGGGGTTTCGTGGGATTGATCCCCCCGAAACGCATGCTCGGGGTGCTGCTCGAGGAGCACCTGGAAGACCTCGCTCGCCTAGGTGGCTTCCTGGCCGGGGCGGGGCGCGCGCGACGGGCGGCGGAGGAACCTGTCATGCGTCGCCTCTATCACCGCCTGCCATGGCTTCTGGTCGGGTTGGTCGGGGCGATGGCCTCGGCCGTGCTGGTGGGTTCCTTCGAGGAGGAACTCGATGCCAAGGTCATCCTCGCCTTCTTCGTGCCGGCCGTCGTCTACATGGCCGACGCCGTGGGAACGCAGACCGAGGCGATCCTGATCCGCGGCCTCTCGGTCGGGGTCGCGGTCCGCGACGTCCTTCTCCGCGAGGTTGTGACCGGGGCCATCACCGGCGTCGTCGTCGGGGCCCTGTTCTTGCCATTCGTGATTGTCGGCTACGGGGACGCCGCGGTGGCGGCGGCGGTCGCTTTGGCCCTGTTCGCGAGCTGTTCAATCTCAACGCTGGTTGCGATCGCGCTGCCCTCGCTGTTTCAGCGCCTTGGGGCCGATCCCGCGTTTGGATCCGGGCCACTGGCCACGGTGATCCAGGACCTGCTCTCAATCGCCGTCTACCTGGCGATAGCGATCCCACTCGCCACCTGAGGGTCGCGCAGCCGACCAGCTCGCGCCGATGGCAATAGGCTGGGTTCCGCATGAACCGGATGCGCTCGTCCCGCACCCGCGAGGTTGAGGGATATCCGGCCGCTCAGGAATCGGGGCCGGGTAAACGGGATCTGCTCGTCTCCAAGACCTGGCTGCAGGTGATAGCCCTTGTCTTCCTGGTCGGGTTCTTCATCCTCGGCCTGCTCGCGTTTCGGACCTATCAGGCCGACCCCCCGATCCCGGAGCAAGTCGTCGATCCCAACGGCCGGGTCGTCTACACGGGGGATGAGATCCATCAGGGACAGAAGGTCTTTCTCGGCAACGGGCTGATGGAGTACGGCTCGATTTTCGGTCACGGCGCCTATCTGGGGCCGGACTACACGGCGGACTACCTTCGACGCTCGGCCGAGTCGGTGGAGCGCCAGCTCGGTGGACCCGATTCCGACCTGGCGCGCCAGCAGACCCTTCAGGACTTCCAGGCCAACCGCTACGACGGTGACACCAAGACACTCGAGCTGACGCGAGAGCAGGCCGTCGCACATGACGAGCTCGAGCGTTACTACCGGGACTTCTTCGCCAGCTCGACGACGGAGTACGGACTGCGTCCCGAGCCGATCAAGGACCCCGCGGCGGTGCGCGACCTGAGCGCCTACTTCGGATGGGCGAGCTGGGCGACCGCGGCGCGCAGGCCGGGGCACAACTACTCGTACACGAACAACTGGCCGGCAGAGCCCCTGGTGGGCAACCAGCCGACCGCGAACGTGGTCGTCTGGTCGGTGGTCTCGCTGATCGCGCTGCTCGGCGGGATCGGGCTGCTGTTCGCGGTGTTCGGGCGCTTCAACTTCCTCGGCTGGCACGGGCGCGAACGAGCGAGCCTCACATTCCGCTCGCCGGGCACGGTTGCCCTGACTCCTGCGCAACGGGCGTGCGCCTGGTTCTTTCTGACCATGGCCGGCCTTTTCCTGCTGCAGACGATGGTCGGCGCTGCCGCCCAGCACTACCGGGCGGACCTCGAGGGCTTCTTCGGAATAGACATCGCCCAGGCGCTGCCCTTCAACCTCGTGCGCACCTGGCACGTGCAGCTTGCGATCTTCTTCGTATCGACATCGTTTCTGGCGGCGGGGATCTTCCTGGCGCCGATGATCGCCGGGCGGGAGCCACGCCACCAGGCAAAGCTCGCGTTCGGACTGCTGGGGGCGCTGGTGATCGTCGTCCTCGGCAGCATGGTCGGAGAGCTGGCGGGCATCCACAACTGGCTCTCTGACGTTTCGATCTTCGGCAACCAGGGCTTCGAATACCTGGACCTCGGTCGCTTCTGGCAGGTGCTGCTGATCATCGGGCTGTTCTTCTGGGTGGCGATCCTCTTCCGCGGGCTCCGCGGGCGGCTCAGCCGCGAGCGGGTCGGCAACATGCCCTGGCTCTTCTTCCTGGCGGCCCTGGCGATCCCCGCCTTCTACGCGGTCGGCCTGCTCGCCCGGGCCGACTCTTCCTTCACGGTCGCCGACTTCTGGCGCTTCTGGGTCGTCCACCTCTGGGTCGAGGACTTCCTGGAGCTGTTCACGACGGTGATGGTGGCCTACCTGTTCGTGCTGCTGGGGGTGGTCAGGGAGAAGGTCGCACTGATCGTCGTGCTGCTCGACGTGGTGCTCTACTCGATCGGCGGGGTGGTCGGGACCATGCACCACCTGTACTTCTCCGGTGAGCCGGCCGAGCACATGGCCCTCGGCGCCGTCTTCTCCGCCGCCGAGGTGATCCCGCTCACCTTCCTCACCGTCGAGGCCTGGAGCTTCCTCCAGCTCGGCTCGCGCCAGGAGTCGCGGTCGAAGACTCCGTTCCCCCACCGCTGGGCGGTGATGTTCCTGGTCGCGGTCGGCTTCTGGAACTTCCTGGGCGCAGGGATCTTCGGCTTCCTGGTCAACCTGCCGATCGTCTCCTACTACGAGATCGGGACCGCGCTGACCGCCAATCACGCCCACACGGCGATGATGGGCGTCTACGGGATGCTCGCCGCCGGACTGGCGCTGTTCTGCCTGCGGTATCTGATCCCGGACGATCGCTGGCCGGAGCGAGCGGCCAAGCTCAGCTTCTGGTCGCTCAACATCGGGCTGGCGTGGATGTCGTTCGCGACTCTGTTCCCGCTCGGGATCCGCCAGCTCTATGAGTCGGTCAACGTCGGCTACTTCGAGGCGCGGTCGCTCGACTACCTCGGGACCAACACCAACACCGTGATCGAGTGGCTGCGGCTGCCGGGCGACGCCCTCTTCATCGGCGGAGGGGTGATCCCGCTCCTCTACATCTGTTACCTCGGCGTCCGCCACACGGTCAAGCAGGTCACCTACGAGGAGCCCGAGGACCTGCTGTTCACGGAGTTGACCGAGCCGGAGGGAGCAGCCCCCGGATGAGCGACCTGCACACCGAGACCCTGCTGGCGGCGGGCTACGCCGTTTTCCTGATCGCGGCGGCGATCGCGCTTGATCGGCTCGCGCGCCACGCCCAGCATCGATCCGAGCGGTACCGGACAGGAGGCTTCAACTACATGGCGGGGCTCGATGCCTGGGAATGCCCGGAAGGCGAGCGCCTTGACCGAGTCGAGACCGATCATGAGCTGCGGCTCGTCCGCTACCGAGCCCGCGCCCACGTCTGCAACACATGTCGGCTCAAGGACGCCTGCACCGACTCCGACGAGGGGCGGGAAATCGCGGCCAGCCTCGACTCGTGGCCGCACTCCGAGGCTGGCCGCTTCCACCGGGGCATCGCGATCGTGATGGTCGTCCTCGCCGCACTGGTTCTCGCCGCCGGAGCGGCACTCCACCACGACGCGGGTGACCTGGCGGTGATTGGCGCGGCCGTGACCGTGACCGCCGTCGCAGTGCTCTATCTGCTGGCCGATTTCCGTGAGGCGCCTGCCGGGTTCCCTTGGCCCGATGGCGAGAAGAGCGGCGCAGCGCCGGACCCGGCTCCGCCGGGCTCCCCGATCAGCGAGGGGCAGAGCCCGACGTAGATCATTGCGATGACGTGTATCGCCAGGGGCACGGCGAGGCGATGCTCCTCCGGCACTCGTGCCCGGCTTCTCGCCCGATTGCTGGGAACCGTCGCGGGAGGACCGAGCGCCTGAGCCTCAGCGCCTGATCTCGTAGCGCAGCTAGACCATTCCGCTCTGGTGGGTCGTCGTCCCCGTCAGCTGCATGGGGCCTCCGGGCGGCGGGCGGTCGAAGAGGGGCTTGCCATCGCCCAGCACGACCGGGACTACCGTCAGCAGCACCTCGTCCAGCAGGCCCTCGTCGGCGAACTGGGAGGCGACGTTGCCGCCGCCGACCACCCACAGGTTTCGCTCGCCGGCGGCCTCGAGCATCCCCTCGTGCAGATCCTTGACCTCGGCCTTGACGATGCGCGACGTCGACATCCTCGCCCGGCGGCTGCGGCAGGTCCCGCGAGCTCAACACCCAGTAGGGCTTGCCGGGGTAGGGCCACTGGCCGTCGGCGCCGAGGTGGTCGAGCACGAACTCGTAGGTGGTGGAGCCGCTGATCAGCGCCCCGACGCCCTCGTAGAAGCGGTCGTAGGAGCCGCCCTCGCTCATCGGGGAGGGCTCGGCCTCCTCGCCCTCATAGCTGCCCTCGTAGCCCATCAGCCAGCCGAGGCCGTCATCGGCGTCGGCGATGTAGCCGTCCAGGGTGGCCGCGCAGTAGTACTGGGTCTTGCTCATCAAGCGGGGCCCTGGACCGCGACCGGCGTGCCGTGCCGTGGCACCAGCGTGATCCCGCGCAGGACGACGGGGTCGGGCTCGGGTCGCACCGCGCGCAGCTCGACGCTCTCGGTGACGATGCGGATCACCTCGGCCATCTCGGCCTGGGCGAGGGCGGCGCCGATGCAGCGGCGGATGCCGCCGCCGAACGGGATCCAGGCATACGACTCGGCGCCCTCGTCGAGGAAGCGCTCGGGCCGGAAGCGGTCGGCCTGGGGATAGAGGTCCTCCCGCCGCTGCACGAGCGCGATCCCGGGATAGACGCGGATGCCCGCCGGAAGCTCCCAGTCGCCGACCACCCGCGGCTTGGTCAGGGTGCGCTCGCTGGCGTCCAGCACCGGCCGCAGGCGCAGGGACTCGCTCACGACCGCGTCCAGGTAGGAGTCGTCGCCGGCCGCGAGCGTCTCGCGCAGGCGCGCGTGAGCCTGGGGGTGGCGCAGCAGCAGGTCGAAGGCGAAGGCGAGGCCCGTCGCGGTCGTTTCGTGACCCGCCGCGAGCATCGTCATCAGCTCGTCACGCAGCTCGGCGTCGCTCATCGCCTGGCCGTCCTCGTCCCGCGCCCGCAGCAGCAGCGACAGCACGTCGGTCCGTTGATCGAGGTCCGGCTGGCCACGGCGCCGCTCGATCTCCTCGTAGATCAGGGCGTCGGCCGCGCGCAGGCGCCGCTGGAACTTGCCCCAGGGGCTGAACCGCCCCAGGTCGCGCTGCATGAAGCTGGGCATGAAGGCGGTCGTCGCGCCCGAGTCCATCAGCGGGGTCAGCGCGCCCCGCAGGCGGGCGACCCGCCAGGACTCGGTCACGCCGAATATCGCGCGGCAGATGACCTCGAAGGTGAGCACGCGCATGCGCTCTCGCATCCGGAACTCGGCTCCGGGACGCCAGCTCGCGACCTCGGCCGCCGCGACCTCGCGGATCACGTCGCGGAAGGCGTTCAGCGGCGAGCCCTGGAACGGGGGCAGCAGCAGCTTGCGCTGGCGCAGGTGCCTGGGGCCGTCCAGGACCAGCACCGAGTTGGGGCCGACCAGAGGCGTCAGCGGCTCGTTCGCCTCGCCGGCGCGCAGGTCGGACTGGTCGCCGGTGAACAAGCTTCGGATCGCGTCCGGCTCCGCGACGTACACGCCTGTGCCGAAGACCAGGAAGCGCACCGTGAAGACGTGGCCGTAGCGCCGCTGCCATCCCAGCAGCGTCTCCAGCGGCCGACGGGTCAGGCGCATCGAGTTGAGCGCCGCGGGCGACCGCGGTCCCGGAGGGAGGCCCGTTGATCCGCCTACGAGCACCGCGCGAGCGTAGCGGGCGCCGGGCCCCGAACGGCCGCGCTGCGTGAAAGGCTGCCAGCCGTGAGCGCCGTGGACTCAACCTCGGTCCTGGTGATCGTCGGCATCGCCGCGCGTCGCGGGGCTGGTCGTGATGCTCATCTCGCCGAAGCTGGCGATCCCGGTCGTCGTCGTCGAGCTCCTGCTCGGCATCGTGATCGGCCCGGACGGCCTCGACTGGGCGAAGATCGACCCCACCACCGACTTCCTCGGCGACCTAGGGCTGGGGATGCTGTTCTTCTTCGCCGGTTACGAGATCGACTTCGACCGGATCAAGGGAAGACCGCTGAGACTGGGGGTGCTGGCTTGGGTGCTTTCGCTGGTGCTCGCCTACGGGATCGGCGGCATCCTGGCGGCCGCCGGAGTCGTGCTCTCCTACCTCTACACCGGCTCGGCGATGGCGACGACTGCGATAGGGACGCTGATCCCGATCCTCAAGGACAGGGGCGAGATCAAGACCCGCTTCGGCACCTACCTGCTGGCCGGCGGCGGCATGGGCGAGTTCGGCCCGATCCTGCTGGTCACGCTGATCCTCTCGACGACCAACCCGATGCACGAGGCCGTGATCCTGGTCGCCTTCGTGGTCATCGCCGTCTTCACCGGGCTGCTCGCGGTCAGCTCGGCCTGGAGGGGCTGGCCGCTGGTGGAGCGGACGTTGGAGACCAGCAGCCAGGTGGCCGTACGGCTCGCGGTCGTGCTGGTCTTCGGCCTGGTGGCGCTGGCGGCCGAGCTGGGCCTGGACATGCTGCTGGGCGGCTTCGTCGCCGGCATGATCACCCGGCAGGCGCTGCGCAGGCGCGAGGTCGGCGTGCTGGAGTCGAAGCTGACCGCGGTCGGCTACGGCCTCTTGATCCCGTTCTTCTTCATCACCAGCGGCATGGAGTTCGACCTGGACGCGCTCACGTCCTCGGCCGAGGCCGTGCTGAAGATGATCATGTTCGTCGGCCTCTTCCTGGTCGTGCGGGGAATTCCGGCGCTGCTGCTCTACAGCCGGGAGTTCACAGCGATGCGCGATCGCGCCGCGCTCGCCTTCTACTTCTCGACCGAGCTACCGCTCGTGGTCGCGATTACAACGATCGCGGTCGACCAGGGCCACATGAAGTCCTCGACTGCGGCCGGCCTGGTGGGCGCGGCGATCATCTCGACGCTCGTCTTCCCGCTGGTCGCGATGCGCCTGCGGCGCGGGAGCCCAGCCCGAGCCGGCGGCCGCGGCGGCAACCTAGTCGACGACGGTGAGGCCCTTGTCGAGGCCGCTGAGGTTGCGGTTCCCGTCCTCGCCGACGACCACCAGGTCCTCGATGCGGACGCCCACCTTCCCGGGCACGTAGACGCCCGGCTCGACCGTGACCACGTTGCCGGCCCGCACATGGTCCTCGGAGCTGGCGGCCAGTCGCGGCGCCTCGTGCACCTCGATCCCGACGCCATGGCCGAGCCCGTGCCCGAAGCGCTCGCCCTGGCCGGCGGCCTCGATCAGCTTGCGGGCGACGGCATCGGACTCGCGGCCCGAGAGCCCCGGCCGAAGCGCCTCCAGCGCCGCCGTCTGCGCCTGGCGCACCAGTTCGTAGATCTCGGTCGCCTCGGCGCCGGGATCGCCGGTCGCAAAGGTGCGGGTGCAATCCGAGCAGTACCCGTCCAGCTCGGCCCCCATGTCGAAGACCACCAGCTCCGCCGCCCCGATCTCGCGGGGGCCCGGCTCGGCGTGCGGGAGCGCGCCGTTCGAGCCGGCCGCGACGATCGGCGGGAACGAGGGCTCGGCGCCGAGCTCGCGGATGCGGGCCTCGCAGGCACGTGCGACGTCGCGCTCGGCCCTGCCCGCCAGGCCCCGGGCGATCGCCCAGCGATAGACCTCGTCGCCGAGCTCGGCGGCGGCGGCGATCCTCTCCACCTCCCCTTCGTCCTTGACCGCCCGCAGCTCTTCCACCAGGTTGCCCGCTGGGACCAGCTCGACCCCCTCCCCCCCCCCACGGCCTCCTCCAGCTTGCGGAGTTGGCGAACGCTGAGCTTGGCGTCCTCATAGCCGACGCGGCCGCTCATCCGCGCCGCGATCTGGGGCAGCAACTCGCGCTCGGTCGGGGGCCGCTCCCAACCCTCCCCCACCTCCCGCTCGGCGCGCTCGGTGTATCGGAAGTCGGTGAAGAACACCCGCAGCTCGGGCCCGACAAGGCAGGCGCCGCTGGTGCCGGTGAAGCCGGTCAGGTAGCGAACGTTGAGCAGGTCGGAGACGTGGAGCGCGTCGAGCTCCGCGGCCGCGACCAGATTCGCCAGGCGCGCCGCGCGCGCATCGGCCGCGGTCGGCGCGCTCACTTTTTCAGGTGCTCGGCGATCAGCTCGAGCGCCTCGCGGTAGCCCTGCTCCTGTTTGCCGTAGATGCGGCCGATGGTGAGCCCCGGAAAGACCGTCTCGCGCCGCCAGGCCTCGCGCTTGGAGATGTCCGAGATGTGGACCTCGACGGCGGGTAACCCGCAGAACTCGAGGGCGTCACGGATCGCCCACGAGTAATGGCTCCATGCGCCCGCGTTGACGATGACTGCATCCACGCGTTCGGACAGCCCGTGCAGGTGCTCGACGAACTCGCCCTCGTGGTTGGACTGGAAGAAGGAGGCCACCATCCCCAACTCCTCGGCGAAACCCGCGACCATCGCCTCGAGCTCAGGCAGCGTGAAGGTTCCGTACTGGTCGGGGTCGCGCCCGCCGAGCTGGTCGAGGTTGACGCCGTGCATCACCTCGACTCGGATGTCGGTCATGGGTACAGCTCCTCCACGGCGGCGCGGACGCTACCGGGATCCACCCGCTGGCCCCAGCGGGGCTCGCCGGGCACCGACATGAGCACGAAGCCGACGCCCCCGGCGGTCGCCTTCTTGTCGCGGTTGATCGCGCTCAGGACCGCGTTCAGCTCGACCTCGCCGTCGAGCGTGATCGGTAGGCCGTGTGCGGAGAGCAGCCCGGCGACCTCCTCGCGCAGCTCGGCGGCGCCCGAGAGGCGCAGGGCTGCCAGCAGCCCGAGGCCGACGGCCTCGCCGTGGCGGTAGCGCTCGTAACCGGTGGCAACCTCGATTGCGTGGCCGACGGTGTGGCCCAGGTTCAGCACCGCGCGGCGGCCCGAGTCGCGCTCGTCGGTGGCGACTATCTCGATCTTGGTCCGGGCGCAGTCGAAAACCACATCTCCGAGCCTCGCCGGGTCCAGGGAGTCGATGGCGCGCACGCGCTCCCACAGCTCACCTCCGGCGAGCAGGCCCGTCTTCAGCACCTCGACGAAGCCCGCCGCGATCTCCTCGGCGGGAAGGGTCGCGAGCGCGGCCGGGTCTGTCAGCACCGCGATCGGCATGTGGAAGGCGCCGACGTAGTTCTTGGCCGCGGCCAGATCGACCCCTGTCTTGCCGCCGTATGCCGAGTCCACCTGGGCCACCAGCGTGGTCGGCGCCTGCACCAGCGGCACCCCGCGCTGGTAGGTCGCGGCGCAGAAGCCAGCGAGGTCGCCGACCACCCCGCCCCCGAACGCAAGCACCATGTCGTCGCGTCGGGCGCCGGCCCCGGTCAGCTCGCCGAGCACCCGCTCGGCCTCGGTCAGGGTCTTCGAGGACTCGCCGCCGTCGACCTCGATCGTCAGCTCCCGCGCGGGCAGCAGCCCCTCGTGGTGCGAGAGCGCGGCCTCATCGGCGACGCAGAAGACGCGATCGGGCAGCGCGTCCGGAGCCGCCGCGCGGGCCGCGGGCAGCAGCGCGAGCGCGCCGGGACCGACCAGGGCCGGATAGGAGCCGCTGGCCGACTCGGCCCAGATCATGCGCACCCCCGGCGCCGAGCACATCGCTGCCAGCCAGGGAGCCGCCGCCGCGGCGGCATCGCGAGCACCGCCGGGCAGGATCGCGCGCGCCAGCGACTCATATGCCGGCTGGCGCTCGGCGAAGCGCTGCCGGAAGCCTTCCCGGTCGGCGGCCAGGGGACGCTCGGCGTCGCGCGAGGCGCGCTCCCAGGCCTGCTCCTCCTCTACCCGGCACCAGACGCAGAGGTGGTCCGCGAGCGCATCGCGGACGCGCTCGCTCTCGACCGCGCCGCCGCCAAGCGCCAGCACGACCGGCGAGGGGTCGTTGCGGGCGCTCTCCAGCATTTCCAGCACGAGCTCCTGCTCGCGGCGGCGGAACTCGGCCTCGCCCTCGCGTTCGAAGAAGGCGGCGATCGACTCGCCGAGCCGAGCCTCGATCAGCTCGTCGGCGTCCTCGGCGGCGGTGCCGAGCGTGGCCGCCGCGGCTCGCGCCGCAGCGCTCTTGCCGGCCGCCATGAACCCGATGAAGACGATTGCCGGCCTGGTCGCATCTGTCACTACCTCCGCCACCCGATCCGCTCCTTGTAGGCCTCGACCGCCGCCAACACGTCGTCGATGTGGTCGCCGCCGAACTTCTCGCGGTAGGCGCCGGCCAGAACCAGGGCCACCATCGCCTCGGCGACCACGCCGGCCGCGGGCACCACGGTGGAGTCGGTGCGCTCGCGCATCGCCTCGGCCGGCTGCTTGGTCTCGGTGTCCACCGAACGCAGCGGCTGGGTCATGGTCGAGATCGGCTTGATCGCGGCATGGACGACGAGGGCCTCGCCGTTGGTCATGCCGCCCTCCAGGCCGCCGGCCCGGTTGGTCTCGCGGTACCAGCCGCGGTCGGCCGAATGGAAGATCTCGTCGTGGGCCTCGGAACCGGGGCGCCCGGCCACCTCCCAGGCCTCGCCCAGCGACACGCCCTTGACCGAATGGATCGAGCAGACCGCCTGCGCAAGGCGACCGTCGAGCTTGCGGTCCCAGGCGACGTAGGAGCCCAGTCCCGGAACCAGGCCGAAGGCCCGCACCTCGAACTTGCCGCCCAGGCTCTCGTTCTCCTTGCGCAGACGGTCGATCTCCTCGACCATCGCCGCCGAAGTCGCCTCGTCCAGGCAGCGCACCGGCGACTCGTCGACCCCGTCGAAGTCCTCGGGCCCAAGGTCGTCGCGAATCGGAGCGGTGACCGAGGCGATCTGGGTGACGTGGCTGTGAACGCTGACCCCGAGCGCGCTCAGGAAGCCCCGGGCGAGCGAGCCCGCGGCGACCCGCGCGGCCGTCTCGCGGGCGCTGGCTCGCTCGAGCACGTTGCGGACGTCGCTGAAGCCGTACTTGAGCAGCCCCGCGAGGTCGGCGTGGCCCGGCCTGGGCAGATGGGACTCCTCGACCTCCTCTTCCACCGGCCACGGGTTCATGCGCACGTCCCAGTTGGGGTAGTCCCGGTTGGCGACCAGCACCGCCACCGGGCTGCCGAGGGTGCGCCCGTGGCGCACCCCGGAGCGGATCTCGACGGCGTCGCTCTCGATCTTCATGCGGCCGCCGCGCCCGTGGCCGAGCTGGCGCCTGGCCATGTCGCGGTCGAGGGCCTCGCGGTCCAGCTCCAACCCGGCCGGCAGCCCCTCGACGATCGCGACCAGCCCAGGGCCGTGCGACTCGCCCGCTGTCGTGTAGCGAAGTTCCACGGGCCTAGGCTAGCTGTGGGTTCGCGGCCGACCGCAGCCGTGGTTGCGCTAGATCATCTGCATATCGTTGGCGCATGGCTGCGCGCCGGCTGCTGATCATCATGCTGGTCCTGCTCGGGGTTTCGACCCTGGCGGCGGCGCTCGTGGGCAATCGCTCCCTGCGCGAGGAGGGCACCGGCAGCACGATCGCGAGCGAGACCGAACCGACCGTGCCGCCCGACACCGTGCCCCAGGGAAGCCCGCTTGAGCCGGTCACCGTCGACGTCAAGGGCAGGAGGGTCACGGTGGTCCGGGTCGAGGTCGGCGACCAGCTCCCGCTTGCCGTCCGGGCCCGCAAGGCCGACCTCGTCGAGATCCCGGCACTGGGGCTGCTGGAGCCCGTCGCGCCCGGCGCGCCGGCTCGCTTCGACGTTCTCGCCCAGGCACCGGCCAGCTACGGGGTCCGGCTCGTGAACGCGGACCGGGTCATCGCGAGAATCGAGATCAGCAAGCCCAAGGCGAAGAAACAGAAGAAAACGAAGAAACCCGCCGGCTAGGGCGCCCTGGCAGGTCGCATGAGCAGCAGCCAGGCGACCATCGACAGCAGGCAGGCGATCCCCATCGCAAGCGAGACGACGGCGAAGCCGCGGGCGATGCCCTCCGCGGCGCCGCGCTCGAAGGCCGTCTTGGTGTTGGCGCCCAGGGCCGCCTCGGTCTCGCTGACCTCGGTCGGCGCCCCGGTCAGGACCCTGTCGAGCCGTTCATCCTCGAGCTTGCGGACCCCCGCCTCATCGAGCGCGCTGTTGAGCTCGTCCGAGCCGACCTGGACGAAGAGGATCGTGCCGAGCGAGATCACCAGCGCCGCGCTGACGTAGCGAACGACATTGATGATCCCCGAGGCCTCTCCGGCGTTCTCGGGGGGCAGAGCCTTCAGCCCCGCCGCCGAGGGGGCCGAGAAAGTGACTCCAACGCCCACCCCGACGATCGTGATCGCCCACCAGACGTCGCCGTAGTCGGAGCCGCCGTCCAGACCGCTCAACAGCAGGCCTCCGATGCCCATCAGCCCCATCCCCGCGGCGACGGGCCAGCGAAACCCGAAGCGGTCGGCGACGCGGCCGACCAGCAGCGAGGCGACGAACATCGAAAAGCCGAAGGGGAGCAGCGCCAGGCTGGCCGTTACGGCGGAGTAGTCAAGCGTGACCACCGCCTGCGCGTAGAGGTTGAAGAAGAAGATCAAACCGATCAGGAACAGCGAACTGGCGAAGGTGCCGACGAGGGCGCCGAGCAGCGGCGGCATGCGCAGCAGCCGCAGGTGCAGCAGCGGCTCATCGACGCGCAGCTCGACCGCGACCAGCGCCGCCGCGGCCGCCAGCGCGACGGCGAAGGAGGCGACGCTCTGCCCCGAGGCCCAACCCCAGTCGGGACCCTCCTGCAGCGCCAGGATCAGGCTGAACAGGCAGAGGGCGAGCAGGGCGACGCCGAGGTAGTCGACCCTGGGGCGCTCGCTCGGTCGCGGCATCCCCCGCAGCGTGCCGAGCGCCATGAACCCGAGTCCCCCCGCGTAGATCAGCGAGCCCCACCAGACCCAGCGCCAGCTCGCCTCGTCGGTGAGAACGCCGCCGATCAGCGGGCCGAGCGCGAATGCGACGCCCCCGGTCGCCCCCCAGATGCCCAGCGCGTAGCCCTGGCGCTCGGTCGGAAACGCGATCCGCAGCATCGCCATCGTCGCCGGCATCAGCGCCGCCGAGCCCAGGCCCTGCACCAGGCGGCCCAGGATCACCATCAGCTCACCGCTGGCGGTCGCCACCAGCAGCGCGCCCACCGCGAAGGTGATCAGCCCGATGCTGAAAGCGACGCGCTCGCCCAGCAGGTCGCCCAGGCGCCCGCCGAGGACCACGAAGGCGGCGACCGCGAGCATGTAGATGCCGACGGCCCAGCTGAGCGCGCTCGAGCCCATCTCGAGCTGGTCGGCGATCGCGTTCAGCGCCGTGTTGATCGCGGTCGTGTTGACCCCGATCAGGAACAGACCCAGACATGACGTGACCAGGACGGCGGTCGGGTTGACCGCGCCGGGCGCGGCCTCGCCGCGGGCGCCGGGATGGGGATGCGGGACGTGCAGCAGCGCCGCCCCGAGCACGCGTTGTGCTTCGCTCACGGGCCGGAATCTATCCGTGCCCGGCGTCTACCGAGAGCTCAGGCCTGGAGCTCGCGTGGGACCAGGTCCAGCGTCATCGCCCGGCCCTCGCGGACCAGCTCGATCGCCAGTCCCTCGCCGATCCGCTCGGCCACCATCAGGCGCTGCAGGTCGCCGACGTCGCTGACCGGCCGTCCGTCGACGGCGAGGATCAGGTCCTCGGCCCGCAGCCCGGCGCGGTCGGCGGGACTGCCCTCCACCACCTCCACGACCTCGATGCCCTGCTCGCGCCCCACCCGGGAGGCGACCTTGGGCGGCAGCGGGCGGGAGCCGCCGACGATGCCGATGTAGGCGCGGCGGACGCGGCCGTCGCCCATCAGCGAGGAGATGATCTTGCGGGTGGCCTCGTTGATCGGGACGGCCAGCCCCAGGCCGACGCCGGCGACGGCGGTGTTGACGCCGACGACGCGCGCGAGGCCGTCGGCGAGCGCGCCGCCCGAGTTGCCGGGGTTGAGCGCGGCGTCGGTCTGGATCACGTTCTCGACCAGGCGGCCGGCGGACCCTGAGCGCGTCGGCAGCGAGCGGCCGAGCCCCGAGACCACCCCGGCGGTGACCGTTCCCGCCAGCCCCATCGGGCTGCCGATCGCGACCACCAGCTGGCCCACCCGCAGCTCGTCGGCGTCCCCAAGCTCGGCGGGGTTGAGGTCGCTCCCCTGCGCGCGAACCACGGCAAGGTCAGAAAGCGGGTCGGTCCCGACGACCTCGACGCCGAGCTCGCGGCCATCCGAGAAGGTCGCCCTGACCCCGTCGTTGCCCTCGGCGACGACGTGGGCCGAGGTCAGCATGTACCCGTCGGGGGTGATCGCGACGGCGCTGCCGCCGCCCTCACGCCGTCCGCGGCGGGTGCGCCGGGCGACGCCGAGGTGCGCCACCGAGGGCCCGAGCCGCTCGGCGACGCCGGAGACCGTGCGCGAGTACGCGTCGAACGCCTCGGCGTCGGGCAGGCGCCGCTGGTCGGGCTCTGGGGGAGCGGGGCCCGCACGATCGCTGATCAGACGCAGTCTCGTCACTAACCAAGTATTAGCAAGGCGGGGCCATTACTCCCAGACCAGCACGAAGGTGTCCTCGAACTCCTGCACAACCGACGGGAACTCCTCGAGCCGCTGCTCGCGGTTGAGCTGGTCGAGGGAGCTGAAGAACTGCTCGGTGCGTCCGGCGGGCATCGTCTGCCAGCGAACTTTCGCCGGCTCGTCGCCCGGGTTCCACATCTGGTGCACCGCCTTGCGTGGGATCTCGATCGTCTCGCCGGCGGCCAGGTCGCGCTCATCGCCGTCGACGTTGACCCTCAGCGAGCCCTCCAGCACCTCGAAGCGCTCGTCCTGCTCGGGGTGGAAGTGCTTCGGCGGGGCGATGCCCTGTGGCGCGTACTCGGTCTCGACCTCGAGCAGCTCGGGCTCGGATCGCACCACCGTGACCGACTGGATCGGGGTCAGCTTGAGCGGCTCCGGCATCGGATGGGGACTTTGACATGCCCGGGAGCCGGCGTACCGTCATGGCGATGATGCGCAGAAGGGGGAAGCTGGGACGCTCCGCCGTTCTTCTGGCTTCAACGACCGCGCTGCTGTTTGTCGGCCTGGCCTCGGGGGCCGAGGCTTTCATCTATTGGGCGAATCTGGGTGGACCGATCGGGCGCGCGAACAACGACGGCACCGGCGCAGTTCAGAGCTTCATCGGGCCCCAGCACGTGCCCGTCGGCCCGGCGGTCAACGCCACGCACATCTTCTGGGCCAACAGCAACCCCGGCGGCACCTCGATCGGGCGCGCGAACCTGGACGGCTCCAACGTCAACAAGAACTTCATCACGGGGGCGGAGGCGCCCGGCGGGGTCGCGGTCACCGCCACCCACGTCTACTGGACCAACAACAGCCCGACGGTCGGCGGGGACTCGATAGGACGCGCGAACCTCGATGGCTCGGGAGTCAACCAGGATTTCATCAACGTCATGCCAGACGCGAACCTGTTCGGCGTCGCGGTCAACGCCACGCACGTCTTCTGGGGCAACGGGTCCACCATCGGCCGCGCCAACATCAACGGCACCGGGGCCAACCCCGGCCTTCCTCAGCCCCGGCACCGGCGCGCTTGTGGCCCACCCCGAGCTGAGCTCGACCCACCTCTACTGGACCTCGATCGAGAGCAACGGCAACGGCACCTACGGGCCAGCCGGATTCGTCGGCCGCGCCAGTCTCAACGGCACCGGAATCTTCCCTCACTTCATCCCCGCGAGCACGGGGAGCGGGGTCGCCCTGTTCGGGGGTTTCCTCTACTGGGGCAACTTCGGTCAGACGATCAACGTCTCCAACACGATCGGCCGGGCAAACGTCGACGGCACCGGCGTCAACCAGGCGCTCGTCCCCAAGGCCAACTTCCCCAACGGTGTCGACGTCGACGCGGGCGGCGCGCCCGTTTTCGGGAAGCTCAAGTGCAAGGGCGGATGCAAGGTGAAGCTGCTCGTGCCCATGGGCGGACTGGGATGCTGCGCGGCAAGGGGATCTAGGCGAGGTCGAAGTCGGTCGGCGGGGCGGCGGACTTCAAGCTCAAGGTCACTCCCAAGGGCAAGCTGAAGCGCAAGCTCGAGAACCGCGGCAAGGCCAGCACCAAATTGAGCGTGACCCTGGCCCCGGTGGGGATTCCGGTCGGAACCAGCACCGCGAAGCTGGTCTTGCGGGGCTAGCGGCCCCCGCGCGCGCTTCGCGCATCACGTCGAGCGGGGGCTCGAGGCCCGTCCAGATGCGGAGCGACTCGGCGCCCTGGCGCACCAGCACCTCCAGACCCTCGACCACGCGGGCGCCGCGGGCGCGGCCTTCAGCGATCAACGCGGTCTCTTCCCCGCCGTAGACGAGATCGGCCAGGATCACGCTCTCCCCCAGCTTGGCCCGCTCGATCGGCAGCTCGGCGAACGGGTCGCCCGCGCCCTCCATGCCGACGGCGGTGCAGTTGACGATCACGTCGTAGTCGGCCGCGCGGGCCTGGTCGGCCGTGACCGCCGCCAGCTCCCCGGCCGCTCCGGCGCTCGTCGCGGATAGGGCCTGCGCGAGCTCGCTCGCCCGCCCGGCGGTGCGGTTCCAGATCTCGGTGGACGCGCCCTGGCCCGCGAGCGCCCAGGCCGCCGCACGGGCCGAGCCCCCCGCACCCAGCACCAGCGCCCGCATGCCTGACGGCGGCTCGGGCAGCGCCGCCAGCAGGCCCGGGGCGTCGGTGTTGGCGGCCCTGACCTCGCCCCCGTCGAAGCTGAGCGTGTTCGCGGCGCCGATCTCGGTGGCCGCCGCCGTGGCGTCGCCCGCGAGGGCCAGCGCGGCCTCCTTGTGGGGGATGGTCACGTTGGCGCCGACGAAGCCCTCAGCCGGGAGCGCGCGCGTCAGCTCGGCGAAGTCGGCGGCCGGCATCTCGATCGCCTCGTAGCTCCACTCGTCCGCCAGGCCCAGCGCCGCCAGCGCCGCGTTCTGCATTGCGGGCGAGCGGGAATGTGCGACGGGATGTCCGACTACGGCGAGCCGCCTCATGCGCGGCAATGGTCCCTCAGCACTCGGTCGGCGAGTCGCCCTGGGCCTGCAGGGCCGCCTGGTACTCGGCGCGGAACTTTTCGAACTCCGCCTCGGTGGCGGCGAAGTTGTGTTCCCCGCAGGTGCCGGGCTTGACCACGAAGTAGAGGTAGTTCACGTTCGCGGGCCGCGCCGCGGCCTTGATCGCCGCCAGGCCGGGGTTGCCGATCGGGGTCGGGGTCAGCCCGGCGTTTGTGCGGGTGTTGTACGGCGTGTCTTCTTTGAGGGCTTCGTCGGTGAGCTGCTCTGTGTAGTTCTGGGTCTCATACCGGGTGGTCGCGTCAATCCCGAGCACCTGACCGGCGCTGAGCCGGTTGTAGATGACAGCGGCCACGTCGTCGCGCTCCTGGGGGATCTGGACCTCCTTGTCGACCATCGAGGCGATGATGAGCACGTCGTAGACGGTCAGGTTCTTCTTCTTGGCGTAGCTCATGTCCACCCGGGCGATGTTGTCCCGGAACGCCTGAAGCTGCTGGTTGACCAGCTCCTGCGACCCGCCGTTCGGTCCGAGGTCGTAGGTGGCCGGGAACAGGAAGCCCTCGAGGTTGTCGGTCTTGGCGCCGTACTTGGCCGTGTCGAAGCCCTTCGGCGCCGTCTCGGTCAGCTTCAGGTACTCGTCGCTGCTGACGCCTTCGGGCAGCACGTCGGCCGCGATCTGATGGCGATCGAGCCCCTCGGGGATCGTGACCGTGGTCGCGCCGCCGCCGGGGTCGGCGCCGGTGAGGCGGTCGATCGCCGCGCCGTAGCTCATGCCCGAGGCGAGCGCGTAGCTGTCGGCCTGGACGTCGTCGGTCTTGCCGGCCAGCTGCAGGCGCCACTCGAACAGCCGCGCGCTGGAGACCACCCCGGCCTCGTCGAGGATGTCCGCGATCTCGCCGGCGCTGGCGCCCTCTGGGATGTCGACCGAGACGGGCTCGCCGCCCTCGCCGTCCCCGGCGAAGGGCTGGAAGAAGGCGACCAGGAACCAGACCAGGAGGATGCCCACGAGCGCCAGGGCGAGCGCCGCGAAGCGACGCCGCCGGTAGTTGCCCGCGCGTCGGGCGCGCGGCGGCGCGGCCGCCCCGGGCTCGCCGCCGCGCGACACACGGTCGCGAAGCGACCGACGACGGCTCGGCGCGGCGTCGGCACCTGAGGCGGCGTCGGCTGCCGCGGCCACGGGACGCTCGGCTGTCGGCGGCGGCGACTCGGTGCGCTCGGGGGTCGGCGGCGGCGTCTCGGGGTCGGGCTTGCGCTTGCGCTGCTTGCGAAAGCCGCCGGTGATGCCCTTCTTCTCCTTCTTCGTCCGGCCGCCCTTGCGGCGCATCTCGCGTTCGCGGCGCCGGCGCTCGCGCTCCAGCACCGCGGGATCGTCGCGGCCGAACTCGTCGGTGTCGGGCTTCAGCTCCCCGCTCGAGGGCGGGGTCAGGTTGCCCTCGGCGTCGACCTCCCACTCTTCGCGATCGCTCACGTGCCCTCACCCGCCCGGGACGCGAGGTAGGACTCCAGTAGGTGGGCGGCGGCGAGCGAGTCCTCGTCAGCTCGCGCTCCCTGGCGTGCGCTTCGGAAGCCATCTTGGTGGTCAGTCGTTCGTCATATGTCTCAACCGGCACGTCGAGCAGATCCCCTAGCTCCGCCGCGAAGGCGCGGCTGAGACGGGCCTGGCTGGTTTCTTCCCCGGAGAGGGAAACAGGCAAACCCACCACGACTTGATCGGCGTCGTGCTCGGCCACGAGCCTAGCGATCAGAGGCGGGTCCGGGGGCACGGCGGCGAGCGGGGTGGCGAGCGTGCCGGTGGGGTCGCTGATCGCGATGCCGCAGCGCGCGGTCCCGTGGTCGATCGCGAGTACGCGCATCAGCCGGGATCAGGCGCCGAGCTTGGCCTCGATCGCGTCCCGCGCGGCGGCCAGCGCATCGTCGAGCTTGTCGGGGTCGCGGCCGCCGGCCTGGGCGACGTTGTCCCGGCCACCGCCGCCCCCGCCGACCAGCTCGGCCGCGTGCTTGATCACCTCGGCCGCCGACAGCCCCCGCTGGATCGCGGCGTCGCTGAAGCTGGCCACCAGCGCGACCTTGCCGCCCGACGAGCCGCCCAGGACGACCGCGGCGTCACCGGCGCGCTGCCTGATGCGGTCGGCCAGCTCCAGCAGCGAGCGCTGGTCGGCGTTGGGCCCGCCGCCGACGAAGACGGTGATCTCGCCGATTCGCTGCCCGGCGGCCGCGATCTCCTCCGCGTGCTTGCTGAGGTCGTCGGATCCGGACCTGCGGCTCTGCTTTTCCGCCTCCGCGAGCCGCTGCTTGGCGCGCTTGGCGGCGCCGACCGGGTCGGCTGGCGACCCGAGCAGCTCCGCGGCCTCCTCCAGCTCGCGCTCGCGCTCGCGGAAGTGGTCGATCGCGGCCGGGCCGGTCAAGGCCTCGATGCGGCGCACGTTGGCCGCGCTCGACCCCTCCGAGGTGATCTTGAAGAGGCCGACCTCGGCCGTGTTGGCGACATGAGTGCCGCCGCAGAGCTCGCGCGAGACGCCCTCGATCTCGACCATCCGCACCCAGTCGCCGTACTTCTCGCCGAACAGCGCCATCGCGCCGAGGCGCTCGGCCTCCTCGCGTGAGGTCTGGATGGCGCGAACCGGATGGCTCCGCTTGATCCAGTCGTTGACGCGGTCCTCGATCTCGCGCGCCTCCTTCGGGGTCAGCGCTGCGCCGTGGGTGAAGTCGAAACGCAGCTTGTCGGGGCGAACCGCCGAGCCCGCCTGGCGCACGTGGGTACCGAGCGTCTCGCGCAGGGCCGCGTGCAGCAGGTGGGTCGCGGTGTGGTTTCGCATCGTCGCGTGGCGGGCGAAGCCGTCCACCTCTGCTTCGACCGGCGTCCCCGCCTCGGGCGCGGAGGGCCCCTCCAGCGCCAGGGCCTGATCGTCGCCGACGCGATAGACGTCGGCGACCTTGGCCTCCCCGCCCTCCCAGCGCAGCAAGCCCGAGTCGGCGACCTGGCCGCCGCCCTCGGGATAGAAGGGGCTCTCCTCGAGCTTCGCGAGCGACCGCCCGTCGTCGGAGTTCACCGCGGCGAGGCTCGTCTGCGTGCGCAGCTTCTCGTAGCCGACGAAACGCGAGGGAGGCGCCGCGGCGGTGAACGACTCCACGGCGCCGTGGTGATCCTCGGAGCCGTGGGCGGTCGCGGTCCCGGTGCGGGCGCGCTGGCGCTGCTCCTCCATCAGCTCCTCGAAGCCCTGGTCGTCCACCGCGAGGCCCCGCTGCGCCAGCAGCTCCTTGGTCAGGTCATACGGAAACCCGTAGGTGTCGTGCAGCTTGAAGGCGTCCGCGGCCTCGACCCACGAGGTCCCCTGCTGCTCGGCCTGATCGATCAGGTCCTCGAGCAGATCACTGCCGCGATCGAGGGTGCGCCCGAAGCTCTCCTCCTCGTCGAGCACCCACCGCAACACGGTCTCGCGCTCGGCCGCCAGCTCCGGGTAGGCGGGCGCCAACAGCGCCAGCGCCCGCTCGGCGAATTTCCCCATGAACGGGCTTTCCAGATCGATCGCGCGGCCCTGCTGGATCGCCCTGCGCATGATCCGCCGCAGCACGTAGCCGCGGTCCTCGTTCGACGGCACCACTCCGTCGGCGATCAGCGCGGCGGTGCCGCGAGAGTGGTCGGCCAGGATCCGCATCGCGCGGGTGGTGGCGCCGCCGTCGGAGTAGGCGCGGCCCGAGAGGTCCTCGGCCAGCTCCACCAGTGGCCACAGCGCGTCGGTCTCGAACACCGATGGGACGTCCTGCAGGATCGCCGCCATCCGCTCGACGCCCATGCCGGTGTCGACGTTGTTCTGCGGCAGCGGGCTGAGGCCCCCGTCCTCGGCCAGGTCGTAGGTCATGAACACGTGGTTCCAGAACTCGAGGAAGCGGTCGGTGTCGTCGCCGGGGCGGTCGTCGAGGTCGCCGAACTCCTCGCCGCGATCGAGATAGAGCTCGGTGCAGGGGCCGCACGGCCCCGTCGGCCCCGCCTGCCAGAAGTTCTCCGAGCGTGGCAGCTGCACGATGCGCTCGTCGGGAACGCCGACCGAGCGCCAGATCTCGATCGATTCTTCGTCGGGGCCCAGGCCCAGCTCCTCGTCGCCCTCGAACACGGTCACCCAGATCCGCTCGGGGTCGAGGCCGAAGCCCTCGGTGGAGAGCTCCCATCCCCAGGGGATCGACTGCTCCTTGAAGTAGTCGCCGAAGCTCCAGTTGCCGAGCATCTCGAAGAAGGTCAGGTGCCGGGCGGTGTTGCCGACCTCCTCGATGTCGGTGGTGCGGAAGCAGCGCTGCACGTCGGCCACCCGCTCGGCGGGCGGCTCCTCCAGCCCCAGGAAGGCGCGCTTGAACGGCTGCATGCCGGCGGTGGTCAGCAGCACGGTGGGGTCGTGCGAGGCGGGCACGAGCGAGGCCGAGGGCACGA
>CAWABY010000002.1:0-83860 GCA_963780395.1 uncultured Solirubrobacterales bacterium
GATCTCGAGGAAGCGCACCGGCGTCGCCTGCGGCGTCACGGTGCGATAAACGCGCGCGTCCTGACGACGCTCGAGACCCTGGACATGGCAGTCGCGCTCATGCGCGTGCGCTGTCGCGCGGCTCGCATCAAGGGGAACGACATCGTGCAGGACTACAAACTCGGCTTGCGGATGCTCCTGAAGTATCCGGGCCTGACGATCGCCGGCGGCCTCGCGCTCGCGATTGCGATCGGGATCGGCGCGGGCTGGTACGACCTGGCGGGCGATTTCCTCCGCCCGACGATGCCGCTCCCCGACGGCGATCGCATCGTCGAGATCGAGATGCGCGACGCGGCGGCGGCAGGACGAGCGGCGGCTGCTGCACGACTTCTCGGCTGGCGGCGTGACGTCCGGTCGATCGAGGAGCTCGGCGCGTACCGGACGCTCGAGCGCAACCTGGTGCTTGGCGACGCGCGTCCGGAGCCGGTGACGATCGCCGAGATCACCGCGTCGGCGTTCCGGATCACCCGCGTGCCGCCGCTGCTGGGCCGTCCGCTGCTCGAGGCCGACGAACAGCCCGGCGCGCCGCCGGTCGTCGTGATCGGCTACGGCGTCGTGGCAGCGGCGGTTCGGCGGACGCGCGGACGTCGTCGGCCAGACGGTGCAGCTCGGAAGGACGCACGACGACCGTCGTCGGCGTCATGCCCGAAGGCTTCGCGTTCCCGATCAACCACCGGCTGTGGGTGCCGCTGCAACTGCGGCCGTCCGGCTACGCGCCGCTCGAGGGGCCGGCGGTTCGCGTGTTCGGCCGGCTCGCGCCGGGGGCGACGCAGGCGCAAGCCAACGCGGAGCTCATGGCGCTGGCTGAACGCACGGCGGCCGAATCGCCACGGACGCACCAGCATCTGCGTCCGCGCGTGCTGGCGTACGGCGGCGAGTCTCCCGGCGACAGACGTGGCTCGAGTTGCGATCACGCACCTGCCGATTCTGCTCGTGCTGATCGTGGCGTGCGCGAACGTCGGCACGCTGATCTACGCGCGCACGGCGACGCGCGAGGCGGAGATCGCCGTGCGCTACGCGCTCGGCGCGGGCCGCGGCGGATCGTCGCGCAGCTGTTCGTCGAAGCGCTGGTGCTCGCGGCGGTCGCGGCGGTGTCGGCCTCGCGGCCGCGAACTTGGCGATCAATGGGGCATGCGGCGTACTACTCCGGCCAGAGCGGTGGGCTGCCGTTCTGGGTGAAGCCTGGGCTGAAGCCGACGACGGTGATCTTCGCGGCCGTGCTGACGATTGTCGGCGCGGCGCTGCTCGGCGTGCTGCCCGCGCTGAAGGTCACCGCGCGCACTGCAGACGCAGCTCAAGAACCTGGGCGCCGGCGGATCGACGCTGCGGTTCGGCTGGGTGTGGACGACGGTGATGATCGTCCAGGTGGCGCTCACGGTGATCTGCATTCCGCCGGCGATCGGGATCTCGGAGGAGGCGTTGCGCGATCGGCGGATCCGCGGCCAGTTCCCCGCGGAGCAATACCTGGCCGTCGCGTCGCGCTCGATCGCGACGTCGCCGCCGGTGGCGACGTCACGGCGGCGGTCGCCAGGTCGATCAGATATACGGGGAGCTCGAACGGCGCGATCGCGCAGGAGCCGGACGTTCGCGGCGTCACGTTCGGCGACCGTCTTCCCGGGATGGGCGCCGCGGTCCGGACCGCCGAGGTGGAAGTGCGCCGGGGGCCGCGCCGGTGGAGATCCCCAATCTCTGGATGGCGGCGTGGGCCCGGGATACTTCGAGGCGTTCGAGATCCCGATGTGGCGGGCCGCGACTTCCACGATGGCGATCGCGCGGCCGGCGCACGACCGTCCTCGTCAACGAGGCGTTCGCGCGCCGCTACATGAACGGCGCGAGCCCGGTCGGCCGGCGCGTGCGCTACGCCAGCGGCGGACCCGGCGAAGCCGAGCCGTGGCTCGAGATCGTCGGCATGGTTCGCGACATCGGCATGACGCCGACCGATCTCGGCGAGGCGCCGTACGTATTCACGCGGCGTCGGCCGCCACGGCGTCTCCGCTGGTGATGGGCGTGCGGGTCGCCGGCGATCCGGCGGCGCTGGCGCCGCGCCTGCGCGCCATCGCCGCCGAGCTCGATCCGGCCTGCGGCTGGACGAAGTGCGGTCGCTCGACGAGCTCGCCTGGCGCGAGGACGTGCCGGTGATGGTCGTCGCCGGCGCTCACGGCGGTCGTGGCCTCGGGCTGTTCATGTCGGCGGCCGGGATCTTCTCGCTGATGTCGGTCAGCGTCGCGCGGCGGACGCGCGAGATCGGGTTGCGCGCGGCACTCGGCGCCAGCCAGGCGCGTCTGCTCGGCGGCATCTTCTCGCGCGCATTCATGCTCGTCGGCAGCGGCATCGTCGCGCCGGCAACCTCGTGCTCGTGCTGTTCGTGTCGTCTCGGACGAGGTGGAGCTCGCCGATGTCGCGGCGCGCTGGTGATGACGTCGGCGGTGATGCTGACGGTGGGATTGCTGGCCTGCGTCGAGCCGGCGAGGCGCGCGCTGCGCATCCAGCCCACCGACGCGCTGAAGGAAGCCTGACGCGCCACAGCGCGTCGTGCGGGACTTCAGGGAGAGAATTGCCTCCCTGATCTCCCTGATCTCCCCGATCTCCCTGGCCCTCCAATGCCGCATGTCGATTAGGACGTTACCCGTTCGACGTGTTAACAGAGGAGGGAAGGTAGCGTCATGAATATCGTGCTCTGGGTCTTACAGTTGCTGCTGGCGGTTGCGTTCGCCGCTCACGGTTGGCTTTTTTTCTCGCCGCCACCTGAGATTGTGGAACAGATGAACGCCTCGCTGCCGCGGTGGTTCCAGCTCTTCCTTGGCATCGCTGAAGTGCTGGCTGCGGTGGGACTCACGCTTCCCGGACTCACCCGAATCATGCCCTGGCTCGTCGCATGGGCGGCAGACGGGGTCATGATCGTCAGCGCGTCAGCGACCGTCTACCACCTCACCCGCGGAGAGTTCAGCTCGGCGGCGATCACACTGGTGCTGCTCGTCCTCGCAACGTTTGTCGCGTACATGCGGTATCGAGTGCTGCCGATTGGCGTCCGACGCACCGCGTAGCAATAACCGACTGTCAGTTACAAAAGCCGGATAGAGCGCGGGTCAGCGTCCCGGCATCGTGAGACGAGAGGACTTATGCGAAAGCTGATTGTGTCTGAGTTCATGTCAATGGATGGCGTCATCCAGGCGCCAGGGGGAAAGGACGAGGATCTGGATGGCGGGTTCGAGCACGGCGGATGGACGATACCGTATTGGCACGACGATATCGGCGCCAGCTTCGGCGCCATGCTGAACGCCTCGGTCGCCGCCGCGGTGATCCTGTTCGAGGCGCTGCGCCAACGCGCGCCCAGCGAGTGACTGTCTAGACCCGCCCGCGGACGGAAGCGCCTCGCCGACGCTCGATCGGCCCGCCGCGGGCACGGGCCCTGCAACCCGAATTGCATTCGGGTCCGAACCTTGATTGACAAGCCGCGATCGCCCGCTTAGTTTCCAATCGACTTTTGGGAGGGGCGCCCCTCGCGGGAGGTGCGGAGCGCCACAGAAGACCACCCCTACGAGGAGGTTGCTGTGGCTGTACCAACCCCCAGCACTGAAGAGCACGCCACCGTCCCCGCGAGAGCGATTCCGGACGGAGCCAAGGGCAGCGGTCCCGGGCCCGACGACGAGTTCCTCGTCGCCCTCGCCAAGAACGGCCAGAACGACGCGTACGACCAGCTGGTGCGGCGCTACCGGCGCTTCGTTCGCGTCAAGTCCTCGTCCTACTTCCTGCTCGGCGGCGACGCCGACGACCTCATGCAGGAGGGGCTGCTTGGCCTGTTCAAGGCGATCCGCGACTATCGTCCCGAGCGCGAGGCCAGCTTCCGCGGCTTCGCGGAGCTCTGCATCACCCGCCAGATCATCACCGCGGTGAAGACGGCGACGCGCAACAAGCACACCGCGCTGAACCACTACGTGTCGTTCAGCCAGACCCCGGCCGCCGCCGGCCCCGACTCCGAGACCACCCTGGAGGAGGTGCTGCCCGGCCCCGCGGTCCGCGATCCGGTCAACCAGGTGATCGCCGGCGAGGAGCTCGACAGCCTGGTCAGCTGCCTGACCAGCGTGCTCTCCGAGCTCGAGAGCCACGTGCTCTCGCTATATCTCGACGGCCACTCCTACGAAGTGATCGGCGAGCGGCTCGAGTGCGATACCAAGACCGTCGACAACGCCCTGCAGCGGGTCAAGCGCAAGGTGGGAATCCACCTCGCTTCACGCGCGGTCAAGATCTAGCTGGGCGGATTCGCATCGGGCACGGCGCGGCCGCTCCGGCAACGGAGCGGCCGCTCGTCATTCGGGCGGACCCCTGATAGTTTCGCTGGGCGGTGGAGGGACGAGTGGCCATCCGAGGTTCCGCGCGAAAGGGGGATCGCCGCAGTGCGCTCTGGGTAGCGACGGCTGTGATCCTCGCGATCGCGCTGGTCGCCGGCGGACTGGTGATCGCGCGCTCGATCAAGGGGACCTCCGATGGCGAGAAGCTTGTGGGGACGCCGAAGGACGACGTGATCCTGGGGCGGGGCGGGGGCGACGCGATCCGGGGGCTGGCCGGCGATGACCGTCTGCTCGGCCGGCGCGGCGACGACCGCCTCGACGGCGGCAAGGGCCGCGACCGGATGGTCGGCGGCCTCGGGGTCGACACGCTGAAGGGAGGCGCCGGGTTCGACGAGCTGGTCGGCGGCAAGGGCTCCGACGTGCTGTTGGCCGGCCCGGGTGGAGCCGAGCTCAAGGGAGGCCCCGGCTACGACTCCTTCAACGGGCGGGCGGGCGTCCAGAAGCGCGCCGGCGACGGCAACGACGTGATCGCCGCGCGTGACGGCAAGGAGGACTTCGTCAACTGCGGCGGCGGCTACGACATCGCCTACGTGGACATCTCCGAGGACGGGGCGATCGGCTGCGAGGAGATGCACACCAAGTGAGCCGCCGCAGCCGCATCCCGCCCAACCTGAGCGAGGCCGAGCGCGCTGCGAGCGAGGAGGCCGAGCGCTTCGAGCAGGCCCATCCCGACGACGCGCTGCGCCGCCGCGAGTTCCTGGTCAAGACCGCCGCCTTTGCGGGCGCGGCCGGGCTGGCCGCCACGCTGCCGGGCGAGACGCTGATCGGCGAGGCGGCCAAACTCCAGAGCCGCGCCGCGAAGCTGCCGACCCCCCGGAACATGCCGATCGACACCTTCGTCGTGCTGATGATGGAGAACCGCTCCTTCGACCACTACTTCGGCTGGCACCCCGACGCCGACGCCAAGAACGCAGGCCTCAGCTTCCCCGACCAGGCAGGCAACCAGGTTTCGACCCACCGCCTCACCCCCGACTGGCAGGGCTGCGCCTTCCGCGACCCCAACCACTCCTGGGACGGCGGCCGCCACCAGTACGGGGCCGGCAAGATGAACGGCTTCGTCCAGGGCAACGTGGCGGGCACCGGCTCGGACAGCTACGCGGCCGGCTACTACCTCAAGGACGACCTCGGCTTCATCACACGCGCCGGCGAGGAGTTCCAGCTGCACGACCGCTTCTTCTGCTCGCTGATGGCCAGCACCTACCCGAACCGCCACTACATGTGGGGGGCGCAGTCGGGCGGCCAGAAGAACAACCAGTTCCAGCAGAACGAGGAAATGGGAGACGATCTTCGACCGCGCGATCGCCAAGGGGCGGAGCACGACCTACTACAGCTCGGACATCCCCTTCTCCGCCCTCTACGGGTCCCGCGGGCTGACCTGGACAAAGCCGGTCTACGACTACTACGTCAACGCCGCCGCAGGGCACGCTGTCAAACATCAACTTCGTCGATCCCGCCTTGGACGGAGGCGCCGGTGACGGGCATCTCCGGAGACGAGCACCCCCACGGCGACATCCGCATCGGCCAGGCCTTCATGTCCGACGTCGTCCACGCCTTCATGGCCTCGCCGCAGTGGGAGCGCGGAGCGCTGTTCATCGTCTATGACGAGTGGGGAGGGTTCTTCGACCACGTGCCGCCGCGGGTGGTGCCCGACGACCGCGCCAGCACCGACCTGTTCGAGAACTTCGGCTTCACCGGCTTCCGCATCCCGGCCGTGGTGGTGTCGCCATTCGTGCGCCGCGGCAGCGTCAGCCACGCGACGACCATGTTCGAGTCGATCCTGAAGCTGATCTCCTACAAGTTCAACCTCGGCTACCTGAACAAGCGCCACCGCTACGCCTTCAACATCGGCCGCACCTTCGACTGGAACAACCCGGACTTCGAGCGGCCGAACCTGCCCGACCCGCAGACCGTCGCCGAACGATCGTGCAGCTCGCAGGGGTTCAGCTCGGCAGAGGCCCCGGCGCGCGAGAAGGATCACGATCTGATGGAGCTCGAGACCAGCGGCTACCTGGACCGGCTCGGCTACGAGTACGTGCCCCCGACCCACGATCGCATCTTCCGCGACCCCGACCGGATCAAGCGGGCCCTGGAGGAGAACTGAATCGCTACCTTCTTCAACCCGATGCCGGCAGCGAGCCTGATCACCCGCATCCGCGGCAGCTCCGTCCAGCTGCAGGCGCTGGCGTTCGTGGCCATGGAGCTGTGGAAGAACGCGCGGCGGCGCGTCGAATCGAACCTGAGCGACCGCGAGCGCCGCGAGTTCACCGAGCTGATCCGCAAGTCGCGCGGGCGCCGGGCCAACCTCAGCGACCGCGAGCAGCGCCACTTCTCCGAGCTCACCAGGAAGGCCGCCACGGGCCAGGCCGACGCCGGCTGGGGGGACGTCGTCAAGAGCCTGCCGACGCTGATCCCGCCGCGCGCCCTCGCCGAGGGCGTCGGCCGCTTCCGCGGCGGCCGCCGCTAGCCGGACCCCTCGGAAAAAGGGGTGGCGAGGGCGACGTCTGGCCTTACCTGATCTGTTCGCGAATCCGTTGCGTTCTGCGCGCAACAAGACTCAGTTCTTTCCCGATGTTGCGTCCCTAGAGACGCGCAATGAAGCTTCCTCCACCCAATGAGAGTTCGCATCCCGTGGATGTCGGTCTTCGCACTGAAGCCCACATAACAGGGGAGCTCGTACGCCGCGGCTATTCGGTCCTGCTGCCCTTCGGAGTCAACCAGCGCTACGACCTGGTCCTCGACCAAGGCGATCGCTTCGTGCGGGTCCAATGCAAGACGGGCCGGCTACGGCGTGGCGCTGTGCTCTGGAGTCCAGCGAGCGTTAGGTGCAACACGCGTGAGATTCTGTTCCGAGGCTACGAAGGAGAGATCGATCTCTTCCTTATCTATTGCCCCGAAACCGACCGAATCTATGCTGTGCCAATAGAAGAGGCGAACGGTCGTCAAGGCTCCCTTCGCGTTGCGCCGACTAGAAACGGCCAGCAGAAAGGCATTCGCTGGGCTCGCGACTACGAACTGCCCGGGTAGCACAATTGGTAGTGCACTGACCTTGTAAGTCAGAGAGTGCGGGTTCGAGTCCCGCCCCGGGCTTGTGCCGGAGGAGCTGAGATGGCGCGACGCCGACCGCAACCGCTCGGTGCTGCTGCGCGAGGGGCTGCTGGCCGACGCGCCGGCGGCCCTTGCCGAGGAGGGGTGGACCGAGTTCGAGCTGCTCTCGACCGAGCGGGCGCTGAAGGGGGCTTCGGCCCTGGCCGAAGCAGCCGCGGTACACCACCTGGTCCCCAGCGGACCGATTCCTGAGGTGGCCGCGGAGGTCCTGGAGGGCGTCGGCTCCTCTGACCTGGTCGCGCTCGGCGGCGGCCGGGTGATCGACAGCGCCAAGGCGATCGCCGCCGTGCGCGGAGCCGAGGTGGCCGCGATCCCGACCACGATGTCGGGCGCGGAGATGACTGCGATACACCGGCTTCCGGCCGGGCAGGAGGGCATCGCGGGGGTTCGGCCCTCGCTGGTGCTGGCGGACCCCGTGGTGATGACCAGCGCGCCCGAGCCCGAGCTGCGGGCGAGCTCGATGAACGCGCTCGCGCACGGCGCCGACTCGCTCTACACGCCGCTGGCCGACGGGCTGTCCCGGGACTCGGCGCTGCGAGGGGCGCGGATGATCGCCGGCGCCCTCGACGCCGGGCGGGATGAGCGCGACGTCTCGGAGCTGGCCCTCGGCTCGCTGCTCAGCGCCAACGCCCTCGACCTGGCCGGGCTGGCCCTTCATCACGTGCTCAGCCAGACCGTCGTCCGTGTGTTGGAAACGCCCCACGCCGAGACCAACGCCGCGCTGCTGCCGGTGACGATGGACGAGATGCGTGGTCGGGCGCCGGAGCAGATCGCGGCCCTGGCCGAGGCGCTGGGCACGGAGCCGGAGGGGATCCGGGAGCGAATCGAGGCCCTGGGTGGTGGCCGCCGCGGCCTCGGCGAGCTCGGCGCCGATCGCGAGCGCGTCGGGGCTGCGGTGGAGGCGGCGATGGCCAGGCCCGAGCTCTCCCGCATGACGCCGGGCGAAATCAATGCCGCGGACCTCGAGCGCCTGCTCGAAGCCGCCTGGTAGCCGCCGCCCAGCGGGCGATCGCGCGTCCAGCGCCTGTAACGAGGCGCGGGCGCGGTGTTTTCCCCCTTACGCCCTGGCCTCGGCCATCGCGCGACCGAACCCATGAGCGAACAACGTCTGCTCAGCTACCACCGCTTCACCCGCGAGCACGGGGTCAACTGGCCCATGTACGTGATCGCGCGCGGCATCCTGCAGCCCGCCTTCCTCATCTACCTGCGCCTGACCCGGATCGGCCGCGAGCACGCGCGCGTCAAGGGGCCCCTGATCGTCGCCTCCAACCACCGCAGCTTCCTCGACCCCTTCGTGATCGCCGCCTCGCTCCCGTGGCGCCGGCCGCTGCACTACGTCGCCAAGGTCGAGCTGTTCGAGCGCCGCTGGCAGGGCTGGCTGCTGAACCGCCTCGGCGCCTACCCCGTGCGGCGCGGCCAGGCCGACGACGAGACCCTGATCACATCGCGCAAGGTGCTGGAGCGGGGCGGCGCGATCTGCATCTTCCCCGAGGGAACCCGCATCCGCAGCGGCTCGCTCGGCCGGCCCAAGCGCGGCTTCGGCCGCCTCGCTCTCGAGACCGGCGCCGCGGTGCTGCCGGTCGCCGTCTTCGGCGCCGACCAGGTCCGCCGCGGCATGATCATCCGGCCCCGGAAGGTCCAAGTGCGGGCCGGCCGGGCGCTCACCTTCCCCCGCACCGAGAGTCCCTCGCCCGCGCTGGCGAACTCGGTCGGCGCCCGCATCTGGCCGGTGATCGAGCTGCAGTGGGAGTGGCTCGGAGGCCTGCCTCCGCTGCGCAAGGCGGCGGTGATCGGTGCGGGAAGCTGGGGCACGGCGGTCGCGGTGCTGCTGGCGCGAGGCGGCCTCGAGGTCGAGCTCGGCTGCCGCACCGAGGAGCAGGCTGAGGAAACGCGCGAGTCTCGCATCAACGAGCGTTACCTGCCCGACGTGACGCTGCCCGAGAGCGTCAGCGTGAAGAAGGCCTCGGAGATCGAGCTGGCCGGCAAGGACCTGATCTGCCTGGGAATCCCCTCCAGCGGCCTGCCGGCCGCGGTGGGCGCGATCGGAGCGCGGGTGGGTCAGCGCTCGGCCGTGCTGATGCTGAGCAAGGGGCTGGTGGCGCCGATGGGCGCCCTGCCCTCCGAATACGTGGGCGAGAGGGTGCGATCTCGCGCGATCGCCTGCCTTGGCGGGCCCGCGCACGCGAGGGAGGCCGTGTCCGGAACCGCGGCGCTCGTGCTGGGCAGCGCCGACGCCGACCTGCGCAGCCAGCTCGGAGAGGTCTTCGACGAGGCCGGCCTGGTTTGCGAGCGCACCGACGACGTCACCGGCGTCGAGATGGCCGGCGTCGCCAAGAACGCCGCGGCCGTCGCCGCCGCCGCGGCCGTCCCCCATGGCATGAACGCCGCCGGCATCGCCACGGCCGAGGTCTGGCGCGAGTGCCTCGACTACGCCGAGGTGCGCGGGGGACGCTCCGAGACCTTCTCGGGCCTGGCCGGCATCGGCGACCTCACCGCCACGATCCTCGCCCCCGGCAGCCGCAACCGCCGCGCCGGCGAGCTGCTCGGGAAGGGCACGCCGGCCGGGGAGATCCCCTCGATCATCGGCCAGGCCTCCGAGGGACTGGACTCCGTGCCGCTGATCGCCGAGACGGTGATGGGCTCGGGCGTCTCGGCCCCAGGCCTGGAGGGCCTTTCGCAGCTGATCGCGGGCGAGATCACCCCGGGCGAGTGGATGGCGGGACTGCGCAGGGCCGAGCGTGCGAGGCGCGCCGCGTGAGGCCGGCGGCTCCCCCTCGAGGGGTACCCTGGGCGTGTGGCCGAAGCCGCCCAAACATCCGGCGCCCAAGCTCACATCGCCACGGGCGCGGACAAGGCCGAGCTCGACGCCGCCTTCGAGCAGCTCTACCGCGACCACCTGCGCGACGTCTACTCCTACTCCTACTACCGTGTCGGCAACCACCACGACGCCGAGGACCTCACCGAGCAGGCCTTCCTGCAGGCCTACCGCCACTTCGAGCGGGCCCGGCGGGAGTCGAACGGGCGCCCGCTGCGGCCCTGGCTCATCCGCATCGCCCACAACCTCGCCTCCAACTATCACCGCGACCGCGCCCGCAAGCCCCAGTCGCCGCTCGACAACTCCGATCCGATCGCCGCGCCGCACGGCACCGAGCGCATCGTCGAGGGCCGGGCGGAGCTCAAGCACGTGATCGACAGCCTCGAACACCTTCCCGACGACCGCCGCGAGGCGCTGATCATGCGCTTCGCGCTGGGTATGGACAACCGCGAGATCGCGCGCGCCCTGGGGCGCACCGACGGCGCCACCAAGGTGCTGATCCACCGGGCGATCAAGCAGCTCGAGCAGGAGATGGCAGACGATGAGTGAGACTCACGAGACCACCGGGTTCCAGCAGGGGCAGCTCAGCGACGTCGAGAACCTGCTGCGCTCGGCGCTGCGGCCGATCGACCCGCCCGAGAGCCTGCCCAGCCGCGTCGAAGAGACGCTCAGCGCCGTCACCGAGGCCGCCGCCGAGGAGCTCTCGGCCTGGGCCGAGGAGCTCTCGGACTCCGAGCTGGCCGCGCTGCGAGACCCGCGCAACTGGGTCAGGCCGGCCGCCGCCGCGGCGGCGGGCACGGTCGCGGGCGGCGCGCTGTTGCTGATCGAGATGCAGCGCCGCCGCAAGCGCCCCAGTGGCGTCTCGGCGCTGACCGATCAGCTGCGCTCCCGGATCAACTAGACGCGCCCGCCGGAGCGGGCGCGTCGGTGAGGCGGATGGGGGGCGGCTACGCCGTCGCGGGCGCCACGCTCCTTCCGCTGGCGAGGCCGGCGATGACGCCGGTGACGCCCAGGATCACATGCAGCCAGTTGTCCTCGTCGTTGACGGGGACCAGGTCGATCAGGACGCCGTTCTCGGCGACGAAGCTGATCCCGTCACCGCCGGTGGCGATGAAGCCAAGTCCGGCGAGGATCAGATAGAGAACGCCGACGAACAGCGCTGCCGCGCGGGCGGCGCCTCCCGCCGCGATCAGCAGCAGGCCGCCGATGGCGATGTGCACGAGGTTGTGCCACCCGTTGACGGCGAGGATCCCGAACACCTTGTCGGCGACGACCTCGTTGCCGACCGCGAAGCTGGCCTCGTAGAAGAAGCCGATGATGCCGGCCACCACGAGGACGCCTCCAACCAGCAGGCAGTAGAGCCTGGCTGGGCTTGAGCCTTCCATCCTCAATACCTCCTCTGATCCGTTATCGCGGGCAGGTCGTAGCGACTAGCGTGGACCACGTTGAATTGGATCACCGATGACCCTTGCTGATCTCCAGCGCCTGGCCGACGAGGATCTGATGCCGCTCGTTGCGGCAAAGGATCCGCTCGCGTTCGAGGTCTTCTACGACCGCCACGGCGGAGCGGCGTTCTCGCTCGCCTACAGGATCGTCGGCAGCCGCCAGGCCGCCGAGGATGTGACCCAAGAGGCGCTGATCTCGATCTGGCGCAGCGGGGCGCGCTTCGACCGGGCGCGGGGCAGCGTCCGCGCTTGGACCCTCGGGATCGTTCGAAACCGCGCCATCGACCTGCTGCGCCGCGACGCCGGACGGGCGCCGAAGCTCGCATTCGACTCCGAGGAGCTGCTGGAGAAGCGCCCCTCCGAGGATCTGACCGATGCCGAGGCGCTTCGCCGCGAGACCGCGCGCGAGGTCCGGGGCGCGCTCTCGGACCTGCCCGACGAGCAATCCCGGGTGATCTCGCTCGCCTTCTTCGGTGGCTTCAGCCACTCCGAGATCGCAAAGATGCTGAACGAGCCGCTCGGCACGATAAAAGGCCGCATGCGCCTGGGCATGGAGAAGATCCGCGCCTCGCTGTCTCCGGGGGTCTACGAATGAGCCGGCACCCGAGCCAGGAGGACCTCGCTGCCTACGCCATCGGCGGGCTCGACGGGCGCGAGGAGCGCGTCGTCGCGAGGCACCTGGACCGCTGCGAGGAGTGCGCGACCGAGCTGGCCGAGAAGTACGGGCCGGCGGTCGCGGTCCTCGCCGAGTCGGTGGAGCAGATCGAGCCGCCGCCGGAGCTTCGCCAGAGCCTGATGGCCACCGTGCACCGCGAGGCCGTGGAGGACGCGCCCGCGCCGGAGCGCCCGCGCCGCTCACGGTGGCAGGCATTCGTGCTCCGGCCCGCGACCGGGCTCGCCGTCATCGCTCTCGTCGGGGCCGGTGTAGTGGGTTACGTGGTGGCGGAGGGCGACGACGCCCAGACCGAGACCGTCGAGCTCTCGAACACCGAGTCGGCTGCGACAGGCACGCTCGTCGTCGATGACGAGTCCGCGACCCTGCACATGAAGGGCATGGACCAGCTCGGGCGGGGCGACGTCTACCAGGTTTGGGTCGCCGACTCGACGGGCGTAATTCCCTCGGCCTCGTTCGTTCCCGGCGCCGACGGGACCGCCACAGCGGCGGTGCCCGAGGCTGTGGGCGAGGTGGACCGGGTGATGATCACCGAGGAGCCGATGGCGGGCCGGCAGGCGCCGTCCGGCCAGACCGTCTTCGACGCCCAGCTCAACTGAGCGCGCCGCCACCCGAATAGTCTCTGCGCGTGGCCGAGACCTGCTACCGGCACCCCGGCCGAGAGACCGGCGTCTCGTGCTCCAACTGCGGCCGCCCGATCTGTCCGGAGTGCATGACCTCGACCCCGGTCGGGATGCGCTGCCCCGAGTGCGCCAGACAGCGGACGCCGGTCCGAACCGCGGTCACCCTGGGCATCGGCGGCGGCGCGCCGATCGCCACCTACGTGCTGATCGGCCTCAACGCAATCGTCTTCCTTGCCGAGATGTTCGCCGGGGGTGGCGGCTCGGGCACGGTCGAGGCGGGCCAGCACCTGACCGGGGACGGGGGGCTGTGCGGCAACGCGATCGCCGACGGAGGCTTTTGCGGCGTCGAGCCCCAGGAGGGAGGCGAGCCGTTCCGGATCGTCACAGGCGCATTCCTGCACGCCGGCCCCCTGCACCTGCTGCTGAACATGTTCGCGCTGTATGTGCTCGGCACGCTGATCGAGCCGGCAATCGGAACGCTCCGCTTCGTCGCGATCTACTTCGTGGCGCTGCTGGTCGGGTCCTTCGGGGCGCTGCTCGCGACGGACCCCAACCAGGTCACGGTCGGCGCCAGCGGCGCCATCTTCGGATTGATGGGCGCCGCGTTCGTGATCGCCCGGTATCGCGGCATGCAGGAGATCCAGTCGCAGATCGGCCTCTTCGTGGTCCTCAACCTCGTCTTCACGTTCGCCGTGCCTGGCATCTCGATCGGCGGCCACATCGGCGGCCTGATCGGCGGCGCGCTCGCGGCGCTGCTGGTCGAGCAGATCGGCAAGCGCGTCAAGGGCTCCAACCGGATCGTGCTCGAGGCCGCCGCCCTGATCCTGATCGCGGTGTTCTCGGTCGTGGGGGCCCTCTGGGCCGCCGGCGAACCGAGCGCAGTGATCGGCTAGGACCGGTCGCGGTCGTCGAGCTTGTCGTTGAGGCGCCGGATCAGGCCGTCGGTGGCCTCGCGGCCTACCTCCAGCGCCTGCTCCGCCGCACCCATCCCCGCCCTGACGGCGCCGGCGGCGACCGCCCGGCCGGCCTGTACCGCCTGCTCGGCCAGCTCCTCCGCCAAATCAGACAACGAGGGGGACGGTCTTGGGGCTCCAGGCGAAGGGCCCGGCCCCGCCGTCGCACGGGTCTCGGCCTCGCGCTCGGCTTTCGGGACCCAGTCGTCCTCGGGCGCCGGCACCTGCGGCTCGACGGGCGGCGGCTCGGGGGCGTCGGCCACGGGCGGGATGGCCGGCTCGCTGACCTGCGGCGTCGTGGTCTGGGCCTCCTCACCCGCCTGGAAGCGGCGCTCCGCCTCGTCGCGGAGGTCCTCGACGCTGCGCTTAACGAGCTGCTTGTGGGTGCGGCGCAGGATGATGCCCGGGACCGGCAGCTCGGGGTCGGCGCCGAGGTTGTAGGTGGCGCGGGTGCGCTCGGGCCCCAGCGACTCCAGCGTGTAGACGCCGTCCACGTCGCGCATGCCGTTGCCCTCGACGAAGTCCCAGCGGATCTCGGTCGGCCGCGTGTAGCTGTAGCGGAGCACGTAGTCGATCTTGCGGATCTTGGCGTCGACGAACAGCCTCACGTCCTGGCCGAGGCCGTCGGGCGTGCGGTCGATCACCTCGACCGAATCGACCGCGTCCTGCCAGCGGGAGAAGCTCTCGTAGTCGACGATCGCGTCGAAGCAGACCTCGACGGGCGCCTCGATCTCCTCGGTGTGCTCGGCCCAGTTGAGGCCCATGCCTTCAACCCTATCCGGGATGGGATTGATTCCGGGTAGGGTTCGAGCCCAGCGCTGGACGTACGCGAACAGGTCTGGAGGACCCGCATGAGCGTGACCACCGAGGTTCCGAGCCGGGCATTGATCGGGGGAGATTGGGTCGAGGGCAGCGGCGGCAGCTTCGAGGTGCGCTCGCCGCACTCGCGAGAGGTCGTCAACGTCGTCACCCGCTGCGACGCGAGCGACGTGGACCGGGCGGTTGCCGCCGCCCGCGAGGCGCAGCCCGGCTGGGCGGCGATGCCATTGATCGACCGGGTCAAGATCCTGCGGAGGATCAACCAGCTCTTCCTCGAGCGCGCCGAGCCGATCGCGCGCATGGTCTCGCTCGAGATCGGCAAGACGATCACCGACTCTCGGGAGGAGGTCTACGAGTACGCGGCGCCGTCCTACGAGAAGGCCGGGGCCGAGGTCCTGCGCCATCGCGGCCTCTCGTTCCCGTCCACGCAGGAGCAGACGAACAACAAGCGCCTGGTCATGACCCATCGGCCGCTTGGGAGTGGTCGGCGCGATCACCCCCTACAACTTCCCCACCGACATCTCCTCGATCGCGCTCGCGCACATCATCGCCGCCGGCAACACGGCGGTCTGGAAGCCGTCCGAGTTCTCGCCCACCTGCTGCGCGATGGTGGCTGAGCTGTTCGGGGAAGCCGGGCTCCCGCCCGGCGTCGTCAACGTGGTCCAGGGCTTCGGCGACGTCGGAGCGGCGCTCGTGAGCCACGACGACGTCGACGGCATCTTCTTCACCGGCTCGACCGCCACCGGGGAGAAGATCGCGACCAGCGCTCCGCTGAAGCCGCAGCTGCTCGAGCTGGGCGGCGACGGTCCCTTCATCATCCTCGCCGACGCCGACATCGACGCCGCGGTCGAGGGGGCCATGAACGGCTGCTTCTACTACACCGGCCAGGTCTGCACCTCGGCCGAGCGGCTGCTGGTCCACGACGACGTCTACGACGAGTTCGTGGACAAGCTGCGGAGCCGGATGAAGGAGCTGAACATCGGTGACCCGGCCGACGAGGAGACGGACATGGGCCCCCTCTGCAACGAGGGAACGCTGAGCCGCGTCGTCGAGCACGTCGAGGACGCCCGCGCCGCCGGCGCCGAGATCGAGCAGTTCGGGCCCGAGGAGGAGCTCTACTACCCGGCGACGATCCTGACCGGGGTCACCCCCGAGATGCAGATCATGAGCGAGGAGACGTTCGGGCCGGTGGCGCCGATCATGCGCGTCTCCTCCTCTCAGGAAGCGGTCGAGGTCGCGCAGCAGAGCCGCCTGGGCCTGATCGCATCGCTCTGGACCCGCGACCTGGCGACGGCGTGGCGCGTTGGGGAGGCGCTGCCGCACGGCTCGGTCAACGTCAACGAGACCAGCAACTACTGGGACCAGCTGGCGCCGTTCGGCGGGGCCGGCCGCAGCGGCGTCGGCCGCGAGCTCTCCGAGTGGTTCCTGGAGCGATTCACCGAGTCAAAGCTCCTCGTCTTCGAGCTCGGCGACAGCGAGGTCAAGTACGACCGGCGCGCCGAGGGAGGCTGGTAGGCCCCACCTCCTGGAAGGCGACCCCGGCCGGGGCGTCGACCCTGTCCGGATGCAGCAGGTGGGCGAGCAATTCCGTGCCCTCGACCAGGCGCGGTCCTGGACGCGAGAACGAGGCCGCAGCGTCGACGGCATACACGCGCTCAGCGCCGAGCGCGGCGACGCGGTCGGAATGCTCCAGCACCTCCTTGCGCGCGCGGACCGAGTCCCAGCCGCAGGGCATCGCGACCACGACCTCGGCGCCCGCGGCCGCCGCCTCGTCCCATTCGGCCGTGCGCGATTTCTTGCCAGCCTCGCCCAGCGCGTCCTCGCCGCCGGCGAGCTCGATCATCTCCGGGACCCAGTGCCCGCCGATGAAGACCGGGTCCAGCCACTCCAGGGCCAGCACCCTCGGCCGCGGCGCCCCGGCGACCGCCTCGCGGACGGCGGCGAGGCGCGACTCGAGGCGCTCGCGCAGCGCCGCGGCGGCCGCGGCCGCGCCGGCCGCCTCGCCCAGTCGGGTCACGTCCGAGATCACGTCCGCGAGGCGCTCTGGGTCGAGCGAGATCACCTCGGGGCGGGTCGGCAGGCGGGCGGCTACCGCGCGGACGTCTTCGTAGGAGACGGCGCAGACGTCGCAGACGGCCTGCGTGCAGATCAGGTCGACGCTCGAGGCCGGTCAGAGCCGCCTCGTCGAGCTCGTACAGATGCCTGCCCGCGCCGACCTCCTCGCGCACCGCCGCATCGATCTCCCCCGCGGGCAGGCCGTCGGGGATGACGCTGCGGGTGAGGTGGGCGCGCGACGCGGCCTCGGGAGGGAAGTCGCACTCGTGGGTGACCGCGACGACCTGGTCGCCGAGCCCGAGCGCGAATAGCATCTCGGTGGCGGAGGGAACGAGGCTGGCGATTCGCACCCTCCGAATATGGCACGCGTGCGTTCGATGAGAGGTGAGCTGATGGCGAAGTTGAGCGAAGAGGAGATCGAGGAGCAGCTGGGCGAGCTCGAGGGCTGGGAGCGCGAGGGGGGCGCGATCGAGAAGAGCTTTGACCGCGGCGACTTCGTCGGCTCGGTCAAGTTCGTGGACTCCCTGGTCGAGCCGGCCGAGGAGATGAACCATCACCCCGACCTGGCGATCTCGTGGAGCGAGGTCACGGTCTCGCTCAGCACCCACTCCGAGGGCGGCCTCACCGCCAACGACTTCGAGCTGGCGGCGAAGATCGACGCGCTGGCGTAGGTGGGCCGCGCTGGTAGCCTTGCCCCGTCGCCGATGATCGACGACGACCCCTCGAGTACCGGCCCCCAGGCGCCCCGTCCAGCGGGGAGCTGCGCGCGGCCTGAGGGCCGCAGACCCGGTCCAGACCGGCGGGATCGATGACTGCCCTGGCCCTCATTGCCCTGATCGCTCTGGTGCTGATCAACGGCGTCTTCGTCGCGGCCGAATTCGCTCTCGTCCGCACACGTCGCGGCAAGATGGAGCAGCTCGCCAGCGAGGGCTCGAAGCGCGCGAGCCTGGTGCTCGTGCAGCTCGACCGCATAGACGAGTACCTGTCTGCCTGCCAGCTGGGGATCACGATGGCCTCGATCGGGATCGGCTTCCTCGGCGAGCCTGCGCTCGCCAGCCTCATAGAGCCCTTGTTCGGCGGACTCTCGCATGGCGTCGCAACGGCGCTGGCTTTTGCGATCGCATTCACGATCGCCACCTCGCTCCACATCACGGCCGGCGAGCAGGTGCCGAAGCTGGTGGCGATCACCCGCGCCGAGGGCACGGCGCGCCACCTCGCCCGGCCGCTCGACCTGTTCCGCTCGGCCACTGCCCCGCTGACCTGGGCGCTGAACAAAGCCTCAAACGCGATCCTGCGCCTGTTCGGGATCCGGCCCGCCGACATCGAGGAGAAGCACACCTCCGATGACCTGAAGCTGATCATCTCCCAGTCCGCCGTCGGCGGCGACCTGGACCCGGGCGAGGCCGTGATGCTGCGCGGCGTCTTCCACCTGCACGAGCAGGAGGCGCGCGAGGTGATGACGCCGATCCCGGCCGTCGTCGCCGTCGACGCCTCGGCCAAGGTCTCCGATGCCCTCGAGTTGTGTTGGACCTCGGGCCACAACAGGCTGCTGGTGGTCGAGGACGGCAACCAGGACCGCGTGCGCGGCATCGTCCACGCCTTGCGGCTGACCCGCCTGCTGATGAGCGAGGGCCCCGACGTGACGATCGAGTCCGCGGTGCGGGACGCGCTGATCGTGCCCGAGACCAAGGCCCTCGACGACCTGCTGGCCGAGCTCCAGCGCCAGCGCGCCTCGATGGGCGTGGTCGTGGACGAGTACGGCCGTACCGTGGGAATCGTCACCATCGAGGACATCCTCGAGGAGGTGGTGGGGGAGATCGAGGACGAGACCGACCCCCTCGCCGGCGCCGTGCGCCGGCTCGCCAGCGGCGACTGGTACGTGCGGGGGCACGTCTCGCTTGGGGACCTGCTTGACATCGGCATCGAGCTCCCAGGAGACACCGACGCCTACAACTCGATCGGCGGCTACGTCTTCGGCGAGCTCGGGCGGCTGCCGAAGCGAGGCGACCTGATCACCGCCGACGGCTACGAGATCCGGGTCGAGTCGGTGCGCGAGAACCGCATCGAGGCCGTGCGCATCCACCCGGCCGAGAGCGGCCCCGCGCCTGGGGTTGGGCGCGAGGCCGGCTCGGATTCAGGCGAAGAGGACTCCTAGGAGAAGTCCTCGGGCAGGATCGTCGGCTTCGTCTCGCCGAAGATCCACTGCTCCAGGAACTGGTCCAGCAGCGCCAGCGGCGCGTGAGCGCTGAGCGCAAACCCCCGCCACCCGGCTCCGCGATCGCCGAATCCGGCATGGCGACGCGGAATCCGCCCGTTAGCAGGGGCTTTCGCTTCCGTCCGTGAGCGCCTCTAGGTTCACGCCCAATCGGGAGCGGCCAGCGCCCCCGTCGGAGAGGAGCCCCATATGTGGGTCGTCCGGCTCAGTGACAAGCAGCTCGAGGTGGTCAGAGCGGTTCTCCGCTCCGAGGAGCACAGGGGTCCGGCGCTCGAGGGAGCGCTCGAAGCGCTCGACCTGGCTCGCTGGGACGACCTGCCCGAAGCGCAGCTGCCCTGGGGAGAGGTCGAGTCCGCCGCGTCCTCGCAAGGGGTCTCCGAGGCGGACGTGATCTGGGATCGTTGCGGGCGCCATGAGGAGCCTGCCGTCCCCCCGATCCGCGCCAAGCGCGAGCGGCCGAAGCGCAAGCGCGCGGCGAGCGACCGGCGCGCGGCCTAGCCGGGCCGCCCTGGCTGGCCTGCTGGCGGCCGCCTGCGTGGTCGCAGGCTGCGGAGGCGATGAGGAGGACGGCGGCGAAGGCAGCGCCCAGCGGTTCGACTCCCAGCGCGCCTTCGAGTCGATCCTGATGCAGGTGGAGGAGGGCCCGCGGCCGGCTGGGTCACCGGCCTCGAGGGAGCTCGCCGAGCACCTGAAGGGGGCTCTGCCCGACGGAGCGATCGAGCGGGTCCCGGGCGGCCTCCAGAACGTCGTCGGCACACTGCCCGGTAGCGCCCCGGCGATCGTGGTCGCGGCGCACTACGACACCGAGGCGACGGTGCCGGGTCACGTCGGGGCTAACGACGGCGCCGCGGGCACGGCGGCTGTGGTCGAGCTGGCGAGCGCCCTCGAGCGCGAGCTTCCCGCCGAGCACCGCGAGGTCCGGTTTGTCCTCTTCGACGGCGAGGAGGAGCCGCCGGGATGCCCCGACGCCAGCTTCGAGCAATGCGCCCTGCGCGGCTCCAAGGCCTACGTCGAGGCCCATCCGGGCGAGGTCGGTGAGCTGATCCTGCTCGACTACGTCGCAAACGCGGGCCTGCAGCTGCCGAGGGAGGCGAACTCAGATCCGGAGCTTTGGAGGCGGCTGCGCGAGTCGGCCGCCGCGGTGGGGGCCGAGCGGTTCTTCCCAGAGGGGGGCGACGGCCAGTATGCGATCGTCGATGACCACATCCCCTTCGTCCGGGCCGGTGTCCCTTCGATCGACCTGATCGACTTCGACTACGAGTACGCCGACACCGCGCAGGACACCCCCGACAAGCTCGACCCCGAGGCGCTGGACGCGGTGGGGGAGACCGTCGCGGAGCTGGTCCTGCAGCTCGCCCCCGAGCCGGCTCAGCCGTAGTCGTAAAACCCGGAGCCGGTCTTGCGGCCGAGCTTGCCCGAGGCCGCGAGCTCGGTGAGCCGCCCCGGGGGGCGGTGGTGCTTCTCGCCCGAGTCGGCGAACAGCGCCTCTCCGATCGCCATCGCGACGTCGATCCCGACCAGGTCGAGCAGGGCCAGGGGCCCCATCGGGTAGCCCGCGCCGAGGGTCATGCAGCGATCGACCTCCTCGGGCTTCATCCCGGTCTCCTCCAGCAGGCGCACGGCGTCGAACAGGTAGGGGAAGAGGAGCCGGTTGACGACGAAGCCCGGCTCGTCGGGCACCTCGACCACCGTCTTGCCCATCGCCTCGCACCAGGCGCGAGCCGGGGTTCGGACCTGCTCGGCCGCCTCGGGCACGCAGAGCTCGACCAGCTCCATCCGCACCACCGGGTTGAAGGGGTGCAGGCCGAAGGTCCGTTCGGGGGCGCCGATCTTGGCGCCCAGCTCGGCGATCCCCAGCGACGAGGTCGTGGTCGCCAGGTGCGCGTCGGCCGCGGCCCCCGCCATCGCCTTGAGGAGGTCGGCCTTGGCGGCGAGGTCCTCGACGACCGCCTCAATGATCAGATCGCAGTCGGCAAGGTCCTCGGCGTCGGTCGTGACCTTCAGCCGCGAGGGGTCGCCATCGTCCACCTTGGCGCACAGCGAGTGCGCCTGCTCCTCGGCCTGCCAGGCCGAGGCGTCCGAGCGCGCCAGCAGCATCGTTTTCGAGACCGCGCTTGCGGAGGCCGCCAGCCCGCAGGCGATCGTGCCGCTGCCCGCGATCCCCGTTCTCTCGTAAGCCTCTGCGCCCATGGGGGCGAGTTGTGTATCACGGCCCCGCGACTCACGCGCGTCGGGGGAGCGCCGTGTGAACGACTCGGGAACTAACCTGCCCGGCCCATGCTCAAGAGCATCTCTCAGTTCTCCTCGGGCCGGCGCTCCAAGTGGATCGTGATCGCCGCCTGGGTGATCGTGGTGGCGGCCGTCGGCGGCTACTCGGGCAAGCTCCAGGACGCCACCACCAACGAGAACGAGGACTACCTGCCGGCCTCGGCCGACCGCAACTGGTGGCGGGGCAGCACCCAGCAGAGCTGACCGGCGCCCGGCTGAGTTCCTGGCTGACCAGCCAGTCAATCGATCGGATACCCTCTGTACAGGCGGCTCCGCGCGTAGCCGGGGCCGTGAAATCCACACAACTTCAGACGGAGGCCAGTCGCATGGCGCAGAACGGAAGTGGCAAGTTCGGAGGCCGCGAGGTAGTGATCGTCGAGGCCGCGCGCACGCCGGTCGGGCGCGGGCACGAGGAGAAGGGCTATTACAAGGACACACACCCCTCGACCATGCTCGCGGAGAGCTACAAGGCCGTGATCGAGCGCGCCGGCATCGAGCCCTCCGAGGTGGAGGACGTCGTCGCCGGCTGCGTGCAGCAGTTCGGCGAGCAGGGCATCAACATCGCCCGCAACGGCTGGCTCGAGGCCGGCCTGCCGATCGAGACCCCCGCCACCACCGTGGACCGCCAGTGCGGCTCCGGCCAGCAGGCCGTCAACTTCGCCGCGGCGATGGTCGCCTCCGGCGTCCACGACGCGATGATCGGCGGCGGCGTAGAGCACATGGGCCACATCTCCTTCGCCGACTCATACTCGGTGATGGAGGAGCACGGGATGGCCTTCAGCCCCGAGCTGATGAAGCTCTACAACCTCGTGCCGCAGGGCATCAGCGCCGAGATGATCGCCGACAAGTGGGAGATCCCCCGCTCCGAGCTCGACGAGCTGGCGCTGGACTCGCACCGCAAGGCTCATCAGGCGACCGAGGAGGGCCGCTTCGAGCGCGAGATGATCCCCTGGAAGAACAACGGCGACACCTACGTCGTCGACCAGGGCATCCGGCCGCCGACCGAGGACAGCCTGGAGAAGCTGGCGTCGCTGAAGCCGGCCTTCAAGGAGGACGGCAAGATCACCGCCGGCAACGCCTCGCAGGTCTCCGACGGCGCCGCCGCGGTACTGGTGATGACCGCCGAGAAGGCCAAGGAGCTGGGACTGAAGCCCCGCGCCAGGATCGTCGACCAGACGACCGTCGGCGTCGACCCCGTGATCATGCTGACCGGGCCGATCCCCGCGACCCAGAAGATCCTGGAGCGCAACGGGATGAAGATGGACGACATCGACCTGATCGAGATCAACGAGGCCTTCGCCTCGGTGGTTGCGGCCTGGCGCCGCGAGCTGGAGCCGGACATGGACCGGGTCAACGTCAACGGCGGCGCGATCGCGATCGGGCACCCGCTCGGTTCGACCGGCGCCCGCCTGCTGACCACGCTGCTGCATGAGCTGGAGCGCTCCGACAAGGAGACCGGCCTCGTGACGATGTGCTGCGGCGGCGGTCTGGGGACCGGCACGCTGATCCAGCGGGTCTGATCTCGCCCGGAACACCTACAGCGTTCGCGAGGGCCGGCCTTGTGCCGGCCCTCGCCGTGTGCGGGGTCCTGGCGCTTGCCGGTTGTGGCGGCGATGACGGCGAAGAGGTCACGGTCAGCGCCGACGAGCTCGTCCCGAGCAAGCGCGACTACATCGTGCAGGCCGACACGATCTGCGCCAACGTCCAGCAGGGGATCGAGACCGAGGCCGAGGCGCAGTTCAAGATCAGCTCCCAGGACTTCACGGTGACGCCCAACGGAGAGATCGTGTTCAAGCCCGGCCGGCGGCCCAGCGACGCCCAGATCGAGCGCTTCGGCGCCCGGACCGTCGTGCCGGCCTTCCGCGAGCAGGTCGCCGACCTGCGGTCGCTGACCCCGCCGGACGGGGACGAGGCGACCGTGACCGCGATCTACGACGCTGCGGAGAGCGGAGTCGACGCGCTGCAGGCCGACCCCTCGCTGTTCACCGACTCTGACGCGGTCCGCGCCGAGCTGGCGCAGGCGCGCCGGCTGGGTCGCGCCTACGGCTTCTTCGACTGCGGGACATACTCCGCGCCATGAGCCCGCGCCCCGCAGGAGCACACGTCCGCGCCTCCGCGACGGACTGGAGCGATCACGAGCGCGAGCTGATGGCCTCCGACAAGAAGCTGGCGAAGCTGATGAAGGGGCTCGGCCCGATCGAGGCCGAGCGCGACCGCCGGCGCAGCCGCGAGGACCCCTACGAGGCGCTGGCGCGGGCGATCTGCGGCCAGCAGCTCTCCACCAAGGCCGCGGCGACGATCTGGGGGCGGATCGAGGAGCTGTTCGGCGGCAAGACCCCGAAGCCCAAGGACGTGATCGCCGCGGACCCCCAGGAGCTCCGCGACGCCGGCCTCTCCTGGTCGAAGGTCTCCTACTTCCGCGACCTCGCCGAGCGCGTGCTGGACGGCGACCTCGACCTGAAGCGCCTGCCGGAGCACTCCGACGAGGAGATCATCGAGGAGCTGACCGCGATCAAGGGCATCGGCACCTGGACCGCGGAGATGTTCCTGATCTTCCACCTCGGCCGGCCCGACGTCCTCTCCACCGGCGACCTTGGGATCCGCAAGGGCGCCCAGCTCGCCTACGGGCTCGAGGAGATGCCCACCCCCGCCGAGCTGGAGCAGATGGGCGAGGCGTGGCGACCGCACCGCACGATCGCCTGCCTCTATCTCTGGCGCTCGCTGGACAACACCCCCGAGTAGGCTGCGCCGCCGTGTCCGCACTCGACCGCATCCAGATAGCAGCGATCGGCGACAGCGCCGTGGACCTGGCGGAGCAGGCCCGCGCCGCCGAGGCCGCGGGGATCGACTGCGTCTGGACGCCTGAGCTGTTCCGAAGCAGCGTGACCCAGGCGACCTGGCTGGCGGCCAAGACCGACAGGGTCGGCGTCGCGACCGGGATCGCCTGGGCGTTCACGCGCAGCGCCTTCATCCTCGCGGTGAGCGCCCTCGACATCGACGAGATGTCCGAGGGGCGCTTCCGGCTCGGCCTCGGCGCCGGCGTCAAGCGCCTGAACGAGACCTGGCACAACGTCGACTACGGCAAGCCCGCTCCGCATCTGCGCGAGACGATCGAGGCCACGCGCCAGATCATGCAGCAGGCCTCGAGCGGCCAGCCGATCAGCTTCCAGGGCGAGTACGTGAAGATCGACATCAAGGGCTGGATCCGCCCCCACAAGGCGGCTCGCGAGCGGGTGCCGATCTACACCGCGGCGATGCAGGAGGGCATGTGCCGAATGGCGGGAGACGTCGCTGACGGGCTGATCGGCCACCCGATGTGCCCCGTTCGCTGGGTCGACGAGGTCGTCGTCCCGAATCTCGACAAGGGAATCGCGCGGTCGGGGCGCCAACGATCCGACGTCGACTTCCTGCCGACCGTCTGCTGCGCGATCGACGACGACGAGGGCCGCGCGCTCGATGCCGCGCGCCGGACGATCGCCTTCTACGCCACGGTGCGCACATACCGGCCGCTTTGGGAGATGCACGGCTTCGCCGACGCCGCCGAGGCCGCCGGGGACGCCTTCCGCAAGGGCGACCTGGCCGCCGTCCCCGAGGCGATCCCCGACGAGATGGTCGAGGCCTACACCGCCGCCGGCCCGCTCGACAAGGTCCGCGCCCGCGTCGAGGAGATGGCCGAGCGCGGTGACGGCCTCTGGCTGACCCCGCCGACCTACTTCATCCCGCCCGAGCAGCTCCTCGATTATCAGGCGAAGATCGTTGAGGCCTTCTCGCGCTAGGGTCCGGTCGTGTTGCGCCAAGGTGATGGCGAGCCGCTGGTTCTGCTCCACGGCATATTCCAAGCTGATCGGGTTTGGCGCCACGTCATCCCGCTTCTGGCCGCACACTTTGACGTGATTGCGCCGATGGGGTTCGGGCACGGAGGACGGGTCCCCGACAAAAGGCCGACGGTCTTCGAGGACTGGGTCGATGACAGCGAGCGGCTGCTCGACGAGTTGGGGCTGGACAGGCCTCACCTAGCCGGCAGCTCGTCCGGCGGTTGGGTGGCGCTCGAGTTGGCGCGGCGCGGCCGTGCGGAGACCGTGTGTGCACTTTCTCCGGCCGGTGCCTGGGATCGCGACTGGGATGACAGGAACCGGCTGAAAGAAGCACTGTCTACAGCGATGCGCGACACTCGCCGTTCCCGTCGGTTGCTTCCTCTTCTCGCCTACTCCGGCTGGCTTCGGCGCTGGGTCATGAGCGATGTCGCCGTCCATGGGGACCGGATGAGCAGAGCCGATTTCGTCGACTCCGCCGACAACGTCCTCGGCTGCTCGATTCTCGAGGACACGTTCGAAGACACGGCCCAATTGGCGCCTCTCGATCCCCTGCCGTGCCCGATCACCCTGGCATGGTCACGCGAGGACCGTCTCTTTCCGATCGATGTCTATGGCGCTCGCGCCCAGCAGATGATCCCCGGGGCACGGTTCGTCGTGCTCGATGATGTCGGGCACGTGCCGTTCCTTGACGACCCGCAGCTGGTCGCCGACACGATTCTCGCGGCGACGAAAGTCCCTGCAAACGGGGACTAGGCGCCGACGCGCTGGGCGAGGCCCTCGATCGATTGGTGGCCGCGGATCTCGGGGCCGTGGCCGGGGAGGGTGATCTCGGGCCGCAGGTCGGCGAGCTTGCGGATCGAGCGACGGTTCTCGGGGATGTCCATCGTGAACACCTCGGGCGGCTCGCGCACCCCGGCGAGAGTGGTCCAGTAGCTCATGTTGCGGACCACGTCGCCGCAGATGGCGACCCGGTCCGACTCGCGCCAGAAGATCACCTCGCCGCGGGCGTGGCCAGGGGCGTGGATCACTTGGAACCCCGCGATCTCATCCCCTTCCTTGAAGGGCCGCGCGACCTTGTAGGGCGGGCCCTCCCAGATCCGGTGGATCAGCTTGTTGCGGAAATCGTCGCGCCCCGCCTCCTGCACCGGCCGCCGGCCCTCCATCGCGTCAACGTCGTCGACGTGGCAGGCGAGCGGAATCCCGCGCTCCTCGCAGATCGCCTTGGCCGCGCCCTGGTGGTCCGGGTGCACGTGGGTCAGCGCCAACAGCGAGAGGTCGCGGTCGGCGGTCTGCTTGCGGATCCTGCCCTCGTCCCATCTGCGGCCGGCGTCGATGAGGACGTCGCCCGCGAGGTAGACGTTGATCACGGGTCTGGGGGGGAACTCGCTCAGGCGCCAGACGCCTTCGGCAACCTTCTTCATCTCGAGGCCGGCATCGGGGAGCCTCGATCGGGGAGTGGTCAGGGAACACCTGGGATGCGCCCCTCGTCGTGCAACTCGGGCTCGTCGGCGGGCCCCATGCCGCGGGGGTCGCCGCTGTGCTCGGCCAGCTTCTCCAGGTCCTCGATCGCGCGCTCGCCCTCGGCGCGGACTGGGTCGCCTTCAGGCAGAGGGTCGATCAGGCGCTGGAGCCGGTTGCGGATCTGGAGCGCGAAGTGCGGCGTGGCGGGGCCTGCGAGCGCGCGAATGTCCTCCACGGTCACCGCTCCCGCGAGGCGATCCGGGTGCTCGGCCTCGCTCACGGCTTCTTCCCGCCTGCGCCCGCCTGCGGCTCGGTCTCGGGCTGGTCGCTCGGGAGCGCCAGCCCGGTGTCTCCGGAGCCGCCGACCTCGGCCACCGGCCCACCGGCGCCGGGCCCGACCTCGGTCACCTCGACGAGCTCATCGACCTCGGCCTGCAGCCTCGCTCCGAGCGCCGAGGAATCACCGATCAGCCAGACGTGGTTGTAGACCGCCCGGGTCGGGTCGTCCTCGAAGCCGGGCTTGATGTCGAGCAGGAAGCTGCGCAATTCGGGTGAGAGCGTACCGGCGTCCTCGACCACCAGCAGCGGCCCCCATTTGCCGCTGGCCGAGAGCGGCGCCGCCGCGCCGGCGTCACCGGGCCTCGAGGCCGCCGCCAGCACGAGGCCGTGCCCGGGGTCGTTGATGTTCCAGCCGAAGCTGGCGTCGGCGTAGCGCGCAAAGGCGATCGAGTTCGCCGCCGGACCCTGCTCGCCCACCCGCTGCACGCTGGGCGAGGCGCGCTCGATCTGGCGCACGACCTCCTCGGTGATCACGCTTTCCGGCCCCAGCACGTAGATCGGCACACCGCGGTGGCGGCCGAGGGCCTCGGCGGTGGCCTCGGGCAGCTCCTCGCGGCCGGCGAACAGGACCGGGTCGCCCGAGCGGGCGGCCCAGGCCGCGGCCGGCATCGCATAGGGAGCCTGCTCGGAGCTGGCGATGAGGATGTGCCCCGGATCGGACTTGAGCAGGCCCTGGCGCAGCTGATCGATCGCGTTCGCCGCCTCGGCCGGGTTGTCTCCCGGCAGACTCTGGGTCACGTAGCCCTCGGGGGGCGCCACGTCGCCGACCGTGTAGACGGCGGCGTCGGCGGGGCCGGATCCGCCGCGGGGGTTGAGCTTCGCCAGCGCGTCTGCCGTCACCGCCGGCACCCCGCCCTCGTCACCGATCAGCACCGCGGCACGCACCGGCGGCCCCGCCAGGACCGACGCCGCGATCCCCGCCTGCCATTCGTCGGACCCGACCAAGATCGCCGCCTCGACCGGGTCGGCCGCCGAGGATGGGGGATGGGTGGCGAGGGCGATCGCGGCGGCGTCGGTGGCGGCGTCGGGGCCGCCGACGCGGGTCGTGTTGCGGGTCGCGACCAGCGGGAATCCCAGCGGCCCGACGGGCGCATCCGCGGCGTCGTCGGTCTCGACCGCGACCGTGACCACCCGGGTCTCGACCTCGGGCGCATCGTCGCCGGCGAGCGGGCCCGCCGTCAACAGCCAGAGCACCCCGACCACCCCGATCACTCCCCCGACGCCCGCGAGCACCCGCCGGTCGACCTTCCCCGGCAGGTCATGGCGCAGCCAATCGATCGAGCCTTGGATCGCGTCGGGCAGGCGCAAGGCCGCCAAACCTACCCGCGAGCGGTTCGCGAGGGCGCCGGGCGGCTTCCCATCCTGCGTCCCGACCTTGGGGTAAACTGGCTGACTGACCAGTCAATCAGCGGCCAACGGGAGGCCCAGGCATGGATTTCGCGCTGAACGATGAGCAGAGGGAGTTCAAGGACTACGCCAGGCGCTTCTCGCGCGAGGTGATCCGCCCCGTCGCGGACAAGCACGACCGCGAGGAGAGCACTCCCTGGGACGCCATCAAGCAAGCCCGGAAATGGGGCCTGAACGGCCTCGACTACCTGCGGCGGACCGGCGCTGACCCCGACGGCCAGCTTGGCATCATCGCCGCCGAGGAGATGCACTGGGGCTGCGCCGGCATCGCGCTCGCGATCAACGGCTCGGGCCTCGCGGCCGCGGGCCTGGCCGCCTCCGGGACGCCCGAGCAGATCGCCCGCTGGGTGCCGCAGTGCTTCGGCACCGACGAGGAGATCAAGCTCGGCGCCTACGCAGTGACCGAGCCCCAGGCGGGCTCCGACGTGAAGAGCCTCCGCACCACCGCCAAGCTCGATGGGGACGAGTGGGTCCTGAACGGCACCAAGGTCTTCATCACCAACGGCGGCATCGCCGACGTGCACGTCGTCGTCGCCACCGTGGACCCCGAGCTCGGCCATCGCGGCCAGGCCTCGTTCGTGATCGGTCCCGAGACCCCGGGATTGCGCGAGGGCAAGAAGGAGAGCAAGATCGGGATCCGCGCCAGCCACACGGCCGAGGTGATCCTGGAGGACTGCCGCATCCCGGGCGACCAGCTGCTGGGCGGCATGGACAAGCTCAACACGAAGCTGGAGCGCGCGCGCTCAGGCCAGAAGGCCGGCTCCTCGGGCGCGCTGGCGACCTTCGAGATGACTCGGCCGATCGTCGGCGCCTCGGCGCTCGGCATCGCCCAGGCCGCCTACGAGTGGACCCTGGAGTACCTGGACGGCCAGACCGTCGAGGGCGGCACACCGGCGCTCTCCGAGCAGCGCATCCAGCAGGTGCTGGCCGACGTCGCCACCGAGATCGACTCGGCGCGGCTGCTGGTCCAGCGCGCGTCATGGATGGGGCGCAACGGGATGCCGATGACCGGCGGCCAGGGCTCGATGTCGAAGCTCAAGGCGGGCGACGTGACCATGTGGGCGACGACCACCCTGATGGACCTGGTCGGCCCCTATGCGCAGACGACCGAATGCCCCCTGGAGAAGTGGTTCCGCGACGCGAAGATCTACCAGCTGTTCGAGGGCACCGCCCAGGTGCAGCGCCTGGTGATCTCGCGGATGCAGGCCAAGGAGTACCGCGAGCGCCTGGAGTGGGCCTCGGAGGTCGCCGCACAGGCGGCGACCCCCGTCGCCGCCTAGGCGTCGCCTGCGCACGCACGGGCTGCAACGGCTCTCGCGGCCGGTTTAGGGCGCCTGCCTATGCTCAGGGCGCAATGGAGAAACGACTCACGGTCGCGCTCTGCGCAGCCGCAATCGCGGTCGCGCTGGGCATCCTCGGTGCGGGCAGCGCGCCCGCGCAGTCGCAGAGCCTGCAGCAGCAGCTGAGCGAGACCGAGGCGAAGCTGTCGGCCGCCGACAGGCGCGAGGGCGTGCTGACCACGGAGATCTCCGCCGTCTCCGAGCAGATCTCGACCCTGCAGACACAGGTCGCCGATCTTCGCAACAGGGAGGCGATCCTGCGGGCCGAGCTGGAGCAGAAGCAGGCGGAGCTGCAGGAGGCCCAGACCCGGCTGGAGGAGCTTCGCGACCGCCTCAGCCGGGCGATCGACATCCTCGAAGGGCGGCTGGTCGCGATCTACAAGTCGGGCGAGCCCGACCTGCTCAGCGTCGTGCTCGAGGCCGACGGGTTCGACGACCTGCTGGAGCGAACCGAGTACCTGCAGAGGTTCGAGGACCAGGACTCCTCGATCGTCGGCCGCGTGCGCAAGCTGCGCGACGAGATGCGGGCGACGGTGACGGCGGTGAAGGCGGCTCGCGACTCGATCGCGGAGCGCAAGCAGGAGCTGGAGCGGATCCGCGCCGACCTCGAGCAGCGCAGCGCCGAGCTGGCCGCCGCCCGCGAGCAGCAGCAGGCGGCCCTGTCGGATGTGCGCGACCAGCAGAAGCAGCTCGAGGGCGACCTCTCCGACATCTCGGCCGAGATCGAGGAGCAACTGGGGTCATTGGGGGGCGAGACGCTCCCCGCGGGCCCGATCCAGGGAGGCCAGAGCGGCTTCATCTGGCCCGTCAACGGCCCGGTCACCTCCGGCTTCGGAATGCGCTGGGGCCGGATGCACGAGGGCATCGACATCGGGGTGCCCTCCGGCACGCCCATCCGAGCCGCGAAGTCCGGCACGATCGTGCTCGCGTCCGCCTACGGCGGCTATGGGAACTACACCTGCATCAGCCACGGCGGCGGGCTCTCCACCTGCTACGCCCACCAATCCCGCTTCGCCCGTACCTCCGGCTCGATCAGCCAGGGCTCGATCCTGGGCTACGTCGGCTGCACGGGCCACTGCTTCGGCGATCACCTGCATTTCGAGGTCCGCGTGAACGGCTCTGCGGTGGACCCCCTCGGCTACCTCTAGATTCGTGGCGGAAATGCCGATAATGCACGTATAGCCCGCAAATTCCGTACGAATGGCCAGTACGGGGGATGGAGGGGCTAGAGTTTGTAGCGCTCAAGACCGAGGACTAGGACACATGCAGGCACGGACGCCGGACAGCCTTGAGTCCCCGAGTGGGGCTACGGGCAACGGCAAAACAGCACAGAGCTACATCGCGGGAATCGGCGCCAGCGGCGCCCTTCTCGCCGGCGCGGTCGTGACTTTCGTGTTCCTGGTCGGCACGGTCTCCTTCGAAGTCTGGCCCGCTGCCTCCAACGGCGACGGCCGCACCGATTCCCTCGGGGTCGCCGAGCTCAGCAGCGGCGGCGACGGATCCGCCGGCGCATCGCTCGGGGCGACCGTCGCCCTGATCGCCGACGCGGTTCCCTCCCCCTCCCCTCCCCCCAGGCCGTCGCCTCCAAGGCGGCTGCCCCCAAGGCCACCGGCGGGCTCGAGGGCCAGGGCGGCGGCTCGGACGACGGCTCCGGCGGCACCGACGGTGGCAGCGGCGGCAGCACCGGCGGCGGCTCCGACGGCGGCACCGCCGGCGGCGACCCGGGCGGCGACCCAGGCTCCGGCGGCGGCGACAACGACGAGAGCGATCGCCCCACCGCCTCCAACCCCCGTCCGGACCGCGGCAACGGCAACGGCAACGGCAATGGCAATGGCAATGGCAACGGCAACGGCAACGGCTCCAACGGCAACGGCACTGCGACGACCCCGCCGGGCACCGGCGCCGGCGACGGCTCGGATCGGCCCTCCGCCGGTGACCGAGGCCGCGGGCGCTAGTCAGCGCCCGGCCAGCCTCTTTCCCAGCCACCCCAGGGCCACCCCTTGAAGCTCGACGTCGTGCTGCACCGAGCGATGGTCGCCGCCCGGGACCAGGATCAGCTTGCGCGGCTCCGGGGCGCGGTCATACAGCTCCTCGGACCACTCCGAGGGAACCTGGTCGTCCCCCTCGGCGTGCAGCAGGATCAGCGGCTGGTCGCGTAGCCGCGAGACCGCCTCCCGCAGGTCGTTGGCTGCGAGCCAGGCCTCCAGCGCCAGGGGGCCTTCGACCCGCATCTCCAGCTCATCCCTGCGTAGCCCGCGTGCGAGGCCGTCCTCGCTCGCCGGGCAGACGGCGATCACGCCGGCGACCTGCGGGGTGAGCGCGGCCGCGTGGATCGCGAGGAAGCCGCCCATGCTCGATCCGCGCACCGCGACCCTGTGGGGATCGACACCCTCGTGGGCGCCCAATAGGCCGGCCATGGAGATCACGTCCTCGACCGCCCCGGCCGACATCGCCCCCTCCGACTCCCCGTGCCCTCGCGCGTCGAAGGCGAGGGCGGCCCAGCCGTTGGCCGCCGCGAGCCTGGCGAAGTCGGCGTGGTTCTCCTTGCGCGAGCCGGCGCCGTGACAGATCACGATCCCGGGCCATGGCGGCGGGGGCAGGGGCCGGGTGGCGGCCCCACGCCGATTCTCGGGACCGCCGGGATCAGGCAGCCACAGTGCGTAGGCCAGCCCCTGGTGGCGGTCTTCGTGGTCGGGGCGGCGTGGCGGTGGATGCTCCATCGCCCCTATTCTCACCGCGCTGGCCGGTTCTGCCCACCTTCGCCCGCGCCGCCGAGCGCGTTGTCGTCAGAATTGACGCTCGGGATGGCACCGCCAGCCGACAACCGGGGGACGGTCGCGTCCGCGACCGACCCGATCGCCGCCTCGCCGGTCTATCCGGCGGGCTCGCGCGTGAACGAGGCGGGACACCTGGAGATCGCCGGCTGCGACCTGGTCGAGCTGGCGCGGGAGTTCGGCACCCCCGCGTACATCTACGCCGAGGACGACATACGGGCCCGCGCGGCCGAGTACGTGCGCGCCTTCAGAGAGCGCAGCGACGACTTCGAGGTCATCTACGCCAGCAAGGCCTTGCCGGCGACGGCCGCCTACAGGCTGCTGAGGGACGAGGGCCTGTCGGTCGATGTCGCCTCCGGTGGCGAGCTGCGGATGGCGCTCGCCGCCGGCTTCGAGCCCCACCGCATCCACCTGCACGGCAACAACAAGACCCAACGCGAACTGGAGTATGCGTTCGACACAGGCGTCGGGCACCTGGTCCTGGACTCCTTCGACGAGATCGAGCGGGCGGAGCGCCTGCTCGACCGTCCCCAGCGCGTGCTGATCCGCATCACTCCGGGGGTCGTGGCGTCGACCCATTCCTACATCCAGACCGGCCAGGAGGACTCTAAGTTCGGCTTCGGGCTGGCCGACGGGCTGGCCGAGCAGGCGGTACGACGTGTGCGGGACTCCGAGCACCTCGAGCTGGTCGGGCTGCACGCGCACATCGGCTCGCAGATCTTCGACCTCGAGGCCTACACCAAGGCGATCGAGGTTTTGGCCGACTTCACCCGCGCGGTGGATCTGCAGCCTGAGCTGCTCAACGTCGGTGGCGGGCTCGGCATCGCCTACCTGGAGGGCGATCAGCCGCCCGCGATCGAGGACTACGTGGACGTCAAGGTCCGCGGCATAGAGCGGGTCTTCGACCCTACGCCCAGGGTCGCGATCGAGCCCGGACGCTCGCTGGTCGGCAACGCCGGGGTCACCGCCTACCGCGTCGGCACGGTCAAGGAGATCCCCGGCGTCCGCACCTACGTCGCCGTCGACGGCGGCATGAGCGACAACATGCGGCCGATGCTCTACGACGCCCGCTACGAGGCCGTGATCGCGGATCGCGCGGGCGAGGCCCGCGAAACCGAGGCGACGATCGCAGGCATGCACTGCGAGTCGGGCGACGTGCTGATCCGCGACGTGATGATCGCCGCCCCCAGGGTCGGGGACGTGCTGGTCACGCCGGCCACCGGCGCCTACGGGCACGCGATGGCGAGCAACTACAACGGCGTGCCGCGGCCCCCGGTGCTGTTCTGCCGCGATGGCGAGGCGCGCGTGGTCGTGCGCCGCGAGACCTGGGACGACCTGCTCTCGCGGGACGCCTAGCCGTGGCCGCCAAGTCAAAGCGAGCCCCGGCGAAGCCGAAGAGCAAGGGCCGGAAGCCCGTCTACGTGGGAATCCTGGGCAAGGGCACCGTCGGCGGGGCGTTTGAGCAGCTGCTGACCGAACGAGCCAAGATGCTCGAGGAGGTCGCCGGCCGCCCGGCGAAGGTGACCGGCGTGCTCGGCCGCAAGCAGGGCGACTTCGACGAGATCCTCGCCGCCAGCGACGTCATCGTGGAGCTGATCGGCGGCATCGAGCCAGCCCGCAAGTACGTGACCCGCGCCCTGCGCGAGGGGCGCCACGTGGTCACCGCCAACAAGCAGCTCATCGCCCAGCATGGCGAAGAGCTGGTCGCGGCCGCCAAGGAGGGCGGCGCGCAGCTTCGCTTCGAGGCCGCCGTGGCCGGCGCGATCCCGGTGATCAGGGTGATCCAGGAGAGCCTGGGCGCGATCCCGATCGAGAAGGTGTTCGGGATCGTCAACGGCACCACCAACTACATCCTCACCGAGATGAGCCGGGGCGGCCTCTCCTACGAGCAGGCGCTGAAGCAGGCCCAGGAGCTGGGCTACGCCGAGGCCGATCCCAGCGACGACGTCGGCGGCGCGGACGCCGCGGCGAAGATGGCGATCCTGGCGCGCCTCGCGTTCGGCGCCCCGGTGGAGCTGGACGACGTCCCCTACGAGGGCATCGAGCGGATCAGCCCCGACGACCTCTCCTACGCCAAGGAGCTGGGCCTGTCGCTGAAGCTGCTGGGGGTCGCCGAGCGCGTCGGCAAGAAGGAGGTCAGCGTCCGGGTCTTCCCCTGCTTCCTCTACCCGGGCCACCCGCTGGCCCCGATCGCGGGACCGTTCAACGCCGTCATGGTCGAGGCGCCGACGATCACCGAGATCACCATGTCGGGGCCCGGCGCCGGCGGCCCCGAGACCGCCTCGGCCGTCCTCGGGGACCTCGTCTCGGTCATCTCCGGGGGCTCTCCTCTGTTCGAGGAGAACTCCAGGCTCGGCATCGCCAAGGACGTGGAGTCGGCCTTCTACCTGCACCTCGAGGTCGAGGACCGCCACGGCGTGCTCGCCAAGATCGCGGAGATCCTGGGCGAGAACGAGGTCTCGGTCCGCAGCGTCGTGCAGCGCGGGCATGGGGGACGACGCGCGGCTGGTGATGGTCATGCACGAGGTCTCGGAGCGGAGGTTCGAGGCGGCCCTCAAGAAGATCGCCAAGCTCAAGTTCCTGCGCGCGGCACCTCGCGCGATCCGGGTGATCGAGGAAGAGTTCGGCTAGCGATGGCTGCCCCATGCCCCTGCCGCTGATCGAGCGATACCGCGACCGGCTCAGCCTCGAGCAGGACGACCCGGTCGTGACGCTGAACGAGGGCTCGACCCCTCTGATCCACTCGCCCCGGCTCTCGGAGCGGATCGGCGCCCAGATCTACCTCAAGTTCGAGGGGGCGAACCCGACCGGGAGCTTCAAGGACCGCGGCATGACGCTTGCTGTTTCGCGCGCCAAGGGCCAGGGCGCCGAGGCGATCATCTGCGCCTCCACCGGCAACACCGCCGCCAGCGCCGCCGCCTACGCGGCGCGCGCCGGCCTGCGCGGCGCCGTGATCGTGCCCGAGGGCAAGATCGCGGTCGGCAAGCTCGCCCAGGCGCTGATGCATGGCGCCCGGGTGATCGCGCTGCAGGGCAACTTCGACCAGGCGCTGGAGATCGTCCGCAAGCTCGCCGACGAGCATCCCGTCGAGCTGGTCAACTCGGTCAACCCCTATCGGATCGAGGGCCAGAAGACCGGGGCCTGGGAGGTCTGCGACGAGCTTGGCGAGCCGCCTGAGGCGCTGGCGATCCCCGTCGGCAACGCCGGCAACGTCACCGCCTACTGGGCTGGCTTCCAGGACTCCGGCGCCGCGCCCGTCCTCTACGGCTTCCAGGCCGAGGGCGCCGCGCCGCTGGTCGAGGGCCACCCGATCGAGAACCCCGAGACGGTCGCCTCTGCGATCCGAATCGGCAATCCCGCCCGCTGGGAGGAGGCGATGAACGCCTTCACGGCGTCGCGGGGTCGCGTCGCCGCCGTCTCCGACCAGCAGATCCTGGAGGCGTACCGACTGCTGGCCTCGTCTGAGGGAGTCTTCTGCGAGCCGGCCTCGGCCGCGTCGGTGGCCGGCCTGCTCGCCCACGGGCTGCCCGTCGCCGAAGGGGCCGAGCCCCCTCGCTCGGTGGTCTGCGTCCTGACCGGACACGGGCTCAAGGACCCGGACACCGCCCTCGGAAAGGCGCCGGCGGTGATCCACTGCGAGCCGGACCCGGTCGCGGTCGAGAAAGCGGTCTTCGACTGACAGGTACTGTTCCGGCACAGGCGCCTACGCGGTCAAGGAGGAGAGATGGGGCTGTTCAAGTCGATGAAGGACATGGCCGAAGTGACCAAGTCGGCCAAGCAGATGCAGGAGCAGCAGCAGCGGGACGCCGGCTACAAGCCCGGACTCGGCGGCTCGATGGCCCAGATGGGGGACATGCTCGGGCAGGCGAACGAGCAGCTCAAGGAGATGACCGGCGACCAGGGCGACCGCGACCGCATCCTCGCCGAGGGCATCGACGGCCAGGGCGTGATCGTCGGCATGGGCACCCCCGCGCGCGGCGCCCAGTGGTTCAACCTCGACATCGACCTCGAGGTCCACGTCTCGGGCCGCGAGGCCTACCGGGTCGCCAACCAGTACATGGTGCCCGCCTCGGCCACGCTCGGCGCGGGCGTCACCCTGCCGCTCAAGGTCGATCCCAACGACCAGGCGAAGATCGCGATCGACTGGGACAGCGCCGCCACGGGCCCCGCCCGGGGCGAGGTGCGCACGGCGAGCGGAGGCAAGACGCCCGCGCCCGCCCCCAGCGGCGGCTCATCGGGCGGCGGCGACACGGTCGCCGAGCTCGAGCGGCTGGCGAAGCTGCGCGATTCCGGCGCCCTTACGGACGCCGAGTTCGAGCAGCAGAAGGCCCGGGTCCTCGGCGGCTAGGCAGGCCCAGCCGCGCGTCGAGTTCCTCTGGTGGGAGCAGTGCCCCTCCTGGGAGCGGGCGCTCGAGGACCTGCGGGCGGCGATGTCCGAAGCGGGGATGGACCCGGAAGCGGTCGAGCTGAGGCGGATCGAGACCGAGGCCGACGCGGATCGGGCCGGCTTTCCCGGGTCGCCGACGATCCGCGTCGACGGTGAGGACGTGGAAGGGTCCGCGGGCAACGGCGAGCCCGCGGGGCTCGTCTGCCGCGTCTATCGTCGCCCCGACGGCCGCGTCTCCCCGCTGCCCGACCCCGACCACGTGCGAGCGGCGCTCGGTCGCGCCGCCCGGCGATCCGACTAGGAGGACGAGATGGCGATCCCGATCGGCGAGAGGGCCCCGGACTTCGAGCTGCCCGCGACCGCGGGCGGCACCGAGGCGCTCGAGGGCGGCCCCGCCGCGGCGACCGTGGTCTATTGGACCTGCAACCACTGCCCGTATGCGCTCGCCTGGCATGACCGCATGCTGGACGTCGATCGCGACTACGCCGACCGCGGCGTCCGCTTCCTCGCGATCAACTCCAACGACGGCGAGCGATATCCGGCGGACTCCTTCGAGGCGATGGTCGAGCGCGTGGAGAGCGAGGGGGAATGGCCCCATCCCTATCTCCACGACGAGAGCCAAGAGGTCGCGCGCGCGTGGGGCGCCGAGAAGACACCGCATGTGTTCGTGCTCGACTCCGACCTGCAGCTGCGCTACCACGGAGCCCCCGACGCCGACTACGAGGACGCCTCCCACGCGGGTGCCTTCGTGCGCGAGGCGCTCGACGCCGTGCTCGACGGGCGCGAGCCCGAACGCTCCGAGACCCCCGCGGTGGGCTGCGGCGTCAAGTGGAGGGCGTGAGAGGTTGACCGCGCGCCGCCGCCTGGTCAGGGTTCCCGCCTCCTCGGCCAACCTGGGGCCGGGCTATGACGTGTTCGCGGCCGCGCTGGCGATGCATTTGGAGCTGGAGGTGGAGGAGACGGGCACGTTCTCGGTCGAGGCCGAGGGGCTCGAGGTGCCGCTGGACCGCTCCAACCTCTGCGTGCGCGCGTTCGAGTGGCTCCGGCCTGCCGACGAGATCGCCTTCCGGATCGGGAGCGACATTCCGCTGGCCGCCGGCATGGGGTCCAGCGCCGCCGCCATCGTCGCCGGCCTGATGGCCGCCGACCACCTGTACGAGCTGGCGCTGGAGAGCGATGACCTGCTCAGCCACGCGGCCGAGGTCGAGGGCCACCCCGACAACGTCGCCGCCGCGATCCACGGCGGCTTCGTGGTCTGCTCCCGTTCCGGCGGGGCCGTGACCGCGACCCGCCTCGATCCGCCGGAGGGGGTCGAGGCGGTCGTCGTGATCCCGTCCGAGCAGGTGCCCACCGAGGAGGCTCGCGAGGCGATTCCGGACGCGGTCCCGGTTGACGACGCCGTCGTCAACGTCGCCGCCGCCGCGGAGCTGGTCCTGGGCATCGAGCGCTCCGACCTGGGGCTGATCGGCCGCGGCCTCGCCGATCGGCTGCACCAGCCCCACCGCGCGCACCTCTATCCGCGCTCGATGGAGATCGTCCAATCGGCCGCGATCGAGCTCGGCGCGATCGGCGCGACGATCTCGGGAGCCGGCCCCACCGTGCTGGTCTGGTGCTTCTGGCAGAGCACGGGCAAGGTCGTCGAGGCCCTGCGCCGGCGGGTCGGCGACTGGGCCGAGGTCCGGCGCGTGCCGTTCTCGGCCGTGGGCGCGGACGTGCCGGAGCTATGAGCGACGCGGACCGCTCCAGCCTCTCGCTCTGGTCCGAGGACTCCTACCTCTCGATCGCCTCGAAGGGCTCGATGCTGTCGATCGGCTCGGTGGGCTCGATCGCCTCGATCGGCTCGGTGGGGTGCGCCGGCTCCTTCCTCTCGGTCGGCAGCTTCGCCTCGGCCGGCTCGGTGCTCTCGAGCGCCAGCTACGCCTCGGTCATGTCGCACGCCCAGGCCGAGGCGGTGCTGGGCCATCACCAGCACGACTCGCGGCCGGCGCTGATGGCGGCCGGGATCCTGGCGGTGGCCGCCGCCGCGATCGCGGCCCGGGCCCTGCGCCGCGAGGGCTAGTCCAGCAGCCCGAGCTGGCGCAGGATCGAGACCGAGTCCGAGTAGACGTCCTTGCGCTTGACGAGCCCGTCCTCGAACGGGATCACGTCGATCCCCCGCCACTCGATCTTCTTGCCGGTCGGCTCCGCGACCAGCTCGCCGCGCTTCATCTCGTTCGCGTGGGTGGCGGTCGCGGTCCACTCCTGGGTGACGACGCCGTCGCGGACGTAGAGGCGGCGGGTCTCGAAGTGGATGTCGGGCCAGGTCTCGAAGATCGAGCCGATGTGGCCCCTGACGTCCTCGCCGCTCGCGGACTCCCCTGCGGTGTGGTTCTCGAAGACCATGTCCGGGGCGTGCAGGGCCATGATCGCGTCCAGGTCGTGGCCGTTCCAGGCCTCGTTGTAGGCGGCGATCGCGTCCGCGAGCTGGGCGGGGGAGTCCCTGTCGCTCATCGAACGAGAACAATATGGTCACCGCAGGATCCGGACAACCGAGACGGAGGAGCGCACGGATGGCTGACGGCTACACGGTCAAGAGCTGGGACGACTTCGAGGTGATGGAGGGGTCGGGCGGCTGCACCTGGCACCTCGCCCGCAAGTCGCTGGGCGCCGACGCCTTCGGCTTCAACATCGTCGAGATCGAGCCCGGGGGAGAGCTGCCCGCCCACAACGAGTCCGAGAGCAACCAGGAGGAGGTCTTCGCCGTGCTGGAGGGCGAGGGCACGATCGTCGCCGACGACACTGAGCACCCGGCGCCCCCAGGCACCTTCGTCCGCTACGGCCCCGAGGTCAAACGCACGATCCGAAACAAGTCCGACGCCAGGATTCGCATCCTGCTGATCGGGGTGCCCGAGGGCTCGGGCTACAAGCCGCTCCCCTGGGCTTGAGTCGGGCGTCAGCCGCCTTCCAAACGCCACCGGCCGGGGCTGGGCCCCGGCCGGTTGAAGAATTCAGAGGGATCTCGGATCAGTCGTCGTCGTTGCCCTCGTTGTCATCGTCGTCGTCGCCCTGCTCGATGCTCTCCTCGACCTCTTCCGGAGTCTCCGGGTTCTCGGGAGTCATTCCGGGCTGCGGGGCATGCTCCTCATGCTCTCCATCGATGCTCATCTCGCCCTCCTTGATCGCGCGCTGATTGGACACTCATGTCCGGATACCCGACGCCGCGCCCCCGAAAACCGGAGTTCCGCTACGGCAGGGCGGAATTGGAACTGGGTGGGCCGCCGCGGTTAGCCGGCGGCGGCCTGGGTAGGAGCAAGCATCGGCACCTCGGAGCCAGTCACCCTGCCCGGGCGTCCCATCTCGCTGTGGCTGGACGATGGGGATCACCCCGGGCATCCGCCGCTCGAGCACGACCTCGAGGTCGACGTCGTCGTGCTCGGCGCCGGCATGGCCGGGCTCAGCACGGCGATGGAGCTGCAGGAGGCGGGGGCCGAGGTGGCGGTGCTCGAAGCGCGCGCGGTCGCAGGCGGCGTCAGCGGCAACACGACCGCCAAGCTCTCCTCCCTGCACGGGCTCAGATACGCGTCGATGCGCGACGCTCACGGCGAGGCGACGACGCGAGCCTACGCGCAGCTGAACCAGTCCGGGCTGGCGAGAATCCGTGAGCTGGCTGAGGGCCTGGGCATCGAGTGCGACCTTCGCGCGCAGGACAACTTCACATACACCGAGGAGCCATCGAAGCTCGACGAGCTCCGGGACGAGGTCGACGCGGCCGACGCGGCCGGTCTGCCGGTCTCCCTCGAAGCCTCGAGCGACCTGCCCTTCGAGATCGCGGGCGCCGTGCGCTGCGCCGACCAGGCGGAGTTCCACCCCGTCAAGTACCTGCGGGGGCTGGCCGGGGCGCTGGACTCGCGCGGGGTTGCGGTCCACGAGCACACGCGGGCGCTCGGCGTGGGGGGCGGCAAGGTGACGACGGAAACCGGCGCGGCCGTGAGCGCGGACCACGTCGTCGTCGCCACCCACCTTCCCTTCCTCGACCGCGGCCTGTTCTTCGCGCGGGCGAGCGTCGAGCGCTCCTACGCGATCACCGTTCGCCTCCGAGGCCCGCTCCCATCGGGGATGCACCTGCAGGCCGAGCCCCCGGGGCGGACCCTTCGCGCGATTCCCTGGCATGGCGAGGAGCTGCTGATGGTCGGGGGCGAATCTCACCCGCTCGGCAGCGGCGATCCCTCGCTGAGCTTCCAGGCCTTGGAGCGGTATGCCCGTGGCCGCTTCGAGGTCGAGGCCTTTGAGCACCGCTGGGATGCTCACGACTTCATGCCCGACGACGGCCTGCCCTACATCGGGCGGCTGCTGCCTGGATCTGATCGCGTCCTCGTCGTCACCGGGTTGCGCAAATGGGGCCTGGCGTTGAGCGCCGGCGCGGGCCGGGTGCTCGCGGACCGGATCGGCGGCCGTGAGAACGCCGCGGCGTCGCGTTTCGACCCCTGGCGGCTCCCCTCTCCGCGATCGGTGCCGAAGCTGATCGAGCACAACGCGAAGTCGGGCCTCCACTTCTTCGCCGACCGGCTCCCGAGCAGGCGCAGCGGCTCCGAGCTGAAGCCGGGAGAGGGAGCCGTGATCGGCTCCGGCCTGGCGAAGAAGGCCGTCCACCGCGACCGGGAGGGCGCGCTGCACGCTGTCTCGGCGCGGTGCACCCACCTCGGCTGCATCGTCGAGTGGAACGCGCCGGAGGCGACCTGGGACTGCCCATGCCACGGCTCCCGGTTCGGTGCGACCGGGGAGGTCCTCGAGGGGCCGGCGACGGCCCCGCTGCGAGCCGAGTCCCCGGACGACGAATAGAACGCGCCAGGCCGGGGTAATCAATCCCGGACAGAGAAGTCAGACGATCGACAAGGAGGTGGACCCCAATGGCGGAGTTGACGACATTGGAGGAGAAGCTCGCGGAGGTCACCGGGCTGGCCAAGGCCGCGCAGGAGGCGACGCAGAAGGTAGAGGGACTGCTCGAGGACGACCAGCTCGCCCCGAAACTTCGCCAGATGCGCGAAGAGGCCGAGGAGACGGAGCAGCGCTGCACCGCGCTCGCGGACGAGCGCGATGGCAAGAAGACCGCGATCCTCGAGAAGGCGCAGGAGACCAAGAACGAGGCCGCCGAGATGATGCAGATCTATCTCGCCGAGGGCTCGGACGACCTGGACGGCTTCGAGTTCCTGACGATGGCCGAGGCCGGCGAAGTCGGCCACTGGGAGATTCTCGGCAAGCTCAACGAGAAGGCCGGCGAGGAGGAGATTCGCGAGCTCGTCGCCTGGGCGCTGCCCATTCAGGAACGCCACCTCGCCGAGGTCAGGGAGGGGTCACTGACCCTCGCGGCCGAGGAAGACCCCTACAGCTAGACCTACACCTAGAGATAAGAAGGTGCCGCGTCGAGGCCGGTCGGTGCCGACCGGCCTCGTGCGGCGCTTTCGGATCCAGGTTTGGGCGGGCGGAGAATCGCCGTCCACCGAAACGAAAAGGAATTCGCGCGTGGCGGACAAGCGGGCTGCAGACGGGATCGGCAGGAGGCTGGAGTCGAACTTCGGCATAGAGGCTCCGTTCGCCCTCGGGGTGGAGGAGGAGATGCTGCTCGTCGATGACGATGGCCGCCTCGTGGAGGAGGCCAGGGAGGTCGTCGGGGATGCTGACCCGGAGCAGGGCGAGGTGGTCGGCGAGCTGTTCAAGGGCATGGTCGAGTCGAACTCCGAGGTTTCCCGGAACGCAGGCGAAGCGGTCGCCAACCTGGGCGCGATCCGAGCGGAGCTGCTCGAATCCGGGTCACGGCTGATGGGAGTCGGGGTCCATCCCGACGTTCGCTCGGGCGACGCCGAGGTCGACTCCGCCCCCCGCTACCGGGCGATCAAGGGGGACCTCCAGGGCGTGTTGCGCACGCCGATCTGCGGCCAGCACGTCCACGTCGGCATGCCCGACGCCGAGTCCGCGCTCCACGCCTACAACGGGATCCGCACACACGTGCCCCTCCTGAACGCGCTGGCGGCGAACTCGCCCTTCTGGTTCGGCCACGATTCCGGCCTGGCCAGCGCCCGCACGGTCATCTTCCGCAGCTACCCCCGCAACGCGATGGCGCCCGAGTTCAGCGATCTCGAGCACTTCTGGCGGGTGACGCGAGATGTCTGCACCGCGGCGGGCCTGGAGGACTACACCCACATCTGGTGGGACGCGCGGCTGCACCCGGCCCTCGGCACGGTCGAGATCCGCGCCGCCGACGCGCAGACCGATCTGGGGCGCGCCGCCGGGCTCGCGGCCCTGGCCCATTGCCTGACCCGCGTCGAGGCCGAGCGAGACCAGTCCTCGATCCCCTCGCGCGAGGCGCTGGCGGAGTCGAGCTTCCAGGCGACGCGCCATGGGCTGGATGCGACGCTGCTCGATCGCAGCGCGGAGCCGGTCCCGGCGCGCGAGCTCGCCGCACGGTGTCTGGACTCAGCCGCGTCGGTCGCGGCCGAGCTCGGCTGCGAGTCCGAGCTGGCCCACGTCGAGACGATGCTGAGCGAGGGGACCGGGGCCGACCTCCAGCGCAGAGCCTTCGCAGAGGGAGGCATGGACGGCCTGCTCACGTTCCTGATCGAAACGACGGCCGAGCCCTTGGCGACCGGCTCGCGGGCATGAGCGGGCCCAGAGCTCGGCCTACGAGCCGCTGCCCTGGGACCGATCGGAACCGCTGGGCCCGGGCGGGGGCTCGGGCTTCGGGTCCTGCATCAGGCTGCCGCCCGGCTGCACGACCCAGAGCCGCTGGGCGAACTCGGCGACGGTGGCGTGGTCGAGCTCCGAGACGGTCGCGGCTTCGCGCTCGCGCATCAGGGCGGCCAGCTCGCGCCAGCCTTGGGCGACCGGACGAACGCGCATCGTCGGGCCGAAGCCCGCTGCCTCGCGGAGCTCGGCGGCGCGGCCGTCCGCGTCCTCGGCGCTGAGTTCGCCGAACGGCCGGTAGGACTCTCCGTCATAGACCTTGGCCGCGAGCGCGCTGGTGCTGGCCCGGCTCACCGCGCGATTGTCCCAATTCCGACCGTTCTTGTCGCGCTTGAAAGCGGGCCGGGCAGTGCATAAGGTCAGTGACTGACCGGTCTTCCTCATCAAAACTGGGCAGGCCGGTGGCGAAGCGAAAGGAGTTTCCGATGTGCCTGGCGATTCCGGGTCACGTGGTCGAGGTGGTCGACGAGGAGAAGCGCCTCGCCAAGGTGGACGTGGCCGGCGTCCAGCGCAACGTCAACATCGGCCTGCTCGACGCCGACGGCGAGGGTGTCGGGGCAGGCGACTGGGTTCTGATCCACGTCGGCTTCGCGCTCTCCAAGATCGACGAGGAGGAGGCGATCGCAACCCGCCGCATGCTCGAGGGCATGGGCGCGGACTACGAGCAGGAGCTGGAGGAGCTGAAGGCGAGCGTGATCGAATGACGCCGTCCCGCACTCGCTGGGGGGAAGACTTCAGATGAGCGACCGCCTCGGTCCGAGCTGTGAGCACCAGGAGGGGTGCATCACCTGCAGGGACGAGGCGGTGGAGCTTCGCGTCGTCCGCATCGACCGCGAGCGCGAGCTGGCGCTCTGCGAGCGCCCGGAGGACGGGGCCCGAGAGACCGTCGAGATCGCGCTGGTGCAGCCCGTGAGCGAGGGCGACGCGTTGCTGGTGCACGCCGGAACCGCGATCGCCTCGCTCGGAAGCGGGGTGCCGGCGTGACGATGAAGTACGTCGACGAGTACCGCGACGCCGAGCTCGGCAAGGCGCTTGCCGGCGAGATCCTGGCTTCGGTCGAGCCGGGCCGCCACTACAAGCTGATGGAGGTGTGCGGCGGGCACACCCACTCCATCTACAAGTACGGCCTCGACGACCTGCTGCCCGAGAACGTGGAGCTCGTCCACGGCCCCGGCTGCCCGGTCTGCGTGATGCCGATGGGGCGCATCGACGACGGCATCTCGATGGCCCACGAGGACGGCGTCATCTTCGCCTGTTTCGGCGACATGATGCGGGTGCCCGGCTCGGAGAAGACCTTCACCGACGCCAAGGCCGAGGGCGCCGACATCCGCATGGTCTACTCGCCGCTCGACGCGCTGCGGATCGCCAAGCAGAACCCCGACCGCGACGTCGTCTTCTTCGCGATCGGCTTCGAGACCACCGCCCCCTCGACGGCGCTGACCCTGAAGCGGGCGAAGGCCGAGGGCGTCACCAACTTCTTCTGCATGTGCAATCACGTCACGATCGTGCCGCCGCTGCGGGCGCTGCTCGACTCGCCCGACCTGCGTCTCGACGGCTTCATCGGCCCCGGGCACGTCTCCACCGTCGTCGGCGCGAGGCCGCTCGAGTTCATCCCCGCCGACTACGGCAAGCCGATCGTGGTCTCGGGCTTCGAGCCGCTCGACATCCTGCAGTCGATCCACATGATCCTCACCCAGCTCGCCGAGGGCAGGGCCGAGGTTGAGAACCAGTACGCGCGGGTGGTCCCGTACGAGGGCAACCTGGCGGCGCTGAAGGTGATGTCCGAGGTGTTCGAGCTGCGCCCGCACTTCGAGTGGCGGGGGCTCGGCTTCATCTCCCAGAGCGCGCTGAAGCTCAGCGACGCCTACGCCGATCTCGACGCCGAGCAGCGCTGGAGCGTCCCGGGCGTCAGGGTCGCCGACCCCAAGGCCTGCCAGTGCGGCGAGGTGCTGAAGGGCGTGATCAAGCCGTGGGAATGCAAGGTCTTCGGCACCGCCTGCACACCGGAGCACGCGATCGGGACCTGCATGGTCTCGCCGGAGGGCGCCTGCGCTGCCTACTACAACTACGGCCGCTTCGCGCGCGAGAAGGAGGTGGTCTAGGCCATGGCCGAGGCCGTCTCAGACCGCGAACAGAAGATCCTCGGGATCATCGAGACCGCGCGCGCCAAGCCGGCCCGCTTCAAGGACGAGAAGATCACGATGGCCCACGGGGCGGGCGGCAAGGCGACCCAGACGCTGATCGAGGGGCTGCTGGTCCCGGCCTTCGGCTCGCAGACCGGAGCCGAGATGGGCGACTCGGGCGCCGTCAGCGTCGACGATGTCGGGCTGGCGATGACGACCGACAGCTTCGTGGTCAAGCCGATCCGCTTCCCGGGCGGCTCGATCGGCGAGCTCGCCGTCAACGGCACCGTCAACGACCTGGCGATGGCCGGAGCGCGGCCCGTCGCCCTGTCGCTGTCCCTGATCCTGGAGGAGGGCCTGCCATCCAGCGAGCTGCGCGCCGAGGTCGAGGCGATCGCCCGCGCGGCCGAGGCCGCCGGCGTCGAGGTGGTCGCGGGCGACACCAAGGTGGTCGAGCGCGGTGCCTGCGACGCGATGTACGTCTGCACGACCGGCGTCGGCCGGATCGACGAGCGCGCGAAAGCTCTCGACCGCGGGGCTCGAGCCCGGCGACCGGGTCCTGGTCTCGGGCTCGATCGGCGAGCACGGCACCGCGATCATGCTCTCGCGAGGCGAGTTCGACCTCTCGGCCGCGATCGAGTCCGACACCCGCCCGCTGTGGCCGGCCGTCGACGGCCTGCTCGACGCGGTCGGTCCCTCGCTGCGCTGCATGCGAGACGCGACCCGCGGCGGGGTCGCCTCGGTTCTGAACGAGCTCGCGCGGGCGTCCCGCGTGGCGATGACCGTCAGGGAGGGCGAGGTGCCGGTCCAGCCCGCCGTAGCCGGGGCAGCCGAGATGCTGGGCATCGATCCGATGTACATCGCCAACGAGGGCAAGTTCGTCGCGTTCGTCGCGCCGGATGCCGCCGAGGAGGCGCTGTCGGCGCTGCGTGCGGTACCCGGTTGCGAGGACGCCGCCGAGATCGGCGAGGTCCGCACCGAGCCGCCGGGGATGGTGCTGGTCGAGACGGCGTTCGGCGGCCGCCGCGTGATGGACCAGCTCGTCGGCGACCCACTTCCGAGGATCTGTTGATGAAGCTTGATGTCATGAGGCAATAGCGACAGGAGGAGAGATGGCAGCGACGGAATTCGTACCCGATCAGGCAACGACAGAGGCAGTTGAAGCCCACGTGATCTGGATGACGACCGGGCTCTCCTGCGATGGGGACTCCGTCGCGATGACATCGGCCGTCAACCCCAGCCTGGAGGACATCGTCACCCAGGCGATCCCCGGCATGCCGAAGGTGATCGTCCACAACCCGGTGCTCGCCTTTGAGGTCGGCGAGGAGTTCATGCAGGCCTGGTACGACGCCGAGGCCGGCAAGCTCGACCCGTTCGTGCTGGTGGTCGAGGGCTCGATCCCGAACGAGGAGCTGAGCGGCGACGGCTACTGGACCGGGATGGGCAACGATCGCGAGACCGGGCAGCCGATCACAACCAACGAGTGGCTCGATCGCCTCGCCCCCAAGGCCGCGGCGGTCGTTGCCGTCGGCACCTGCGCCACCTACGGCGGCATCCCGGCGATGAAGAACAACCCCACCGGGGCGATGGGCGTCCCGGACTATCTCGGTTGGGACTGGAAGTCGAGCGCTGGCCTGCCTGTCGTCTGCATCCCCGGCTGCCCCGCGCAGCCGGACAACATGACCGAGGCGCTGCTCTACCTGGCTCTGCACCTCGCCGGCCGCGCCCCGGTGCCCGAGCTCGACGAGGCGCTGCGGCCGAAGTGGTTGTTCGGTCGAACGGTGCGGGAGGGCTGCAACCGTGCCGGCTTCGCCGAAGAGGGCGATTTCGCGACCGAGTACGGCTCCGATCACCGCTGCCTGGTGAAGCTGGGCTGCAAGGGGCCCGTGGTCAAGTGCAACGTCCCCGTTCGCGGCTGGCAGAGCGGCATCGGGGGCTGCCCCAACGTGGGCGGCATCTGTATGGCCTGCACGATGCCCGGCTTCCCCGACAAGTACATGCCCTTCATGGACGAGGACGCCTACGGGAAGCTGAGCGCGAACATGCTCAAGTTCACCTACGGCCCGCTTGTCCGCTGGGGCCGCAAGCGAAACATGCGCAACAAGTACGACGTCGAGCCCGCTTGGCGGCAGCGAGGCCCCGAGCTGAAGACGGGCTACAAGTCTCGATCCGCCGGCTATGCGCCGCCGGGGTCATAGGGGTGGTGGCCAGTTGAGCGACCCCTGCACCACCGTCCCGTAACGCTTCGAGAGGAGAGAAAGAAATGGCAACGGTTCAGACGCCCCCCAGCAAGAGGAAGGTCGCCGTCAAGGAGATGTCGTGGGATCCGATCACGCGGATCGTCGGCAGCCTCGGGATCCACACGGAGATCGACTTTGACGCCAAGAAGGTCGAGAAGGCCTGGTCGACGTCGATGGTCTTCCGAGGGTTCGACATCTTCATGAAGGGGATCGACCCCCGCGACACTCACTTCATCACCAGCCGCATCTGCGGCATCTGCGGCGATAACCACTGCACGACCTCGTGCCTGAACCAGAACATGGCCTACGGCGTCAAGCCGCCGGTGCTGGGAGACCTCGGCTACAACCTCGCCGAGGCCGCGGACTACATGTTCGACCACGCGATCTTCAACGACTGCATGGCGAACGTCGACTTCTGCGAGCAGATGGTCAAGGACACGAACCCGACCCTGCTGCAGACCGCCGAGTCGACCGCGGCGCCGCATTCGGACATCCACGGCTACAAGACGATCGCCGACATCATGCGCTCGCTGAACCCGTTCACGGGCGACTTCTATCTCGAGACCCTCCAGGTGGCGCGCTACACGCGTGAGATGTACTGCCTGTTCGGTGGGCGCCACACGCACCCCTCGACGATCATGCCGGGCGGAGTCAGCGTCGACATCACGCACCAGACCTGCACTGACTACTACGTGCGGCTGATGCGCTACATCGACTACGTGAAGCGGTCGGTTCCGATGCACGACGACCTCTACGACTTCTTCCTGCAGCAGTTGCCGGGGTACGACATGGTCGGCTATCGCGACATGGACCTGATCTGTTGGGGCTATTTCGACGACCCCGACTACGTCGATTACGACTACAAGACGATGACCGATTGGGGCCGGGCTCGCTACATCACGCCCGGCGTCTCCTTCAAGGGCGAGCTGGTCACGACCGACCTGGTCGAGATCAACGGGATGATGCGGATCCTGCTCGGCAGCTCTTACTTCGACGATTGGACCGACGAGGAGACGTTCGTCACCGAGGATCCGCTAGGGAACCCGATCGACAAGCGCCACCCGTGGAACAAGGTCACCCTGCCGAAGCCTCAAAAGCGGGATTGGCAGGACAAGTACAGCTGGGTGGCGTCGCCGCGCATGTACGACGCGCGCAACGACACCTACGTGGCGAGCGACACCGGCGGCGGCCCGTTCGCGCGCCAGTGGGTGACGGCGAAGGCCGGCCTGGTCGACTTCGGCTACGTCAAGGCGACGGGGAACTCGCTGAAGATGGTGCTGCCGCGGACGGCGTCGAAGCCCGAGATGGAGCTGGAGTGGATGGTCCCCGAGAAGTCAAACGCGATCGAGCGCGATCGCGCCAGGACCTACCACCAGGCCTACTCGGCGCTGATCGGGCTGCACTGCCTGGAGCGGGCGCTGAAGGAGGTCCGCGAGGGCCGCACGAAGTCGTGGAACGACTTCAAGGTGCCCAACGATGCCATCTCGGTGGGGTTCTGCGAGGCGGCCCGCGGGGTGCTCTCGCACCACATGGTGATCCGGGACGGCAAGGTGGCGAACTACCAGCCCTACCCGCCGACCCCGTGGAACAGCAGCCCGCGCGACGTCCATGGAACCCCTGGCCCCTACGAGGACGCGGTGCAGAACACGCCGATCTTCGAGGAGAACGGCCCGGAGAATTTCAAGGGCATCGACATCATGCGGGCGGTTCGCAGTTTCGATCCCTGCCTGCCGTGCGGTGTGCACATGTACACCGGGCAGGGGCGGGTGACCAAGGTCCAGCACACGCCGACAGGCATGAGCTGAGCCCGGGTACCGATGGCCACCGAGATCCGAATGGAGTCTCCCGCGGCGCCACCAGGCGGTTGCGCCCCGGACGAGCCCGACGCGCTGATGGAGCGCGTCCAGCGCCTCTCGGCCGAGGTCGACCGCATCGGCGACCCCGCCGCCCGGGAGTCTGCTCAGGATCTGCTCGCCGCTGTCATGGACCTCTACGGCGAGGGGCTGCACCGGATCGTCGAGACGCTGGAGGAGGCCGGTGCGGCCGGCGCCCCGATCCGGGAACGGCTCAGCGAGGACGGGGTCGTGGCCAGCCTGATGCTGATCCACGATCTCTATCCGGTCTCGCTGGAGACGCGGGTGCTCGAGGCGCTGGAGAGCGTGCGGCCTTACATGGAGTCCCACGGTGGCAACGTGACGCTGGTCAACCTGGACGAGGGCGTCGCGAGGCTGAAGCTCGAGGGCAGCTGCGACGGCTGTCCGGCGTCCGCCTCGACCCTGGAGCTCGCGATCAAGCAGGCGCTCGACGAGGCCGCGCCCGATCTCGCCGGGCTCGAGGTCGAGGGCGTCTCGCAGGGCTCGCCGGCCGGGCTGCGCGTTGAAGAGGTCTCGGGGACGCCGCTGCCCGTCGTGCACGTCGGTGGCGACGGCTCCGCTGCGAGCACCAACGGCAGCGGCATCGATGCGACGCCGCCGATCAGCTCGGGCCGCTGGCTAGAGCTGGCGCAGAGCCTGATGCCCCCCGAAGGAGAGTTGACCACGGCGCCAGCCGGCGGGATGCAGGTCCTGATCGCCAACGTCAGCGGCTCGCTGCTGGCCTTCCGCGACCGCTGCGCCTCCTGCGAGGCGGAGCTGGCGTCCGGCGAGCTCAAGGGCGGGGTGCTGGCATGCCCCGAATGCGAACGCCGCTTCTACCTGCCGCGCGCCGGCCGCTCGATGGATGAAGAGCAGCTGCTGCTCGCGCCAGTGCCGCTGCTGGCCGATGACGGCACCGTTCGAATTGCCGTGGCGGCATGAGCGCCAAGAACGGCGCCGGCCCGGGGCGCTCGGACCTCATCTCCAGCTTGCGCAGGCTTTCCCGCCCCGCCCCCGGCGGCGCCGCGGCTGAGGCCGGAGTCGAGCGCTGCGAGCTCTGCGGCAACGAGCTGCCGCCGGAGCACCGTCATCTGCTGCACCTGACCGAGCGCCGCATTCTCTGCTCGTGCGCGACCTGCTGGGCGCAGCGCTCGGGAGACCCCGAGCTGCGCCCGACCGGGAGCCGGGTCGTCTGGCTCGAGGACTTCGACCTGCCCGAGGAGCTCTGGGCGAAGCTGCAGATCCCGATCGGCCTCTCCTTCTTCATGCTCTCGAGCGTCGCCGAGGCGGTGGTCGCGATGTACCCGAGCCCAGCCGGCGCGACCGAATCCGAGCTCGACCTGGTCGCCTGGCAGGAGCTCTCCGAGCTGAACCCGATCCTGACCGGGATCGAGCCCGACGCCGAGGCGCTCGTCGTCAACAGGATCAGCGAGCCCCATCAATTCGTGATCGCGCCGATCGACGAGTGCTACGGCCTGGTCGGCGCGATCAAGATGAGCTGGGAGGGCATCTCCGGCGGCCCGGCGATCGAGTCCGAGGTGCCGGCGTTCTTCGACGGTCTTCGCAGGCGCGCCGGGGCCGGCGCCGGGGTTGGGGAAGCCTGATGCCGGCGGTCCCTTCTTTCGGGGGGCCGGCGGGTCCCAGGGAGCGCCCTCCGGGCGTCGACCAAGATCTGAACGCCAACGGCAACGGGCTCGAGACCGCGCCGCCGCCAGGGCAGCCGTGGCTCGCCTTCGCGGTCGCGGGCGTGCACCCGGTCGAGCACGCCGCCGCTCCGACCCTGAGCTTCACCCTCGACGTCGACGACCGCTCGGGGCGGGAGGTGTTCGCGGTGGCGCTCACGATCCAGCTCCAGCTTGAGCCGATCAAGCGCTCCTACGACGACGAGACCCGGGAGCGCCTGGCCGAGCTGTTCGGCGAGCCCGGCCGCTGGGCCACCACTGCGAGGCGGATGGTCTGGAGCACGGAGTCGGTCCTGGTTCAGGCATTCACCGGCTCGACCTCGGTCCAGGTGCCCGTGCTCTGCAACTACGACCTGGAGCTGGCGGCCACCAAGTACTTCAGCTCGCTTCCCGACGGCGAGGTGCCGCTGGTCTGGCACTTCAACGGCAGCGTCTACTACCAGGCGGCCGACGAGCGCCTCCAGATCGTGCAGATCCCCTGGGACACGGTCGCCGAGTACCAGATGCCGGTCGCGACCTGGCGCAAGATGATCGAGATGCACTATCCGCACCGCGGCTGGGTCGCGCTCGAGTCCGAGACGGTCGAGCGACTTGGCAGGGTCAAGGCCGCGCGCGGCAGTCACACGATCGACCAGACCGTCGCCGAGCTGCTGGACGAGGCCGAGGGGACGGACTCGTGAGCCGCGGCGGCGTCGACGAGCTGGTCAGCTCGCTGCTCTACGAGGGCTACGCGCTCTATCCCTACACGCCGGGGGCCGCCAAGAACTCGACGCCCACCCCGTTCGGGATCGTCTATCCGCCCGGCTACGCGGAGTCGCAGCCGGCGGCGTTCTCGATGCTGCGGCTGGAATGCGTGCTGCGCGGCGGTCCCGAGGCGAAGCTGACGGGAAGCGTGCGCTTCCTGCAGGCCGCGGGCGAGCGTCACAAGGGCGTCGAGCGGCGACTCGACCCCGGCACGGCGACGCTGGCCGAGCTCGCGCGCGACGGGGTCGGCGGGGAGTTCGAGTTCGGCGCTGAGGACGCGGAGGGGGCGCCGCCGCTGCGGGGGAGGCTGCGCATGCGCGCCGAGCTCCTGGGGCCTGAGCTCGCCCGGGTGAAGCTCTGCGTCCACAACGACTCCGAGGTCGGCCCGACCGAGGGCGAGGAGCCGACCCGAGCCGAAGCGCTTCGCCGCAGCCTGCTCTCAGTGCACCCGATGCTCGAGGTCGAGGAGGCCGCGCAGGGGGCCGGTTTCGTCAGCCCGCTGGAGCGCGACGGCGAGGCGGGCAAGGCGGTCGAGGCATCCGAGAGCGTCAACACCTTCCCGGTGCTGGTCGGCGAAGGCGAGCGCGCCGTGCTGGGGGCGACGATCATGCTCCCCGACCACCCAGAGCTGGCGCCCGAGAGCCTCGGCAACCTCTTCGACAACACCGAGATCGAGGAGGCGCTGCTGCTGCACGTTCAGGTCCTCAGCGACGAGGAGCGCGAGGGCATCTCCGAGCAGGACCCCGCCGTGCGCGAGATGATCGAGCGCGCCGACAAGGTCAGCGACGACGAGATGCTGGGGTTGCACGGCCGCCTCACCTACAAGGAGCCCGAGGACGAGGACGATGGCGGCGAGCGCACCAACGGCACCCAGCTGAAGCCGCCTGCGGGAATCGACGTGGTCCCGGGCGAGCACGAGCTGGAGCTCGGCGCCGCCAGGGTCAGGCTGGGCGACAAGGTGGTGCTGCGCCCCGGCACCGAGGGCGACGTCTACGACAAGATCCTCGACGGCCGTACGGCCACCGTCGAGCGCATCTACAAGGGCTACGACGAGCGCGTCTACCTGGGCGTCACGGTGGACGACGACCCCGGCCAGGACCTGCTGCGCGAGACCGGCCGCTACCTGTTCTTCTTCGCCGACGAGGTCGAGGTCGGTGCCGGCGAATGAGCGGGCTCGAGGACACCCGCGAGGAGCGCATCATGCTCGAGCAGGCGGCCCGGCGGGCCTCCGAGCAGGAGCTCGACGCGCGCATGGAAAAGCAGATCCTCGTCGCGGGGATCGGCAACGCCTGGCTGGGCGACGACGGCTTCGGCGGCGTGGTCACCAAGCGCCTCGAGCAGCGGGAGCTGCCCTCGGGCGTCCGGGTGATGGACTTCGGCTCCGGCGGTCTGGACCTGGCCTACGAGGTGATGCGCGGCTACCACGCGCTGGTCCTGATCGACGTCTCCGAGCAGGGGGGCGAGCCGGGCACGCTCTACGTGATCGAGCCCGACCCCGACGAGATCGAGACGGGGATCGAGGACGGCGAGGTGCTCAATCCCCACGGCATGGACCCGGCCACGGTGCTGCGCTTCGTCAAGGCCGTTCACGGTTGGCCGGGGAAGGTCGTGGTCGTAGCCTGCGAGCCGGCCGACGTCGAGGAGATCGCGATGGAGCTCTCGCCCCAGGTCGAGGCGGTGGTCGACAAGGCGATCGACCTGGTGCTGGCGCAGATCACCGCATTGCAGACCGACGAGGCCTACCAAGACGGGGGCAGCTGATGCACGAGCTCTCGCTCTCGAGCGCGATCATCGACACCGTGGTGCGCCACGCGGAAGGGCGGCCGGTGAGCTCGGTCGAGATGAGGATCGGGCGGCTGCGCCAGGTCGTCCCCGACTCGCTCAGCTTCTACTTCGAGATCGTCTCGCGCGACACGGTCGCCGAGGGAGCCGAGCTGGACCTGGACCTGGTCGACGCGTTGATGCGCTGCCCGTCCTGCTCGCACGAGTGGGACCCGGCACCGCCCCCGGCCGAAGAGGAGGAGCAGATCATGCTGCTGCCCCAGTTCCGCTGCCCAGCGTGCGGCGAGGCTGGCGCCGAGGTGCTGCGCGGGCAGGAGTTCGAGGTCGACTCGATAGTCGTAGAGGAGCCGGCGGTCCCCGCCGCCGACGCAACCAGCTAGGAGAGGAGGCGGGAATGCATCGCACCAAGATCAAGGTCGCCGAGGACGCACTCGACGCCAACACCACGATCGCCAACGCCAACCGCGGCGACTTCGACCGCGACGAGGTCAGCGTCGTCAACCTGATGTCCGCGCCCGGCGCCGGAAAGACGACGCTGCTGGAGGCGTCGTTGCGCGACCTGGACCGCCCCCGCGTCGGGGTGCTCGAGGGCGACGTGCAGGGGAGCATGGACGCGGACCGTCTCTCCGCGATGCATATCCCGGTGGTCCAGATCAACACCGACAACGGCTTCGGCGGCGAGTGCCACCTGGACGCGAACATGGTCCGTACAGCGCTCCCGGACATTCCGCTGGACGAGATCGACCTGCTGATCGTCGAGAACGTCGGCAACCTCGTTTGCCCGGCCGAGTTCAGGATCGGCGAGGACGCCAAGGCGATGGTCGCCTCGGTCACCGAGGGAGAGGACAAGCCGCTCAAGTACCCGCTGATGTTCCGCTCCTGCGAGCTGGCGGTGATCAACAAGATCGACCTGCTCCCGCACCTGGACTTCGATCTGGAGAAGTTCCTCGGCAACCTCGACGCCGTCAACCCGGGCATCGAGACGATGCTCGTCAGCGCCAAGACGGGTGAGGGGGTCGACGCCTTCCGCGACTGGCTCGTCGGGGTGGGGGAGCGGGCGCCGGCCCGAGCGTGAGCCCGGCCGCCCCGGCAGAGGTGCTGGGCGGGCGGGTCGACGAGCTGCTCGCCGCCCGGACCGAGGCGAACGAGGCCTACTTCGAGCGCCAGGCCGAGCCGCTGGCCAAGCTTTGCCACCGGATGGCCGAGCGCTTCGCCCGGGGCGGCAGGCTGGTGGCGCTGGGCCTCTCTCCCGCGGCGAGAACTGACGTCCGCCACGTGACCGTGGAGTTCGTCCATCCGGTGATCGTGGGCAAGCGGGCGCTGCCGGCGATCGGGCTTTCGCGCGAGGGGGGACCGCTCGCCGCGCAGGTGGACCTGGTCGCCGAGCCCGATGACATCGCGATCGCCTTCGGGCCCGACGAGGAGGACGGAGACCAGGTGGCGGCGGCGCTCTCGGTCGCCCGCGAGCGGGGCTGCCTGACACTGGCCTTCGCTCCGGCGGGCGCCGAGTGGGAGCTGGTGCCCGAAGCCGACGACCCTTTCGTCCGCCAGGAGCTCGCCGAGACCGCCTACCACGTCCTCTGGGAGCTGGTCCACGTCTTCTTCGACCACCGTGGGCTGCTCGAGGGCCGCGAGGCGAAGAGGACCCACGACACGGGCCACTCGAGCTTCCTCTATCCATTCCTCTCGGAGTCCGAGCGCGACCTCGAGGCGGTGACCGAGGACGTCCGTGACTCTGCGCTGCTGAAGGCGAACGAGGTGTCCGAGCTTCGCATCCAGACCCTGGGCGATGGCCGCGACCAGCTGATCGCGGCGGCCGATTCGCTGCGGAAGTGCTTCGAGGGGGGCGGCAAGGCCCTAGCCCTCGGCAACGGCGGCTCCGCCACCGACGCGATGGACTTCGTCGCGGACCTGCGCTACCCGCCCGGCGAGCGGGATTGGATGCCGCGGCGCGCGATCGATCTGACCGAAGACACGGCGATCATCACCGCGGTCGGCAATGACATCGGCATCGAGGAGATCTTTCAGCGCCAGGTGATCGCCTACGGCCGCCGCGGCGACGTGGTGGTCTCGTTCTCGACCAGCGGCAACTCCGCCAACATGATCGAGGCGCTGGCCGAGGCTCGCCGGCGGGAGCTGGCGACCGTGGCGATGGTCGGCTACGACGGGGGCCGCATCGCCGACGAGGCCCTCGCCGACCACGTGATCGTGACCCGCTCGCAGAACATCCCGCGCATCCAGGAAGCCCAGGCGAGCGCCTACCACGTGCTACGCGAGCTGGTCGAGTTGGTCGGCTTCCGAGGGTGAGGCCCGGGCGCCGCCGGGTCAGGGCCCGGGTCGAGGGCACGGTGCAGGGGGTGGGCTTCCGTCCCTACGTGTACCAGCTGGCCTCGGAGCTCGCGCTCGGGGGTTGGGTGCTGAACGACGAGCGCGGGGTGCTGCTCGAGGTGGAAGGCCCGGCCGATGCCGTCGAGGGATTCATGGCTCGCCTGCCGCAGGAGGCGCCCCCGCTCGCCGCGGTCGAGCGCGTCAGCAGCGATGCGCTCAAGCCGACCGGGGGCCTGGGCTTCGAGATTGTCGAGAGCGAAAGAGGGGGGGAGCCCGAGGCCGCGGTCTCCCCCGATGCGGCGACCTGCGCGGAATGCCTGGCAGAGGTGTTCGACCCGGGCGACCGCCGCCACCGCTACCCGTTCACCAACTGCACCAACTGCGGGCCCCGGTTCACGATCGTCCGGGGCGTTCCCTACGACCGCCCGCTGACCACGATGGCGGCGTTCGAGATGTGCGAGCGCTGCCTGGCCGAGTACGAGGACCCCGGCGACCGCCGCTTCCACGCTCAGCCCAACGCCTGCCCGGAGTGCGGGCCGCGAGCCTGGCTGGCCTCGGCCGACGGAGCCGAGCGCCCCGCCGAGGACGCGATCGCCGCCGCCGCCGCCGAGCTGGCGGCCGGGCGCGTTCTCGCGATCAAGGGGATCGGCGGCTTCCACCTCGCCTGCCTCGCCGCTGACGAGCGCGCGGTCGCCTCGCTGCGCTCACGCAAGCACCGCGAGGACAAGCCCTTCGCCCTGATGGCTCCTGGTCCCGATGCCGCCCTGCGGCTGGCCGGCTTCAGCTCCGCCGAGCTGGAGCTGCTGGGCGGCCGCGAGCGCCCGATCGTCGTCGCGCGCCGCCGGCCCGACGCTGGGGTGGCGCCGTCGGTGGCGCCGGTCTCGCCCGACCTGGGGGTGATGCTCCCCTACTCGCCGCTCCACCACCTGCTGCTCGACGATGTCGGCGAGCCCCTGGTGATGACCAGCGCCAACGTCTCCGAGGAGCCGATCGCCTACCGGGACGAGGACGCCTTGGCTCGGCTCGCGGGGATCGCCGACCTCTTCCTCCTTCACGACCGCCCGATCGAGACCCGCACCGACGACTCGGTCGTGCGCTCGACCTCGGCGGCGCCCCTGCTGCTGCGACGCTCCCGCGGCTACGTCCCCGGCGCGCTCGGGCTGCCGATCGACGCGCCGCCGCTGCTCGCCTGCGGCGCCGAGCTGAAGAACACGTTCTGTCTCGCGAAGGGGCGCCGCGCCTGGGTCGGCCACCACATCGGCGACCTGGAGAACTACGAGACCCTGAGCTCGTTCCGCGAGGGCATTAATCACTTCGAGCGCCTGTTCGCGGTCACGCCCGAGGCGGTCGTCCACGACCTGCACCCCGAGTACCTCTCGACCAAGTACGCGCTCGAGCGCGAGGGTGTTCGCCACCTGGCGGTGCAGCACCACCACGCGCATCTCGCCGCCGCCCTCGCCGAGCACGGCGAGGGCGGCCCGGCGATTGGCGCGATCTACGACGGAACCGGCCTGGGCCCCGACGGGACGATCTGGGGAGGCGAGCTGCTGGCTGGCGGGCTCGACGGATACGAGCGCGCCGGGATGCTCTGGCCGACCCGCCTGCCCGGCGGCGCGGCCGCGATCCGCGAGCCGTGGCGGATGGCCTGCTCCTGGCTCGCCACCGCGAGCGGCACGGGTGAGCCGCCGCTGCCCGCCACCCTCTCCGGCGAGGTCGATGAGCTCCGCTGGTCCGAGGTCTGCGAGCTGCTTCGCACCGGGGTCGCCTCGCCTCCCACCACCAGCATGGGCCGCCTCTTCGACGCCATCGCCGCCCTCTGCGGGATCCGTGCCCGGGTCAACTTCGAGGGGCAGGCGGCGGTCGAGCTGGAGGCGGTCGCCGATCGCGCCGAGCGCGGTGGCCTCCCACTGGAGCTCGTCGAGGCAGAGGGACTGCTCATGGACGTCCGCGAGCTGGTCCGCGCCGTCGCCGAGCGCGCGGTCGCCGGAGAGCCCGCGGCGACTATCTCGGCCCGCTTCCACAACGCGATCGCCGAGGGCAGCGCCCGGGCGCTGCGCGCCGAGGCCGAGCGTCGCGGGCTCGACCTGGTCGTGCTCTCGGGTGGCGTCTTCCAGAACAGGCTGCTGCTGGAGCGGACCCTCGAATCACTGGGGGGATCTGGCCTTCGGGTGCTGGTGCCGCGTCTGCTGCCCCCGAACGACGGCGGCATCTCCTACGGCCAGGCCGCCATCGCGGCGACGACCCTCGCGAGCTGAGCTGTCCTAGACGGTGGGGCCGAAGCCGTTGGTCCAGCCGGGGCCGAGCCGCTCGCGCACGGTCAGCCGCCCGCGCCGCAACCTGCGGACGGGGTGTGGCCCCATCGCCCACGGATGCGGTCCGATCGTTCCGTAGTGCTCGCGGATCGAGGCCTTGAGCTCGCCGCGGTGCCGTTCGCAGGCGTAGCGCGTGCGCCCGTAGAGGCCGTTGCCGTGCCAGACGAGCCAGCGGCCGGGGCCTGCGTCCAGGTATGTCCCGAACAGCAGCTCCTGGAGCTGCGCCTCCAGAGCCGACCGCGTCGCCGGGTCGGGCTCGGCTTCGCAGAACTCGCACTTGAAGAGGATGCGAACGGGCATGTGGACACTCCGCCCCGGAGCGCGCTCAGGTCAGGCCCACGTACCAGAGCCCGAACAGCACGCCGAACAGCCCCAGAGCCGGGATCACCACGGCGCGGTACACGGGCTCGACGATCGGCCTGGTCAGCACCCAGGCGAACGCGGCCGTGCAGGCCGCCATCGAGACGATCGACATCGGCGCGAACACCGCCATCGCCGCGGCCGCCTCGAGTTGAGAGGGAAGCGCCGCGATCAGCAGCACCACGACGGCGCCGGTTCCGGCCAGCCCGTGGAGGACGCCGATGCCGTAGGCCTGAGCCGGGGTCCGCACGGCGACGTGCTCGTGGTGGTCCCCCTGGCTGAGGTGCCGGTGGCCCTCGCCGGGATGGCGGTGCTTGCCGAGCCGGTAGTCGCCCCGCGCCCATTTCCAGATCACCCGGCCGGCCAGCAGCAGGATCACGACCCCGACCGCCTGCTCGGCGCCGCTCTCCAGCCAGGCAGGCAGCTCGGACTTAAGGAAGATCAGCGGCAGCCCGATCGCCAGCAGCATCGTCGCGTGGCCCAGGCCCCACCAGGCGCCGAGCCGGGCCGCGTCGCGGTGGTCGCTTTGCTTTGAGGCGACCAGGGACGTGACCGCCACCAGGTGGTCCGGGTCGGACGCGTGCCTGAGGCCGAGCACGAAGGCGATTGCGAGCGCGACCAGCAGCGGCGCGCCCTCGAACAGGTTGGTGAGCGACTGGTCGAGGTCCTCCACGGGGTGGAACAGGAACTCGAAGTCGATCACGGGCCGCTCAATCCTCCCTGGCGCAGTCCTCGCAGAGCCCGGCGATCGGGAAGTGGGTGAAGCTCGCCTCGTGACCGAAGTCGCGGCGGATCAGCTCTCGCACCGGGTCGAGCTCCCTCGGCCTGACCGCGCGGTGGGTGCCGCAGACGTCGCAGATCAGATACTCGCGCGCCCCCAGGCCGATCCGCATGTAGAGGCCGGGGCCGTGGCCCAGATGCATGTGGCGGACCAGGCCCACGCGCTCCAGCGCCTCGAGGTTTCGATAGACCGAAGCGGGATCGGAGCGGCCGCCGAGCATCTCCACGATCCGCTCGGCGGAGACGGGTTCGTCCACCTCGAACAGCGCCTCCATCACCATCCGCCGGGCCGCCGAGACCCGCATGCCGCTATCGCGTATCGCCGCCAGCGCCGTCTCCAGATCCGGCGCCTCGACCGGGGCGATGTTGTGCGGGTTGGTCAAGGAGCGGAGCTTATTGCGACTGGGTTGCGATTGCAACCGGCTGCTGGTTTCGGAAGCCCGCTAGCGGGCATCACCTCGCAATGGCCATGAGCAACGCGCTCAGCACCTACCTCAAGGACCACCTCGCCGGCTCGGCGGGCGGGGTGTCGCTGGCGAGGCAGATCGCGGACGGCGCCGACGACGAGCCCGAACGCCGCGAGATGGAGAGCGTCGCGGAGGACATCGAGGCGGACCGCCGCAGCCTGCTCGCCCTGATGGAGCGGCTCGAGGTCAGTCCCAGCCTTGTCAAGCAGGCCGGCGCCTGGATCGGCGAGAAGCTCGGCCGCATCAAACTGAACGCGTCAAACCCGGACCGCAGGCTGCTTCAGTACGAGGCGATGATCATGGGCGTCACAGGGAAGCTGGAGCTGTGGCGCTCGCTCGAGCATGCGCGCAACGGTGACTCGACCCTGAGCTCCGAAGAGGTGAGGGCCCTGGCGAAGCGTGCCGAGGACCAGCGGCTGCGGCTCGAAAAGCTGCACGACAGGGCGGCCGCCGCCCTGAAGCTGCGCTGAAGCCCTTTCAGCTCAGGAAAACTCGTCGAGCGAGTTCAGCTGGCGGCGAAGCTCGTGGTCGCGCTGCTTGCGAGGGACCCCGGACTCGCCGGTGACCGCCTCGTTGTTGCGAAGGTCGGTGATCGCGCGGAAGCGCTCGGTCTCGGAGCCGGGTCCCTCCTCACCGGCGACCGGGGCGCTCACCCCCTGCGCGTTCTTGCCGTTCTGCCCGCCCTTCTTCATGCCGATCCCTCCTTGGAACCTTTCTAGACTGCTTTACTCAACAAGAGCCGTCGAAACATTAGCACGGCTTCACATCTCCTCATAACAACACCACAGGCGTGTAAAGGATTCGCCAACTTTCGTTGCGACTTGGCCTCTACGTATAATCGCCGCTCCCGTCGGTTCTCAAACCCCGTCGCGCGCCCGCTCGAAGAAGGCGCGGACCCGGGAGGTAAAAGTGAAGCAGCGCTATTCGTCCGAGCGGGCCTATCGCCCGCGCGTGTCACCGCCGAGCGTCGAGGACAAGGACGCGTGCGCGATCTACGCATCCGTCCGCAAGGACGCGACGCCGAGCCACGATCCGGTGCCGCTGGCGCTGGACTCCCTTCAGAAGATGCTCCACCGCGCCGGCAACGTCGACGGTGAGGGCGACGGCTGTGGCCTGCTGGTCGACATCCCGACCAAGGTCTGGGCCGAGGAGGTCCGCCAGGGAGGGCACAGCCCCTCGCTGGCCCTCGACGAGGCGTTCGCGGTCGCACACGTCTTCGTCGAGCGCTCGGCCGACCTGGACAAGGTCCGCCACGACGCGCGCGAGATCCTGGGCGAAGCGGGCTTCCGCATGCTCGCCGAGCGGGTCGGCGCGGTCGATTCGGCGGCGCTCGGTCCGACGGCGCGCGAGGAAGAGCCGCACTTCTGGCAGTTCGCCGGACTCGTCCCCGAGGCCGGAGACGCCGACTCGGTCTGCTTCAAGCTGAAGATCCACCTCGAGGACCAGCTCGGCGTCCACGTCGCCTCCTTCAGCGGCACCACCTGCGTCTACAAGGTGATGGGGGCCCCCAAGGTGCTGGGGGGCTACTTCCCCGACCTCACCGACGAGCGGTTCGAGACGATCGGCTGCTTCGGGCACAACCGCTACTCGACCAACACCTGGCCTTCGTTCACGCGCGTCCAGCCCTTCGGCGTACTGGGACACAACGGCGAGATCAACACGATCGAGCAGCTGCGCCAGGAGGCGCGCATGCTGGAGATCCCGATCGGCGAGGGCAACTCCGACTCCCAGGACCTGGACCGCGTGATCGAGACCCTGTGCCGCCGCGACGGCCTCTCGCTGGCCGAGGCGATGGAGATGGTGGTGCCGCCGATCGTGGCCGAGATCGTGGCGCTGCCCGAGGAGCTGCACTCGTTCTACATGTACGTGCGCCAGCTGATGGGGCCGTTCGCGCAGGGACCCGTGGCGCTGATCGCTCGGCACGCTGACCAGTGCGTGTTCTCGGCCGACGCGCTCGGCCTGCGGCCGCTGTGGCAGCTCGAGAGCCCCGACGACTTCGTCTTCAGCTCCGAGCCGGGTGTCGTCTCGGTCAAGGGCATGGTCTCCGAGCCGAAGCCGATGGCGCCCGGCGAGAAGTTCATGGTCACGATCGACCGCGGCAAGCGCCGCTCGTCGCTGCACCCCCACGAGGTGATGCTGCGCGAGGTGAAGAAGCGCTGGCTGGCCCGCGCCGGCGTCGACGAGATGCCCTACTACAAGGCCGAGCTGCGGGCCGGTGGGCCGCTGGAAGGTCGCGAGGTCCCCGGCTACTCGGCCGCCGGCCCCTCGGACCCGGTCGAGGTGCCCGAGCGCGTCCTCGCCGGCTTCGGCTGGCAGCGCGACGACGTCAAGCTCGTGCAGCAGATGGCCTCCAACGGCGCCGAGCCGATCGGCTCGCTCGGCTACGACGGCCCGCTGGCGGCCCTCTCGCCCGAGCGCCAGAACCTGGCCGACTACTTCAAGGAGACAGTCGCCGTCGTGACCAACCCGGCGATCGACCGCGAGCGCGAGATCGAGCACTTCTCGACGCGGGCGATCTTCGGTCATCGCCCGGCGATCGGGACACCGGGCACCCATTCGGGCATCGTCGCCACCGACGTCCCCGTGCTGCTCGGTGGCCACCACGAGATGGCCCCGCTCGGGGACGGCGTCTACCGCCGCATAGCCGCCGACCACGGCACCTACCTGCTCGAGGACCTTTGGGAGGAGTTCCGCGACCGCGTGGGAGGCGGGCAGCACGACGGCTCCGCCAAGGCGATTGACATCGCCCTGCTCGAGTCTGAGACCACCCAGGGTGCGATCGAGCGCCTCAAGCACGAGGCGGTGAAGGCGGTCAGCGACGGCACCGAGCTCTTGGTGCTGACCGACCGCCCCGTCTACGAGGGCGATCGGCGCTGGATCGATCCCCACCTCGCTACATCGGCGGTGGACCAGGCGCTCAAGTCCTACCGCGTCGAGCCCGGACAGGTGAACCTGCGCAGGCGATGCTCGATCGTCTTGCGCTCCGCCTCGCTTCGCAACGTCCACGACGTGGCTTTGGCGCTGGGGCTGGGCGCCAACGGCGTCTGCCCCTATGTGATGGTCGAGGTGGTCTGCGTCGACGACTACGAGTCCGACGTCTCCAACCTGTGCTCGGCGCTGCGCAAGGGGATCGAGAAGGTGATCTCCACGATCGGCATTCACGAGTCGCGCGGCTACGCGCGCCAGTTCTCTTCGATCGGTGTCAAGCCCGAGCTGGCCGAGATCTTCCAGACCGAGGCCTTCGCCGCCAGCGAGCGGGCCGGGGCGGGCTTCGAGCAGCTCGACGCCGACACCGACGCCCGTCACAAGATCCTGGCCGGAGACGAGGAGGCGAAGCCCGCCAAGACGTTCCGGTTCTATCCCAAGGTCTACAAGGCGGCGATCGCGACGGCCAACGGCACGGGCGGCTTCGCCGAGTACTCGCAGAAGGTTCGCGAGCTCGAAGCCCAGAGCCCGATCTCGATGCGCCACGTGATGGGGCTGAGGAAGGAGCCCGACCGCGAGCCGGTCGATCCCGCCGGCGTCGACGTTTCGGTGGGCCACCACGACTATCCGATCGTGATCAGCTCGATGAGCTTCGGCTCGCAGTCTGAGCCCGCCTTCCGCGCCTACGCCGAGGCCGGCAAGGCGATCAACATCCTCTGCATCAACGGCGAGGGCGGCGAGATCCAGGACATGTACGGCGAGTACCGCAAGTGGCGTGGGCAGCAGGTCGCCTCGGGCCGCTTCGGGGTCTCCGCCGAGATGCTGAACAGCTCCTACGTCGCCGAGATCAAGATCGGCCAGGGCGCCAAGCCGGGCGAGGGCGGCCACCTGCCCGGCAAGAAGGTCTCCGAGAAGGTCGCCGCGGCCCGCAACGCCTCGCCGGGCACCGACCTGATCAGCCCGTCGAACAACCACGACCTCTATTCGATCGAGGACCTGGCGGAGCTGATCGACGAGCTCAAGACCGTTAACCCGGACCTGCGCGTCTCGGTCAAGGTGCCGGTGGTGCCGAACGTCGGCACGATCGGCCTCGGCATCGCCAAGGCCGGCGCCGACATCATCACCCTCTCGGGCTTCGAGGGCGGCACCGGCGCCGCGCGCCAGCACGCACTGCGCCACGTCGGGCTGCCGTCGGACATCGGGACCCGCGCCGTGCACCGGGCGCTGATGGAGGCCGGGCTCCGCAACCGCGTCGAGATCTGGGCCGACGGCGGCTACCGCCACGGCCACGACATCGTCAAGTTGCACTGCATGGGCGCCAACCGCGTCGCCTTCGGCACCCTGGCGATGGTCTCGCTCGGCTGCACGATCTGTCGCGGCTGCCAGCTCGACACATGTCACGTCGGCATCGCCACCCAGATCGAGACCACGCAGCAGGCCGAGAAGCATGGGCTGAAGAAGTTCACGCCGCCGGGCGCCGACGCCGCCGAGAGCTGCGCCCGCTTCTTCGGCGCCATGGGCGAGGAGGTGAAGGAGGTCGTCGCCTCGCTCGGCTATGACCGCGCCCAGGACCTGGTCGGCCGCTACGACCTGCTCGAGCAGATCTCCCACCAGGACAAGGTGGACCTGGCGCCGTTGATCACCCCGCTCGAGGAGTTCCTGGACCTGGAGCCGATCGACATGCCCGTCGCCGAGGAGCTGGTCGAGGCGCGTGCCGAAGCCGGCTTGGTGCAGGCGAAGCCGATCCGGATGGAGGCCAAGCAGGCGTCGGCCGAGATCGGCAGGCTCGCCGACAGGGTCTTCGGCGAGACCGTGATCAAGACGGAGTTCCCCCGTGACGTCGACGCCAATGACCGCGTGCTGGGGGCCGAGCTCTCCGGCGCGATCTCCCGCGCTCGCATCTACGACGGCGCCCCCGAGGGCTCGGAGTTCGACGAGCTCGCCGAGCTCCACTTCAACGGCGGCTCGGTCGCGGGCCAGGGCTTCGGCGCCTTCAACGCCTACGGGGTCCTCTGCCGGGTCGAGGGCGGCGCGCAGGATGGCGTCGGCAAGGCGATGCTCGGCGGCACGGTGTCGATCCTGAAGGGGAAGAACTCCGACGGGAGACGCGTCAACGGCTCGGTCGGCAAGTCCTTCGCCTACGGGGCCCAGCGCGGGCACCTGTTCGTGCAGGGCTCAGCCGACTCGCGCTTCTGCATCCGCCTCAGCGGCGCCGACGTCGTGCTGGCGGGCGAGCCGGCCGAGCCCCTCGACGACGCCCGGGGCTGCCTGGTGGATCGCGCCAACGCCAAGGGCTTCGCCTTCGAGTACATGACCTCGGGCCGCGCCGTGGTGCTGGGCGACATCGGCCCCTGGGCGTGCGCCGGCATGACCGGCGGCCGCGTCTACGTGCGCGTCAACGACGACTGGAACCTGGACCGCGAGGCGATCGAGCGCCGCCTCGGCGAGGGCGCGATCGTGAACCTGATCGAGCTGGACGCCGAGGGCGAGCTGGACGTGCAGGACCTGCTGGGCCACTACGCCGAGGAGCTCCGCGCCACCGGCCAGGACGAAGAGGCCGACCGCATCACCTCGCTGGCCGCCGCGGCCCGCCACCACTTCCTCGCGGTCATCCCCGAAAAGGTGCAGGCGGACCCGAGCATCTCAACCGAGTAGGCGCCTGCCACGCAGGGCCGGCTGCACGGCGTAGCCGGGACGGCTCACGCCCATCCGGCCGAGCTAGGGTGCGAACGCGCGGCAGGGCTCGCCGCGCAGCGCCGGGCACTGGGGCAGCGGGGTCGGCACCTGGACTCCGGGCACCAGCGGCAGGATCAGGCGGGAGGGGTGCTTGCCGGAGAAGCCGACGGTGACGTTGGCGTCGCCGGCGGGCACGGTCTCGGCGAAGGCCCAGACCGGCTGATCGCCGCTCGGAGGGGTGACGGTGATGCGAATGCGCGAGCCGGCCCGGTAGACGTGGCCCTGGTAGTAGAGCGGGACCGTGACCTGCGCGAACTCCCCCTTCGGCAGCTTGGCGGCGTCGTCGCGGCGCAGGCTGAGGACGGGCTCGAGCAGGGTGCTGCGGCGCTTGTCGAGCTTGCGCATGCTGGCCCGCAGCCAGCCGCTCTGTACATAGGTCTCCTTGCCGTCGGGGCGCACCTCGGAGACCGTCACCTGCAGGTCCACGTCGGGAACCGAGGCGCGGATCCAGGCGCGCAGCGCGCCGGCCCCGATGATCGTCGCGTTGGTCCGGAGCGGCGGGGACACGTAGGACGCGGAGCGACCCGGGGGCGGCTGCTGCCAGTCGAAGCTGGGATCGGCGGTCCAGAGGTCGCCGCTGCTGGTGTTGGTGCCGGTGAAGTCGTCGGCCGGACGCGACTCCTTGTCCCAGACGAAGGTGTCGCTGCCGCCCTTCTTCGGGGCCTTGTTCAGCAGCGCGCCCCCGTCGCCGAGGAACCAGGAGCGTGCCTTGGTGCCCGGGATCGGCAGGCTCTTGAACGACTGCTCGAAGCCGGGGACCGGGTGGTTCGGCGGCCCGCCGGCGCCGGTGTCGAACAGGATCCGGACCCGCTGCTGGCTCTCGAAGGCGGCCTTCGCCGTCTCGAAGGTCGGCTGGTCGCGGATCGGGTCGTAAGGCAGCGTCACGCCAGGCACGCCCATCGCGGTCGCGTAGACCACCGAGGCGGTCGCGGCGGCCAGCGGGGAGAGCTCCGGCCTGCGCTGGGCGACGTAGAGCTCGAGGAAGTCGAACCAGCGGTTGAAGGTCTCGGGGTCCAGCGAGTTGATGTGGAGCCCGTTGGTGAAGGTGAACCACTTGCGCTTGGTCCCGGTGAAGCGATCGGCCAGGTTCGGGCAGTGAGCGCCGGTCTGCTCGTCGTTGAACTGGCAGGCGAGGAAGACGGGCGTCTTGATCTTGTGCACGAACCGCGCGGGCGCGAGCGGGTTGGCGACCTTGGGCCGGTAGAAGCGGTTGCGGTGGACCTTGCTGATCAGGTCCGCCGCCGCGGTGTGCAGCACCTGGTTCGCCGCGCAGGTCGCGTCGCCGTTTGCTATCCGCTCATACGCCCAGCCCTGGCCGGCGCCGGCGGTGGCCGGCCTGGCGTCGTCGACGCGGTCCTCGGCCCACTCCAGGGCGAAACCGGTGTTGAGGATGCCGCCGGGGTAGAGCGTGGTCCCGGTGTCGTCGATCACCGACAACGGCGTGATCGCGGCCAGGCTGGGCGGCCTCGTGGCGGCGACGAAGAGCTGGCTGATGCCGCCGTAGGAGACCCCGACCATGCCGACCTTGTTGTGCATCGCCCAGGGCTGGCGGGCGACGGTCTCGACGACGTCGTAGCCGTCGAGGCCCTGCAGCCGCTCGAAGTAGTCGAAGGCGCCGCCCGAGCAGCCGGTGCCGCGCATGTTCACGTCCACGACGGCGTAATCGAGCAGGTTGGCGATCGGGCTGATGCCGCTCTCGGCGCCGGCCGGATTGGCGTAGCCGTAGCCGGAGTACTCGACCAGCGTCGGGTAGGGGCCGTCCTCGGGTGGGCCGGGCAGGCGCACGCTGACCGCCAGCTGGGTGCCGTCCCGGGTCGTCACGTATCCGTAGCCGCCCGCAGGAAGGGTCTGGTTGTAGATAGCCGTGCTGTTCGGCGCGTTCTTCGAGGTGAACACGTTGACGCGCGCCGACAGGGTGCCATCCGCCTCGCGCACCCGGTAGCCCTTGCCGGCCTTGACCCGGCGGAACAGCACGCCACCGAGCGAGCCGACCGGCTTGGTGGCGACCCGCTCGCCGTCGCCGTCAATCAGGCGCAGGCTGGTGTTCGGCTGGGCGCCGGTGACGTAGACCTGGTTTGCGCTGCCGTGGGCGCTGACCGCTGCCGAGGCGCTTGCGGGCAGCGCCGCCGCGATCGCCAGCGCCCCGACTCCGACGAACAGCTTCAGGTTCCTCGCGCTCCTCGCGCCACTCATCACTTGCCTCTCCTTGGCCAGCGCCCTGCCGGTGAGGCCGGAAGCATAGTTGACCGCGGGTCAAACAGCGGCCGCGCGCGTCAGGAGCCTGAGCCAGCCGTCTCGATCACGTTGAGGCGGTAGCGGCCGACCTGGAGCTGGTCGCCGTCGGCGAGCGGGCTCCAGTCGACGTCCTCGCCGTTGACCTGGATGCCGTTGGTGCTGCGGTCGTCGAGGGCGCGCAACTCGCCCTCGGGAGTGCATGCGATCACGGCGTGACGTCGGGAGACCGTCGGGTCGTCCAGGCGGATGTCAGCCGAGGCGCTGCGGCCGATCCGCGACCAGCCGTCGTCGAGCTCGATCACCCGCGCCCGTCCCTCGGCATAGAAGGCCAGGTACTTGCCGGGTTGCTCGATCGATTCGCGAACGTCGTCGAGCCAGCCGTCGGGGGCCTCGCGCGGAGCCATGATCGTGAAGCTCTTCAGGGTGGGCTGCTCGAAAAGCGAGGCGCGTTGGAAACTCGAGCCGCCGCAATTGGGGCAGCTCGGCATTGCGTCCGCGCGGTCGAGCGAGATCTCGTACGAGCACCCGATGCAGGCGAAGGACCCCGCGTCGGCCGTATCGCCGGTTTCGAGGACATCCTGCTCGCTCTGTCCGATCGCAGCCATTTTCGGGTACGCCGATCCTACCCCGACACGCCGAAATGGCCAAGGGGATCGCCGGAGGTTGTCTGCAAAGTCCGACCTTTCCGGGGATTTTGCGGGCGGCGGCGCGCCCGCCGCGAGGCCGGTCCGGTGCCGGGCGCGGATAGAATCGCCGCGCCGATGGGAGCCATGCCGATCTCTCTGACCACCACGGTCGATGCTCCCCGGGAGCACGTCTTCGACTTCATCTGCGACCTCTCCAAGCGGCCGGCCTGGACCGACCACTTCATGAGCGACTACCGCCTCGAGCGCATCGAGGCCTCGGGCCAGGGCGCGGCGGCCCGCTTCCGCATCAAGGCCCCCCGGGGCATTCGCCACGCCGACACGACGATCGCCGAGGCCGAGCGGCCCCACCGGGTCACCGAGATCGGGCACGGAGGGCGCTCGAACAAGATCACGCTGCATTCGGTCTGGGAGCTGACCGAGGGGCCGGGCGCGGTGACCACCGTCAACCTCTCGTTCCGGACCGACCCGGCCGGCCGCGGCGGCCGCTGGTGGCGGCGGCGCTGGCGCAAGGCGCTGCGCAGGCTCGCCGAGGCGGTCGAATCCGGGACACCCGCCACCGATGGGATCGCGGTGGCGGGCGGCAACCGCCAGCTCACCGGGATCGCGTGAGCGCCGCCCGGCGGCTGCCAATCGGCCCGCTCGGCCCTGCGGATAGACTGCCCGCCCGATGAACCGCTTCGGACGCACGGGAGCCCTGGCGGCGGCGCTGGCCGTGGCCTCGCTGGCTCTGGGTCTGGCGGCCTGCGGCGAGGAGCACGAGAGCGAGGTCGTCGAGGGCGAGCCGCTCGAGCTCGGGGACCTGCACCTGAACGTGCAGCTGACCCGTTTCCTGAATCCGACTGACCGCGAGGACGCCGAGTACCTGGAGGGCCTGCCCCAGACTCCGCCCGGCGAGGCCTACCTGGGGGTCTTCATCGAGGCCGAGAACGAGGGCGACGAGGACGTCACCCTGCCGACGGCCGAGCAGATGAAGGTGATCGACACCACCGGACAGGAGTTCGAGCCGGTCGAGTCGGAGTCGGTCTTCGCCTTCGACTTCGGCGAGTCGCTTCCGCCCGGCGAGGAGATCCCCCTGCCCGACACGGCCGCGGCCAGCGGCCCGATCAAGGGCCAGGTCGCGCTCTTCCTGGTCGATCAGGGCGTCTCGGAGAACCGCCCGCTCGAGCTGGAGCTGTCGGCCGACGGCGCCGACGGCGTCATCGAGCTCGACATCTAGCCGAGGGCCGATCCCAGGATCGTTCGGGCGATCGGCGCCGCGACCTCGCCACCATCGCCGTCCGCGTCGATCAGCATCACCGCGATCGCCAGCTTCGGCTTCTGCGCGGGCGCGAAGGCGATGAACCAGGCGTCCACGATCTGCTCGGGGTCGGGCGGCTCCTCGCCCGGGGCCACCTGGGGGGTTGGCTGGTTCGGCTTCGGGCCCAGCTCGGCGGTGCCCGTCTTGCCGGCCACGGTCACGTTCGGAAGCGCGGCCGCTGAGCCCGTGCCATAACTGACGACCGCCTGCATCAGGCCCGTCAGCACCCGCGCGTTCTCCTTCGAGGTGACCTCGACCGGCTCGGCGTCGGCCTGGAGCGCGGGGTCCGTCACGATCGGGGTGGGGCTGCGCGTGCCGCCCGCGGCGACGGTCTGCGCGACCGAGGCCATCCCCAGCGGGGTCGCGAGCACCTGGCCCTGCCCGATGCCCGACACGGCCAGGGTCGTCAGGGTGTCGTCGTTGAACGAGGTCGGCATCGTCATCTCTCCCGGGTCCGCCGCCTGGGTCGCCTCCGCGTCATAGAGGGTGACCGGCTGGTTCCAGCCGTATTGCTCGGACTCGGAGACCAGCTTCTCCTCGCCGACGTCCACCGCGAGCGGGGCGAAGACCGTGTTGCACGAGTTCGCGAAGGTCTCCTCGAAGGTGCCGCCGCAGGGCTCGTCGTGGGCGTTTTCGACGGTGTTGGCGCCGGTCTCGACCGAGGGATTCGTGGAGGTGACGACGTCGAATACGTCGTCGAGCTTGACCTTGTCCTCTTCCAGGGCTGCGGTGGTGGTGATTACCTTGAAGGTGGAGCCCGGGGGCTGGGGCGCCGAGTAGGCCGAGCCGGCCAGCGCCCGCACCTGTCCGTTGCGCGCGTCGAGCACGGCCACCCCTCCAGACTGGCCGCCCAGCGCCGCCACCGTCACCTCCTGCAGGTCCGGATCGATCGTCGTCTTCAGCGACTGACCGGGCTGTTGCTGGGACGTCGCCAGCACCCGGCCCTCGGTTCGCTCGGGCACGTCGGGCAGCGAGGTTCCCTCGGGCACGGCCACCAGCTCGCCGCCCGGCTTTCCGGCCAGGCGGGAGTTGAAGGCCAGCTCCAGGCCGCTGACCCCGGTCTCCTGGTCGCCGGGATAGCCGGATGCCTCGACCTCCGGCCGCAGCTCGGGACTCGGCGTCTCGACGGTGCCGGTGACGTCGATCGCCGCGGAGCCCAGTCGCGAGTCGCGGGAAGCGCCCTGGCCCTCGGCCAGCGGGGCCCCATCCTTGGCCAGGATCGGCGCCCGCTCCCCCAGGGTCAGCCGGCGGCCCACCCGCTCGCCGCTCTCCAGCCCCGGAAACGTCAAGTGAGGGGTCCAGGCGATCTTCTCGTCCTCGAAGGGAATCTCGATCACGCCCTCGACCAGCCCGAAGATCTCGGTGCGGATCCCCACCTCCATCTCCATGACGTCGTTGTCGGGGCCGCTCGCGTCGCCCGGGTCGATCGCGTCCGCGGTCGAGGCGGACTGGGCCTCCTGGTAGGCGGCGGCGAACTGCTCGACCGGGAACTGCTGCTGGGCAGAGTCGGTGAGCTCCTCGTGCATTGTCGCGAAGTCCTGCTCGGCCCAGGCGTCGAGGAAGCGGTTGGCCGCGTCCTCCTCGGCCGAGCCGGCCGCCATCACAGCGCCGACGATGAACGCGACCAGCGCCACCCCGGCCAGCGGCAGCGCCCGGCGCCGCAGGCGGCGCTGGCGCTCGCTGAGCGTCTTCTTCGGAGGAGCCGGTCGGGTCCGCTCCTCCTCCTGCGGCGGCGGTCTGCGCCGGCGCCGCGTGCTTGTAACACCTGCCTCGCGAGGCACGCTGGAAAGTTAGTGGGTGGCCGCCCCGACCCGCGCACGTTGGGTGGCGGGCGGGCTGCTTGTATTCCGCTCCGTGAACGGAATCGACTGGGCGATCATCGCCTTCGCGCTGCTGCTCGGCGCCTGGGGCTATCGGCACGGGTTGATCGTCGGGCTGCTCAGCCTGGTCGGCTTCCTGGTCGGCGCCTTCCTCGGCAGCCGCCTGGGCCCCGCCCTGCTCGCCGATGGTTCGGAGTCACCGTACGCGCCGGTGACCGCCCTGGCGGGCGCGCTGCTGATCGGCAGCTTCGCCGCGGTCTCGTTCGAGGGTGTCGCCCGGGCCCTGCGCAGGCGCATCCTGGGACCGCGCGGCCGCCGACGTTCGGTCGTCCTGGCCGACGCCGCCGGCGGCGCGCTGCTGCTGGTGATGGTCTCCCTGGCCCTGGCCTGGCTCTTCGGTGCGGTCGCGCTCAACGCGCCCGGGGCCAAGGAGCTGCGAAAGACGGTGCAGCGCTCGGAGATCCTCGGCAGCCTGAATGAGGCCTTCCCTCCCTCCGGGGGGTTCCTGAAGGCGCTCAACAGGATTGACCCCGCGATCGCGGTCCAGGGGCCCGACGTGAACCTGGGGCCGCCCGACTCGAAGCTCGCGGCGGATCCCGAGGTGAGGGCCGCGGCCGACAGCGTCGTCCGCGTGCTCGGCACCGCCTGCGGCCTGGCGGTGTCGGGCTCGGGCTGGATCGCATCTCCCGGGGTGGTCGTCACCAACGCGCACGTGGTCGCCGGCGAGGACGACACGGCAGTCAGCTTCGACGACGAGGGCGACCGCCTGGACGCGGCCCCGATCCACTACGACCCCTCCAACGACCTCGCGATCCTCCGGGTCGACGGCCTCGGCGGCGAGCCGCTGCCGCTCGAGGCCGAGGTCGAGTCGGGGACCCCCGGAGCGGTCCTCGGCTATCCCGAGAACGGGCCCTTCACGATCAGCCCGGCCCGGGCCGGCCCGACCGAGACGGCGATCAGCGAGGACTCCTACGGGCGCGGGCCGATCAGGCGCTCGCTCACCTCGCTCCGCGGCGAGGTGAGGCGCGGCAACTCGGGGGGCCCGCTCGTGGATGGCGCGGGCCAGGTGCTTGCCACCGTGTTCGCGGCCACCACCGAGGGCAAGCCGGGCGGCTACGGCATTCCAAACGACATCGTCGCGGCCGCGGTCAACCAGTCCGCGGGCTCGGGCGAGGTCAGCACAGGCCCCTGCACCTGACGGACCGCGCCGCCCGGGGCCGACCTTGCGGCCCGGGTTCTTACGATTGGTAAGCTGGGTTCGAGGTGAGCACGGACCGAGGCGAGCGGCCCGCCGGGGCAGGATCGGCGGCCGAGCCCAGACAAGCTGTTCCCGGGCAGGTCTGCCCGCATTTCCACGGCGCGGTGGAGCTGATCGGCCGACGCTGGACCGGCGCCATCCTCTACGCCCTCGCCGACGAGGGCGCCCTGCGCTTCGCGGAGCTGAAGGAGTGCGTCCCCGGAATGTCGGATCGACTGCTCTCGACGCGGCTGAAGGAGCTCGAGTCGGCGGGCCTGGTGCGTCGCGAGGTCCAGGAGGGGCCCGGCGTGCGCGTCAGCTACGAGCTCACCCGAAAGGGCGATTCCCTGAAGCCCGTGATGGGCTCGCTCAGGGATTGGGCCCAGCGCTGGCACCAGGCCTAGCCGCGCTACCAGGCCCGCGGGTTCCCCTCGGGGATACGGTCGAGCACGAGGGTGGCCTCGACCCGCTCGACCGGGTAGGGGCCCGTCGTGGCCAGGTAGGCCTGAAGCTCGCCTTCGCCCATCGCCCTGAAAGCCGCCTCGACGGCGTTCGCGTAGTTGGCGAGGATGACGGCGTCCGGCGGGGGCTCGGGGCGGAAGTGCCACTCCTTCGCGGTGTAGGTGACGATCCTCGCCGGCAGGCCCTCGCCGTCGACCAGTCCGGTCACCTCGACGCGGTCATAGCGGATCTCGCGCACGTCGAGACGTTCGAGCTCGGCCTCTGAGACATCGATGACGACGCCGTTGACGGGCCCTGCGGGATCCTCGCCGGGCTCCAGGTTGAGTCCGAGCACCCACTCGGGCCTGTGGCCGCTGCCGAGCTCGAACGTCTTCTCGCAGGTCAGGTTGTCCCTGCCGAGCGACCAGCGGCGCTTCCACTCGCGCAGGCGAGCCGGCCGCGCCGCCGGGACCGGGCGGGCGAGCGTCATGCCCGCGCTCTCGGGCAGGACCAGCGAGCCGTAGCCGAACAGCCCGAGGTCTCCCGGCGCCCCCATCAGTCGAGCAGCGACATCTGCGGCTCGCCGCCCTCCGGATCCGGGGCGGGGCCGGTCCCGTCCTCGGCGTCCGGTTCGGGCTTGGGACGCTCGCTGCGGGGGACAGGCACGATCGGCGGGTCGGGGTCGTCGCGCATGTGCGCCGCGGGCTCGTGGGAGCAGAGCCGCTCGCGCGCGGGACAGTCGTGGCATATGGCCCGGTGGGGATGGTGGGTGACGCCGAACTCGCCGGCGCCCAGCCGCCCGAGCAACCCCTCGATCCGCTCGCGCGCCGCGTCGAGCTCGGCCTGCCCGAACGTCTGGCGCACCGGCGAGTCTGGCCGCTCGAGGAAGACGTAGGCGGTCTCGACGGGCACGCCGCGCTCCGCCGCGGCGAGGGCGTAGAGGTCACGTTGCACGCGATAGCGCCCCGCGAGCCGCTCGGGATCGCGGCCGTCGAGGCGATCCGTCTTGTAGTCGACGACCAGCGTGCCTTGATTGCCGCGGTCGGCGAGGAGGTCGATCGAGCCCCGGATCGGCGTCCCGACGATGCTGAGCACGAAAGGGACCTCGGGGCTGGTCCTCGCGTCGCCCAGCTCGCCCCGGAGCTCGGAGCCCAGCCAGCCCCGCACCAGCTCCCGGGCGTGGTCGACCTGCTCGGCCCCGTCCGGAAGGCCCTGCTCGCGCAGGGCGGTGGCGATGCGCTCGGCGTCGGGCTCCGCCCAGCGGTGCTCGGAGCTCCACTCCAGCAGCGCGTGGACCGCCAGGCCGGGGCCGTAGCGGCGCCGTGCCTCGGGGTCCGCGTGCGCTTCCTCGCCGGCGGCGGGATCGGGCGCGATCGCCGCATCGCCGCCGGCGATCCCGAGCACGCGCTCGGCGTAGAAGCGGTAGCCGCAGGCCTCATAGTCGGAGAGGGCGGAGTAGGAGAGGGCGCCGGCGGGAGCGGGCGCAACCTGCGGTCGTCCCAGGGGCGGCGCGTCATCCAGGGCGACCGGCGCCGCCTCTGGCGCGGGCTGCTCCACGAGCAGCTTGGCGCCGGCCCCCGGCTCGGGCGCGCTCACCTTGACGCTCAGCCTTCCGGCCGGATAGCCGTCCGCGGCGGCCGGCAGCTCCAGATCCCGCTCGTCCGGCTCGCCGCCGAGCAGGGTGCGGATCAGCTGGTTTGCGATCGGCTTGCGCCGGATCGGCTCGGCCTCCAGCGCCTTCGGGTTGAACGTCCCGCTCAGCAGCAGCCGCTTCTTGGCGCGGGTCGCCGCCACGTAGGCGAGGCGGCCCTCCTCCTCGGCCTCTCGGTCGGCGGCCAGGTCGGCCAGCTCGTAGTAGTCGAACATGCGCTCACCGGGGCGCCCGAGCCGGCCGAGCTGGATGCCCACCCGGCTGACCTCGCCGCTGTCGGGCTCGTCCTCGGCCGGCGCCAGGCGCAGCGGCGTCCAGCCGATCTGGAGGTTGCGGCCCATGTCGGCGACGGCGACCACGTCGAACTCGAGCCCCTTGGCGCTGTGGATGGTCATCACCCGGACCCCTGCGTGGCCCTCGGCACGGGTCGCGGCTTCGGCCTCGCGGTCGCTGCGCGCCGCGCGGTTGGCGAGGTAGTCGAGGAACGCGGTCAGGTCGGGGCCCTCCCTGGCCTCGAACTCGCGAGCCAGGCGCATCAGCTTGCGCACGTTCGCCCATCGTGCCTCGCCCGAGTCGCGGACCAGGGTCGCCAGGTCGTAGTCGAAAGCCGAGGCGACGCGCTCGACCAGGGCCTCGAGCCCGTCCTCGGCGCCGCGGCGTCGAAGCGCGCTCAGGGTCGCGACGAAGCCGCTCAGGCGCTCCAGCTCCTCGGGCGGGATCAGCGCGGCGGCCTCGGGGTCGCCGCGGCTCGGCTCGCCATCCTCGGCCAGGTCGCGGAGCAGCGGCCAGATGTGCAGCTGGCGCTCGCGGCCGTCCTCGCGCTCCTCGGTCGCCGCGCGGCGCAGCAGCCAAAGCGTGTCAGGGAGTACCGCGCAGGCGGGCGAGGCGAGCGCGCCGAACAGCGGCTCGTCGTCGAGTGGGTTGGCGACGACCGCGAGCAGGCAGCGCAGGTCCTCGATCTGCTGCTGGGACCAGAAGCCGCGGCCGCCGACCACGTAGGGATCCAGGCCGGCCTGGCGAGCGAGCGCTCCAGGGTGTTGACGTGGGTGAAGGCGCGCATCAGGACGACGATTCCCGAGGGGTCCTCGCCGGCGTCGACCAGCTCGCGCAGGCGGCCCGCCAGCCGGCGCGCCTCGGCGACCTTGGGGGCCGCGCTGGGATCGTCGGGCAGGCGCGGCAACTCGGTCGCGGGGTCCTCCCAGCCCTTCTTGTCGTCGACGGTGAGCAGCATCTCCACCGCGGGCTCGCCTCCGGCCTGGCCCACGCCGCCGCCTCCGCCCGGCGCAGTCAGCGGCTCGAAGCCGTCGAGCAGCGCGGCGCCGAGGGCGTTGGTGGCGGCGAGCAGCTCGGGGGCCGCCCGGAAGTTGCCCGTCAGCGGCATCGACTCGCCATTGGGCTCCTCGCCGCCGGCGAAGCGGCGCTGCTGGCGGCGGTAGACGTCGATGTCGGCGTGCCGGAAGCCGTAGATCGACTGGAACTCGTCGCCGACCATGAACACGCGCGTGTCGGGGCCGCGCAGCTGCTCGATCAGACCGAGCTGGAGGCCGTTGGTGTCCTGGAACTCGTCGACCATCAGGTGGCGGAACTGCTCCCGGTAGCGGTCGCGGATTCGCTCGTTCGATCGCAGCAGCTCGCGGGCATGCAGCTGCAGGTCCTCGAAGTCGAGGGCCGAGCGGTCGGCCTTGAGGCGCTCGTAGGCGCGGCCGAAGCCACTGACCAGCTCGCGCAGCTGCGCGTAGGCCGGCGCGAGCACCGTCGCCGCCGCGGCGGCACGGGCGCGCTGCAGCGCCTCGCGGTAGCGCTCGCACTCGGGGCCGGCGAACGCCTTGGCCTTCGTCTCAAGCTTCAGCCCGGCCAGCCTGTCGAGCAGCTCGGCGTCCGGCGGGGGCGGCGGGGTCGAGCTCCGTCGCCGCCGCGATCAGCTCGCGGTTCGCTCCCGCTCTGCCGTTCGCCTCCGCGCACTCGCCGTGCGCGGCCCGCGCTGCCTCGATCAGCTCGCCGATTGCGGCGGCTGGGTCGGCCGCCGGGCGGCTCGGGCAGCGCGGGCTCGGTCTGGCCGCGGCTGCGGAGCTCGTCGTATGCGCCGCTCGTCATCTCGATCAGCGTCCGCTTGTGGTTGGCGGCAGCCAGCTCGAGGGCCTCGGCGCCGCCCTCGGCGACCAGGTCCTCCAGCGCCGACGTCGAAGGCGCGGGTTGCGAGCCGGTCAGCCTCGGGCTCGTCGGCGACCCGGAAGCGCGGGTCCAGGCCCGCGGCGGCGGGATGCGAGGCGAGCAGCCGGCGGCAGAACCCGTGGATGGTGGAGATCCAGGCGCGCTCGGCGGCCTCGGCGGCCTCGAGGATCCGCTCCAGCCGCTCGCCCTCGGCCTCCTCGGCCATCTCCGCCAGGGTCTCGCGGACCCGGCGGCGGAGCTGGTCGGCGGCGCGCTCGGTGAAGGTGAAGGCGAGGATCCGCTCCACGCCCATCTCCGGGTCGAGCGCCGCCTCGCAGAAGCGATCGACCAGCACCGAGGTCTTGCCGGTCCCGGCCCCCGCGCGCAGGAAGACGTCGCGTTCGCGCGACTGGACCGCGGCCCCCTGCTGCTCTGTCCGCTCTGGCCGGCCCATCACTCGCTCTCGTCCCGGTCCTCGCCGGGCTCCTCCTCGGGCAGGCCGCGCTCGCGCCGGCAGATCGGCTGGAAGTGGCAGTAGTCGGGGCACTTGCCGTCGAGCGGGTCACGGATCACCTCGCCGGAGCGGATCGAGCCGATGATCTCCTCGGCCCGGGCCCGGGCGGCGTCGAGCGCCGCCTCGAAGTCCTCGTCGGCGAGCTGGTCGCGCGGGCGGGGTCCGAGCGGCGCCAGATCCTCGGCCAGCTCCTTCCGCAGCAGTCCCTTCGGCGCGCGCTGGGAGGTGGCGCCGAGCGGCCGGTAGAGCCCGCCGGCCAGGTCCAGCCCCCAGATCTCCCGCGCCGCCAGCAGGTAGAGCTGGAGCTGCAGCTTGCCGCGCTCCAGCATCCCCTTGCCCCCGTCGACCTTCGAGCCGACCTTGTAGTCCTGGACCAGCGCTTCGCCGCCGGGCCCGAAGTCGATCCGGTCGATGCGGCCCGTGGATGCCGCCGCCCTTCAGCTGCAGCGGCGGCCTCTCGGGGTCCTCGAACCCGAAGCTGGCCTCGGTCAGGGACGGGTTGGGCTTGAACGCGGCGCCCGCGCTCGCCTCGTCGACCAGGAAGGCGACGACCAGGCCTTCGACGCGGTGCAGCAGCGCGGCGGTGTCGGCGCGCTCGCGCGGCAGCTTCTCGGGCCCGAGCTCCGAGATCAGCTCGCGGGCGCGCTCGATCCAGGTGTCCAGGGTGGTCGGCGGTCGGGGCCCTGTCCTCGGTCGGGTGGCTCGAGATAGAGCGTTCTCGAGGACCAGGTGGGCGACCGACCCGGCGGCGAGCGCGTCGCCGAGCGGGGCGGTCTGCTCTGGCTCCAGCTCGCGCTCGACGAACCAGCGGTAGGGGCACTCCGCGTACTTCTCGAGCGTCGAGGGGCCGAACAGCTCCTTGGCGTCCATCAGCTCCAGCACCGCGTCTTGGCGAAGCCCCCTGGGCCGCAGGCGGTCCTCCGGGATCCGGGCGGTGACTCCCGCGATCCGCTCCGTCACGGCGGGGTCGGGCTGCTCGCCCGCGACCGGGCGGGCCGCCAGCGATCGCGCCAGCTCCTCGGCGGTGGGGCGTCGGCGGCGTCGAAGACGGAGTCGGCCAGGCCCGCTCCCGCCGGCCTCCTCGAACAGCGCCTCGTCGCGCTCCTCGATCCCCTCGGGCAGGGCGGGGGAGAGCAGCTCGCGGACGTCGTCGACGAACGGGCGAGCGCGCGCCAGCGCCGCCCTCGTCGTCGGCGCTCCGCCACGAAAGCCAGAGCTGCCGCTTGGGGCGCGAGAGCAGCATCCCGAACAGGTAGCGGTCCTCGACCTCGGCCTTGCGGCGGGGAGGCAGCTCCAGGCCCGCGCGGGCCTCGTCGGAGAGCAGCGGCCCGCCGGTGTCGCGGCGGGGAAAGTCGCCGTCCTGCAGCGAGGCGACGAAGATGTGGCCGACCCGCCTCGCGCGGGCGCTGTAGGGGCTGATGACGCGGACTCGTCCCGCGCGTCGGGCCTCGCCAGAGCGCCACCCGCTGCTCGGAGATCGCGGCGATCGCGTCGGCGGGGGAGTTGGGCAGCCCCAGCTCGGCCAGCTCGGCCAGCGCGCCCTCCAGCTCGGCGCCCGCGCGCAGCTCGAGGGCGCGCTCCTCGCTCGCGGGCTCGCCCTCCCGGTACAGGACGGCCTCTGCCAGCCAGCGCGCCTGGCGGCCCGGCCTCGCGCAGCAGCTCCCCGCCGGATCCGGCCTTTCGCAGGCGCTCGATCTCCTCCAGCGGCGCCGGTTCTTCCGCTGCCATGCCTCGTGGGCCTGGTCGGCCGTGCGCAGCCGGTCGCGGCGAACGCGGCGCTCCAGCCAGTCGACGCGGCCAGGGCGAGGCGACCCCCGGCGTCCGCAGGTAGGCGAGCAGGTCCTCGGCCTCGCCGCGCCCGACCGCGGCGCGCAGCAGCGCGATCAGCCCGGCACCCGTAAGCGTCCGGGTCACCGGCAGGTCCGCCTGGACCGCGACCGGGATCCGGAAGCGGGAGAACACCCGGCGCAGCAGCGGCCCCGCGCCGGCGGGATCGCGGACGACCACCACGATCTCGCCCGCGGGGACTTCGCGGTCGAGCAGCCGGGCGACCTCGGAGCCGATCGTCTCGGCCTCGGCCAGCTCGCCGGCCGAGGCAAGCAGCGCCAGCCCGCCGTCGTTCTCGATCGGGTCGCCGGGCTCCTCCCCGAAGCGCCGCTCGAGCTCGAATAGGGTGCGGCTGCGCGTGAAGTCGGGGTTCGTCTCGAGGTGGCGGACGGAGACCCCAGGCACGTCCCGCAGCTGGGCGAACAGGGCCCCCCGGGCCGCGGTCAGCACCGCCCGGTCCTCGTAGGGAAGGGCGACGGTGACCTCCGCAGCCTCCCAGAGCTCGCGCACCAGGTCCATCTGCTCGGGGGTGAGGTCGTCGAAGCCATAGAACAGGACGGGGCGGCCCGACCAGCCGTCCGGATGCGAGCGCAAAGCCGCGGTGGCGGCCGCGGCGAGCCCGTGCGAGTCCTCGCGTCCCATCTCGTCGCGCAGCTCGCAGAAGGCCCGGTAGAGCGAAGCCACCTCCGCCTCGTACGGGCCCGCCTCCGTGGCCCGCTCACCCAGGGTCCCCGGGTCGATGCCGGCCGCTTGGAGCTCGGAGATCAGCTCCTCGAGCGCCGAGGCGAAGCCCGGCTGGCGCGCCGAGGCCGCCAGCCGCACCAGCTCGACGCGCGACGCGGCCTCGGCGGCGAGGCGGCGGCGCTGCACGCCGCTGAGCTGAGGCCGCGCGGGCACGCCCAGCGCCCCGGCGACCAGCGTGAACAGGCGGTCGAACGTGCAGACGCGCGCGCCGACGAGGGGAGCCCCGTCCCGCGTGAGCTCCTCCTCGAAGCGCTCGACGTCGTCGGCCGTCGGCACGACCAGGATCGGATCGCGCGGGAGGGCCGCGCGGAAGGCCTCCAGGATCGCGCCGGTGCGCCCCGAGTTCGGGGGCCCGGCGATCACGCTCAGCGCCATTGCGCCTCCGCTCTCATCGCAGCCAGCATAGGCACGTGCCCGGCTCCGGATAACGGCTCAAACCGCGCCGAAATGCGGATAACGCGCGGAAACCCGGGGGTCCGATTTGCCGTCGGGGGGCGACTCTATCTTTGCCCGCGCATCGCATTAGAGACACCAGAACAGTCCCCGAGAAGAAACCGGATCTGACATGACACTCTGCTTCGTAGACCCCGCCGACGCCATCCGCGCGATCGCCGACTCCGTCGGCCGCGAGGCTCGCCGCCAGCTTCTGGGCGAGGCCGTGCGCGCCTGGGTCGATGAGATCCCCGACACCGAGCTCGAGGACCACTACGCCAAGGCGATATCCGAGCTGGACGAGCACGACATCTCGATGCTGGCCGCATGGCACGGATCGATGGAGGTCGGCCAGCCCGTCCCGAACCGCGACTTCCTGATGGGCGCATTCGACTCGCTCGGCGAGCACCGCCGCGAGGCGCTGAAGCTCGCCGCCGGCTTCCGGGGCGAGGAGGCCTTCGAGGAGGGCATCAGCGAGGAGCGTGCGCTCGACACGGTGCTCGAGTGGCTCTCGCACCCCCGTCTGATGGAGCTCGCCCGCGAGGCGACCGAGCTCTACATCTGGGACCGCGCGGGCTCCGAGAACTAGCGCGGTCCCGCGGAACCGCCGTCGAGGCCCGCGACCTCGCGGACCTCTGCGATCGCCTGGTCGTTGTGGCGGTAGTGCACGGCTGAGATGCCGAGCTCGCGGGCGGCCTCGACGTTGGCCTCGATGTCGTCGATGAACAGGCACTCGCCCGGCTCGGGGTCGCCGAGGCGGTTCAGGGTGAGCTCGTAGATCTCGGGGTCCGGCTTGCGCATGCCGACGAAGGCCGAGTCCACGACCAGCTCGAAGATCTCATCCACCGGAAGCATCGAGCGCCAGCGGGGCTCCCACTCCCGCACGTTGTTGGTCAGCATCGCCATCCTCAGCCCGCTCCCCTTGAGCTCGCGCATCAGCTGGATCATCTGCTCGTTCGGGTTCAGCGCCTTGAAGTAGATCTCGGCGAAGCGGTGCATCTCGGGACGGTGGCCCAGGTCCGGCTCGAGCTCGTCGGCGAGCTTGGCCAGGAAGTCGACCTCGGTGACGCGGCCCGTCTCGAGCTCGAACAGCGGGTGCTTGCCCTCACGCTCGGAGATTCGGCCCATCGCCCTGCCGAGCTCCTCCATCGCGATCCCGGTGTCGTCCTGGACCGCCGCGAACGAGCTGACCAGCGGGGTCGTCAGCACGCCGCCGAAGTCCGAGATCACCGTCGTGATTCCCCGCTCGCCCACCGCGCCTCGCTCAGCCGCGCCAGATCAGGTAGCTGCCCAGCCCCGGCGCACCCTCGGCCGAGGTTCGCAGCAGAGCCGCGGTCACGCCTCCGGCGGGACCGGGCGCATCGCCCATGCGGGTGCCGGCGGCGCGCATCGGGGGCGCCTCCTCCTCGGCGCCCCACAGCTCAAGCCCGGCACGCGACTGCCTGCCGCCGCGGTCGTACTGGGTCGAGAGGAAGGCCTCGGGGTAGTGCCTGACCCCGCCCTCGGGGTCCAGCAGCCATGCCTCCGAGCCCTCGGCGCCGTGGGAGTCCGCGCCCGCCTCGCCGCGGCTGAGGACGACCAGCAGGGCCCCGTCCGACGCGGGCAGGGTCAGGTGGCGCAGCACCTGTGCGCCGTCTGTCGGGTCGGCGCCCCAGCGGGTCACGTGCCCCGGGCACTCGATCGTGCGGCCCCCGGGCTCGATCTGGATCGAAGCCGCGCAGGGCCCGGACTCGGTGCCGTCGCCGTTCAACGAGATGGCGCCGGGACGCGGGCGCAGCTTCGCCTCGACGCGAGCGTCCGCCGCCTCGAGCACCAGCGTCGTCTCCTCGTCTGCCTCGATCTCCGCCGATGCGGCGGCGACCGCATCTCCTTGGGCCAGCAGGCCCGCGCTGAAGCCGCCGAGCGTCCAGCCGAGGCCGGCGAGCCCGGACGCCTCGTCCCAGAAGCCGCAGACGGCCCCGCCGCTCATCCGGGGAAGGGACGCCTCTCGCCCGGAGGCAGCGCCTGGTCCTCGTCGCGCACCTCGTGGGCGGTGCCCTCGATGTCGCCTGGCCGCGGGCCGGCGCTCTCCCAGCTGAAGTCCTCGGCCCCCTGCCGTGTGCGCGGCTGTCCTTCGGATGGGCCGCCGTTCGCCTGGCGGGGCTCCCGGCGCGTACCACGGTCCTTCTGCATGCGGCCGTAGCCCCAGACCGCCGCCTTCGGCCCCCAGGAGAGGCGGCTGATCCCGAGCCACTTGAGGAAGGTGCGGATGATCGCCCTCGTGGGCGGGATCAGCAGCGCCAGCCCGAGGATGTCGGTGATGAAGCCCGGGGTCAGCAAGAGCGCTCCCCCGAAGATGATCAGGACCCCGTCGAGCACCTCCTTGGCGGGCACGCGGCTCTCGGCCATCGCCCGGTTGAAGGCGACCCACGCCGAGCGCCCCTGATGGCGCAGCAGGAAGGCGCCCAGCAGGCTGTCAACGAGCAGCAGGAGAATCGTCGGGCCGATCCCGATCGCGCCACCCACCTGGATGATCACGTAGAGCTCGACCAGCGGGACGACGATGAATGCGATCACGAGCAGAAGCACGTGGGAAAGGCTACCCAGGCACGCTCGGCCGCCGCCGGGCGCCTTCGCGCCCGCGCCTCCTATCCTCTCTAGGCATGGCAACCGAGGAACAGGTCTATGAGGCCCTGGAAGAGGTGATCGACCCCGAGCTGGGGCTCGACTTCGTCTCGCTGGGGCTGGTCTACGACGTCGACGTGCAGGACCAGAGCGGCGAGGTGTTCGTCACCTTCACGCTGACCACGCCCGCCTGCCCGATCGGGCCGCAGGTCTCAGAGCAGATGCGCGAGTTCGTCGGCGAGCTCGACGGCGTCCAGAAGGTCCACCCGAAGATGATCTTCGATCCGCCGTGGTCCCCGGAGATGATGTCCGAGGACGCGAAGTTCGCG
>CAWABY010000003.1:0-271953 GCA_963780395.1 uncultured Solirubrobacterales bacterium
CCACCTCGTCCTCCGGGCCGGGGGTTTTTTACGTCGGGCAGCGCTTTTGACCGCCCGACGCCCGACTTTCAGAATCAGAGGAGACATGGCCTCAGACGTGCGAATTGCTGTGACGCTCGCCTGCGAGGAGTGCAAGCGGCGCAACTACGACACCAACAAGTCGCGGCGGAATTCGCCGGACAGGATCGAGATGCGCAAGTACTGCCGCTGGTGCGCCCGCCACACCCCTCACAAGGAAACCCGCTGACCGGGTGACCATCTAGCGATGGCGAAGACCAGGGCACAGCGAAAGGCCGAGAAGCGCCGCCGCGAGGCGCAGCTCGAGCGCGAGCGCAAGGCCGGTGGCGACGGCGCCGAGCGCGATCGCGAGTCGCGGGCGCAGCACGACACCCAGGCCCCCGTCTCGGGAGAGGTGGCCGAGGCCGAGGCGGTGATCGAGACCGGCGCCCACACCGAGGACTACGGCGAGCACACGGTCGAGCACGAGGGCCAGGGCCCCACGCAGGCGAGGGCCGCGGTCCCGGGGGTCACCCCCGAGCCGGTCGCCCCCGCGCCCGTCGAGCCCGAGCCGGAGGTCCCCGAGGCCCCGGCGCCCTCCCGCGCCGACGTCGGCGCTCCCACCGAGGCGCCGACCGATGAGCCGCGCGAGACCCGAGAGGAGCGCCGAGCGCGAAAGAAGCGCGAGAAGCAGGAGCGCAAGCAGGAGCACGAGCGAGCCCTTCAAAAGACCCAGAAAGCGCAGGCCGAGAAGCCCGACAAGCGCCGCGGCGGCGTGTTCGGCTTCTTCGCCTCGTGCTGGGCCGAGCTGAAGAAGGTCCAGTGGCCAGACCGCGACACACTGGTCCAGGCCTCGGCCGTGACGATCATCTTCGTCGCGATCATGGCCGCCTACCTCGGCGCGCTGGATGCCGGCTTCAACTGGCTGATCAAGCAGCTGCTCTAGCCCACACCCCGAAGAAAGACGACGAATGTTTCGCTGGTACGTGATCAACACCTACTCCGGGCACGAGAACAAGGTCAAGCAGAACCTCGAGCACCGGGTCCACACGATGAGCCAGGAGCGCAACGTGCGCCAGGTCGTCGTCCCCACCGAGCAGATCTCGGAGATGAAGGACGGCCAGAAGGTCCAGACCGAGAAGCGCACGATGCCCGGCTACGTGCTGGTCAACATGGAGATGACCGACGACTCCTGGGGGCTGGTCAAGAACACCCCCGGCGTGACCGGCTTCGTCGGCTCCCGCAACAAGCCGATCCCGCTGTCCAAGGTCGAAGTGGACAGGCTGCTGCACCGCGAGGCCGCCGAGCGCCCGCGCACCCGCGCCCAGTTCTCCATAGGGGAGTCGGTCAAGGTGATCTCCGGCCCGCTGGCCGACTTCTCGGGCGAGATCGCCGAGATCAACGAGGACGCCGCGAAGCTCAAGGTGCTCGTCTCGATTTTCGGGCGCGAGACGCCGGTCGAGGTCAACTACGACCAGGTCAAGAAGATCTAACTTCCCAAGGCCATGGCGAAGAAAGTCCTGACAATGATCAAGCTTCAGATCCCGGCCGGCGCTGCCAACCCGGCGCCGCCGGTCGGCCCCGCGCTGGGCCAGCACGGCGTCAACATCATGGAGTTCTGCAAGGCCTTCAACGCCCAGACCCAGCAGGACGCCGGCACGATCATCCCGGTCGAGATCACTGTCTTCGAGGACCGCAGCTTCGACTTCATCACCAAGACCCCGCCCGCGGCCGTCCTGATCAAGGAGGCCGCCGGGATCGAGAAGGGGTCCGGTGAGCCCCACAGCGAGAAGGTCGGCTCGATCACGGTCGATCAGGCCCGCCAGATCGCCGAGCGCAAGATGCCGGACCTGAACGCCAACGACCTCGACGCCGCCACCAAGATCATCGCCGGCACCGCCCGCTCGATGGGCGTCACGGTTGACGGACTGGAGAGTTGACGAGCATGAAGCGAAGCGAAATGCGAAGGACGGTGTGATGGCGCGCGGCAAGCGATACCGGGAGGCATACGAGAAGATCGACCGCACCCGGGCATACGAGCCCGCCGAGGCGGTCCGCCTGATCAAGCAGACGGGGGCGGCCAAGTTCGACGAGACCGTCGAGCTCCACCTCCGCCTCGGCGTCAACGTCCGCCACGCCGAGGAGCAGCTGCGCGGCACCCTCGCCCTCCCTCGTGGCCTGGGGAAGGACCTGACCGTCGCCGTCTTCGCCGAGGGCGACGCCGCTCGCCAGGCGAGCGAGGCGGGCGCCGACGAGGTCGGCTCCGACGAGTTGGTCTCCAAGGTCGAGGAGGGCTGGACCGACTTCGACGTCGCCATCGCGACGCCGGCGCTGATGCCAAAGGTGGGAAAGCTCGGCCGCGTGCTGGGCCCGCAGGGAAAGATGCCCAACCCCAAGGTCGGCACCGTCACCGACGACGTGGCCAAGGCCGTGAGTGAGGCCAAGGCCGGCAAGGTCGAGTACCGGACCGACAAACAGGCGATCGTCCACCTCTCGATCGGCAAGGCCAGCTTCGAGGAGAGCGCCCTGCTCGAGAACTACGCCGCGGTGATCGAGGAGATCATCCGCGCCAAGCCCGCCGCCGCCAAGGGCCGCTACATCCTGTCGGTGACGATGACCACGACGATGGGTCCCGGGCGTGCGCATCGATTCCGCCAAGACCCGCGCCAGCGAGATCATGGCCGGCGCCGGAGTGGCCGCCGGCAACGGCGCGGACGAGGCGGCCGAGGCACCGAAACCCGAAGCTGCCGCTCCGGAGCCCGCCACCACTGCCTGAGGGGAGCCCGTCGCTCGGACGCCCGGGCGCCCACTAATGTGCGCTGCCGTGATGCCGGGCCTCAGCGTCGTAGTCCCCGTCTACGGCTGCACCGACTGCCTGCGGGCGCTTCACGCCCGCCTCACGGCGACGCTCGATGAGATGGACGTCGATTGGGAGATCGTCTACGTGGACGACTGCAGCCCGGGGGAGAGCTGGCCGCTGCTGGTGGGCCTCGCGGGCGGCGATCCGCGCGTTCGGGCCTATCACCTGAGCCGCAACTTCGGCCAGAGCGCGGCGATCACGGCGGGCCTCGCCCACAGCGAGGGCGAGCGCATCGTGGTCATGGATTGCGACCTGCAGGACCCACCCGAGGCGATCCCCATGCTGCTCGCCAAGGCCAGGGAGGGCTACGAGGTCGTCTTCACCACCGGCCGCGCACCCAGCTACGGGCCGGCGCGGCGACTCGGCACCTCCGCTTACTGGAAGCTCAGGACCCTGGTCTCGGGCGAGCGCCAGGTCCGCTACTCAGGCTTCAGCCTGGCCTCGCGACAGGCCGCGCGGGCCGTCGTCTCGATGAGCGATCGTCACCGCAGCTACCTGATGATGCTGCGCTGGCTCGGCCTCCCGCACGCTGCGATCGAGGTCCCCCGCAACGAGCGCTATGCAGGCGAGAGTTCCTACACCCTGCGCAGCCTCAGCAGGGTCGCCTTGGGGAACCTGTCCTTCCAGGTCGCCGTGCTGCTGCGTCGCGACAAGGGGCGGATCATGAACCGGGCGAAGCAGCGCCCTCTCTACGTCGTGGACACGGAGACGGACCCGGACGAGGGGTCCCGCGCCGGCGCGCGCGCGATCGCGAAGCTGCCCGGGCGATGAAGCGCGTCGCCATCGTGCAATCGAACTACGTCCCCTGGAGGGGCTACTTCGACCTGATCTCCTCGGTGGACGAGTTCATCCTGCTCGACGACGTCCAGTACACCAAACAGGACTGGCGCAACCGCAACCGGATCAAGACCGAGAACGGGGTCGTCTGGCTGACCATCCCCGTACACGGGGGCCTGCACAAGCGAATCGACCAGGTCGAAATCGCCAACCCGGGCTGGGCGAGCAGGCACCTGGCCACCCTGACCCACGCATACCGCTCCGCCCCCGGCCTGGAGCGATGCCTGCCTTGGCTGACCGAGCTCTACATGGAGGCGGACAGCTCGATGCTGAGCGAGGTGAACCGCGCCTTCCTGGAGCGGATCTGCGCCGAGCTGGGAGTGACGACCCCGCTGATCTCGTCCAGCCGGTACGCGGTCAGCGGGACCAAGAGCCGGCGCCTGCTCGACCTCTGCCTCGCCGCCGGAGCCGACGAGTACCTCTCGGGCCCCGCCGCCCGCAGCTACCTCGACGAGGGACTTTTCGAGCGCGGGGGGGTGAGCGTCCGCTGGTTCGAGTACCCGGAGTACCCGGCCTATCCGCAGCTGTATCCGCCCTTTGAGCCGCGGCTCAGCATCCTCGACCTGCTCCTGAACGTGGGCGCCGAGTCGCCCCGTCACCTGCGCACTCCGGCCGAGCCCATGGCGCCGACAACTCTCGCCGATTGAGCGAAATCGTGATATTCGCGACGGGCGACCTGGCGCGCTGGGTCCGGGTCCTGTTCGAGCGGGAAACCGAGCACACCCCGGTCGCCTTCACGGTCCACGCTGAGTTCATCCAGGAGAGCCAGGTGGACGGGCTCCCCGTCGTCCCCTACGAGGGCCTCTCGGAGTCCCATCCGCCCGACCGCTGCTCGGTCTTCGTCGCCTCGGGCTACCGGGGGATGAACGGATTGCGGGCCGATGTCTGCGCCGAGGCCCGCGAGCGCGGCTACGAGTTGCCGAACGTGATCTGTCCCACCGCCAGCGTCTACGGGACCCTGGGCGACAACGTCTGTGTCTCCCCGGGGGTGGCGGTGATGCCCCACGCGACCGTCGGCGCGGGCACGATCCTCTGCGCCGGCTCATCCGTCTCGCACGATGCCGCCGTCGGCGACTACTGCTACCTCGCCGGCCAGGCTGCGGTATTCGGGCGCGCCAGGGTCGGCGACCGCTGCTTTCTCGGCGCCGACGCAACGGTCAGGAACGGGGTCAGCGTCGGTGAGCGGTCGGTGATCGGGGCCGGGGCGCTGATCATGAAGGACACCGCCCCCGACAGCGTCTACTCGGTGCCCGGTACGCCACCCCGCGACATCCTCAGCTCCGAGCTGGACGACCTATAGGAGTCCGGCGGACGACCGGCCCGGCCCGATCCCCTACACTGCCGCCTCGCATAGCCGCCCAAGACCGTCGGCGGGGCCGCCTTCAGAGGTGGTCCAGAAGACCGGCGCAGGCCTCAAATGAACAAGGAACAGAAGACAGCCGTAGTAGAGGAGCTCAGCACCGAGCTCAAGGACGCCGACGCGATCTTCGCGATCGACTACCGCGGCATCAGCGTGCCGCAGGCCGCCGAGCTGCGCTCGGGGCTGCGCGACGCCGACGCCCGCTTCCGAGTCGTCAAGAATCGCCTCACGCTGCTGGCCGCCGACAAGGCCGGCACCGCCGAGATCAAGGACCACCTCAGCGGCCCCACCGCGCTCACCCTGGTCCAGGGGGACGTCGCTCTCGCCGCCAAGACGATCCGTAAGCTCGGCGACGAGTGGGAGCTGCTCGAGTTCAAGGGCGGCATCATGGATGGCGAGCCCCTGGAGCCCGACTCCTTCGAGGCGATCGCGAGGCTGCCCGGCCGCGACCAGCTCAACGCCCAGTTCGCCGGCATCGTCGCCAGCCCCCTGACCGGCCTGGTCCGCGGGCTCGGCTCAATGGTGCAGGGCCTGGCGAGCCAGCTGCAACAGATCGCCGAGCAGGGCCTAGTCAGCGGCGAGGCCCCGCCCGCCGAAGAGGATGCGCCGGCCGCCGAGAACGGCGAGCCCGACCCCGAGCCTTCCGGATCGCCCGAGGAGGAGCCCTCCGAGGAGCAGGCGCCCGCCGGCGAGGACGCCGGCGAGCAGGTACCCGAGACGGGCGAGGGCGAGGCGGAAATCGGTGAGACCCAGGAGGCCGCCAACGGCGAAAGCGCCGAGGGTGGCCAGGAAGAGACTTCAGAGGATTCCGACGAAACCAAGGAGGACGAATAGAGATGGCCGCCACCAAGGTGACCACTGAGGATTGGATCGAGGAGCTGAAGGGCATCTCGGTGCTCGAGCTCTCGGAGCGCATCAAGGCGCTCGAGGAGGAGTTCGGCGTCTCGGCGACCGCGGTCGCCGCCGCTGCTCCCGCCGCGGGCGCTCCCGCCGACGGCGCGGGCGCCGAGGAGGAGTCGGCCATGGTCGACGTCATCCTCACCGGCTCCGGCGAGAAGAAGATCGGCGTGATCAAGGTCGTGCGCGCCGCCACGGGCCTGGGCCTGAAGGAGGCCAAGGCGGTGGTCGACGAAGCCCCGAGCCCCGTCAAGGAAGGGATCGAGCGCGACGAGGCCGAGAAGCTCAAGGGCGAGATCGAGGAAGCGGGCGGCACCGCGGAGCTGAAGTAGCTCCCGGCGCCGCTCCGCCGCTTTTCCGCTGCACATCCCACAAAAGGGCTACTGTTTACGTAGCGCCCGGCCCGGGCGTATAAGTGAACCCTTGAAGAAGGTTGAAGCAGTGTGGTAGTCTGCACGGTCGCGCGCCGGGTGAGCCCTGCTGCCAGGATTTCTGCGCGGACTCGCAGTCCTTCGAATACTTGAGGAGTCGCCCAGTTGGCCCGATCCAACGCTGCCACCGTAACCCGTAGGAGCTTTTCCCGCCTAAAAAACCCTCTCGACGTCCCACATCTGATCGATATCCAGCGCCGTTCCTTCGAGGAGCTGGTCGATCCGAAGAACGGGCTGCTGAGGGCGACGATCGACGACATCTCCCCGACCGAGGACTACACGGGGAATTTGGCGATCGTCTTCGACGAGTTCACCTTCGACGACCCGGCCCACTCCGTTGAGGATTGCCGGGAGAAGGACATGACCTATTCGCGGCCGCTGAACGTGAAGGTCGCGTTCCAGAACCGCGAGACGGGCGAGATCCGCGAGCAGACCGTGTTCATGGGGGACTTCCCGTGGATGACGGACCGCGGCACCTTCATCATCAACGGCACCGAGCGCGTGGTCGTGACCCAGCTCGTGCGCTCGCCGGGCGCGTATGTGATGGAGCCCAAGGACCGCGAGAAGCAGGTCTTCATCGCCAACCTGATGCCGGCCCGCGGCTCCTGGCTGGAGCTGGAGATCGACAAGAAGGGCCGCGTCTTCGTCCGCATCGACCGCAAGCGCAAGCTGCCGGTGACGGTGCTGCTGCGCGCGATGGGCTACGTCGAGGACAAGAAGCTGCTGGAGATGTTCGACAACTCGGTCTACATCCGGCACACGATCGCCGCCGACACCGACGCCACCCGCGACGAGGAGGGCGCGCTGATCGAGCTGTTCAAGAAGCAGCGTCCGGGCGAGCCGCCCTCGGTCGACGCCGCCAAGACGCTGCTGGACCAGCTCTTCTTCGACACCAAGCGCTATGACCTGACCCGTGTCGGGCGCTACAAGCTGAACGCGCGCCTGGACCTGGACATCGACCTCGACACCCGGGTCCTGACCCACGACGACATCATCGCCCTGGTCAAGGAGCTCGTGTCGATCCCCAAGATCCTCGGCATCCCCGAGGAGATCGACGAGGAGAACCCGATCAAGGACTACGCCGCCGAGGCGATCACCTACCCGCGCGAGCCGATCCACGATCACCTCGACGAGTACGAGCACTTCGGCAACCGCCGGCTGCGCACCGTCGGCGAGCTGATCCAGGAGGCCTTCCGGATCGGCCTCTACCGGATGGAGCGCGTGGTCCGTGAGCGCCTCACCACCGAGGACGCCGACGCGATCACCCCCCAGACCATCATCAACATCCGGCCCGTGGTCGCGGCGCTGAAGGAGTTCTTCGGCTCCTCGCAGCTGTCTCAGTTCATGGACCAGACCAACTCGCTGGCGGGGCTGACCCACCGCCGCCGGCTCTCGGCGCTGGGCGCCGGCGGCCTCACGCGCGAGCGCGCCCCGATCGAGGTCCGCGACGTGCACGCCACCCACTACGGGCGCATGTGCCCGATCGAGACACCGGAGGGCCCGAACATCGGCCTCATCGGCAGCCTCTCTTCATACGCGCAGGTCTCCGAGCACGGCTTCGTGACCACCCCCTACCGCGTGGTCAAGGACGGCGTCGTCACAAACGAGATCGTCCACCTGGACGCCACCCAGGAGGAGGAGAAGACGATCGCCCAGGCCAACGCCGAGGTCGATCCCGACTCCGGCAAGCTCAAGGGGCAGTACGTGCTCTGCCGCCGGCGCGAGGAGGAGGCGGTCCAGGTGCCGCCCAAGCAGGTCGACCTGATGGACGTCTCGCCGACCCAGATCTGGTCGGTGGCGACCGCCCTCATCCCCTTCCTCGAGCATGACGACGCCAACCGCGCGCTGATGGGCTCCAACATGCAGCGCCAGGCAGTGCCGCTGCTGAAGCCCGAGCCGCCGCTGATCGGTACCGGCATGGAGCGTCGCGCCGCCGAGGACACCGGCGACGTCACGCTGGCCGAGAATGACGGCGAGGTCACCTCGGTCGACGCCGAGCAGATCACGGTGACCCACGGCTCCAAGAAGGACGAGTACACGCTCCACAAGTTCATGCGCTCCAACCAGGGCACGATCATCCACCAGCGCCCGATCGTCGACGTCGGCACCAAGGTCAAGGCCGGCGACGTGCTCGCCGACGGCTCCTCGACCTCCGGTGGCGAGATCGCGCTGGGCAAGAACTGCCTGGTGGCCTTCATGTCCTGGGAGGGCTACAACTTCGAGGACGCGATCATCATCTCCCAGCGCCTGGTCAAGGACGACGAGCTCACCTCGATCCACATCGAGGAGTACGAGATCGACGCCCGCACAACCAAGCTGGGCGACGAGGAGATCACGCGCGACATCCCCAACCGCTCCGAGGAGTCGCTGCGGAACCTGGATGAGCGCGGCATCGTCCGCGTCGGCGCCGAGGTCGTCTCGGGCGACCTGCTGGTCGGGAAGGTGACGCCGAAGGGCGAGACCGAGCTGACCGCCGAGGAGAAGCTGATCCGCGCCATCTTCAAGGAGAAGGCGCGCGAGGTCCGCGACACTTCGCTCAAGGTGCCCCACGGCGAGGGCGGAGTCGTCATCGACGTGCTCACCTTCAGCCGCGACGGAGGCGACGATCTGCCGCCGGGCGTCAACGACCTGGTCCGCGTCTACGTCGCCACCAAGCGCAAGATCGCCGAGGGCGACAAGCTCGCCGGCCGTCACGGCAACAAGGGCGTGATCGCCAAGATCGTGCCCGAGGAGGACATGCCGTTCATGGAGGACGGCACCCCCGTGGACGTGATCCTGAATCCGCTGGGCGTGCCCAGCCGAATGAACATCGGCCAGATCCTGGAGACCCATCTGGGCTGGGCGGCGGCCGAAGGCTGGTACGACGACGGCACCGAGGCCTACAAGCAGCGCGACCGCAACCGAGGGCGCGTCAACGTCGCGACCTCGGTGTTCGACGGCGCCAGCCTCGAGGACGTCGACGACGCCCTCGTCGCCTGGCAGGAGGAGCACGGCAACGACCGCGGCATCGACCTGGGCATCAACAAGGGCGAACGGCCGGGCAGCCGCGCCGAGGGCAAGGTCCAGCTCTACAACGGCCGGACGGGCGAGCCCTACGAGGGCAAGGTCACGATCGGCTACATGTACATCCTGAAGCTGCTGCACCTGGTCGACGACAAGATCCACGCGCGCTCGACGGGCCCCTACTCCCTGGTCACCCAGCAGCCGCTGGGCGGCAAGGCGCAGTTCGGCGGCCAGCGCTTCGGCGAGATGGAGGTGTGGGCCCTCGAGGCTTACGGAGCCGCGTACACCCTGCAGGAGATGCTCACCGTCAAGTCCGACGACACCGTCGGCCGCGTCAAGGCCTACGAGTCGATCGTCAAGGGCGAGAACATCCCCGAACCCTCGATCCCGGAGTCGTTCAAGGTCCTGCTGAAGGAGATCCAGGCGCTGGCGCTCGACGCCAACGTCGTCTCCGAGGAGGGCGAGGGCGTCGAGATGGGCGAGGAGGAGGACGACCTGCTGCGCGCGGCCGAGGAGCTCGGGATCGAGCTCTCGGGGGTGCGCGCCGACGGCAACGGCGGCAAGGCGGCGGCCGACGAGAGCACGTCGGAGAAGTCCGACGGGGACAAGGACAGCAGCGAGGCCGAGGAGGCAGGCAAGAAATGATCGACATCAACAACTTCGACGCGATCGAGATCGGCCTCGCGTCATCGAAGAAGATCCGGGGCTGGAGCTCGGGCGAGGTGACCAAGCCCGAGACGATCAACTACCGCACCTTGAAGCCCGAGAAGGACGGGCTCTTCTGCGAGCGCATTTTCGGCCCGACCAAGGACTGGGAGTGCTACTGCGGCAAGTACAAGCGCGTCCGCTACAAGGGCATCGTCTGCGAGCGCTGCGGTGTCGAGGTGACCCGCTCCAAGGTTCGCCGGGAGCGCATGGGTCACATCGACCTCGCCGCCTCGGTCTCCCACATCTGGTTCTTCAAGGGCGTTCCCTCGCGCATCGGCTACCTGATCGACATGGCTCCCAAGGAGCTGGAGAAGGTCCTCTACTTCGCGGCCTCGGTGATCACCTGGGTCGACGAGGAGGCCCGCACCAAGGACTCGAAGAAGCTCGAGAAGGAGGTCGACAAGCAGATCGCCGCCTACGACGGCGAGCGCGAGCAGCGCACGCAGGAGCTCTACGAGTCGCTCAACCGCCGCCTCGCCTACCTGGGCGTCGTCCCCGACGCCGCCCCGGCCCCCGAGGAAGAGGACGAGCCGAAGGCCAAGTCCAAGGCGAAGGCGAAGGCCAAGGACGAGGAGGAGAAGGAGCCGGAGAAGAAGGAAGAGAAGCCCGAGGCCCCCGCTCCCGGCACCACCGACGGCTTCAACGAGGACGACGAGCTCTGGGCCGACACCGTCAGCAACGTGAAGCGGATGAAGGCCGAGGACCGCGAGAAGATGGCGAAGGAGCTGAAGAAGACCTTCGAGGCCGAGATCTCCGACACCGAGGGCTACCTCGACGAGGCCGCCGAGCGGCTGCGCGAGGTCTGGAAGATCTTCAGCGAGATGAAGCCCAAGGACGTGATCAACGACGAGACCACGTTCCGCGAGCTCAAGGACCGCTTCGGCTCGCCGTTCGGCTGGGGCGAGTACTTCCGCGGCGGCATGGGCGCCGAGTCGGTGCGCGAGCTGCTGAACGCCGTCGAGCTCGAGGCCGAGGCCGAGCTGCTGGAGGAGACGATCAACACCTCCAAGGGCCAGAAGCAGGCCCGCGCCGTAAAGCGCCTCAAGGTCGTGGACGCGTTCCTCAAGTCCACGAACAAGCCTGACTGGATGGTCCTCGACGTGGTCCCCGTGATCCCGCCCGAGCTGCGCCCGATGGTGCAGCTGGACGGCGGGCGCTTCGCCACCTCCGACCTCAACGACCTCTACCGGCGCGTGATCAACAGGAACAACCGCCTCAAGCGGCTACTCGACCTGGGCGCGCCCGAGATCATCGTCAACAACGAGAAGCGCATGCTGCAGGAGGCCGTCGACGCGCTCTTCGACAACGGCCGCCGCGGCCGGCCCGTGACCGGGCCCGGCAATCGCCCGCTGAAGTCGCTCAGCGACATGCTCAAGGGCAAGCAGGGCCGCTTCCGCCAGAACCTGCTGGGCAAGCGCGTGGACTACTCCGGGCGCTCTGTGATCGTCTCGGGCCCGAACCTGAAGATCCACCAGTGCGGGCTGCCGAAGCTGATGGCCTTGGAGCTGTTCAAGCCGTTCATCATGGCCCGCCTCGTCGAGCGCAAGCAGGTGCAGAACATCAAGGCCGCCAAGAAGATGGTGGACTCGATGATCCCCGAGGTCTGGGACGTGCTCGAGGAGGTCATCCACGAGCACCCGGTGCTGCTGAACCGCGCGCCGACGCTGCACCGCCTCGGCATCCAGGCCTTCGAGCCGGTGCTGGTCGAGGGCAAGGCGATCCAGATCCACCCCCTCGTCTGTCACGCCTTCAACGCCGACTTCGACGGCGACCAGATGGCGGTGCACCTGCCGCTATCGGCCGAGGCCCAGGCGGAGGCGCGCATCCTGATGCTCTCCTCCAACAACATCCTCTCGCCCGCCCACGGCGCGCCGCTGGCGACGCCGACCCAGGACATGGTGCTGGGCCTCTACTACCTGACCTATTCGCACGAGGACGTCGCCGAGCTGGACGCCTCGGAGCTGAAGCGCAAGCCGCATCCGTTCCGGACCGCGCAGGAGGCCGAGCTCGCCTACGAGAACGGCATCGTGCAGCTGCACGAGTTCGCCGAGTACCGCCGCGCGGGCCACGAGCACTTCCTGACCACGGTCGGGCGCATCATCTTCAACGACCGCGTCGAGCGCGCGATCGCGACGGCGCTGGGGGAGGAGTACGACCCCGAGAGCTACCAGTTCGTGAACCGATCGCTGAAGAAGCGCGACGTGAACGAGATGGTCAGCGACCTGGTCGAGGCGTATGGAGCTCCCGCGGTTTCACTTGTGTTGGACTCCTTCAAGGAGCTGGGATTCCACTTCGCGACCCAGGCCGGGATCACGATCTCCAAGAACGACGTCGTCGCCCCTCCCGACAAGGAGGACATCCTCGAGCGCTACGAGACGCGCAGCGAGGAGATCATGGGCCAGTACGACGAGGGCTACATCACGGCCGAGGAGCGCAAGGAGGCCATCACCGGCCAGTGGGACGAGGCGACCGAAGAGGTCGGCAAGGCGATGGAGGACAACCTCGACGAGCTCAACCCGATCTACATGATGGCCAACTCCGGCGCCCGAGGGTCGTTCAAGCAGATCCGCCAGCTGGCGGGCATGCGCGGCCTGATGGCCAATCCGAAGGGCGAGATCATCGAGCGGCCGATCAAGGCCAACTTCATGGAGGGCCTGTCGGTGCTGGAGTACTTCATCTCCACCCACGGCGCCCGCAAGGGCCTCGCCGACACCGCCCTGCGCACGGCCGACTCGGGCTACCTGACCCGGCGCCTGGTTGACGTCGCTCAGGACGTGATCGTCCGCATCGACGACTGCAAGACCAAGGACCTGATCGAGATGGTCGTCCGCCGCGACGACGGCGAGATCAACCCCAACCTGGCCGGCCGCATAATCGCGAAGAAGTTCACGACCAAGCGGGGCCGCGACCTGTTCAAGCGAGGCCAGCTGATCGACAAGCCCGAGCTGGCCGAGCTGGAGGAGACGTTCCCGCCCGAGGACACCGAGTCAACCGTGCCCGTGCGCTCGGTGCTCAAGTGCGAGGCCGAGTCCGGGATCTGCCAGCAGTGCTACGGGATCATGCCCGCGACCGGCGCCGTGGTCGAGATCGGGGACGCGGTCGGGATCATCGCCGCGCAGTCGATCGGCGAGCCCGGCACCCAGCTGACCATGCGCACCTTCCACACCGGCGGCGTCGCCGGCCTCGACATCACGCAGGGCCTGCCCCGCGTCGTCGAGCTGTTCGAGGCGCGCAAGCCGAAGGGCCTGGCACAGATCGCCGAGGTCGCGGGCAAGGTCTCGGTCGAGGAGACCGACAAGGCCGTGAAGGTGATCCTCACCGACGACAAGGGCGAGGAGACCTCCTACAGCTTCCCCGCCCGCACCAACCTGTTCGTCAAGCCCGGCCAGAAGGTCGAGCCCGGCGTGCAGCTGAACGAGGGCTCTCTGTATCCCGCCGAGATCCTCGCGATCCGCGGCCGCGACGAGACCGAGAGCTACATCGTCGCCGAGGTGCAGCGCGTCTATCGCGCCCAGGGCGTGGACATCAACGACAAGCACATCGAGCTGATCGTGCGCCAGATGCTGAAGAAGATCCGGGTCGAGTCAAAGGGCTCCTCGGAGCTGCTCCCCGGCCAGCTCGAGGACAGGCTCACCTTCGAGGCGATCAACGAGAAGTTCAAGGGCAAGAAGACGAAGACCCCCGCCCGCGCGGAGCCGGTGATCCTCGGGATCACCAAGGCATCGCTGGCGACGGAGTCCTTCCTCTCGGCCGCCTCCTTCCAGGAGACGACCAAGGTGCTCACCGACGCCGCCCTGGAGGGCAAGCGCGACCGCCTCATGGGCCTGAAGGAGAACGTGATCATCGGCAAGCTGATCCCGGCCGCGACCGGCCTGCGGCATTACCGCTCGCTGCAGATCGAGCCGGTCGAGCCCGCCCAGCCCCCCGCCGAGGAGCTGCTCTCCGAGGAGGAGCTGGCAGCCGAGCTGGACCTGGCCGGAGACGGCGAGGCCTCGCAGCTCGAGGGCTTCGGCCCCAGCTTCGCCGAGGAGCTCGAGGAGCTCGCCTCCGAGATCGAGACCCCCGCGGGCTCGGGATCGGGACCGGGCGAGGGCTCCGGCGACGGCGGCTCCGAGAAGCCCTGACGTTCACCACGGCTTCGCTGACGGTCGACCGCGCCGCTCCGCGGCCGGCCAACTCGATGCTGGACGACGAGGAGCTCGAGGACTTTCAGCCGATCGACGGTCTGGAGATCCCCGACGGCGATTACGAGCTGGCCGGGGTGGACACGGGCATGGATCTCCGCAACGTCACGCCCGATGACGCATTGCCGCTGATCCTGGACTCCGGGCGCTCGCCGCTGACCGTTGAAGAGGGGATCGCGCTGATCGCGCGGCATCCCGAAGCCGTGACCCCCAACGCCGGCTTCTCTCTGCTGGGCTCGCGCTGCGGGGACAAGCGCGTGACCGCGGTCTGGATCAGCAAGGGCGCCCCGAAGCTGGGCTGGTGTTGGGCCGGCAACCCGCACACGTGGCTCGGGTCAGCGAGCTGCGCCAAGCGGATCGGCTGACGGGCGGGCGATCAGCGGCGCTCGTGCGCCGCCACCCCGGGAGCCACCCGCGGCTTGATCTGCGGCGTGCGCCTGCGGCCGCCCGGTGGACAATCCGGAAGCGGGACGGCGCTGCCGCCGTGCGGCCCGCGGCGGGGCTCCTTGGGGCGCGGCTCTCGGCGCCAGCGGCGGAACCGGTGGTCCTGGGCGTCGGGAGGCGACTCCTCGGCGAACTCGTCGTAGCTCTTCGACGCCCACCAGACGAGCCAGATGCCGAAGAAGACCGGGATCTTCAAGACCACGGCGAGAAAGATGATCGGCCAGACGCCCTCCATCCCGGAACCAGTCTAAAGGCCCCGTCCCGTCCCGTTGCGCAAGCGGGCTAGCGGACGCTGTAGCCGTCCGCGGCCCAGGATTCGAGCGCCGCGACGTGGCCGTCCTCGAGACCGATGCCCGGGTCGGTTGAGACCAGCAGGGTCGGGGCCCCGCGCGCCTCGGCCCACTCGTAGCAGCTCGGGTCGAGGCTGTCGTCGATCCAGGCCAGGGGACGGTCGCCGGCGTAGTCCTCGATCGCGGCCAGCTTCCAGTGGGCGGTGCCGAACCGGGCCTCGCCGTCGAAGGTGAGGTAGGGCAGGCTTGGGACGCCGAGGATGCCCGGCAGGTGGTCGTTGGCGCGATCCTCCCAGCCGGTGGCCCAGACCAGCTCATAGGTCTCGGCGAGCCGGTTCAGCCGCGGACCGGTGGGCAGCGAGATGCAGTGCAGCATCCCGTCCACCAGGTGGAGCTCGCCCGGTGCGTCCTCGGTCGGCTGGTCGTAGCCGAACAGGCTGATGACGCCGTCGACGTCGACAGCGAGCAGCGGCTTGTCGGTGTTCCTCAGAATGTTCCCCAGAATCCCCACGGGCGTGGATGTTAGGGGCGGTGTCTCGCCCGCGGTCCTCTATCCTGCCCGACCGTGCCTAACACGAACCAGCTGGTCCGCAAGGGCCGCAATCCGAAGCCGAAGAAGATGTCGACCCCGGGCCTGAAGTCGGGCCAGGGTCGCAAGAAGCGCGTCGCCGCTCCCCAGCGCCGCGGCGTTTGCACCCGCGTCGCCACTGTGACCCCGAAGAAGCCGAACTCGGCCCTGAGGAAGATCGCCCGCGTGCGGCTGACCAACCAGATGGAGGTCACCAGCTACATCCCGGGCGAGGGCCACAACCTTCAGGAGCACTCCGTCGTGCTCGTCCGCGGCGGCCGGGTAAAGGACCTTCCCGGCGTCCGCTACAAGGTCGTGCGAGGCACGCTCGACGCTGCCGGCGTCTCGGATCGCAAGCAGGGCCGCTCGCTCTACGGCGTCAAGGCTTCGTAGCTAGATGCCCCGCCGCAACCAGGCCACGATCCGTCCGCTGGAGCCGGACTCGCTCTACCGCAGCCGGCTGGTCCAGCAGTTGATCAACAAGGTGATGACCGCCGGCAAGAAGTCGCTCGCCGAGCAGATCACCTACGACGCGCTCTCGGTGGTCGGCGAGCGCACCGGCAACAACCCGGTCGAGGAGCTGGAGAACGCGATCAAGCAGCTCACCCCGGTGCTCGAGGTGCGTTCGCGCCGGGTCGGGGGCGCCACCTATCAGGTTCCGGTTGAGGTGCCTGCGCGCCGCGCCCGCACCCTGGCGGTGCGCTGGCTGGTGGAGTTCGCCCGCGCCCGTGGCGAGAAGTCGATGCCCGAGCGCCTCGCGAACGAGATCCTGGACGCGGCGAAGCAGCAGGGCAACGCCTGGAAGCGCAAGGACGACATCTACCGCATGGCCCAGGCCAACAAGGCCTTCGCCCACTACCGCTGGTAGATAGCCCTCGGGCTTGGCGCCTTTCTCGGGCTATAGCCGACTAAAGCGCCAACTTCAGCCGCGAGCGCTACCGGAGGGCTCGAAGCTCCCCTCCGACGCCGGTTCCTCCTGCCTTCCCTGCTGATTCTCGTCCCGCCCCGGCGCACTGGAGCGCTCCCTCCGCATCGTCGCGAGTGCGGCGCCGCACCCGGTAAGCACCAGCGAGCCAGCGAGCTCGAACCAGAAGCCCGCGGCGGGCTCGGCCTTGGCGTCGATGAAGGAGTCGTCGTCGAGGGCGCCGATGCTGTTGGCGTCGGGCAGGTCGATGACGAGGAAGATCAGAAGCGCGATCACCCCGCAGACCGCGACGCCGAAGCAGGCGCCCTGAGCGAGCGCGTCGCCCCTCGCCGCGAGCGCCACCACCAGCAGCACCAGCGACAGGGCCGCCACGATCAGCGTCGCGTAGCCGTGCTGGTCGGAGGCGTCGATCTCGCCCAGCGCCTCGCCGCCGGGCGGGGTCAGCTCGAACAGGTTGGTGAACTGCGAGGCGGCCAGCAGCGCCGCCGCCGCGGCGCAGGCCAGCACCAGCAGCGTCTCGGTGGGGCGTTTTCTCACGCGCCGGCCCCCCAGCCGGCGGCCTGCCCGGGCCCCTGGCTCCCGCGCGGCGTTTCCGGCCCGGCGGCCAGATCGCGCTCGCGGCTCGGGTCCCGCCTGGCATCGCTGCTGCGGCTCAGCGCCAGCCCGCTTCCCACCAGCACCAGCGAGGCGATCAGCTGCGTCCAGAAGCCCTCGATCAGGTGGGCCTCCGTGCCCTCGTAGGCGTCACCGACCCTTCCGGTGTCGAGGCCCTGCGGAAGGTCCACCGCCAGCGTCACCAGCACGCCGACCGCACCGATCGCGGCGACCCAGAGCCCCAGGCGGCGGCGGCCGCGCAGCGCGAGCCAGGTGAGGACAAGCGCCGCGATCGCCAGCGGCAGCAGGACGTAGAGATGCGGGTCGCCCGCGGGCTCCTGGTCGATGCGAGGGACGGGAGCGACGGTCCCGACCTCGCCCGAGTACTGCTCGCCGCCGATTGCCGTGGCGCGGTAGTCGATGAACTGCGAGACGGCCAAGGCAACCGCGGCTGCGCCCGCGATCCCCGCGAAGGTCCGCGCCGGGGTCACGTGGGCGTCGACCCAGCGGGCGACCGCCCGGGCGGCCCCGACGATCCGATCGCTGGTCCAGGACAGCACCGCGAGCATCGCGCTCAGCACCCAGCCGACCGCTCGGATCACGGCGAACAAGGCCGCCGAGACGAAGGGGGCGATCGGGGCCAGCACGGCGCGGATGCCCCGCCAGAGCGGACGCAGGACGACGAGGATCCCGGCGAGGACGGGCTGCAGCCACTTACGGGTGCGAGCCAGCGCCGGCTCGGCACGCCGCCGCCCGTTCGCCCAGCCCAGCTTCGCGCGCCGCCTCGACTCGGGCCCGACCCCCTTGGTCCAGACCCACAGGTCGTCGAGCTGGGCCCGATGGAGCCCAAGGCGTTCCCGCCGCGAAAGGCTTCGGCGCCGGCGACGACGGCGCCGGCGAGACTCCTTCGACGCCCGCCGCCGCCTCGGCTTCTCGGCCGCCTTGGGCTCTTTCCCCTCCTCTTTCCGCTCGCGGGACTTGGCCTCGGCCCGCGCCTGCGCTTCCGCCTCCGCCTCCGCCTTGGCCCTGGCCTTGGTCTCGGCTTTCTCCCGCTCCTCGGCTGCGGCCCTCTCCTCCGCCCTCGCCCTGGTCTCGGCACGGACCATCTCGGCCTTCTCGGCCAGGCGGTCCCTGGCGGCCTTCTTGCGCCTGCGGCGCTCTCTGAATCCCTCTCTGGAGCCCATCATGCCCTTGCTATCATCGCGCCTCGCCCACGCACGCTCTCGGAGAACCGGGTGCGGACGCGGGCAATAGCCGCTTCAATGGAGAACTACGACACATAGGAGCAGGTCGGGTCATCTGATGCGCCAGCGCTCAGGCCCGGCAGGGCCTTTTTTGTGCGCTGAAACGGGCCTCACCCTATCCGCTCCGCCGCGCCCGCCCGTGCAGTCCCTCGCTCGTCAGGGCGTCCAGCACCAGCTTCATCGATCAGCATCGCCAAGAGCATCAAACCGACCCAGATAGGAACGAAAAGACCAAGATCATGCCCCGCAGCTTCCCCCTGGAGAAGACACGCAACATCGGCATCATGGCGCACATCGATGCCGGAAAGACGACGACGACCGAGCGCATCCTCTACTACACCGGTCGCACCCACAAGATGGGCGAGGTCCACGAGGGCGCCGCGGTCATGGACTGGATGGAGCAGGAGCAGGAGCGCGGGATCACCATCACCTCGGCCGCGACCGCATGCGAGTGGAAGGACCACCGCATCAACATCATCGACACGCCCGGCCACGTTGATTTCACGGTCGAGGTGGAGCGAAGCCTTCGAGTCCTGGACGGCGCCATCGCGCTGTTCGACTCGGTCGCCGGCGTCGAGCCCCAGTCCGAGACGGTCTGGCGCCAGGCCGACAAGTACAAGGTGCCCCGGATCGCATACGTCAACAAGATGGACCGCACCGGCGCCGACTTCTTCGGCGCGGTGCAGACGATGCGCGACCGCCTGGGCGCCAACCCGCTGCCGATCCAGATCCCGATCGGAGACGAGGCCGACTTCATCGGCGTCGTCGACCTGATCGAGAACAAGGCGCAGGTCTGGAAGGACGAGCTTGGGACGGAGTTCGAGTACGAGGAGGTGCCCGAGGAGCTGAAGGAGCTGGCCCACGAGCACCGCACCCATCTGATCGAGGCCTGCGCCGACTACGACGACGAGCTGATGGAGGCCTACCTGAACGAGGAGGAGATCCCCCACGAGCGGATCGCCAAGTCGCTTCACCGCGCCACCCTCGACATCAAGGTGACGCCCGTGCTGTGCGGCTCCTCGTTCAAGAACAAGGGCGTGCAGCCGCTGCTGGACGCGGTCGTCGAGCTGCTCCCCTCGCCGCTCGAGGTCCCGCCCATGACCGGTTTGGAGCCGCCCAAGAAGGGCGGCGACGGCGAGCCCACCGAGGCCGTTCGCGAGCCCTCCGACGATGCCCCCTTCGCCGCGCTGGCCTTCAAGGTCGCCGTTGACCCGTTCGTCGGCAAGCTCACCTATATGCGCGTTTACTCCGGCAGCCTGCAGGCGGGCAGCCGCGTGCTGAACTCCTCCACCGGCAAGACCGAGCGCATCGGCCGCATCCTGATGATGCATGCCAACTCGCGCGAGGAGATCGAGGAGTGCTACGCGGGCGACATCGTCGGCGGCGTCGGCCTCAAGCAGACCTCCACCGGTGACACGCTGTGCGCCCCCGACGCGCCGATCATCCTCGAGCAGATCGATTTCCCCGAGCCGGTGATCGCGGTCGCGATCGAGCCCAAGACCAAGGCCGACCAGGAGAAGCTCTCCGAGAGCCTCGGCCGCCTCTCCGAGGAGGACCCGACCTTCCAGGTCGAGTCCGATGACGAGACCGGACAGACCCTGATCCACGGAATGGGCGAGCTCCACCTGGAGGTGCTGGTGGACCGGCTGCTGCGCGAGTTCTCGGTCGACGCGAACGTCGGCAAGCCTCAGGTCGCCTATCGCGAGACGATCCGCAAGCGGGTCGAGAAGGTCAACGGCAGGTTCGTGCGCCAGACGGGCGGCCGGGGCCAGTACGGCCATGCCGTGATCAACATCGAGCCGGCCCCGGGCGAGGGCTTCGACTTCGTCAACCAGATCAAGGGCGGCAAGATCCCGACCGAGTACATCCCCTCGGTCGAGCAGGGGGTCGAGGAGGCGCTCGCCTCCGGCGTCAAGGCCGGCTATCCGATGGTGGACGTGCGCGTGGAGCTGATTGACGGCTCCTACCACGACGTCGATTCCTCGGAGATGGCCTTCAAGGTCGCGGGATCGATGGCCCTCCAAGAGGGCGCCCGCAAGGCCAACCCGGTGCTGCTGGAGCCCGTCATGAACGTCGAGGTGGTCACGCCCGAGGAGTTCCTGGGAGACGTGATCGGCGACCTCAGCCGGCGCCGGGGCAAGGTGCAGGGCCAGGAGCAGCGCGGCAACGCGCTCGCGGTCCACGCATTCGTGCCGCTCGGCGAGATGTTCGGGTACGCCACCGACGTACGATCCTCGACCCAGGGCCGCGCCAGCTACACGATGCAGTTCGAGCGTTACGAGGAGGTCCCGGCCAGCATCGCCGAGGAGATCGTCGAGCACCGCTCGGGCGAGCCCGTGGGGGCCGCGACCTAGGCACGAAACACGCGGTAGCTGGCTATATTCCCCAGGTTCGTCCGCACACGAACGAAGAAACAGACTTCACACGCACCGCAGACCGAGACTTAGAGCAACCAAGAAAGCCAAAGGAGCGAGATGTCCAAGGAGAAGTTCGATCGCGATAAGCCGCACGTCAACGTCGGCACCATCGGCCATGTCGATCACGGCAAGACCACGCTGACCGCCGCGATCACGAAGACACTCGCCGACAAGGGTGGGACCGAGGTTAAGTCGTTCGATGAGATCGACAACGCGCCCGAGGAGAAGGAGCGCGGGATCACCATCGCCACATCGCACGTCGAGTACGAGACGGACAACCGTCACTACGCGCACGTCGACTGCCCGGGCCACGCCGACTACGTCAAGAACATGATCACGGGCGCCGCCCAGATGGACGGCGCGATCCTGGTGGTCTCGGCGCCTGACGGCCCGATGCCCCAGACCCGCGAGCACATCCTGCTCGCCCGCCAGGTGAACGTCCCCTACGTGGTCGTCTACCTGAACAAGACCGACATGGTCGACGACGCCGAGCTGCTGGAGCTCGTCGAGGAGGAGGTCAAGGACCTGCTCAACGAGTACGAGTTCCCCGGCGACGAGGTCCCGATCATCAAGGGCTCGGCGCTGAAGGCGCTGGAGGGCGACGAGGAGGCCAAGCAGTCGATCCTCGACCTCGCCCAGGCTCTGGATGACTACATCCCCGAGCCCGAGCGCGACCTCGACAAGCCGTTCCTGATGCCGGTCGAGGACGTCTTCTCGATCACCGGCCGCGGCACGGTAGCCACCGGCCGCGTCGAGCAGGGCATCATCAACTCAGGCGAGGAGGTCGAGATCGTCGGCATCACCGACACCTCCAAGACCGTCGTCACCGGAGTCGAGATGTTCCGCAAGATCCTCGACGAGGGTCGCGCCGGCGACAACATCGGCGCCCTGCTGCGAGGCACCAAGCGCGAGGAGATCCAGCGCGGTCAGGTGCTCTGCAAGCCGGGCTCGATCACGCCGCACACCAAGTTCAAGGCGGAGGTCTACTGCCTGAAGAAGGAGGAGGGCGGCCGTCACACGCCCTTCGTCACGGGCTACAGGCCGCAGTTCTATTTCCGCACCACCGACGTCACTGGCGTCGTCAACCTGCCCAAGGACCGCGAGTTCGTCGCGCCCGGCGAGAACGCCGAGATGGAGGTCGAGCTGATCCAGCCGATCGCCATGGACAAGGGTCTCCGCTTCGCGATCCGGGAGGGCGGTCGCACCGTCGGCTCCGGTGTCGTGACGGAGGTAACCGAGTAGCTGCAAGCGGGCCCCATCCGGGGCCCGCACTACGAGCGGCCCTCGGATGAGTTGGGCAAGGGCCGCGAAAACCGCAAGACATACGACCGGGGCGTTGCCTCACATGGGCAGCGCCCCTGTTGCGTCGCCACCACAACAGCATAAGAAGAGAGAAAACTGACTCGCCAGCACCATGGCTTCTTTGACATCAGGAAAAATCAGGATTCGGCTCAAGGCGTATGACCACGACGCCATAGACCGGGCTGCCCAGGAGATCGTCGGGACCGCCGAGCGGACCGGCGCGACCGTGTCCGGGCCCGTGCCGCTGCCGACCGAGAAGAACGTCTACTGCGTGATCCGCAGCCCGTTCAAGGACAAGGACTCGCGCGAGCACTTCGAGATCCGCACGCACAAGCGCCTGATCGACATTCATCAGCCGACCCCGAAGACCGTCGACGAGCTGCAGCGGATGGAGACCCTGCCGGCCGGCGTCGACGTGGAGATCAGGCTCTAGGTGGACGTGGTGAGCGCGATCGTAGGCAAGAAGCTGGGCATGACCCGCGTCTTCGACGAGGACGGCACGGCCGTGCCCGTGACGGTGATCGAGGCCGCGCCGAACACGATCACGGGAATCCGCAAGGCCGACCGCGACGGCTACGACGCCGTGCAGCTCGCCGGCGAGCCCACCGAGGAGCGCAAGCTGACCAAGGCCGAGCTGGGCCATCTGAAGAAGGCGGGGGCCGGCCCGTCGCGCACCGTGGTCGAGTTCCGCGACACCGAATTCCCCGCTGCCGGCAGCGGCGGCGATGCCGAGGGCGGCGAGGGAGAGGAGGCGGACGCATCCGGTGGGGGCTCCGAGCGCAAGGTGGGGGACTCCGTCACCGTCGCCGACTTCGAGGCCGGCGACAAGGTCAAGATCGCCGCCGTCTCCGTCGGCAAGGGCTTCCAGGGAACGATCAAGCGCCACAACTTCAGCCGTGGCCCGGTCACCCACGGCTCCCACAACGTCAGGGCTCCCGGCTCCGCCGGCGCCAGCGCCGACCCCGCCCGGATCTTCCCCGGGCAGAAGATGCCGGGCCGCATGGGAGCGGGGCGCCGCACCCAGCGCGGCGCCACCATCCACGGCGTCGACGCCGATCGCAACCTGCTGCTGGTCAAGGGCTCGGTGCCCGGCGGGCGCAACGCGACGGTCGAGGTGCGCTCCGATGGCTGAGGCAGCGGAGAAGAAGGCGGGCGCCGCGGCCTCCTCGGCCAAGGCCCCGGTGCTGGGCAAGCAGGCGAAGGCCGACCTGCCGAAGGCCCTGTTCGCGGAGCCGTTCCACGAGTCCCTGGTGCACCAGGCGGCGCGCGCCGACCTCAACGCGCGGCGCCGCGGCACCCATTCGACCCTGACCCGTGGCGAGGTTGCGATGACCACCGCCAAGGCCTGGCGGCAGAAGGGCACCGGCCGGGCGCGCGCGGGCGCTCTCAGCGTCCCCCACCGCTACGGCGGCGGCGTCGCCTTCGGCCCGAAGCCGCGCCACTACACCTTCAAGATCAACCGCAAGGCCCGCCGCCGCGCGCTCCGCGCCGCGCTCAGCGTCCACGCCGAGCGCGGCAGCGTCGCCGTGCTGGACGGCTCGGGTTTCGAGAAGCCATCGACCAAGCAGGCGGCTCAGGCGCTTCAGAAGTGGGGCGGGGACGCGCCGACGCTGGTCGTGATCGGGGCCGACGAGGAGGCCGCCGCAAAGAGCTTCCGCAACATCCCCCGCGTGCAGGTGGCCCAGGCCACGGCAGCCGGCGTGGCCGACGTGATCGGCGCCGCCTCGCTGGTGGTTTCCCAGGAGGCCCTGAAGGAGCTGGAAGGGAGGGCGGGCTGATGGACCCTCGCCAGGTGATCATCCGCCCCGTGGTCTCGGAGAAGAGCTACGCGCTGATGGCGGACGGCAAGTACACCTTCCGCGTCCACGAGCGGGCGCACAAGACGCAGATCGCGCAGGCGATCGAGCAGATCTTCGAAGTCAAGGTGCGTTCGGTGAAGACCGCCAAGGTCCGCGCCAAGCCCAAGCGCCGCGGCCTCAGCAGCGGCACCAGCCGCTCTTGGAAGAAGGCCGTCGTCCAGCTCGCCCCCGGTCAGCGCATCGAGCTGTTCGAGGGCGCGGCGGTGGAGGGCTAAGGAGATCTGATGGCAACCCGCAAGACAAAGCCGACCAGCCCCGGGCGCCGCTTCGGCACCTACCAGGTGCGCGAGGAGCTCAGCGGCGACGACCCGGCGAAGTCGCTCGTCGAGGGCAAGAAGCGCTCGAGCGGCCGCAACGCGGCCGGGCGCATCACTTCGCGCCACCGCGGCGGCGGCGCCAAGCGGCTGTACCGGCGTATCGACTTCAAGCGCACCAAGGACGGCGTGCCCGCCAAGGTCGCGACGATCGAGTACGACCCCAACCGCAGCGCCTACATCGCGCTGCTCAACTACGCCGACGGCGAGAAGCGCTACATCCTCGCTCCGCAGGGGCTCGCGGTCGGCGCCGAAGTCGTCTCCGGAGAGGGCGCCGACATCACCCCGGGCAACGCGCTGCCGCTCGCCCGGATCCCGACCGGCACAGTCGTCCACAACGTCGAGCTGACGCCTGGCCAGGGCGGGCGCCTCGGCCGCGCCGCCGGCACCGCGATCCAGGTGGTGGCCAAGGAGGGCCCGATGGTCTCGCTGCGGCTGCCCTCTTCGGAGGTGCGGATGGTCCGCGGCGAGTGCCGCGCCACGGTGGGTTCCCTGACCAACCCGGAGCACCAGAACGTGAAGTGGGGCAAGGCCGGCCGCAACCGCCACCGCAACAAGCGCCCGCAGACCCGCGGCGTCGCCATGAACCCGGTGGACCACCCGCACGGCGGCGGCGAGGCCCATCACACTCCCGGCGGGCACCCAGTGACCCCGTGGGGCAAGCCCACGCTCGGCTACCGCACCCGCAAGAAGGGGAAGAAGTCCGATCAGCTCATCGTCCGCGGCCGCCGCAGGAAGAAGAGGTGAGCTGATGGGACGCTCGACCAAGAAGGGGCCGTGGGCCGAGGAGCGCCTGCTGAAGCGGATCAGCGCGATGAACGAGTCGGGCCAGAAGGCCATGGTCAAGACCTGGTCGCGCAAGTCCACCGTCTTCCCGGAGATGGTCGGCCACACGATCGCCGTCCACGATGGCCGCAAGCACGTGCCCGTCTACATCTCGGAGTCGATGGTCGGCCACAAGCTGGGCGAGTTCGCCCCGACCCGCACCTTCCGCGCGCACTCCGGCGCCGGCTCGGCGCAGAAGGACGACTAGGGGAGCTGATGGCCGAGCCTAAGGACACCGAGAAGAAGGACGCGGCCAAGAAGGACGCGGCCAAGCCGGCAACCAGGAAGAAGGCGGCAAAGAAGCCCGCCGCCAAGGCGGCGGCGGCCAAGGCCCCCGCGAAGAAGCAGACCGCGAAGAAGGCCGAGCCGAAGAAGCCCGCAGCCAGGAAGACTTCGGCCAAGAAGCCCGCGAGCGCCAAGGCGGACGAGGCGAAGCCCAAGCCCAAGGCCGCTGCAAAGCAGCCGGCAGAGCGACCGCTGGTCAAGGCCCGCGCCAGCTACGTGCGGGTCGCGCCTCGCAAGGCGCGACTGATCGCCGACCAGGTCCGCGGCAAGCCGCTCGAGGACGCGCTGACGACGCTGCGCTTCTCCTCGCGGGGGGCCGCGCAGGACATTCTCAAGCTGATCAATTCCGCGGCGGCCAACGCCGAGAACAACCACGACCTCGTCGCCGACGACCTCATGGTCGCCGACATCACCGTCGATGAGGGGCCGACGCTGCGCCGTTACCGCCCCCGCGCGCTCGGCCGCGCCACCCGTATCAACAAGCGAACCAGCCACATCAACGTGGCGCTGACCCCCGAGGACTGAGGAGAGCATGGGACAGAAGATCCACCCCGAAGGATTCCGGGTCGGCTACATCCACGACTGGAAGAGCAACTGGTTCAACGAGCGCGAGTTCGCGGACTACCTGATGGAGGACATCCACATCCGCGAGCACATCGAGAACAAGCTCTCGCACGCCGGTCTGTCTGACATCACGATCGTCAAAGGCTCGAACGAGATCGAGGTCGATATCGCCACCGCGCGCCCCGGCATCGTGATCGGCAAGTCGGGCAGCGAGGTGGACGCGCTGCGCAAGGAGCTGCACAAGATCACCGGGCGCCCGGTCAAGGTCAACATCAAGGAGATCAAGCGCCCTGAGCTGGACGCGAAGCTGGTCGCCCAGTCAATCGCGGAGCAGCTCCAGAATCGCGTCGCCTTCCGGCGCGCGATGAAGCGCGCGCTGACCTCAGCGATGCGCTCCGGCGCCAAGGGGGTCAAGGTCCAGGTCTCGGGGCGCCTCGGCGGCGCCGAGATGGCGCGCACCGAGGGCTACTCCGACGGCCGCGTGCCCCTGCATACCCTGCGCGCCGACATCGACTACGGCTTCATCGAGGCCCGCACGACGACCGGCCGCATCGGCGTCAAGTGCTGGATCAACAAGGGCGAGGTGATGCCCGAGGGCTACCGTCAGGAGGGCGCCGAGGACGAGGACGGCGCTCCCTCGGGCGGCGGCCGTGGAGGCCGCGGCGGGCGAGGGGGTCGTGGCTGATGCTGATGCCGAAGCGGGTCAAGTACCGCAAGCAGATGCGGGGCCGCATGCGCGGCTACGCGAAGGGGGGCAGCACCGTCGCCTTCGGCGAGTACGGGCTGAAGGCGACCGAGCGCGGCTGGATCACCAACCGCCAGATCGAGGCCGCCCGAGTCGCGATGACCCGCAAGATCAAGCGAGGGGGGAAGGTCTGGATCAACATCTTCCCCGACAAGCCGGTGACCGCGAAGCCGGCCGAGACCCGCATGGGCTCGGGCAAGGGCAACCCCGAGGGCTGGGTCGCCGTCGTCAAGCCCGGCCGCGTCATGTTCGAGCTCGCCGGGGTGGACGAGGAGCTGGCCAAGGACGCGTTGCGCCTGGCCGGCCACAAGCTTCCGATCAAGACCAAGTTCGTTCGCCGCGAGGGGGCCGAGGCGTGAGCATGGAGCGAAGCGGAATGCGAGCACTGGGATGAAGGCCTCAGACGTGCACAACCTCAAGGACCCCGAGCTGCTCGAGCGCCTGCGCCAGGCCAAGGAGGAGCACTTCGGGCTGCGCTTCCAGCACGCCACCGGCGAGCTCGAGAACACCTCCGCCATGGGCGCCGCGCGGCGTGACGTCGCGCGGCTGCTGACCGTGGCCAGGGAGCGGGGGATCGACGTTGAGAAGGAACTGAAGGACTGACGATGGCTGAAGACGAGAAAAAAGAGCAGAACGAGACCAGCGAAGAGCAGCCCGCCGAAGAGCAGGCCCCCGAGGCCGAGGCTCCGGCAGAGGACGCTCCGGCCGAGGACGCCCCAGCCGAGGACGCCCCAGCCGAGGACGCCCCAGCCGAGGACGCACCAGCCGAGGACGCTCCGGCCGAGGACGCCCCGGCCGCTGATGACGAGGGTCTGGACTGGAAGGCGCGCAAGCGTCTGGAGCGCTCCCGCGAGTCCGGCGCCGCCGGGCCGCAGCGCAGCCCCACGGACCGGGCCGGCGAGCGCTCGCAGCACCGCGGCGCCGCCGCAAAGGCCCGCTCGTCCTACCGCAAGAAGCGCCGCCAGGGCGGCGAGACCGGCACGGGCACACCCCCGGCCGAGCGCCGCTCGGCGGGCCGCAAGGAGCGCCGGGGCACCGTCGTCTCGAGCAAGTCGGACAAGACGATCACCGTCCGCATCGACACCGCGCGGCGACATCCCGCCTACGAGAAGATCGTTCGCGAGTCGAGCACCCTTCGCGCCCACGACGAGTCCAACGAGGCGGGCGAGGGCGACCTGGTACGGATCATCGAGACCCGCCCGCTGTCGAAGACCAAGCGCTGGCGCCTGGCCGAAGTCCTCGAGAAGGCGAAGTAGGACGGAGCGATGATCCAGCAGGAGTCCAAGCTCAGGGTGGCCGACAACTCGGGCGCGCGCGAGATCCTCTGCATCCGGGTCAAGGGCGGCTCCCACCGCCGCTACGCGCGCATCGGCGATGTCATCACCGCGACCGTCAAGCAGGCGACGCCGCACGGCGGCGTCCGCAAGGGCGAAGTGGTCGAGGCCGTGGTCGTGCGCACCCGCAAGCAGCTGGGCCGCAAGGACGGCACCTACATCTCCTTCGACGAGAACGCCGCCGTGCTGATCGACCCGCAGGGCGCGCCGCGCGGTACGCGCATCTTCGGCCCGGTCGCCCGCGAGCTGCGCGACAGGAACTTCATGCGGATCGTGTCGCTGGCCCCGGAGGTGCTCTAAACCATGGGTGGGATGCGAATCCGCAAGGACGACAACGTCAAGGTGATCGGCGGCAAGGACCGCGGCAAGACCGGCCGCGTTGTCCGCACCGAGCCCGGCAAGGGCCGTGTGTACGTCGAAGGGCTCAACATCGTCAAGCGCCACCAGCGCCCCGTCTCGGTCAAGGACGCCTCCAAGGGGGGCGAGGTCGGCGGCATCATCGAGAAGGAGGGCCCGATCCACATCTCCAACGTGATGCTGCTGGACCCCTCAGACAACAAGCCCACCCGCGTACGGGTCGAGCGGGGCGCCGACGGCAAGCGCCGCCGCGTCGGCGCGCGCAAGGGCACGGAGATCGACTGATGGAAGCCGCAACCGATCAGAAGGCAACGGAGCAGCAGAAGCAGGCGGCACCCCCGCCGAGGCTGCGCGACGCCTACTCGAACGAGCTGAAGCCGGCGCTGGTAGAGCGCTTCGGCTACTCCAGCCCGATGGCCGTGCCGACGCTGCAGAAGATCACCCTCAACATGGGGATCGGCGAGGCCAAGCAGAACACCCAGATGCTGGAGGCCGCGACCGAGCAGCTGGCGACGATCGCCGGCCAGGCTCCGAGCGTGCGCCGCGCCAAGAAGTCGATCGCGAACTTCAAGGTCCGCGAGCAGATGCCCGTCGGTGTCGCGGTCACCCTGCGCCGCGCGCGCATGTGGGAGTTCCTGGACCGCCTGATCACGATCGCCATCCCCCGCATTCGCGACTTCCGGGGGCTCAACCCCCGCTCCTTCGACGGGCGCGGCAACTACTCGATCGGCGTCCGCGAGCAGATCATCTTCCCCGAGATCGACTACGACTCGATCGACGAGGTCAGGGGCCTCGACATCACGATCACCACAACGGCCGCCAGCGACGTCGAGGCGTTCGCGCTGCTCGACGGGCTCGGCATGCCGTTCGCCGCCGACGGCCGTCCCGGCGAGGTCGACAAGGCCGCCGAGGAAGAGGAGGAGCGGCGCAAGGAGGAGGCCCGCCAGCGCGCCGAGGCCGAGGAGGCCGCCCTGGAGCAGCTCAAGGAGGAGAACCCCGAGGCCTACGCCAAGCGCGAGAGGCCCGAGGAGGGCGAGGAAGGCGAAGAGGGCGAGGCGGGCGAGGGCGAGAAGAAGCCCGAGGGCGAGGGCAAATCCGACGATGACTCCGCCAAGGGCGGGGACGACTCCAAAGAGAAGGAAGGCTGATGGCCAAGACGTCCCAGCGGGTGAAGCAGAGCAACCCGCCGAAGTTCAAATCGCGCGGTTACAACCGCTGCCGCCGCTGCGGCCGCTCCCGCGCCTATTACCGCAAGTTCGGCCTCTGTCGGATCTGCCTGCGTGAGCAGGCCCATCAGGGCTACGTGCCGGGCATGACCAAGTCGAGCTGGTAAGGAGCCCGCGAACCCATGCTTACCGATCCCATCGGCGACTACCTGACCCGGATCCGCAACGCGCTCGAGGCCGAGCACGAGGAGGTCGTGATCCCGTCCTCGCGCCTGAAGCGCGAGATGTCGCGCATCCTCAAGGAGCAGGGCTACATCACCGACTTCGCCACCGAGAAGGGCGAGAAGGGCGAGGTGCTCCGCGTCGCCCTCCGCTACACCGAGGATCGCGACCCCGTGATCATGGGAATGGAGCGCGTCTCTCGCCCCGGCCGGCGCCGCTACGTGAAGAGCGACGACGTGCCGCGGGTGCAGGGTGGCATGGGCACCACGATCGTCTCGACCTCGACCGGCGTCATGACCGGTCACGAGGCGACCAAGAAGGGCGTCGGCGGCGAGGTAGTCGCCTACGTGTGGTGAGCCTGAGATGAGCCGGATCGGAAAGCAGCCGATAGAGATCCCCGACGGGGTCGAGGTCGATGTGAAGCCGCAGGCGGTCACCGTCAAGGGCCCGAAGGGAGAGCTCTCCCAGGAGATCGTGCGCGACATCAAGGTGTCGCTGGACGACGGCGCCGTCAAGGTCGAGCGCCCCACGGACCGCGGCGAGCACCGTGCCCTGCACGGGCTCACCCGCAGCCTGATCGCGAACATGGTCGAGGGCGTCACCGACGGCTACGAGCGGCGGCTGGAGATCCAGGGGGTCGGCTACCGCGCCCAGCTCAAGGGCAAGGCGCTTGAGATGTCGCTCGGCTACTCGCATCCGGTGACGCTGCAGGCGCCCGAGGGGATCGAGTTCGAGGTCCCCGAGCCGACCCAGGTGATCGTGCGCGGCATCGACAAGCAGCTCGTGGGCGAGATCGCCGCCCGCATCCGCAAGAGCCGTCCGCCGGAGCCCTACAAGGGCAAGGGCGTGCGCTACGCGGGCGAGCACGTCAGCCGCAAGGTCGGGAAGCGGGCTTAAGCCGTGACGGTCCTGACCAAGCCCCAGAAGCGCCTGCGGCGCCGGCGCCGCGTGCGCGCCAAGATCCGCGGCAGCGCGGAGCGTCCGCGCCTTTCGGTCTATCGCTCCAACCGCGGCATCTCGGCCCAGCTGATCGACGACGATTCCGGTCGCACGCTGACGGCGGTCAACTGGACGGAGGGCGACCTGCGTGGCATGGCCCCGATGGAACAGGCCAAGAAGGCCGGCGAGCTGATCGCCAAGCGGGCCTCTGACGCCAAGGTCGAGACCTGCGTCTTCGACCGCAGCGGCTACCGCTACCACGGCCGCGTCAAGGCGCTGGCCGAGGGCGCGAGGGAGGGGGGACTGAAGTTCTGATGGCCGCGGGGGCCGCCTGGTCTGCTCCGCTACCGTCTTTCAGCCCATGACCCTCGAAACCGTCAGCCCCAAGGGACTCGATCTGCAGGAGCGCGTGATCGAGATCAACCGTGTCGCCAAAGTCGTCAAGGGCGGCCGCCGCTTCTCGTTCACCGCGCTCGTCGCCGTCGGCGACGAGGACTCCGTGGTCGGGATCGGCTACGGCAAGGCCCGCGAGGTGCCCCTGGCGATCCAGAAGGCGGTCGAGAACGCCCGCAAGAACCTAATCCGCGTGCCCAAGTACGGCCAGACGATCACCCACCGCGTGATCGGCCGCTTCGGCGCCGGCCATGTCGTGCTGCGACCGGCCAGCCCCGGTACCGGCGTCATCGCCGGCGGCGGCGTGCGGGCGGTGCTCGAGTTGGGCGGGGTCCGCGACGTGCTCACCAAGAGCATCGGCACGCAGAACCCGATCAACCTGGTGAAGGCGACGATGGAGGGGCTCGAGAGCCTGCGGAAGCCGGAGGACGTCGCCAAGCTGCGGGGGATTTCGATCAGCGAGGTGCTCGGGGTCGGACCCGTGTTCGGAGCGGACGGGGAAGCTGCTTCTGAGTCAGACTCGACCGAGGCGGCTACCGGGCCCGTCCCCGTGGCTGCGAAAACACCGACTGCGGAACTTGCCACGGGGACGGACCCGGCATCCGCCCCTGCCGCGGAGAAGCCCGCCGAGGAACCCCCGCCTGCCGAGGAGCCCGCGCCAGCTTCCCAGCCGAGCCCGCCAGAGACACCGGTCACTCCCGCCGAGGGGTCCGAGAAGGGCGAGGAGGGCGAGAAGAAGCCCGCTGAGGCCGAGAAGTCGGAGGAGGGCACCGGTGGCTGAGGTCACGGTCAAGCAGGTGCGTTCCTCGAATGGCGCGTCCCCGAGCCAGCGGGAGACGCTGCGATCCCTGAAGCTGGGGCGGATCGGGGCCAGCTCGACACACACCGACAACGAGCAGTTTCAGGGGATGCTGAGGGTCGTCGGGCACATGGTTGAGGTTGGTGAGAAGTGAGCGCCGAGCGTTCCAAGCAGGTGGGGCTGCACAACCTGAAGCCCGCAAAGGGATCGCGGAAGGCGCGCAAGCGGCTCGGACGCGGGCACGGGACGGGATTCGGCAAGACCTCAGGCCGCGGCCACAAGGGCGCCGGCGCGCGCTCGGGCAGCAAGCGCAAGCCCGGCTACGAGGGCGGGCAGAACCCGATCCACATGCGGATGGGCAAGCTGCGCGGCCCGAACAAGAAGATGTCGATGCCGTTCGAGAACTTCCGGACGCGCACCCAGCCGGTCAACGTCTCAGACCTCGAGAAGCGGTTCAAGGCCGGCGACGAGGTGACGCCTGAGTCGCTGCGCGAGAAGGGCCTCGCAACCCGCAAGCACCCCGTCAAGGTGCTCGGCAGCGGCGAGATCTCGGCCAAGCTCACCGTCAAGGCCCACGCCTTCAGCGCAACCGCCAGGGAGAAGATCGAGGCGGCCGGCGGCAGCTGCGAGGAGCTCGAGCTTCAGGCGGTCCCCGGCAAGGAGCCGGCTGAATAGTGCTCCAGACGATCCTCAACGCCTTCTCGGTCCAGGACATCCGCAAGAAGCTGCTGTTCACGGCGGCGATCCTGGCCCTCTACCGCCTCGGCGCCTACATCCCCTCCCCGGGCGTGGACGCCGGCACGATCAAGGACATCGAGTCGAACTTCACCGGCTCCAATGTGCTCGGCTTCCTCAACCTCTTCTCCGGCGGCAGCCTCTCGCGGCTGTCCCTGTTCGCGCTCGGGATCATGCCCTACATCACGGCCTCGATCATCCTGCAGCTGCTGACGGTCGTGGTGCCCTCGCTCGAGCGCCTGCAGAAGGAGGGCGAGGTCGGCCAGCAGAAGATCACCCAGTACACCCGCTACCTCACGGTCGCGCTCGCCTTCGCGCAGTCGATCGGCTACGTCTTCCTCTTCCAGAGCTTCCAGGACACGGCCGGCACCAGCGTCGTCGGCAACCTCACCTTCAACAAGGTGTTCCTGATCGTGATCACGCTGACCGCGGGCTGCACCTTGCTGATGTGGATGGGCGAGCTGATCACCCAGCGCGGCATCGGCAACGGCATCTCGCTGATGATCTTCGCCTCGATCGTCGCCGGGCTTCCGGGCGGGATCCAAGCCTGGTGGACCAGCCCCGACCCGGTCTTCGTGGTGATGATGCCCTTCATCGCACTCGCGGTGATCGTCGCGATCGTCTTCGTTCAGGAGGGCCAGCGGCGCATCCCTGTCCAGTACGCCAAGCGCGTGGTCGGCCGGCGCATGACCTCGGGCGGCTCCACCTACCTGCCGCTGCGCGTGAACATGGCCGGTGTCATCCCGGTCATCTTCGCCGCCTCGATCATGGCCTTCCCGCCCACCATCGGCCAGCTCCTGAACACCCCCGCTGCGCTCGACTTCGCCGCGTTCTTCAGCCCCAATAGCTGGGCCTACGTGGTCGGCGAGGTCTTCTTCATCATCATCTTCACCTACTTCTACACGGCGGTCACCTTCAACCCGGTGGACCAGGCCGACAACCTGAAGAAATACGGCGGCTTCATCCCCGGCGTGCGGCCCGGGCGACCTACCGCCGAATACCTGGACCGGATCCTCTCGCGCCTGACCTTCCCGGGCGCGCTTTACCTGGGAGCCGTGGCGGCGCTTCCCACCATCCTCATCAGCCAGACATCGGCGAACTTCTTCTTCGGCGGCACCTCGATCCTGATCGTCGTCGGAGTCGCGTTGGACACCGTGAAACAGTTGGAAGCGCAGTTGATGATGCGCAACTACGAGGGTTTCCTGAAGTAGAGAGGCGCGACCGGGTCATCGGCCCGGCTGCGAGGCGAAGGAGCCGCCGCACATGTCTGAGCTGAATCTGATCCTGCTGGGCCCGCCCGGAAGCGGCAAGGGGACGCAGGGCGAGAGCCTGCAGGATGACCTGCGGCTGCCCTACTACGCGACCGGGGACATCCTTCGAACCGCGATCAAGGAGGGAACCGAGATCGGCGCCAAGGCGAAGGAGTACATGGACCGCGGCGACCTGGTTCCCGACGACGTGATCATCGGCGTCATCGCCGAGCGGGTGCAGGGGGAGGAGGCCGGCGACGGCTTCATCCTCGACGGGTTCCCCCGTACGGTGCCGCAGGCCGAGGCGCTCGAGGACGAGATCGAGAAGCTGGGCCGGAAGATGACCGCCGCGATCCTGATCGAGGTGCCCGAAGAGGAGATCGTGAGGCGCCTCAGCGGCCGCCGCACCTGCGAGCAGGGCGGCCACGTCTTCCACGTCGACTTCAACCCGCCGAAGCAGGAGGGCGTCTGCGACGTCGACGGCTCCAAGCTGATCGTGCGCGACGACGACAAGCCCGAGGTCGTCCAGCAGCGGTTGAGCCAATATCGCGAGAAGACCGAGCCGCTGATCGACTACTACGAAGACTTGGGCATCCTGCAGAAGGTCGACGGAACTGAGGCTCCCGAGAACGTGGCCGAGCAGATCAGGGGCCTGCTGGCTACGCTGAAGCGCGAAGAAGAAATGGAGATGTAGGAGGCGGCTCTGACGATGTATCGCGGCGGAATCATCCAGAAGACCCCCGAGCAGCTCGACCAGATGGCGGCGGCGGGCGCCATCCAGGCCCGCTGCCTGCAGATGCTGCAGGCCAAGGTCCGCCCCGGCGTCACCACCAAGCAGCTCGACGAGACGGCCGAGAAGTTCATCCGCTCCCAGGGCGCGGTCCCCTCGTTCAAGGGCTACCGTGGCTTCCCCGGCTCGATCTGCGCCTCGCCCAATTCGATGGTCGTGCACGGCATCCCCGGGCCCTATGAGCTGCGCAAGGGCGACATCATCTCCCTCGACGTCGGCGTCACCTACGAGGGCTGGGTCGCCGACGCCGCGATCACCGTGCCGGTCGGCGAGGTCAGCGCCGAGACCGAGCAGCTGATCAAGACCACGCGCGCCTCGCTGTTCGACGGGATCGCGATGGCGCGGGCCGGCAACCGGCTCAGCGACATCTCCCACGCCATCCAGACCAGGGTCGAGCAGGACGATCTCTCGGTGATCCGCTCGCTGGTCGGCCACGGGGTCGGCCGCGAGATGCACGAGGACCCGCAGATCCCCAACTTCGGCGACCCTGGCAAGGGCCCGGAGCTGGAGGAGGGGATGGTGCTGGCGATCGAGCCGATGGTCAACGCCGGCGGCCCCGACGTCCGCATGGGCAACGACGGCTGGGCCGTCTACTCCGAGGACGACTCGATGGCCGCCCACTTCGAGTTCACGGTCGCCGTCACCGCCGACGGCCCCCGCATCCTCACCCCCTGGGACCAGCAGCCAGAGCGCTAGCCCGGGACGCGCGGCCCGCCAGCGCCGCCAGGTGCTCGGCGAGCTCGGGCGGCTCGAGCACCTCGAACTCGACGCCCAGCATCGACACGCGGAGGGCGAGCCAGTCGAGGTCGTCGTCCCCGGTCCGGTATTCGCAGCTGCCCTCGTCGATCGGCGTGATCTTGCCCCAGCCGGCCGAGAAACGGCGACGGACCTGCTCGGCCGGCGCCTGCAGCACCACCCTCGCCTCGTATCGGCTCGGCATCGACCTGATGCTCTGAGTCACGTACGCGGCCGCGTCCTTGGTGGGCAGCTCACGGGCGACGCAGCGAACCCCCGTCGCCGCAGGGCGGGCGATGCGGTCGAGGCGGAAGCTGCGCCAGTCATCCCGGTCGGGGTCCCACGCGACCAGGTACCAGCGCCGGCCGGAGTTGACCAGCGAGTGCGGCTCGACGTCGCGCCTGCTCTCGGTCCCCTCGCGGTCGCGGTATGCGAAGCGAAGGCGCTCTGAGTCCCGGCAGGCCGCGCCGACGGTGGTCAGGCACTCCGGGTCGACGGTGGGGCCGCCCATCTGGCCCGTGGTCTCAGCCTTCTGCAGCGCGCGCAGGCGAGGCCGGAGCTGCGGGGGGAGCACCTGCTCGAGCTTGACCATCGCCCTCAGCCCCGCCTCCTCGATCCCCGCCACCGAGGCGCTGGCCGCGGTCCGCAGGCCGACCGCGATCGCGACCGCCTCGTCGTCGTCCAGCAGCAACGGCGGCATCGCCGTCCCCGCGCGGAGGCGATAGCCCCCCGCCGGGCCCGCAAGGGACTCGATCGGGTAGCCCAGCTCGCGCAGGCGCTCGACGTCGCGGCGGACCGTCCGCCTGCTGACCTCGAGCCGCTCGGCCAACTCGCCGCCCGGCCAGTCCCGTCTGCCCTGGAGCAGGGAGAGCAGGGTCAGAAGGCGGCTCGACGTCTCGCTCATGGCTTCCCCATCGTCCCGGTTATATAGGACAGAACCTGACCTAATTAGCCAATAGCCTCGGAACTCGGACAAGCGGACGAAAGGAACGGAGATGAGCGAGCGAGATGGATTTGAGCGAGACGGATATCCGAAGGGCGTGACCTGCTGGGTGGACACGGACCAGCCGGACCCCGAGGCCGCGACCGAGTTCTACGGCGGCCTGTTCGGGTGGGAGTTCGAGGACCTAATGCCGGCCGAGGAGCCTTCCCACTACTTCGCGGCGCGGCTGCGGGGGCTGGACGTGGCGGGGATCGGCTCCCGCCCGGACGGCGCGACCTGGCCGCCCGCGTGGAACACCTACATCTGGGTCGACAGCGCCGACGAGGCCGCCGCCGCAGCCAAGAAGGCCGGCGGGGCGGTGATGATGGATCCCTTCGACGTGTTCGACGCGGGCCGCATGGCGGTGATCGCCGACCCTCAGGGCGCGGCGTTCAACGTCTGGGAGGCCCGGCAGCACAAGGGCGCCCAGCTCGTGAACGAGGCCGGCACCTGGAACTTCAGCGGGCTCACGACCGCCGACCCCGAGGCGGCGATCGCCTTCTACGGCTCGGTCTTCGGCTGGGAGGCCGATCTCTCCGACGAGGGCTACACGTTTTTCCGCGTGCCGGGCTACGGCGACGTGCTGGAGCAGCGCAACCCGGGCTGGCTGAAGGACCTGGCCGAGCAGGATGCCCCTCCCGGCTTTGAGGACGCGACCGCCTGGCTGATGTCCAACGGGCAGCCCGAGGGGACGCCGCCGAGCTGGGGCGTCACCTTCGCCGTCGACGACGCGGACGCCGTTGCGGCCCGCGGCTCGGAGCTCGGCGCCACCGTCGTGGTCGAGCCCTTCGATGCGCCGCCGGTGCGCACGGCGGTCCTCGCCGATCCGCAGGGCGCGGTGTTCTCGGTCTCCAAGTACACGCCGCCGAACGGCTAGGCGCCTGGAGTCAGCGGCTGCGCATCTCGGCCAGCGTGGCCGAGGGGTTTGCCCTGATCCGCTTGCGCGCATCGCGAAAGTGGATCGCCTCGAAGGCGGTCACGGCCACGAGGACTGCAGTGGACCGCGGCGACCGCGCACGGTCTTCAGCGGGTCGTCCACGGCCAACCTGGGGGGCGTGCCTGGAGTCTGGGAAATTTGGCTCCCCTGCTAGGATTTCGGGGTCGGCCTCCCGGCCGATTTCATGTGCCCGTGCTCCGACTCCTGGGAGCGCAGGGCCTACTCCGTGTCCGATACGAGCAGCGAGGGTCGATGAAGGTCCGAGCATCCGTAAAACCGATTTGCGAGAAGTGCAAGGTGATCCGCCGCGGCGGCGCCGTGCTCGTGATCTGCCCCAACCCCCGCCACAAGCAGAGGCAGGGCTAGTCGTGGCGCGAATCGCCGGGAGTCAACATCCCCCTCAACAAGCGAGTCGAGGTCGGGCTCACCTACGTCTACGGGATCGGCCGCTCGACGGCGAACGAGATCGTGACCAAGGCGGGCATCGACCCGGACACCCAGGTCAAGGACCTGACCGAGGAAGAGGTGATGAAGCTGCGCGAGGCGGTCGAGGCCAAGGAGGTCGAGGGAGACCTGCGCCGGGAGCGCTCGCAGAACATCAAGCGCCTGCAGGAGATCGGCTCCTACCGCGGGCTCCGGCACCGGCGCGGACTGCCGGTTCGCGGGCAGCGCACCAAGACCAACGCGCGCGCCCGCAAGGGCCCGCGCCGGATGAGCATCGCGGGCCGCAAGAAGGCCCCGACGGCCAAGTGAGCCGGGGGAGCAGCTAGATGCCACAGCCGAAGAAGAGCCGCCGCCGGACCAAGAAGCACGTCACCTACGGCCAGGCCCACATCAAGACTTCTTTCAACAACACGATCGTGACCCTGACCGACACCGAGGGCGCCGTGATCGCCTGGGAGTCGGCGGGCAGCGCCGGCTTCAAGGGCTCGCGCAAGAGCACGCCGTTCGCCGCCCAGGTGACCGCCGACGCAGCCGCCAAGAAGGGCATGGAGCACGGCCTGGAGAAGGTCGAGGTCTTCGCCAAGGGCGCCGGCTCGGGCCGCGAGACCGCGATCCGCTCGCTGCAGGCCGCCGGGCTCGACGTGACCACGGTCAAGGACGTGACCCCGCAGGCCCACAACGGCTGCCGCCCGCGTAAGCGGAGGCGCGTCTAGATGGCCCGCGACACCTCCCCTCAGTGCAAGCAGTGCCGCCGCGAGGGCCAGAAGCTGTTCCTGAAGGGCTCGCGCTGCTTCACCGACAAGTGCGGCGTCGAGCGCCGCTCCTATCCGCCCGGCGAGCACGGCCGGGGGCGCATGCGCCAGTCCGAGTACCGGGTGCAGCTGCGCGAGAAGCAGAAGGCCCGCCGCTACTACCAGGTGCTGGAGAAGCAGTTCCGCGGCTACTACGACCGCGCCACCCGGATGGAGGGCGTGACCGGCGAGAACCTGCTGCGGCTGCTCGAGTGCCGGCTGGACAACGTGCTGGTGCGGCTCGGCTTCGCGGCCTCGCGCCGCCAGGCGCGCCAGCTCGTCCGCCACGGCCACTGGACCGTCAACGGCCGCCGCGTGGACATCCCCTCTTACCAGGTGAAGCCCGACGATGTGATCGCGATCAAGCACAGCAGCCCGGCTACGGACACCGTCCGCGCCGCGACGGAGTTGACCTCCGGAGTGCCCGCCTGGCTGCAGGCCGATCACGACGCGCTCACCGCCAAGGTGCTGAGGCTGCCGGAGCGCAGCGAGATCTCGGCGCCGGTCGAGGAGCAGCTCATCGTCGAGCTGTACTCGAAGTAACCCCACTTAGAACCGACACGAAGGAAGTGCGATGACCACCCTGCCCGAATTCCAAGTTCCGAAGATCTCCGCCGACGACGTGGAGGACAACAAGGGAACGTTCACGATCGAGCCGCTCGACAAGGGCTTCGGCTACACGTTCGGGAACAGCCTCCGGCGCGTGCTGCTGAGCTCGCTCGGCGGCGCCGCGATCACCAGCGTCCGCATCGAGGGAGTCGCGCACGAGTTCTCGACCATCCCCGGCCTGAAGGAGGACGTGACCGACCTGGTGCTCAACCTCAAGGACATCGTCGTGCGCATGCACACCGACGCCGACGAGGTGGAGACGCCACTGGTCGCGACCGGCCCCGGCGAGGTCAAGGCGAAGGACATCGACCTGCCCGCGGGCGTCGAGATCCTCAACCCCGACGCCCCGATCGCGACCCTCGAGAAGAAGACCAAGCTCGAGATCTACCTGACGATCGGGCGCGGCCGCGGCTACTCCCCGGCCGACGAGAACAAGTCCGAGGACAAGCCGATCGGGGTCGTCCCGATCGACTCGATCTTCTCGCCGATCCGCCGCGCGGCCTACAACGTGGACACGGCCCGCGTCGGCCAGCGCACCGACTTCGACAAGCTCTCGCTCGAGGTCGAAACCGACGGCTCGATCGAGCCGGGGGCCGCGCTGCGCGATGCGGCCGAGATCCTGATCAAGAGCCTGGCGATCTTCACCACCGCCGACCGCGTGGATGAGCTGCGCGGCGAGGGCGCGGTGGCGATCGCGGCCGGCGACGGCGCCGGCGCCGGGCCCGCCGAGGCGGCGCCGGTACCGGGCGCCGACGGGCTCGACGAGATCCTGATCGAGGAGCTGGAGTTGGGCGTGCGCTCTTACAACTGCCTCAAGCGCGCCGGCATCCAGACGGTCGGTGAGCTGGTCCGCAAGTCGGAGTCGGAGCTGAACGCGATTCCCAACTTCGGTCGCAAGTCGATCGAGGAGGTCCAGGAGACGCTTCGCGCCCGCGGCCTGGGGCTGCGCGCCGAGTAGGCTCTCGGAGCCCTAGAGGTAGAGGGATCCTGACGGATGCGTCACGCGAAGAAGAAAGGCAAGCTGAGCCGGGATTCGGCTCACCGCAAGTCGATGCTGCGCACGATGAGCAAGCAGCTGATCGAGCACGAGCGCATCCGCACCACGCAGCCCAAGGCGAAGGCGCTGAAGCCCGAGTTCGAGAAGCTGATCACGCTCGCCAAGCGCGGTGACCTGCACGCGCGTCGTCAAGCCCTCTCGCAGCTGAACCAGGACAAGTTCGCGGTCCACAAGCTGTTCGAGGAGATCGCGCCCCGCTACAGCTCCCGCAACGGCGGCTACACCCGCATCGTCAAGCTCGGCCCGCGCCGCAGCGACTCGGCCGAGATGGTCTTCCTCGAGCTGGTCTGAGGGGTGGGACCGCGGCTCAGAGGAGCCGCTCGAGCTTGTCGAAACTGTCGCCCCAACCGTCCCGGTGCAGCGCACGGCGCGCCTCGGTATTGAAGGAGCCCTGAGTCAGACCCACCTCCGTGCGCCTCCCGATGTCCTCGAACGACAGCTCGACGAGGGTCTCGACGTCGTCGGGGTCGGGGTCCTCCCATGCGAACGTGAAGCTGAGGCTCGCCGGCGGCTCCACCTCCCGGAACTGCCCCGTCAGATAGAACGGGTCTCCCTCGGGCGGCTGCATCTCGATCCGGTATCGGGCTCCGGCTCGGGGCTCGAATTCGAGGCTCGGGACGACGAAATCGGCTGGCCCCCACCATCTCGCCAACACGTCTGATTCGCTGAACGCACGGAATACGGCCGGCGGAGCGGCCGGGAGGACGCGCTTCATCTCCAGCATGAGCTGATCCGATTGCACGGTCAGATACTCACCCGGGCGGGCGTAGCGCCGGCTCTCCAGTACTGCTAGCCGCGGCGGTTCGGGCTGACGGCGATCATGAAGCCGATCATCGTGATGATGATCACGCCGAGCACGAGCCACTGGGCCCAGCTCTCGATCGTCATCACGGCCACCACGCTCAGCGCGACGCCGATGACCAGGGCGACAACGGTGTAGATCGCGGCGCCCTTCTCGGAGCCGTGCCGCATACCGCCCGTGTCCGAGAGGGTGCTGCGCTCGAACTGGTTGCGCTGGGTGACGTCCAGGTTCCCCATCTATCTCTCCTCCATCTTCAGTTGACGGAAGCCTACGCCTTCCGGCGGCCGGGCCACCGTGAGAGCGCGCACAGTGCCCCGGCTTCGCCATCAATCGGGGTCGTAGCGGCCGCCTGGCATCAGTCGCGGCGCCTACGCGCCGCTCCAAATAGGGCGGCCTGACGACCCCTCAGGCGCCCCGGCGGTTCGGGCTGAGGGCGATCATGAAGCCGATCAGGGTGAAGATGATCGCGCCCAGAACCACCCATTGCGACCAGTTGTCGATCGTCTCGAAGGCGATCGCGCCGCCGACTATCGCTAGAGCGATGGCGATGAAGTCGAACACCGCGTAGCCGGCGTTCGAGGCGCCGCGCCTGTGCATCTCGTCGCGGAGCTCCTCGCGAGCCTCCTGCTGCTGGATCGAAGCCGGATCGTCGGCCATCGGGGGAGCCATGTGGCCCAATAGTCTCGCCGATCCGATGACGATCGTGCGTCTCGACCTCTCCTACCACGGCGGCGGCTTCGCGGGCTGGGCCGCCCAGCCCGGCGAGCGGACCGTGCAGGCAGAGCTCCAGGGGGCACTGGGGGACGTGCTGGGTGAGGCGCCGAAGCTGACCGTCGCGGGCCGCACCGACGCGGGGGTCCACGCCTGGGGCCAGGTCGCCAGCTTCGAGCTCGACGGCGAGCCCCAGGGGCTGGCCAGGGCGCTGAACGCGCTCACCGGCGACGACCTCACGGTCTGGAGCGCGGCGCCGGCGCCCGAGGGCTTCGACGCGCGCGGGGACGCTCTCTCGCGCACCTACTGCTACCGCGTGCTCGCCGCCCCGACGCCGAGTCCCTTCGAGCGGGGCCTGTCGCTGTTCTGGCCGCACAAGGTGCATCCGGGCCTGCTGGAGCGCTGCGCCGAGGCCCTGGCCGGCAGCCACGATTTCACCGCCTTCACGCCGACCCAGACCGAGCACGTCCGCTTCGAGCGCAAGATCCTGCGCGCCGAGTGGAAGCGGGGGAGGGCCCTCGGGCACGAGCAGCGCACCCGGGAGGGGGTCGAGCTGTTCGAATTCTGGATCGAGGCCGACGCGTTCATGCGCAACATGGTGCGCGTGCTCGTGGGGACAATGCTGGAGGTGGGGGCGGGGCGCAGGCAGCTCGACGACTTCGTCGCCCTGCTCGGGGGCGCGCCGCGCGAGGCGGCCGGAGACACCGCTCGCCCGCACGGGCTCTTCCTCGCCTCCGTTCAGTACTAGATGACCCATGTCCGCCATCTGCCGCGCCTGACGACCAACCTAGAATCGAAGCAATGCGAGTTCTGATCACGAACGACGACGGCATCGAGGCCAAGGGGCTGCAGGAGCTGCGGCGGGCGCTGGTCGCCGTGCCCGAGCTGGAGGTGAGCGTGGTCGCGCCCGACTCCAACCGCAGCGCAACGGCGCGCAGCATCACCACCCGTTCGCCGCTGTGGGTCGAGGAAATCGGCTTCGACGACGGCGGCACGGGCTACGCCTGCGACGGCACGCCGGTGGACTGCGTGCGCTTCGCCGAGCTTGGCTTGATCGGCGAGCGGCCCGAGCTGATCGTCTCGGGCATCAACCACGGCGCCAACCTCGGCGACGACATCACCTACTCCGGGACCGTGGCTGCCGCGCTGGAGGGGATCGTGCTGGGGATCCCCGCGATCGCGATCAGCCAGCAGTCGGCGCTGAAGGAGATGGACTTCCACTTCGGGCGCGACTTCGACTTCTCGGTCGCGGCGGCGTTCGCCGCGCAGCTGGTGGAGCGGGTCGCCCGTGACCCGCTGCCGGCCGACACGCTGCTGAACGTGAACTGCCCGGCGGGGGCGCCGAGCGGGATTGAGGTGAGCCATCTGGGCAAGCGCCTCTACAACGACGAGCTGAAGCTGGTCGAGGAGGATCCCGAGAGCGGGCGCCGCCGGTACCAGATCTACGGCTTCGAGCCCTCGTTCGAGGACGAAGAGGGGTCGGACCTGTCGGCGATCGCCAAGGGGCGCATCGCGGTCACGCCCGTCCACTTCGACCTCACGGACCATTCGGGCCTCGACCGGCTGCGCGGCTGGGACTTCGACGCGATGCTGGCAGCCGCCCGCTGATGGCGGCGCCCGCGAAGTCGAAGAAGCGAGCCGACGGGCTGCGCAAGCAGATCGCCAAGCACGATCGCCTCTACTACGAGCGGGACGATCCGGAGATCTCGGACACCGAGTACGACGACCTGCTGCGGGAGCTGCGGGAGCTCGAGGAGGCCAATCCCGAGCTGGTCACGCCCGACTCGCCGACCCAGCGGGTCAGCGGCGCCCCGCTGGAGAAGTTCGGGACCGTCACCCACGCCGAACCGATGCTGTCCCTCGGCAACGCCCGTAACGAGGATGAGCTCCGCGCCTGGGCGGAACGGGTCGAGCGCAACCTCGAGCGCCTGGACATCAGCGGCCGCGAGATCCAATACGTGACCGAGCCGAAGGTGGACGGCCTCGCGATCTCCCTGACCTTCGAGGGCGGCGAGTTCACGAGGGGCGCCACCCGAGGGGACGGGCGGGTCGGCGAGGACGTGACCCAGAACCTCCGCACCATCGACGCGATCCCGAAGCGGATCGAGGACGCCCCGGCGATGGTCGAGGTGAGGGGAGAGGTCTACCTGCCGATTGCGGCGTTCGCCGAGCTCAACGCCCAGCGCGCAGAGGCGGGAGAGCCCACCTTCGCCAACCCCCGGAATTCCGCCGCCGGGTCGCTGCGCCAGCTGGATCCGAGGATCACCGCATCGCGCCCGCTGTCCCTGTGGACCTACGGCATCGGAGCGCGCGGAGGCTGGGAGCCCGAGAGCCACAGCGAGATGCTCGATTGGCTGCGCAAGCGCGGCTTTCCGGTCAACGACCAGGTGAAGCTGCACAAGGGGGTGGACGAGGTCGCGAAGCGATGCCGATGGTGGGAGGACCGCCGCGACCAGCTGGACTTCGAGATCGACGGCGTCGTGGTCAAGGTCGACGACCGCGGGCTGCAGCGCGAGCTCGGCGTCGCGGGCCGCGAGCCGCGCTGGGCGGTCGCCTGGAAGTTCCCCCCCTCGACCGCGACGACCAAGCTGAACAAGATCGTCTGGAACGTGGGGCGGACCGGGCACCTGCTGCCGTTCGCGATGCTGGAGCCAGTCCACGTCAGCGGCGTCACCGTCAGCACCGCGACCCTGCACAACGAGGAGGACCTGGAGCGCAAGGACGTGCGCGAGGGGGACGAGGTGATAGTGCTGCGTGCCGGCGACGTGATCCCGCAGGTGGTCTCGCCGGTGATCCAGAAGCGCAAGGGAAAGCGACTGAGGAAAGCCAAGCCGCCGAAGAAATGCCCGCTCTGCGGCACCCCGACGGTGAAGCCAGAGGACGGCGTGTTCACGATCTGCCCTAACCGAACGGGCTGCCCGGGCCAGCAGTTCCAGCTGATCAAGCACTTCCGGGGCGCGATGGAGATCGAGGGCCTCGGCGAGAAGAACGCCTACCGCTTCCTCGACGAGGGGCTGATCACGGACGCCGCCAGCATCTACGACCTGACCGCGGAGCGGGTCGGCGAGCTCGAGGGCTTCGGCGAGATCTCGGCAAAGAACCTGATCGACGAGATCGAAGGCTCGAAGCGGCAGCCCTTCTCGCGCGTGCTCTACGCGCTCGGGATTCCCGGGGTCGGCTACGTCAACGCCGAGTCCCTGGCCGAGCACTTCGGGACCATGGACGCGCTGCTGGCGGCGCAGCCCGCGCAGATCGAGGAGGCCGACGGGATCGGGCCGGTGCTCGCAGAGCAGGTCTACGAGGAGCTGCACGAGGAACGTTCCGAGGAGCTGATCGCGCGGCTGCGCAAGGCCGGGCTGCGGATGGAGCTCGACGCCTCCGAACGCCGCGTCCAGGGCGGGCCGCTCGAGGACAAGACGATCGTGCTCACGGGCACGCTGCCGAACCTGAGCCGCGAGCAGGCGACGAAGCTGATCAAGCGCGCCGGGGGCAAGGTGGTCAACTCGGTTTCCAAGAAGACCGACTACGTGGTGGCCGGCGACAGCCCGGGCTCGAAGCTGGCCAAGGCCGAGGAACTGGGCACGGACGTGCTCGACGAGCGCGGGCTGCAGAAGCTCGTCGGGTGAGCGAGCCTTTGTCGCCGCGATCGGGTTAGATTCAGCGACCTCATGAGGCCAGGGAAGTCTTCAGGGAAGCCATCACGCCTGCTCGCACGCCGCCGCTTCGCCGTGGCTCTCTCGCTGCTTGGGCTGTCGGCGTTGGCGGTCCCCGCCTGGGCGGGTGCTGAGACGACGGTGGTCCAGGTCACGGCGGGCAAGCTCCGCATTGACGGCGTCCCCGGCACCCCGAGCGCAGCCGAGGTCCGTTACCGCACCGCCGCCGAGGCCGGCTTCGGAGGGGTCAGCGACCGCTTCGTGGTCCAGGACGCGGGCGGCGCGCTGCCGCTGGGCGCGGATTGCGCGGCTGTCGACCCGATCACGGTCTCGTGCGACGCCCGGCCGGTGGTATCGATCTCCGCCGCGCTGGGCGACGGCGACGACGTGATGGTGATCAACGCCGGCAAGGGAGACGGGGTGCCCTTCCGCTACTCAGCGGAGCTACGCGGTCAGATCGGGGCTGACGTGCTGCGCGGTGGGCTCGCCGACGATGTGCTGCGCGGCGAGCAGGGCCGTGACTCGATGGCCGGCTGGTCGGGCGACGACGTGCTCTTCGGGGGCAACGGCTCGGACGGGCTGATCGGCTCTACGGGCGACGACGTCCTCAACGGCGACAAGGGCCGCGATGCGCTGTTCGGGCAGAAGGGCCGCGACAGCATGTTCGGCGGTCCCCAGAACGACGTGCTGCTGGCCCGTGACGGCTTCCGGGACCCCCAGATCGACTGCGGCCCCGGCAAGCGCCAGCAGGCGGTGACCGACCGCCGCGACCCGCGGCCCAAAGGCTGCCTGCGGCCCAAGGGCAAGGGCAAGGGCAAGAAGAAGCGCTAGGGCGTGTAGCGCGCGATCAGGGCCGCCATCCGGTCCTGGGCGCTGCGGGCGCGGTCGGTGTTGACGCGGTTGTTGAGGATCGAGAAGGCGGTCGCCTCGCCGTTGGCGCGGAAGCAGTAGCCCGAGAGCGCGCTGACGCCGTTCAGGGTGCCGGTCTTGGCGGCGCAGCGGCCCGCCGCGGCGCTGCCGCGCATGCGGCTCGCGAGGGTGCCGCTGCGCCCGGCGACGGCGAGCGACTGGATGAAGGCCTCGCGCAGCTCCTTCTCCTCGCCGGTGTCGTCCTCCAGCATCGAGACCAGCAGCGCCCCGACCGAGGCCGGCGAGGCCCGGTCCCGGCGGCTGAGGCCCGAGCCGTTCTCGCCCCTGAACGAGGCGCCGCGGTCGGCGGCGAACTCGCGCACGACCTCGATCCCCTCGCTGGTGCTGCCGCCGTCGCCGAAGGCGCCCCCGACCGCCTTCAGCAGCATCTCGGCCAGGAAGTTGTCGGAGGGCACGTTCGTGAGCCGCGCCAGGTCAGAGATCGGCGGGGAGGAGACTGCCGCGACCTCCGAGGCGCCTGACTCGGCCTTCGGCACGATGCCGCGCTTGATCTTGCGGCCGATGCTGACTCCGGCGCGCCGCAGCGCGTCACCGAGGCGCTTGGCGACAGACCGCTCGGGCGCGCGTGCGCCGCCGCCGTCGAGGGTGAGCGCCGAGAGCGTGCCGAGAGGGTCGGGGTTGATCCCGTGCTGGGGGATGCGGTCCCGGCGGTCGAGGAAGCTGTCGTCGTAGCGCAGCGAGCCCTTGACGGTCTCGACGCCGGCCGCGGCGACCCTCTGGGCGAGGTTGGAGAGGTCGCGGGTGCGGAGCGTCGGATCGGCCTCGCCCCGCACGAACAGCCCCTTGCTGACGACGCCGTCGTCGATCGGGTCGGCGGCCCAGACCGCGGTCTCGAGTCGGTCGTCGGGCCCGAAGCTGCCCAGCGCCGTCGCGGTCGTGAACAGCTTCGTGTTCGAGGCGAGCTGCAGGCTGCGGCCGGAGCCCATCGCGAACAGGACCTTGCCGCTGTCGGCGTCCATCACCCAGGCGCCACTGCGCCCGCCGGCGCGGCGCATGTAGCGCTCCAGCCTGTTCTGCAGCCCTGCGGCGGAGATCGCGGTGCGGGAGGAGGCGCTGCCGTGCGCGACGGGGGTCTTGAAGGCGCGGTCCGGCGCTGCCGCATCGGCGTGGGCAACCGAGGCAAGCGGAAGCGCGCAGGCGAAAGCCGCGATGAGCGTTCGCGCGGTCACTGCCCCGTTGAACAGCATCGGCGGCTGAGGGTAGCGGTGGCCTTCCCCTGCAGTGCGCCCCGGCTCCCGAGTGCACCAATTGGAATAATCAGCCGCCTGATGGGCAAGGTGGTGCCAATCGACGGCGCGAAGCCGCGTGCTGCCCGGGTTCCCCGGCGCAAGCGCCGCAAGGGCGACAAGACCGCCCTGGTGCTGGGCGGGGGCGGGTTCACCGGCGGCGTCTATGAGATCGGGGCGCTGCGGGCCCTCGATCTGCTGGCGGTGAACACGACCGTGAACGAGTTCGACGTCTATGTCGGCACCAGCGCCGGGTCCTTCGTCGCCAGCATGACCGCCAACGGCGTCACGCCCGAGGAGATGATGCGGGTGCTGAACAAGGCGCTGCCCTCGCCGATCGAGGACCCGAAGCTGCGCCACCTGCTGAGGCCGAACTACGGCGCCTGGGCGACGAAGATGGCGACGATGCCGCTGCGGGTGGTGGGGACGGCGCGCCACCTGGCGAGCAACCTGGGGGAGGTCTCGATGGTGGACCTGGTGATGGGCCTGGCCGAGGGGCTGCCCACCGGCGTCTACAGGAACAAGGGGCTCGAGGACTACATGGCCGAGGTGCTCTCGGACCCGGATCGCAGCAACGACTTCCGTGAGCTCGAGCAGGAGCTGCTGCTGACCGCGACCGACGTCGACACATGCGAGCGGCTGGTGCTGGGTCGCGGCGAGTGGCAGGACGTCCCCATCTCCAAGGCGGTGGCGGCCTCGACGGCGCTGCCGATGGTCTACGAGCCCGTCGAGCTCCGCGGGCGCCATCTGATGGACGGCGGCATCGCCTCGACCACGAACGTGGACGTCGCCGTCGAGGCCGGGGCCAAGTTCATCATCGTCGTCAACCCGCTGGTCCCGTACGTGAACGACTTCGAGACCAAGATCCCGACCATGTTCGGCTCCCGGGTGCGCCGCGTTGCAGACATGGGCCTGCCCGGGATCGGCAACCAGGCCTTCCGGCTGATGGCCCACGCGCGCCTGCACCTGGCGGTCGAGTCCTGGAAGCACCGCTTCCCCGACGTGGACATCATCCTGATCGAGCCCGAGCCCGACGACGAGCTCATGTTCGGGACCTCGGTCCTGGAGTACTCCTCGCGGCTGCAGATCGCCAAGCACGGCTTCGAGTCGGTCACCCACAAGCTCGCGCGCGACTACAAGCACTACAAGCAGGTCGCCTCCCGCCACGGCATCGAGATCTCGGCCCGCCGCGTGAGGAAGGTGATCGACACCGTCGAGGACGAGGCGGCGGAGGGAGCCTCGGCCTGGCGCCGCATCCTCGAGCAGACGACCGGCGCCCTGCTCCGGCAGTCCGACCAGGATGAGAAGGCCGTCGAGCGGTAGCTAGCCAGACTTGACGAGCTCGCGCTCGTGATCGATGTCGGGCTCGACCAGGATCGCGCCCTCGCCCGTGGGGTAGGCCTCCTCGCCGTGATAGATCACGTCCATGCCCATCGCCTCCTCGCGCTCGCTGGCCCGCAGCGGCATCAAGGCCCCTACGAGCTTGAGCAGGATGAAGGTCGCGACGAAGGCGTAGACGGGGGTCGCGAGGGCGGCCAGGAGCTGGTCGACGAACTGCTCGCCGTTCCCGTAGAAGAGGCCGTCGGAGAGTCCGTTCCAGCCCACCTGCGCGACGAGGCCTATGAAGAGGATTCCGGTCAGGCCCGCCAGGCCGTGGGCGGCGAGCACGTCGAGCGTCTCGTCCACCCGAGTGCGCGGGCGATAGGCGACCAGCAGCCAGCAGGGGATCGCGCCGAGCGCGCCCAGGGCCATCGCCCAGCCGGGGCTGATGTAGGCCCCGGCCGGGGTGATCAGCACGCAGCCGACGATGATCGCCGTCGCAGCACCGATCGCGGTCACCTTGCGGCCGGTGATCGCGTCGAGCGCGAACCATGTGATCAGGGCGCAGGCCGGGGTCAGCAGCGTGTTGACGAAGGCGAGCGCCCCGGCGGCGTTGGCCCCGATGCCGCTCCCGCCGTTGAAGCCGAACCAGCCGAACCACAGCAGCCCGGCGCCGACCAGCACGTAGACGGCGTTGTGGGGGAGCAGGGCCTGGCGCCCGTAGTCCTTGCGTGCGCCGACCACAAGCGCGGCGGCGAGAGCCGAGAAGCCCGAGGCCATCTCGACCGGAACGCCGCCGGCGAAGTCGAGGGTGCCGCGCTCGAACATCCATCCGCCGCCGAAGGACCAGTGAGCCAGCACCGCGTAGACGATGATCGACCACAGGGCCGCAAAGACGAGGAATGCGCTGAAGCGCATGCGCTCGACCACCGCCCCGGAGATCAGCGCCACCGTGATGATGCAGAAGGTCGCCTGGAAGGCGAAGAAGAGGAGATGCGGGATCGTCTGCGGGTCGGTGGTGCCGATCACGTTGCGCGGCTCGAGGGTGACGTCGTTGAGGAAGGCGTAGTTCAGGCCTCCGACGAGATCCCCAGTCCCATCGAAGGCGAGCGAATATCCGATGGCGGCCCACGTCACTGTCGCGATCGCGATCGACGCGACGCACATCATGAACGTGTTGAGCGGGTTCTTGGAGCGGACGAGCCCGGCGTAGAAGAGCCCCAGCGCCGGGGTCATCAGCAGCACCAGCGCCGTCGCGGCGAACATCCAGGAGGTATCGCCCGTGTCGATCTCGGCGGCCTGCGCGAGCAGGGTCATGCGCCCACCGGCGTCACGGCCGCCTCGTCGCTCTCGCCGGTGCGGATGCGGACAGCGCGCTCGAGCGGCACCACGAAGATCTTGCCGTCGCCTACCTCATCGGTGCGCGCGCCCGCGCGTACGGCCTCGATCGTCGTCTCCACGAACGAGTCCGAGACGGCGATCTCGAAGCGGACCTTGTCGGCCAGTCCCATCTTCACGGTGGTGCCGCGGTAGGTCTCGACCTGGTCCAGCTCGCCGCCGTGGCCCTGCACGCGGCTCATCGTCACGCCTCGTACCTCGGCCCGGTACAGCGCCTCGAGCACGTCGTTGGCCTTCTCGGGCCGGACGATGCCGATCACCAGTTTCACGCTCGCTCCCTTGGACGTTTTGGCTCCGGCAGGGCGATCAGCTCCGCCTGCCCGGACAGGCGCGAGCCTAACTTCGCCCGAGGCGGCGATCGGGGGGCGGCCTCAGATCAATCCGCAAACTGGGTCAAGAGGCGATCTCCCGGGCGGCGGCCTCGATCGCGTCCAGCGTCGTGGCCTCTGTGGACGACACGAGGCCGAGCCGCTCGCCAGCGCCGGCCGAGAGGCTGACCTGGCCGGCGATGACGTACAGCGGCACGCCCGCGGCCCGGCAGCGCTTGGCTACCTCGCCCACCAGCTTCCCCTCCAGGCTCTGGGAGTCCAGCCGCCCCTCGCCGGTGACGACCGCGCCGGAGTCCTCCAGGTGGCGGTCGAAGCCGAGCAGGCCCAGGACGTAGGCGGCGCCGGGAACGAGCCTGGCCCCGAACTCCGCCCAGAGCCCGCCCGAGAGGCCGCCCGCGGCGCCGGTCATCGGCCTGCCGCGCGGATCCCGCGGCAGGGCGCCGGCGCGAGCGGTGAGGCGCTCGGTGAGGCGGGCAACCGCCTGGGGGTCGGCGCCCTTTTGGGGCGCGAACACCTCGGCGGCGCGTTCGAAGGGGATCGAGACGTCGCAGAGCACCTCCAGCTTCGCCTTGCCGAGTCCTCCGGCCGCCTCGATCGCCTCGATCGCGCCCGCGCCGCCGTCGGTTGTGGCGCTGCCTCCCGCCGCGACCAGCACGCGCGCGGCGCCCCCCGCGGCGGCGGCCGCCATCAGCTCTCCGGTACCGGCGCTGCTGGCGGCCTCGGCATCGCGCTCGGACTCGGCCACCAGCCCCAGGCCCGAGGCCTGGGCGACCTCGACCACGGCGGTGCGCCCGTCTGCGAGGCGGGCGTAGCGCGCCTCGAGCGGCCGCCCCAGCGGGTCGTGAGCGGGGGCGGTGACGAGCTCTCCGCCCAGCGCCGCCAGCAGGGCATCCATCGTCCCTTCGCCCCCGTCGGCCGCGGGCAGCAGGGTGGGGTCGGCGCCGGCCTCGCGCAGCCCGCGGCCGATCGCGTCGGCGACCTCGCCCGCGGTCAGCGTCCCCTTGAAGGAGTCGGGGACGACTAGGAACCGCACCTGGCTATCCGGCGTAGAGGGCCTCGATGTCGGACTCGTACTTGTCGGCGACGACGTTCCGCTTCACCTTCAGCGTCGGCGTCAGCTCGCCGCCCTCCTGCGACAGGTCGGCCGGCAGGATCTCGAACTTCTTCACCTGCTCGACCCGCGCGAATTTCTCGTTCATCTCGTCGATGTGCTCCTGGATGATCTCGCGCATCTCGGGGTTCTTGGCGACCTCGGCGGGGTCGGCGGGCCAGCCTTTCTCCGTTGCCAGCTTCGCCACCTCCTCCATGTCCAAGGTCACCAGCGCCGAGAGGAAGGGCCGGCGGTCGCCGATGACGACGGCCTGCGAGACGTAGGGGCTCTGCTTGATCTCGGCCTCGAGGTTGGCGGGCGTGATGTTCTTGCCGCCCGCGGTGATGATGATGTCCTTCTTGCGGCCGGTGATCTTCAGATAGCCGTCCTCGTCGAACTCGCCGATGTCGCCGGTGTGAAGCCAGCCGTCGACGATCGTCTCCTTGGTCGCCTCTTCGTTCTTGTAGTAGCCCTGGAACACGTTCGGGCCCTTGACCAGTATCTCGCCGTCGTCGGCGATCCTGATCTCGCATGAGTTGAACGGGACGCCGACGGTGCCGAACTTGAACGCCTCGGGACGCGAGATCGTCGCCGCCGTCGAGGTCTCGGTCATGCCCCAGCCCTCGACCACCAGCACGCCGGCAGCGTCGAAGAAGCGCAGGATCTCGGGGTTGATCGGCGCCGCCCCGGTGACCGCGAGCTTCAGGTTGCCGCCGAATAGCGCCCGGATCTTGGACAGCACCTGCTTGTCGGCGAACTCGTACTGCTTGCGCAGCAGCCAGCCGACGGGCTTGCCCGCGCGCTCGCGGTCGCGCACCTTCTTGCCGACGCCGACCGCCCAGTTGAAGATGGCCTTCTTCAGCCCCCCTTCCTTCTCGATGTTGCCGGTCGCGGCGGTGTAGATCTTCTCGAAGATGCGGGGGACCGACGGGAAGTAGGTCGGCTTCACCTCGGTCAGGTTGGGGATGATCTTGAGCGGGTCCCGCTCCCAGTAGGCCAGGGTGGCGCCGAGGTCGAAGGTGCCGAGCTGGATCAGCAGCGCGAAGCTGTGCGCCAGCGGCAGGAACAGGTAGGTCAGCTCCTCGTCGCCCAGCACGTTGGCCTCGTGCACCATGTCCAGCATCGAGCGGTAGTTGCCGTGCGAGATCACGCAGCCCTTTGGCGGGCCGGTGGTGCCCGAGGTGTAGATGAAGGTGCAGATGTCGTCGCTGGTGACCGAGCTCCAGCGCGCCTCCCAGTCCGAGTCCGAGCCGCCGGCGCCCCGGGCGGCGAGGTCGTCCATCGAGACCGCGTCGTCGGCCGTCCCCTCCATCAGGATCACGTGCTCGAGCTTGGGGCACTGTGCGCGCACCTGGCGGACCTTCTCCAACTGCTCGTCGTCCTCGACGATGACCGCGACGGCGTCGGAGTTCTCCAGCACGTACTGGCACTCCTCGGGGGAGTTCGTCTGGTAGATCGGGACCACCGTGGCGCCGGCGCTGAGCGCCGCGAAGTCGAAATAGGTCCACTCGGGCCGCGTGTTGGCGAGGATCGAGACCTTGTCGCCCTTCTCGATCCCGAGATCCATGAGCCCGAGCGAAAGCGCCTTGACGATCTCGCCGACCTGTTCGTAGGTCTTGCTGACCCACTGGCCGGAGGGGTCCTTGTACATGACTGCCTCATTCGGCCCGTGCTTTCGGACCGCGAGCGGAAACAGGTCTGCCAGGGTCTTGCTCCCTGTGGCGACATCCGTTGCCGCCTTCTCGACGGTGGCTGACTCCATCTCTCCTCCTGTTTGGTCTGGACAGGAAGCCGCGATCCGCGGCTGCGAAGGGAAGTCTATTGGGCGCCTGGCTGCGTGGCCAGGCTCATCTGGGGTGACCGAAAGCTAGGCTGCGGCGCTCTTGCCCTGCGCCTGCATCGCGCGCAGGGAGGACTCGAACAGGGTCTTGTCGATCCGACCCTTGAGCACCGGCACATTCATCTCGACGCATTTCGTGAGTACGTCGCGGCGCTTCATCTGCATCTCGTCCGCGAGCTCGGTGGGCGTCAGGTGAACGGCCATATGGGTCCTCTCTTTCTCGCCTACATGCTCTGGATAGATGTATATCGCCTCGACGCGACGTGTCAACCTTTCGCCCGCAAACTGCGAGAAATCAGACAGGGTTCGGAACGTCGATGAACTCGTGCTCGACCCCGAAATTCTCGGCGGCGAGCTCCCCGAGGCGCCGGATCCCGAAGGTCTCGGTCGCGTAGTGGCCGCCGGCGAGGAAGTGGAGGCCGTACTCGCGCGCCTCGCCCATCACGGGCTCGCTGGGCTCGCCCGTGACCAGAGCGTCCAGCCCCAGCCGGCCCGCCTCGTGCACGGCGAATGCGCCGCCGCCGGTCACGATCCCGACCCGCTGGATCCGCTTGGGGCCGGACTCGAACACCAGCGGCTCCCGTTCGGTCGCCTCGGCCAGGCGAGCGCTCAGCTCGGCAACCGAGATCGGCCTGGGTGCCCTGCCGACCGCGCCGACCATCGAGCCCTTCGCCTCGCCGAACGGGGTCGGGTCGGGATCAAGGCCGAGCAGCTCGCGCAGCAGGGCGTTGTTGCCGACCTTGGGATGGGCGTCGAGGGGCAGGTGGTAGGCGGCGAGGGTGGCGTCGGCCGCCAGCAGCGCCCGGAGCCGAGCCGCCATCGGCGGCGACAGGGCCTCCAGGCGCTCTCCCCAGAGCAGTCCGTGGTGGACCAGCACCAGCTCGGCGCCCGCCCCCACGGCGGCATCCAGCGTCTCCAGGTTGGCGCTGACGCCGGTCGCGATCTTCGAGACCTCGCCCGCGCCGGGGACCTGGACGCCGTTCGGCCCGTAGTCCTCGAACGAGCCCGCGTCGAGCAACTCGTCGCAGAAAGCGATGACCTGGTCGCGAGCCGCCATCTCGCGCAGACTACGATCTGCGCGTGACCGACGCCGAGGCAAGACCTGGGGCAGCCGCGGGCTCCTTCATCGAGTCCCTGCAGGAGTCAGACCTGTACTCGATGGGGGCGTACTTCTGCGACCAGAACCCGGAGCTGGTCGACGAGGTGGTGGCGCGCAGCGAGGAGATCGAGAAGCGGGGGCTGGAGGCGTGGACCGAGCGGACCGGGACTCCGGTCGAGGAGGCATTCCGCACGCTGGTCACCGGCCTCGCCGTCCGCTACTACAAGGCGCTGGCGGGGTGAGCGAGCCAGCGTCGCGGCGCCGGCCCCGGCCGATCGGGGTCGCGATCGGCGTCGGCATCGCCCTGATCGGCATCGCGATCATCGCCTCGCTGTCGCTGGACGAGGGCGACACCGATCCGATCGAGATCGACGACGCCGGCGAGGTGCGAAAGCTGGTCGGCGGCATCCCCCAGCTCGAGGACCGCCTGGGCGAGGACAACGCCCCCGTCACCGTCGAGGTCTTCAACGACCTCCAGTGCACCGACTGCTCGGACTGGCAGCTCGATGTGATCGAGCCGCTGATCGAGGACGAGGTCCGCTCGGGGGAGGTGAAGCTCGAGTACCGCCACTGGTCGATGACCGAGCGCCCCGCCGGCGTCGCGTCCTACGGAGCGGTCGCGGCCGGGTTGCAGGCTCAGGAGTGGCAGTTCATCGAGCTCTTCTTCCACAACCAGGCGGAGGCGACGAGCAGGGGGGTCACCCAGGAGTTCCTGGACGAGGTCGCCAAGGGCGTGCTGAACCTGAACGTCGAGCAATGGCAGAACGATTTCGACGAGCCCGAGGTCAAGGAGACGCTGGAAAGGGACGATCTGGTGGCGATCGAGGAGCGGATCCCCACCGAGCCGGCCGTGATCGTGAGCGGGCCGGGCGGCATCGTGAAGCTGATCGAGACCCCGACCCTGGCGGAGGTGCGCGCGGCGATCGAACAGGTCTCCGGGTGACCCGCAAGCGCTGGCTGGTCGCCCTCGGCGCGCTGGCGCTGGCTTTGGCGGTCACGCTGCTGGCGATCGATCCCTCGAGGGAGGCCGAGGGCAACCCCGGCATCGTTGCGTGGGAGTTCGCCTGGAGCGAGGAGCGCGCGGCCGAGATCCTGGCCGAGTGGGGCCCCGAGGGCCAGGACGCTGCGCGAACCTCGCTGCGGCTCGACTTCCTCTACCTGCTCGCCTACGGCGCCTTCTTCGCGCTGGCCTGCGCCGCGACCCGCGACCTGGCGGCGGAGCGGGGCTGGCGTCGAATGGCTGCCTTCGGGGTGGCCGCGGTGCCGCTGGCGATCGGGGGCGCGCTGTTCGACGCGATCGAGGACGTCTTCCTCCTGATCGCGCTGGAAGGGGAGGGCGGCGAGGCGGCGCCGCGGCTGGGCGCGATCTTCGCGGGCCTCAAGTTCGCATTGCTGGCCACGGTCCAGGTCTACATCGTGGCGGGCCTGGCGCTGCGCGTCAGGGACCGCCTTCGCGCGCGCGAGAGCCGAACCAGCGGCTGAGCTCCTCGATGCCGCGCTTCTGACCCGGGCCGCCCGCGAGCTTGCCCATCAGGCGCCCCTCCCCGCGCATCATCGTCAGGTCCAGCTTCTCGCCGTCGGTCGTGCGCAGGCTTACCCTGACCGCGACGTTATCCATGATCGCCGCCTCTGCGTTCATCCAGCCGCCGCCGGCGTCCTCGGCCTTGGCGTCGGCGATCCGGTCCTCGGTCAGCGACAGCACCTCCCCGTCGACCTCGCCGCGGCGATCGGTGGGCTGAATCAGCAGGCGCCTGTCGGTGACTCCGATCGCCGCGGCGCCGCCCTTGAACAGACCCTTTCGCTGGGCGGCGGCGATGATCCCCAGCAGCTGCTCGCCCGGCTCGAGCAGGGACTCGAAGTGAGGCCAGTGCTTGGCGTCGAAGTCGATCGCCGGATCCTACGGGGCACTAGCCTGGCCGCATCGAGCGGCACGACGCACAGACACCGAGGACCTCAGACGAGGAGATCATCAAGGCGGATTGGCCCGCAGTCATCTCGGAGCGGTCAGAGGAAGAGCGGCTCGCTCGGATCGAGGCTGAGTTCAGGAAGGGCTTCGACAAGCTCGCCGAGGTTGGTCCGGCCGTCTGCGTGTTCGGGTCGGCGCGGACCGCGCCGGGCGACGAGGAGTACGAGCAGGCCCGCGAGGTCGGGCGCGCGATCGGCGAGGCGGGGATGGCGGTGATCACCGGCGGAGGCCCCGGGACGATGGAGGCTGCGAACCGAGGCGCCCGCGAGGCAGGCGCCCTCTCGGTGGGGCTCAACATCGAGCTGCCAGCCGAGCAGGGGCTGAATCCCTACGTCGACCTCGGAATCGAGTTCCACTACTTCTTCGTGCGCAAGCTGATGTTCGTGCGCTACTCCGACGCCTTCGTCTGCTTCCCGGGAGGCTTCGGCACCCTCGATGAGACCTTCGAGGCGCTGACCCTGATCCAGACGGGGAAGGCCTTCGACCACCCGGTCATCCTCGCCGGGACCGGCGAGTTCTGGCCCAGCCTGATGGAGTGGATGGAGCGGCACCTACTGGCGCCGGGACGCCTCTCGCCCGAGGACCTGGCCCAGGCCGAGCTGGCCGAGGGAACCGACGACGTCATGACCGCGCTCCGTGCCGGCATCGCCGCCGGCCGCCCGGCCTCGGACGCGCGCTAGCCGGGCGGCGCGACCGCGTCCGGGTAGCGGCCGCGCACCTTGTCCACGAAGGCGGCCATTCGGCTCGCCAGCTCGGGATCGCGGATCTCGAGCATGTTCTCGGCGTTCTGCTCGCCCGAGCGCGAGAGGTTGAAGGAGCCGAGGAAGACGGTGTCGTCGGCGACGGTCAGCTTCGCGTGCATGAAGTCGTGGACGCCGCCGTCCGGCCGCCACGGGGTCGAGGGCTTGGCGGCGAAGGGGAGCTTCGTCAGCGTCGCCCGCAGCAGCGGGATCTTCCAGGCGCTGTGGGCGTTCTCGGCCCACTGCTCGAACACGGTCGCGACCTGCGGGCCGTCGACCACACCTGCGACGTCGCAGCTCCCGCGCTCGGCCAGCTCGTTCAGGGTCGCCAGCACCGGTCCCGAGGTCAGCACCGGCGAGGCGATGCGAACCCTCTCGCGCGCGCCGGCGATCAGCGTCGCCACCCGCTGCGAGAGCTCCTCGCCGTGTCCCGGCGTGAACCAGGCCCGCACCCGGGCGCCGCCGACGTCGAGCGGCTCGGGCTCGACGAAGCCGCTGCGCTCGACGTCGCGCTGCTCCCAGAGCTCGGCGAAGTTGGCGGCGAAGCGCTCCCCGAGCTGCGGATCCTCCACGATCGCCAGCACGTTCTCCTGACGCGACCAGGAGTCGATAGTCCAGTTGGCAGAGCCGGTCCAGACGGCCTCGCCGTCGCGGACGGCGTACTTGTGGTGCATCAGGTCGGGAACGCCCGAGATCGCGCGCGCCTCGATCGGCAGCTCCTCGAGGATGTCGGGGCGGGTCTGGGGCGGCGGGTGCAGGGCGGCGGGGCGCTCGCTGTCGATGTTGTAGATGAGGCGAATCGCCACGCCGCGCTCGTGGGCAGCGCGCAGGGCGTCAGCGACGGTCTCGCCGACCGGGTCGGGCAGCCGGACGTCGTAGAGCGCGAGCTCGAGGGACTCGCGCGCCCCCTCGAAGAAAGCGGCGATGCGGCCCGCCACCTCCTCCGCCCTCTGCCCGCCGTCGCTGAGGGTGAAGACGTCGATCACTGTGGCACGACCACCTCGATCACCTCCGAGCTGGTGCGGCCGAAGGTGTCCGATGCCCAGACCGTGGCGCGGTAGGTGCCCGGGAGGCGGTATGTGTGCAAGGGGGTGGCGCCCGCGGCCCCGCTCAGGTCCCCGAACGACCACCAGTAGGCCGAAACGCCGTCGGGGTCCTGGGCGTCGGCGGTGAAGCTGACGGTGCGGTCGGTGGCCGAGGCGCTCGCCTGAAGCTGGGGCGGGGCGTCGGGCGTCAGCGGCCACTGCTCGACGAGGGGCGCGGCCACGGGCGAATCGGGGATCGCCCAGCGCTTCCCGGTCGTGCCCCCGCCCGTCTCGGTCACGGTCCGCGCAACCGACAGGGTCGCCCTGATCGCGCGGCGCAGCGTGTATGACGTCCGCGGCAGCTTGTCGCCGTAGCGCAGGCCACGCGTGAAACGGGCCGGCAGGCGGTCGAAGCCGCGCCATGCGCCGATGATGGAACCGACGTTTGCCGGGTTGCAGTCAGTGTCCTGGCCCGCGCGCAGCGAGATGCCCACGCTCCTGGCGAAGTCGCCCCGCCCGTAGAGCAGGCCGAGCAGGATGTAGGCGCCGTTCAGCCTTGCGTCGATGTTGAACTCGTGGTCCACGTGCCTGTGGTCCCGTTTGACCGCGGGGTCGTGCGCGTTCCACTTGCGCTCCAGCAGCCGCCACGTCTTGCGCCAGGAGCGTGGATTGGCGCGGTGCCAGCGGATCACGTCCTCGATCATCTCCCGGTAGGAGCTGCCCTCGGGCACCGCCCGGCGCCCAACCTCGACTATCTGGCCGAGGCTGCGAGCCCGGAAGGCCTCGGCCGTCATCGCGGCGACCATGACGCCGCCGTAGACGCCGTCCCCGTAGTTCATGACGTGCCCGGCGCGCCAGGCGATGTCGATCGCGGCGCCGGGCTGGGCGGGTGCAACGAGGCCTGCGAAGTCGGACTCGATCTGGAAGTCGATGTTGCTTGCGAACGGGTTGTTGTCCGGGTCGCCCGAGGCGGGCGCCCCGATCCCGGCCTTCAGGTTCTGGCGCCCCCGAAGGTTGGCCGAGAAGAGCCGGAAGCGTGTCGCGGCGAACGAGGCGCCCCACTCCGGCCACCCCGCCAGGACGTTTCGCCGGAGCGCGTCGAGGAATGGGATCTCGACGTAGGTCTCGTCCGGGCCGTAGGGGTGCGAGAACGTGTACCGGTTCGTGTACGCCATCGAGAAGCGCGGAACACGCTCGCGGGGGACGGTCCTGCCGTTGAAGTCGAACTCCACCGGGAAGCCCCAGGCGGCGCCCGCGACCCCGCCGGCCCAGGCGCCGCGAACCGAGTCGCGGAGGTCGCGGTCAGACAGGGTGGCGGCGCCCGCCGCGGGCGCCGACAGCAGCCCGCAGGCGACGATCAGGATCGGCAGCAGGCGCCGGGGCATGCGTCCATTCTGCATCGGCCTAGGATTGCGCTTTCATGGCGAAGTTGATCGTGACCGAGTTCGTGACCCTTGACGGAGTGATGGAGGCGCCGGGCGGGGAGCCGAGCCACCCGCACTCGGGCTGGGTGATGGACTTCATGAGCGACGAGCAGCAGGAGTACAAGCTGCAGGAGATTTTGGAAGCCGAGTCCCACCTGCTCGGGCGGGTCACCTACGAGAGCTTCGCCGGCGCATGGCCGCAGCGCGAGGGACCCTTCGCCGAAAAGATGAACGCGATGCCCAAGTACGTGGTCACCAGCACCCTCGACGAACTCGAGTGGAACAACTCGACCCCGATCAAGGGCGACGTCGTGGCCGAGGTCCAGAAACTGAAGGACGCCGACGGGGGCCCGATCCTGGTCGCGGGCAGCCGCACGCTTGTCCACTCCCTGTTGCAGAACGGCCTCGTCGACGAGCTGAGGCTGATGGTCTTCCCGGTCGTGCTCGGGTCGGGGGATCGCGTCTTTCCGGAGTCGCCCGAGAAGACGACGCTTGAGCTCGCCGAGACGAAGAGCCTCCCAAGCGGCGTCCAGGTGAACGTCTACCGCCCGGCCTGAAGCGGTCCGCAGTCCGCGCGGCGCTTCGCCACCCGCCGCACGGCTCCACCTGTGGGCGGAAGGTCGGCTTCGGCCCGCAGAAGGAGGCCGAGGATCGTGGGGCGCGGTACCGTCGCGGGCATGCTCGGGCTCTCAGGTCAGGCGTGGCACCAGGCCGAGGAACTGCGCCGCCTGGTGCCCGTTTTCGCGCTGATCGTTGCCCTCGTCGCTGCCGTAACCGACCCCTCGCCCACGGCCGATTTCCTCCTTGGCGCCCTACCGGTCGCCGGCTTCGCCCTCTGGGCCTACCGGCCGAAGCTGCCGCTGTGGGTGATTTCATTGTTGGTGCTTGTCCCGGTGGTCGTAGCCCAACGCTCCGGGCAGCTCGAGCCACTCATGTTCGATGCGACTCTGTTCGGTTTCGTCGCGGGGCGGTGGGCGCCCTCCCGGGCAACCGCCGTGGCGCTGGGAATGCTCGCTCTGGCCGCGCCCGTCTTCGCGAGCCTGATCCAGGACCCAGCCGAGATCGCCGTCGGCATCTGGTTCCTGGGCATCGCCTTCCCCTGGGTCGTGGGGCGTGCGGCCGCGCGCCAGAATCAGCTGGCGACCCAGCTTGACGCGACCCGCCGAGAGCTTGCGGAGCAGGCGCTGCATGACGAGCGGAGGCGAATTGCGCGCGACGTCCACGACCTGGTCGGGCACGGGCTCGCAGCAACCATGCTTCAGATCACCAGCGCCCGCCACGTGCTGCGCCGGGATCTAGCCGCGGCCGAGGAGGCGCTGCTCTCAGCCGAGGAGGTAGGCAGACGCAGCATGGACGAGCTTCGTCGCACCGTCGCACTGCTTCGCAGCGACGAGAAGGCGGCGCTGGCACCGCCGCCCTCCGCGCGGGACATCACAACGCTCGTCGACGACGCCCGGGCCAGCGGTCTCGCGGTAGAGCTGAGGGGGCAGGACAACCTCGCGCAGATCGCGCCGAATGTCGGACTTGCGCTCTACAGGATCAGTCAGGAGGCCCTCGCGAATGCGGCACGGCACGCCCCAAGCGCGCGGACTGTTGTCGAGCTCGAACTGGCCAACGGTCAGGCTTGCCTGGTGGCCGAAACCACAGGACCCCTGAACGCGGCTGCCGCGGCTGAGCCCAAGCAACGCCGCTACGGGCTGATCGGGATGCGGGAGCGTGCGACGGCACTCGGCGGCGAGTTCAATGCTGGGCCGACGCCGAAGGGCTGGCGGGTGACCTGTCGGCTTCCCCTTCGCGCAGAGGGCCAAACTGGCGTTGAGGAGGTCGACATTCCATGATCCGAATCGCCCTGGTCGACGACCAAGCCATGGTCAGAGCCGGGCTGGCGCGGATCCTCTCTCCGACAGACGGGTTCGAGGTCGTCACCGAGTGTTCCGATGGCCAGGAGGCAGTGGAGCAGGTGCCCGCGCTCGCCCCAGACGTGATCTTGATGGACATCCGGATGCCGAGGCTCGACGGTATCGCCGCGATGGCGAAGTTGCGGGAGCTGCCAGACCCGGCTCCTGTCTTGGTGCTGACGACTTTCGGCGAGGACGAGGTCCTCTGGGCAGCGATCGAGGTTGGCGCAGCCGGGTTCTTGCTCAAGGACAGCGCCGCCGAGGAGCTGATCGCGGCGGTCCGAGCGGTCGCCGGAGGCGGCGCCTGGTTCGATCCGGCCGTCGCGCCGCGCGTACTCGAGCGCTACCGCCGGGTGGTGGCGCCGGCGACTCGCGACGCGGTCCGAATAGACCTACTCACCAATCGCGAGCACGCTGTGTTGCGGCTGATGGCGCGGGGCGCGACCAATTCCGAGATCGCAGCAAGCCTCTACGTCGCCGAGGCCACGGTGAAAACGCACGTCGGCAACATCTTCTCCAAGCTCGACGTCCGCGACCGGGCTGCGGCGATCGTGTTCGCCTATGACCACGGGGTCATCAGCCCCGGCGCGACTCCGCCGCCTAACGCCGGGTAAGCACTCCCCCCACGGTTGGAGCGAGGGGCGGTTCCGCAGGCCGATGTGCGATCGGCAGGACGCCGTTACCGTCGCGTCCATGCCCAACCGGAGGCAGACCAGAGACTTGACCGCCTCGTTCTTCATCTCGCTCGATGGGGTCGTCGACTCGCCGCAGGACTGGCACTTCCCATATGTGGACGATGCCGTTATGCAAGCGGTCCGGGCCGACATGACGGCCGACACGATCGTGCTTGGGAGGCGCACCTATGAGGAGTGGGCGGCGTACTGGCCGCATCAACCGAGCGATGGCGGGCTCGCCGACCACATCAACGGGACGTCGAAGCTGGTCGCGTCGAAGACGCTTGACCGGCTGGACTGGGCGACTGCGAGTGTGATCGACGGCGACGTGGGGGAAGCCCTGACCGATCTCAAGCGGCGGAGCGGCGGCGATATCTCAATCACCGGGAGCGGCACCCTGGTTCGCTCCCTGCTCGAAGCGGAGATCGTCGATGAGTTGCGACTGCTGGTTCATCCCATCGTCGTGGGCCGCGGCAAGCACCTGTTTGAGTACGGGACTGAGCCGAGGGGCATGGTGCTCGCCGAATCGGAGGCCTTCGATTCCGGGGTCCTGCGTCTGCGCTACCGACTCCCCGAGAGAGGAGAACCGCGATGAAACGAGTTCGTACCCTGCTCGGGTCGCTGGCCCAGCTTCCCGGAGGCCACCGCACCAAGTTCGCGGTGATCGCCGTCTGGATCGTCGTCCTGTTCGCGATCGGCCCGCTGGCGGGAAAGTTCGAGGACGCTCAGGAGAACGATCCCGCCGATTACCTGCCGGCGAACGCGGAGTCGGTGGAGGCGCTCGACCAGCTCGACGGCTTCCCATCCGACGACCAGGCCGAAGCGATCACGGTCTTTCATCGCGATGGCGGGCTGACGTCCGATGACCTGGCTGAGATCGAGCGCACGCGCGCGGCGGTCAACGACCGGGTTCGCACCCAGATCAACGCCGAGCGGGCCGACACGGTCGCCGAGACGGGCCCTCCGCTGGTCTCAGGCGACGGCACCACCGCGCTGCTGACCACCCCGATCACGGTGCCCGAGGAAGCCTCGGGCGATGTCGAGGACCTGCTCACTGACACCCCCGAGGAGATCAAGACCGAGCTCGACTCGCTGCCCGGCGGGCTCGAGGCCGAGGTGACGGGGCCCGCCGGCTTCGCGGCAGACGCGGTCGAGGTCTTCAACGACATCAACGGCACCCTGCTCTACGCGACGGCTGCGCTGGTCCTGGTGCTGCTGATCGTCATCTACCGCAGCCCGATCTTCTGGATGATCCCGTTCTTCTCGGTGCTGCTGGCCGAGGTGACGACCCGCGGGCTCGGCTACCTGCTCGCCGAGGCCGGCGTCACCGTCACCGGCCAGTCGGGCGGCATCCTGCCCGTGCTCGTGTTCGGTGCGGGGACCGACTATGCGCTGCTGATGGTCTCGCGCTACCGCGAGGAACTGCGCCGCCACGAGGACAAGCACGACGCCATCCGCGCCACATTGCGCAGGACGAGCCCCGTAATCGTGGCCTCGGGCGCGACGGTGATGGCCGCGCTCCTCACCCTGACGCTGGCCGAGGTCACCGGAACATCCGGCCTCGGGCCGATCGGGGCCCTCGGCATCGCCATGGCGATGCTCTCGATGCTGACGATCCTGCCGGCTCTGCTGACGGTGTTCGGGCGCAGGGCCTTCTGGCCGTTCGTCCCGCGCTTCGGCAGCGAGGGAGCCGACGAGACCCACGGCTCCTGGCGGCGTGTGGCCGAGTGGGTGGCGCGCGGCCCGCGGCGCGTCTGGGTCGGCACGACCGCGGTACTCGTTGTGCTGATCGGCGGGCTCGCCTTCCTCAACAGCGACCTCACGACCGGCAATATGTTCCGCAACGACGTCGACTCGGTCCAGGGCCAGAAGCTGCTGGAGGAAGGATTCCCGGCGGGCTCCAACGCCCCGACGAACGTAATCGTCACCGACCCGGCAAAGGTGGACGCGGTTCGAACCGCGGTCGCGGACGCCCCCGGGGTCGCTCAGGTCTCCCCCATGGTTGAGCGGGGTCCGGCTGGCGCCAAGCTCGAGGTGACCCTGGACGAGGACCCCTACAGCACGGCCGCGTTCGACCTGATCCCTGGGATCCGCGACGCCGCCGGCGCAGTCGCGGGCGATGATGTGCTCGTCGGCGGCCCGACCGCCGAGGAGTATGACCTGCGCCAGTCGGCGGCCCGCGACAACCGGCTGATCGTGCCGATCGCGCTGGTCGTCGTCTTCCTCATCCTCGCCGCCCTGCTGCGCGCGATCACGGCGCCGCTGGTCCTGATCGGCAGCGTCATCGTCTCCTACCTGGCGGCGCTCGGGATCGGGGCCTTCTTCTTCGAGCACGTGTTCGACTTCCCGGGCATGGGCCCCGACCTGCCGCTGTTCGCCTTCATCTTCCTGGTGGCGCTCGGCATCGACTACAACATCTTCCTGATGGCCCGGGTGCGCGAGGAGACCCTCAAGTACGGCACCCGCGACGGCACCATCCGGGGCCTGGCCGTGACCGGCGCCGTGATCACCTCGGCGGGGTTGGTCCTGGCCGGCACCTTCTCCACCCTCGCTGTGCTGCCGCTGGTCTTCCTGACCGAGATCGGATTCGTGATCGCGGTCGGTGTCCTGATCGACACCTTCCTGGTGCGGTCCCTGCTCGTGCCCGCCCTGGTGCTCGACATCGGCGACCCGGTCTGGTGGCCCTCGGCGCTGGCCCGGCAGACGCGCGAGTCCCCCGCTGGGCGGATCGCGGTCGAGGCCGAGTAGAGCGATGAGCTCGAGCGAGGACGAACAAGCAATCACGATCCGCCGCCTCGGCGACGAGGACAGGGATGAGGTCGTCCGCCTGGCCCAGCTGGACTCGCGCCCCGTTCCCGAGGGGGAGCTGCTCGGCGCCGAGAGCCAGGGCCGGCTGAGGGCGGTGATCTCGCTGCCCACCGGTGCGGCAGTCGCCGACCCGTTCGCGCGCACCGAGGAGATCATGGAGCTGCTTCGCAGCCGCCTAGCTCACCTGCGGCGCTGGGACGCGCACCCACGGAATGGACGCCCGGCCCGCTTCCGCTCAGAGCGCGGTGCGAGCAGGCGTTCCGCTGCGAATTCAGGAGGAATCCGATGACCCTGAGCAAATATGAGCTGAGCGCATCGATCGCCGTCTCGGACATGGCGCAGGCCCGGATGTTCTACGAGGAGAGGCTCGGCCTGTCTCCGCTGAGGCAGGGGGCGGACGGCAGCAGGGTCTACGCGTCGGGGGACGGCGCGTCGCTGCACGTCTACGAGTCAGCGACGAACGCGGGCAAGGCGACGGCGACCCTGGCGACCTGGCGCGTCGATGACATCGAGCGTGTGGTCGACGAGCTCACCTCGGAGGGCGTGACCTTCGAGCGTTACGAGGACCCTGCCCTCAAGGCCGACGAGAAGGGGATCCACGAGCTCGACGACGGCAGGGTCGCCTGGTTCAAGGATCCCGATGGCAATACCTTCGCGGTCGAGCAGTGAGCAGGACCGATTCGCAAACGAGATAGGAGGCGGAGATGCTCGACAACGGGCGTGTGGTGCCCCGAATTCCGGCGCAGGACCTCGAGCGGGCGCGGAGGTTCTACGCGGAGAAGCTCGGCCTCGAGCCCAGCGAGGAGCGGCCGGGCGGCTTGCTCTACCGGTGCGAGGACAGCGAGTTCGCTTTGTTCGAGTCTGCCGGCGCCTCGCCCGGCACCTTCACGCAGATGGCGTGGCAGGTGAACGACGTCGAGACGACCGTGGCAGAGCTGAAGAAGCGAGGTGTCGTCTTCGAGGATGTCGACGCGCCGGGGCTGAGGACGGTGGATGGAATCGCGGAGGTCGCGGGCAATTACCCAAGCAAGGGCAGCGGGGAGCGCGCCGCCTGGTTCAGAGACAGCGAGGGGAACATGCTCGGGGTCGGCCAGGTGGTTCCCTGAAACGCCCGCGGCTCATCAGCGGCCGGCGGGTGGCATGAGTTACGAAGTCGCGAGTCTCGCCGGGCTGATCGTGTCGGACAGCCTACCCCTAGCCCGGAGCCCGAGGTCCACCGAGGGGGAGCGGACACTGATTTGCTACGCCAGCGCGGTCCGTAGGAAGCGCAGCCCGTCTCCGGCCAGGGCGTCCGGTGATGAGGCGAGCGGCCGCCAGATCGAGGCCGCGGTAGCGATCACTTCGTTCGCGGCGGTGAACGACTCGATGCAGATCGGACCGGCGTAGCCGGCTGCGTGGAGGGCTTCGATGAACTCCGGCCAGTCGAAGGCGTCAGCGCCGGGCGCACCACGGTCGGTCCCGCAGGCATGCACATGGGCAATCCGCTGGCCCGCCTTCCTGGCTGCGGTGGCCGGGTCTTTCTCCTCGATGTTCATGTGGAAGGTGTCGAGCAGCAATCCGCAGGACGGGTGGCCGACGGCGTCGAGGAGGGCGAGGCCTTGTTCGACAGTGTTGATCAGGCTCGTTTCGTAGCGGTTGAGGGGCTCGACCGCGAGCTTCACGCCGCGCTCGGCAGCCAGCTCAGCCACCGTCCGGAGCCCGGCGGCCACCCGGGCGAGGACTGCCGCGCGGTCCCGCTCCTCCAGGCGCCAGAGACGCCCCACCGGCGCGTACATCGGTCCGGCGACCACGTCCGAGCCGACGCCGGCGGCCACTTCGACGCAGTGCCGGAGGTATTCGACGGTCGCGGCGGCGAGCTCGGAATCGTCGACCGCCAGATCGCGGCCTGCGGGCATCACGCAACAGACAGTGGCCCCGAGACCCAACTCCCTGAGCAGGTCGGCCGCACGAGCCGGATCCCACGCGCCGGGCTCCTCGACGGGAAGCTCGATCAGGTCGAACCCCAGCTGCTTGACGTTGGGCGCGACGTCTGCGATCACGCGATCGGTGATCGGCGACTCCCAGATCCAGATGTTCGCCCCGATCGCCGTCAAGCCAAGAGCCCGGGTGTGGCGGCCGGGCGTGACGGTGCGCCACGCCCGGCCGCGTCCCGGTCGATGGAGGGGATCACGCGCTGCCTAGCCGCCCCAGTCCCCCGGATAACCAGGCAGGTCCTCGCATCCGCAGAGGGCGTAGTGCAGGTCCGGCAGGCCCTCGTTGTCTGCGACCGCTTGCTCGAGTTGATCCTGGGTGAGCGCGGGCTGCGGCAGCACCCACTCCTTCGGGACTTGCTCGCCCGAGAGGATGCGGGTGGCAGCGATGATCGGCGTCCGCCACTGGTAATTGGAGTAGACGGGCGCAATCGCGGTCAGGTCCTCCTCCTGCCACTTGCGCAGGAAGTCGAGCTGGTCCTCGCCGGTGATCGGCGGGATCTCCTGACCTGCATCCTCGAACGCCTCGGCGGCGGCGACCGCCGTCGCCCCAGCGTCCATCCAGATGCCGTCGAGCTCACCCTCGCGGGCGATGTAGTCGGAGACGATCTGCTTGGTGTTCGCAGCATCGCCCTCGGTCTGCTCGTCGCCGACGACATCGAGCCCGGAGTCGGCGAAGACCTCCTGAGCCGCGGACCACCGCGTCTCGAGGACGTCGACCCCCGGCAGGATTCGGAGAGCCAGGATCTTGCCGCCCTCGTCAACGTTGTCGGCCAGGAACTCGGCCGCATCCGCGCCGAACGCGTAGCCACCGATCGGGTGGATGAACGTGACCGGGCAATCGGTGTTGACCCCGCGGTCGAACACGATCACCGGGACTCCGGTCTCGCAGGCCTGCTCGACGGCAGGCGTCAGCGTCGCCGTGGTGTTCGGCGAAACGATCAACGCGTCGCACCGGCCCCCGCGTGTCAGCGACTGGATGTCCGAGATCTGCTTGTCGTCGCTGGCCTCGGCATCAATGGCGTTGAAATCGGCGATCTGATCGCTGAGCGCCTCGACCTGGGCCTGCATGGTCTGCCAGCCCACGACACGCCACGGGTTGTCGACGGACGCGTTCGAGAAGCAGATATTCCACGGTCCCGGCTTCCTGTACTGGGCGGTGTCGACCAGCGCCGGCTCGATCGCCTGGACCCACGGCTCGTTGCCGGCCCCGAAGTCCTCGGGCTCGATGTCGCGCTGCGCAAACTGGCGCTCCATCTCCTGGCGATCGAAGAACTCCGGGTTGTGTTCGGGTGTGAACGACGCGGCCTCGCCGCCGCCGTCGTCATCGTCGTCCCCGCACGCTGCGAGGCCGAAAGCGAGCACCCCCGCTATGCACAGCAGCAGGGCCGCACGCAGCCAGTTGCTTGGTCTACTCATCTGATCCTCCTCCTCGTTTATTGGACATCCGTTGATTCGATTCAGGTTTCGCATCCCTCAGCCTCCTCGCACTCGGAACGCCGCCACGGCGACGGCAGCCACGATCACGAGCCCGGTGAACGCCTGCTCCAGCGCGCGATCCACGCCGTAGAGGTTGAGCAGCATGAACAGGGCTTCGAGAACCAGGGCGCCGGCGATCGCTCCGATCACCGACCCACGGCCGCCGCCGAGGACCGTCCCGCCGAGCACCGCCGCAGTGATCGCCTGGAACTCGAGCCCGATCCCGACCTGCGACGTGACGCCGGCGAAGCCGGCGAGCAGGATGCCCGCGATCACGCCCGACGTCGCCGAGATCACGAACGCCGCTGTCTTGACCCGCGACACGTTGACGCCGGAGAGCTCGGCGGCCCGGGGGTTGTCGCCCACGGCGAGCACCCGACGTCCGAACCCGCCGCGCGCCGCGACGATCGCCAGGGCGGCGCATCCGATCAGGACCAGCGCCGAGTACGGCAGCTCCTCGAGCACCGGGAAGCCTTCGATCCCGTCCCGGCCGATCGCCCGGAAGTTGTCCGCGAGGTCCCCCACGGGTGCGCCCCCGGTCCACCAGAAGACCGCCCCGTTCAGGATCAGGAGCATCGCCAGGGTGACGATGAACGAGGGAACGCGCAGGATGGTCGTGCTAAAGCCGTTGAACAGGCCGACCGCGCCACCGATCGCGAACAGGAGCACGATCGTCGGCAGGGTGTTGGCGGGGTCCCCGTCGATCTGCTTCGCCGCGACCACGGCGGTCACGGTCACCAGCGAGCCCACCGAGAGGTCGAACTCACCCGAGGCAAGGACGAAGTAGGCGCCGATCGCGATGATCGCCAGCGGCGCGGCCCGCTTCAGGTAGGCGAGGAAGCCCTCCGGCGTGAGGAAGTTCTCGTTCGCAAACGAGATCCAGACGAACATCACGATCAGCAGCCACCACACGACGGGGATCGCCCGCAGCGCGCTGAGGCCAGCCGCAAGCCACTGCGGGCGCTCGCCGTCGACGCCGGCCGGCGGCTCGGGAACCGGGGCGCCCTGAACGCTCATCTGCTCGCCGCCCCCTCAACGGCCGGCTCGGGACCCGCGCCCTGCCCGCCCGCGGCCTGGGCCTCCTCGCGGCGGCGGCGACTCCAGCGCACCGAGTAGGCCGCGACAGCGGCGATGATGATGACGCCGCGGGCCACGTCCTTGGCGAACGCGTTGACCTCGAGCTGGTTGAACGTGCTGTCGAGCATCGCGAGGATGAAGACGCCGGCCAGGGTCCCGAGCACCCCTCCCCGGCCACCGAGCAGGTAGGTGCCGCCGAGCACGACCGCCGCAATCGACTCGAGGTCGTAGCCACCCTCGGTTGCGATCGTTGGGCTGCCGGCGCCCAGCCGACTGGCGATGAAGAGGCCGGTGATCGCCGCGGCAACCGCACACAGCACGTGTGCGGCGATGATCACCCTGTGGGTGCGGACCCCGGACAGCTTGGCCACCTCTTCGTCGCCGCCCACCGCGTAGAGGCGATTGCCGAAACGGGTATAGCGGAGCAGCAGCCAAGCCCCGGCGACGACCGCAAGCAACAAGACCACGGAGATCGGAACCGGCCCCCAGCTCTCGAAGCCGAGGTCCTGGAATCCCTCCGGTACGCCGGGGACCGGTCCCGCGTAGTTGGCCTCCACGTATCCGCGCAGGACCAGCGCCATGCCCAGCGTCGCGATGAAGGCGTTGACCCGAAGCTTGGTGATGACCAGGCCGTTGACGAGGCCGACCCCGGCGCCGAACAGGAGCACGACGAGAATGCCGAGCGCGATTCTCGAGTCCTGGCCATTCATCGTCTCGGCGGCGAGGATCGAGCCTAGCCCCACGACCCAGCCAACCGAGAGGTCGAGCGACGCGCCGAGGATGACCAGCGTTTGTCCGGCGGCCACGATGCCGAGGGCCACCGACCGCACGAACATCTCGCGGATGTTGTCGACGCTCAGGAACTGGCCGGTTCCGCCGTCGTCGATCGTGACGGCGATCAGGCAGGCGATGAAGACGACCACGAGCACGATGAAGACCGGCCCCGAGGTGCTGCCGGCGAGGCGGCGGAACGCATCCCCGAGTCCGCTCAGGCCTCCGCCCAGGCTCTTGAGCCCGGCCTGCGCGGCAAACCGACGCGAGACCACCCGGCTCACGACGCCCGCTCCTTGCCGGCCACCGGGGGCGATTCGCTCGCGACGTCCCGCTCGCCGGTGCCCAGGAACATGATCTCGGACTCCTCCGGCCCGGCGGCGAGCTCCCCCGCGATTGCGCCCTGACGCATGACGATGACCCGGTCGCTCATCCCGATCACCTCGGGGAGCTCAGAGGAGATCATCACCACCGCCACCCCCCCGTTCGCCAGCCCGCGGATCAGGTCGTGAATGCCGGCCTTTGCGCCGACGTCGATCCCTCGCGTCGGCTCGTCGAAGATCACCAGGCGCGGCTCGGTCGCGAGCCACTTGGCCAGTACGACCTTTTGCTGGTTGCCGCCGGACAGGAAGCGAACCTCCTGGCCGAGCCCGCGGAAGCGCAGGTCGACCGCCTTGACCAGCGTTCCGACGTCGAGCTCGCGGCTGCGCCGCAGGGAGCGGCCGAGACTGCGCCACGCCAGACTGACGTTGTCGCGAACGGACTGCGCGAGGGCCAGCCCCTCCGCCTTGCGGTCCTCGGTCACGAATCCGATCCCGGCCGCGACCGCGGTGCCGGGCGAGCCGACCCGCATCTCCCTGCCGTCTAGCTCCAAGGTGCCGTGGAGGAACGGGTCGGCTCCGAAGATCGCTCGCGCCAATTCCGTGCGGCCCGAGCCCTGAAGGCCAGCCACGCCGAGGATCTCCCCGGCGTGGACGTCCAGGTTGATGTCGGAGAGCAGGTCGTTGCCGGCACCGCGGATGCGAAGCCGGACCGGCCCACGGGCATCGGGAGCCGCGCGCGGCGGGAAGTACTGGTCGAGCTCGCGGCCGACCATGAGGCGGACCAGCTCCGGAGACGTGACCTCGTCGCTGGCGACCGTCTTCACCAGCTCTCCGTCCTTGAGCACGGTGATGCGATCCGCGATCTCGAACACCTCCTTCAGGCGGTGCGAGATGTAGAGGACCGCCAATCCCCGCTCCTTGAGGCGACGGACCTGCTCGAACAGCCGCTCGACCTCGTGAGCGGCGAGTGATGCCGTGGGCTCGTCCATGACCATGATCCGCGAGTCGAGCGACAGTGCCTTTGCGATCTCGACCGTCTGCTGGCGAGCTACGGGCAGGTTCCCAACCAGCTCGCCGGGCGAGATCGGGTCGTCGGGGGCGAGCTCGGCTAGCAGCTCGCGAGCCCGCTCCTCCATCTCGCGGCGGTCGATCAGAACGCCCCGGCGCGGCTCTCTGCCAAGGAAGACGTTCTCGGCGACCGTGCGATCGGGCAGCAGGTTGAACTCCTGGTAGATGATCGCGACGCCGGCCTGCTGGCCCTCCAGGGGGTGGTGGAAGGAGACCGGCTCCCCGCCGATCCGGACTTCGCCCTCGCTCGGTCGGTAGGCCCCACAGAGGACCTTCATCAACGTCGACTTCCCCGCGCCATTTTCGCCGACGATCGCGTGCACCTCGCCCGCCGCACAGGAAAGGTCCACCTGCTTGAGCACGCGGACACCGAGGAACTCCTTGTCGATTCCCCGCATCTCGAGCAGCGGCGGCGTGGCGTCAAGCACGGCCTGCTGCCCGGGTTCGGTCTCTACTCTGTCGCCGGCGGCACTCATCGTTCGACGCTCAGACGAGCAAGGGACGCAGGTTGCGGTGGGCGATCTCGAGACCCTGCTCAACTCGTTCCGGGCTGCCACCCCAGACGGGGTCTTCGTGCTCGACGGAGAGCACGCCTTCGAACCCACCTTCGTACAGGGTGTCGACGTAGTGGCGCCAGTCCACGTCGCCGAGGCCGGGGATCCGGTAGCGCCACCAGCCGATGTCCCAGGGATCCTGCTCTCGGGTGGACGTCCGGCCGAAGAACCCGTAGCGGTTGAGCTTGGCGTCGAAGGTCTCGGCGTCCTTGGCGTGGGCGTGGGCAACGCGGTCGACGTACGGACGCAGCGCTGTGACGGGGTCGATTCCCAGCCAAAGAAGGTGGGAGGGATCGAAGTTGAGATAGAGGCCGAGCTCGAACATCCACTCCCAGAGCTCGGGCGAGTAGGCGAGGTTGCCCGGGTAGCCGTCTGGGTGCCATCCCTCCATGACGCAGTTCTCGATCATCAGCTTCACTCCGCGCTCGCCGGCGTAGTCGACGAGCGGCGGGAAGACGCGCTCGGCCTCGCGCAAGTTCTGGGCCACGCTCAAGGCCGGGTTCCTGCCGATGAAGGTCCCCATCGGAACACCGCCGAGCTCGGCCGAGGCGTCGATGCAGGCGCGCACGTGTGCGTGGATCGCTTCGCGCTCGGCGGTATCCGGGTGGAGGTTGTTGTCGTAGTAGGCGAGCGCCGAGAGCTCGAGCCCGTTTGCGTCAAGGGCAGCCCTGACGCGCGAGGCCTCCGCGGCGTCGAACTTGTCAGCGGCAACGTGACTGGCCGTGAAGGGCCGGTCGCCGAGCTGCGGCCAGGCGGCTAGCTCGAGCGCCTCGTATGAGTGCTCGCCCGCCCACGCAGCGATCTCCTCCAGGCTTCGCTCCGGCATGCACGCGGTGAGAAGCCCCAGCTTCATCGCGATTCGACCTCCACCCAACCGCCCTCGCGAGCCGACGTCATCACGGCCTCGGTGATGCGGGCGGCGCGGAGGCCATCGGCGATCCCCGGGAAGCCGTCCGGCTCGTCCTCTCCTCGGATCACCGCGTAGGTGTCGGCGATGAACGCGTCGAAGCAGTCGTGATAGCCCTGCGGATGGCCGCCCGGCAGGGTCACATACCGCGCTGCCTCCGCCTTGAGCGTGGCGAAATCGCGGGCAACGATCGCCGAGGCCTCGCGACCACCCACCCACAGGGTCTCCGGGCTCTCCTGGTCGAAGGCAAGCGTCTTGTCCGTGCTTGAGATCTCAAACCAGAGCCGGTTCTTGCGGCCCGCGGAAACCTGGGACACGGCGGCCGACCCGATCGCGCCCCCATCGGTTCGAAACAGGATCGACGCGATGTCCTCCGTCTGTACCTCGCGGGCGTTTCCATCCCCCTCGGTGTGCGCGAAGGAGCGCGTGCCGGGCTGCCGCCGTCGCTGCGGATGGGCGATCAGCGTTTGGGACACGAGGGCACTGATGCGCTGTCCGGAGACGAACTCGATCAGGTCCACCCAATGGGAGCCAATATCGGCGAACGCCCGGGAAAGACCCCCAAGCTCGACGTCAACCCGCCAGTTGTCGTCGTCGCTTTCCATCAGCCAGTCCTGCAAGTAGCCGCCCTGCATCAGCCGGATGCCATCGGGGCTCGCGCTCCGCAAACGGGCTCGCGCTTCGCGCACCGTCGGGTAGTAGCGGTAGACGAAGGGAACCGTCGCCACCGTGGCGGCGCCCCTGGCCGCCTCGAGCAGCTCAGCCGCGCCCGATGCGTCGAGCGCGACCGGCTTCTCGCAGACCAGATGCTTGCCGGCGGCGAGCGCGGCCTTGGCCAGCGGCAGGTGCAGATGGTTGGGGGTGCAGACGTGAACTACGTCCACTTCGTCCGAGCCGATCAGTTGCTCCGCCGTGTCGAACGCCCTCTCGGCTCCCAATTCGCGGCTGGCCGTCGCGGCCGTCTCTTGCGTCGAGGCGGCAACCCCCGCAATTCGAGCACCGGCGAGGCGCGCACTCCGGGCATGAACCCGACCGATGAATCCGGCGCCGACGATCCCGGCTCTCAGCTCGTCGAGCCCGGCCTGCGGGCCGCTCTCCTCCTCGAGCGCCAGACGCTCCATCGGCTCGCAAACCTATTCCCCTTTTGCATGTCTGTCAAGCAAAAGCTTGTCGCTCGTACGCCGAACTACGTTGAAGCGATACGCGGGTCGCGGATCTTCCGCCTTGACAAGCGCAAAGCGGGGCGGTTGACTTTTGCCGCGATGGCGAGCGAACCCGACCCGGGTGGGGTGCAGCCGTTTGGGCCTGGCGCCATGCTGCAGCTGATCCGCCAGGGGGAGGGCGCGACGAGATCCGATCTGGCCGCGCTCACGGGTCTCGCCCGTTCGACGATCGCCCAACGGATCGAGCAGCTGGTGGCCCAGAATCTGCTCCGGCCCGTCGGCGAGAGCGAATCGACCGGCGGACGCCCCCCGACGCTGTTCGCGTTCAACGAGGACGCCGGCGTGATCCTGGCGGCGGACCTGGGAGCGACGCATTCGCGCCTGGCGGTCACCAATCTCGGCGGTCGCGTGCTCGCCGAGGAGGCAGGGGAGATCGCGATCGCGGCTGGCCCCGAGCAGGTGCTCGACTGGGCGGACGAGAAGTTCCACGCGCTGCTCCGAGAGTCGGGACGCCTCGACGCGGACGTGCACGGAATCGGCATCGGGGTGCCCGGGCCGGTCGAGCATGCCACAGGGCGCCCCCGCAACCCGCCGATCATGCCCGGCTGGGACGGCTACCCGATTCCCGAGCGCTTCGCCGACCGCTATCCCGTCCCGGTGCTGGTCGACAACGACGTCAACATCATGGCTCGGGGCGAGCAGTGGACGAACTGGCGGCAGGTCTCGCACCTGCTGTTCGTCAAGGTCGCCACCGGGATCGGTTGCGGCGTGATCGTCGACGGGCGAATCCACAGAGGTGCAGACGGGGCCGCGGGCGACATCGGGCACATCCGCGTCGTCACCGGCGACGAGGCCGACGAGGTGACCTGCAGCTGCGGGAACGTCGACTGTCTCGAGGCGCTGGCCAGCGGTGGGGCGATGGCCAGGCGCCTCGGTGACCAGGGGGTCGACGCAGCGGATTCGCGCGCCGTCGTCGAGCTCGCGCGTGCCGGCGAAGCGCAGGCGGTTCGCCTGGTGCGCGACTCGGGGCGGCTGATCGGAGAGGTCGTCGCGGCTTCCGTCAACCTCTACAACCCGTCCGTGATCGTGATCGGAGGCGACGTCGCCCAGGCCCACGAGCAGCTCCTGGCCGGGATCCGCGAGGTCGTTTATCAGCGGTCCCTTCCGCTCGCCACGAGGCATCTCCGGATCGTGCGCAGCCAGCTCTCCGACCGCGCGGGCGTGATCGGCGCGGCAGTGATGGTGATCGAGCAGGTGCTCTCGCCGGGGGCGATCGATGCCGCGATCGCCGCCGTCCCTCCTGGCGAGCAGGCGTTCGCCGCTGGCTAACGCGGCCACTGCCTTGCCAGTCATCTTCATTCCTCCTGGTCCTGGGACTGCCGGTGGGCTTCGGGGTCGGGTAGGTAGGGCTGGGTCTTGCGATCCAGCCCGCGATGCCTGCCTGCCGTGTGGGAACGTGGCCGGTCTAGGCTCGGGCACCACCCGCGTACTAGCCGCCACGTCCGTCCCCCCCTATCGCTGCGGGTACAACCTCCGGGTCGAGTGGATAAGGGTCCGGCTCCATCGCATGGTGAGAGCCGCCGTGGTAGACCCGCTCGAGCAGGGCGGGTCCTGGGGCGAGCAGTGATGGGGCCGGGCGGTGCTCAGCGCCGCTTTAACCGGGCTACCGGGCGTGCGCGGGCTTACCCCGTGGCGGCTCCCGTGTGGCAGCCGTCAGCGGTTCGTGTGGCAGCCGTGTCGCGCATCCGCGCGCCAGCGGCGCGAGTCAGGGCCCGGTGCTGTGCACCCCCTGCACCCCTTTGCATGGCGCGGGGAGGGGGTATTTGCAGGGAGGAATTTGCACGTTCACCCACTGCACCCCTCCCGCGCTAATCGGGGCGCCCGGATTTGAACCGGGGACCTCACCGACCCGAACGGTGCGCGCTACCAGGCTGCGCCACGCCCCGAGGGCGCGAAGGATAGGGGTAGTGTTGGCCTGTGGCCGACAACGGCAAGGTGATCCGCGATCTCTACGACGCGCTGGACCGCCACGACGGCGAGACGATGGCCCAGCAGTACGCGCCCGACGCCCGCTTCAAGGACCCGGCCTTCGGGGAGCTCAGCGGTGAGGAGGCCGGGGACATGTGGCGGATGTTGTGCGGACGCGCCGAGGACCTGAAGGTCGAGCTGCCCGAGCACGACGCCGACGGAGACGCCGGCTCGGCCCACTGGATCGCCACCTACACCTTCTCCACCGGGCGCCCGGTGGTCAACGACATCCGCGCGAGGTTCCGCTTCCGAGACGGCAAGATCGTCGATCACGAGGACTCCTTCTCGTTCCACAAGTGGGCGCGGCAGGCGCTGGGGCCGGCCGGGCTGGTGCTCGGGCTGCCGCCGATGAACATGCTGGTTCGCCGCAAGGCCCTGGGGGACCTGGAGGCGTTCCGAGCCGAGCGGTGATCGCCTCGGCCGAGGGCCGCTGAGGTGGCGCCCGAGCCCGACCGCTTCCGCATCCTCGTCGTCGACGGCGGGGGCATCCGCGGGTTGATCGCGGCCGAGGTGATCGCCCGGCTCGAGGCGATGGTGAGCGAGCGCGCGGGCGCCGAGCGCCGCATCGCCGACTGCTTCCACATGGTCTGCGGCACCTCGACCGGCGGGCTGCTGGCGCTGGGCCTGTCCGTCCCCGATCCCGGGCGGCCCGGGCGGCCGAAGCTGAGCGGCGAGCGGCTCAAGGACCTCTACGTCAGCGAGGGCCCCGGGATCTTCGGCGACAAGGTTGCGAAGCTGCGCTCGCTGGGCGGCTGGATCGCCCCCAAGCACTCGCCCGGGGGCCTGGAGGAGGCGCTGGTCGAGCGCTTCGGCGAGGCTCGTCTGGCCGAGGCTCTGCGCGAGATCGTGGTCACGGCCTACGACATGCACGAGCCGGGCCCGCATTTCTTCAAGCGCTGGCGGGCGCGCGAGGCGCCCGAGCGCGACGCCACGATGGTCGACGTCGGCATGGCGACCTCGGCCGCCCCGACCTACTTTCCCTCGCACGAGATCGGCGAGCGGGTGCTGGTGGACGGCGGCGTGTTCGCGGCCAACCCAGTCGTGGCCGCGATCACCGAGGCGCTGAAGCGGCGCGACGACGCGCCCACCGACCTGGCGCCGCGCGAGCTGCTGGTCGTCTCGCTGGGAACGGGCCAGTACGAGGTCGGGTTCGAGCAGCGCAAGGTGAGCCGATGGGGGAGGATCGGCTGGGTCTGGCCCCGCCACGGCGAGCCCGCTCTGATCTCGACCTTTCTCGACGGCCAGTCCGATGCCGCCCACCACTGGGCTGACGTGCTGCTGAACCACAAGCCGGGCCGGGCGGTCGTCGAGCCGGTGGAGATGGGGACCGGTCCCCAGTACTACCGCTTCCAGACGAAGCTGCCGAGGGGCCTGTCGTTGGACGATGCCTCGGAGGATTCGCTGCGGGAACTGTCGGCTGCCGGCGAGCGCCTGTGCGCCGAGCGTGAGCCCGAGCTGCGCGAGCTGGCCGCGCGTCTGGCCGCGCTGGAGCCGTTGCCGCCGGATCCCGCCTGAGCTAGCCCTCGGGTTTGGGCCCGGCGGGACCGGAGGGGTCCTCGTCCTCGCCAAAGCGGAGGTGGCGGATCCCGAACAGGGCCAGCAGCAGCACGATCGCACCGATCCACAGGATCGGATCCTCGAGTGAGAACCCCTCGAGCTTGCTGCCGAGGTAGATGAAGTAGGCCGTGATCGGCAGATAGCCGACTGCCGTCGTCCACGTGAACCTCCAGACCGGCACGCGCGCCGCCCCGGTGACGAGGCCCGTGAGGCTGAATGGGACGATCGGGACCAGGCGGCATGCGAGCAGGAAGCTCCAACCGCCGCGGTCGATTGCGCGCTCCAGGCGCAGGAACCGCTCCTCGCCGGCGAGCTTGTAGAGGAAGGGGCGCGCGGCGTGGCGGCCGATGTAATACGCGGCCAGCCCGGAGGCGATCCAGACCCCCATCACCAGCGGCAGCGCCGGGCCGAAGCCGTACACGTATCCCGCTGCGGCGTCGAGGATCTCGGCCGGATACCAGACCACCGTGTGGAGCATTCCGAGTGCGATCACCATCGCCACGCCTCCGGCACCGCTGTCGCGCAGGTCCTCACGCACGGAGGCGGTGTCGCCGCTGAGGGCGTCCCCCAGGGCGTCGCGCACGGCTGGAATCGCCAGCGCGACCGCGACCGCCGTGAAGACCGCGCCCAGGGCCACGGCGACGCCAGTCCAGGTCCCTCCGCCGGGCGGCCCGCTGCTCACCCTCGCTAGATTAGGGAGGGAGCACTCCCCACCCCGAAAAGGAGCGCAGATGGCTTACGAGGTTCCGGATCTTCCCTACGACTACGACGCGCTCGAGCCGCATATCGACGAGGCGACGATGCGCGTCCACCACGACAAGCACCACCAGGCCTACGTGGACAAGGCGAACGCGGCGCTGGAGGGCACCGAGTGGGCCGACAAGCCCGTCGAGGAGGTGCTGCAGAACCTGAAGAAGCTTCCCGAGGACAAGCAAGGCCCCGTTCGCAACAACGCGGGCGGCCACGCCAACCACACCTTCTTCTGGGAGATCATGAGCCCCGACGGGGGTGGCGAGCCCGACGGCGACCTGGCCGATGCGATCAAGGACAAGTTCGGGTCGTTCAGCGACTTCCAGGAGGAGCTGAAGAACGCCGGCGTCGGGCAGTTCGGCTCGGGCTGGGCCTGGCTGATCCACGACGGCTCCGGCCTCGCCGTGGTCTCGACCCCGAACCAGGACACCCCGGTGTCCGACGGCAAGACGCCGATTATCGGCGTCGACGTGTGGGAGCACGCCTACTACCTCAAGTACCAGAACAAGCGCCCGGACTATCTCGACGCCTGGTGGAACGTCGTCAACTGGGCGAAGGCGGCGGAGCACTTCAAGGCCGCGAGCGGCTAGCGCCGGCAAGGCCGCTGGCTTTGGGAGCGATGGCGTCAGCCATCGCGACTAATGCGGGGCGGCCGCTGACCGGCGCGCCTGATGCGGCGAGAACCGCCCGCGGGGCGCAACACCGTCCCGCGGGTCGGGTTTGATTCGATGGGATGAGGCAGCGAGCCGTGCTGACGGGGGCCCTGGCGGCCGCGCTGATGGGCGCGGCGACGCCGAGCGCGCTCGCCCTCGAGCGCATCGACGCCACATTCCTGGCCGAGTACTCGGCCGACTCGTACACGATCGACCAGGGCGAGATCGTCACGTTCGGCAACCGGGACAAGTTCCTCGCCCACGGCGTCGTCTCCGACACCTCGGGCCTCTTCAGCGCGCCGGTGATCGGGGCCGGCCAGGCGCGACTGCTCCGCGGCGCCCCCTTCCTCACCGCCGGCTCCTACCCCTTCCACTGCCCGATCCACCCCGGCATGACCTCGGCCCTGAACGTGACTGCAGGCGGCGCGCCCCTACCCGCGGACGCCACCGCACCCGGGGCGCGGCTCAAGATCAAGACGGCGAGCCTGGCGCGCCTCACCCGCAAGCGAAAGCTGCGCATCGTCGTGACTCCCTCGGAGGCGGTCGACGCGGTGGTCAAGGCCTCGGCCGAGGGCGTGGACCTGGGGCGGCTCGAGCGAACCTACGTGACCCCCGGACGCCGGGCGATCTCGATCAAGGTGGCGCGCCCGGCGGCGAGGGCATTGGCCAAGGCGGCGTCCAAGGCCGCCGGCCCGCGGCTGCGCCTTCGTGTGACCCTCTCCGACGTGGCCGGCAACTCGCGCTCGGTGAAGGCGAGCCGCGCGCTCGGGGGCGCGGCCGGCAAGAAGAAGAAGGCGGGCTAGTCCTCGTAGGGGCGGAAGTCCGAGGTGCGCGCCCCGCAGACCGGGCAGAACCAGTCCTTGGGGATGTCCTCGAACGCGGTGCCGGGCGGGATGCCGCCGTCGGGATCGCCCTCCGCGGGGTCATAGACGAACCCGCACGAGTCGCAGATCCAGAGCGTCGCCTCCTTGACGGGCGCGTTCATCACGCCGTCACCTCCTCGGCCGGGCTTCCGGCCCCGTTGCCGGAGGCGTCCTCCGCCAGCAGGGACACTCCGATCGCTTTCAGCCGGCGGGTCAGCGCCTTGAAGGCGAACTCGTTGACCTGGGCCGAGGTGTAGTCGAGCATCTCCCAGTCGTTCGGGTCAGCGCCCTTGGGCACCAGGACTCCGGCGGCGACCGGCAGCAGCTCCTGCAGTCGCCCGCGCATCACGTCGGCCATCGCCGGGTCGCCGCCGCACTTCTCCTTCAGGAACCAGGTGCCGTAGGCGACGTGGCGGTGCTCGTCGCGGGCCACCTTGTTGAAGCCCTCGACGAAGCCGGGCAGCAGCTCGTTGCGCTCGAGGTAGTCGGTGATCGTCCACTGGCCGGTCAGGGCGAGCGTCCCCTCGATGACCATGTGGTAGGTGGTGACGAAGTCGACCTTCGCCTCGGGGTCCTTGGGGTTCTCAATCAATCGCTGGTTCGCATCGACGAGCTCCTCGTCGAAGAGCTTCACGAACGCGTCGTTGAGCTCCTCGCGGACGCGGGCGAGACGCTTCTCCCAGCTCGGGTCGTCGATGCCGATCACCTCGCGGTAGAACCGGTCGAAGAACTGGGAGTGGCGCGCCTCGTCGACCTGCTGGGTGGTGAGGAAGGCCTCCTCGCTCTCGTCCTCGTAGGCCATGACGAGGCCGGAGAACTGGGTCGTGACTCGCTCCTCACCGATGAAGAAAGCTGAGAGGCCCCAGGTGAAGTAGTCGCGCTCCTCGTCGCTGAAGTTGGCCCAGTCCGCCTTGTCCTGGGTGAAGTCGATCTCGTGCGAGAGCCAGTGCTGCTTCTCCCAGAGCTCGTACAGCTGCTGGGGGTCGAGCAGCTGGATCTTCGCCGCCTGAGCCTCGCTCGCGAGGGTGCCGGGGTCTCCCTGCATCGCCAGCTCTTCGAGTGTCTCGGCCATCTCGGACCAGCCTTTCTGCGCCGCAAGTTCGTTCCTGTCTGTTCGATTCGTCTGCTCGGCGCGCGGCTACCCTAGCATCTTTCTGACACCGTGTCAGACAGTCTGTCTGACGGTGCGTTAGACTGGAGGCGTGGCGAGCCCGACCGAACTCGATACCCCCCCGGCCCCCCGCGCCGCGACCGAACGCGAGGGTCGCCGCCGGCGCCGCGAGCAGGTGCGCGCGGACGTCCTGCGCGTCGCCCTCGAGCTCGCCGAGAGCGCGCCCTTCCGCGACCTGACCGTGGACGAGATCGCGCGCGCGGCCGGGCATCTCGCGCAGCGCCTTCTACAACCACTTCCGCGACAAGCACGACCTGCTGCGCGTCGCCGTCGAGGAGGTCGCCGAGGAGCTGTACCGCATGGCCGACCGCTGGTGGCACGGCGAGGGCCCGCCGGCCGAGCGCGTGCGTGTCGCGCTGGAGGGCGTGGTCAGCGTCTACGCCGAGCACGCGGGCCTGCTGCGGGTGGCGACGGAGGTCTCGACCTACGACGAGGAGGTGCGCGAGCTCTGGGTCGCGATCGTCGAGCGCTTCATCGAGGCCACGGCCGCCCACATCCGCTCCGAGCAGGCCAAGAGCCTGATCACCGCCGGCCTCGATCCCCGCGCCACGGCCGAGGCGCTCGTGTGGATGAACGAGCGCTGCTCCTACATCTACCTCGGCCGCGGAGAGCGCCGGCCCGAGGAGCTGGTGGCTGCGATGGCGCCGGTCTGGACCGCGGCGCTGTACCCGGGCGTGATCCCGGCCGGGGAGCTGCGCCCGGAATCCCCGGGGCCGGCGGGCGTCCCCGAGGCCGCGGATCCGAATAGTGGGTAAATCGACGCCCAGCGCCGCGACGACTGCCGAGTCGGTGTGTTTGAATGCCGATTCCAGATAACCGGGGAGAGAGGAAGCTGCTGTGAGAAAGAGGCGCGGGTTCGTTGCAATCGCCATCGGCGCCGCCATGCTGGTCAGCGCGCCGCTCGCCTTCGCCCACATCGAACGCGCCTCCTACTGGCCGGACCCCGGCGTCGACAACTCCGCCAAGGGCGGCGCCGGCGGCAAGGTCCCGAAGACCCGCTCGCTGTTCAGCGCGCTCGACAAGAAGCCAGCGCGGCGACACCAGGGTCGTCTGCCAGGGCAGGAGCTCGCTGAAGGCGCTGAAGAAGGACCTCAAGGCCGCCCAGAAGGGCTACCACCTGCGCCTGTCGGACAAGACCAAGGAGATCGGCGAGAAGAAGGCCGCGGACCTGCTCGAGTTCAACCAGCGCCTCTTCCGCAAGTGCAAGTTCGACTCGATTCAGGACGCCGTCGACGCGTCGGGCAACAACGACCGCGTCGTGGTCATGCCCGGTACCTACACCGAGCCGGATTCGCGGGCGGCGCCTACCAACGACCCGGCTTGCGCCGACCTGCTCGAGGAGAACGACGAGGAACAGACCGAGGCACTCTCCTACGCCTACCACTTGAAGTGCCCGAACGACCAGAGCCTGATCAACATCAGCGGCCGCGCCTTCGGCGGCAATCCGCCGCAGCCGCCCAACCTGGAGCGCCGCGGGATTCCGGCCACCGGTCCCTGCGTCAAGTGTAACCTTCAGCTTGAGGGTTCGGGTCCCACCCCCAACGACGTCGTCATCGACGCCGGCCGCGTCGAATCGGGCAATGCCGGTCCGGTTGGCGCCGTGAAGGACGTCGCGATCCGGCTCGATCGCGCCGACGGCACGGTGATCCGCAACCTGACCACCCGCCACGCCGACGAGCACGGCATCTACGTGCTGGAGACCGACGGCTACCGCCTCGAGCGCTTCAAGGCCTTCTTCAACGCCGACTACGGCGTCCTCGCCTTCACCTCGGACCATGGCCTGATGCAGAAGTGCGACGCCGCCGGCAGCGGCGACTCCGGCCTCTACCCCGGCGGGTCGCCCGAGACCGGAGAGCAGACCGTCGAGGGCAAACGCCGCTACAACACCGAGATCCGCTACTGCGACATGCGCCACAACGCGGCCGGGTACTCGGGCACCGACGGCAACGCCGTCTGGCTGCACCACAACAACCTCTACGACAACGCCAACGGGTTCACCACCGACGTCTTCACGGCCTCGGGGCACCCCGGCTTCCCCCAGGACTCCGACCTGCTCGAGAAGAACAAGTTCTACTCGAACAACTTCAACCCCTATCTGCCGAGCTCTGACATCGACCCGACCGTGCCGATGCCTGTCGGCACCGGCATGTGGATCGCCGGCGGCAACGGCAACACCATCCGCAACAACTGGTTCTTCGACAACTGGCGCCGCGGGACGATGCTCTTCGCGGTGCCCGAACGCGCTCATCTGCGCGCCGCCGACCCCGTCGATCCCGGGGTGCCTGCCCTCCGACCAGTCGACCTCGCATCGCAACCAGTTCTACGGCAACAAGATGGGTGTCACCCCCAAGGGCAAGCGCCGGCCGAACGGCCTCGACTTCTGGTGGGACCCCTACCCCGGCAACGCCAACAACTGCTGGTTCAACAACACCGGCAAGAACGGCGACGCCGCGAGCGTCACCAGCACGCCGGACGAGCTGCCATCTGACTGCGCCACGAGCTTGGGAACGGGCTCGTTGGACGGTCAGACGGCCGAGCTGCTGGGCTGCGTGGGCGTGCCCCAGGGCGACCCGTCCTGTCCGTGGTTCACCACACCGCCGAAGCCAAGCGGCTAGCGCCGATACTGCTGGCGACGCTCGGCCTTGCCCTGGCCGGCTGCGGCGGCGACTCGGCGCCCGCAGACCAGGGCGTGGGCGGGAACACCCCGCTTCGCCTCGCTGACTGCGACGATTGGAACGGGTCCGGCGTCGAGGAGCGTCTGACGACCGTCCGCCAGCTTCGAGATCTGACCGCGGGCCCGAGCGAGGAGGTACGGGGAGCGGTCCTCGACGACGACCAGGCCTATGACCTGCTCGAGGGCCAGTGCGAGCCCGAGTTCGCCGGCGCCTTCAAGCTCTACAAGCTCTACGGGCGCGCGGCCGCCTTCCTCGGCCACTAGCGCCCGCCCGGCCCCCGCCGAGGGGCGCTCTTAACCCCTACTCAATAGTGGGGTGAGGCAAAACGGCGACGTGATGCGGAAAACCGTCGCCGCGCGCCACGGTTGTCCTTTGACAAGCGGTCCCCTGCCTGTACACAATTATGGGTAGCTCGCGGTCGGCTGGGGTGCCGCCCGCGGGACGCGGAAGCTGAACGGGAGCAGGTAGAGAGCCAAGTGCCAGCGTCGAACGTTGTCGGACGGATCGCGGCGATCCTCGCGCTCGCCGGCGCCACGATCGTGATCCTGATGCTGCTGATGGGCGGCGGCGGCTCCTCCTACAAGGTCACCGCCAAGTTCCAGAACGCGAGCCAGCTCGTCAAGGGCAACCAGGTCAAGGTCGCCGGCGTCCCCGCGGGCTCGATCGACAGCATCAAGCTCGGCGACGACGGTCAGGCGCTGGTGGAGATGAAGGTCGCCGAGGACTACGCGCCCCTGGCCCAGGGAACCCACGCCACCATCCGCTCCTCCTCGCTGTCGGGGATCGCGAACCGATACGTCGACCTCAGCCTGCCCACCGAGCCCGGCGAGCCGATCGAGAGCGGGGGTGTGATCGAGCAGGTCGACACCACCTCCGAGGTCGACCTCGACCAGCTCTTCAACGCGTTCGACGAGCCCACCGCCGCCGGGCTCAAGTCCGTGATCAAGGGCTTCGCCCGATCGTACGACGGAACCGGGCCGCAGGCCAACCGGGGCTTCTACTACCTCAATCCCTTCCTCTCAACCTCACGTCGAGTGTTCTCGGAGCTGAACAGCGATCAGCGGGCCCTGGAGTCGCTGATCGTCGACGGCGCTTCCCTCAGCGAGGCACTCGCCTCCCGCTCCCCGGACCTGGAGCAGCTGGTCGGGAACCTGAACGGGATGATGGGAACGATCGGCAGCCGCGAGGCGGAGCTGGCCTCGGCGGTCGGACAGCTCCCCGGCTTCATGCGCCAGTTCAACACGACGGCGGTGAACCTGCGGGCGGCGCTGGACGACGTCGATCCGCTGATCACCGCGTCGCGTCCGGTCGCCCGCAAGCTGAAGCCGTTCACGCGCAGGCTGCGCGGGTTCGCGCGCGACGCGGTACCGACGATCAAGGGGCTGGACGGGATCGTCAAGCGCAAGGGCGCCGCCAACGACCTGATCGAGCTCACCCGCCTGCAGGTCCCCCTTGGCGAGATCGGGGTCGGTCCCGTCTCGCGCAACGGCGCGATGCGCGAGGGCGCGCTGCCCGCCTCGACCCAGGCCCTGACGGACTCGCTGCCGGTCCTCTCCTTCTTCCGCCCCTACACCTCGGAGCTGGTCGGGTGGTTCGACGACTTCGGCCACTCCGGGGTCGTTGACGCCAACGGCGGCATCGGCCGCATCTCCACCACCTTCAACGCCTTCTCCCTGAGCGGGCCGGGCGGCACCCCGAACCTGCTGGCGCCCCCGCTAAGCGGCGCCCAGGTGATCTCGGCGCTCGACGTCGACAACCTGCGCCGCTGCCCGGGAGCCAACGAGCGAGATCCCGGCGACGGCTCGACCCCGTTCACCGACGGCGGCGCGCTCGACTGCGACCCCAGCCAGGTTCCGGTGGGCCCGTGAGACGCGTCGCACTGATCATCGTCCTGCTGTTGGCCGGGGCCGGCACCGCGGTGGCGACCGCCGGCGCCGACGACAAGCGCAGCTATCAGGCCGAGCTCTTCAACGCCTTCGGCCTGGTGGAGGGCGCCGAGCTGCGCGTCGCCGGGGTCCGGGCGGGCACGATCACCGACCTCGACATCACCCCGGAGAAGACCGCCCTGGTCAGCTTCGAGGTCAACCCCGAGTTCCCAGAGTTCAAGGCCGATGCGAGCTGCTCCTCGGAGCCGCAGTCGCTGATCGCCGAGTACTTCCTGGACTGTCAGCCCGGCAGCTCCGATCAGCCCCTGGAGGGCCCGATCGAGGCCGCCTCCAACAAGACGACGGTCCAGAACGACCTCGTCCAGAACACCCTGCGGGAGCCATTCAAGCGCCGGCTGCAGCTGATCCTCAACGAGTTCGGCACGGCCCTGGTCGGCAACGGCGAGAACCTGAACGCCGCGATTCGCGCCGGCGCGCCCGCGCTGCGCGAGCTGCGGGCCGTGCTCAAGATCCTCGGCCGCCAGAACCGGATCATCGCCGGGCTCAATACCGACTCGGACGCGATCTTCGCCAGGCTCGCCGAGCGCCGCGAGGACGTCGTCCGCTTCATCGACGAAGCCGAGGACACGGCGCGCATCTCGGCCGAGCGCCGCGAGGACCTCTCGCGCGACTTCGACCTGTTGGACGACTTCCTGTTCGAGCTGCGCCCGGTCATGCACGAGCTGGGCAACCTCGCCCGCGAGCAGACCCCGCTCCTGACCGACCTGCGCGCCGCGGCGCCGGGCCTGAACAAGCTCGGCACCAACCTGCCGCGCTTCAACGACGGCGCCCGCGTCTCGCTGAAGGCGCTGGGCCGCGCCTCGGGCGTCGGCGAGCGCGCCCTGGAGAAGGGTGAGGACGAGATCGAGCAGCTGCAGCAGACCGCCGAGCGCGCGCAGCCCGCGGCCGACGTGGTCGCCGGCTTCCTCGAGAGCCTCGACGATCCCCGCCGCGCCTCCGAGGAGGACGCCCGCGCCCGCACCGACCTGGCCGACCTGCCCGGCGAGGCCGACAGCCGGGTCGCGACCCTGAACGACCGGGTCGGCGGCGGCGTCACCGAGCCCGGCTACACGGGGCTGGAGGGCCTCCTCAACTACGCCTACTACCAGACGCTGGCACTGAACCAGTTCGACCAGGTCGGCCACCTGCTGCATTTCATCCTGATGGAGGCCGAGACCGGCCCCTGTCACGACTACAACGCCGGCCCCACCTACCCCAACGGCACCACCAACCCGGCCGCGGCCGACCCCTGCGCGGCACTGATGGGCGACACGCAGCCGGGCATCAACGTCTCGGTGCCGCGGCCTCGCTACGACGGCCCGTCCGTCTGCCCCCAGGGCAGCGCCGACCTCAGCCTCTGCGATCCCGGCATCGGGGTCACCCGCGCCGGCCTGGTGCAAGCCATGGGCGGCCCCGGCGCCGCCGACGCGCCCAGCACCGAGCAGGTCGACGACGTGCTCGAGATCCTGCAGAAGCCCGAGCTGGACGTCGAGAAACAGAAGAAGGAGATCCGCGACGTCCTGGGACTGAAGCCCGGCCAGGCGCTTCCCGAGGAGATCACGGATGGCCTCGGGCTCGGGCTGGGGCAGGCGGAGCCCGGTCGCGGCACCCTGGGCGGCAACGGCGGCCTCCTCAACTTCCTGCTGGCGCCATGAGGTCCTCGCGCGACACCCTCTCCTCGCTGGCGGCGTCGCCGACGATCGTCGGTGCGATCACGACCCTGACCGTGGTCGTCGCCGTCTTCCTGGCCTACAACGCCAACAGCGGGCTGCCGTTCGCGCCCGTCTATCGCATCTCGGCCGAGATCTGCAACTCCGCGCGGCTCGGCCCGAACAACGAGGTCAGGATCGGCGGCAACAGGGTGGGAGTGGTCGAGTCGATCGAGACCACCGAGCTCGATGACCCGACCGCCTGCCCCAGCGCCTCCCCGGGCGGAGCCTCGGTCGCGGCGAAGCTCGACCTGAAGCTCGACAAGGCGGCCCAGCCGCTGCCCGCGGACTCGACGATCCGGGTGCGCTACCGATCCTCGTTCGGCCTCAAGTACGTGGAGATCGAGCGCGGCGACGACGACAACGGGCTCCAGGAGGGGGCGACGCTGCCGATCTCGCAGGCCGAGGAGCAGACCGAGTTCGACGACATCGGCAACACCTTCGACACCCAGACCAGGGAGGCGAGCCGCAAGGTCCTGGAGGGCTTCGGTAACGCCTTCGCCGCCCGTGGCGCCTCGCTGAACCAGGCGATCCAGTCGCTGAAGCCGCTGTTCACGAACCTGAAGCCCGTCTCGGAGGCCCTGACCGAGCCCGCCACCCGCTTCGAGCGCTTCTTCCCCGAGCTCGCCGACGCGGCCAGGATCGTGGCGCCGGTCGCGGAGGACAACGCCCAGCTCTTCACAAACGGCGCGATCGCCTTCGCCGCCATCTCGAGCGACCCCGAGGCGCTGCGCGATTCGATCACCGGCGGTGTTCCGGCCCTGGAGACCGGGATCCGATCGCTCCCGGTCCAGCAGCCCTTCCTGCGCGACTTCGCGGAGGTCTCGAGGCTGCTTCGCCCGGGCGTCAGGGACCTGCGCAAGTCGCTGCCGGTGCTGAACGGGGCGGTCGCCGTGGGCGCCAAGGTCCTGCCTCGGACCAAGCGCACCGGAGACGACCTGCGCGACGTGATGGTCGAGCTCGAGGAGCTGGTCGACCAGCCCTCAACCAAGAGCAGCCTGGTGCGGCTCGAGGACTTCTTCGACGAGGCGAACAGCCTCACGACCGAGGTCGGGCCCTACCAGACCGTCTGCGGTTACTGGAATCACTGGTTCACCTTCCTCACCGAGCACATCACCCAGCCCGACCAGGTCGGCTTTGCCCAGCGGGTGGCGCTGGTCGGCACCCCCGGCCTGACAACGCCCAACGACTTCCCCCGCAACCCGCTCGACAACTACGCGGGTGCCCCGGCCGACGGGCGCCGCTCCCAGAACGCGCCCCCGGGACAAGCGGGCGAGTTCGACCCGATGACCCAGCCGATCCTTCACGGCAACCCCTACGGGCCGGCCGGGACCGACGCAGCCCCCAATTGCCAGGCGGGCCAGGCGGGCTACGTGTTGGGGAACTACCCCTCGCCGGGGCAGCGCAAGGAGGACCCCGCCTTCGGCGTGCGCGACATCGGCGTCGCCACCGGGCTCGGCCCGCTGGGGCGCTCCGACGTCTTCCTGCTCAAGGACGGAACCAGGACGTTCGCGACGCCATGAGCAGACGACTCGACACCAAGGGCCTCGCCGACTGGAAGGTCGGCCTGATCGCGATCACGCTGACCGTGATCGGCTTCTACCTCGCCTTCGCCAAGTCGCTGCCGTTCATCAACACCGACGGCTACACGCTCAAGGCCGTGGTCCAGGACGCGCAGGGGATCCGGGCCAAGAGCCCGGTCCGGGTTGCCGGCGTGGACGTGGGGGAGGTCATCTCGGCCGAGCACCTCAGCGACGAGGCCGGCGACGGGCTCGACGCCGCGGTGATCACGATGAAGCTGGACGAGGACGCCCGCCCGATCCACGACGACGCGACCCTGCAGCTGCGCCCTCGGCTGTTCCTGGAGGGCAACCTGTTCGTTGACCTGCGGCCGGGCACCCCGGGCGGGGAGGAGCTCGAGTCGGGTTCGCTGCTCCCCCTCGAGCAGACCTCGATCTCGGTGCAGCTCGACCAGGTCCTGACCACGCTGCAGGCGCCGGTTCGCGAGGACCTTCAGACCTTCCTGCAGGAGTTCGGGACCGCCCTCTGCGGCTCCAGCCCCACCCCCGGTGGATGCGAGCCGGGCTCGGGGGGCGACGGCCTGCGCGAGGCCTTCCGCACCTCGCCCAAGGCGTTCGGCTCCACGGCCCAGGTGAACGAGGCGCTGCTGGGCACCGAGCCCGGCGACCTGGCCGGTTTCGTGCGCAACTTCGCCGACACGATCAGGGCGCTGGACCGCAACGAGGAGCAGCTGAAGGACTTCGTAACCAACCTCCGCATCGTCACGGGGTCCTTCGCGGCCGAGCGCGAGGCGCTGGGCGTCGCGATCGAGGAGTTGGCGCCGGCGCTTGCGGAGGGCCGCCCTGCGCTTGCCAAGCTCAACGAGGCCTTCCCCGAGCTGCGGGCCTTCGCCCGCGAGGCGCTGCCGGGGGTGCAGGCCGCGAACAAGGCGCTTGACGACGCCACCCCGTTCGTCGGCCAGCTTCGCGGCCTCGTCTCCAAGCCCGAGCTGCGAGGCCTCGTCGCCGATCTGCGGCCCACGATCCCGCAGCTCGCCCGGCTCTCGCAGGCCACCGTGCCCTTCTTCGAAGAGGCCCGGATGCTGTCCTCGTGCTTCAACAACGTCGTCATCCCCTGGTCGAACACGGACATCCCCTCGTCCGACGGTGAGGACGCCGACGTCGTCTTCAAGGAGACCGCCTTCGGCCTCACCGGGATCGCCGGCGAGAGCCGCTCGGGCGACGCAAACGGCCAATACATCCGGGTCGCCGCGGGCGGCGGCTCGAACACGATCGTGACCCCACCCGTGCCCGGCGTCAACGGCCCCGGCCCGGCGGCGCCGACCGTCGGCACCCTGGTGGCCCCGATCCAGGGCGCCGAGCCGGCGATGGCGCCGAAGACGCCATTCCATCCGAATGACCCCTGCGAGACCCAGGAGCCCCCCAACCTGGACAGCAACGTCGCCCCGGCGCCTCCGGGCCAGACCTCGGCCTCGATGGACGATCCTGGCACGCTGCCGCCCGAGCTCTCGGCCTTCGCTGAGGAGGAGGCCAAGATCATGACCCGGATGCTCGAGGGCCAGCGGCTCGAGGAGCAGGGTGAGGTCGCCGAAGGCCGGGCGATGCAGAGGCAGGCCGCCGAGGAGCTGCAGCGCTTCTATCGCAAGCGCCTGCCCGAGTATCGCGCGCTGACAGGGGGCGGAGGATGAGGCGCGCCCTACGCGAGCACTCGCGCGACGTCCTCGCGGTCGTCGGCCTGATCGTGGTCGGGCTCGTCTCGACCTGGGTGATCGTCCAGAACCAGCGGCTGCGGGTTCCCTTCGTCGAGGAGACGCCCTACGAGCTCAAGGCCGAGCTGGAGACCGCGCAGGCCGTCGCCCCCGGCCAGGGCCAGACCGTCCGCGTCGCGGGCGTGCGCGTAGGCGACATCGCCGACGTGCAGTACGACGACGGCGTCGCGGTGGTCACCATGGACATCGACCGCGAGTTCCTGCCCGTCTACCGCGACGCCTCGATTCTGCTGCGGCCCAAGACCGGGCTCAAGGACATGTTCCTGGAGCTCGATCCCGGCACGCCGGCGGCCGGCGAGTTCGAGGAGGGGGACGCGATCCCCGTCGCCAACACCGCCCCGGACGTCAACCTCGACGAGGTGCTGGAGGCGCTCGACTCCGACACCCAGGCCTATCTGCGGCTGCTGCTGACCGGCGGCGGCGACGCGCTCGAGGGGAACGGCGAGGAGCTGGGCGAGCTGCTCGGCAGCCTCGGCCCGATCAACAGGGGCCTGGCGCGGCTGAACGGCGAGGTGGCCAAGCGCAAGGAGAATCTGGCGCGCCTGATCCACAACATGAACCTGCTGTTCGGCCGGGTGGGCCAGGAGGACGACGAGATCGCGGCCGTGATCGACGCCTCGAACGCGACCCTGGGAGCGATCGCGAGCCAGGACCTGGACGTGCAGAGGGCGACCGGCCTGCTGGGGCCGACCCTGCGCGAGACCCGCGTGGCGCTGGCCGAGACCAACGAGCTGGCCGGGGTCCTGGGGCCGGCGCTGCACGACCTGCGGCCCTTCGCCCGCAAGCTGAAGCCGATCAACGAGTCCCTGGGGCAGCTCGCGCGGACGACGCGCGGCGACATCAAGCACAAGATCAGGCCGTTCGTGCGAGCCGCGCGCGAGCCGGTCCGCGACCTGCGCCCGGCCTCGGCGGAGCTGGCCGACGCGACACCGCGGCTGACGGTCGTCGCCCGCAAGCTCAACAAGCTCGGCAACATGGCCGCCTACAACCCGGGCGGCGCCGAGGGCCCGGGAGGCCCGGGGCGCGACGAGGGCTACCTCTACTGGCTCGGCTGGCTCGGGCACGTCGGCAACTCCACCTTCCAGGCCCAGGACGCGCACGGGCTGTATCGCCGCATCTACTTCACCGCCAGCTGTCAGACGGTGCTGAGCACCCTGAACGCGACGCCGCTGTCGGCGTTGATCACGAACGTGGGGCCGCTGCTGCCCCTCTGTCCCTAGGAGACGACCGGAAGCCATGCAGAAAACGGCACCATCGATGGGACGGATATTGATCGCGGTCGGCTTCGCGCTGTCCTGCTTCGGCCTGCTGCTGTTCCTCTGGGTCGCCTTCGGCGGGCCCGTCCCCCTGAAGCCGCAGAGCTACCGCTTCAGCGCCGACTTCGAGGAGGCGATCACGCTCTCCGAGGAGGCAGACGTGCGCATCTCGGGGGTCTCCGTCGGCAAGGTGAAGGAGATCGAGCTGCCCGAGGACGGCAACGCGGCGCGCGCGGTGATCGAGCTCGAGCCCGAGTACGCCCCGATCTCCTCCGACGCGCGGGCGATCCTGCGGCAGAAGACGCTGCTCGGCGAGACCTACGTCGAGCTCACCCCGGGCACCCAGACGGACCCCGAGGGCACGGCCGAGTTGACCGAGGTGTCGGGCCTCAGCGGCGATGACGCGGTCGAGCCCCTGCCCGAGGGAGGGCACCTGGCCGACACCCAGGTCGCCGAGCAGGTCCAGATCGACGAGATCTTCAACGCCCTGGACGAGGAGACGCGCAGCGCCTTCCAGGCCTGGATGAAGAACTCCGGGATCGCGATCGAGGGCCGCGGCCTGGACCTCAACAACTCCTTCGGAAACCTCGGCCCCTTCACCGAGGACGCCAGCGACGTGCTGGCGACCCTGCGCGAGCAGGAGCAGGCGCTGCGGACGATCGTCGCTTCGACGGGGCAGGTGTTCGAGGCGCTGACCGCGCGCGACCAGGAGCTGGCGGGGGCCATCGTCGGCTCCAACCGCACCTTCCGCGCGCTCGCCTCCCGCGACGAGGAGCTGGCGGACACCTTCCAGGTCCTGCCCACCTTCGAGAACGAGTCGCGGCTGACGCTGGAACGCCTGGAGCGCTTCGCCCGCAACGCCGGCCCCCTGTTCAGGGACCTGCGCCCGGTCGCCCGCGACCTGAGCCCGACGCTGCGCGACCTGCGTCGTCTGTCGCCGAACGCACGGCGGCTGTTCGAGAACCTGGATCCCCTCATCGACGCGTCGATCGAGGGGTTGCCGGCGCTGCGCAGCATCCTCGACCAGCTGCGCCCGACGCTCGAAGCCATGGATCCCTTCCTGGCCAACCTGAATCCGGTGGTCCGCTACCTCGACTATCAATCGGCGACGCTGGCCGACTTCCTCACCAGCCCACCGGCCGGCCTGGCCGGGCAGCTGGTGCCGCTTCCCGGGCAGCCGGGACCCCGCCACGCGCTTCGCCAGGCCAGCTACATCAGCCCGGAGAGCCTCTCGATCTATCCCGAGCGCACGAACACGAACCGGGGCAACGGCTACCTGCAGCCGTTCGCCATCGGAAACGCATTCTCGGCCTCGCAGGGCGAGCTGTTCCCGGGCTTCGACTGCGCCAACACGAGCAACTTCGCCGGGGGCGGATCGGTCAGCGGCGGGCTCGGCAACGGCCAGGTCTCGAGCAACCCGCCCTCGAACCCGCCGCCCGCCGAGGGAGGGTCGTTCCCGCTCTCCTCGCTGCAGACCCCGCAGACGCCCGCCCAGGTCGGGAGCCCCTCGGCCTACGCCGCCTGCACCATCGCCCCCAACTTCCCCGAGGAGTTCGGCGGCGGCCGCGCCCCCCAGATCTCGGCGGATCCCTAGCGCCGGCTTGCCGGCGCGACCGGTGTCGGCGGGCGCCGGCTGCCGCGGCTGATGTCGGCCCGAATAGGATTGACCGGCACCCGATTCCGGAGGAGATCACTTGGCCCTGTTCAAGGACGACCAAGAGGTTTACGACACGATCGGCAAGCTGTTCCAGGACCTCGCCGAAGACGAGGAGCTGGCGCCCAAGTTCCGCAAGGCGAACACGATCGTCCAGTACCAGTACCGCGACCCCGAGGCCACGATCACCCTGCGGCTGAAGGAGGACGAGCCCGGCGACGTTGACCTGGGCCCCACCGAGATGGAGCCGGACGTCGAGATGAGCATGGAGGCCGACACCGCCCATCGTTTCTTTCTCGGCAAGGTGAACGTGACGACGGCGCTCGCCCGCGGCCAGATCAAGGCCAAGGGCCCGGTCGCGAAGATCCTCAAGCTGGTCCCGCTGACGAAGCCGATCTTCCCCCGCTACAAGGCGCAGCTCGAGGCCCAGGGCCGCGAGGACCTGGTCAACGTCGATTGACCGGCGCCTTTCCGGACTACTACCAGTTCGCCCACCCCACCCGGATCGTCGCCGGGAGGGGGATGATCGAGGGCGTCGGCTTCGAGTTCACGAAGGAGGGCGCCAAGCGCCCTCTGGTCGTCACCGACCAGGGGATCAGGCAGACCGGCCTGGTCGAAAAGGTGGAGGCGGGGGTAACCGGGGGCGGCCTCGAGGTCGCCGGCGTCTTCGACGAAGTCCCGCAGGACTCCTCGATCGAGACGGTCGAGGCCTGCGCCGCCGCCGCCAAGGAGTTGGGCGCCGACTCCTTCCTGACCATCGGCGGAGGCTCGGTCATGGACACGGCCAAGGTCTCGGCGGCCCTGTTCAGCCACGGCGGCGAGGTGCTCGACTACGAGGGCATCTACACGCTCCCCCGCGAGGACGATGGGCTCGGCGCGCCGCTGCCGACTGCCCCGATCGCCTGCATCCCGACGACAGCGGGAACCGGGTCGGAGGTCTCCTTCGCGGCCGTGATCAAGGATCCCGAGCAGCACTTCAAGGTCCTGTTCGGCGACTTCCCGCTGTTCCCGCGCTTGGCCATCCTCGATCCCGAATCTACGGCGACCCTGCCCCCGCACCTGGCCGCGGCCACCGGCATGGACGCGATGACCCATGCGATCGAGGGCTACACAAGCAGCGAGGGCAGCCCCCACGGGGAGGCCTTTGCGCTGAATGCGCTGCGCCTGATGCGTGACAACCTGGCGCTCGCGGTCGAGGATCCCTCGAACGAGGACGCCCGCGGCAACATGCTGGTCGCGGCCTGCCAGGCGATCGTGCCCGGAGCGGGAGGCACCTCGGCCCTGGGGGCCGTGCACTCGATGTCGCATCCGGCCGGAGCCCAATTCGGGGTTCCTCACGGGGTCGCCAACTCGATCAACCTGCCACACGTGATCCGCTTCAACGTCGCCGGCGGGCCCGAGGTCGCTGACCGTTACCGCGATCTCGCGTCCCTGCTGGGAGCCGAATCGGGGGGCTCGGACGAAGAGGTGGGCGACTCGCTTGCGAGCTGGGTCAGCGAGCTGACCTCGCGCATGGGGCTGCCCCAGCGCCTCTCCGAGGTCGGGGTGCCCGAGGCCGGCATCCCCGACCTGGTCGAGGGCGCGATGGGCGACGGCTGCACCCTGACCAACGCCCGCGAGCTGGAGCCCGAGCACTTCGAGGAGCTCTACAAGCGGGCGATCTAGGTGGGGCGGGGCCGATGAGCGCGCGCGACGACGCTCGCGGTTGGGTCGAGGCCGTGACCGGCTACGCGAGCAAGCGCGGCCTCACCTACGAGGAGGTCGGTGGCATCAACCCGCGCGACGCGCCTCCGGCGCTCAACCCCGGCGGCCACAACCGCATCACCGGCGAGCTCACCGAGGAGTTCTGGGGCTCGAGCTGCGACGCCGATGAGCGCGAATCAGGCGGCTTCGGCCGCCGGGCTGCGCTCCCCGGGGCAATCCTCGTCAAGTCCCACATGCCCGACCTGGCCGAGGTCGTGCCGGTCTTCAACGTCGAGTCGATCGAGCGCACCCCGGGCGACACCCTTGACCGTGCCTCGCGCCGCCGGGTCCGCTTCGAGAGCATCGACTTCAACCAGCGCTTCATCGCCACCGTGCCCAGCGACCACGACCCAGTCGCCCTGCGTGAGCTGTTCAGCCCCGCGTTCATCGACTGGATCACGCGCCTGCCCGCCCAGGTCGACTTCGGCATCACCGAGGCCCAGCTCTTCTTCCACTGGCGCCTGCGCGCCCTCGACGGGCGAGGAGCTTGAGGCGGGGCTGGACGGGGCCGCCGGGATCTTCAAGCGCCTGCGGCTGGAGCTGGCCGAGAACGGCCTCGCCCCCTACGTACCCGGCCCCTGGCATGCCGGGCTCGAGCCCTTCCCCGAAAAGGGCTAGCTCTTCCCGGTCGTGCGCCCAGCAGCCTCGTTCATCCTTCGCTTGGCGCGACGGCGGTAGGGCAGCATCCGCGACATGAAGGTGCGGTAGCGCCCCGCGGCTGACTTCGGCACCTCGAAGCCGCCGACCAGCTTCCGTGGGACCAGCTTCCAGCCGCCCTCGCCGCTGAGGTTCCCGCGGACCTGGAAGTTGCTCTGCCAGGTGAAGTCCGGAGCGTGGCGGTGGACGGTGAGGCAGGCGCGGTCCTCGGTCAGCGGCAGCCCGTTCGGATCCTGCTCGAGGTGGATCGCCCGAGCGGCACGATCGACCCTGATCGGCACCCGCACCGAGAGCGGGAAGCCGTCCGGCGCAAGCCAGCTGACCACGGCCGTCTCGTAGTCGCGTCCCAGCTCATCGAGTCGCTCGTCCCAAGGCGTCTCGCCCGGCACGGCACCACCGTGTTCCTCCGCGGGTTCTTCGACGTGGCCAGAGCGGACCTCCTCCAGGTGGGCGTCCTGGATCTCGGGCTCGGCGCTGATGTCGCCGTCGCGCCAGATGAAGACCCGCTCGGGGCGCACATGGACGTAGATCCGCGTGTAGTACCAGCTGAACATCGCGCGCATCGGCTTCGGGGGGTGCATCTTCTTGGTCGCCGGGAGTTTCGCCCCTGACTCGCGGAAGTAGCGCTCGGCGTTGTGCTCCAAGTTCTGGTCGTCGACCTCGGCGATGCCCTGCACCAGGACCTGCGCGGGTCGATCGAGGCCGCTTCCGGTCGGGTCGGAGAACAGCAGCGAGACCTTTGGGTTGCGGATCGCGTCGTCGGCCTTCTTCGGGTAGCCGAGGCCGGTGGTGACATCGATCGTCGGCCCCCCCGGCTCGTAGTAGGGGGTGACCGGCCAGGTGATCGGCTGCTGGTCGGAGCCGGTGGTCGTGAACTCGGTGGTCACGAAGCGATCGAAGGCGTCGCGCGCCTCCTGCGGCAGGCTGCTGGTCATGCCCCCGACTCTAGTACCAGCTAGATCCCGTCGGGGAGGATGATCCGCTGCTCTTCGCCCTCGCCCACGACCTCGGGCTCGACCGTCTTCACCTCCCGCCGCCGGGCCGCCTGCAGGGCCTCCTCCGCGTTGGCGTAGGGCAGCAGCGACTCCAGGTGGCGGATGGTCGGGAAGACGAGCTTGAACTCCTCCCGGTCGGCGTAGTGACGGTCCAGCGCCGCCTGCGGCTCGAACCAGCCGGCGTCGACCGTCTCGCTGCCGTCGGGCTTGGGCGGGGAATGGGGAGGGGCGAGCGCCAGGTAGAAGCGCGTGTCGAAGCGGATCGGGACCACCCGCGGAGTGATCCAGCGCGAGTAGGGGACCAGCTCGGCGGCCGGCACCGAGATCCCCACCTCCTCCTCGAGCTCGCGCGAGGCCGCGACCCGGAAGCCGGCCTCGCCCTGACCGTCCTCGGGGTCCACCGCACCGCCCGGAAACACCCAGACCCCAGGCATGAAGCGGGCCTCATGGTTGCGCTGTCCCAGGCAGACCTCGAGCTTGCGATCGGCGTGCTTGCCGCCGCGGCGCAACAGGATCACCGTGGCGGCGGGCCGAGGCGTCGCCGGCTGCTCGTCGGTGCCGCGGAGCGGCTCGCCACCGGCCTCGGGGATCTCGCTCACGCGGCAAGCCTAGCCACGCTAGATTGGCGCCGAATCGTGGCCGAGGTGGGCACAGCCCAGATGTGGATCTGCACCTCCTGCGGGTTCATCTACGACCCCGCCGAGGGCGACCCCGACGGCGGCGTTCCCCCGGGCACCGCTTTCACCGAGATCCCGGACGACTGGTTCTGCCCGGTCTGCGGGGCTCGCAAGGCCGACTTCGAGCCCTACGAGGAGTAGGCGCCTGACCTCGGCTTTGCGGCGCTTCAACGCGCCTGGCCGCTTCGCACCCAACGCGAAGCGCTTGAGGTGGGCGCGGCGTGGCTCGGGCTCACTCTCGCCTTCGAATTCGGTTTCGGCCGATTGGTCGCAAAGCAGTCCTGGGAGCAGCTCTTGGCCGATTACAACGTCGCCGCCGGCCGCACCTGGCCACTGGTACTCGCGTGGCTCGCGACAGGCCCCGAATTGACGCGCCGCGCCCTTCATTGATGAGTTAGGGCCCCTATGTCGTGCTCACATCACCACTACGACGCCGACGGCGTTTCATCACACGCGGATCGGGCGGTTACATCCGCTCGACCCACTGCGAGCGCCACTCGGGCGGCTCGAAGGGATCGGCGAAGTAGTGCGTCTCCCTCGCCACCTTGCCGTCGCTGAACTCCATGATGCTGACCACGTGCACCGGGTCGTCGTCGTAGGTGATCACGTACTCGGTTAGCCAGAGCTCGCCTCCGCCGAGGATCCGTCTGGTCGCAAAGCGCAGCTTCGAGGGGTGGTTCTCGCGCAGGGCCTGGATGCTGGCTCTCCCCCTGATTCGCTCGCCGGACTGGGGCCACTCGATCACGACGTCGTCGGCGTAGATCTCGTGCGCGGCATCCTGGTCGTCGGCGTCGCACGCCTGCCAGTGGTGCTCGAGGTCGGCCCGGATTCGGGCGTCGGAACCGCTCATGCCCTGAAGGCTAGGCCGCTTCGAGCAAAGCGGCGTGCGCGCGTCCGGCGGCGGCCGGGTCGAGCTTCGCGAGCGGCTGCGCCGCATGGATCGACTCGGCGACTACGCTGACCAGCCGCCGGATGTCCTGCTTGGAGATCGACAGCGGCGGCATCAGCACGATCACGTCCCCGAGCGGGCGCACGATCACGCCGCGGTCGCGAGCCTCACGGACGACGCGGTGGCCCATCCGCAGCCACGGGTCGTGCTCACCCAGGTCGATCCCGACCATGAAGCCGCACTGGCGCACCTCGGCCACCTCGGGCATCGCCGCCACCTCGCGCAGCATCTCGCCGAGCAGCCGGATCTTGGGCTGCATGCGGACCAGCGTGCGCTCCATCTCGAACACGTCGAGACTGCCGAGCGCCGCCGCGCAGGCGAGCGGGTTGCCCGTGTAGGTGTGCCCGTGGAAGAAGGTCTTGAACTCGTCGTGGGCGCCTAGGAAGGCCTCGTAGATCCGCTCGGTCGCCAGCGTCGCGGCAAGCGGCATGTAGCCGCCGGTAAGGCCCTTGGCGAGGCAGAGCAGGTCGGGCGCGACGCGCTCCTGCTCGCAGGCGAACATGGTGCCGGTGCGGCCGAAGCCGGTGGCGACCTCGTCGCAGATCAGCAGCACTCCGTGGCGGTCGCAGAGCTCACGGACCGCCCGCAGGTAGCCCGGGGGGTGGGTGACGATCCCCGCGGCCCCCTGGACGAGCGGCTCGACGATCACTGCCGCCAGTTCCTCCTCGTGGGTGCTGAGCAGCCGGGCCATGTCGTCGATGTCGCCGGCCTGCGCGCGGTGGGCCTTGAACAGGAGCGGCCCGAAGGCCTGGTGGAAGAGGTCGATGCCTCCGACCGATACCGATCCGATCGTGTCGCCGTGGTAGGCGTCGGAGAGGCAGACGAACGAGGTCCGGCGCACGTGCTGGCCGCCGCGGTGCTGCCAGTACTGGAACGCCATCTTCAGCGCGACCTCGGCGGCGGTGGAGCCCGAGTCGGAGAAGAAGACGCGGTTCAGCCCCGGCGGCGCGAGCTCGACCAGCCGCGCAGCCAACTCGGCGGCGCCGGGGTGGGAGAGACCGAGCATGGTGGAGTGGGCCACCCGCTCGAGCTGGTCGGCGACGGCGCGGTCGATCACCGGATGGCGATGGCCGTGCACGTTGCACCAAAGCGAGGAGACGCCGTCCAGGTAGCGGCGCCCGTCCGCGTCCATCAGCTCCGTCCCCTGGGCCCGCTCGATCATCAGCGGTTCCTCGCCGACCCAATCCCGTTGCTGCGTGAACGGGTGCCACAGGTGCGAGTGGTCGAGTTGGGCCTCCGTCCGCATTCGCCGCGCCAAACATAATTTCCGCGACGGACGTCACATCCGTTTGAGAACCGGCTCCAGCGAGCAGGATTGCGGGGATGGATGAAGAGAAACTGGACGTCGAGGGCGCGGTCGAGCTCCTGAACAAGGCGCTTTCGCTTCAGTACCGCTCGGCGCTCCAGTACACGGTCAACTCAGGCAGCTTGTTCGGCTTCGAGTTCCAGTCGCTAGGCGACAGGTTCTGGGAGTACGCCGAGGCCGAGCTGAACGACGCCAGGCTGCTGGTCGAGAAGATCGTTGCGCTCGGCGGCGAGCCCACGACCGACGTGGCCGAGCTGCGCTGGACGGGCGACCCCGGCGACGCGGTCGAATGGCTGGTCGAGTCCGAGAGCGACGCCGTCGAGCGCCTGCAGGAGGCGATTGAGCCGACCGGTCGCGAGGGTCGCTCCGAGGCGCTCGAGCACATGCTCGAGCACCTGATCATGCGCAAGCAGAACCAGATCGACTTCCTGCTGCGCGCGCGCCGCAGCAGCTGATCCCGACGATTGCGCAGTCTTGCCGCCTATAGCGCGGTACAACTGCGCAGGCGGCCACGATTCGGGGCGGCTCAGGTCCAGCTCAGGGAGGGAGAGGACCTCGATCTCGGTCAGGTGGACGATCGTCTCGCGGTTCGACTCCTCCATGCCCGATGGCCGTTCCGGCCACGGTGTCAGCACGACGCCGGCCACCTCGAGCCCCGCGCCCCTCACCGACTCGACCGTCAGCAGCGTGTGGTTGATGGTCCCCAGCCCGGGATAGGCGGCCACCACCACGGGCATGGCCAGCTCCCTCGCGAAGTCGCGAACCAGGTACTCCCTCGTCAGCGGCACGAGAAACCCGCCGACCCCCTCGCAGATCAGCAGGCTTTCCCTGCCGGCTCTTTCCGCTGCCGCCACCAGCGCCTCGGGCTCGATCTCCACCCCCGCCATCTCGGCTGCCAGATGCGGCGACACCGGCGGCCCGAAGCGATGGGGGGCGATCTCGCCATCGGACTGCTCGCTGCCCGACGCGCGGCGCAGCAGCTCGTGGTCGGGCTCGCCGGGGTCGTCGAGGCCACTGACGGCCGGCTTGAAGACGGCGACGCGCTCTCCCGCGGCCGCGGCGGTGCGGGCGATCGCCGCCGCGACCACGGTCTTGCCGACCTCGGTCCCCGTCCCCGTTACGAAGACACCGCGCAAGGCGCTCTAGGCCGCGCGGTCGAGGCGCTCCACCGGGGCGGCCTCGCGCGCCTGCCCTTCCGCCCGCCCTCCGCTGATCCCCAGCTCGCGCGCGGCCTCGCCGATCTCGCGAGCGGCGCGGCGCAGGTCCTTGACCCTCTGGGTCGCCATCGCGGTCATCCGCAGCCTGCTCGTTCCGGGAGGGACCGTCGGCGGCCGGATCGCCTGCGCGAAGACGCCCCGCTCCAGCGCCCCCTCGCACAGCGCCATCGCCTGCTCGGCCTCGCCCACCACCAGGGGCACGATCTGGGCCTCGGAGTCGCCGACCTCCAGCCCCTCCTCGCGCAGCCCCTCCCGCAGCGTCCGCGCGTTCGCCATCAGGCGCTCGCTTCGGCCAGGGCGCTGCCAGACGAGCTCGAGCGCCCGCTGCGCACCGGCGACGACCGACGGGGGCAGCGCAGTGGAGAAGATGAAGGGCCGGCAGACGTTGACCAGGTACTCGGTCAGCTCCTCGCTCGCGCAGACGTAGGCGCCGTAGTTGCCGAGCGCCTTGCCGAGGGTGCCCATGACCACGTCCACCTCGTCGCTCAGGCCCGCCGCCGCCACCGAGCCGCGGCCCTCGGGTCCGATGCAGCCGGTCGCGTGCGCCTCGTCGACCATCAGGCGGCAGCCGTGGCGGCCCGACAGCTCGGCCAGCTCGGCCAGCGGGGCGACATCGCCGTCCATCGAGAAGACGCCGTCGGTGACGATCAGGGCGGCGCGCCCGCCGGCCTTGCGCAGCCCCCATTCCAGGTGCTCGGTGTCGCGGTGGCGGTAGACGAAGGTCTCGGCCCGTGAGAGCCGGCAGCCGTCGATGATGCTGGCGTGGTTGAGCTCGTCGGAGAGGACGACCTCGCCGCGGCCCGCCAGCGCGGAGACGACGCCGCTGTTGGCGAGGTAGCCCGAGCCGAACAGGAGCGCCGATCCCTTGCCCTTGAACTCGGCCAGGCGCCGCTCGAGCTCGGCGTGGATGGACATCGACCCCGAGACCAGGCGGGAGGCGCCCGCTCCCGCTCCCCACTTCATCGCGGCGTCCGATGCCGCGCAGCGGACCTGGGCGTGGTCGGCCAGGCCCAGGTAGTCGTTCGAGCAGAGCAGCATCACCGCCTTGCCGTCGAGCAGCACCTGCGCGCCCTGCGGGCTCTCGACCACCCGCAGGCGGCGGTGGAGCCCGCTCTCTCGCAGCTCCTCGAGACGCTCCGAGATGTCCGGCACGCCTAGTCGCCCCAGCCCGCGGGTTCGGGATAGGCCGGGACCTTCCCCTTCTTCTTGATCACCTTGAGCTGGGTCGAGGGGTCCCAGAAGTTGGCATCCGACTGGGAGTCGATGAGCTCGTCGATCGGGGTGTCAGGGGTGTCGGGCGTCTCGCCCTCCATCCAGCCACTGCGGTTGTCGGGCCTGGGGTTGGCGCCGTTGTCGGGCTGGCGGGCGACGTTCAGGCCGTGCTCCTCGAACATGGCGCGGTCCTCTGCGGGCTCGACCCCCAGCGTGGTCAGGAAGTTGCCCATCATCACCCCGTTCAGGCCCGCCTTGACCGCGAGCGGCTGCAGCTCGCCCAGGTTCTCGACGCGCCCGCCGCAGAGCCGGAACAGCGCGTCGGGCAGGATCAGCCGGAAGATCGCCACCCACTTGACGACCTCCCATGGGTCCATCATCTCGCGCTCGCCGAACTTGGTGCCGGAGCGCGGGTTGAGCAGGTTGATCGGGACCGAGTCGGGGTCGATCTCCGCCAGCTCGAAAGCCATCTCTACGCGCTGGCGCTCGGACTCGCCGAGGTTGAGGATGCCCCCGACGCAGCTCTCCAGCCCCGCCTCCTTGACGGCGTCGATGGTGCGGATCCGTCCCTCGTAGCGGACCGTGGTCGAGACCTCCGGGTAGTAGGAGTGAGCGGTCTCGACGTTGTGGTGGACGCGCTGGATGCCGGCGTCCTTGAGCTTCTTGGCGCGATCGACCGACATGTGCCCGATCGACGCGCAGCGCTTGAGGTTGGTCTGCTCGCTGACCAGCTTGGCGCCCTCGAGGATCCTGGCGAAGTCGCGCTTTGACAGCCCCTGGCCCTGGGTGACCATGCAGAAGCGGTGCGCACCGGCGGCCTCGGCGGCCTTGGCGTGCTCGAGGATCTGCTCGGGCTCCATCATCGCGTGCATCGGCGTGTCAGCCTCGGCGTAGCGCGACTGCGCGCAGAAGCCGCAGTCCTCGGCGCAGCCGCCCGACTTGGCGTTGACCAGCGAGCACATGTCGGTGGAGTCGCCGAAGCGGTCGGTCCGCACAGCCCAGGCGCGCTCGACCAGTTCCCCGATCTCGTCATGGTCGGTGAGCTCGCCCAGGGCGAGGGCTTCGTCGAAGCTGATCAGCGGCGGCATCGGGCCTTCCTGGGTTGCGATTCGAAAGTGCTGCTGGAAGCGAAAACTAGGAGCCGACCCGGACGGCGAGGTCCAAGAAGCCGAAGCGCAAGCTTCGACGAGCGGGCGCTGAGGCTGCTATCAACCCGGCGATGAGGCCGGGGAAGCCAGGTAAAGCTCTGCTTGCGCTATGCGCGGCAGGCGCGGCGTTTCTGCCGTTGGCCGTTGCTCGGGGCGAGCGCACCAGCGTCAACGCCGCGGTGCACCCGCCGCAGCCGCTCGCCGCCGCCGACCTGACGCCGCGCCAGCTAGCCGGGCAGCGGATCGTCTGCGGCTTCGACGGCAGGCGCGCTCCCGCGAGCCTGCTCCGCGTCCTCTCCGCCGGCGAGCTGGCCGGGGTGATCCTGTTCGAGGACAACATCGGCTCCAAGCGGGCGGTGAAGCGGATGACCGCGGCGATCCAGGCGACCGAGCGGCCCGCGGGCATGCGCCAGCCCGTGATCGTCTCCACCGACCAGGAGGGCGGCCAGGTCAAGCGCATCCCCGGCCCGCCGAGCATGAGCGCGGCCGGGATGGGCGCGCGCGGGGCCGGCTTCGCACGCAGGCAGGGCGCCGCGACGGGGAAGAGCCTGCGCTCCTACGGGATCAACGTCGACCTCGCTCCGGTGCTGGACGTCGCCCGCAGCGGCGGCTTCATCGCCGATCAGCAGCGCGCCTTCGGGTCGAAGCCCGGCCGCGTCGGAACGATGGGCTCGGCGTTCGCCGAGGGCCTGGAGTCCGAGGGCGTCGCCGCCACGGCCAAGCACTTTCCCGGGCTCGGGTCCACCTCGGCCAACACCGACCTGCGTCCGGCCACGATCCGGCTCTCGGCGGGCACGCTGAGGCGGGTGGACATCGCGCCCTACGAGAGCTTCATCGCCGCCGGCGGGGACCTGGTCATGGTCGGCTCCGCCCGCTACCCGGCGCTGGGGACCGGCAAGCGGCCAGCCTCGCAGGCGAAGACGGTAATGACCCGAGAGCTCCGGGGATCGCTGGGCTTCACCGGCGTGAGCATCACCGACTCCCTGGAGACGCCCTCGATCGGGCGCAGCGGCTCAGCCACCCAGGTCGCGGTTCGGACCGCGGGCGCGGGGGCCGACCTGCTGCTCTACGTGCACTGCGACGCGGCCATGCGCGCCGCCCGCGCGCTCCGCCGGGCGCTGGGCTCGGGCGAGCTGAACCGCCCGGCGTTTGAGGCCGCTGTGGACCGGGTGCTCGCGCTGCGGGACTCCCTGGGCACCTGACGCCTCGCACGCAGGGGGCTAATCGATTTTGTAGGGTGCGCCGCCCGTGAGCGTTCTCGCCTCCATAGTCACCGGCCGCCGCAGCAAGTGGGTCGTGATCGCCCTCTGGGTGCTGGCGACGTTCGCGCTGTCGCCGATCGGCGGGAAGCTCGCCGACGAGACGACCGACGACACCGAGTCGTTCCTGCCCGACAGCGCGGAGTCCACCGAGGTCGTTCGCATCCTCGACGACGACTTCAACGAGGGCGAGACCACGCAGGGCCTGATCGTCTACAGGCGCGAGGGCGGGCTGACCGACGCCGACAAGCAGAAGATCATCGACGACGCCGAGAACGTCGAGATCGCCGGCATCGACAACATCCCTCTCACCGCGCCCGCGTCGCTCCCGTTCACGATCTCTGGCCAGACCAACCCGGCGCAGGTCTCCAACAACGGGGACGTCGCGTACACGGTCCTGACCGTCCCCGTCTCGGGCGACTTCGAGACCCAGGCGGAGTGGGGGCAGAACGTCCGCGACATCATCGAGCAGGACAAGCTCCAGGGCACCACGGTGCTGCTCACCGGCGACCTCGGCTTCGCCGTCGACGCCCACGACGTCTTCAGCTCGCTGGACGCGGCGCTGCTGCTGGCAACCGTGCTCCTGGTCCTGGTGCTGCTCGGGCTCATCTACCGGGCGGTCCTCGTCGCGCTGAGCCCGCTGATCGTCGTCTTCTGCGCGTACACGATCGCGTCGGCCTTCATCTATCTGCTGGCCAAGTCGGGCGAGACCGTCTCGTCGAACAGCACCAGCATCCTCGTGGTCCTGATGTTCGGCGTGGGGACCGATTACTGCCTGCTGCTCGTCTCGAGATACCGCGAGGAGCTGCGGACGATCGAGGACAAGCACGAGGCGATGGCGCACGCCCTGACGCGCTCGGGCCCCGCGATCCTCGCGAGCGGCCTCACCGTGACGCTCGCGATGCTCGTCCTGCGGCTCGCCGACGCGGGCAACACCAGCTCGCTTGGCCCGACCGCGGCGATCGGCGTCTTCTGCGCGATGGTCGCCGGCCTGACCCTGCTGCCGGCGCTTCTGACCGCCTTCGGCAGGCGCGGGTTCTGGCCTCGCAAGGGCGTCGTCGAGTACGACCCCAACCACGCCGCCGACGAGCGCGTGGGCGTGTGGCGCCGCTTCGGGGACAAGGTGCTGCAGCGCCCCGCGTTCGCGCTGATCGTCACCGTCACGGTCTTCGTCGCCGGCGCGCTCGGCATCCTCGCCTACAAGGTCGACTACTCGACCACGACGTTCTTCAAGAAGAAGGTCGACGCCGTCACGGGCTTCAAGATCCTGAGCGACTCGTTCCCGCAGGGGACGATCGCCCCGATGACCGTCCTGGTCCGCAACGAGGACGGGACGGTGACGAAGGCGCAGGTCTCGAAGGCGGTCGGAGAGCTGCAGGGCGTCAAGGGCGTGGCCAGCGCGGTGCCGACCGGCCTGACCTCGACCGATGGCAGCACCGCCTCCATCCTCGTCACGCTCGACACCGATCCGCTCGAGTCCGAGTCGCTCGACGTCGTGCCGGACCTCCGCGACGCCGTGGGCGAGGTGGAGCCCGGCGTCGAGGGGCTGGTCGGCGGCACGACCGCCATCAACTACGACTTCGACAAGGCGACCCAGAGCGACCTGAAGCTGATCGCGCCGATCGCGCTGCTCCTGATCGCGATCATCCTCGCGATCCTGCTGCGGGCCCTGGTGGCGCCGCTGGTGCTGATCGCCAGCGTGATCCTGAGCTTCCTCTGCACGCTGGGGATCTCGATCCTGTTCATCCGCTTCGTCGTGGGCGACGCCGGGTTCGACGCGTCGATCCCGACCTTCGCCTTCATCTTCCTGGTTGCCCTGGGGATCGACTACACGATCTTCCTGATGGCCCGCGTGCGCGAGGAAGCGCGGACGTACGGCACCCGCGAGGGCATGCTGCGGGCCGTCGCGGTCACCGGGCCCGTCATCACGAGCGCCGGGATCATCCTGGCCGGCACCTTCTCGGTGCTGATGACCTTCCCGGTCACCTTCACGTTCGACCTCGGCTTCATGGTCGCGCTGGGCATCCTGCTCGACACCTTCATCGTGCGGACGATCATGGTCCCGGCGGCCGTCGAGCTGCTCGGCGACAAGGTCTGGTGGCCCTCGACCCCCGAGGGCGGCGGAGCGCTGCGCGAGGAAACCGGCGAAGAGCCGGTGGTCCCTGCTAGCCGCTCCTGATCCGGTTCATCTCCTCGGAGACCTTGGCCTCGCTGACGGTGCTGCGACGGCCGTAGGCGTCGTAGGCCTGGAAGGCGAGGCCGAGGCCCCAGCCGCCGATCACCCAGATCGGCCAGAAGCTGTCGGAGTCCGAGATCGCCCAGATCACGATCAGGAAGGCGTTGACGATCACATAGGCAGCGAGGCTGCGTCCGCGGGACGTTACTCGCCGCGCCACCTCGGTTTGCGCTTCTCGCCGAACGCCGCGATGCCCTCGCGGAAGTCCGCCGAGCCGAAGCAGGACTCGCGCAACTCGACCAGCTCGCGTTCCAGCTGATCGGACAGGATCGGGTTGTCGCGCAGGGTGTCGATCGCCTGCTTGTTGCCCCTCATCGACAGCGGTGCGTTGGCGGCGACCTCGGCGGCCAGCTCCAGCGCCGCGGACCCGACCGCGTCGTCATCGACGACCTCGTGCACGAGCCCGATCTGCTCGGCGCGCTCGGCGCCGACGTTACGCCCGGTCAGGAACAGCTCCTTGGTGCGGGGCACGCCGATGGTGTCGATGAAGCGCCGTAGGCCGGTATGGCCATAGATCAGGCCCAGCTTCGCGGGCGGCATCCCGAGCTTGGCCCCGCGCGCGCAGACCCGCAGGTCGGCGGTCAGCGCCAGCTCCAGCCCTCCGCCGAGCGCGTGGCCGTTGATCGCGGCCAGCACCGGCCAGGGGTGGGCGGCGACGGCATCGAGGGCCGCCTGGAAGGGGTGGGCGACCAGCGCCTCGGCGTCGCGCTCGAAGGACTCCCGGGGAATGTCGGCGATGTCGTAGCCGGCCGAGAACGCCTTGCCCTCCCCGGTCAGCACCACGCAGCGGACCTCGATGCCGCGATCGAGCGCCGGCATGGCCTCGGTAAGCCCGTTGAGCACGTCGTGGTCAAGCGCGTTGCGCGCCTCGGGGCGCGAGATCGTGATCCGCGCGACCGCCTCGGCCGGGAAGTCGAGCCGCAGCTTCCCCCCGGCGAGCTCCTGGTCCGACACCCCTACTCCAGGACGACGAGCACGTCGCCCTCGGAGACCGACTGCCCCTCCTCGCAGCGGATCTCCGCCACCTTGCCGTCGTCCTCTGCCTCGACCGGCATCTCCATCTTCATCGACTCGAGGATGAGGACGGTGTCGCCGTCGGAGACCTCGTCGCCGACCTTGACCTCGATCTTCCAGACCGTTCCGGTTATGTGCGCCTCGATGTCCGCCATGGCGGGGCAGAATATCCGCCTGTGTCCCCGGAAGCTCCAACACCGCGCACCGTCATCGCCGCCGCCCGCAACGAGGCCGACCGCGTCGGCGACACCCTCGACGGCCTCGCCGCGGCGATGCCCGGCGCCGCGCTATGGGTCGGCGACGACGCCTCGGAGGACGGGACCACCGAGGTGGCGATGCAGCACGGGGCCCAGGTCCTCACCAGGCGCCGCCCGCACGGCAAGGGCGGAAACGTGACGGCGGCCGCCGAGGCGGCGCTTTCGGCACCACAGCCCGGACAGAGGGACGAGGCGACGGTGCTGCTCTGCGACGCGGACCTGGGGCGCTCGGCCGGCGAGCTCGTAGCGCTGGTGGAGGCCGTCGAGCGCGGGGAGTGCGACCTCGCCGTCGCGGCCTTCGCAAAGCCGGAGGGGGGCGGCTTCGGGTTCGCGCTCGGCTACGCGCGCGACAAGATCGAGGAGCTGTGCGGCTTCCGCGCCGAGGCGCCGATCTCGGGCCAGCGCGCGATGCGCGCCTCGGTCCTGCGCGACCTGCTCCCCTTCGCCGACGGGTTCGGGATGGAGATCGGGATGACGGTGGACGCGGTCCGGGCCGGATACCGGGTCAAGGAGATCGAGCTGCCGCTCGAGCACCGCGCCACCTTCCGCACGATCGGCGGCTTCCTGCACCGGGGGCGCCAGCTGCTCGACTTCAGGCGCGCGGTGCGGGCGCGGCGCCGGGCCCCCGGGGTTTCGGACGGGTCCTCCTAAGCTGGATGCATGAGGGCCGGAAGATGAGGGACCGCAGATGAGGGAAACCTTCGGCCCGCCGCTGCGTGCTGCGGCGATGACCGCCTTCATCGCCGGGCTGCTGCTGCTGTTCCTGAACCCCCCGTCGCTCGCGGGGCTCGGCGAGCTGCTGTCGCTGCTGGCCGGCGCGCTCGCGATCGTGCTCGTCACCGCCTGGGTCACGACGGCGCTGATCGGCAAGGAGATGCCCGAGCCCGAGTTCCGAAAGCTGGAGGACCGCAGCGACGCGCTCGGCTCGCTGCCGCCCCCCGAGCGCGCGCCGACCGAGTTCGACGAGCTGGTGATACGAGCGCTCGACGACCTGCCCGAGCAGTTCCGCGAGCTCCTCCGTGACATCCCGGTCGTGGTCTCGCACCACGGCCACGAGTACCGCGCCTACGGCCACTACATGGGCGGGACGATCGCCCGGGACGACTACGCGCACAAGATCGTGATCTACCAGGACACGCTGGAACGCGACTTCGGCCACGACCCGGCGCTGCTGCGCGCGCAGGTCGAGCGCACCGTGCGCCACGAGGTCGCCCACCACCTCGGTTGGGGCGAGAGCGGCGTCCGCGCCCTCGGGCTCTGAGCCCGGCCCGGCCCAGGCCGGGGCGATAGCTTCCCCGGCGCCGTGATCCTCGCGATCGACCAGGGCACGACCGGCACCACGTGCATCGTCTTCGGCGAGGACGGGCGCGAGCGGGGGCGCGGCTACAGCGAGTTCCGCCAGCACTTTCCGAAACCGGGCTGGGTCGAGCACGACGCGGCCGAGATCTGGGAGGTGACCCGCAAGGTCGCGATCGCCGCCCTCGCCGACGCGGGCACTCAGGGCTCCGACCTGAAGGGCATCGGGATCACGAACCAGCGCGAGACGGTGGTCGCCTGGGACCCCAAGAGCGGCGAGCCCGTGCACCGGGCCCTGGTCTGGCAGGACCGGCGCACAGCCAAGCGCTGCGACGAGCTGCGTGCGCAGGATGGGGTGGAGGAGCTGGTCCGCGAGCGCACGGGGCTGGTCATCGACCCCTACTTCTCCGGCACCAAGATCGAGTGGCTGCTGCAGAACGCGCCGGACGCCAAGGGCGCCGCCTTCGGCACGATCGACTCCTGGCTCACCTTCAAGCTGACGGGGCGCCACGTAAGCGACTACTCGAACGCGTCGCGCACCCTGCTGTTCGACATCCGCAAGCTCGCCTGGGACCCGGAGCTGTGCGAGCTGCTGGGAGTCGATCCCGCCGCCTTGCCCGAGCCCGTCCCTTCCGCCGAGATCTACGGCACGACCTCGGAGTTCGGCGGCGAGGTCCCGGTGGCCGGCATCGCCGGCGATCAGCAGGCGGCGCTGTTCGGGCAGGCCTGCCACTCGCCGGGCGAGGCGAAAAACACTTACGGGACCGGCAGCTTCGTGCTGCTGAACGCGGGCACCGAGGCGCCGCCGGCGCAGGAGGGCCTGCTGACGACCGTCGCCTGGGGGATCGGCGGGGAGACCGACTACGCCTTGGAGGCCGCCGTGTTCGTCACCGGCGCCGCCGTGCAATGGCTGCGCGACGGGCTCGGGATCATCTCCGACGCCGCCGAAACCGAGTCGCTCGCCGCCTCGCTGGACTCGAACGACGACGTCTACTTCGTCCCCGCCCTGACCGGGCTGGGCTCGCCCCATTGGGACCCGTATGCGCGCGGCACGATCGTCGGCCTCACGCGGGGGAGCGGGCGCGCCCACCTCGCCCGCGCTGCGCTGGAGTCGATCGCCTACCAGACGGTTGACGCGGTCCGAGCCCAGGAGCGAGCCTCGGGGCAGAGCATCCCGGCGCTGAAGGCCGACGGGGGCGCGGTCGCCAACGCCTGGCTGATGCAGTTCCAGGCCGACATGCTTGGCGTGCCGGTGATCGTGCCCGAGATCCCCGAGACGACCGCGCTCGGCGCCGCCTATCTGGCGGGAATCGCGACGGGCCTCTGGGACCAGGCCGGCGTCGGTGAGATGTGGCGCGAGCGCGCCACGTATGAGCCGCAAATGGACGATGCCGAGCGCGACCGCCTGCTGGGGCGCTGGCACCGGGCGCTCGAGCGCTCGGTCGCCTGGTCGCAGAGCTGAGCCGAGCCGGGGGCCTCAGGCGCGAGCGACGGCCTCGGCCATCAGCTTCGCGGCCGCGGCGTCGTCCATCCCGAGCCGCTTGAGGCGGCGCCACGTCCAGAAGTCCATCGCCACCGCGACCATCGCGGCGAGGCGCTCGGCGTGAGCGCCCTTCGCGCCGAAGCCGCCGTTGAGCTCTGCGGCGATCCACTCCAGGGCGGGGTCAAGCATCTGCGAGGCGCGGGAGTCAAGCTCGGGGATCAGGAGCCGGTCGCGCTGGATGTTCGCCGTCATCGCCTCGTTCTCGCGGAACCAGCCGTACGTGAGCGCCAGCGTCTCGCGCACCCGGCGCTCAGGATCCTCGATCGCGAGGGCCCCGGTCACATCCGGGAAGGGGTGCTCGGAAATGAAGTGGGCCGAGCAGCCCTCGAACAGGTCCGCCTCGGTGGGGTAGTGCTTGTAGACGGTGAGCCGCTGAACTCCGGCGCGCCTGGCGACCTCGGTGACGGTCGTGCGCGCGGGCCCGACCTCCTCGTGCAGTTCCGCGGCCACCTCGGCGATGCGCCGGCGCGTCTCGGCCTGCCTGCGGGCGCGCTCCTTCAGCTCATAGGGCCTCTTGGTGGATTCGGTAGCCACAGTGTTCACCGAAATGATACAGTGCGCGACAGATCACTGAACATGCTGTTTACCGAAAGGAAGCTAGAGATGAGCACCACTGACACGGCCCCGAGGATCGTCGGCCCCGCGGACGGAGACCTGGCCAACCTGGGCGCGATCGGCGCCCGCTTCATGATCGACACCGAGGACGTCCCGGGCGGCGCCTTCTCGCTGGTCGAGCACCCGATGGAGCCCCGCGGGCTCGCCGCGCCGCTGCACCGCCACACGCAAGAGGACGAGTACAGCTACGTGGTCGAGGGCCGCATGGGCGCGCTGCTCGGCGACGAGGTCGTACACGCCGAGGTCGGCGACCTGGTCTTCAAGCCCCGCGACCAGTGGCACACGTTCTGGAACGCCGGCGACGAGCCTTGCCGAATCCTGGAGATCATCTCCCCCGGCGGCTTCGAGGGCCTGTTCCGGGAGCTCGGCGCGAAGCTCGCAGGCGACATGGACCCGGCTGAGATGCCCGCGTTCTTCGCCCACCTGAGCGAGACCTACGGGATCGAGTTCGACCCCGAGGCGACCCCCGCCATCGCCGAGGAGCACGGCCTCTGGCACCCGATCTTCAGGCCCAAGGCCTGAGCGGGCGCTGAACCGGCACGCGGGTCCCGGGGCCTCCCCGCAGGGGAGGCCCCTTCGCGTCAACGTGTTGAACCGAGGCGTAACCGCGGGCGTAGGGACGGGTAGAAGTCAGCACGCGTGGCCGCAGAACGCGGCTTTTCCGTGCCCAAAGGGCGGAGGGAAATTGGCGAAGGTACGAGAAGGCGATCTCAAGCCCCAGGTCTACAAGGACCCGCGCCCGGCTGAGTACTTCGACAAGTTCCACGCCAAGGCGCGCAAGGGGATCGGCTTCATGTACGACCTCGTGCGGGTGATCCTCACCCTGCCGACGATCCTGATCTTCCGGGCCCGCGCGATCCGTGTCGAGAACGTGCCGCTGACTGGCCCGGTGATCGTCACCCCGAACCACTTCAGCCAGATGGACCATTTCTTCGCCGCCGTCTACATGAGGCGCAAGGTCCAGTTCATGGCCAAGTCCCAGCTCTACACCAATCCCTTCATCAAGTTCATCCTCTACCACGGCGGTGTCTTCCCCGTTCGCCGCGGCTACAACGACGAGGAAGCGTTCAAGACCGCCCACACGATCCTCGACCGCGACGGCGCCGTGCTCATGTACGCCGAGGGCGGGCGCTCGCGCAGCGGCGACCTGGGCGAGCCCAAGCGCGGCGTCGGCAAGCTCGCGCTCGAGTCCGGCGCGCCGGTGGTCCCTGTCGCGATCCACGGCTCGGCCTACGTCCGGGGCTGGAAGCGCTTCCACTTCCCCAAGGTGACCATGCAGTACGGCGAGCCGCTCTCGTTCCCGGTCAAGGAGAACCCGACCCGCGAGGAGCAGCAGCAGGCCGCCAACCAGGTCTTCGACAGCGTCCGCGCCATGTACGTGGACCTCGAGGAGAACGGCAGGGCCGGCGTGCTGAAGCGGATTCGCGAGGGCCTTCCGAGGCCATCCCGCGAGCCGGACGCCGCGGACGCGCGGCGCTAGCTCACTCCTCGTAGCGCGAGTCCAGCTTCCGCCAGAACTCCGGGTCGTGGCCGGGGACGACGAGGGCGTAGGGGTAGGCCCGCCTGTAGGCCTGGGCCTCGTGCAGCGAGCGGCGCCAGTTGTGGCGGTCGGCGGGCCGCCACGGCTCGGGCCCCCCTTCCAGCTGGCGCCAGGTGTAGGCGACGTCGGCCAGGACCACGAAGTCGCGCCGCGGCAGGCCGAGCAGCACGGACATGTGGCCCCGCGTGTGTCCCGGGGTGTAGGCGAGGCGCACGCTCCCGTCGCCGAACAGGTCCATGGTGCGACCAAAGGGGCCGTAGGAGTCGACGTAGTCCGCGCTGAAATCGACCGTGCGGTAGTCGACCGCGTGGTCGTAGTGGGCGGGGCGATAGCCCTCCAGCAGCGGCAGCCGCAGGCTCGTGGCGTGTTCCCACTCGGGCTCGCTGACGATGAAGGTGGATTCCGGGAACTCGGAGATCGCCGAGGCGTGGCCGAAGTGCAGGTGGGTGAGCACCACCACCTCGATGTCGCCGGGGCCCAGGCCCTTCTCACGCAGCTGCGAGGTGACGTCGCCGCCGGGCTCGAGGCTGAAGTACTTGGACGCGCGCCGGCCCAGGTTGTGCGTCGGGTCCCCGGCGACCGAGGGATGCAGCCCGGTGTCGATCAACATCGGGCCCGCGGTCGGGTGGCGGACGAGGTAGGCGGGGACCGGAACGTCCAGGTAGTCCTCCTCGCCGGCTCGGAAGCCGAGCGCCTTCAGGCCTCCGAGGCGGCCTCCCTCATACTCGTAGAACGCCTTCGTAAACCTGGCCCGGCCGGCCTCGATCGGCTCGACGACGACGCTGGCGCCTTCGCTGCCGCCCTCCAGCGGGCCCTCGAGGGGGATCGCCTCCGCACGTACGCTCACGCCGAGCAGCCTAGTCGGGGGGACGGACCGGCGGTGGGCGTCACCGGGCTCATATGCTCCGCCGCGGATGGCTGAGCCACCGACCTCGCGAATCTTCGCCCCGGGGCTGCTCGATGGGCAGGTCTGCGTCGTCTCGGGGGCCGGCACCGGGATCGGCCGGGCGACCGCGCTCGAGCTGGCATCGCTCGGCGCCACGGTGGTCGGCTGCGGGCGCCGCGACGAGCCCCTGCAGGGGATGGTCGCCGAGGTCGAGGGTGCCGGCGGCAAGGCCGAGTTCGAGGCGATGGACATCCGCGACGACGAGGCCGTCGATCGCCTCATGGACGGCGTGCTGAAGCGCCACGGCCGCATAGACCTGCTGGTCAACAACGCCGGCGGCCAGTTCCTGAGCCCCGCCGAGGCGATCAGCCCCAAGGGGTTTCGCACGGTGATCGAGCTGAACGTGCAGGGGACCTGGCAGATGACCCACGCCGCCGCGACCAAGGCGTTCATCCCGCAGGAGCAGGGCAAGATCGTCTCGATCACCGTCTCGCCGCACCAGGGGTTCCCCGGGATGGTCCACACCGGCGCGGCCCGCGCCGCTGTCGAGAACATGATGCGCACGCTCTCGGTGGAGTGGGCACGGTTCGGCGTCCGCACCGTCGCCGTGGCGGTCGGGCAGTTCGACACCGAGACCCTGCGAACGAAGTACCCGGCGGCGGTCGTCGAGAACGTTGCCGGGACCGTCCCCCTCGGGCGCCTCGGCACCGAGGAGGAGATGGCGTGGCTGGTCGCCTACCTCGCCTCGCCCGCCGGCGACTTCTACTCGGGCTGCGTGATCACTATCGACGGCGCCCGCGACAACTGGTTCGGCACCTGGCCTCCGGGCGGCGCCGCGGGTGAGGGCGGCGCGCCGCTGGCCGAGGAGCGCCGAAAGGACTAGCGGCCGATCCGGCCCGGGAGCCACTCCCTGACCGCGTCCGCGACGGCGTCGAGGTCGGCCTTGAGACCGTGGTTGCCGGCGACCTTGACGATCTTGCGGCCCTTGGCCGGCGTCGGCATGCCGAATGGGTCGCTCTCGCCCTGGACCACGAGCACCGGGACCTTCACCGCATCAAGCTCCTCAAGGCGGCTCTTCTCGGGCTTGCCGGGAGGGTGCACCGGGAAGGCGAGGCAAAGCACCGCCTCGGCGCCGGTCTCGGCGGCCGTCCGGCACGCGACGCGCGCCCCCAGCGAGCGTCCCCCCGTGATCAGCGGCTGGCCCTTCAGCTCCGCCTCTCGCAGGGCCGCGATCACCGCCAGCCAGGCGGCGTCGAGCTGCTTCGCCGGCGCCGGGGACTTGCGGCCCGCGACGCGGTAGGGCTGCTCGACCAATGCGACGCTGAGGCCGGCCTCTCGCGCGACGTCGGCTGCGGCTTGGATGTCGGGCGCTTCGACCCCGCCGCCCGCCCCGTGTCCGAGCACCAGCGCTCCCTGCGCCTTCTTCGCGGCGTCGAGGTGGGCCCGGGCGGGGCCGTGCGGTGTCTCGATCTCGAGCGTCTTCGCTACGAGTACATCCCGGTGAACTGGCCGCCGGTCACGTTGATGACCTGGCCGTTGATGTAGTTCGCGTACTCCGAGCAGAGGAACATCACGGGGCCCGCCGCCTCCTCGGGCTGCGCCGGGCGTCCGAGCGGGATCATCATCGAGGCCATGCTGCGCATCTGCTCGGGGATGCCGAGCTCGACCTTCTCGGTCGAGTCGCCCGCGGCCTCCATCGTCTCGCCCTTCTCCTTGGCCTGGGTCAGGCGCGTCTCGACGAAGCCGAAGGCGACCGCGTTGCAGTTGACCTTCAGCGGCCCCCACTCCTTCGCGATCGTCTTGGTCAGCCCGGTGACGCCCGCCTTGGCCGAGGCGTAGTTGGCCTGGCCGGCGTTGCCCATCGTGCCCGAGATCGAGCTGACGTTGACGATCTTGCGGAACACCTCCTCGCCCTTGTCGCGTTCGGCCTTGGCGGCCTCGCGCCAGGTGGGGGCGAGGGCGCGGATCATCCTGAACGGGACGATCGTGTGGATGTCCATCATCGCCTGGAACTGCTCGTCGCTCATCTTGTGGACGACGCCGTCCCAGGTGTAGCCCGCGTTGTTGACGACGGCGTCGACGCTGCCGAAGGCGTCGTTGGCGGCCTGGACCAACTCGTCGCAGGCGCCGGGCTGGGTCAGGTCTCCGGCGAACACGGCCGTCTCGCCGTCGATCTCCTTCGCGGCCTCCTCGGCGACGTCGCCGTCGAGGTCGTTGATCAGCACCTTGGCGCCCTCGCCGGCGAACAGCTCCGCGGTGGCGCGGCCGATGCCGCGGGCGGAGCCGGTGATGATCGCGCTCTTTCCGTCAAGCAGTCCCAAGTCTTCGTCTCCTTGTGGCGTGGTTGGTGGTGAGGATGGGGAGGCGGATTGTTACCGGAAATCCTGGCTGACGAGCCAGTCCCCAGCCCCTAGAAGGTGTAGGTGGCGATCCCGTTCGCGACCAGCGTGCCCTCGGGGTCGCGGGCGTCGATCTCGCAGAAGCTGAGCTTGCGCCCCCGCCTCACCACCCTGGCCTCGGCGCGCAAATCGCAGGCCCGGGCCGCGGAGATGAAGTTGATCGAGAGGGCCACCGTGGCGCCCGAGGGCGATTCGGGCACCTCGTCGGTGGCCCAGGCCGCGGCCGTCGCGGCGGTGTCGATCAGGCTGCTGATTGCGCCACCGTGGACGACGTCGCCCATCGTCACCAGCTCCTCCTTGAACGGCATCGCCAGCACCGCGCGATCGGCCTCGATCTCCTCGATCGTGATCCCCAGCGCCCTGGCATGCGGCGAGTGGGGAATGAAGGCCTGGACCAGCGCGATGCGGGTCTGCTGCTTCTCGCTCACACGCCCCTGCGACTCAGTTGATCGCGATCACCTTCGACAGGCCTGACTTGCAGACGTACTTGCCGACGGTCAGCTTCTTGGCCTTGACCTGAAGGTATTGGTCGGGGGTCGGGGGGCTCGAGAGCTTCGCGCTCAGCTTCCAGGTGCCGCCAGCGAGGCTGGTCCCCGAGTCGATCGTGGCCTGGATCGCGCCGCTCTGGTCGGTCAGGAAGAGCCGCATTGAACGGGCGGCGAGGCAGGCGGTGTTCGTGTTCAGGGCGCCGCTGACCTTGACCTTCTGCTGACCGTTGAGCACGGGGCCGGAATTGACCACGACGGTCGTCTTCTTCTTCTTGCCGGCGAGCGCCTGCGAGCCGAGCGCTCCCGCGCACAGCGCCGCCAGCGCCAGCACCACCAACACCGTTCTCCTGTTCAGCATCCTTGCCTCCAAGCCTCGAATTTCGAACCGGTCACAGGGCGAGACTCTAGAGCCCCAGGATCGCGGGGGCCAGTTCGGTGATCGAGCCCGGGTCCTCGCCGTATCTGCGCTCGAAGTCCTCGCGCTCTTCCTCGTCGGCGAGCGCCAGCAGCAGCTCCTCGCGGCTGGAGCCGAACTCGCACGCCGCACGGTCGAGCGCCTCCAGCGAGCGGTCCTGGAGGAAGCCGCCGATGCCGCCGCTGCCGGGGTCCTCGCGGTCGGCGTCGCAGGGATCCTGGATCGCGACGGTCTCGCGCTCGGAGTCGGCGTAGGCGAGCGCGTAGCCGGCCAGGCCGCCGAGCGCCAGCGCCGCGCAGGCGGCCACCGCCCACGGCCTCACCCCGCCCGACGGAGCCAGCGCCGCCCACAACAGCAGCAGCGCCGCGGCCAGGGCCATCAGCGCGGTGGCGACGAATGCGAAGCGGAAGGCGCCGCGCACCGCCCCGGTGACGACGTCGTCCAGGCGTGCGCCGAGCGCGTCCAGCTCGCCGCGGTCGTCCTCGTCGAAGTCGCCGCGGACCGAGGCGATCGAGTCCTCGAGCCGCTGGCGGGGGTCGTCAGTGTCGAGGCCGGCGAACAGCGCGGGGGCGATCTCGATCTTGTCGCGAGGGTCGAGCGAGGCGTCCAGGAGCGCCGCGGTCCCCTGCAGACGCGCGTCCGAGATTTCCGAGTCGAGGTTGTCGGCGACGATCGGGGCGATCACGGCCAGGGCGACAGCGATGCCGGCGTGGCGGATCGAGAGCACCCGGCCGACGTCCCGGCGGGTGCGCTCGGGCAGCAGCTCGCCGGCCAGCGCCGGCAGCGCAAGCCCCATGCCCGCCCCCGCCAGCAGCTGCGGGGGCACGGTCCACCACGCCGAGTCGCCGGGGAGCAGCGCCAGGCACCCGACGCCGCCGGCGACCAGCAGAGAGCCCGCGGCGGCCCGGGTATCCGGGTCGCCCTTGACGCGGGAGGCCGCGACGGCAGCCACCGGCAGCACGCTGACCGCCAAGGCGGCCGCGAGGGGCTCGACGCTCCAGCCCGCCACCAGCAGCAGCACCACCAGGAAGATGACCGCGGTCAGCGCGGCCGAGAGCAGGGCCAGGGCCACCGCCGGGCGCAGCGCCAGCGGCGAGTCGCCCGCGGCCTCGGCCCGGCGGCCGCCGGCGTCCGGGTCCCGGCCGAGGACCGCCCAGAGGGCGACGGCGAGCCCGGGCACCACCAGCGGAACCTGCGCCAGGAAGATCGCGCGCCAGTCGAACGCCTCGGTCAGCGCGCCGCCCAGGGCCGGCCCGATCGCCGCGCCGAAGATGGAGGCCGTGAACCAGAGCCGGCGGCCCGGGCCATCGTTGCCCGCGTCCAGCAGCGCGAAGACCCCGATCAGGGCCGCCGCCCCACCCACGGCCTGGACACCGCGCAGCCACAGCAGGCCGTCGAGCGTGTCCGAGAGGCCGCAGGCAAGCGAGGCGGCGCCGAACACGGCGATCCCGCTCGCGGCCGTCAACGGCCCGCCGATCCGCCGTGACACCCAAACCAGCGGCAGCAGCGCCACGGCAAGCACCGCCGTATAGACGCCCAGCACCAGGGCCACGCCCTCGACGGTGGTGTCCAGCTCGGAGAGGATCGAGGGCAGGCCGAGCGTGACGATCGAGGCGTCGGCCAGCGCCAGCGCCGCCGCCAGCGCGAGCGCGAGCCGGGAGATGCGTCCCGCCGGGGTCACGCGGCCATTTTGCCGCTGCAAGGGATCTCGCGTTCCAAGCAGGAGAGTTGCCCAAAATGAGGTACTCGGTACTCTGAGGTACTCGGTACTCGCAAGGACGCACACCGTTGGAACTTCCCACCTCTCGCCCCAAATCACTCTCCCTGCTTCGAGTCGCGCTGCCGACGGCGCTGGCGGCGACTGCGCTCGCGCTCCCCGCCGCCGCGCAGGCCGGCGTCGCGGTCTCGACCGCCCCGGACCTGCCGGGGGGAGCGCGCGCGGGCACGGACGTCACCGTCAAGGAGGACGGCATCCCGGGGCAGGTGGCATTCACGCAGACGTTCACCGGCGCCGACACCAGCGCGATCGCGCGCGTCAACCTGATCAAGCTGTCGCTCGCGTGCGGTCCCGGCCCGAGTCCGGGCAACCCGGACTCGAACGGCCCCGCGCTGAACACGCCCGAGGTTCCCTGCTCCAACCCCGACCCGGGTGTGTTCGGGGCCCTGAGCGCGATCGGGACCGGAGGCGGCGCCTGCGTTGGCAACACCTTCGCGATGACCGGCCCGGATGCTCAGGGACAGGTCGACCTGCTGCCGACGACCACCATCTTCATGACCAACGGCCAGACCTGCGTGATCTCCTTCGACTTCAAGGTGCACAAGATGCCGACCAAGGACACCTTCCCCCTGGTCAGCGGCATGCACACCACCTCGGTTTCGGCCGTGCGGTCGGAGATCGTCGCGAACCCCGGCAACCCGGGCAGCATCGGCCTGCAGGCCGCAGCGCTCGGCTCGGGGGGAGCCGTCCTGGTGAAGCCGGAGGCGGCGGCGGGGAAGAAGGGCAAGAAGGGCGGGCCCGCGAAGCTCCACATGGAGGGTGCCTGCGTCGGCAAGGTGCTGACCGCCTCGGTCACCGGGGGCGGCATCAAGAAGGTGGCCTTCCAGCTGGACCGCCGCACCATCGACGTGGACAAGAAGGGCCCGTTCAAACTCCGGCAGCGGGTGCAGAATCTAAGCTTCGGTCGTCATCGCCTCTCGGCCAACATCACATTCACGAGCGGAAGCCGCGCCAACGAGGTCCTCACCGAGAACTTCTCCCGTTGCCGTGCGCCGAACTTCACGGGCTAGAGCCCGGGTTGCACGGCTGGCGGTATCCGGGTCGCTGATCTGCGTCGCCGCGTGGGCCTCCCCGGCGGCTGCGGGCCCCGGTCCCGCCAAGGGCGGCGACGGCCGGCTCTCGGACGAGCGCAGGGTCACCTATTGGGCATTCTCCGAGGAGCGGGAGCCGCTTCGCTCGCGACCGCATTCCGATGCGAAGGTGGTCGCAAAGCTGAGGCTCGCCACCGAGCTTGGGGCGCCCGAGGTCTACGTCGCCCTGAAGCGCAGCACCGACGCCGACGGGGAGCAGTGGCTCCAGGTCCGGGTTCCGGGACGGCCCAACGGACGGGTCGCCTGGGTTCGCGAGAGCGCCCTGGACGATCTCAGCGTCACCGATGACCGGCTCGAGATCAGCCTCGGGCACCGCAGGGCGACCCTGTTCCAGGACGGCAAGCGGGTCTGGCGCGCGCCCATCGGCATCGGCATGGCGCGCACCCCGACGCCGCGCGGGCGCTTCTACGTCCGCGAGCGCTTGCGGCTCGGGGGCGGTGGGGTCTACGGGACCTTCGCCTTCGGCACCAGCGCCTACTCGCCCCGGCTCAGCGACTGGCCCGGCGGGGGCGTCGTCGGGATTCACGGCACCAACCAGCCCGGCCTCATCCCGGGCCGGATCTCGCACGGCTGCGTGCGCGTGCGTAACAAGGACATCAATCAGCTCAAGCGCCGGATGGGCCTGGGCACGCCGATCTGGATCCGCTGAGCCGAGGGCTCGTGCACCTCGCGCTCTCGAGCACCTCGAGCGTCGCCACGGCGTCCCGGGGATCGACCGGCAGGGGGCCCTCGCCGTCCAAGGCGGCGCTGAGCAGCTCATAGAAGCGCGGCCAGGCGCCGGCCTCGGAGGGCACAGGCTCGGCGCGGTCGCCGCGGACGAGCCTCCCATGCCTTTCGGGTCGCTCGACGCCCCACGGCCCGGGGTCGCCGGGACGCCGGCCCTCGGCGAGCGCGTCCTCCTGTCCGTCGACCTCCTCGACCACGAACGCGGCCTCGCTGCCCAGCACTCGCAGCCGCGGGCCGCGGGCCGCCGCGACCGAGGACGCCCAGAGGTGGCTGCGAACGCCGTCGGGATGCGTGATCGCGATGAAGGCGTCGTCGTCGCTTGCGCCGCCGCGGGTGGACTCCACCTCGCCATAGACCTCGACCGCCGGGCCGAACAGCGTCAGCGCCTGGTCCACCAGGTGGCTGCCCAGGTCGAGCAGCACCCCGCCGCCCTCGGCGGGCGCGGTGGTCTCCCGCCAGGCGTCCTCGCGGAGCTGCGGGCGCCAGCGCTCGAACCTGGACTCGTAACGGTGCACCCGGCCCAGCGCCCCTTCGGCCAGCAGCCGACGCAGGGTGAGCTGGTCGGAGTCCCAGCGGCGGTTCTGGAAGACGGTGAGCGGGACGCCTCGGCGCTCGGCCTCCGTGACGAGCGCCCGAGCCGCGTCGGCGCTGGTCGCAAGCGGCTTGTCCACGACCGTGGCGAGGCCGAGCTCGATCGCCCTGGCCGCGAGCGGGACGTGCGAGCTGTTGGGGGTGGCGACCACGATCAGCTCGTGCTCGGAGGCCCGCTGCCAGAGCTGATCGACGCTGCCGAGCAGATCGGCGCCGGGGTACTCCTCCTTGGCCCGGCGCGCGCGCTCCTCGCTCGAGGTGACGATCGTGGCCAGCCGCAGGCCAGGGGCGACCTCGATCAGGGGCGCATGGAACGTCGAGCCGGCGAGGCCGAAGCCGATCAGGGCGGCGCGGCGCGGGGCCACGGCTCGCGGGCGCGCCTAGCTCGTCGCCTGGCGGCGCAGCCGGGTTGCGGCGTCGATCGTGACGGCGGCGAGCAGCACCGCGCCGGTGATCATGAACTTGACGTCGGAGTCGAGCCCGAGCAGGTCCATGCCGTTGGAGATCGAGCCGATCACGATCGCGCCGAGCAGCGCCGACCAGACGAAGCCGCGGCCGCCGAACAGGCTCGTGCCGGCGATCACCGGCCCGGCGATCGCCAGCAGCAGCACGTCGCCGCTGCCCGACTGCTGGTTCACCGCGAGCAGGCGCGAGGCGGCGAGGATGCCGCCCGCCGCGGCCAGCGTCGAAGCCAACATGAATACGCTGATCTTGATCCGCTTCACCCGGATGCCCGCCCGCCGGGCGGCCTCCTCGTTTCCGCCCACCGCGAAGATGTGGCGGCCGTAGCGGGTGCGCTCGGTGATGAAGGTGAAGATCACGGTCAGCACGACGACGATCAGGGCCGCGAGCGGGACCCCGCGGTCCTCGTTAAGGATCGCGATCGCGGCGACGATGGCCGCCGCGACCAGGCCGACCTTCAGCGCCAGGATCGCGTTGGGTGGAGCCTCCAGGCCCGCCGCGAGCCGCCTGCGGCGGCCGATGAACTGGCTGGCTCCGTAGGCCGCGATGCCGCCGATCCCGATCGCCCACCCGATCGCCGGGTCGAAGAAGGTGCTGGTCAGGTCAGTGATGACGCTGGGGGGCAGGTTGACCGAGCCGGAGCTGCCCAGCACCGCCAATTGCGCTCCCTGCCAGCCCAGCAATCCCGCGAGCGTGACCACGAACGAAGGGATCCCGAACGTGGTGACCATGAAGCCGTTGAACAACCCGATCGCGGTGCCCGTCAGCAGCCCGGCCAGCAGCGCCAGCTCGGGGGCGAGGCCCTCCTTCACGGTCAGCACCGCCATCGTGGCGGCTGCCAGACCGCTGACCGCGCCGACCGAAAGGTCGATCTCGCCGAGCAGCAGCACCAGGACCACGCCGATCGAGATCGTCGCCACGGCGGCGATCTGAAGGGTCAGGTTGGAGAGGTTGACCGCGCTCAGGAAGCGGTCGTTCGCGATCTGGAAGATCGTCCAGATGACAGCGATCCCGACCAGCACGCGGACCTCGCCCAACTCGCCGCGTGCGACGCGGCGCAGCATCTGGACGGGAGAGACCGCCTCGCGGACGGTCTCGCCGGATTCGGCCGCCACCGCGGGCGTGGCTCCGTCGCTCATAGTGTCGTCTCCTCCGTCTCGCGGTCGCTTACGTCGGCCCCGGTGATCGCGGCGACGACCTCCTCCTGGCTCGACTTGCCGACCTCGAAGTCGCCGGCCGTCCGGCCGAGCCGCAGGACGGTCACGCGGTCGGCGACCTGGAAGACGTCGGCGAGGTTGTGGCTGATCACGATCACGCCCAACCCGTTGTCGCGAAGGCGCTTGATCAGGTCCAGGATCTGTTTGGTCTGGACGATTCCCAGCGCCGCCGTCGGCTCGTCGAGCAGCGCGAGCTTCGGCTCGCCCAGCATCGATCGGGCGATCGCGACCGCCTGCCGCTGGCCTCCCGAGAGGAACTCGACGTCGCTGCGGACGCTGCGCAGCGTGGTGACGCCGAGCGTGTCGAGCAGCTCCCTCGTCTTCTGCTCCATCGCGGTTTCGTTCAGGATCCCGGGGCCGCCTCCGACGGCCTCCTGGCCCAGAAAGAGATTGGCGACCACGTCGAGGTTCTCGCAGAGGGCGAGGTCCTGGTACACGGTCGCGATGCCCAGGGAGGTCGCCGCCTGGGGAGTGTTGAGCCTGACCGACTGGCCCCCGAAGGTCGCCTCGCCGCTGTCCGCCGGCTGCACGCCGGCGATGGCCTTGATCAGGGTCGACTTGCCGGCCCCGTTGTCGCCGACCAGGCCGACGACCTCGCCGGCGCGGACCTCCATGGCGACGTCCTTCAGGGCTTCGACGGGACCGAAGCTCTTCGAGAACCCCTCCAGCGCAAGGAGAGGAGCCGAGTTCGAGCCGTTTCCGGCCTTGGAGCCTTGCTTCTGACTCTCGCTCATCTCACTCTCCTCACGCTGGGGGATCCTCTCACTTCACTCGTTACTTGATCCCGAGCTCCTGACAATCTGCGGCGTACTGCGCCGTGCAGATGTCCTTGGCGCTCAGGAACCCGTCCGCGACGATCTCTGACTGCACGTTGTCGCGGAACACGGGAATGGTCTCGAGGAAGACCGTCGGCACCTGCTCGGTCCCGTTGTCCTCCTCGCCGTTGATCAGGTCCTCGGGGACCTCATCGCCGTTGGCGATCGCGACCGCCAGCTCGGCGGCGCTCTCGGCGAGCGGAATGATCGGCTTGTAGACCGTCATGTACTGCTCGCCGGCGATGATCCTCTGGATCGCCGTCACCTCGGCATCCTGCCCGGTCACAGGGACCTGCTGCGGGTTGACGCCGGCCGCCTTCAGCGCCGCGATCGCTCCACCCGCGGTGCCGTCGTTGGCTGCGTAGACGCCGGTGAATCCGTCATCACCGACGGCGGTGATCGCCTGCTCCATCTCGCGCTGCGCGTTCTCGGGGAGCCAGTCGGGCGTGTCGTACTCCTCCGCGATCTCGACTCCGCGGTCGGAGAACACGCTGTTCGAGCCCTCCTTGAACAGCTTGGCGTTGTTGTCCTTCGGGTCGCCGTTGATCTTCACGATCGGACCCGTTGGGGAGCCGTCCTCCTCGAGCTTGTCGGAGAGGGCGGTGCCCTGCTGCTCGCCGACAATGGTGCTGTCGAACGAGACGTAGTAGTCCAGGTCGGCGTCGAGGATCAGCCGGTCATAGCTGATCACCGGGATGTCGGCCTGCTTGGCCCGGTTCGCGAGTGATCCGGCCGTGGTTGAGTCGACGGGGTCTAGCACCATCACGTCGACGCCCTCGGTCACGGCAGCCTCGACCTGCTGCTGCTGCCTCGCTGGATCCTGATCCGCGTTCTGGTACTGGATCTCGCAGTCGGGGCAGAGCTCCTCGACCTTCTGCTCGAAGAGCGGCCGGTCCTGTTCCTCGTAGCGGGTGGTCTGGGTCTCCGGCAGCAGGAAGGCGATCGTTCCTCCGCCCGCGCTGTCGCCGCCACCACCACCACCATCGTCATCGTCATCGTCGCCGCACGCCACCAGCCCGAGGGCCGCAACCAGCGCGACCACCGGCACCAGCAGGCGCTTACTTCGCCAGGTGCTCACGTTCGACCTCCTCGGTTGACTTTCATATCCACTGGTCTCTCCTTTCACTCCTCGTCTTACACACTCGAAAAGTCCTCGGGTCATGCCGCCGCGCTCCCGATCTGCTGGGTCGCGAAGCGGTCGGACGCCTGCGCCACCAGCGCCAGCGCGCCCAGAAGCTCGGCGCGCTCGCCGAGGATGCCGGGCACGATCTCGAGCTCCTCGACGGCGCTCGGAATGCCGATCCGGCGCACCGTTTGACGCAGCGGGTCCAGCAGCGTCTCCCCGGCAGCGCTCAGCTCGCCGCCGACCACGACGCACTCCGGGTTCAGCAGGTTGCACACGTTCGCCACAGCCAGCCCGATCGCCTTGCCCGCGTCGCCGATCAGCCGCTGGGCGGCCGCGTCCCCGGCGTCGTTCAGCTCCAGGAGCCGGCGGGTGGAGATGGCCTCGCGACGGCTCTCGCTCAGCAGCTTCGCGATCGCGTGGGCCGAGGCGAGCGTCTCCAGGCAACCGCGGTTGCCGCAGCGGCACACGGGCCCGCTCTCGGCGACGACCGTGTGGCCGATCTCGCCCGCGATCCCGTTCACGCCTCGGTTCAGATGGCCGTCGGAGACCAAGCCCGCGCCGATCCCGGTGGCGACCTTGATGTATGCGACCTCCGACTTGCCCTTCGCCGCGCCCCAGTTCAGCTCCGCGAGCGCGCCGAGGTTGGCGTCGTTGTCCACCTCGACTGGGATGCCGAGCCGGGAGCTGGCCTCGGCGGGCGCGTCGACGCCGACCCAGCCGGGGAGGATCGAGGCGTCGTAGACCATGCCGGTGCTCGGATCGATGGGCGCGGGGAGGCCCATGCCGGCACCGATCACCCTGTCGCGACGGACGCCGGCCTCCTCGATCACCTGATCGACGAACTCGGCGGCGGCGTCGAGGCCGTCCTCCGCCGCGTGATCCACCTCCATTTGCTGCCATTTCTCGGCCAGGACCGTCTGCGAGAGGTCGGTGAGGGCGACTCTGAGGTGGCGGTGCCCGAAGTCGATGCCGAGCGCGAGCCCGGCGGAGCCGTTCAGGGCCACCATCACCGGCGGCCGGCCGGCGTGGCCGACCTCGGCGGCCGGCTCGTCCTGTTCGTCCACGAGCCCGCTGTCCAGCAGGTCGGAGACGATCGTCGAAATCGTCGAGCGGGAAAGGCCGGTGGTGCGGGAGAGGTCCGCCCGGCTTGCGACCCCGCGCTGCCGCAGCGCATCGATCACCCGTCTGCGGTTCTCCTCCTTGAGGGACGTCAGCGCGCCCTTCCTCTCCATATCGGAATCCATTCCAGATTCGAGGCCTTTTGTCAAGGCTTAGGAGGAATTACCGCCGATTACTGGGTGTGAACCTCCGAGGATCGGAGGAATCATGCCTGGGGACCGTTTACAAACCGAGCTGCTTGCCCAGGATCTCCTTCATGATCTCGTCGGTGCCGCCGCCGATCGGGCCCAGGCGGGCGTCGCGGTAGGCGCGCTCGACGCCGTACTCGCGCATGTAGCCGTAGCCGCCGTGGATCTGGATCGCCTCGTCGCAGACCTCGCAGGCGGCGCGCTGGGTGAACAGCTTCGCCTGGGTCACCTCGCGGATCGCGTCGCCACCGTCCACGAACTTGCGGAGCGCGGCGTAGGTGAGGGCCTTGGCGGCCTCGACCTTGACCGACATCTCGGCGAACTTGTGGCGGATCACCTGGAAGCGGCCGATCGAGCGGCCGAAGGCCTCGCGCTCCTTGGCGTAGGCGAGCGTCTCCTCGAACACGCGCTGCATGCCCCCGACCGCACCGAGCGCCATCGTCAGCCGCTCCCACTGGAAGTTGGCCATGATCAGCTTGAAGCCCTCGTTCTCGGAGCCCAGCAGGTTCTCGGCGGGGACCTCGACGTCGGTGAAGGAGAGCTCGCCGGTGTCGGATGAGTGCCAGCCCATCTTCTCGAGCTTGCCCGTGACCTCGTAGCCGGGCATCTCCCGCTCGAGCACGAGGAAGGAGATGCCCTGGTGGCCGCCCTGCTCCGAGGTCTTGACGGCGGTGACCATGAAGTCGGCGCGGACGCCGTTGGTGATGAAGGTCTTGGAGCCGTTGACGACGTAGCCGCCGTCCACGGGCCGGGCGTAGGTCTTGAGCGAGGCGACGTCCGAGCCGCCGCCCGGCTCGGTGATCCCGAGCGCGCCGATGCGCTCGCCCCTGATCGCCGGAACCAGCCAGCGCTGCTTCTGCTCCTCGGTGCCGAACTTCCAGATGGGCGGCGTCGCTATCTCCGAGTGGGCGCCGAGGCCGGCGGCGACGCCCCCGCCCGCGCCCGAGCGCGACAGCTCCTCGACCCAGACGGCGTTGTGGACGTAGTCGCCGCCCTGGCCGCCGTATTCCTCGGGGTACTTGAGGCCGAGGAAGCCGAGCTCGCCGCAGCGCGAAAACAACTCGTTCGGGAACCCCCGGGCTTCCTCCCATTCCTCGAGGTTCGGGGCGATCTCCTTGGTGACGAACTCGCGCGCGGATTCCCGTAGGTGCTCGTGCTCCTCGGTGAAGGGCGGGACCAGTGCCCGGGCTCCGGTGTCCTTGATCACGGTCATTGCGGTGGCTTCCAGTCTTCCATGGTCGTGTGGCCCCGCCCGGCGTGGTCGAAGCCCAGCAGGTCGCCCTGGGGGTTCTTCTTGTTGCCGTGGTGGTAGGCGCGAACCTCCGCGATCTTGCCGTCGCGCATCAGGAACCACTCGGTGCCGCGGTCGAGCCGCTTTTCGCCCGACTTCGGGTCGCGCCAGGTCATCGTCCACTCGATCACTGCCTCGTCCCCCTGCTCGATTCCGTGCTCGAGGTACCACTGGCCGTCGATCGTGCCGACGCCCAGCTCCGCGTTCTGCCCGATTCGCTCGGCGCCCTCGTGTGGCCCGAGGCGCGTGTAGTAGTGAACCGCGTCGTCGGTGAAGTGCGCGGCCACCAGCTCGGAGTCGCCGGTGTTGAGCGCCTCGTAGTAGGAGCGGATGTGGTCGAGGTTCGAGCCCACGACTGAAGATGTTTACCTGGTGCCGGCGGACCCGCGGCTGTCGATATTGGCGTTGGCCGTTCGTCGTTAGGGTGAATGCGGCGAAAACGTCGCTCGAAACCGAGGAGGAACGATGAAGTACCTGTTGTCGTTCATCGTGCGCGAACGCACCATCAGGGACGCCTCGCCGGAGCAGATGAAGGAGGCGATGGACCGCTGGGCAGCCTTCGACAAGGAGGCGACCGATGCGGGCGCGTTGATCGCCTGCGAACCCGTCGAGGACGCGGAGACCACGATTAGGATCGCGGCGGACGGAGAGCGGACGGTCACCGACGGCCCCTTCGCGGAGTCGAAGGAGGTGCTCGGCGGCTTCTGCCTGCTCGAGTGCGCCGATCTCCAAGAGGCTCTCGACTGGGCCGCGAAGGTCCCGATCCAGCCCAGTTCGGCGATCGAGGTCCGTGAGATCACGGACCTCTCGCCGTTCGGCTACGAGAGCGCGACCGTGTCCCCGGCGAAGGCGAAGGCCGCGGCCTAAACGCCTGAGAGGAGGAAACGATGAAGTACATGCTCATACTGATCGGGCCGGAGGGCGGCATGGAGGACGCCAGCCCCGAGGAGATGAAGGCCGAAATGGACCGCTGGGGGGCCTACAGCCAGGAGACGGTCGACAAGGGGGCGTTCGTCTCCGGCGAGGGACTGCAGCCGAGCTCGACCGCGACCACCGTGCACATCCCCGATAACGGCGGGGATCGCACCGTTACCGACGGCCCGTTCGCCGAGTCCAAGGAGCAGCTGGGCGGCTTCTACGTGCTCGAGTGCAAGGACCTCGACGAGGCTCTCGAATGGGCCAAGAAGATCCCCTTGCAGGCCGGCGCCGTCGAGGTCCGGCCGGCGATGGTGTTCGACGAATGACCGTCGACGAGTAGCCATAGAGGGCTCGAGTCAGCTCGTCGACCGCCTGTTCCGGCACGAGTCGGGGCGGGCGGTCGCGAGCCTGATCCGGGTGCTCGGCGACTTCGACCTCGCCGAGGAGGCGGTGCAGGAGGCTTTCGTGGTCGCGCTCGAGCGCTGGCCCGACGACGGCGTGCCCGACAACCCGGGCGCCTGGATCACCCGTGTCGCCCGCAACAAGGCGATCGATCGGCTGAGGCGCGACCGCACCTATCAGGTGAAGGTGGAGGTGCTCCAGGGCCTCGAGGCGCTCGCGCCGGACGCCGAGGAGATCGAGGACGGCGAAGAGCCCCCGGATGTCCCCGACGATCGCCTGCGGCTGATCTTCACCTGCTGCCATCCGGCTCTGCGCCCGCAGGCGCGCGTGGCGCTGACGCTGCGAACGCTCGGCGGCCTCAGCACGGCCGAGATCGCGAACGCCTTCCTCACCTCGGAGGCGACGATGGCGCAGCGGCTCGTCCGCGCCAAGGGGAAGATCCGCGACGCCAACATCCCCTACGAGGTGCCCTCGGCCGAGCAGCTGCCCGAGCGGTTGAGCTCGGTGTTGGCGACGCTGTACCTGATCTTCAACGAGGGCTACTTCGCCTCCAGCACCGAGGCCCTGATCCGCGCCGAGCTCGCCGACGAGGCGATCCGGCTGGCGCGCGTGCTGGTCGAGACGCTCCCCGGCGACCCCGAGGCGCGGGCGCTGCTGGCGCTGATGCTGCTGCAGCACTCCCGCCGCGACGCGCGGCTCGACGAGCGGGGGGAGATGGTGCTGCTGGAGGACCAGGATCGCTCGCGCTGGGACCGCGCCCAGATCGAGCAGGGCCTGGAGATCGTCGACTCGCTCACAGGCGTCGTCGGGCCCTACTCGATCCAGGCCAGGATCGCGGCCGAGCACGCCAAGGCGGAGCGAGCGGAGGACACGGACTGGCACGGCATCGGGCTGCTCTACGGCCAGCTGACCCGGATCCAGCCCTCGCCCGTGATCGAGCTCAACCGCGCGATCGCGGTGGCGATGGACACGGGCCCCGAGGCCGGCCTGGAGCTGATCGACGCGATCGAGGGCCTCGACCGCTACGCCCCCTTCCACGTCAGCCGCGCGGACCTGCTGGCGCGTCTGGATCGCGACGCCGACGCCGTTGACGCCTATCGCAAGGGGCTGGAGCTGAGCACCAACCCGGTGCAGCGGGCGTTTCTGGAGCGCCGAATCGAGGAATTGAGCTGAAGTAGCACCCCTCTTCGCGGATAAACGTCTAATCGGCGCGGTCCGCTCGTCGTCGTGTTGAACGCGGCGAACGGCGCCGCGCGAGACAGGAGGAATGAAGATGAGCAGGTTCATGGTGTCCTTGTTCGGCGACGAGTCCGAGGTCGCGGACACGACCCCGGAGCGGATGCAGGAGATCGCCGACCAGATGAACGAGTACAACGCCGAGCTCGAGAAGGCCGGAGTCATGGTCAGCGGTGACGGCCTCGGCCCTCCCTCCGCCGCGCGCACCCTGCGCTACGGCGAGGACGGCGAGGTTGTCGTCACGGACGGGCCGTACGCGGAGACCAAGGAGCAGCTGGCCGGCTTCTGGATCTTCGAGTGCAAGGACCTCGACGAGGCCGTCGAGTGGGCGAAGAAGGCGCCGATCCGCGGCGGCCAGACCGAGGTCAGGGCGATCTTCGAGACCGCCGAGGAGAACTACGAGGCCTACAAGGAGGCCGCGAAGCAGTAGCGGTCAGCGGCGGCACGGGCCGGGCAGCCCGTGCCGCCCGGCCGGCCCTAGAGCCCGTACGAGCGGCCGATCACCTCGAGCATGATCTCGTCGGTGCCGGCGCCGATGCGGTTGAGGCGGGCGTCGCGGTAGGCGCGCTCGATCTCGTACTCCTTCATGTAGCCGTAGCCGCCGTGGATCTGGATGCACTCGTCGGCGACGTCGCAGATCACCCGCGAGGCGAACAGCTTCGCCTGCGAGATCTCGCGGACGGGGTACTCGCCGTTGGCGAAGCGCCACGCGGTCGAGTAGACGAACTGCTTCGCGGCCTCGATCTGGGTTGACATCTCGGCGAACTTGTGGCGGATCGCCTGGAAGCGGCCGATCGGGCGGCCGAACTGCTCGCGCTCCATCGCGTACTCGAGCGTGCGCTCGAACATCCGCTCGCAGCCGGCGACGCAGCCGGCGGCGGCGACCAGGCGCTCGCCCTGGAGCTCCCAGGAGATGTGGTAGAAGCCCTTGCCCTCCTCGCCCAGCATGTTCTCAGCCGGGACGCGGACGTCCTCGAAGGCGATCTCGCCGGTGTCCGAGGCGTGCATCCCCATCTTCTCGAGCTCGGCCGAGACGCTGAAGCCCGGCACGTGGTTGCCTTCCTCGTCGCGGAGGTCCACCACGAACAGCGTGATCCCGTCGTGGCCCTTGTCGGGATCGGTCTTGGTGACCAGCACGATGTAGTGGGCCCGCGGGGCGTTGGTGATGAAGGTCTTGGACCCGTTGATCACGTACTCGTCGCCGTCGCGGATCGCGGTGGTGCGGATGCCGGCGACGTCGGAGCCCGCCCCCGGCTCGGTGATTCCGAGGCAGCTGATCCTCTCGCCCGCGAGCGAGGGCGGCAGGTAGCGCTGCTTCAGCTCCTCGCTTCCCAGCAGATGGATCGGCGGCGTCGCCATGTCGGTGTGGACCGCGAAGCCCATGTTGAGCCCGCCGCAGCCCGAGTAGCTCATGCACTCGGCGCGGACCAGCGAGTAGAAGTAGTCGCCGCCCTGCCCGCCGTACTCCTCCGGATAGCAGAGGCCCAGGTAGCCCAGGTCGCCCGCCCGCTTCAGGATCGAGCTCGGCCAGTAGTTCTCCTCCCACTCCATCCGGTGCGGGAAGCACTCCTTCTGCACCCAGGCCTTCATCGAGTCGCGCAGCTGGTCGTGCTCGTCGCTGAAGAGCAGGTGCTTGCGGGCTCCCTCGTGGTCGGGCTTGATCACTGAAGAGGTCGCTGTGGCCACTCTGCCTCCTTGTATCGGTGGGCTCGGAACAAGCTTGTACCGAAGTGGGAAAGTGGATAGTAGTACCTCTTACTTTCCACTGCAAGCTCGCGTGCGTAGCCAAATAGACGAGGAGTGCGTACCGATTTCTTGAATACAGTCTCGATTGGACGGATGTCAGAGCCGCTCCCTAGCTCCGTCGCGGCGCCCAGGGATGGGTTGCCGCCAGGGCCAAGCTCGCCCGGAGCTCTGCAGACCCTGCGCTGGATGTTCCGGCCGATCCCGCTGATGGAGCGCTGCCGTCGCCGCTACGGCCCCCTGTTCTCGATGCGGATGGGCCCCGCCGCCGTGGTCATGGTCGCGGACCCGCGCCTGGCCAAGGAGGTGATGGCCGGCGACCCCGAGGTCTTCCGCGCCGGCGACACCAACGGCCTCTTTCGCCCCGTCGTCGGCTCCCATTCGATCCTGTTGCTGGACGGTGAGGAGCACATGCGCCACCGCCGCATCATGCTGCCCGGCTTCGGGCGCGGGCACGGTGAGCGCTTCGCCGACCAGGTTCGCGAGATCGCCGAGGCCAGGGTCTCGAGTTGGGAGCCCGGCCAGCGGCTGCGGCTCCGCGACGAGATGGAGGCGATCTCCTTCGACTCGATCATGCGGGTCGTCTTCAACGACGATTCCGCCGACCGCCACGAGCGGCTGCGCGAGCTGATCCCGGTGATGATGGATCGCTGCGACTCGCCGTTCACGCTGATCCCGTGGTTCCGCAAGAGCCTGGCGGGCCTCAGCCCCTACGCGCGGCTGATGAAGGTCGTGCGCCAAGTCGACGAGGCGCTCTATGACGCGATCGAGGAGCGGCGAGCCGACCCGCTGGTGCAGCTCCGCGACGACGTCCTCTCGCTGCTGCTGCGGGCCGGACACGAGGACGGCACCGCGCTCGAGGACCGCGAGATCCGCGACGAGCTGCTGACCCTGATCATGGCCGGCTACGAGACGACCACCAGCGGCCTCGCCTGGAGCTTCGAGCGGTTGCTCCGCTCGCCCAAGCAACTGAGCCGGCTGCTGCAGGACCTCGAGGCCGGCGACGAGCGCTACCTGAACGCGGTGGTGCAGGAGACGCTGCGGGTCCGGCCCGTGGTCCCGGTCGTCGCCCGCAGGCTGCGCGCTTCGCGCGAGCTGGACGGGCACATGCTGCCGGCCGGGACCATCCTGATGGTCTCGATCTACCTCGTTCACAACGACCCCGAGACCTACCCGGAGCCTGAGGAGTTCCGGCCCGAGCGCTTCCTGGGGGGGACCCCCGACGACGCGGCCTGGATCCCCTTCGGCGGCGGCGTGCGACGCTGCGTCGGCGCCAGCTTCGCCCAGCTCGAGATGAAGGTCGTGCTGCGCGAGGTGCTGACCCGGGTGCGACTGCGCGCTGCGTCGGGCAAGCCCGAGTCCCAGGCTCGCAAGCGCTTCACGTTCACCCCCGGCGGCGCCGCGGCGGCCGAGGTCGAGGAGCTGATTCCCTCGACGACCCCGCTGGGCCGGCGGCGCTTCCGCACGCCTGTGCCGCCGGGGGCCGTTAAAGCCTGAGCACGCACTTTTTGGGCGGCCCCGCCACGACGGCCTGCAATCAGGTTCTCAGCGCGTTTCCGGCGGGCAGGGGACGCCTGGCCGTGCGTAGAACGAGTGTCTAGAGATCCAAGTTCGCCAAAAGTCGGGTGAAATTTTGCCGAAATTGCGCCGATACTGTCTGCGATGGGGTTAGTTGCTGCGTCGGGGAGTAACCCCCCGACAGCCGAAATTGAGGAGGCGTCAGGCGGTCTTCGTGACAAGCGCCTGCGCTCTTTCGATCCAAGCGACCTCCTGGCGGGGCCTGCGGCCGCACGCCCGATCGCGCTCGCGCAGGCCTACCTCGCCGTCGGCGCCGCGGTGACTGGGGCGCTCGGCGCCCTGCTCCCTCACCCGCCCTACTTCAACACCACCGGCATCCTGATCGTCGACGGCGCGGCCCTGCTCTGGGGGCTGTGGATGTTCCGCTACGCGGGGCGCATCCCGTTCTGGCTGCTGCGCATCGCCCCGGCATTGGCCACGGTGATGACCTCGTTCGCGGTCTATTTCAGCGGCGACAGCACCAGCGGCTACGCCCTCTTCTACGTCTGGGTCGGCCTCTACGTCTTCTACTTCCCGGTCTCGCGCGCCGACGCTGCGATCAACGTGCTCTGGGCGTTCGCCAACTACGCGATCGTGATCGCGCTGACGCCGGCGGCGCCCGGCGGTGCCTTCCACACCGACGTCCATCACTTCGTGATCACGGCGGGGACGCTTATCACCGCGGCCACCCTGCTGACCTACCTGCGGATCAGGGTGGAGCGGCTGATGCGCCGGCTCACCGACGCCGCCCGCACGGACGCCCTCACGGGCCTCCCGAACCGCGTCGCCCTGCACGAGGCGCTGGAGCGCGAGCTCGAGCGCGGCAAGCCCGAGGAGCGCCCGACCAGCCTGCTGATCTTGGACATCGACCGCTTCAAGCGCGTCAACGATCGCTTCGGCGTCTCCGAGGGCGACCGCGTCGTGCGCAGGGTCGCGTCCCTGCTCGAGGAGTCGACGCGGATCATGGACGTGGTTGCGCGCTCGGGCGGCGAGGAGTTCGCGATCGTGCTGCCCGAGACCGACCAGCACCGCGCCTTCCTCTTCGCCGAGGAGCTGCTGGACCGCCTCCGCAAGGAGTTCTCGGCGCCTCAGATCGAGCTGACGGCCTCGGTCGGCGTCGCGACTTCGCCCGGGCACGCCGATGACCTCGCGGGCCTGATGGCGGCCAGCGACGGCGCGCTGCACGCGGCCAAGGCGCTGGGGCGCGACCGCGCGGTGATCTACAGCCCCGAGGTCACCAGCGTGCTCGGCTCGGTCACGGGTCGACGCAACGTCGCCGACCAGGCCCAGATGGCGACCGTGCTCAGCCTGGCCGAGGCGCTGGACCAGCGCGACTCGGGCACCGCACGCCACAGCCAGACGGTCGGGCGCCTGTGCGAGATGATGGCGGCCGAGCTCAGCTTGGACGAGGATCGGGTGCAGCGGCTGAGGTTGGCGGGGATCCTGCACGACATCGGCAAAATCGCCGTCCCGGACTCGATCCTGATGAAGCCCGGCCCCCTCACCGACGACGAGTGGGTGCAGATGCGCCGCCACCCAGAGCTGGGCGCCCGCATTCTCTCCAGCCGCGAGCTGGACGATGTGCGCGAGTGGATCCTGGCCCATCACGAACGCCCCGACGGCGGCGGCTATCCAAAGGGCCTGACCGAGGAAGAGATCCCCCTCGAGGCCTCAATCGTCGCCGTCGCCGACGCCTTCGAGGCGATGACGAGCGACCGCGTCTATCGCCCCGGCATGCACCCCGACGCCGCGCGCGAGGAGCTTCTGGACAACGCCGGGTCCCAGTTCTCCGAGGAAGTCGTGCACGCCCTGCTGCGCGCCGTCGACCGCGAGGGCGCGCCGGTCATTCGCTGAGGGGCTCGGGCTCGGGCTCGGGCTCCGCGGCGTCGCCCAGTTCGGTGCCGCCGCCCAGCCAGGCAGGGGCCCACCAGGCCCGCCCGCCCAGCAGCCCCAGCAGCGCGGGGAACAGGAAGGTCCGCACGACCGCGGCGTCCACGAGCACGGCCAGCGCCGTTCCGATCGCGATCTCCTTGATGAAGACCAGCTCCGAGAAGGCGAAGGCGCCCATCGCCACGGCGAACAAGAGGGCGGCGGACGTGATCGGGCGCCCGCTGCGAGCCAGACCCCGGGCGATCGCGTCGCGCTCGCTGCGGGACCCGGCGCGACGCTGCTCGGAGATCCGCTGTAGCAGGAATACCCCATAGTCGGTGGAGAGGCCGAAGACGACCGCGAACAGCAGGATCGGAATCGAGGTGTCGAGCGCCTCCTGGCCGCTGTAGTCGAGGAAGCCCTCCAGGCGCCCGTCCTGGAAGATCAGCACCAGCACCCCGAAGGCGACGCCGACGGTCAGCGCGTTCATCAACAGGGCCAAGAACGGCAGCACGATCGACCGCGTCATCACGAACAGCAGCACCACGGTCGAGATCACGATGATCACGATCGCCGCCGGCAGGTGGTCGCCCAGACTCTGACGCTGGTCGGTGAGCTCGGCGGGCGGGCCGTTGGCCAGGCTGGGCGCACCCCAGTCAAGGTCCCGCGCCACCTCCACCGTGTCGAGAGCCTGATCGGTGAAGGGATCCACGCCCAGCAGCGCGTCGACCCGCCTGACGTCATCGTCGACCCGCACGGGCGCCAGCACGCGTTCGACCCCCTCGGTCCGCGCCAGCTCGCGTCGCGCCCGCCTCAGCTGTGCCTTCGAGCCACGCTCGGTAAGCACGATGTCGATCACCGAGGCCGGATCGCCGGCGAAGCGCTCGTCGAGGATCGCGTCGACCCGGTGGGCGCTGCTGTCCGCCGGCAACACGCTCGGGTCGGCGCGCGTCAGCTCCACCCGCAGGAAGGGCAGGCTGATCAGCACCATCCCCGCCATTACCAGCGTCGCGATCGGGATCGGGTGGCGCAGCACGAAGCGCCCGAGGGAGTACCAGCGCTGCTCGCTTGGCGGGCTCTGCAGCCGCCGCGGCGCCAGCGCGTTCACGCGCGGGCCCAGCATCGCGAGCATCGCCGGCAGCACCGTGAGGCTGACCAGCACCGAGGTGAGGGCGACCAAGGCCCCGCCGACGCCGATCGAGTAGAGGAAGCGTTGCGGGAAGACCGCGAGCGAGGCCATAGCGACGCCCACCGTTAGCCCGCTGAAGAGGATCATCCGCCCGGTCGAGCCGAGCGTGCCGCGCAGTGCGGCACCGGTCGGTCCGCCGGCGGCGAGCTCGTCCCGGAACCTGGAGATCACGAACAGGCTGTAGTCGATCGCGAGCCCGAGGCCGAGCCCGATCACGATGTTGACCACGAACACGTCGATCTCCATCACGTTCGTCAGCAGCCGCAGCAGGAGCAGGGTGGTGACGATCGAGAGCACCCCTACGACCAGCGGCAGCGCCGCCGCCACGAGTCCGCGGAAGACCAGCAGCGAGAGCAGGAACAGCAGCGGCGCCGCGTAAAGCTCGATCCGGCGCAGGTCGTCCTCGGTCGTCTCGTTCAGCTGGTGCGCGGTCACGGCGGCCCCTCCGGCCGTGACGAAGCGCACCCCCCCGAAGGTATCCTCGACCTTCGCACCGACGTCGGCTATGTCGTCGACGTCCGCGTCCAGGTAGCCGACCACCAGCCCCGCCCGCTTGTCCTCCGAGAGCCCCTCAATGGCGGTGCGGGTGACGCTCGGGATGTCGGCCAGGCGTCGCTCGGCCTCCGCCGCGGCCGCCCGCACCTTGGCCGGGCCGCCCTCGGAGGGCTCGACTATGAGGACGACGTCCGGAAGCGGCCGTTCGCCGCTCGCGTCCTCGAGCGCCTCTGTCGCTCGCGCGCTCTCGGAGTCCGGGTCCTGGAAGCCGTAGGGCTTGACCGCGTCGAACACCGAAGCGCTGCCGATGGCGGCCGCGACGGCGACCAGAAGAGCGGCCAGCACGATTCTGCCCCGCCAGCGGTAGGCGTAGTGCCCGAGGCTCCTCACCGGGGCGATCATATGGAGGGGAGCGCCACCGGCGCCACCCTCAATAATGTGGAGATTGGGCACCGGTTTATTCGGGCGGTGCGTGGGCGGGATCTTGTAGGGAGTAGGAAGTGTCACCTCCCATCGGTGCCCAGATCCAATACGCTGCCCGCGTGGCCGAGAAGGAGCTCCTCTACGAGGTCAGCGACGGGGTAGCGACCCTGACCCTGAACCGCCCCGACCAGCGCAACGCGCTCAATGCCGAGCTCCTGACGCAGCTGGTCGAGGGGGTGCAGGCCGCGCGCGACGACGACGAGGTCAGGGCGGTGGTGCTGACCGGGGCCGGCGACAAGGTCTTCTGCGCCGGGGCCGACCTCGGCGGCTTCGCGGCCGACGTGGCGCTGGTCGAGAAGCACTTCGCCTCGGACCTCTTCCTCGAGTTCTTCCGGCTGATGCCGCGGCTGGGCAAGCCGTCGCTCTGCGCCGCCAACGGCCATGTGCTCGCTGGGGGCATGGGGCTGGCGCTCTCGTGCGACCTGCTGATCGCGAAGGAGGGCGCTCGCTTCGGCACCCCCGAGATCAACGTCGGCGCCTTCCCGTACATGATCATGGCGATCATCTACCGCAACGTCCCGCGCAAGAAGGTGAACGAGATGATGCTGCTGGGCGAGCAGATCTCGGCCGAGGACGCCGTCACCTTCGGGCTCGCGAACAAGGTCGTGCCCGCGGACGAGTTCGAAGCCGCGGTGGACGAGTGGGCGGCCAAGCTCGCCTCGAAGAGCCCGGTGCTGATGCGCCTCGGCCACGACGCGATGTACCGACAGCAGGACATGGCGCTCGACGACGCGCTCGAGTTCCTGCGCTCCCAGCTCTCGCTGACCTTCTCGACCGAGGACATCCAGGAGGGCGTCAAAGCCTTCTTCGAGAAGCGCGAGCCGGACTGGAAGGGACGATGAGCCTGAAGGACCAGACCGAGGACCTGCAGCGGCGTCGCGAGCGCGCGAAGCTCGGCGGCGGCGAGGAGAAGATCGCCAAGCAGCACGAGCGCGGCAAGCTCACGGCCCGCGAGCGGATCGAGCTGCTCTGCGACGAGGGCACGTTCGTGGAGATGGGGATCCAGGCGCGTCCACACTCCTTCCAAAAATCTATGGAGGGGGTGGAGGCGCCGGCCGACGGCGTCATCACCGGCTGGGGCGACGTCGACGGCAAGACCTGCTGCATCGCCGCCTACGACTTCACGGTGATGGCCGGCTCGATGGGGATGACCGGCGAGATCAAGGTCGGGCGGCTGCGCGAGATGGCGCTGAACAAGCGCATGCCGTTCATCTGGCTGCTCGACTCGGCAGGCGCGCGCATCCAGGAGGCGGCGGGCTCGATGTTCGCCGGTTCGGGCCACCTGTTCCGCGAGGAGGTGGTGATGTCGGGAGTGATCCCGATGGTCGCCGCGATGCTCGGGCCATGCGCCGCCGGGACCGCCTACATCCCGGGCCTCTCGGACTTCGTGCCGATGGTCGTCGGCCAGGGAGCGATGGCGCTCGCCGGCCCGCACCTGACCAAGGCGGTGACCGGCGAGGACATCTCGATGGAGGAGCTGGGCGGCGCCAAGGTCCACTGCCGCAAGTCTGGCGTCGGCGACCTCGAGTGCAAGGACGACCCGGAGTGCATCCAGGCCGTCAAGGACTATCTCTCGTACTTCCCGTCCGAACTGCGAGCAGCGCCCGCCGGTGATCGAGACGAAGGACCCCGACGACCGCGCCTCGGAGAAGCTGCTCGAGATCGTCCCGGAGTCGAACCGCCAGCCCTATGACATGTACGACGTGATCCGCGAGATCACCGACGACGGCGAGTTCTTCGACATCAAGCCGAAGTTCGCGAAGACGATCATCACCTGCCTCGCGCGCTTCGGCGGCATGCCGTGCGGCATCGTCGCCAACCAGCCCAAACAGCTCGGCGGCATCCTCGAGAACGACTCAGCCGACAAGGCGGCGCGCTTCGTCAACCTCTGCGACGCCTTCAACATCCCGCTGCTGTTCATCCAGGACGTGCCCGGGTTCATGGTCGGCTCCAAGGTCGAGCACGCCGGGATCATCCGCCACGGGGCGAAGATGCTGTACGCGGTCAGCCGCGCCACGGTGCCGAAGATCACCGTCGTGGTCCGCAAGGCCTACGGCGCCGGCTACTACGTGATGAACGGCAAGGCCTACGAGCCCGACCTGATCGTCGCCTGGCCCTCGGCCGAGATCTCGGTGATGGGCGCCGAGGGCGCGGTCAACATCATCGGCCGCTCCGCGATCGAGGCCTCCGACGACCCCGAGGCGACCAGGGAGAAGATGCTGGAGGAGATCCGCAAGACGATCGACCCCTACATCGCCGCGGGCAACGCCCTGATCGACGACGTGATCGACCCGCGAGAGACCCGCCCGACGATCATCAAGGGACTGCGGATGGCAAAGGACAAGCGCGTCGAGCGCCCCTGGAAGAAGCACGGGGTGATGCCGGTATGAGCCGCTTCGAGGACCCGGTCATCATCAGCAACTCGATCAGCGGCGCGATCGCCAACCGCGACCAGTGCCCGGCGATCCCCTACACGCCCGAGGAGTACGCGGCCGAGGCGCGCAGGGCGGTGGACGAGGGCGCCAGCCAGATCCACATCCACGCGCGCACCCCGGACGGCACCCCTTCCTACGAGATCGAGGACTTCCGCGCGATCACCGAGGCGATTCGCGCCGAGGTCGACGACGTCATCGTCAACTACTCGACGGGGGCGATCGGGGTCCCGGTGGAGAAGCGCCTCGCCTACCTCCGCGAGCTGAAGCCCGACGTCGCTGCGCTGAACATGAGTTCCATGAATTACGCCAAGTATTCGCGGAGGCGTAAGGACTTCGTCTTCAAGGCCGTGTTCGAGAACAGCTTCGACCTGATCGCGCAGTTTTTGGGCGAGATGATCGAGCTGGGGATCCAGCCCGAGCACGAGTGCTTCGACGCCGGCCACGTCGCCAACCTCGACCCGTTCCTGGACATGGGGACGCTGGAACCGCCGCTGCAGATCTCATTGGTGATGGGAGTCAACGGCGGCATCCGGCCGAACCCGCGCAACGTCGCCGTCATGGCCGACCAGATCCCCGGCGGTCCGGAGGGCCCGAACAACTGGCAGGTGATCGGGGTCTCGCGCGACCAGTGGAAGCTGCTTGCAGCCTCGCTCGACCTCGGCGGCAACGTCCGCGCCGGCCTCGAGGACAACCTCTACCTGCCCAACGGCGAGATGGCCAAGTCGAACGGGGAGCTGATCGCCAAGGCCCGTCAGATGGCCGAGGACATCGGGCGCCGCGCCGCCACCGTCGCGGAGGCGCGCGAGATGCTGGGCATCCCCAAGCGCGAGCCGGCCAAGGCCTGAGCGCAATGGCGGACCTTCCCCTCAGCGACGTACGCGTCCTCGACCTGACCAGGTTGCTGCCCGGCGGCTTCTGCACGCTGCTGCTTGGCGACCTCGGCGCCGACGTGATCAAGGTCGAGGACACCGGCGCCGGCGATTACGTGCGCTGGGCGCCTCCCTTCTATGGCGGGGAGGAGCAGACGCCCCTGGGGACGCGTTCCTCGCTGTATCTGGCGCTGAACCGCAACAAACGCTCCATCCGCCTCGATCTCAAGCAGCAGGAGGGGAAGGACGCCCTGTTGCGCCTCGCCAGGGAGGCGGACGTGCTGGTGGAGAGCTTCCGCCCGGGCGTGCTCGACAGGCTCGGCGTCGGCTACGAAGAGCTCGCGAAGGCGAACCCGGCGCTCGTCTACTGCCCGATCACGGGCTACGGCCAGGACGGCCCCAACCGCGACCGCGCCGGCCACGACCAGAACTACCTGGGCCTGAACGGCATCCTCGGCCTCACCGGCGACGCGGACGGCCCGCCGGTCCAGGCCGCCGGGCAGATCGCCGACCTCGGGGGCGGCGGCCTGATGGCGGCGGTCGGGATCCTGGCGGCGCTGAACGAGGCGCGGCGTTCGGGCCAAGGCCAGGTCGTGGACGTCTCGATGACCGACGGCTCGCTCTCCTGGCTGGCGATGGTCGCCGGCCAGTACCTCTGCGACGGCGTCATTCCCAGGCGCGGCGACCCGCCCCTGGCGGGACGGCTGATCTGTTACCGCCCCTACGAGGCCAAGGACGGCTGGGTCAGCTGCGGCGCGCTCGAGCAGAAGTTCTGGGCCGCCTGGTGCAACGGCGTCGGCCGCGAGGAGCTGATCGCCCACCAGTTCGACCCGCCGGGCTCCGAGGCCCACGGCGAGGCCGCCGAGATCTTCAAGCAGCGCACCCGCGCGGAGTGGAGGGCCTTCAACGACGAGCACGACTGCTGCATCGAGCCGATCCTGGACCTGGACGAGGTGCTCGAGTCCGACCAGGTGCGCGAGCGCGAGATGGTGGTCTCCTACGAGCAGCCCGAGCTGGGCGAGGTGCGCCAGCTCGGCTTCCCGGTGAAGCTCTCCCGAACCCCGGCGAGCGTCCATCGGCCCGCCCCGGCGCTTGGGGAGCACACGGCCGAGGTCCTGGGCGAGGCCGGGCTGAGCCCCCACGAGGTCGATTCGCTGCTGTCCTCCGGGGCCGCCAAGGGCTCCGACGCCGAGGTCAAGGGGGAGGCGTTCATGGCATGACACCAGCGAAGACCACACCAGCGAAGGCAAAGGCGAAGACCAAACCAGCGAAGGCAAAGACCCAGCATGAGGAAACCGCATCGGAAATGCTTCGGATGGGCGAGCTGGCCGAGGCCTCGGGGGTCTCGGCGGCGACGATCAAGCACTACCTGCGCGAGGGCCTGCTGCCCGAGCCCGTCAAGACCTCGCGCAACATGGCCTACTACCCGGCCGAGTTCGTCGAGCGCATCCGCCTGATCAAGCAGTTGCAGGAGGAGCGCTACATGCCGCTGCGGGTGATCAAGGACCTGCTCGACGAGGACCCCGACCGCGCCCGGGCCCTGATCGAGCTCGGCGACCGGCTGCTGGAGCGGGTGCGCGAGGGCGAGGAGAGCCGCATCTCCGCCGCCGAGGTCCGCCACCGCTACGACGTCCCCCAGGAGGCCCTGGACCGGCTTGCCGAGATCGACGTCCTCAGCCCGGACGAGAAGGGCTACTCACCCGCCGACGTGCGCATCATCGGCGCCATCAGCCGCTTCCGCGCCGGCGGCTACGACGAGCAGATCGGCTTCACCGTCTACGACACGCTTCGCTACAAGAAGGTGATGGGGGAGCTGGTCGCCGAGGAGGTCGACGTGCTGATGGAGAGGCTCGCCGGCGAGGTCGATCCCCAGCGCGCGATCGAGCTGATCGAGGCCGGGTCAGAGCCCCTGAACGAGCTGATGGCCGCGATGCGCACCAAGGAGGTCGTCGCCGAGCTGGAGCGGCGCCGTGGCAGCGAGGGCGACGGCGCGGGCAAAGCCAAGAAGGGCTAAATGGCCGGCTGGGCGTTGGGGCTGATGGTGCTCTACCTGGCGCTGGCCTTCGGCGTACGGGTCGGGGTGGCGCTCCGCACCACCGGCAAGAGCGGCCTGTCTGGCCTGGGGTCGGCGCCGCCGATCGAGCTGGTCGGCGGCATCCTCTTCTTCACCGGGGTGCTGCTGGGCGGGATCAACCCGGCGCTGGCGCTGGCCGATGTGATCCCGGCCTGGGACGAGCTCGACACCCCGGCCGCCCACGCGGCGGGCCTCGCCTTCTGCGCGGTCGGCATCGTCGGCACCTTCGCCGCCCAGATGGCGATGGGCGCCTCCTGGCGCATCGGCGTCGACCCCGAAGAGCGCACCGAACTGGTCACCGGTGGCCTCTTCGACTTCTGCCGCAACCCGATCTACACCTTCATGGTGATCGCCTGGGTCGGTTTCGCGCTGCTCGTCCCGACCTGGATCGTCCTCGCCGCGGGGGTGCTGCTGGTCTCGGGCATAGAGATCCAGGTTCGCCTGGTCGAAGAGCCGCACATGATCCGCACCCACGGCGAGGCCTACCTGGCCTGGGCCCGCCGAGTCGGCCGCTTCCTGCCTGGCTTCGGGCGGCTGCTCTAGCCGCGACTCAGCCCGAGCGGCCGGCCGCGAGCTTCCTGGCGCCCTGCTTGCGCTTCCTCGCCTTCTTCTTGCGGGTCTTGGCCGCTTTCGTCGCGGACGCGCGGCGGTCTTCGTCGAGCGCCATCCGGTCCTGGATCCGCGAGGCGGCGGCCCTCAGGTCCTCGACCGCGCGCTTGGCGGTCCTGGGCCGGTCCGATCCCTTCCTGGAAGCGAGGGAGGAGGAGATCTTCCTCGCCCTCCCCTTGCGCACCCCGTGCGCGCGAAGCTCCTTGTACAGCGACTTGTCCTTGGCCATCGTTCGCTCCTTTGCGGGTTTCTGACCTCAAACTTGCCCGGCTCGCCGCAGGGCAAACCCGTCAAGCGCGCGCAGAAAGCAGCCCCATCGCCTCGAGGGTCCGCTGCAGGCCGTCCTCGAGCGGGGTGGGGGTGAAGCCCAGCTCGCGCTGGGCCCTCGAGGCGTCCGCCCTCGCCTGCCACTGGAAGAAGTGGAGCTGGCCCTTGGCCAGCATCGGCTGGCGCTTGATCACGCCGGAGATCCCCTCGCCGACGGTCGCAAACGCCTTCGCGACCGGCAGCGGCATGGTCGGGGGGACGCGCCCGCGGCCGGCTATGCGTACGACATCGCGGGCCAGATCGGGGAGCTCGATGTAGGCGTCGGTGAGGATGTACCGCTCGCCGTCTTTGCCGACCTCAGCCGCGGCGAGGTGGCCCTGGACGACACCGTCGACGAACACCAGGCCCATACCGCCCGGGACCATCGCCGGAAGCTTCTTCTCGACCAAAGGGCGGAAGAGGCCGTTCTCGAGCGTGTGGCTGGACGAGGGCCCGGGCCCGTAGACCCCGGTCGGGTTCGTGATCACGACCTCCATGCCATCGCGCTGGGAGAGGACTCGCCGCTCCGCCTCCTGCTTGGAGCGTTCGTAGGCGGTGCCCTTCGGGTAGGTCGCGACCTCGGACTCGTCGAAGCTCGCTCCCTGCTCGGCGTGGAAGACGTCGTTGGTCGAGGTGTGGATGAACCTCCTGACACCGGCTTGGCGCGAAGCCGCTGCCAGATCGCCGCTGCCGACCGCGTTGACGCGGTCGAAGATGCCCTCGTCGGCGAACCATTGCTCCGGCAGGCCCATCGCGTTGAAGACGAGCTCGCAGCCGGCGACGGCGGGCGCGTGGGTGGCCGGCTCGGTCGCGTCGCCTCTGGCGACCTCGACGCCTGAGGGCAACACCGACGCCGCTCGATCGGGGTCGCGGACCAGCACCCGCACCTCCTCACCGCGCTCCAGCAGGGCGGCGGCCAGCGCGTTGCCGACCTTGCCCGTGGCGCCCGTGACCAGGACCTTCACGCCGCCATCCTATGACCGCGCTCAACCGGGCGGAGCGCTAGATTGACTGGTCAGTCAGCCGAACGGGACCGCCTCGTTTCCGGCCCCTTCGCAGGAGGAGAGCGATGCGCGCAGCAGCGGTACAGCTGAACTCAACCGACGACCGGGAGCGCAACCTCGAGGTCGCCGAGAAACTCGTCCGCGACGCCGCCGCGGACGGCGCCGAGCTGGTCGCGCTGCCCGAGAAGTGGACCTTCCTGGGCCCCGGCGAGGCCATGGCCGGGGCGGCCGAGCCCCTCAGCGGGCCCTCGATCAGCGCTGCAGCGAGCTGGGCCGCCAAGTTGGGGATTGAACTGCTGGCCGGGAGCTTCCCGGAGCAGCTCGCCGGCCACGAGAAGCCATTCAACACCTCGGTCATGATCGGCCCCGACGGGGAGATCCGCGACGTCTACCGCAAGATCCACATGTTCGATGTCGACGTCGGTGGCGTCTCCTATCGCGAGTCGGCCAACGAAGACCCGGGTGACGAGGTCGTGGTCACCAGCGCCGCCGACGTGCCGGTTGGAATGACCGTCTGCTACGACCTCCGCTTCCCCGAGCTCTACCGGATCCTGGCCCTCCAAGATGCCCGGCTGATCACGGTTCCGGCCGCGTTCACCGAGCGCACCGGCCGCGACCACTGGGAGGTGCTGCTGCGAGCCCGCGCGATCGAGAACCAGGTCTTCATGCTCGCCCCCAACCAGATCGGCGAGGCGCCGCCCCACTACAACAGCTACGGGCACTCGATGATCGTGGACCCCTGGGGCGTGGTGCTGGCGCAGGCCCCCGACGCCGTCGGCTTCGTCAGCGCCGAGCTCGACTTCGGCGCGCAGGACGAGATGCGTCACAGCCTGCCCTCTCTCCGCAACCGCCGCCCCGGCGCCTACCGCTGGCCCGAGCCCGTGGGAGCGCCCTGATGGCCAGCGCCAACGACAACGAGGGGCGCGCGGCCGACAAGCGCCGCCAGATCCTCGACGCCGCGATCCGCGTCTTCGCGCGCCAGGGCTTCCACAGCGCCCGCGTTTCGGACATCGCCGCGGAGGCGGGAGTCGCCTACGGACTCGTCTACCACTACTTCGACTCCAAGGAGCAGATGCTGAACGAGCTCTTCAGCGAGCGCTGGTCGTTGCTGTTGGACGCGATCCGCGAGGCGGATACCGAGCTCGACAGCCCGCGCGCCAAGCTCGGCGCTGCGGCCGCCTTCATCATCGAGTCCTACCGGCACGACCCTGAGCTGATGAAGGTGATCATCGTCGAGGTGACCCGCGCGGCCAACTCCTTCGGGCGCACCCACCTGCCCGAGATCCGCCAAGCCTACGACGCGATCGCGAAGATCGTCGCCGACGCCCAGGCCGACGGTGAGTTCCGCGAGGACGTCAGCCCCGACTTCGCCTCGATGCTTTTCTACGGCGCCATCGAGCAGCTGCTGACCGGCTGGATCTTCGAGGTGGTCCCGGCGGGCGACGAGGACTACGAGAACGCCAAGTCGCTTGTGGTGGAGACGATCTGCGGCGGGCTCGAGCCGCGGCCGGCGGCAGACCGGCTGGCGGGCTAGCCCATGTGGGAGGGCCTCGCGCGCACCCGGCGCCAGGACCGGGTCCTGCACGGCGGTGCAAAGGCCGCGAACGTCGTCTTCGGGCTGATCGCCTTTCCGCTCTGGGTCGTGGGCCAGCTTCTCGGCGGCCCTCTCCGCGATCTGCTGGCCCGCCTCGAGCGCAGGGGCCGCCGTCCGCTGCCCGTGCCGCCGCCGAGTGAGCGCTCGATTCCTGCGCTGATGGAGGACCTCGAGTCCTTGCCGCAGGACCTGCAGCGCCACCCGCTGGCCGAGCTCCGCTTCGGGTTGGGCGACATCTCCAACTTCGTGCTCGCCCAGCAGCGCGAGGGCGCCGTGCTCGGCTACCGCTACCCAGCCCAGTTCAAGGACCACATCTTCGAGGGCGCCGACGGCGAGCGGATCGCAGCCTCGATCGCCCTTCAGGAGGCTGCCCGCCCGGGGCTGATCGTCGTCCACGGCCTCTTCACCTCGAGCAGGTTCGACTACGTCCGCCAGATCGCGGTTCGCGCCTACTACGAGTGGGGTTTCAACGTCGCGGCGATCGACCTGCGCAGCTTCGGGATGACCGAGCTGACGAGCACCGCGCCCTCGACGGCCGGCTGGAAGGAGGGCGAGGACCTCCTCGCCCTGGCCCGTTACCTGAAGGAGCTGGGCGGGACCAGCGTCGGGCTGCTCGGGATCTCGCTCGGCGGCAGCTCCGTTCTCAACGCCTCGAACCCGGACGGCGCCGAGGAGCTGCTTGACGGCGGCATCCTCGCGGTCTCGCCGCCCGCGGTTCCCAAGGACGTCTGGGCGCGCCTGTCCGAGCCGGTACCGCGCCACCACCCCCGCTATCCGCTGCACCGCGCCTTCAAGGCCGCTCTGATCTCGCGGGTGCGCTCGGGGCGGTGGCCGCCGGAGGCCGAGGACATGGAGCGCGTGCTCGAGCACGTCTCGGCGCCCTACTACGGGGTCAGCGCCGAGGAGATCTGGCGCCGCGCCGCCGGGCGCGACCACGTGCCCGAGACGAAGGTGCCGCTGCTGGTGCTCCATCCCGAGGACGACCAGATCGTCAAGGTCGACCAGGCGCGCATCCTGGAACGAGCGGCCGCCGATAACGAGCTGGTGCGGATTTGGATCCTGCCGGCTGGGCAGCACGGCCTGCTGGAGGCGGCGGACAGGGATTGGACCCACGCGGTCTACCGGGCCTTCTTCGAGCGTTGGGGCGCCTACGCGGAGCGGCCGGCCGCGCCGGGCGATGGCGCGAGCCGCGAGGTGGTTTACTCCGCTGCGGAGACCGGGTAGCGCTACTAGGAGCGACGTGGACAGCGACATCATGAGACGACTGATCTGGGGCGGCCTGCTGGCGGCGATGGGAGCCCTTGCCACCGTAACCGCGCACCGGCTCTCGGAGGTCATCTGGCGCCGCGTCTTCAACGAGGAGCCGCCCGAGTGAGCGGCGGCCCCGCAAGCGGCGGCGCCCCGAGCGGCAGCGCGCCCAGCGGCGGCTCGCCGGGCGGCGGCCCGCCGGCCGAGCCTCCGAAGCCCCCGCCGGCCCCCAGCGGCAACGGCACCCAGAGCCCCGACGACATGAGCGTCGGCGAGCTCGTCTTCGAGATCTCCGATCGGGCCTCGGTCCTTGTCCGCGAGGAGATCGAGCTCGCCAAGACCGAGGTCACCGAGAAGCTCAACAAGCTGCTCCAGGGCGGGATCACGGCGGTCGTTGCGGGCGTCTTCCTGATCGCAGCGCTGATGCTGATCATGCACGGGGTCGCCTGGCTGCTGAACGACCTCGTCTTCGACAACTTCTGGGCCGGCTTCTTCGTCGAGGCCGCGCTCTTCCTGCTGATCGCGGCGGGCGCCGGTTTCTTCGCCTACCGCGCGTTCCAGACGGCCTCGCCCCCCGTGCCCGAGATGGCGATCGAGGAGGCGAAGGAGATCAAGGCCGCCTTCGACAACGAGGAGGAGGACTGATGGAGTCAAGCACCAGCACGGGCGCCGCACTCGGCCCCACCGGCAACGGCCGCTTCGCGCCGCCTCCCCCCGGCACCCGGTCGGCCGATCAGATCCGCCGCGACATCGTCGACCAGCGCACCGAGCTGTCGCGCTCGGTCGATGCCCTGCGCGGACGCTGGGTCGAGGCCACCGACATCGGCGCCCAGATCAAGAAGCACAAGGGCGAGCTGATCGCCGGCGCGGCCGTGGTCGGCGTCCTGGTCGGTTTCATGGCGCTGCGGCGCCGCCGCCGCTAGCCGGCGCGCCTAGTCCAGGCCCAGCGCGGCGCGCGTCGTCGCGCCGATGCCGAGCAGTCCCGGGCCGACGTGGGCGCCGACCACCGGCCCCATCTCCGACATCACGGCCGGCTCGCTGCTGAAGATCGGACGGCACGCCTCGACCAGGCTCTCGGCGGCTTCGGGATCCTGGATGTGGTTCACGACCCAGGCGTCGGCGCCGTCCTCGTGACGCTGCTTGGCGTAGCCGACCAGCCGTTCGATCGAGCGGGCGCGGGTGCGCACCCGCTCGACCGGGGTGACCTCCTCCTCGAAGGTCAGGATCGGCTTGATCTTCAGGGTGGTGCCGATCCAGGCGCCCGCGGTCCCGATGCGGCCGCCGCGGCGCAGGTACTCGAGCGTGTCCACCGCGAACCACAGCTTCAGGTTCGCCCGTGACTCCTCGGCGCGAGCAGCGACCTCCTCGGCCGATCCGCCCTCCTCGGCGGCGCTGACCGCTCCCAGCACGACCATCGCCATCCCGCCGGCGGCAGTCCTCGAGTCCACCACGTGAATCCGCTCGCCTCCCTTGCCATCGGCGGTGAGGCGGTCACGCGCCTGCACGGCGGTCTCGTAGGTGCCTGAGATCCCGGCCGAGATGTGGATCGAGACGATCTCGCGTCCCTCGGCCAGCAGCGGCTCATAGACGGCGAGAAAATCGCCGACCGACGGCTGCGAGGTGGTCACCGCTTCCTCCGAGGCCCGCAGGCGCTCGTAGAAGCCATCGAGGTCGTCGAGCAGATCGATCTCGCGCTCCTGTTCGCCCTCCAGCCCGACATAGAGGCTGACCAGGTGGACGTCGTGGCGCTTCAGCACCTCCGGCGCCAGGTAGGAAGTGGTGTCGGTGACAAGGGCGGGTCGGATCGAGGCGCTCACAGCGACCGTTCTACCATGCCCGCCGATGGCAACGACGCTCGTCACTGGCGGGACGGGCTTCATCGGCTCGCACGTCGCAAAGCAACTCGCGGCGCGGGGCGACAGGCTGCGGCTGCTGATCCGCGAGGGGCGCGACGCCTCGCACCTGGACGGGATCGAGTTCGAGCGCGCCGACGGGGACGTCACCGACCGTGACTCGGTGCGGGCCGCGATGGACGGCGTCGAGCGCGTCTTCCACGTCGCGGGCAAGACCTCGATGAGGCCCGTCGACCGCCAGCGGGTGTTCGAGGTCAACGTCGGCGGCACCCGCAATGTGATGGAGGAGGCGCTGAAAGCGGGGGTGGCACGGGCCGTGCACACCTCCAGCGCCGGGGCGGTGGGCCCGGCGCGGCCCGAGGGGACCGCCGACGAGTCCCAGCCGTTCACCGCGGGCCACCTCGGCATCGCCTACATCAACGCCAAGCACGACGCCGAGGCGGTGGCGATGAGGGTGGCGGCGAAGGGCCTGCCGTTGGTCGTCGTCAACCCGACCTTCGTGCTGGGCCCCGACGACCCGACCGGGACCTCGAACCGGCTGGTGCGGCGGCTGCTGCTGCGGCGCGTTCCCGCCTACATAAGCGGGGGGCTCAACATCGTGGACGTCCGCGATGTCGCCCGCGGCCACCTGCTGGCCGACGAGCGCGGCCAGGAGGGGGAGCGCTACCTGCTCGCCGCTCGCAACTTCACGCTGCAGCGGCTGTTCGCGGACCTGAGCCGGATCGCCGGCGTGCCGCCGCCGCCGCTGAAGCTGCCCGGGCACGCGCTACTTGCGAGCGTCGAGGCCCTGACACGCGCCGGCCTGCCCGCGCCGGCGGCGCCCGACGAGGTGCGCTCGGGGATGCAGTGGTGGACCTACCGCAACGACAAGGCGGTCGGCGAGCTCGGCTTCCAGCCGCGTCCCCACGAGGAGACGCTCGAGGAGACGGTCGCCTGGCAGCTCGAGCAGCTCGGCCCGCGCGCGAAAGGGCACGTCCTCTCCGACACAGCGTTGCGTGGCGCCGGCGCGGCCTTCAGGCTGCTTCCCTTCGGGTGATGGAGGCCGCCCCCTCAGATCCCCGCCGGGTGCTGTACCGCTGCCGCACCCCGTCCAACTTCCTCTGCCCCTGCGGCGCCGCCGCCCGCGCACTCAAGGCAGAGGGCCTCACCTACCGCACCGAGCGCGTGCCCTTCGGCCGCGACAAACGGCCCGAGATCGTCGAGCTCACCGGCCAGACTCGCGTGCCCGTGCTGGTCGATGAGCACGAGGTGATTCACGATTCAAAGCGCATCCGGGAGTACGTGGAGTGGCGCTATACAATGGATAGCGATGACTGAGACCGCCGACCCGATCACGATCACCGATACGGCCGCGGCCAAGATCAACGAGCTGCTGGCCGACACTCCGGAGGGCGAGGAGCAGGCGCTTCGCGTCGCCGTCCGCGGGGGCGGCTGCTCGGGCTTCCAGTACGCGCTCGCCTTCGACGCGCCCAAGGCCGACGATCACCGCTTCCAGGCCCAGGGCGTGAGCGTGGTCGTCGACAAGACCTCGATGCAGTTCGTGTTCGGCTCCGAGGTCGATTGGGTCGACGGACTGCAGGGCGCCGGCTTCTCGGTCAACAACCCCAATGTCGTCGCCGCCTGCGGCTGCGGCTCCTCCTTCCAGGTGAAGGAAGAGACCGCCGAGCAGGCCGCCTCGGTCTAGCCGCAGGTCCCCGCCGTGTCTCCGAGCCCGGCGCCGGACGGCGCTAGGCTGACGTCATGTGCCGAAACATCAGAACGCTCCATAACTACGCGCCGCCGGCAAGCGCCGAGGAGGTCCACGAGGCCTCTGTGCAGTACGTGCGCAAGATCAGCGGCTCGACCAAGCCCTCGCAGGCGAACGCCGAGGTGTTCGAGCGGGCTGTCGAGGAGGTCACCGCTGCCACGCAGCGGCTGCTCGACAGGCTCGTCACCAACGCCCCGCCGAAGGACCGCGAGGTCGAGGCCGAGAAGCGCCGCGCTCGCGCCCGCGAGCGCTTCGCGACCGCCTAGGCGCCTAGGAGGGCTTGATCTGAATCGGCGGGCTCTGCTGAGGGTCCGCCTGCAGTTCCTGCTTCGCCGAAGGAGGCACCTCCGCGGGCTGCTCCGCTCCGAGCAGCTGCGCGAGCTCGCCCGACTCGGCCATCTCCTCCACGATGTCGGCGCCGCCCACCAGCTCGCCCTTGACGTAGAGCTGGGGGAAGGTCTGCCAGTCGGAGATCTCCGCGGTCACGGCTCGCAGCGGCTGCAGTGCCGGCAGCACGTCGAGGGCGGCGTACTCGACGCCCATCGAGTCGAGCACGCCGACCACGCGCATCGAGAAGCCGCACTGCGGCGCCTCGGGGGTGCCCTTCATGAACAGCAGCACCTCGTGGTCGTTGATCAACTCTTCGACCTTGTCCTTGAGCTCGGGCTCAGGCATCGCCACAGAGAGTAGCGAGCGCTCAGCCGGGGACCGAGGTCTTGATCGAGAGGGCGTGTATTGAGCCGTCGTCGAAGCGGGCCTGGCAGGCCTTCTTCACCAGCTTGTGCTGCTCGATCCGCGACAGGCCCTCGAACTGGGGGGCGCTGACCGTGGCGCGCAGGTGGTCATGCGTGCCCGTCTCGTCCACGACCTCGACCTCGGCGCCCGGCAGCGCCGCCTCGATCAGCAGCCTCACCTCGTCGACGGCGATCGCCATGGGCGCGAAGTCTAGGGCTGCCAGTTAGGATCAATTTCATGCCCGCAGGGAGCGGGCAGCGAAAACAGCCCACATAGGTGGCGGTGCGAGCGGCGGCCACCGTCGACGAGAGGAGGAAGCTCCGGTGAAGACGCGGACGACCGATGCGGTCACTCGGGCATCCTCGGCCGAACGAGAGGTGGCCGATCTGCTGCCGATCGAAGCGGATCCAGTCGATGCCCAGCGGGTACGCGAGCAGGTTCCCTACTGGTTTCACACCTTCGCCCTGAATCGGTCCGAGGGCATTTACACGCCGGGCACGGCTCGCGACCACCGCTACCGCATGCCGGCCATCCCCCGCGACTTCAGCGACCTGCGGGTGCTTGACGTCGGCGCCTTCGACGGCTTCTACGCCTTCCTGGCCGAGGCGAGGGGAGCCCGCAGCGTGGTCGCGGTCGACAACGAGCAGTACGTCCACTGGGTTCGCGCCCGATGGGGTGTCGAGCTGGAGGGCGGCGAGGGCTTCCGCGCGATCAGGGGCCTGCTCGACTCGCGGGTCGAGTACTGGAAGCTCGATGCTTTTGAGCTTGACCGCCTCCCGGGGGGCTTCGATCTCGTCTTCTGCGCCGGAATCCTGCACCGCGTCGAGGCGCCCAGGCGGCTGCTGGAAGTCCTCCGACGTCGGATCGCCGGCCGCGGCCGGGTGCTGTTGGAAACCCACGGGGTCCTCGGCGATTCCAACGACCCGGTCCACCGCTACGGCCCCGGCGAGGTCTATAGGAACGACGACTACGTCTACTGGGGGTTCACCACCGAGGGTCTCGACTTGCTCGCCCGTGAGGCTGGCTATTCGGGGTTCGAGCCAGTTGACGCCCCGATAATCGACGGGCACCCGCGCATCATCGGCACTCTTCGGATCTAGTCACCCGGCCAGCACGGACGTGGCGATCGGCGCTTTCACAGGACGTTCACGCGTTGTTCGCAGGCGGGTTACATCGGCCGCGCCCGCACCCGCTGCCATTCGTGTCTGTGGCACTGCCCAGGCTGATCGCCCACAGGCTTGGACGCGACTATGGCGTCGACTCCTCAGCGAGCGCGCTCGAGGGTGCCCTCAGGGGGCCGGTCGACGGCCTGGAAACGGATGTCTGTCTCACCTCCGACGGTGAGCTCCCGCTCCTGCACGATCCCCTGCTGTCGATCGGCACCACGCTGGAAGGTTGGGCCCATGAGCGGACTGCAGCCGAGCTGCGCGGCGCGCGGTTGCGCTCGAGAGAGGGCGCTCCCAGCGACGAGCGCCCCCTCTTCGTCGAGGACCTGCTGGAGGTGGCTCCACACGAGCTCACGATTCAACTCGAGGTCAAGGCGTACGCCGATGCCCAGCTCGCGGCCGCAACCGCGGGGGCGATCTGCCGGCGACACCGGCGCGAACGGCACCGGATCGAGGTGATCAGTTTCCACACCGCCGCCTGCGCGACCGCGGCTGCGCACGGCTTTCGGTCCCGGTTGGTGACCTGGGCCGACTACGCGCCCGAGGCGATGGCGGCGTGGGCGATTCGCCACGGAGTGGCCGGGGTCTCGGTGGAGCATTTCCTGCTCAGCGGGGTCCTGGTACGAACGATGCGGCTCGCCGGTCTCAGCGTCAACACCGGCACCGTCAATCGCATCGAGCTGCTGGAGCGGATCCTGCCGCTGGAACCCGACGCCGTCTGCACCGACCGACCGCACGAGCTCCGGGCCGAGGCGGTTGCCGCGGGCATGGCCGCGCCGAGCGAGCCGGCCCTTGTGGCGGCCTGAGACCTGCCCGCGACTTGGCTCAGCCCGCCGGGACTGAGCGCACGCCGGATGCCGCCTCGACCATCTCCTCGACGCGGCAGAACTTGACGCGGGGGCGGCCGTGTGGCTCGCCGGCGGCCTGCTCGGCGGCGTCGATCGCCTGCCAGCCCTCGTAGGTGATGTGGTCGGACTTTCGCTCGGCCAGCAACGTCTCGATCGCGGTGGCGTCCGCGGCCAGCTCGGGCTCGGGCAGCTGCCCTTCGGCCAGGTCGGCCAGCAGGCCGTTCACGGTCTCCTGGGAGTCCTTCTTGTTGGTGCCGATCACTCCGGAGGGCCCGCGCTTGATCCAGCCGGTGGCGTAGAGGCCCGGGACCTGCTCGCCGCCGTCCGTGACCCGCCCGGCCTCGTTGGAGATGACGCCCTTGCGCTCGTCGAAGGGCAGGCTCTCGTCCAGCGGCTTGCCGAGGTAGCCGATCGAGCGCAGCACCAACCCGCACTCGATCGTCTCGCGCTCTCCCGTGTCGCGCGGGCGGACCGAGCCATCCTCCTCGTGCAGCTCGTTGCGGCCGATCACGATCCGCTCGACCCTGCCGTCGCCCTCGATCTCAACGGGGGAGGTGAGGAAGCGCAGCACGATCCGCTGTTTCTTGCCTTCCGCCGGCCGCTGGGAGAACTCGGTGAAGATCTCGACGTTGCGGCGGTTGGTCGGCTCGCAGTCCTCGGAATCGACGTAGGCGCGGCTGATCTCGTCAAGCTCCATCTCGGCGGGGTCGATGACGATGTCCGCCTGGGTCATCTCGCCGAGCTCGCGCACCTCGGGGTTGGTGAAGGCGGCTTGCGCGGGCCCGCGGCGGCCGAGCACGACGATCTCCCTGACTCCGCTGTTGGATAGGGCTTCGATCGCGTGGTCGGCGGTGTCGGTGCCCTCCAGCTCCTCGCGCGGCAGGGCGAGCATGCGGGCGACGTCGGCGGCGACGTTGCCGTTGCCGATCACGACCACGCGCTCGCAGGAGAGGTCGTAGCTGTGCTCGGCGCAGTCGGGGTGGGCGTTGTACCAGTTGACGAACTCGGTGGCCGAGTGGCTGCCGGGCAGGTCCTCACCCGGGATGCCGAGCTGGCGGTCGGTCGAGCTGCCGTAGGCGAAGAGGACCGCGTGGTAGCGCTCGCGCAGCTCCGCGACGCTGACGTCCTCGCCGATCGTGACGTTGCCGAAGAAGCGGAACTCGGGCCGCGCCGCGGTCTTCTCGTAGACGCGGATCACCGACTTGATCTTGGGATGGTCAGGCGCGACGCCGGCGCGGACGAGCCCGAACGGGGTCGGCAGCTTGTCGAACATGTCGACCTCAACCGCGGTCCCCTCGGGCTTGATCAGCTGCTCGGCCGCGTAGAAGCCCGCCGGGCCGGAGCCGACGATCGCGACGCGCAGGGGGTTTTCCTCGCTTCCGAGCTGCGCCATGGGAGCGGGAAAGGGTAGGGGATCGCGCCTACGGCGCCGCTGCCTGGGCGCTGCGGGTCACGCCCACTCGTTGAGCGCGTGGGTGTTGCCGTCGGGGTCGCGGAAGAACGCGACCTTGCCGCCTTCGAACTCGATGATGCCCTTGTCGTCGGTCGCGCCGGGGCCGTTGGACTCGTCGTAGCGCTCGAAGCTGACGCCGTTGCCGCTGAGCTCGTCCACGACCTTCTCCAGGTCGTCCACGACCCAGCCGGCCATGGTCGCGGTGGACTTGCCGGCGTGCTCGGGCGACTCGTAAACGCTGATTCCGGTGCCCTTCCCGCCCTTGTAGCTGATGGGCCCGTCAGGGGTGTTGTCGCTCATCACCTCGAGGCCGAGCTTCTGGCCGTAGAACTCCTTCGCCTTCTCGATGTCGGCCGTCGCGAACACCGCGCCGACCTCGTAGTCGCTCATGCCCATTCCGCTTCCTCCTGTTCGCAGCCTTCGAGGCGCTTCTACCCGCCCTAGGCGGAGGTAATCGCCGTCGCCGCGGTGCCGTCGAGGGCATCGAGGGCGCGACCCAGGGACATCGCGACGCAGGTGAAGATCGGGGTGTCGCGCAGGGTGTAGGAGCTGGACTCGGTGCCCCGCAGCTCCTGCACGAGGTCGAGGAACTCGCCGGGCTCGTCGGCCTCGAAGGAGACGACGAACTCCTGGTCGTCGAGGCCGAAGGAGTAGGTCGTGTTGATCGAGATCTCGGGGTAGCGGCGGCCGACCTCGATGTGGCTGGTCATGATCCGCTGGCGCTCCTCCATCGGCAGCAGGTACCACTCGCGCTTCTTCTCGAACGGGTAGACGAACAGGTACTTGCGCTCGGAAACCGCGATCTCGGGCCTTACGGACTCCTCGGAATATGGCGAGGGCTTGGTCATCGCCAGGTAGGAGTAGGGGATCGTCGCCCACTGGGCGAGGCCGCTCTGGCCGAGCACCACGTGGAACGTGTGGAGGTCCTCGAGGATCGGGCTCTGGCTCAGCAACAGCAGATCCGTGTCGCCGCGGGTGCCGACCGTGGAATACGCTCGCAGCGATCTGTCCTCGGCGAAGTCATCGCAGGCAGCCTGAAACTCGGCCTTGTCGCGGGCGCGCTCGGAGGCGCCGCGCCGGCGCCAGGCGGGATCGAGCTTGAAGAACGTGAACTTGACGAAGGTGCGCTCGGGCATGGGAACAAGGGTAATCGCAGCCGCCTTCGCGGCCTTCACGCTCGCTTGCGCGACCGCGTCGGCCAAGCCGGCAACGGAGGCCGGCGACACCGCGACCCTCACGTTCCACGACTACCCGAGCGTTACGGTCGCGATCCTGCCCCACGGCACCGAGCCGCGCGACCTCGACGGGATCGAGGGGCTGGCGCCCGGCGTGATGAGCGCCGGGCTCTCGGACGTCGCCCCGGCGCAGACCTTCCTCGACATCGGCGCCGGGAACCGCGTCTTCACGTCGCTCTACGACGACGGCCTGCCGGTGTTCCTGCCGTTCGGCCGGCGCGTGCCCGATTGGGGGGTGATCGTGGAGCGCGCCGAGGACGCGCCGGCCGAGATCGTTCCCGGCCTGCTCGCGTCGACCCTGCGCGAGGACGGCTCGCCACCGATGCCGATGCGGGCCGACTCGCTGCTGACGACCCCCGCGCTGATGGCGGCCGATCGCGCGGGCAGGGTGGGGAGGACCAGGCCGTTCGCGTGCCTCGATCGTCGCTGCGCCGGCGTAGCGGTCGTGCCGGCCACGCTCGGCCAGCTGCCCGCGCTGATCGCACGGCTGCGCGGCGACGACATGCTGATCGCCTTCGAGCGCCCGCCGGCAGCCGAGCGCGAGGTGCTGGCGATCGGCGCTGCGGGGCCGGGCTTCGACGGGAACCTGACCTCGGACACCACCCGCACCCCGGGATTCGTGCTGGCGACCGACCTGGCGCCGACCATCCTCGACCGCTACGGGCTCGAGGAGCCCGAGGAGATGAGCGGCAGCCCGATTCGCAGCGAGGGCGAGCGCGACGCCGGAGCGGTTCAGGACCGCGCGGACCGCATGAAGGTGGTCTCCAAACGCCGAGGGCCGGCGGTGCTGCGCAACATGATTCTGTGGCTCCTGCTCGCGGCCCTGGCGACCGGGCTCAGCCGGGGCCGCCTTGGGCGCCCTGCGTTCGCCCTCTTCGCCCTCTCGGTCGTCTACCTGCCCGCCGTGTTGCTGGTCGGGGCCGCCGTGCGCCCCGATGAGCTGCTGGTAGAGCGCCTGATCGTCGGCCTGGGGGCGCCGGCGCTGGCTGCGCTGACGCTCTATCTGCGACGCGGATGGGAGGCCCTTGCGATCGCGTGCGCGGTCACGCTCGGCGCCTACGCGATCGACATCGTGCTCGGCTCGCCGCTGACCGCGCAGTCGCTGCTGGGCCCCAATCCGGGGCTGGGGGTGCGCTTCTTCGGCATCGGCAACGAGCTCGAGGCCACGCTCGCGGTCGTAATCCCCGTCGGCGTCGGCGCCGCGCTCACCGCCCTGGGCGCCCGCGGACATCCGCCTGGCGCGCGGGCCGCCGTGGCCGCCTTCCTCGCGACGGGCGCCGTGACGGCGGTGGTGTTCGCGGCGGGGCGATTCGGCGCCGACGTCGGAGCGGCGATCGTGTTTCCGGCCGGCGCCGCGGTTGCGGCGCTGATGGTGCCCGGGGCCATCCAGGCGCTCGGGCGCTGGTGGGTCCTTGCGCTGGTTGTGGCCGCGCCCGTGCTCGGCTTGGCGGTGCTGTTCGCGATCGACCTGGCGCTCGGCGGCGACGCGCACCTGAGCCGCTCGGTGATCGACGCGGGCGGTGCCGGCGAGCTCGCGGACGTGGTCGAGCGGCGCCTGCGGCTGGCGGCGAGCAGCTTCAGCCGCGGGGTGAAGACGACGCTGTTCTGGTTCTGCGTGGCCGCCGTGATCGTGGCGGTGGTCAACCGGAAGCGGATCGTCGCCTGGCTGGCGGCGGTGCCTCTGGCCCGGGCGGGCTTCGCGGGTGCGGCGGCCGCCTGCGCGCTCGGTGTCGTCGCCAACGACTCCGCGGCGACCTTCTTCACGGTAGGCACGCTGGGGCTGATCGCATGCGCCGCATTTGCCTGGAGCCAGCGGGACAAGGGTGACCACAAACACGGAGTCCGCGGACCCGGAACGCTACCCTGACACGATGCGCATCGCGCTCGTTTCCCCCTATTCCTGGACCTTCCAGGGGGGCGTGAACAGGCACGTCGAGGCGCTGGCGGAGCAGTTCCTCGCGCGAGGAGAGCACGTTCGCGTGCTGGCCCCATGGGATCCGCCAGACGGCCTCACACGTCGCCTGCACCGCTCCTCGACGGAGGCCCGCGAGCAGCCGGACTACCTGGTCCCGCTCGGCCGCACGATCGGGATCGGCGCCAACGGCGCCGTCTCCAACATCGTGCCCTTCCCGGACGGGCTCGTTCGCATGCGCCGCGAGCTGAAGTCAGGGAACTACGACGTCGTCCACGTGCACGAGCCCCCCGCCCCGCTGATCTCCTGGGACGCCTCCACCTTCCGGGGCGCCCCTGTGGTCGGCACCTTCCACGCCTACTCGTCCAAGGCGATGCCCAACCACATCGCCAACCTGCTCGGCGCCCGGCGGATCTTCAACCAGCTGTCGGCGCGGATCGCGGTCTCCGAGGCCGCCGCCTGGACCGGCAGGCGCTGGTTCGGCGGCAACTACACGATCGTCCCCAACGGGGTCGACGTCGAGGCGGCCCAGACCGGGCCGAAGGCGTCCTCCGACGAGCTGCGCCTGCTGTTCGTGGGCCGCGCCGAGGAGCGCAAGGGCCTGCCCGTGCTGCTCGCGGCCTTCCAGGCGCTGGTCGAGCACGTGCCGGCGAAGCTGACGCTGATCGGGGCCGAGCATGAGGAGGTCGCGCGGGGAATCGCCGACCCCGACCTGCTCGCCCGCATAGAGACGCGCGGCAAGGTCAGCGACGAGCAGCTCTGGGCCGCGCTCGGGGAGGCCGACCTTCTGGTCGCGCCCTCGCTGGCGGGCGAGAGCTTCGGCATGGTCCTGATCGAGGCGATGGCTTCCGGCACCCCGCCGGTCGCCTCCGCGATCGCGGGCTACAGCGACGTGGTCACCGACGGCGTCGACGGCGTGCTGGTCCCGCCGGCCGACCCCCAGGCCCTGGGCGAGGAGCTGCTGGCCCTGTGGCACGAGCCCGAGCGCCGCGCCGCCATGGGCCAGGCGGGGCGCGAGAGCGCTCAACGCTACGCGTGGCCGCGCGTCGCCGAGGAGGTCTCTGAGGTCTACGAGCGCGCCGCGCATCCGCTCACGGTTCCCGCCGACCCAATCGAGGCGGGCGCGCGCCGCGCCGGCCTGCTGAGCATGGACGGCGGGCCCCGGCGCCCCGCGAAGCGAATCCCGACGCTCGAGCCCCTGCCGCCTCAGGGAAGCCGTGGCCGCCGCGTCGCCCGCCGCCTTGGGCTCGGCATCGCCGGCGTGCTCGGCGTCGGACTCACCTTCCTCGCCGCGCGCAAGATCGGCGTAGACGAGGTCGCGAACAGCGTCATCGGCAGCGACCTGACCTGGGTGCTGGTCGCCTGCGCACTCATGGTCGCCGCGATGTTCGCCCGCGCCGGCTCCTGGGTGGCGATCGTGCGCGCGGCGCTGCCCGGCCGCCCAGTCCGCCGCCGGGACGTCACCTCGGCGACGATGATCGGGGTGCTGATGTCGGCGACGCTGCCGGCGCGCCTCGGCGAGCCCGCGCGAGCGATGGTGCTGGCGCGGCGGATCGGCCGCATGCGCGAGACCTTCGCGGTCCTGATCGGCACCCTCGTCAGCCAGACGGTGCTGAACATCGCCGCCCTCGCCCTGCTGGGCGTGATCATCGTCAACACCACCGACCTCTTCCAACGCAGCACCGAGAAGCTGTTCCTGGTCTCGATGGCGCCGCTGCTGCTGCTGGTCGCGGTGCTGCTGGCGCCGTCGCTGGTGCGCACCAACGGCGAGGGCCGGGTCGCCCGGGCCGCAGCCTCGATCCGCAGCGCCTTGAAGCAGGTCCGCACCGGGCTCGTCGTCTTCCGCGATCCCCGCCGCGGCTCCGTCGCGGCGGTCGCCCAGCTCGGGGCCTGGCTGCTACAGCTGCTCTCGTGCTGGGCGCTGTTCGCCGCGCTCGGCCTGGACACCCAGGTCGGCATCGGCGCGGCCGCCGCCGTCCTGTTCGCGGTCAACGTCACCGCCGTCGTCCCGGCGACTCCCTCGAACATCGGCATCTTCCAGCTCGCCGTGATCAGCGTCCTGGTCGGCGGCTTCGGCGTCGGCAAGGCCGACGCGCTCGCCTACGGCCTGATCCTGCAGGCGGTCGAGATCGCGACCGCGGTCGCGCTCGGCGCGCCTGCCCTGGTCCGCGAGGGCGTCACCTGGAAGGACATGCGTCTGCGCGCCCTCTCGGCCGCCCCCGTTCGCCTGCAACCGCGCTCCGACGGGCGCGAGCACGCCGGCGAGCGGCTCTCGGCCTAGGTCAGGCGCCGGGGAACCCGGCCAGCAGCTCGGCGAGGCGGTCGGGCTCCTCGATCTGCGGGCAGTGCCCGCAGCGCGGCAGCAGCTCGACCCGCGTGTCGGGAAGGGCGGCGACGATGCGCTCGGCGCCCTTCGCGAAGACCATGCGGTCACGCTCGCCCCAGACGACGAGCACCGGGCAATGGATGTGATCGAGGCGGAAGGGGGCCTTGATCTCGGGCAGCAGCCTGCTTCCGGTGGCGATCATCCGCACCAGGTCCTCGCGCGTGCGCATGTGGCTGGCGAAGGCGCCGACGACGCCCGCATCGGCCCGGCGCGGGCTGGCGAAGGCGAGCACGCGGTAGGTGCTCCCGATGGCGCGCTGCAGCGTCGCCTCGGGCACCGGCACGGGGCTGCTCAGCATCGCCTTCACCAGCGGCGCGCCCTGGATCGCCGCGAACCAGGTCGACATATCCAGCCCCGCGGGCGCGATCGGCACGATCCCGGCGACGCGCCCGCCCTCGTCGCGCTCGGCCGCCCGCATCGCGGTCGTCCCGCCCAGCGAGTTGCCGGCCAGCACCACCGAGCCGCCGTCGGCCGCCGCCCAGCGCTCGATGGCGGCTTCGGCGAATCCGTCGAGCTGCTCCAGCACGGGCTTCTCCGCATCCAGCGGTTCGGCCGTTCCGAATCCCGGCATGTCGAGCGCCACCGCGGCTCGCCCCTGCCTGCGCAGGCGGTCAAGCAGCAGCCGCCAGGTATCGGCGCTGTCGGCGTATCCGTGCAGCAGGACCAACGGCGGGCCCTCACCCTCCAGCTCCAGTGCCCGCGTCCGGACGCCCCCCAGCCGGAGCGTGTGCTCGACGATCGGCTCCATCCGCCGGCCAAAGCTAGCGGCCGTCCCGGAGGCTGCGCCGCCGAGACCTTGCTCGATTGGGGTCACATACGACCCCTATCCAGCAAGGTCCCTAGGCGCTGGCGGGCTCCGCCTCCTCCTCGACCGCGCCGTCCTCGGTGGGGTCGTCATCGGGCGGCAGGTCGCCGCCGCGCTCGGTGCCGGCGATCAGCTCGTCTGGGGCCTTGTCCTCGGGGATGAAACCCGACTTCATGCCGAAGTAGACGGCCTGCGGGATGGTGGGCGATGATCGCCACCGTGGACTGCTCGGGCATCACGGCGTAGCCGTCGCTGAGCGTCATGCCGATCTCCTCCAGGCCGAGCAGGCGCCAGACCATCTCGTGCTCTGACTGCTCGGGGCAGGCGGGATAGCCCCATGAGTAGCGGCGGCCCTGGTCGGGGTCGATGCCGAGCTCGCGACGGGCGTCGGAATGAAGCCACTCGGCCAGGCCCTCTGCCGCCTGCACGCCGAGGCCGTGCACGAACAGCTGCTCGGAGAACTCCCCGTCGGCCTCGAGCTTCTCGATCCGCTCGGTCACCTCTGGGCCGACCGTGACCCCCTGGATCGCGACCACGTCGCGCTCCCCGGGGCCGAGCTCGCTCAGCGGCCGGTAGAAGTCGGTCAGGCAGATGCGGTCGTGCTTGGGCTGGCGCGGGAAGACCAGCCGCTCAAGCTCCTTCTCGGGGTCGCTGGGATCGAACACGACCAGCTCGTTGCCGTCGGCGGCGCAGGGGAAGTAGCCGATCCGCGCCCTGGGGTTGAGGTAGTCCTGCTCGCGCCACATGCGCTCGAGCTTCGGGTTGAAGCCCTCGTCGCCGTCGTGGCCCTCGAGGATCCGGCGCCACTCCTCGCCCTTCTTGCCGCGCCCGCCCCAGTGCAGCTTGAAGAGGACGTGGCGGTCCAGATAGGGGTAGACGTCGTCGAGGTCGATGGGGATCTCCTTGACGCCCCAGAACGGCGGCTCGGGGATCTCGTTGTCGGTTCGCGCCTCGGAGCGCACGCTGTCGTCGGTCGTCGGCGGACCATCGTCGACCTTGACCGGCTTCTCGCGGAACTCCTTCGCCTCGGAGCGCATCCGCTCGACAAGCGCCGAGCGCGCGTCGCCGTCGATCAGCTCGTCCATCGTGTCGAGGCCCTGGAAGGCGTCCTTGCAGTAGAAGACGCCCGGCTCGTAGACGTCGTCATCCTCCTTGCCGTGCGGGTAGAGGATGCGCCGGCCGAAGTCGCGGTTGATCGCCGCGCCGCCGATCAGCACGGGGAACTCCAGCCCGCGCTCGTGCAACTCCTGCACGCAGGTAGGCATCTGCTTCGAGGTCGAGACCAGCAGGGCCGAGAGGCCGATCGCGTCGGCCTTCTCCTCGATCGCCGAATTGATGATCGTGTCGATCGGGACCTGCTTGCCCAGGTCCACCACCGTGTAGCCGTTGTTGGTGAGGATGGTGTTGACCAGCGACTTGCCGATGTCGTGCACGTCGCCGAACACGGTCGCGATCACGACCTTGCCCTTGGTGTGGCCCTCGATCTTCTCGAGGTAGTTCTCGAGCTGGGCCACGGCCCGCTTCATCGCCTCGGCGGATTGCAGCACGAAAGGCAGGATCAGCTCGCCGGCGCCGAACTTGTCGCCGACCTCCTTCATCGCCGGAAGCAAGACCGTGTTGAGGGTGGGAACCGCGCCGATCTTCTCGACCGACTTGTCGATCCAGTCCTCGATCCCCTCCTTCTTGCGGTGGAGGATCTTCCAGTGCAGGGCCTCCTCGGGCTCCATGCCCTCGGTCGGGTCACCGGCCGTCTCCTCGTCCTCTTCCCCCAGCTCCTCGAAGTGCGCGATGAACTTCTCCAAGGCGTCGTCGGAGCTGTTGAAGACGAGCGCGTCGGTCAGCGCGCGCTCCTCCTCGCCGATCTCGAAGTACGGGGTGATGTGGTTCGGATTGACCATCGCCAGGTCCAGCCCCGCCTCGACGCAGTGGTGCAGGAAGACCGAGTTGAGGACGGCGCGGGCCTTCGGCGAGACCCCGAACGACACGTTCGAGACCCCCAGGGACGTCTTCACGCCGGGGATCTCGGCCTTGATCTTGCGGATGCCTTCGATCGTCGCGACCGCCGACGGGCGCCACTCCTCGTCGCCGGTGGTCAGCGTGAAGGTGAGGGCGTCGAAGATCAGCGCCTCGGGGTCGAGGCCGTGGTCGTCCACGCACATGTCGCGTATCCGCTTCGCGATCTCGAGCTTGCGGTCACCGGTCTTGGCCATGCCCTCCTCGTCGATCGTGAGCGCGATCAGCGCCGCGCCGTGGGCCTTCGCCAAGGGGGCGACGCGGTCGAGCTTGTCGCGACCCGCCTCGAGGTTGACCGAGTTGACGATCGCGCGGCCGGGGATGTGCTCGAGCGCGGCCTCGATCACCTCGGGCTCGGTCGAGTCCACCTGGATCGGCGCGGGCTGGGTCAGCGACACGCGCTCCGCCACCGCGCTCATCTGCTCGTCCTCGTCCTGGCGCTCGGTCAGGGCCACGCAGAGGTCGAGCACGTGGGCGCCGCCCTCGACCTGGTCCTCGGCGATCTGGATCAGGCCGTCGTAGTCGTCGGCCAGCAGCAGCTCCTTCGCCTTCCGGGATCCCTGCGAGTTGACGCGCTCGCCGACCAGGGTCGGGCGCGGCTCCTGCGCGAGGGGGGTGGAGGTCATCATCGAGGAGACCTCCGGCGGTCCCGGCTCGGGGCGCTCGCCCGGCACCTTGCCGTCCACGCGATCGTGGATGGCGCGGATGTGATCGGGCGTGGTGCCGCAGCAGCCGCCGACGATGCCGACGCCGTGGCGCTCGACGAACTCGCCCAGCGTCGCGGCCAGCGGCTCCGGCTCCTCGGGGAAGATCGTCTCCCCGTCGGGCCCCTGCAGCGGCAGCCCCGCGTTGGGGATGCAGTGCACCGGCAGGGGAGAGGTCTCACCCAGGTAGCGGATCGCGTCGCGCATGTCCTCGGGCCCGGTCGAGCAGTTGAGCCCGATCACCTGCACGTCGAGCGCGTGAAGCGTCGTCAGCACCGCCTGGATGTCGGTGCCGAGCAGCATCTTGCCGCCCTGGGGCAGCAGCGAGACCGAGGTCTGGATCGGCAAAGTCCTGCCGGCCTCCTTGAACGCCTCGCGAGCGCCGAAGACGGCGGCTTTGACCTCGAGGATGTCCTGGGCGGTCTCGATGATGATCAGGTCGGCGCCGCCGGCGATCAGGCCCCTGGCCTGCTCGGCGAAGGTCTCCACCAGCTTGCCGAAGCTGATGTCGCCCAGCGTCGGGTCGTCGCTGGCCGGGAGGAAGCCGGTGGGGCCGATCGAGCCCGCCACGAAGCGGTCGTCGCCCGCGGCCTTGCGCGCGATCTCGGCCGCCTTGGTGTTGATCTCCAGCGTGTGCTCGCCCAGGCCCCACTCGTCGAGCTTGATCCGCGAGCCCTGGAAGGTGTCGGTCTCGACCACCTCGGCGCCGGCGTCGAGCATCGAGGTGTGGACGCCCTCGATCACGTCGGGGCGGTTCAGCACCAGCGCCTCGTGGCACTTGCCCTGGAGCCCGCCGTAGTCCTCGGAGGTGAGCTCGAACTGCTCCAGGGTCGCGCCCATGCCGCCGTCGAAGACGACCACGCGCTCGCCCGTTGCCGCTATGAAGTCACGCTCTGCCATTAGGGAACCTCATCAGGGAACCTCATCACTTTGACCTCCATCGACCCCGGCGGTAGCACCTCACCTTGATCCTGAGATCTTGGCCGGTTGCTGCGGCGTCTGTGGGCCGGGCCCCTCAACCGCTCTGGATGGAACGCCTACAAACTTAGCGCAGGCACGAGCCGAACCCGGCGACATTCTCTTCTCAGGGCGTTAACGATCTTTTAGCGTTTCGTTAGCGGTTGCTAGCATGCTGTCGCTCTGACCGACGAAGAGCAATGCGTCCGCAAGGCGTGGGCGAAGGAGGGACGAGATGAGTAGGGACGTTGCAGGCATTCAGCTGGGGGGCCGCGAGCCGAAGGCCCTGCTGCTCAGCGACGGCTCCAGGCTGGCCCTCGAGGACGAGGCCGGTCCCGGCGGCCGCTCGGACTGGACGCTGGTCGGCGAGAGCGGCCACGACGGCGCCGGCCTTTCGGTCGCCGACGCGATGCGAATCGCGGGCGAGGATCACGCCGATTACGTGCGCGTGCGAACACGCGCAGAGGTCGCCTGGCTGCGGGTCGTCTCCGAGTGGTTCGAGGAGCAGGCCGAGCGCCTGGACCGCGACCTCTCGGCAGCTCACGCCGCTTAGAGCGGCTGCCCGAAGACCAGGGTCTGGGGGAGAGTCCTCCGGGCCCCCGCGAAAACGGCGTTCAGTCGCCGCGGCCGCGGCCGAGCCTGCGGCGCCAGTCCCTGGCGTTGAAGAAGGTCACGATCTTGGTGAGCTGCTTGCGGCGCTTCTCGGTGTAGGGGAAGTAGAGGGCCTCGCGCTTCTGCCCCAGGCGGGTGATCACCAGCGACTCCGGTCGCACGAACTTCTTGATCCCGTACTCGCCATGGCGGAAGCCGATGCCGGAGTCCTTCCAGCCCCCCATCGGCACGTCGCAGGCGAGGAAGTTGACGAGCACGTCGTTGACGCAGGCTGCGCCGACCTCCAGCCGGCGGGCCACCGCCTCGGCCTCGGCGGTCTTTCCGAACACATAGCCGCTGAGCCCGTAGCGGGTGTCGTTGGCCAGGCGCACGGCCTCCTCGGCGTCGCGGACCTTCATCACCCCGACCACGGGGCCGAAGGTCTCGTCGACCATCACCTTCATCGAGTGGTCGACGTCGGTGATCACGGTCGGGGGGTACCAGTCGCCGTCGCCCTCGCCGTCGATGCGCTGGCCGCCTGTGAGGATGGTCGCCCCGCGCTCGCGGGCGTCGGCGACGTGCTCCTCGACGACCTTGGTCTGGGGCGGGAAGGTCATCGCCCCCTGGTCCATGCCGTACTCGCGGCCGTCGGTCCCCTGCTTCAGAGCCTTCACCTCGTCGGTGAACCGCTGCACGAACTCGTCGTAGACCGGCTCCTCGACGTAGAGGCGCTCGACCGCCATGCAGACCTGGCCGGTGTTGGCGAACGAGCCCCAGGTGGCTGCGTTGGCGGCCTTCTCGACGTCGGCGCTGCGCAGCACGATCATCGGGTCCTTGCCACCGAGCTCGGCGCTGACCGGGGTCAGCGTCTCGGCGGCCTGGGCCAACACCTTCTTGGCGGTGCGGTCAGAGCCCGTGAACTGGACGAAGTCGACCTCGTCCACAAGCGCGGAGCCCGTCTCGCCTCCGCCATTGACGACGTCGAGCACGTCCGGGCCGCCGATGTCGCGCTTCCAGGCCTCGACGATCTCGCCGATTCCGAGCGGGGTGACCTCCGAGGGCTTGATCACCACGGCGGCGCCGGCCTGCAGCGCCGGAAGCGCGTCGCCCAGCGAGAGGATCAGCGGGAAGTTCCAGGGGCTGATGACGCCGACCACCGGGTAGGGGCGGTATTGGACGCGCAGCTTCTTCGTCTTCATCAGCGGGGAGTGCGCGGGCACCTTCTCGTCGCCGATGAATTTCTCCGCCCGCTTGCCATAGAAGTTGATGAGGTCCGTCAGGTAGACGGTCTCGCCTCCTGATTCGCCCCGGACCTTGCCCGTCTCTGCCTGCATCGTGTCGGCGATCTCGTCCTGGTGGTCCAGCAGCCAGTCGCGCAGCTTGTAGAGCCAGCGGGCGCGCCCGCGGTTGCCGAGCCGCTCCCACTCGGGCTGGTTGGCCCGCACGCGGGCCACCGCCTCGGCCACTCGCTCCAGGGCCGTCCGTGGGCAGGGTCGTCAGGACCGAGCCGTCGGCGGGCCTTCGCACCTCGAAGGTCTCCGCGCCCGTCCCGTTGCCGCTCTGCGCGCCGTCGCTGCGTGTCCGAATCGCCATTCCTGCTTCCCCTCGCTCGTGGCTGGTGCGGAATCGCACTCTAGCGGTCCTGGCTGGGCAGCCAGTCGGCCAGCCGGCCCCGGTAGGCCCGCCCGGGCCCGCGGAGCGGCTTTTGCAGGGCTTTTCGACACCCGTAAGGGGCCGGGCGGCGATCTTCCTACAGCGGTCTAAAGGCAAGCCGCCGCCGCGTCCCTACCTTGGCCGCGTTCCGTAATACGCGACCGCCCGGTGGATGCCGGGGCGGGCAAGGAGGGACGCAAGAACGAGACGAAAGCTGCTCTGGGCCAGTGCCCGTGGGCGTGGCTGGCATCGCTTGCCGCCCCGCAGCTCGCCCTGGCGGACACGATCGACGGCGCGTGCGGGCGTGCTCACCGAGGGCGCGGCGATCAACACCGTGGGTGATGGTGGCCGCTCTGCTGGTGGTGTTCATGCAGGCAGGGTTCCTGTTGCTCGAGGTCGGTTTCTCGCGCGGCAAGAACGCCGGGACCCTGGTGCCCAAGATCCTGATCAACTTCTCGATCGCGGCGCTGGCCTTCTGGGCCGTCGGATTTGCGTTTGCGTTCGGCGGTGACACCGCCAGCGGCAACCCGACTGATCGGCACGACGGGGTTCTTCCTGCAGGACTTCGGTCGACCCGGCGACGGCGTTCCCCGTGATGGGATTCTCCGACGTGACGGTGCGAGGCGAAGTGGTATCTTCCGGTTCGCGTTCGCGCCGTCTCGCTGGCGATCGTCTGGGGGACCACGCTCGAGCGGATCAAGTTCGGCGTCTACATCATCTACGCGATCATGTTCGCGGCGATCATCTACCCGATCGGCGCCCACTGGGTGTTCGGCGGTGGCTCGGCTGCAGGCGAACATCGGCATGCAGGACTTCGCCGGCTCGACGGCGGTCCACCTGATCGGTGCGACCGGCGGCCTCGCGGTGCTGCTGCTGCTGGGCGCCCGCAAGGGCAAGTACGGAGGCGACGGCAAGCCACGTCCGATTCCGGGACACAACATGCCCATGTTCGGGCTCGGCGTGCTGATCCTGTGGCTGGGCTGGTTCGGGTTCAACCCGGGTCGACCCTGGGGCCCTTGACGGCGGTTCGCCGAGGTCGCGCTGATCACGCAGCTCGCCTGCGCGGGCCGGTGTGATCGCCGCGGCGATCACCAGGCGCATCACCCAGAAGACGCTCGACATCGGCATGGTCGGCAACGGCGCGATCGCGGCGCTGGTCGCGATCACGGCCCGTCTGGCTACGTCGAGGTGTGGGCAGCCCCCTTCATCGGGCAGTGGCCGGCGTCGATTGTCGTGCTGGCGATTCCGGCGATCGACAAGCTGATCGACGATCCGGTCGGCGCTCTGTCGGCGCACGGCCTGGCCGGCGTCTGGGGCACGCTGCGTGCGGGGTCTTCGACCGCGCCCGGCTGTCCGAGTACAACGCGTTCGGAGTCACGAACGACGATGGTGCGTTCGTGGGTGGGTTCGTGTACGCCAGCGGCCTGATCGGAAAGGGCGCAAACGCCGTCCCGGGGCGGCGTTCGACCTGCTCGCGTTCAAGCAGCTCGGCGCTCGGCGTTGGGGATAGTGGTCGCGTTCGCGTTCGTGTTACGCTGCCAGCTTCGCAACGTTCTGCGCGATCAAGGAGACTCGTACGGACTCAGGGTCACGGAGGCCGAGGAGGACGGCGGATTGGACATCGCCGAGCACGGCATGTACGGATACCCGGAGCAGTTCATCCCTCAGGGTGAGTTCCCCGGGGCGTCCACGTCCCCGAGCGCTGCGGCGTCGGCCGCGACCGCGGTCAAACCGGCGCCCAGCAAGGCATAGGAAGGGGCTGAAGCAAATGAAGAAGATCGAGGCATTCATCCGCCACGAGGCGTTCGAGCCGATCAGGGCCGAGCTGCTGGACAAGGGCTACCCGTCCCTGTCGATCAGCGAGGTCAAGGGCTCGGGCCGCCAGAAGGGCGTGGTGGAGCACTATCGAGGCTCGACCCTGACGGTCAACGTCCGGCCGAAACTGAAGATCGAGGTCGTCGTCGACGACAAGGACAAGGGGGTCGTCGTCGAGACGATCCTCAAGCACGCCCGCACGGGTGACGTCGGCGACGGCAAGATCTTCGTGCTGCCGGTGGAGGAGGCATTCGCATCCGCACCGGCGAGGAGGGCGAGACCGTGCTGCAGGCCCACGAGGAGGAGGAGATCCCCGCGTAGGCCGCGGCGTTCACGTCGCGAGGGCCGGAGGCGGCGTCAGCGCTCCGGTCCGTTCCGGCCCCCGACGTTCCGGCCGCTACCAACGAAAGGCAGCTACCGAAAGGAGTTCCGATGAGGGGTGCAGGCCGAGTCGTGTTCGCGGCGGTGATCCTGCTGATTGTGGGCACGCTCAACATCATCTACGGCATTGGCGCGCTCGACGACGCCAACATCTTCACCGACGACACCAGGTACATCCTCACCAACCTCAACACCCTCGGCTGGGTACTGATCATCCTCGGGGTGATCCAGCTCACCGGGGGCTTCTCGCTGATGGCCGGAAACGTGTATGGCCGCGTGATCGGGATCATCGGCGGCAGCCTCGGTGCGATCGGGGCGCTGCTGTCCATGGGCAACTCGCACCCATGGTGGAACCTGGCGATCTTCGCCCTCTGCGTGTGGATCGTCTACGGGATCATCGTCTTCGGCGAAGACGAGCGACCCGCTCGAGCCTGACCTGCGTCGAGGGAGCCCGCGGCGGCGCCGCGGGCTCCCCAGTTCCCGCCCCCGAGGGGCGGGTCTAGTTCCCGACTCGCTTGCGGGCGGTGCCAAGGCGATAGACCGCCCCCGGCGTGGCCTTGCCGTTGCGAACTGGGCCGATCTGCTGGAGCAGGTAGATGCGCCCATCGCGGTCCTCGCCGAATGAGCTCAGGCTGGGCAGCTTGAAGCGGAAGCTGCGCTTCTTGCCGTTGACCCTCGGGGGTGATGCGGAAGGCGAACAGCCTGCCCGTGCAGAAGTCGCCGAAGATGTAGCGGCCGACGATCTCGCGGCCCGCGATCCGCGACAGGCGCGGGTCCCGGACCACGAAGCCGCCCGGTGACCGCGCACTTGGGGCCGTGGGGATAGGTCAGAACGGGTTGCACCGTGCGTCCCCGCGGGACCAGGCCGGGCTTCAGCTCGTAGTTGCCCTCGAAGGCCGACCAGCCGAAGTTCGCGCCCAGGGCCTTGCGGGCGGGGAGGATGTCGATCTCCTCGAAGCGCTCGTTGCCGACGTCCCCGATCGTGAGATTGCCGGTGGCGCGGTCGAAGGAGAATCGCCAGGGGTTGCGCAGGCCGTAGGCGAAGATCTCGTCGCGGCCCGGCCTGCCGACGTAGGGGTTGTCCTTGGGCGTCGTATAGGGCTTGCGCCCCCGCTTCTGGGGGTCGATGCGCAGCAATTTGCCCAGCAGCAGCCGTTTGTTCTGCGCCTTGTTGCCGGGGTCGCCGGAGGGCCCGCCGTCGCCCGCGCCGATGTAGAGGTGCTTGTCGGGCCCGAAAACGAGCAGCCCGCCGTGGTGCTTGGTCGTCGGCTGGGGGATCCTCAGCACCAGACGGGCGCTCTTGCCGTCGGCGCGCAGCCGGTCGCCGGCCTTGCGCCGGTACTCGACCACCCGCAGGGCGTCGCGCCGGTCGGTGTAGGCGACATAGGAGCGGCCGCTCTCGGGGTAGTCGGGAGCGAAGGCGATCGAGAGCAGGCCCTGCTCGCCGCCCTTGCCGTCGTCCTTGACCGCGCGGCGCAGGTCGAGGAAGGGCTGCTTGCGCTGCTCGCCGTCCCTGTCCACGACCACCACCCGTCCCGGCTTCTCCACGACGTAGAGCTCATCGCCGCCCGGCGGCTGGGCGAGGTGGACCGGCTCGTCAAAGCGCCCCACCTTCTCCAGCGCCAGGAACTTCGGTCCCAGCGGGCGCTCGTCGCGGCCCGCGAGCCCGATCAGCGCCGTCACCGCCGCCAGCAGGGCGGCGAGCGTGGTCTCGATTTGACGACGGGTGAAGGTGGTTCGCATGCCGAGGACGCCCCTACCCCTGGACGACGGGCGAACGCGGGAGATTAGCCGCCGGGCTAGCGCCCCTTGCGCTTGCCCACGAGCTTGAAGACCGGGCCGTTGAGCGAGGTGGCGTAGACGCTGCCCCCCGGTCCGAGCCCGAACGAGCTCAGCGACGGGACCCGGACCCCGAGCGCGCGATCCTTCTTCGCGCCGCCCAGCCCCGGCACCAGGCTGCGCAGCTTGCCCACGCAGAAGTCCCCGTAGACGTAACGGCCCCTGACGCTCTTCAGCTTCTTGGAGGCCACCACGTAGCCGCCGATCAGCGCGCAGGGGCCGCCGCCGAGGCTGTAGACCTTGATCGGGCGATCGTGGCGCGAGGGCGCGGGCGGGTTGGCGCCGCTGAAGGCCGAGTTGCCCTCGAAGTCGTTCCAGCCGAAGTTGGCGCCTCGAACGCCGGCCACCGTCTCGTAGTCGATCTCCTCGAAGCGGTCCTGGCCGACGTCGCCGATGACGATGTGAGGCCCCTTGGGCGAGACGCGGTCGAAGCTGAAGCGAAACGGGTTTCGCAGCCCCAGCGCGTAGATCTCGTCGCGTCCCGGGTCGCCGACGAACGGGTTCGAGCCGGGCGAGCTGTAGGGGTCGCCGCCGCTGGGGCGGGGGTCGATGCGGAGGATCTTGCCCAGCAGGCTCGAGGTGTCCTGGGCGGAATCATCGGGGTCGCCGCCACCCCCGCCGTCGCCCGAGCCGATGTAGAGGAAGCCGTCGGGGCCGAACTGGAGCTGGCCGCCGTTGTGGTTCGACTCGCCGGGGTGGTTGATCGTCAGCACCCGCCGGGCGCTCGAGCGGTCGGCGCTGGTGGCGGAGGCCCGCCGGTACTCCTCGATCGCGAGGTCGCCGGCGTTGCTGACGTAGTAGACGTAGAGCAATCCGCTCTGCTGGTAGTCCGGAGCGAAGGCGACCGAGAGCAGGCCCTGCTCGCCGCCCGGCAGCACCTCGCCGCGGATGTCGAGGAAGGTCCGCTTCTTGCCCTTGCGCAGCACCCTGATCCGGCCGGGCTGCTCGACCACAAACACGCCCTTTTCGCCAGGCGCCGCGGCGACGTAGGTCGGCTGCTGGAAGCGGCCGACCCGCTTCAGCCCGACGCCGCCCTTGCCGCCGCCGACCTTGGCGGGCTTCGCGGTCGGCGCCGCGCCCGCGCCCGCCGGACCGCCCGCGAGCGCCCCGGCTGCGAGCGCGGCCGCGGCCACCAGCGCGGCCGCCGCGAGGGGGCGGCGCGGGGTGCTCATGCGGGGTCCATCCGGTACACCGAGCCGCTCCCGTCGACGACGTAGAGCACGTTGCCGAAGCCCTCTGCGAAGGAGAACACCGACCCGGGACTGGAGAGACCCGTCGACTGGTCGTCTGAGGCGCCTCCCTGGGAGGCGATCACGCTGCGGATCTGGGGGTTGGCCGCGTCGCTGTAGAGGAGGCGGCCGTACTGGTGGGTCAGCCGCTCGTCGCGGACGACGAAGCCGGCGATCACCGAGGTGCCGTCGAAGGAGCTGCCGATCTGGCAGCCGGGGGCGGCGTTGCTGTTGTCGTACTCGACGATCGGGAAGACGGTCCCCGGCACGACGCGGGATGCGTTGTGGACTCTGGTCCCCTCGTAGCCCGACCAGCCGAAGTTGACCCCGCGCGCGCCGCCCGAGAGCCTGAAGTTCAGCTCCTCGCGGCAGCCCTGGCCGACGTCGCCGATCGCGATCGCGCCCGTCGCGGAGTCGAAGGTGAAGCGGAATGGGTTGCGCAGGCCGAGCGCGTAGACCTCGTCGAGGCCGGCCCCGCCGGCGAACGGGTTGCTCCTGGGCAGCGAGTAGGCGCGGATCTTGCGCCTGAACTTGCCGCCGTTCTTACGCTTGCCCACGCAGGGCTTGGAGCGCTTTTTCTTCTTTTTCTTGCCCTTCGCGGCCTTCGGCGTGAAGTACCTGCACGACTTGCGCGGGTCGATCCGCAGCAGCTTGCCGAGAAGCTGCTCGGGATTCTGGGCGTTGTTGGGCGGGTCCCCGCCGGAGCCGCCGTCGCCCGGGGCGATGTAGAGCAGCCCGTCGGGCCCGAAGCTGATCGCGCCGCCGTTGTGGTTGCTGTTGACGGGGTGTGGGATGTGCAGGACCTGACGGCCGCTCGAGCGCAGCGCCAGGAACTTCTGCTTCTTGCTGCGCTGGAACTCCATCAACACCAGGTCGCCGGCGTTGTCGTTGAAGTAGACGTAGAAGAGGCGGTTCCTCTTGTAGGCGGGGTGGAAGGCGACCGAGAGCAGGCCCTCCTCACCGCAGCACTGGACGATGTCGCTGATGTCCAGGAAGGGCGTCGGCAGCGTGCTGCCCCCGCTCACGACCCTGATGCGCCCCTCCGACTCGACGACGTAGAGCGCGTCGCCGGTGCCCGGAGCATTGTCGGCATGGATCGGCCGCTCGAACCCGCCGATCTCGGTCAGCGCGAAGCCCCCGTCGCCGTCGCCGATCGGCGGCGCCGCGGACGCCGGGGCCGCGAAGGCGGCGCACGCGGCCATCGCCGCGCCCGCGACCAGTGCCCGTCCCGCGTATCGCCTGACCTGCGCGCTCAAGGTGGTGGGGGTTCTTCCTCTCAAGGCACCAGCCGAAACACGGGTCCGTCGAGGGAAGTTGCGTAGATGCGCCCCTGACCGTCCTCGCCGAACGAGCTCAGGTTGGACACATCGACGCCGACTGCCTTGTCGTCCCGGGCGGCGCCCTTGGCCGGGACGAAGCTGCGCAGCTGGCCCGCGCAGAAGTCGCCGTAGAGGTAGCGGCCTCGCAGCGCAGGCAGCTCGGGGTCGCGGACGACGTAGCCGCCGGTCACGGAGCACCCCTGGCTGGGGTCGTAGGTGAGCACCGGCGGGACGTGGTCGGGCGCCTCCTGGTCCTCGTTGAAGCGCTCGGTTCCCTCGAATGCCGACCAGCCGAAGTTGGCCCCCGCCCCGGCTCCGGCCGGACACGTAGTCGATTTCCTCCAGCGAGTTCTGGCCGACGTCCCCGATCGCCAGCGCGCCGGCTGCCGCGGTCGAAGCTGAAGCGCCAGGGGTTTCGCAGGCCGTACGAGTAGACCTCGGGCCGGGCGCCGGGGGTGTCGGCGAAGGGGTTGTCCGCCGGAATGCCGTACGGCTTTCCACCCCGGGGGTCGATCCGCAGCAGCTTGCCCAGCAGGGAGCCGAGGTCCTGGCCCGCGCGCTCGGGGTCGTCGGCGATGCCGCCGTCGCCCGTGCCGATGTAGAGGTTCCCGTCCGGCCCGAACACGAGTAGGCCGCCGTTGTGGTTCGAGGCGAAGTCGTCCATGCGCAGCACCTCGCGGCGGCTGTCCGGATCGATCGTGGCCCCGTCCTCGGCCATCTCGAGCTCGACCACGCGCTGGTCCTGGGCGGAGTCGGTGAAGTAGGCATAGAGCAGCCGCGATGCGGGGAAGTCGGGCGCGAAGGCGATCGAGAGCAGACCCTGCTCGCCGCTGTCGGAGACCTCGTCGCTGATGTCGAGCACGGGCTCGGGCTCGACCTTGCCGTCGCGAACGAGCCGGATGCGCCCGGGCTTCTCGACGACGTAGAGGTCCTCGCTCGCCGGCGGCTGGGTCACGTACAGGGGCTGGTCGAAGTCCCCGACCTTCTCCAGGCTGACGCCGCCCTCGCCGTCACCGGTCGCCGCCACTGACTTGGCCGGCTCGGGCGAGGTGCCCGCCGTCTGCTCCCCGTCGGAGTCATCGTCGCCGCAGGCCGCCACGAACAGCATCAGGGCCAGTGCCATTCCCGCCGCCGCGAGCATCCCTCGAGCCTCGCTCACCCGCCCAACTCTAGGGAAGCGCGTCAACGCCCCCTAAGCGCTAGGGGTTGGTCGCGGTGCCCCCGCCGTCCAGCTCGGACTGCTGCTCGGAGCTGCCGGCCTGTCCGACGATGTCGCCGGGCTTGATCGGGACGACCTCGCCCGCGTCGTTGACGCGGGTCTGGGGCGGGGCGTCGGTGATCTGGACGATGAACTCTCCCTCGGGGGCGCTGCCGTCCCCGGTGACCGCGACCGCGTTCCCCTGAAGGCCGGCGGCGACCCGGTAGTGGACGGTGTAGGTGCCGCTCTGCACCGGCGTCACCCTCCAGACCATGTCGATGGACTCGTCCGGCTCCATCGGGCCGAAGGCGAATGTGTTGGTCTGCACCGCGATCGCGCCGCTCGCCTGCGCGATCTCGCCGGGCGGGCCGGGCCCGGGCTCGGTCCCCGCCAGCCGAGGGAAGCCCTGCTCGAGGATCCAGACCGGGCGCGAGGGGATCGCCAGGCCGGGCTGGTCTGAGATGACCGAGAAGGGCCCCTCCGCCACGCTCCGCTCCTGCTCGTCCGTGCCCACGGTCGTGTCGGTCCCCGCCTCCTCGGCTTCCTCGTCCTCAGCCGCCGCCTGGAGCTCCTCCTGAAGCTGCTGCTCGACCTCCTCGGCCAGATCCTCCTCGTCGGCCGCGTCGGTTTCGGCCGCGCTGGCGTCGACCTCGGTCGCGTTGTCCTCGTTGGCGACCGTGAAGATCGTGATCGCGAGGTTGGGGACGCTGTCCTCGCCCGTGTTCTGGACCGAGAGCAGCAGATTCTTGGTCTCGGCCAGGCTCTGCTTGGCCGGAAACTCGGCGGCGGTGATCTCGACCGGGAACTCGCCCTCGGGCTCGTCCTCGTCCTGGCGCTCGCCGCCGCCGCAGGCCGCCAGGCCCGCGGCGCAGAGAGCGAGTGCCAGGACTGCCCCAAGGCGATCGCGCATCCGCAGGAAGCGGGATGTAATGCCGCTCTCCTCCAACAGCGCGGGCAACATACCGCAACCCTATAGCGCTCCGTGCCGGTCAATCTCCGGTTGGGGGTGGCGGATAGCGGGGTGATCACATACTCTTTGCCCGAGGAGAGACGTTGGTCAGATCCGTAGCCGACAGAGCGTTCCTGCCTGCGAAGTCACTGTTCGAGCAGGTCGGAGACATGATGATCCTGACCGCGAAGACGCTGGTCTCGGCGGTTCGCGCTCCATACCCCTACGGCGGCGAGTTCATCCGCCAGTTCCTATTCGCCCTGCAGCTGTGCTGGTTCCCGATGATGATCTCGACGCTGGCCTTCGGGTTCGGCGCGCCGGGCCTGCAGGCGGCCAACTTCCTGTCGCTGTTCGGAGCGCTGGACCGCCTCGGCGGCTTCTTCGTGCTCGCCTCGATCCGCGAGTTCGCCCCCTTCGTCACAGCCGTCGTCGTCGCCGGCGTCGCCGGCACGGCGATCACCGCCGACCTCGGCGCGCGCAAGATCCGCGAGGAGCTGGACGCGCTGCAGGTGCTGGGCGTGGACCCGATCAAGAACCTCGTCGTCCCCAGGTTCCTGGCGCTGATGCTGATCACCGGCCTGATGGACATCTACGCGCTGGTCTTCGGCATCGTCGGCGGCATCGGCGCGGAGCTGCTCTACAACGAGCCGCTCGGCGGCTTCTTCTCCACCCTCTTCAGCAACGCCTCGGTCACGGACCTCTGGGGGTCGGTCCTGAAAACCACCCTGTTCGGGGCGATCATCGCGATCGTCTGCTCCTACAAGGGGATGACTGCGTCCGGAGGCGCCGAGGGCGTGGGCAGAGCGGTGAACGAGGCGGTCGTGATCGCCTTCATGGGCGTGTTCGCCTTCAACTACGTGTTCACCCAAACGCTGCTCGCGACCCATCCTGAATTGCAGGTCATCAAGTAGTGGGCGGCGGCTGGACCGCGGTCCCCAAGTCCTGGCTCAACTCGATCGGCGAGATCTTCGGGTTCTCGACCAGGGTCATCGGCCTGGTCTTCAGCGGCCGGGTCTTCCAGTTCTTCGGCGAGGCGCTGCGCCAGACCGGCATCCTCATCCTCGGCTCCACGATCGTGATCTGGGGCCTCGTCTTCATCCTCGGCCTGCAGTGCGGCATCGAGGGCGCCTACTTCAACCGGTCGGTGGGGGCTCCGGCGTACGCCGGCGTGTTTGCCGCCTGGTGCGACCTGCGCGAGGTGATCCCCTACGCCTTCGGCTACATGCTGGCCGCCAAGGTCGGCACCGGCATCGTGGCCGAGCTCGGCGCGATGCGCATCTCCGACGAGATCGACGCGCTCGAGGTGATGGGCGTGCCGCCGGTCACCTTCCTCGCCGCCACCCGCCTGCTGGCGGCCTGGATCGCCTTCCCCTTCATGTACCTGGCCGCCGTCGGCATCGGCTTCTTCGCCAGCTGGCTCGCGGTCGTCGAGCAGATCGGCGACGTCTCATCGGGCGGCTACTTCCTGATCTTCTGGATGTTCCAGAACCCGCCCGACCTCTTATTCAGCCTGATCAAGGGCATGACGATGGCGACCGCCATCGTGCTCGTCGGCTGCTACTACGGCTACACGGCCTCGGGCGGACCGGTCGGCGTGGGGACCGCCACGGCGAAGTCGATGGTGCTGAACATCGTGCTCGTACACTTGATCGGAATGATGGGAACGCTGGTCTTCTGGGGAGCTAACCCGAGAGCGCCGATCGGCGGCTGACCGTCCGTAAGGAGGACTGAGACCCGTGGCAGAGAGCAAGAAGACGAGCACGCGCAAGAGCGCCTCGAGCGACAGCGCCTCGGAGACGGCCGCCTCGAAGCGCTCCACGCCGGAGAGCGACACGGCATCGGCATCGGCCGCCGCCTCGGCCTCATCGGCGAAGGCCGATGAGGAGGCCCGCGAGGACCCGCTCCAGGCTCAGGGCCTGGGCGAAGAGGACTTCTCCTCCCGCGACTACACGATTCCGGGCGTCGACGCCGAGGACCCGGATCCCTACAAGTGGCACACGGGCGCGAAGCGCGACCACGGCGGCGTGGACGCGATCGAGATCATCGACCTCGTCAAGCAGTTCGGGCGCACCCGCATCCTCAACGGCTGCAACCTCGGTCTCCCAGACGACATGATCTCGATGGTGCTGGGGCCGTCCGGCACCGGCAAGTCGGTGTTGATCAAGCACATCGTCGGACTGCTCTATCCCGACTCGGGTGACGTGCTGGTCCACGGTGAGTCGATCCCGTCGATGTCCGACGACGAGTTGTTCGAGACGCGCAAGAAGTTCGGGCTCCTGTTCCAGGACGGGGCGCTCTTCGGCTCCATGAACGTCTACGACAACACCTGCTTCCCGTTGCGGCAGCACACCGACAAGAGCGAGGAGGAGATCGAGACGATCGTCAACCGCCGCCTGCGTGAGGTCGGCCTGACGGAGGCGATGTACAAGATGCCCAACGAGCTCTCGGGCGGCATGCGCAAGCGGGCCGGCTTCGCCCGGGCCTTGGTGCTGGACCCGGCGATCGTCATGTTCGACGAGCCGGACTCGGGCCTCGACCCGGTCCGGACGGCGCTGCTCTGCGAGCTGATCCGCGAGGTCCACGACGAGAACGGTGGCTGTTATCTGGTCATCAGCCACGACCTCGCGACAGCACGCCGCATCGCCGAATTCCTCGCCGTGCTCTGGAAGGGCAAGATCGTCGAGAGCGGCCCTGCGGACGAGCTTTTCAGCACTGGGAACGAGTTCGTCAAGCAGTTCCTGAACGCCGACGTCAAGGGTCCGCTCGCGATGGACTAGGGCGGCAGGGCCGCGGGTCCTGTCGCCTGATTGAGTTTCGCCCCCTAATCTCGGCTTCCTGATGAGTCGTTGGTTCGAGCGGGTTGCGGGGGTGGCCGTGCGCTGGCCGCGGCGGACGCTGCTCGTCGTGCTGGTGCTGGCCGCGGCTGGGGCCGTGGGGGCGCTCCGGCTCGAGACCGACGCCGGGACCGAGACGCTGGTGGACGAGGAGTCCGCTGAGTTCCAGGCCACCGAGCGCTTCCGCGAGAGCTTCGGGGACGAGGCGGCGGTGGTGCTGGTTCGCGAGGACCTGCGCCAGCTGACGCTGACCCAGGACCTGCAGGCGCTGCTCGAGCTCGAGACCTGCCTCGCCGGCGGCACCGAGTTCGCCGAGACCCTCCCGCGTCGCAAGGGCGCGCCGCTGCCCGAGGTCTGCGACGAGATCGCCGAGCTGGCGCCGAGCAGGGTCGTGTACGGGCCGGCGACCTTCCTCTACCAGTCCGTCGCCCAGATCCAGCAGGTGCTGCAGGGCCAGATCGGCGCCACCCAGCAGACGGCCGAGCGGGCGGCGCGGGAGGCCCGCCGGCAGGCCGCCGCCGCGGGAGCCTCCAGCACCGAGCAGCAGCAGGCCGCCGAGCGGGCGAGCCAGCAGGTGCTGGGAACCTTCCAGAGCGAGCTGGTGCGGCTGGGGCTGAAGTTCGGGATCACCAGCCCCCCGCGCCTGGACGACCCGCAGTTCATCAATCGCGTCGTCTTCGACCCCCGCGAACCGGTGGGGACGCCGAAGGAGCGCTTCGCCTACCTCTTTCCCAGCACCGATTCCGCCCTGATCTCGGTGCGCCTGCGTCCCGACCTCAGCGACGAGGAGCGCGGCGAGGCGATCGACCTGTTCAAGCGCGCGACCGGCGACGAGCGCTTTGCGCTCGGCGGCGGCGGGGACTACGTGGTCAGCGGGGTGCCCGCGGTGGTGGACGGGCTCGCCTCGGCGCTGCGCTCGGAACTGCTGGTGCTGCTGGCGGTCGCGATCGCGCTGATGGCGATCACCCTGGCCGTCGTCTTCTCGCCGCCGCTGCGGCTGCTGCCCCTGGGCGTGGCGCTGGTCGCGTCGGCGCTCACCTTCGGGTTGCTGGCGTTGCTGGGCGGGTCGCTGACGATGGCCTCGGTGGCCGTGCTGCCGGTGCTGATCGGGCTCGCGGTGGACTACGCGATCCAGTTCCAGGCGCGCTTCAACGAGGGCAGGGCCGAGGGCATGGCGCCGGCCCGGGCGGCGACGGCTGCGGCCGCGGTCGGAGGGCCCGTGATCGGCGCGGCCTGCCTGGCGACGGCGGCGGGTTTTGCGGCGCTGGCGCTGTCGCCGATCCCGATGGTGCGCTCCTTCGGTCTGCTGCTGGTCGCGGGCATTGCGCTCGCATTCGCCGTCGCCGCCACAGCCGGCTTCGCGGCGCTCGCGCTCGCTTCCTGGCGCGGCGAGCCGGCGGCCCCGCGCGACTGGGGCCCCAAGAGCGCCGAGCTGGGGCGGCGCAGGCGCCTGGCCGAGCGCCGCCTGCGCGAGGCCGGGAAGCGCGCCCTCGCGGCCACGATAGAGCGGCCCGGGCGTGTGCTTGCCGTGGCGCTGGCTCTGGCGGTGCTCGGCTGGGTGGCGAGCTCGCGCACCGAGGTCGTCTCGGACATCCGCGAGCTGGCTCCGGCGAGCCTTCCGGCGCTGCAGGACGTGAACGCCCTGCAGGATGAAACCGGCGTCTCGGGCGAGGTGAACGTCGTCGTCCGCTCCGACAAACTCGCCGATCCCGAGCTGATCGCCTGGATCAGCGATTTCCAGCGCCGGGTGCTGGCCGAAGCCGGCTACGAGGGAGAGCGCCCGAGCTGCGAGCAGGCGCGCCTGTGCCCCGCGATCTCGCTCACCGACCTCTTCTCCGGGGGCGCAACCGTTGAGAGCGAGGAGCAGGCGCAGGCCCTGCTGGCCTCGATCCCGCCCTACTTCTCCCAGGCCGTGGTCACCCGCGACCCGGAGACCGGCGGGATCGGCGACACCGCCAACATCGCCTTCGGCATCCGGGTGCAGCCGCTGGACGAGCAGCAGGATCTGATCGACGGGATCCGGGGCGAGATCGAGGCCGACGGCGGGCCGCCGCCAGGCACCGAGGTCGAGCTGGCCGGGCTGCCGGTGATCGCGGCCGAGGCCAACGAGGACCTCTCCCGCAGCCGCTACTGGCTCCCGCTCGCCGGCCTCGCCGCCGTGGCGCTGGTGCTGCTGGCGATCTACCGCTCGCCGCGCCGGGCGCTGGTGCCGCTGGTGCCGATCGTGCTCGCGACCGGCTGGTCCGCCCTGGTGGTGGCGGTGATAAACGTGCCGCTGAACCCGATGTCGGCGACCCTGGGGGCGCTGGTGATCGCGATCGCGACCGAGTTCAGCGTCATCCTCGCCGCCCGCTTCGAGCGCGAGCGGCAGGGTCTGTCGGTGGGCGAGGCGCTTCGCCGCACGTACGCCCTCACGGGCACCGCCGTGCTGGCCTCCGGCGTGACCGCGATCGCGGGCTTCGCCGCGCTCGCCGCAACCGACATCCGCATGCTGCGCGACTTCGGGCTGGTCACCGTCGCCGACCTCTCGGTGGCGCTCGTCGGGGTGATGCTCGTGCTGCCGGCGACGCTCGTCTGGGCCGACCAGCGCTTCAGCGCGGGGCCGAGGCGAAGGGCCGTGGAGGGCTCGGGCGCGGATTCAAGGCGAATGGCCGTTGAGGGCTCCAGCGCGGAGCCGGGGCGATGAGCGAGGACCCCGACCCGCGCAAGGAGCGGCGGGAGCGCGCCCGCCGCCCGGCCGCGATCTACTCGGCGATCGTCGGCCTCGTCTTCATCGCGATCATCGCCGTCGCGGGAATCAACGCGCTGCAGACCGACGAGAGCGGGGTGCTGGGGGCGAATGAGGACGAGGGCGCGCTGCCGCTGGCCCAGTTCGCCGTCCCCGACATGCGCAGCGAGCTCGACGGCGACGCCAACATCGCCCAGGACGACTGCGAGGTCTCGCGCGTGCCCTGTCCCGAGGACGAGCGCCGGACCCCGGCCTGCGCGGTCGAGGTGGAGGGCGCGATCCGCGTCTGCGACCTCTTCGGACGGCCGCTGGTGTTGTCGTTCTGGTTCACCAGGGGCGGCGAGTGCGAGTCCCAGCAGGACGTCTTCGAGTCGGTCTATCGGCGCTACGGGAAGCAGGCCAACTTCCTCGCGATCAACGTCCGCGACGCGCGTGAGGAGGTGGCCAGGCTCAGCGACGAGCGTGGCTGGACGCACCCGATCGGGCTCGACAGCGACGGCGCCCTCTCCAACCTCTATCGCGTCGGCGGCTGCCCCACCTTTCTCTATGCCTATCCCGGCGGCATCCTGCGCGACACCTCGATCGGCGAGCTGAACGAGCGCGAGCTGCAGGCGAAGATCGCGGAGCTGATCGCCGCATCGAAGGAGCGCGCGGCTACGGTTCGCTGATGGCCGAGGCGCCCCGCGAGCCCGAGCTGTCCCAGGAGTGGGAATCCGCCCCGGAGGTCGGCTGGATCGAGCCGGCCCTGGCCGAGGAGTTCCCCGGCCTCGGCCTCGCCTACACGACCGTCTCGGCCGGTCGCGGCCGCAGCCCCGAGGCGCTGAAGGAGCAGCTGCGCGAGCTCAGCAGCCGGGTCGGAGGGGCGCAGGCGATCAACCTGCGCCAGCAGTCGATCCCCTGGTCCTACCGCGTCTTCTTCCGCCACATCGGCCTCGATCCCGATGAGACGCCGACCCCCGTCGAGGAGGTCTCGCTCAACCGCATGCGGTACGGCCACTTCAAGAGCCGCAACCGCCTCGACGACGCGCTCACGATCGCGGTTGCCGAGGTCGGGGTCGCGCTGACGGCTTTCGACGCCGGCAGGATCGAGGGCCGCCTCGGCATGCGCCTTGCCGGCGAGGAGGAGAGCTTCGAGGGCCGGGTCTCGCCCCTGATCCCCGGCACGATCCTGATCGCCGACGAGCAGCGCCCGCTCGCCATCCTCTTCCGCAAGACCGCCGAGGGCCGCGGCGTCACCCGCAAGACCGAGCGCACTACCCTCGTCGCCGTCAAGGTCAAGGGCGTCCCCGACATCGCCCTCGAGGAGTCCCTGTGGCTCGCCGCCAGCGCAATGCTCGCCTAAGGGCGCCCCAGGCCCACCAATGGCGCCTTCCTCGGCTATACGCCGAACAAGTCGCCATCCCTCACCCGAACCGGGGTAGGTGAGCATCTCACGCCGCGCGCGCTCGGTTCGTTGCAGAATCGAGCTCGCGCAAACGATTGAGTGAGGAGGCCGCATGGCGACGCAGCAGCAGAAGGGCGAGGCGTTCAGGGCGCTGCACGAGGGGGAGCCGTTCATCATTCCCAACCCGTGGGACGCGGGGACGGCGAAGACGATGGCGGCGCTGGGGTTCAAGGCGCTGGCGACGACCAGCGGCGGGTTCGCGTTCACGCTCGGCCGGCTGGACGGCGAGGTCACCCTGGATGAGGTGGTCGCGCACACCGCCGCGCTGACCGAGGCGACCGAGGTGCCGGTCTCGGTCGACCTGGAGAACGGCTACGGGCCCGAGCCCGAGCAGGCCGCGCTTGCGATCACGAAGGCCGCCGAGGCGGGGGCGGTCGGGGGCTCGATCGAGGACTATGACCCCGGCGGGGAGCTGTACGGGATGGAGCAGGCCGTCGAGCGCGTCAGCGCCGCGGCCGAGGCGGCGAAGGCGCTCGGCTTCCCCTTCACCCTGACGGGGCGGGCAGAGAACTTCCTGCGCGGGAACCCCGACCTGGACGACACGATCGCGCGCCTTCAGGCCTACGAGCGGGCCGGAGCGGACGTGCTCTACGCGCCGCACCTCGGGGAGCTGGACCAGGTGAGTGCGATCTGCGATGCGGTCTCGGCGCCCGTCAACGTGCTCGCGCGCACCGGGTGGACGCTGGACGAGCTCGCCGACGCCGGCGCCCAGCGAGTCAGCGTCGGCAGCCGGCTCACCTGGGTCGCGCTGGCGGCGATGGTCGCGGCGGCTGAGGAGATGCGCGACGAGGGCAGCTTCGCCGGGCTGGACGCGAGGGTGAACCTCGGGGAGTGGCTCGGCGGGTAACATGGTTTTCCCCGCTCGAGGAGGGTGAAGTGCCCGATGCGCTCGAAATAGTGGACTCGGAGGTGCGGCCCGCGCCCCGCGAGCAGACCTCCTGGGTGCCGCCGGTTCCCCCCGACGGCCTCGACACGACCCTCTTCGACAGCGACGAGCGCGCCGCCAGGGCGGACTTGCGGCGCCAGATCGCGGCGATGGAGGCCGAGCTGGGCCGGCTCTTCGGATCGGCCTTCCCGCGCACCGGCATCGATTTCGGCGTCCCCGCCCCCGGCGGCGGCCCCCGCATCCTTTCGGTCAACGAGCTGGAGCGGGTGCGAGACGCGCTCGCCGCCCGCGTCAAGGACGTCCGCGGCCGCCTCCACGATCACGCCTACGCCGAGGAGCAGAACCGGCTGCTGATCGAGGAGATGACCGCCGACCCCGATTCTTACAAGTGGGTCCGGGTCTCGAACGAGGACATCGGCGAGCCCGGCTGCCGGCATTGGCACTCGCGCCCCCGTTGGGGCCTGCTGGGGATGATCATCGGCTGGTGGCGGGTGATCGTCTCATCGGGTTGCCCGTTAGCCGCGGGGCTTGCGGCCCCAAGGTGAGCTAGATGGCGACGAAGCGCAAGCGACGCAAGAAGCGGCGGCGGCCCACGGCAAACCCGCGCGCCGGCTCGCCCACACCGGAGACCGGCCCCGCCCCTGAGCCATCGGCGGTTCCCGTCGATGACGGGCGGCGGGCGGCCGCCCCGCGCCGCCGCGGGCCTCCCGATGGTCCTCCGCCGGCCCCCTGGGGCTCGTTTCCCCTCTCGGAGATCGTTGTCCTGATCGCGATCGTGCTGCTGGTGGCCGGGTTCTTCACTGGCCCTCCCCGCGGAGCGGTGATGCTGGGCGCCGGCCTGGTGCTGGGCTCGCTGGCGGGGCTGGAGCTGTCGGCCCGCGAGCACTTCTCGGGCTACCGCTCGCACACCCTGCTGCTGGGGGGCGCCGTCGGGGTGGCGACCGTCGCGGGCCTCGCGGCCCTGACCGGGCTCACGCCACTGGTCTGCCTCGCCGCCGGCGTGGTCACCTTCGGCGCGGCCTCCTACCTCTTCGCCGGCGCCTTTCGCCGCAGCTCGGGCGGATCGCTGTTCAAGGTCAAGCCGTGATCCGCGAGCGCTGGCCATCGCGCCGCCTGCTGCTGGGCGCCGCCGGCTCGGCCGCCCTGCTGGCGCTGATGGCGGCCGGCTGCCTCTTCCTCTGGGTGGGGGTGCCGCTCGGCTGGCTTTGGATCGCCTCGCGGCTTCAGGAGGAGATGCCGCTGGGGACCTCGCTGCTGCTGATGATGGTGGGGGCCGTGGCGACGATCGCGCTGGTCGCGCCGATGCTGTCCTGGCTCGACCGGGTCCACCACGAGTCGCGAGCCGCCCGCGGCCTTCCGGTCGCGGACAGCTCGCCGCTCGAGGTGATGCTGGTCGTCAGCGCCGCGCTGGCGGCAGTGGGCGTCGCGGTCTGGTTCCTGGCCCTGTCCGGGTCCAGCCCGATGCCCCTGACCTCTCCCTAGGCGGTCACGCCTCGCTGCCCGAGGGCATCCGCGAGAAGATCGCGCTGCCGCTGGGTGAACGTCCCCAGCCGCTTGCTTTCGTTGATGTGCAGCGAATTGATCAGCTTCCGGGAGCGGGCCCGTCCCCAGCGTCGTTGGCTGCAGAGCAGCTCGCTGACGCTCATGCTCTCGGCCTCCCAGGGGCAATCCCGGATGACCGAGAGGATTCCGCGCTTGCCGGCGCCGACCTCGCGCTTCAGCTGGGCCCTGGCCAGGCGGACCTCATTGGCGCGGGCGAGGGCAAGCATGTGCTGCGGCGGGGCGCCGATCCGGCCGTCGATGACGGCGTCGGCATTGGGCTTCGACGGCGGCTCCTTGGCCGGACGCGCGGTCGTTCGCTGGGGAGGCCCGGCGGGGGCGGTCGGGTTCAGAGCAGGGGCCATCGTCGTTGCGGACATTCGATCCTCCCGTATAGGCGTTTTGGCGGGGCTTCGTTTTTGTTGTCGGCGTCGCCCCCAGCGGTCCCTCTCTTTGAGTGGACCGGGGGAAGGGACGGCTCTCTCTCCGAATCTCCGTCCGCTCCCTGCCCCGGGTGCGGTGCACGCGACGTGGCCAAACTTATAGGTGTCGGCGCCGGAGGGTCAAGCCCCTTTGATCGCGGACTGTTCGCTAAGAGCAGCCTTTTCGTTTCGGCCCCGGACGACCGTTCGATTTCAGGTCCGGGGGAGGTCCGGATAGTCCCGTAGGACCTCCTCGAAAATGCTGAGGGCGCGGTCCAAGTGGTCCCGCTCGTGGGTCGCCATCAGGCTTGTCCGCAGCAGCGCGCCCCCCGGCGGCACCGCCGGATGCAGCGCCACGTTGGTGTAGACGCCGGCGTCGAACAGCGACTTCCACAGCAGCACCGCCTGCCAGTCCTCGCCGACGATCACCGGGACCACCGGGGTCGTCGCCTCGCGGCCGTCGGGGAGGGTTCCGGGCTCGACCACCTTCAGACCGAGGTCGCGGAAGCCCTGTCGCAGGTAGCGCGCGTTGTTCAGCAGCTTCGAGAAGAGCTGGGGCCCGTCCGAGCGCATCACCCTCAGGGCTCCCAGGGCGGCGCCGGTGGCCGCGGGGACGGCCGAGGCGCTGAAGATGAACGAGCGCGAGGTGATCTTCAGGAACTCGACCACCTCCTCGCTGCCGGCGATGAAGCCGCCGCACGAGGCGAGGCTCTTGGAGAAGGTCCCCATCCGCAGGTCCACCTGGTCCTCGAGCCCGAACAGCTCACAGGCGCCGGCCCCCCTCTCGCCCAGCACCCCGACGCCGTGGGCCTCATCCACCATCAGCCGCGCCCCGTAGGTCCGGCAGAGCTCCACGATCGGGGGCAGGTCGCAGACGTCGCCCTCCATCGAGAAGACGCCGTCGACCACGACCAGGACTGGGCTCTGGTCGTCGCGAGCGCGCCTGAGCATCGACTCGAGCTTGTCCATGCGGTTGTGGCGGAAAGGACGCAGCCGGGCCCCGGAGAGCTTGCAGCCGTCGAGGATCGACGCGTGGTCGCCCGAGTCGCAGATGACCGTGTCCCCGGGCTCGAGGATGGCGCTGATCGCCCCCAGGTTCGACTGGTAGCCCGTCGTGAAGACGATCGTGTCCTCGGTCCCCATCAGCTCGGCCAGCTCGCTCTCCAGCTCGACGTGGAGCGGCGTCGTGCCGTTGAGCAGCCGCGAGCCGGTGACGCCTGTGCCGTAGCGCTCCAGGGCGTCGCGGGCGGCCTGCTTGACGCGGTCGTCGCCGGTCAGCCCCAGGTAGTTGTTGGAGCCGAGCATGATCGTCTCGCGCCCCTCCATCTCCACCACCGGGCCGGCCTGCGACTCCAGCAGGCGGAAGTAGGGGAGGACGTCCTGCTCCTTGGCGGCCGCGAGCTGCTCGGCGCGCTCGTGCTTGGGGATCTTGGCGAAGACGTCGAGCGGGGTCCGGGTCGACGATTCCATTCGCCGAAGTGTTCCACTAGCGTCCGGGTGATGAGTACTGATCGCGGGTCCGGCGCAGTGGAGGTCAGGCCCGTCAAGGGCCGACGGGAGCTCACCAGCTTCATCAAGCTCCCCTTCGGACTTCATCAGGGCACACCGTGGGTGCCGCCGCTGCTCTCAGAGCGGCGCCGATTCCTCAATCGCTCCAAGAACCCTTTCTTCGAGCACGCCGAGGCCGAGTACTTCATCGCCTGGCGCGACGGTCTCCCGGTCGGCCGGATAAGCGCCCAGATCGACCAGCGGTGGGACCACTTCCAGGGCGGCAAGGACGGGATGTTCGGGTTCTTCGAGTGCGAGCAGGACCCCGAAACCGCGGGCCTGCTCTTCGACGCCGCCGCCGGCTGGCTGCGAGAGCGCGGCCGTGAGCGGGTCGTGGGCCCGATGGACTTTTCGACCAACGACGAGTGCGGGCTGCTGGTGGAGGGATACGACCGCCCTCCGTTGATCCTCCAGCCCTGGCACCCGCCGTACTACCGCGAGCTCGTCGAGGGGCACGGCATGACCAAGTCGATGGACCTGCTGATGTGGTGGCTGGAGCTCGGCAGCCAGACGTACACCGACGAAGGCTTCCACCCGATGATCCACGAGCTCGCCCGAAAGGTCACCGAGGAGCACGGCGTCACGATCCGCGACATGCGCAAGAAGGACCTCAAGGCCGAGCTGGGTCGCTTCATCGAGGTCTACAACTCGGCTTGGGAGAAGAATTGGGGCTTCGTCCCGATCACCGAAGAGGAGGTCCGAGCACAGGCCTCCGATTTGAAGCCCGTGCTGGACCAGGAGTGGTGCTTCATCGCCGAGCGTGACGGCGAGGTGCTGGGCGCGGCGGTGACCCTGCCCGATGTCAACCAGGTGCTCGCGAAGATGAACGGCAGCCTGCTGCCGTTCGGGTGGCTCACCTTCCTGCGCGGCATGTTCAGCGGCCACGGCGTCAACACCCCGCGAGCCGGCATCGACCGCGTCCGGGTCTTCGCCCTCGGCGTCAAGCCCGAGTACCAGCACCTCGGCATCGCCGCCGCCTTCTACGACCGCTGCCTCGAGGTCGGCAAGCGCCGCAACCAGCCGCGCGGCGAGACGGGCTGGATCCTCGAGGTCAACAAGCCGATGAATCGAGCGATGGAGGGGATGGGCGGCAAGGTCGTAAAGCGGTATCGCCTCTACGAGAAGAGCCTGCTGTGAGCTTGTGTTGGGGTCTTACGGGGTATCTAGGATGCGGACGATGACCGAGCAGATCCCTTCCGGCGAGCTGGTGGTCGAGGCGACGCCCGTCCCCGCCGCTCGGCCCTCCGGCACGATCGAGGTCTGGGGGCGTGAGGTGGGGCCGCTGGCCGTCGCCGCCACGGCCGGGGCCGCCGCGGGGGTCGTCGCCGTCGCCGTGGCGCGGGCCGCGAGGCCGCAGCGCCGGCCGCCGCGTCGCGGCCTCTTCCGGCGGCGCGAGCGGATCGTCGCCGGCCGCTCCTTCCTGGTCGACGTCCACGTCCTCGGGCGCTAGGCCGGCGGGCGGTGCTCGGGCCGATCGAGGTCGAGGTGCGCCCGCGGTTTCCGGTGCGGCTTCCTCGACGGGTCGGGGGCGACGGGGTGACGAGGATGCGCGAGGGGGTGCTCGAGCGCATGCTGCACGTCGGTCCCTGCCCGGTCCGGGTCCGGTGCTGGCACGTGCGCAGCGGCGTCCGCATACGCGCCGAGCCCCTGGAGCCGCGACTGGCGATCCACCACGACGACTCGGTCGAGAGCCGCGAAGCCGGCGAGCCCGAGCTCGAGGTCGCGATCGAGCGCATGCGCTTCGCCCTCGGTCTTGACGATGACCTCGGGGACTTCTTCCGGGCCTTCAAGCGGGACCCCCTGATCGGCCCCGCCATCCACCGCCGGCCCTGGGCCCGTCCCCGGCGCCGGCCCTGGCCCTGGGAGGCGCTGGCCTGGGCGGTCACCGAGCAGCTGATCGAATCCTCGCGCGCGTCGGCGATCCAGCGCCGGATCGTGCGCAGGTGGGGGCCCAAGGCCGCCCCGGGCCGTCCCTCCGAGCGCCCGCTGATGGACGTGCCCCCGCCCGAGCTGATCGCGGGGCGCGCGCCCGCCGAGCTGGTGGCGATGGACCTGACCGAGGCCCGCTCGCTGGCGCTGGTCAAGTGCGCGCGGGAGGTCGCCGCGGGCCGCGCTGACCTGGGCGATCCGGCCTGCGACAAGCGCCTGCTGGCGATCCGCGAGATAGGGCCCTGGACCGTGCAGTGCCTGGGCCACTACGGGCGCGGCGACCCCGACTCGCTTCCCGCTGGGGACCTCGCCTACGTGAAGCTGGTCGGCTATCTGGCGAAGCTCGGTCGCCGCGCCACCGCCGCCGAGGTGGAGGAGTACTTCGCCCCGTACGCCCCCTTCCGCGCGCTGGCCGGCAGCTTCGCGCTGATCGGCTGGGGCAAGGCGGCCGCCCAGGGCCCGCCGCTGCCACTGGCGCCCGACGAGCTCGCGGCCTAGTTCTTGTCCGGGGCGCCCGGGAGCAGGTCGTTGCTGAGCACGTCCTCGGTCTCGGGCACATCGGAGATCAGGCCGTTCTCGGCCATCCAGCTCGCGAACAGGGCCCACTCCTCGGAGTCCAGATGGCCGAAGCTCTCGCCCGGTGTGGGCGCCAGCAGCGGCAGGGTGGCGTCCACCTCGGCGCGGGTGAGAGCGGGGTCGAGGCCGTCGCCCGCCTCGAGCACGGCCTTGGACGCCGCCTCCGGGTCGGCGACCGCGTCCTTGGTGCCCTTGGCGAGCGCGCCGATGAAGAGGCGGATCTCCTCGGGGTCCTGCTCGAGCTTGTCGCCCTGGGCGACCAGCACCAGCTCGTCGTAGTTCGGGACCCCCAGCTCGTTCACCGGCACCACCGAGGGGTTGGCGCCGCGCCTCGCAAGATCGACTCCCTCGATGTTGCGGAAGCCGCCCAGGATCGCGTCGGCCTGCCCGCCCAGCAGCACGGGCAGCAGGTTGAGCCCGACCTCGACCTGGGTCACGTCCGAGGTCGAGAGCCCGGCACCCGCCAGGATCGTCGCCAGGTACTGGGCCTGGTAGGGGATGCCGGCCGTCGCCACCGTCTTGCCGCGCAGGTCGGCGGGCTTGGCGATGCCGCCCTCGGGCAGCGAGATCAGCGAGGTCAGCGGCTCGTCCACCAAGGCGGCGACCGCGACCACGTCGAGGCCCTGTTCGCGGGCCAGCAACAGCTCGGGCTCGTAGCTGATCGCGAGGTCGGCCCGCCCGGCGGCGACCTCCTTGATCGGGGCCGAGGGGTCCGAGGGCACGCGCGGCGTCACCTCCAGCCCGGCCCGCTTGAAGTAGCCGTTCTCGAGCCCGGTGTAGAGCCCCGAGTGATCGGGGTTGACGTAGAAGTCCAGCGCCAGGTCGAGCTGTTCGGGCTCGGGGGCGCCGAGGTTCTCCTCCTTCTCGCCGCAGCCGGCGAGAGCGAGGGCGAAGACCAAGCCCACCGGGATCCACCGCCATGCCCTCATCGCGCGGGGCTCTCCTTCCAGGTGACGACTCGCCGCTCGAGCAGCGCCAGCAGCGCGAACAGGCAGATCGCGATCGCCGACAGCACGGCGATCGCGGCAAAGGTGAGCGAGGTCGAGAGCTCGCCGGAGCTGACCAGGATCAGGTGCCCGAGCCCCGAGTCCGACCCCGCCCACTCGCCGAAGACGGCTCCGATCACCGCCACCGCCACCGCGATCTTGGCGCCGCTGAAGATGAAGGGCAGCGCCCAGGGCAGCTCCGCACGGCGCAGCGTCTGCAGCCGGTCGGCGCCCAGCGTGCGCATCATCTTCAACAGCTCGGGGTCGACCGAGCGCAGGCCGTCGTATGCGTTCACCGTGATCGGGAAGAAGCAGATCAGGGCGATGATCAGAAGCTTCGGGACGATCCCGAAGCCGAACCAGACGACCAGCACCGGCGCCAGCACCACGATCGGGATCGTCTGCGAGGCCACCAGCAGGGGGTAAAGCGCCCGGCGGGAGGTCTCGGAGAGGTGGATCAGGATCGCCAGCGCCACACCGGCGACGAGCGCGAGCAGGAAGCCCAGCACCACTTCGCGCAGCGTCACCCAGGCGTCCTCGGCCAGCAGCGACCGGTCCTCCCACAGCGCCTCGGCCACCTCGGTCGGGGCCGGCACCAGGAACGGCTCGATCGAGAGCAGGTCAGCCAGCACCTCCCATCTGGCCGCCAGCTCCCAGGCCGCCAGCAGCCCCACCACCACCAGAGCGGGGGCCAGGGCCGCGCGCAGCCGCGGGCTCACGCCCTGCCTCCGGCCAGCAGCCTCAGCGCACGCTTGCGAAGGTCGGCGAACTCGGCGGAGCTGACCGCGGCGGCCCTGTCGGGGGCCCGCGGCTCGGGCACGCCGAGCGTCGCTGTCACCTGTCCCGGGCGCGGGCTCATCACCACCACCTGATCGGAGAGGTAGAGGGCCTCCTCGACGTCGTGGGTGACGAGCATGACGGTGTGGTTGTCGGCTCCCAGCACGCCGGCCAGCCAGCCCTGGGCCTCGGCGCGCGTGATCGCGTCGAGCGAGGCGAAGGGCTCGTCCAGCAGCAGCACCGGCCGCCCGGCCATCAGCGTGCGCAGGAAGGCGACCCGCTGGCGCATGCCTCCCGACAGCTCCTCGGGACGAGCGTCCTCGAAGCCGGCCAGGCCCAGGCGCTCGAAGTGCCCGCCGGCGCTGGCCCGGGCGCGCTCGCGCGGGACGCCGGCGATGGTCGGGGCCAGGGAGGCGTTGTCGATCGCCGACAACCAGGGCAGCAGCAGGTCGCGCTGGGGCATGTAGGCGCAGCGGGCAAGCCGACCATCAAGGTCGCGCGCCTCGCCGACCAGCACGGCGCCGTCGGTGGGCTCGCGCAGCCCGCAGACGATCTCCAGCAAGGTGGTCTTGCCGCAGCCCGAGGGCCCGACGATGCCGAGCACCCTGCCCGCCGGGACCTGCACGTCGACGCCCTCGAGCGCCCGCAGCGTTCCAAACGAGTGCCCCGCGCCGCGCACCGAGACGGCGGGGCCGGGTCTGCCTGACAAGTCAAGGGGCTCCGCTGCGGGAGCCCCGGTCTGGTTGAGCATGCTCCCTCCGCGCGCATTACCGCACAGGTTCTAAGGGTCAGCACCGGGTGGGGGAGGGTGCTATCTCAGCCCGCTTGCCCGCGAGCCCCCCTGGGTTGGCGCCGCCAGTCTAGTTCGTCGCCGGGGCCGAGCGCCCGCCCGCGACCACGTTCACGAACTGCTCCAGGTGCTTCGTGGTCCAGCACTCGAAGGCGCCGTCGCAGTAGGGCTCATAGGCGGCCATGACCGAGTCGCCGTAGTTCCAGTACAGGCGCGGCTCGGGGTTGAGCCAGAAGGTGCGCCCGGCGCGCTCGGCGATCGTGCCGAAGATCTGGGCGTGCGGCTCTCGGCCGTTGGTGCGCGCGTCGCCCAGCACGATCACCGTCGAGCGCGGGCCCAGCTCCTCGGCGATCTCCTCGCCGAACTCGAGCCACACTCGTCCGTAGTCCGTGTAGCCCGAGACATCGGCAACGCCACCTTCAGACGAAACGCGCTCGGAGATCGCGCGGAAGTCCCGCTCGTGCTCGAAGATGTCGGAGACCTCGCTGATGCGCTCGATGAAGACGAAGCTGCGCAGCTTGCGGAAGCTGTCGTGCAGCGCGTGCAGCACCGACAGGAAGAAGACGCTGGCGCTGCTGACCGAGGTCGAGACGTCGCAGAGCACGTAGATCTCGGGCCTGCGCGGGCGCTTGGGCCGGTAGCGCAGCCGCAGCGGCACGCCGCCGGTCTCCAGGGAGGAGCGCATCGTGCGGCGCACGTCCACCACGCGGCCCTTGTTGCGGCCGCGCTGCTCGTGGCCCAGGGTCGCGATCCGGCGCTTCAGCTGCGCGACGGCTCGGTGCACCGCCGCCAGGTCCTGGGTGGGGCTGGTGGGGAGCGTGCGGTCGAGCTCGGCCAGGGGGCGCGACGGCGGCAGCTTGCCGGTGCGCTCGATCGTCGCCCGCTCGAGCTCGCGGCGCAGGTGCTGCTCGAACCGGCGCACGTCCTCGGGGTCGAGCTGCGGGGGCCGCTCGCCCTCGCCGCCACCGCCGCGTGCCTGCAGCTCCAGCGCCCGGCGGATCCGCTGCACGTCGACGCCGATCACGCCCGAGCGCTCGCCGCGCCGGCCGAAGGCCGTGATCGCCAGCCGCGCCAGGTCGCGCATCTCGCCGTCGTTCCCCTCGGTGATCGCCTGCCGGATCGCCTCGCGCAGCTCGTCCAGGTCGAGGCGGTCGGAGCCCTCGTAGCGCTCCTCCTGGATCTCGCGCTCGAGCGCCTCGGCCTCGGCGGCGCGGAAGAAGTGGCGCTCGAAGAGCAGCTCGAACACCCGGCGGTCCTCCTGGGACTTGGCGATGGTCGACGCGAGCGCCTCCCGGAAGTCGCGCTGGTCGGTCCAGCTCACCTGCTCCAGCGCCGCGAACGCGTCGAGGATCTCCGAGGTGCCGACGGCGACCCCCTCCGAGCGCAGATCCTCGAAGAAGGCGAGCAGGCTGCCGGCGGCGCCGGGGACGCGGCCGGACTCGGCCGCGCTCATCCCGACGAGGTTCCCGGTGAGGGTTGCTCTGCCGGCGGAGTCGCGTCGCCCAGTTTGACGGCGACGCGCTCGGCGACGAGGTCGATGTCGGAGCGATGCTTGACGATGATGCTCATCGACTGCTCGAAGGTCTCGCGGTCGATGTCGTCGGCGCCGACCAGCAGCAGGGTGCGGGCCCAGTCGATCGACTCCGCGATCGAGGGCGGCTTCTTCAGGTCGAGCTGGCGGACCATGTGCACGACCTCGACCATGCGCCGTGCCAGGCTCTCGTCCAGGTCGGGCGCGTGCAGGCGCACGATCTCCAGCTCGCGCTCAACCGAGGGGTAGTCCAGCCAGAGGTAGAGGCAGCGGCGCTTCAGCGCCTCGGTCAGCTCGCGGGAGTTGTTCGAGGTCAGCAGCACCAGCGGCCGCGTCCGCGCCTCGATCACACCCAGCTCGGGGATGGAGATCTGAAAGTCCGAGAGCACCTCCAGGAGCATCGCCTCGAACTCCTGGTCGGTCTTGTCGATCTCGTCGATCAGCAGCACGACCGGCTCGGTCGCGCTGATCGCCTCCAGGAGGGGGCGCGTGAACAGGAAGTCCTCGCTGAAGATGTCGCCCCGGGTCGACTCCCAGGCGCCCTCAGGCGCCTCGGCCTCGCCGCCGGCCTCGGCCTGGATCCGCAGCAGCTGCTTGCGGTAATTCCACTCGTACAGCGCCTTGGCCTCGTCCAGGCCCTCGTAGCACTGCAGCCTGATCAGCTCCCGCCCGGTGTGGCGCGAGAGCGCCTTGGCCAGCTCGGTCTTGCCGACCCCGGCCGGGCCCTCGACCAGCACGGGCTTGCCGAGCCGCTGCGCGAGGAAGGAGACCAGCGCCGAGGACTCGTCGGCGAGGTAGCCGACCTTGCCTAGGCCGTCGCGAACCTCGGCGACCGATGCGGGTTCGTTGGTGCCGGGTTCGTGCGCCTCCATCGTCAAGGATGATAGATACGGGCTATGCCTCTGCTCGCAGACGTGCTCCCGAACTCGATCACCCCCTACCTGTTCCTGATGCTGGGCGGGTTCGTGGTCGGGACCGCGGGACACCTGTACAAGAGCAAGCTGGTGGTCGCGATCGGGATCCTGATGATCTTCTCGGCGACGCTCCTGCTGCCGCTGGCGGTGATCGCGACCGAGGAGGAGCCGGAGTCGAATCCCCAGATCCTGGCGCCCGGCACCCGCTGACCATCTGACCCCCCAAGGGTGAAAGGATCGGGGCCGTGGGCAGGCTCGACGAGCTCGACCTCTCCAAAAAGCTCTCCCGGAAGGAGGAGCGGCATGGCCTGGAGCGCGCCTGGCCGCGACTGACCCAGCTCCGCCTCACCCTGGGCGGGCAGATCGGGGAGAAGGAGATCGGGCCTCCGGTCTGCGTCATGTTCGAGGGCTGGGACGCCTCGGGGAAGGGCGGCGCGATCAAGCGCCTAGTCGCGCAGATGGACCCCAGGCACGTGCGGGTGGTCAGCTTCGCGGCTCCGACCCACGACGAGAAGCGCCACCATTTCCTTTGGCGCTTCTGGCCCGTGCTGCCCGGGTGGGGCGGGATGAGCGTGCTCGATCGCTCCTGGTACGGGCGGGTGCTGGTCGAGCGGGTCGAGGGCTTCGCCGACCGCGCCGCCTGGATGCGCGCCTACGACGAGATCAACGGCTTCGAGCGCACCCTCGCCGACGAGGGCATGATCCTGGTCAAGGTCTGGATGCACATCTCCGACAAGGAGCAGCTGAAGCGCTTCGAGCGGCGCAAGAAGAACCCGTTGAAGCAGTGGAAGCTGACCGACGAGGACTGGCGCAACCGCGAGAAGCGGCCCGAGTACACAGACGCGATCGAGGACATGCTGGCGCGAACCGACCAGGCTCCGCACGCTCCCTGGCATCTGATCGAGGCGGACTCCAAGCGCTACGCCCGCGTGCGAGTGCTGGAGACGGTGATCGCCGCGATCGAGGACGGGATGAGGCGCCAGGGGATCGAGCCGCCGCCCCCCGACGAGGGCGCCGCCGCGGCCGCGGCGGATTAGCTCCGCTGCTCTGACGCCCGCCGCCGCCGTGCCCGCAGCCCCGCGGCGATGATCAGCACCGCTCCGGCCATGGCGACGAAGATCCCGTAGCGCAGGTCATAGGTGCGGTTGACGTCGACGATCACCTCGAAGTCCAGCTCGGGCCGCTCGACCATCCTGTAGGCGACGATCGCCGCCGCCCAGACGCCCGCGCTGAGCAGCAGCGCCCACTCGGTCAGCGGCCTGGGGGGGACGTAGCCTCCTCCGATCTGCAGCGCGAAGAAGAGGGTCGCCGCTGCGGTCAGCAGCAGCGCCGCCTCGGCCCAGCTGGCGGCGCCGAGGCCGGTCTGCACCAGGTCGCCCGAGACCGGAATCCCGTACCAGGGCAGCAGCAGGCTGCCGGCGATCAGGGCGACCCCGACCACCGCCAGGCGCTCGTTGCCCCGCAGGCCCCGCAGGTCGCGCGCGAGCGTTCCCGGTAGCTCGCGAACGGGCTCAGTCCAGCGGCTGGCGGCCACCGTATCCCGACTCGAGCTCGTGCCAATAGGCGACCTCATCCTCGCCGAGCTCCCAGCAGAGATAGATCTCGCGGCCGTCGCTGACGGCGGGAAAATCGACAAGCCCGCGGTCGATGTCCCGGAGCACGATCCCCGCCTCCTCCAGCGTCTCCAGCAGGCGCCTCACCTCGAGGAAGGCGACACCGACCTGCTGCCCGGCCTCGCCGCCGCCGTTCGAGGGGGCCGCGTCGGAAAGCAGCTCGTGGGCCTCGGTGTCGGTCAGCTCCTCCTTCGCCTCCTGCAGCTGTGCCAGCAGCGGCGTCAGCGTCGGCAGCAGCGCGTTCGCCTCCTGGCGCGAGAAGTGGCGCCCGTGCAGCTCTCCTGCGCCCTCCTCGCTCACCGCTGGGCGGCGGGGGCACGGGCCGCCAGCCGCTCGCGCAGCAGGGCCGCGTCCGCTTCGCCGATCGTGCGCAGCTGGCCCTGGAAGGCGAGGTGCCAGTGCTCGCGCGGCCACTTGGCGACGTGATCGAGCTCGCCGACCAGCTCCTCGGCGGGAACGAACTCCTCCTCGGACAGGACAACGACCGGCTCGGCCTCGACCCGCCAGGGATAGGGCTCCGGTTTCTTCTTGGCTCCCTGGGGCCAGATCGGGGTACGGTCCTCGAACATTTCCGAGGTGACGCGGGCGATGCCACCGAACCCCTGCACGCCGGTGACGTAAAAGACGATCTCGTCGCCCGGCTCGAAATCCTGCGCCTGCAGGCGCCGCCGCTGCTTGAACCCGATCACGTCGAAGCCGCGCTCGACGTAGATCCGGAAGTTCTCCAGCGAGCCGGTCAGGATCCACGTCTTGGGCGGGGACTCGGGCATCCGGGCGATTCTATTCGCGGGCGCTGGCGCCGCCCGGAGGCGGCTGGTCGCACGCTTGGCGGATCCCGTCGAGACTCTCCTCGGTGACCTGGCGCAGGGTTCGCTTCGTCATCAGCATGCGCGCCACCTGTCCGTGCAGGCCGATCGGCTCGACGCCGAGCTCGACGTCGGCGAAGGTCTGACCCTGGGCTTCGGTCAGCCACCAGTGCGAGTAGTAACCGCTCGCCTGGCAGCGCAGCTTGATCTCGCGCAGGTCGTCGAGCTCCTCGACCATGAACGTCGTCGTCATCTCACCGCGTATCGGGCCCGGGCTCGTCTGCTGGAAGCTCGAGCCCTTTTCGATCCGCGTCGGAGCGCCCGTCACCTCGATCACGTCCCCCGCCCACGCCGCGTAGGTCTCGGGGTCGGCGAGCAGCGCCCAGATTCGCTCCACCGGGGCGTCGATCAGCGCCTGCTGCTTCCAGGTCGCCACGCGGCTAGGTGACCAGCTCCCGGGCCCGCGCGGCGAGCCCCGGCACGTCGATCCGCTCGTACTCGCTCGCGGCCTCGCTCAGCAGCGCCTCGCCGCCGGCCTGGTCGATCTTCGCCAGCATCCGTCCCTGCACCAGGGTGCAGCGGGTCGCGTCCAGGGGGCGTCCCAGCTGCGACCAGCGCTCGCGCGCGGTGTCCATCAGCTCGGCGGCGGCGTCGGGGTCCTCGGCGCAGGCTCCCGCGGCCTCGGCCTTGGCCGCCTCGCCGACGGGGTAATGCAGGCGTCCGGCGAGCCGCTCGGCCTCCTCCGCGGCCGCCCGGGCCTGGTCCATGCGGCCGCTCAGCGCCAGCACCACGGCCCGCGCCGCGATCGCCTCGACAGACTGGGCGATGAGGCCGGCGCGCTCGCAGATGTCGAGGGCCTTGGCCAGCTCGGTCTCGGCCGCGCTCAGGTCGCCGCTCTCGCGCAGGGTCCAGGCAAGCCACTGCAGTGCGCTGAAGGCGACCTCGGAGCGGCCCACCTGCTCGCCCAGCTCGTGGGCGCGGCGGAACAGCTTCGTCGCCTCTTCCCACTCGCCGAGCCGCCAGGCGAGCACGCCGCGGAGCAGGAAGGGGAAGCAGAGCTTGCCGTGCAGGCCCTCGCGCTCGGCCAGCCCGCCGCTGGCGTCGGTCGCGCGCTCGACCTCGTCCCAGTCGGCCCGCTCGGCCGCAAGCTGGCCGAGCGAGGCGTGCAGCTCGACCTGCGAGGGCAGGTCGCCGACCTCCTGTGCCAGCGTCAGGGCCTCGCGGTAGGCCTCGGCGGCGCCGTCGTAGTCGGCCTCGGAGATCTCGAGGTGATAGCCGAGCGTCAGCAGCGCCCGAACCGCCTCGCCGCGATCGGACTCGCGCGCCAGCGCCACCGAACGCTCGAGGTTCTCGCGCGCCTTCTCCGAATCGCCGATGCGCCCGAAGACGCGGCCGAAGATGCCGTGGGCGCGGCTCGCCGCGCGGGCCTCGTCCAGGCGCTCCGCCAAGCGCAGCGCCTTCTCCGAGGCATAGATCGCGAGCATGTTGTCCCCGGTATGCATGTACAGCGATGCTGCCTCCTCGTAGAGGCGGACCAGCTCGATGCAGGGCGGGCCGTCCTTGAGCAGGTCGATGCCGCGCTGGTAGTTGTCGATCGAGGCGCGCCGCTCGCCCTTGTGCCACAGGGCCGCGCCGATCTTCCGGTGCAGGTCCGCGACGCGGGCCAGGTCCTCCTCGCTGCGGTGGTACTCCAGGCACCGTTCCCAGACCGAGACCGCCGCGTCCACCCTGCCCATGCGCAGGGCGACATCGCCCTGCTTCTCGCCGATCCGCGCCTGGTCGCCGGGATCGAGCTCGTCGGTGAGCTCGAGCGCGGCCGAGTAGCGCTCGAACGCCTCGGCGTTCGAGTAGAGCTGGGCGGCGGCGTCGCCGGCGGCCTCGAGCAGCTCCAGGGCCTCGCGGCGAAGCTCGCTCAGCTCCTCCGGCTCCAGGCCGCCGTCCAGGCCCAGCGCCGCCGCGCGCGCGTAGTGCTCGGCGACGATGCCGACGAAGGCCTCGATGCGATCGCCGGCGCGCTCGCGGATGAACTCGCCGACCTCGACGTGCTTGCGGCAGCGGACGGCCTTGGGCAGCATCCCGTAGGCGACGTCGCGGATCAGCACGTGCTTGAAGGCGTACTCGCGCTGCCCCGTCAGGCGGCTGCCTGGGTTCGTTATGACCAGGTCCTTCTCCTCCAGCGCCGCCAGCGTGCGCCCCAGGTCGAGGCCCTCCTCGGTCGCGGTCTGCGCCAGCGAGCCGTCCCAGAAGGTCTGCCCCACCACCGATGCCTGCAGCAAGAGGCGGCGTTCGGGCCGGTCGAGCGAGTCCAGCCTGGCCGCCAGCAGCGACTGCACCGTGCTGGGCAGAGTCGCCATCTCGACGGTGTCCTCTTCGATCAGGCGGTTGACCATCTCCTCGGCGAACAGCGGGTTGCCCCCGGCGCGCTCTGCGACCTGGGGCACGACGTCGGCGCCGCCGTTCTCGGAGCCCGGCATCAGCGCCGCGACCAGCTCGCGCGTCTCCTCGGCGCTCAGCGGCTCCAGCCAGATCGAGGTCGCGCTCTTGCGCGCGCCGCCCCAGTCGGGCCGCCGTTCCAGCAGCTCGTCGCGGGTCAGGCAGACCAGCAGCAGCGGGCCGCGCACCCAGCGCGCCAGGTGGTCGATCAGGTCCAGCATGCCCTCGTCGGCCCAGTGGATGTCGTCGATCGCCAGCACCAAAGTGCGGCGGCGGGCGATCGCCTCGATCACCGCGCGCGCGGCCGAGAACAGCGCCTCTCTCATGCGCTGGGGGTCGTCGTCGGTGAAGGCGCTCTCCTCGGGGGGCTCGATGCCGAGCGGGACCGCCAGCAGAGCCGCGTTGCGCTGCGCCGACTCGGGCTCGCCCAGCTCCTCCATCAGCTTCTCGACGCCGCTCAGCACCTTCTGCCACGCGGCCTCGGGGCCGTCGGTGTCGAGCAGCTCGAACTCGACGCGCAGAACCTCGACCAGGGCCAGATAGGAGATGCCGGCGTAGGGCGGGCACTGGCCGCGCCGGATCGTGGGCGGGTCGTTGTAGGAGCCGACCGTGTCGGTCAGCTCGCGCAGCAGCCGCGACTTGCCGACACCCGCCTGGCCGATCACGGTCACCAGGTAAGGGCGCTGCTCGCGCTCGACCCGCTCAACCAGCGACACCAGCAGCTCGGACTCCTCGCCGCGCCCGATCAGCTTCGTCTCGCTGCGGCGCGTTCCCCGGCCCGGCCCGGCGATCACCTCGTTGGCCTCCCAGGCCGGCACCGGCTCCTCCTTGCCCTTCAGCTCCAGCGGATCAAGGCGCTCGTAGGAGACGGCGTCGCGGGTGGCGCGGTGGGTCTCCTCGCCGACGGTGACGCTGCCGGGCCGGCCCGCGGCCTGCAGCCTGGCCGCCACGTTGACCACGTCGCCCATCACCGTGTAGCGATCGCCGACGGCGCCGGCCATCACCTCGCCCGAGTTGAGGCCGACGCGAAGCGAGAAGGCGACGCCGTGACGCTCGTCGATCTCGCGGTTGGTCTCCTCCATCGCGGCCTGCATCGCCAGCGCCGCGCGTACCGCGCGCTCGGGGTCGTCCTCGTGGGCCACCGGGGCTCCGAAGACGCCCATCACGTTGTCGCCGATGAACTTGTCGATGCTGCCGCCGAAGCGCTCGATCTCCTCGCCCAGGCGGCGCAGCGTCCGGTCGACGAGAGCCTTGACCGCCTCGGGATCCATGCGCTCAGCGGCGGCGGTATAGCCGGAGAGGTCGGCGAACAGGACCGTCGCCTGGCGGCGTTCCTCGGGCGGGGCCTCGGGGACCGCCTCGGGGGCGGCCGCCGGCGCTGCCGCCGCGGCGTCGAGCTCGGCTCCGCACCCCATACAGAACCGTGCCCCGGCGGGGTTCTCCTGGCCGCAACTGGGGCAGAGGGGAGCAAACTCGGTGCCGCAGGACATGCAGAAGCGCGCGCGCTCCGGATTCTGAGCGGCGCATGAAGGACAGTTTCGCGACGCCGGCATGCGTCATCAACGATACGGGGCGTGCGCTACTCTGGCGCTCGCCGACGCCCGCCAGCCAGGAGACTTTCATCTTGAATCGGACTCTCACCCTGCTCGTCCTCGCGCTCACCCTCGCGGCGGTCACGGTCGCCGCCTGCGGCGGCGACAGCGGTGGCGACGAGGATCCCCAGGAGGTCTTGGACGCGACCTTCAACAACGAGGCGCAGATCGACAGCGGCGTCTTCGACCTCAGCTTCGACGTCTCAGCCGAGGGCGGCGACACCGATGGCACGTTCACGGCAAGCCTCGGCGGGCCCTTCGAGAGCGGCGGCGACGGCGCGGTGCCCAAGTTCGACATCACCGCCGAGGCCGACCTGGAGAGCTCCGCGCAGGACTTCTCGGGCAGCGCCGGGCTCGTCTCAACCGGCGACTCGGCCTTCGTCAACTTCCAGGACACCGACTACGAGGTGCCGGCGGAGCTCTTCCAGCAGTTCCAGAGCTCCTTCGAGCAGGCCCAGGCTCAGAGCGATGAGCAGGGCAACGAGGGCAACTTCCTCTCTTCGATCGGCGTCAATCCCGCGAACTGGCTGACGGACCTCTCCAACGAGGGCAACGAGGACGTCGACGGCACCGACACCATCCACATCTCCGGGCAGGCCGACGTGCCGAAGCTGGTCGAGGACATTCGCACGATCGCCGAGCGCGTACCCCAGGCCGCCGACCAGGTGACCCCCGCGCAGCTGAGCCAGCTTGACGAGCTCACGAACATCATCAAGTCGGCGGACTTCGACATCTACACGGGCGCCGACGACGACATCCTGCGCAAGCTCGAGGCGAACCTCGAGATCGATCCACCCGCCGCCACCAGTGGCGCTCCGGAGTCGGTCTCGGTCGGCTTCTCGGTCACGCTCAGCGAGCTCAACGATCCGCAGGAGATCTCGGGCCCGACCGACGCGCAGCCGCTCGGCGACCTGCTGCAGCAGTTCGGCGTCGACCCCAGCCAGCTCGGCGCGCTCGGCGCCGCGGCGGGCGGCGGCGGCTCGGGCTCCGGCGCCTCGGGCGGTGGCGCCAGCCCCGCCACGCAGGCCTACCTCGATTGCCTCGCCGACGCTCAGGGCCAGGACGCGCTCGACCAGTGCGCCGCCCTGATCGAGCAGTAACCGGGGAGGCCGACAAGCGCGGGCCGAGGTTCGACCGGTCCTTCTTCCTCTCCCCGAGCGGCTGGCCATATCTGCTGATCCCCTTCATCCCGGCGGCGGTCGCGCTGGAGCTCTCCCACGCGGCCGCGGGGCTGATCTTCTTCTCGGCGGCGCTCGGCGTGATCCCGACCGCGGCGCTGATGGGGCGCGCGACCGAGGAGGTCGCGGCCAAGTCGGGCCCCGGGATCGGCGGGCTGCTGAACGTCACCTTCGGCAACGCGCCGGAGCTGATCATCGCGCTGTTCGCGCTCGAGGCCGGGCTGCAGGAGGTCGTCAAGGCATCGATCATCGGCTCGATCCTGGGCAACATCCTGCTGGTGATGGGCGCGGCGATGCTGTTCGGCGGGCTCAAGGGCGGACGCACCCACCAGACCTTCAACCGCACCGCGGCGAACGTGCAGTCGCTGATGCTGTTCCTGGCGGTCGCGGCGATGGTGATGCCGGCCGTGTTCGAGCTGGTCGAAGGGCAGGGGCTGCCGGGGATCGAGCAGGAGCGGGTCGAGTTCGACTCCACCGTCGAGAACCTGTCGCTGGCCGTCGCGATCGTCCTCATCGGCACCTACGTGGCGGGCCTGCTGTTCAGCCTCCGGACCCACCGCGAGCTCTTCAACCCCCACGGCGAGGGGGCCTCGGAGCACGACGAGGACCTCTGGGGCTGGTCGATCCGGAGCTCGGTGATCGCGCTCGCGGTCGCCGGTATCGCCGTCGGCGTCATGTCGGAGATCCTGGTCGGCTCGATCGAGGCCGCCTCCGATGCGGTCGGGCTGAGCGAGTTCTTCATCGGGGTGATCGTGGTCGCGATCGTGGGCAACGCCGCCGAGCACTGGGTGGCGGTGCTGGTCGCGATCAAGGACAAGATGGACCTCTCGGTCAACATCGCGATCGGCTCCAGCGCCCAGGTCGCCCTGTTCGTGGCGCCGGTGCTGGTGATCACCTCCTTCTTCCTCGGTCCGGGCCCGATGCCGCTGGTATTCAACGGCTTCGAGATCGCCGCGGTGGTGATCGGGGTGCTCGTCGCCTACCAGGTCACCAACGAGGGCGAGTCGAACTGGTTCGAGGGCGTGCAGCTGCTGGCGCTGTACGCGATCCTCGGCCTCACGTTCTTCTACGCGTGAGGGACCGCTCGCGGCCCAGGCGTGGGCGCGGCCGGCGTCGGGTAGGCGCGTAAGAGATGGAGTTTCTCCTCCTCGTCGTCAGCTTCGCCGTGATCCTCGCCGGCGCGCTCCTCTTCACCAACGCGATCGAGTGGGTCGGGCACAAGCTCGGCCTCGGTGAGGGAGCCGTCGGCAGCCTGCTGGCGGCCGTCGGCACCGCGCTGCCCGAAACCCTGATCGCGATCGTCGCTCTGGTCGGGGCCACCAAGAGCGAGGACGTCGCTATCGGGGCGATCGTAGGCGCGCCGTTCCTGCTGGCCACGTTGGCGATGGGCCTGGTCGGCGGCACCGCCTACATCTACCGCAAGCGCCGCCCGCAGGACATCGAGCTCGAGGTGCACGTGCCGACCCTCGACCGCGACCTCGCCTTCTTCATGGTGTTCTTCGGTCTCGGGCTGGTGCTCGGGTTCGGCGCGCCGGAGGCGATCAGGATTCCCGCAGCCGGATTCTTCCTGCTCTCCTATTTCGCCTACGTCGCTTTCACGATCCGCGGCAGCGGCGCCGTCCAATCCGAGGAAAGCCTCAACTCGCTGATCATGGCCAGGGGCCCGAAGGCGGCAACCGACCCGCCGCTCAGCGTCGCGATCGTCCAGGTGCTGATCGGGCTCGCGGCGATGGTCGGCGGCGCGCACCTGTTCGTCGAGGAGCTGCTGCACTTCGCCGAGGAGATCGGCGTCGAGGCGATCGTGCTCTCCCTGATCCTCGCGCCCCTCGCCACCGAGCTCCCCGAGAAGGTCAACAGCTTCTTCTGGGTGCGAGAGGGGAAGGACTCGCTCGCGCTGGGCAACATCACCGGCGCCATGGTCTTCCAGTCGACGATCCCCGTGGGCATCGGCCTCGCCTTCACTGACTGGGAGCTCAGCGGCAACGCCGCGATTTCGGTCGCCCTCGGCCTCGCCGGAGGCCTGGTCGCCTTCTGGGCCCTGCGCCTGCGTGACCGCTTCGAGCTGCTGCCGGTGTTGATCTGGCTGGCGCTGTACGCGAGCTTCATCGTCGTCGTCGCGGCTTGACATATTCCGATATAGGTATATGATGCCCGCATGGCAAGAGCAGCGACGACGGCGGATGCGTTCAACGCGGTGGCGGAGCCCCGCCGCCGGCAGATCCTGGACGCGCTGGTGGGCGGGGAACGTCCCGTCAACGACCTCGTCGGGCAGCTCGGCCTGGCCCAGCCGCAGGTCTCCAAGCACCTGAAGGTGCTTCGCGAGGTCGGGCTCGTGCATGTGCGCGATCAGGGGCGACAGCGGATGTACCGGCTGAACGGAAAGCCGCTGAAGCCCATCCATGACTGGGTCAAGAGCTATGAGCGCGCGTGGAGCGAGCGGTTCGAGGCGCTCGACGTCGTGCTCGACGAACTGAAAGAACAGAACGGAAAGGACGAAGGAGATGACGATGACGAGCAGCGGTAGCGCGGTGGTGACCCTCCCCGCGGACAAGCAGATCCTGATCACCAGGGAGTTCGACGCCCCACGGGACCTCGTGTGGCGGGCGTGGACGGAGCCGGAGCTGATCGAGCGCTGGTGGGCCGGCAAGCGGGGCAAGGTCACGAGCGTCGAGGTCGATCTGCGGGTCGGCGGTGAGTACCGCTACGTGATGGAGGCGAACGAGGGCTTCGAGGTCGCCTTCCACGGCACCTACCGGGAGATCGTCCCCAACGAGCGCCTCGTCTACACCGAGGTCTACGAGGACCCGGAGGGCATGTGGGAGCGCGATCCCGACTTCTACGCCGTGGACACGATCACGTTCAGCGAGGCCGACGGCCGCACGACCATGACCAACCTGGTCGAGCACACCATGAAGGAGCACCGCGACATGCACATCGAGTCCGGCATGGAGTCCGGCATGCAGGAGGCGTTGGACGCCCTGGAGCAGGTCGCGATCTCGCTCTCAGACGAGTCCTAGTCAGTCGAGAGGAGCCCGGCGAGCGTCAGGCCGGCGAGCGCGTCGCCGCAGGCGCCGCCGGGGTCCTTCTCGGGGTTGAAGCAGGCGAGGTTCACCCCCGACAGCCCGCGGTGGGCGAGCAGCGGAGCGATCAGCTCGGTCAGCTCGGCGACGCTGAGGCCGTCCGGCATCATCACGTCGGTGGCGGGAAAGGCGTCCTGGTCGAGCACGTCGACGTCCAGGTGCAGCCAGTAGCGCCGGCCCCCCTCGGCCAGGCGCTCTGCGGCATCGGCGCCGACCGTCTTCAGGTCCGCGCCGCGGAGGGAGTCTCGGTCGCGAAAGTGCGCGATTCCGACCTCGGCGGGGGTGGGCGAGCCGAAGCCGACCGCCTCCTCGGCGTCGCGCGGGCCCAGCAGCTCGACGCGCCCGGGGTCGACGACCGCGTCGCCCCCGACCCGGTCGAGCAGCGCCTGCGGCGCGCGGCCGATCGCGGCCGCCAGCGGGAAGTCCGCGGCCTCGCCGGTCTGGGAGGTGTCGCCCTCGTAGAGGTCGAAGTGGCCGTCGAGGTAGGCGATGCCGCACTCGCCGAGGGCGTCGCGGGCGCCGGCCAGCGCCCCCGGGACGAGCGTGCAGCAGCCACCCAGGACGACGGGGATCCGTCCCTCGCCCACCAGCGCGGCGACGCGCTCGCGGACCTCGGCCGTCAGCTCGCAGACCTGCTCGAAGTCGAGCCAGCCGGTGGCGGGATCGCGGACACCGCCGCGCAGCCGGGTCCGGGTGTCGCCCGCGTCGGGAATCCCGGAGCTCCCCAGGCGCTCGCGCAGCGAGCCGGGCCCGAGCTCGGTTCCCCCCGGGTTTGCCGACGCTGTCGATCGGGACGCCCAGCAGGGTCAGCGGCCGCTCGTTCACGACCGCCCCCTCAAGGCGTCAGTCCTCGCGGCCGGGGTCCTGCCCGTCCTCGCCGTCGTCGTACTCCTCGTCGCCCTGCTCGAGGGCGGTCTCGGAGACCGAGTCGGCCATGCCGGGGTGGTAGTGCGTCTGGAAGTCCATCAGCACCGCGTCGCGCTGGGACTCGTCGATGGCGACGTCGTCGGAGATCCGCACCCATTCGGCCCCCTCGTAGGCCTCCATGTTGAAGACCTCCTCCGCGATGGTGCTGGAGTCGTCGACGACGACCAGCACCTCGGTCTGCGGGTTGAAGTAGGTGCCGGGACGGTTGAGGAGCTCGTCCAGCTCGACGACCGAATCGGCCGCGTCGCTCTCAAGGCTCTCTCGATCCTGCTTTGAGGCTTCCATGGACCCGGAATCTATACCCGGGCCTCACGCGCGGCACGCATTCGGGCTATTGACCCAGGTTCTCGAGCTCGCGCAGCTGGCGCTCGACCTCGGCGTCCACGTCCAGCTCCTTCTTGCCCTGGCGTAGGCGCCTCTCGTTGCGGGCCACCACCAGCTGGCGGACCTCGTCGCGAAGGCCGGCGTCGCCGCCGAGCGCCGGCGCCTCGCGCTCTGGCGCGAGCAACCTCTCCACCTCGGCGTCGACGTCGATCGGCTTGGCGCCGCGGGCCTCGCCGCGGTCCGAGCGCGCCTGCACCATCTGGCGGATCTCCTCCTCGCGGACCTCGGCCGAGACCGGGGCCGCCGCCGCCCGACCCGCCCGAGGGGGTCTCGGGCTCGATCGCGAGGTCTCCCTTGCCGATCTGCTTCATGGCGTTGCCGGCGCCGAGCGCGAACACGACCGCCCCGATGGGCAGCGCGGCGAGCACGATCAGGATCATGATCGTGCCCGCGTCGATCTCGGCCAGAACCGGCATTCAGACAGCCTAATCCGGTACTCTTCGTGGCCTGGCTGACTGACCAGTCAATCGGTTTCCTCCAACGCAGACAAGGAGCGCGATCAGTGGTCGATCTGACCCTCACCGACGAGCAGAAGGACCTCCGCGAGCTCGCCCACAGCTTCGCCGAGAAGGACATCCGCAAGGTCGCCTGGGAGTACGACAAGGAAGGGACCTGGCCCCAGGACATCGTCGAGAAGGCCTGGGAGATCGGCCTCATGAACACCCACATCGCCGAGGAGTACGGCGGAGCGGAGCTCGACTACCTCTCTGGCTGCCTGATCGAGGAGGAGATGGGCTGGGGCTGCTCGGGCATCGGCACCTCGCTGATGGCCAACGGCCTCGCCGCGACCCCGGTCATGATCGGCGGCTCCGAGGAGGTCAAGAAGGAGTACCTCGGGATGCTGACCGAGGCCCCCAAGCTCGCATCGTTCTGCCTGACCGAGCCCGACGCCGGCTCCGATGTCTCCGGCATGAAGACGATGGCCGTGAAGAAGGGCGACAAGTACGTCATCAACGGCTCCAAGTGCTTCATCACCAACGGCGGCTACGCCGACTGGTTCACGGTCTACGCCAAGACCGACAAGGACGCCGGCCACCGCGGCATCTCGGCGTTCGTCGTCCCCAAGGACGACACCGTGACTGTGGACAAGAAGGAGGACAAGCTCGGCCAGCGCGCCTCCAACACCGCCACGATCACCTTCAACGAGACCGAGATCCCCGCTGCGAACCTGCTGGGCGAGGAGAACCACGGCTTCAAGCTGGCGATGCAGACGCTCGACCGCACTCGCCCCGGCGTCTCGGCGATGGCCGTCGGCATCGCCCAGGCCGCGCTCGAGTTCGCCTCGGAGTACGCCAAGGAGCGCGTCCAATTCGGCGTCCCGATCGCCATGCACCAGGCGGTCGCATTCATGATCGCCGACATGGCGACCAAGGTCGAGGCCTCGAGGCTGCTGGTCTGGCAGTCCGGCGTGCTGCTCGACCAGGGCAAGCGCAACACCCTCGCCGCCTCGCACGCGAAGCGCTTCGCGGCCGACTCCGCGATGGAGGTCACCACCGACGCCGTTCAGGTCTACGGCGGCTACGGCTTCATCAAGGAGTACCCGGTCGAGAAGCTGATGCGCGACGCCAAGATCATGCAGCTGTATGAGGGCACCTCGCAGATCCAGCGCCTGGTGATCGCCAAGGAGATCCTGATGGGCCGCCAGGCCGACGAGGAGACCCCCGAGGCGAAGGCAAAGAAGGCCAAGGCGTCCGAGAACGGCGCCGGTGACGCGGCCGAGGCCAAAGAGGCCAAGGCCACCGCCTAAGCCGGCCGCCCGGAACCGCTTCACGAGCGCTTCGGCGGCCGCCGGGGCGCTCAACACACTTAGACGTAAGTAGCGGCGTACACTCGCCCAGTGGCGGAGCAGCGGAAGCCCGCGTCCAAGCCGGTCGCCGAGGCCGTCGCAGAGGCGGCGCGGGCCGGGGAGGAAGGCGCGCGCGAGCGCAAGCGCGCGGCGCGGCGCGGCGGTCGTCCCTCGGACGTGTTCGGCGGCGAGATCCGCCGGCGCGACGTCTTCCCGCTGCTGGTCCTGCACCTCGTGGCCAGGGAGCCCACCTACGGCAACCGGCTGATCGAGGAGATCGAGGAGATGACCCAGGGGGTGATCTCGGTCAACCCGAACACGATGTACCCGCTGCTGCGAACCATGGAGAACGACGGGCTGGTCGAGGGCCGCTGGGAGCTGCCGGACCGCCGCACGCGGCGCTACTACTCGATCACCCCCAAGGGGCGCCGCGAATACAAGCGCCTGCTGACGGACGTCGAGCCGTTCCTCGACTCGGTGATCCGCTCGGTGACCCTGATCAAGGACGAGGTCTACGGCGAGGGCTGAGCCGTCCGCTTGAGGGAACGCGGGCTTTCGGATAGCGTGCGCCCATGGGGACGGGGCTCACGGACGAACCGCGCCGGCTCGCAGCCTTGTGGCTGGGCGCGTTGGCACTGGGGTTGCTCGTGCTTGTGCCCGCGACGGACGCATCCGCCGCGAAGAAGGTGAAGACGAGCACCGGCGACCTGTTCGTGGATGCGGACTCGGTCAACGGCACCATCTCCTCGAAGCGGGCCGAGTGCAGGCAGGGCCGCAAGGTGAAGCTGCGCTCGGGCTCGGACGGCAAGGTGATCGCCTCGGACAAGACCGACAAGCAGGGACGGTGGGCGGTCACGGTTCAGCTCGGCGTCGGCGTCTACTACGCCGAGGTCACGAAGGCCAGCAAGAACAGCAAGCAGGGCAAGGTGACCTGCCAGGGGGCGAAGTCGAAGTCCGTCACGATCTGAGGCGGGCGGCGATCACGGCGGTTAGAGCTCGCGCTCGTAGACGTACATGACGGGCCCGTCCGGCTTCCCCTCGCGATTGGTGAAGCCGGCGCTCTCGTAGAGCCGGCAGCGCGGCGACATCGTCCTCGCTGGTGCCGAGGTTGATGTAGTCGGCTCCCGCCGCCCTCGCCTCGTTCATCGAGGCCTCCAGCAGGGCCCGGCCCTGTCCCTGGCCGCGCAGAGGCGGCACGACGTAGAGCTCCTGAAGGTGTGCCTCCAGCCGGCTGAGTAGACCGAGGCCTGGAAGCGAAGCTGGGCGAAGCCATCAGGGCCCTCGCCCACGAGCAGGAAGGTCGAATGCCGCCGCTCGATGTGCTCGGAGATCCGCGCCGCCGCCACGTCCAGCTCGGGCGTGGGCTCATCGAACTCGCTGTTGAAGTCGGTGAAAAGGCGCGCCAGCGCCGCGGCGTCGGCGACCGTCGCGAGCCTGACGTCCTCAGCCTCGGCCATCGCCTGCAGTATCCCCCGGGCCGGGCGGTTTCCTGAAGGTGCGGAACTTGCCCACGGGGGCGAAGCCGAACCTCTCGTAGAAGTGGCGTGGCCAGTCGTCCTCCGCGGCGATCAGGAAGGTGACCTCGTTTCCCCGCTCCAGCGACGCCCGAGCGGCAGCGTGCACGGTGGCGCGAGCCAGGCCCCGCCTGCGCGCGGAGCGCAGCGTGCCCACGGCGTCGATGAACCCGTAGCCGTTCTGGGTGAGCAGCCGGGTCGTCGTCGCCGGCGTGCCGTCGGCATCGGCGACGAACCAGGAGTCCCCGTCCGCGGCGTTCAGCCGCCGCTCGCTCTCGATCAGCTGCTCGACCAACGCGTCCCGCCCCTCCGGCTCCAGTTTCAGAAAGTCCTCGTCCTCGTGGAGGATCGACCGCCTCAGCTCCACGGGGTGGGGGACCTCGCTCACTTCGATCTGCGGCGCGTCCTCGAGCTCCGAGCGCAGCACCATGAAGACGTCCCCCTCCACCTTCCAACCCAGGCCGCGGAAGCCCGGGTCGACCCGCTCGTCCTCGTCCGGGTCGGTGGTCATCACGGTTCGGTGCGCCAGGCCTGCGCGGCCCTGGGCCTCGTCGCAGATCTCGGCCATCCGCTCGGCGCTCAGGCCGGGCTCCTCGAACATCACGAAGTTGTCGTCCCAGACGAGCGGCAGGCTCGGGGTCTGGGCGGCGAACCCGCCCTCAACCGGCTCGAAGCTGTCCGCGCACAGTATGTCGAGGTCTCGCGGCACGCGGTCGCATCTGCGCAGCACGGCGCGGTCGTCGTCCATGTCTTCGCGGCGCGTCATGGATTCGAGTGTACATTAGCCGTTCCCCGGCCAACCGACCTTCGGAGGAACCTCTTTCATGTTCGTCTTCAAGGCCGCCGTCCTCGGTGGCGGCACCATGGGGGGCGAGATCGCGCAGACGATCGCCGCCGCCGACATCCCGGTAGTCATCAAGGACGTCGAGCAGAAGTTCGTCGACGCCGCGCTCGAGAAGTCGAGTGAGGTGACCAAGAGCCAGCTCGGCAGCCTCGTGAAGAAGGAGAAGCTGACCCAGGAGGCGGCCGACCAGCGGCTGGAGGAGGTGATGGGGCTGATCACGGGCACCACCACCTACGAGGAGTTCGGCGACGTCGACATCGTCATCGAGGCCGTGCCCGAGAAGATGGAGATCAAGAAGGCCGTCTACGCGGAGCTCGACGAGGCGACCCCGGGTCACGCGATCCTCGCCTCGAACACCTCGTCGCTTTCGATCACCGACATGGGGCGGGAGACCCTGCGTCCCGACAAGGTCGTCGGCTTCCACTTCTTCTACCCGGCCTCGGTGATGCCGCTGGTCGAGATCATCAGCGGTGAGGACACCTCGCGCGAGACGGTGACCACCGCCTTCAACTTCGCGCAGGCGATCCGCAAGCAGGGGATCACCTGCAAGGAGGTGCCGGGCTTCGTCGTCAACCGCATCCTCAACTCGGCCGCCGGCGAGGTCTGGCGCCAGCAGGAGGAGCGAGGGCTCTCGATCAAGAAGATCGACGAGGCCGTCGCCGCCGCGAACACCTCGCCGATGGGCCCGTTCATCCTCATCGACATGCTCGGGTTGGACACCGTGCTGCACGTCGCCGAGTACCTGAACGAGTCCTACGGCGACTCGTTCTACGTCCACAAGGGCATGCAGAAGCTCGTCAAGGACGGGAAGCTCGGCGCCAAGTCGGGCGGCGAGGGCTTCTACAAGGACGGCGAGTCCAACATCGAGGGGGACGGGGACGTCGACGAGAAAGCCGGCGAGGAATTGGCCGACCTCTTCATCCTCAAGTCGCTGGTCGAGGCCTGCAAGCTGCTGGAGGAGGGCGTTTCGACCGTGCGCGAGATCGACCTGGGGATGATGGCCGGCGCCGGGCTGGACCCGCGCCGCGGCCTCTTCCCGCCCTTCTGGAAGGCCGACCTCGAGGGCCTCGACACGATGCTCGAGAAGCTGGAGAAATACGAGTCCTCCCACGGCAAGCGCTTCGCGCCGCCTCGGATCCTGAAGCGGCTCGTCGCCCAGGGCCGCCTGGGGCTGAAGTCGGGCCAGGGCTTCTACGCCTATCCGCAGGGCGGTGGCGACGGCGCCGTGAGACTCGAGAAGCGCGCGGACGGCGTCGCCATCGCCTGGCTCGCGAACCCGCCCATGAACGCGATCTCGCCCGACGTGATCGGTGACCTCGGCAAGGTCTGGGAGCAGGTCAAGGCCGACGACGAGGTGAAGGCTCTGGTGATCTACAGCTCGCTGCCGGTCGTCTACTCGGCCGGCGCCGACATCAAGGCGTTCTCGAAGACGGACGACCCCCAGAAGGGGGCCGAGCTGATCGACGACGGCCACGCGCTGCTGCGCGAGCTGGGCCAGTCGAGCGTCTCGACGGTCGCGGCCGTGAACGCGATCGCCTACGGCGGCGGCTGCGAGCTGGCGATGGCCTGCGACTTCCGGGTTGCGGCCGACTCGGCGGTGTTCGGCCAGCCCGAGATCAACCTCGGGATCATCCCCGGCTTCGGCGGCACCCAGCGCCTGGCGCGGCTGGTCGGCCCCTCGAAGGCGCTGGAGATGAACCTGACCGGTGACGCCGTCCTGGCCCAGGAGGCACGCGAGTGGGGCCTGGCCGACGATCTCGTGCCCGACCAGGAGCTGCTGGACGTCGCGCTCTCGTGGGCTCGGAAGCTCGCCCAGCAGGCGCCGCTGGCGGTCGAGCAGGTGAAGCTCGTCTCGCACAAGGGCGACCTGGACGAGGGCATCGAGGCCGAAAAGAAAGGGTTCGCTGAGGTCTTCTTCTCCGAGGACGGCCGCGAGGGGATCTCCGCGTTCTTGCAGAAGCGGCGCGCGCACTGGAAGGGCAAGTGATTCCGCGCTCGCGGATGAGGGTGGCCACGGGGGTCACCCTCTCAGTCGAGAACACATATCGCCTGCGAGTGTGACCCCCGCGTCCACCACATCAGCCACTGCGAGACTCGCTCGATTGATCAGCGAGTCGAGGTGCACGGTCGCCCTCACGGGCGCCGGCATCTCGGTGCCCTCCGGCATTCCCGATTTCCGCACCCCCGGCACCGGCCTGTGGGAGAACGTGGACCCGATGGAGGTCGCGCACATCGACGCCTTCCGCAGCGACCCCGCCCGCTTCTGGAGCTTCTACCGGCCCCGCCTGCACAGCCTCGGCGGGATCGAGCCCAATCCGGCCCACGAGGCCCTTGCGGAGCTCGAGCGCCGCGGCCTGCTCCAGGCCGTGATCACCCAGAACATCGACATGCTCCACACCAAGGCCGGGTCGAAGCGCGTGATCGAGGTGCACGGGTCGATCCGCTCCGCGAGCTGCCAGGGCTGCGATGCGACCTACGAGCTGGCCGCGATCGAGGGCCTCTTCGACGAGGAGGGGGTGGCGGCCTGCCGAGCCTGCACCAGCCTCGTCAAGCCCGACGTCGTCCTCTTCGGCGAGCTGCTCCCCGCCGAGGCGATGGCCGAGGCCGAGTCACTCGCGTCCGAGGCCGACCTGCTTCTCTGCGTCGGATCCTCGCTGGAGGTCTACCCCGTAGCGGGCCTGCCCTCGGTGACGATGGCCTCGGGCGGGAAGGTGGCGATCGTCACAAAGAGCCCGACGCCATACGACGGCGACGCCGCGGCCCGGCTCGACGGGGACGTCGCCGACCAGCTCCCGCAGCTGGTCGAAGCGCTGGGTTGAGCGGAGTTTCCGAGGGCGCTGTGGTCCTCAAAATCGACTAGGCGGTTCCGTCCACAAAACCATGTAGGGTGCCGCCCCGTTCGGTCCTTGAGCGGGCTCCGATTGGTCTCAATCCGCCCTAGGACGAGCTCACAAATCGGCGGGTCCGGAACGCCCGCCCGGTGGTCTAGACGCCGGCTCCCGCCGGTCATTCGGAGGCGCCCTAAATGAGCATGGATGCCCATAGCTTCACGCTGTCCGCGCGCGCGGTCCTGGGGGTCGCCCTGATCGTGCTGGTGGCGCTGGCGATGCTTCCCGCAGGCGCCGACGCGCGGCCGGGCTGCGGGGGACGCAAGGCGACCGTCGTGGCCGGCAACGGGGACGACGTGATCCGGGTCCCGAAGAAGGGCCCGCAGGTGATCGTCGCGGGCGGCGGCAACGACGAGATCCACAGCTTCCGCAACAAGGATCGCGTCTGCGGCGGTACCGGGGATGACCGCATCTTCGGCGGGCCGGGGCGCGACAAGCTCTACGGCGGCGCGGGCGCGGACTTCGTCGATGAGGGACCGGGCTCGGGCAAGGTCTTCGCCGGCTCAGGCGATGACACCGTGCTCGGCGGAGCGGGTGGTGACACGGTCCAGGCGGGAGACGGCGCCGACCGCCTCTTCGGGGAGATCCAGGACGACCAGATGTTCGGCGAGCTCGGCGACGATCTGCTGGTCGGCGGCCAGGGAATCGACAGCCTTCACGGCGGCTCCGATCAGGACTGGCTACGCGGCGACACCAACCGTGACCGCTACTTCGGTGACGCGGGCGACGACACCTTGAGCTTCGCGACCGCGACCCCACCGGGCGGGGAGGCCGGGGTAGACGGCGTCAGCGTCAACCTGCCGGCCAACACGGCGACCGGCGACGAGTGGAAGGAGCGCGCCTTCGGGATCGAGAACCTGGTCGGATCGGCTTTCGCCGACTCACTGGTCGGGACCGGTGTCGGCTGGGTGCGCGGCAACGGCGCGGTGGACGCCTGCAAGGGCTTCGCGTCCAGCGTATGCCAGGTCGCAACGACCGCGGGCGCGACGGCCCGGATCGCCGATGCGGATGGTCCGGATCCCGGCCTGGTCGTGATGGGGGCCAGCGGCGCCGACGCGGTCACGGTCGCCGCCACCGGCGACGCGCTCACGATCAACGGCGGGACGCTCACGCCGGGCCCAGGTTGCAGCCGGCTGACGTCGGGCCGGCTCAGCTGCGCAATATCGGCATCGAGGCTCGGCTACGTCTTGATCTGGGGCGGCGGCGGTGCTGACTCGATGGCGGTCGGCAGCGGCTTGGCAACAAGCACCATGTTCAAGGGAGACGGCGGCCCGGGCAACGACACGATCAGCGGCGGCCTGGCGTCGGACGTGCTCTGGGCGGGGGAGTCCGGATCGGATCGCGTCTTCGGTAACGGCGGCGACGACTCGGTGGTCGGGCGGCCCGGCGGGGGCGATCTGCTCTCGGGCGGTCCCGGGAGCGATCAGCTCGCCTCTGACGACCCGTGCGCCGGCCACACCTATGACGGCGGCCCCGGACGCGCGGATGTCGCTGGATTCGGGCACGTCTCAAGCGGGGGCGTCGAGGCCCACCTGGGTGGCGCGGCGACGATGCGCAATAGCCCGGGCTGCTCGGCGACGACGATCGCCCACAGCGCCGAGATCCTGGAGGGCTCCGCCCATGACGACGTGCTGGTCGGGGACGGCCGCCCGAACCTGGTGATCGGGCGCGAGGGCGACGACGTCCTCATCGGCCGCGGTGGCCGAGACGAGCTGCGCGGCGACGCCGGCAACGACCGCTGCATCGACGGCAACGCGATCAAGCTCAGCTGCTGAGACGCCAGGCGTCCGGGCCCGCGCATGGAGCGCCTGGACGGATGTTCCGGCCGCCTCAAGCGCCCGAATGCCCCTGCCGATGCCTGTCACGGGCGGCCGAAGGCGACTGAAAGGCGAGGGCGTGCGATCAATTCACGGTGTGTATTCAGCCGGACGGGTAGTCCGGCTCGGGGGGTTGGCCGCGCTTACGCTGCTCGCGATCTGGGGGATCGGACCCGCGCAGGCTGACGCGGCACGCTGCGGGGGCCAGAAGGCTGACGTGGTCGGCGGTGGCGGCGGCAACGTGCTCAAGTCCGACAAGCACGGCGTGCAGGTGATCGTCGGTGGGGCCGGCGACGACCTCATCATCTCCAAGCGCAACAAGGACATCATCTGCGGCGGCCCCGGCAACGACCGCATCTTCTCGGGCACCGGCCGCGACAAGGTCTATGGCGAGGCGGGGGACGACTTCATCGACGAGGGACCCGGCTCCGGCAAGGCGTGGGGGAACGGCGGCAACGACACCATGATCGGCGGGGGCGGCGGCGAGAACATGCGCGGGGGCCCCGGCGACGACCGCCTCTTCGGCGAGATCCAGGACGACGACATGTTCGGCGACGCCGGCAACGACCTGCTGGTAGGCGGCCAGGGGACCGACAAGATGGCGGGTGGCAGCGGCGACGACTGGACGCGCGGCGACACCAACCAGGACAGGTACATGGGTGACGCCGGCATCGACACCGCAAGCTTCGCCACCGCGACCCCACCCGGCCCGCTTCCGAACCGGGACGGCGTCGTCGTCCAGCTCGGTTCCGGCAGCGCTCAGGGAGATGACTCCCAGGAGACGCTGGCCGGGGTCGAGAACGTGGTCGGCTCGATCTTCTCTGACCAGCTCACGGGCGCCGGCGGAGGCTTCGTCCGCGGCCTCGGTGGCGGCGACGATTGCAGCGGCTTCACCAGCGAGCTCTGCCCGGGCAACGTCGGGGGCGCGCCGGTCGCCTACGTCGCGAACGCTGACAGCCCCGACCCGGGCGTGGTCGTCTACGGCGGGGCGGGCCCAGATGACGTCACCGTGAGCCAGGGCCCCAGCGGCATGCAGATTTCCGGGTCCTCGATCGGCGCGGGCCCCGGCTGCTCGGCCTCCGGCGGAGCCGTGGTCTGCCCCCGGCCAAGCGTCGAGTTCGGCTACGTGCTGCTCTGGGGCGGCGACGGCAACGACACGCTCAACGTCGGTGGCGGGCTCTCGGTCACGACAGGGGTCAAGGGCGACGGCGGCCCCGGCAACGACGTCCTCAACGGGGGTCCCGCGGCCGACGTGCTCTTCCCCGGCGCCAGCGGCTCCGACCGCCTGGTCGGCGGCCAGGGCGACGACGCGCTCGCCGGGCGCCCCGGGGGCGGCGACGTCCTGGTCGGCGGGCCCGGAAACGACAACCTCGCCACCGACGACGCCTGCGCGGGCCATACCTACGACGGTGGTCCCGGCGGCGCCGACGTCGCCGGGTTCGCCCAGGCGAGCGAGGGCGCCGGCGTCAAGGCAGAGCTCGGCGGCACGGGCATCAGGCGCGGCGCCGGCGGCTGTTCCCCAACCCGGATCCAGAACAACCTCGAGGTGCTCGAGGGCAGCCGCAACAACGACATCCTCGATGGAAACGGCGGGGCTGACCTGGTCATCGGCCGCGAGGGCAACGACGTGCTCGACGGGCGCTCCGGCCGCGACGAGCTGCGCGGCGACACCGGCAACGACAGCTGCCCGGACCCCACCGCGACCAAGAGCAGCTGCTAGCAACCGCAAGGCCGCTGGCTTTGGAGCGGCTGCCTAGCAGCCGCGACTCATGTCGAGCGGCCGCCAGCGGTTGCGACTGACGGCGAAGCCGGTCCACACGCGCCGGCCCGGAGTCAGAGGCCGAGCGAGCGCTCGGCCTCGGTGATGCGCTCGCCGAGCTTCTCGGCCTGGTGGTTCGGCAGCTCCGCGAGGGCCTCGCGGGCCGCCCGGAGGCCGAAGCGTGCCTCCTCGATGCGGCCCTGCTGGATGTCGAGGCGCGCCCGTTCCAGCAGGGTCTCGGCGGGATGGACGCTCTCGCGGCCCGAGAGCACGGCCGCGACCCGCTCCTGCGGATCGACGTTGTCGAGGCGCCCCGAGCGCGGGCGCGCCAGCTCCCGCGCCTCGCGCCAGCGCCCCTCCGCGATCTCGTCCCCGTCGCCGAAGCCGACCCGGATCGCCAGGGCCCGAGTGGCTCCGACGTCCTGGACCAGCGGGTCGCGGGCTCCGGCCCGCGCGGCGTTGAGAGCATGGTTGATCAGCACCGTCGCCGCGCGGACCTCGTCGGCACGCCGCCGCGCGTCACCCGCGGTCGCCTCGAGCCAGCGCTCCGCCTCGGACTCGCCATCGAAGCGCTCGGCCAGCGCGACCGTGACGAGGCTGACGGGAGTCGACTCGTCCTCGTCCGGGTCGACGGGACGAGTCCGCCGGGCCAGGCGTCCCGGTGGCTTCGGGGCACCGAAGACCTGCACGATCAGCACGCGGTCCCCCGCCTCATCGCGCGCGAGGTAGCGCCCTTCAGGGAGCCCGATGAGACCGGCGAACTCGAGCTGCACGAACGGGATCAGCGCCATCGCCGCACCCTAGACCGCCCGCGCTGCTGCGAATGGACACTTTGACCCCCTATAGGCGGCAAAACCGTACATCCGTCGCGATCGAAAGAGCCGCGCCGTGGCGGACGACCTTCATTGCCGGGTTTGGACCCTGGCGCGCGCTACTCGCCGCGGTGGGCTTCTGAGCCGCGCTCGATCTCGGCGGGCGTGGGGATCTCGCGCTTGCCGGCCGGCAGCGAGGCCTCGGAGGGCTTGGCCGGCACCTCGGGGTTCTCGATCTCGCCGAGGCGGTTGATCAGCCGCTCCCACTGGTCGGGCTTCAGCACCTGGGCGAGCTGGTCGAAGGGCTTGCCGGCGCCGTAGGTGGGCGTGAAGCCGACGTGGATGTGGTCGTCGTGGTCGCCCATCGCGAAGGTGGGGCCGCCGAACTCCATCAGCGTGATGATCTGGGCCGGGCGCATCGTGCCCTGCAGCTTCAGCAGGTCGCGCACCACGGCCTCGGTGATCGAGCCGGGGCCCTGGTTGCCCAGGATCGGCAGCCCGTTCACCTGGGCGATGTCGACGGCGTTGCCCGAGGAGTGGGCCGAGACGTTGCCCGAGGAGGTGTAGAAGCTGTGGCCGCACTTGAGCGAGGTCAGCGTCAGGCGGTAGCCGCGCTCGGCCAGGTACTCGAGCGTGGCCAGGATGCGGCGGTCGATCTGGCCCGACTCGACGTCTGAGCGCCCGCAGGAGTAGATCTCGATCCGCGGGTCCGCCAGCACCCGCTGGGCCAGCACCTCCTTGCTCATCAGCAGGATCTGGCCGATCGTCGCCTCCGAGCCGAACGGGTCCTTGCCGGCGGCGCGGTAGATCGCGGTCGTCTCCAGCAGCTTCCAGCCGTCAAGGATCGGCTTCGGGTCGATCCGCGGCGCGCCGCGGCCGGCGGGCTGGATCTCGAAGTGGACGTGCGGAGCGCCGGCGCCGAGCTGCCCGATGCGGCCGAGCACGGTGCCGCCGGTGACCTTGGAGCCGACCCGCAGCCGGCGCAGCTCCATCGTCTCGGAGTCGAACTTAAAGGCGCTTGAGAAGTAGCTCTTGAAGGTCTCATAGCCCGGCACCCGCTCGCCCAGCAGGCTGTTGAGCTGGCCGCTCACGCCGGCGCTCTTGACGTTTGCGGGGCGCTCGGGCAGGGCGAAGAGGCGCTGGCGGAGCTCCTCGGTGTTGAGGGGCGCCGCCGCCTTCGGCTCGGGGGCCGGCTTCGCGGCGGGCTCGGAGTCGTTGGCGCCGGCGCTGGCGGCCGACCCGGGCCGGGTCTCGGACTTGTCGTTGGCGACGATCTCGAAGTCCTTGGCGGTCAGCGCCTTCTGCTTCGGCACCGGGTGGAGCTCCGAGAGCTCGCCCAGCTGCGCGTAGGTGTAGCGGTTGCCGTAGGCGTCGGTCAGGACGACGAAGCGGCCGAGGCGGGGGCTCTCGCCGAGCTTGGTGATGACGCCGTCGTTGACCGCCACCACCGGAGCGTTAACCCTCGAGTAGATGTTGATGCCGCGGCGGGTGGGGCTGGCGGCGACGACGTCGGCGGCGTTGCCCGCTTCGGCGCGGGCGGTCTCAGAGCGCTTCTGGGCCTCGCGCTCGGAGATGTCGTCGGCGTAGCGGGCGTCGGCTGCGACCGGGAAGTGGGCGCCCTCGGTGAGCCCGGTGAGCGAGCCGACCAGGTCGTCGGGCAGCTTCGCGTACTGGTTGGCGTAGAGCAGGACCTCGTCCACGTACCAGTCGGCGTGGTTGTAGGCGAAGATCGCTTCGCGCAGGTTCTCCTCGGCGCCCGCCGCCTTCAGGTAGCGGCCGGCGGCGCAGATCGCGTCGACGGGGTTGTAGGGGTCCTTGCGCCCGTCCTCGTTGGCGTCGACCCCGTAGGCCTCCCAGCTCGAGGGGATGAACTGCATCCAGCCGAGGGCCCCGGCCGAGGAGACGTTCAGGTTGGTGCCGAAGGCGGTCTCGATGCGGTTGATCGAGGCCAGCACCTGCCACGGCACCCCGTACTCGGTGCCGCAGGCCTGGTAGATCGGCAGCAGGAAGGGCGGGATCTCGAACTGGTCGATGACGAAGTTGGGGACGCCGATCGGGGCGGCGCCGAACTGGGCGATGGTGAGGCCCGGGTTGGAGTTGGAGGGCGAGCCGTCGGGGTTTCGGATCGGCTCGGATTGGAACTTCTCGCGCTCGGCCTCGCCCTGGACGGCGCCGCCCTTGGGGGCCTTCTGGCCGAAGAGGCCGGAGCCGGGGGCGCCGCCCTTCTGCTTCTTGGCCCCCTTGGGGCCCTTGGCGCCGGGGGCGCCGGGGCCGAGCTGGCCGCCGCCGCCGTCGCCGGAGCCGCCGCCCCCGCCGGCGCCGCCGGAGCCGCCGGTGCCGCCGGCGGGGGCGGGGGGCGGGTTGTACTCGTCGCCGTCCAGCGGGCCGCTGCAGCCGGGGTCTGCGAGGTCGGTCCTGGCGTCGCCGTCGTTGTCGGCGAGGTCGGCGCAGGCGGGCAGGGCGCCACCGGTGGGGACCTGCACCTTCGCGCCGCCGCCCAGATCCACCGGCGCCGAGCCCGCCGCGCCCGCCGCGATCACGGCCACGGCCGAGCCAAGCGCGATGGTGAGTAGAAGCCTCTTCGTCATTAAGTAGTACCCCGCCCGAAGGCAGGTCCAACGCTACTGGGTCACTCTCCGCCTTGCAACGGACAACCCGCGTGCCTGAAACCTATCTCAGCGCAGGGGCGGATTTATGAAGGGTTTGTGTGCACTTCGGTGCCCAGCTGAGACGCCGTTTGGACGTCCGATCGCCCCCGCGGTAACGTGGCCGCGAGCCATGGACGAGAGCACAGACGAAGGCCTCGGGGACCGGTCCTCGGCGCGCGGAGAGAGCGCTCTGGGGGACCTGGCGCAGGCGCTGCTCGACAACCCCTGGCTGAAGGAGGCGCTGCACCTCGCCTTCGAGGCCCGAGACCGCGCCTCGGTCGCCGGAACCCAGGCGATCCGCGGCCTCAACCTCCCGACCGCTGCGGACACCGACCGCCTCGAGCGCCGCCTGCGGGCGGTCTCGGAGCGGCTCGAGTCGGTCGAGGACGCCCTCGACGCCGTCGCGCGCGAGCTGGCCGAGCTGCGTCGTCGGCCGTCCCCAAAGGGCTAGCCCTCGACTCACGCTCGAGGGTCAGTCGGCGAGCGCGGCCGCCGCCGCCCGGCCCATCCCCTCCACGGAAGCCTCGAGGGCCTCGGGCTCGATGCGGACGCGCTCGCCTCCCGGGAAGACGTCGGTGACGACGAGCAGACACGCGACGGCGACCCCGAGCCTGGCGCCGAGCGTGAACAAGGCGCAGGCCTCCATCTCGACCGCGGCGGCGCCCGCCTCGATCCAGCTTCCCCTGGGCGCATCGGAGTACTCGTAGAAGAGGTCGGTGGTGGCGACCGTCGCCGCCCTGCCGGCCCCGGCGGCCTCGAGACGGCCCAGCAGCCCGTCATCGGCCGGTTGTGGCCCCTCGGCCCCCAGCGCCCTGCTGACCCCGTCCTCGGGCAGCGCCGCCTCGACCCGCAGCAGCTCGCCGAGCTCCAGCGACTCGTCGAGCGCACCGCAGGTGCCGACGCGGATCGCGCGGCGCACGCCCAGCTCGGCGAGCTCGTGCAGGACGATCGCAGCGCTCGGCCCACCCATGCCGGTCGACTGCACCGTCAGCGGCCGGCCCTCCGGGGTCTCGCCGCTGTATCCCCACAGGCCCCGGTTGTGGTTGCTCATCAAGGGCTTGGTCAGCAGCAGCTGCGCCAGCGCCATCGCCCGGCCCGGGTCCCCCGGCAGCAGCGCGTCGGGGGCGAGCGGCTGAGACGGGAGAACGTGGGGCGGCACGGCGGGGCACGCTAGACGAAGCGCCCTCGAACATCATTTACGCTGTCCGCGCCCGTGAAAGGTCCCGAACCGGATCCGGGAGGCGGCGCCTCCGAAGCCCTGCGCTCGGCGATCGAGCGGACCTTCGCGGCCACGGCGGGCTCGGCGGCCGACACGCGGGACCGGGCCGGCGAGCTGCTCGACGACGTCGCCCGCCGCGGCCAGGAGGCGCGCGACGATCTCAGCCGCCGCGGCCAGGAGGCGCGCGACGAGGTGGCCCGCCGCGGCCAGGAGGCCCGGCACGGGGTCGGCGATCGGATCGCCTCGGCGCTGGAGCGGCTGCGCGGCGTGGACGTGGACGCGATGCAGCGGGAGATAGACGGCCTCCGACGTCGCGTCGCCGACCTCGAGCAGCAGCTCAGGTCTAAGTCTAAGCCAAAGGGTTAGGGATGGCGTCCGTCGTCTCGGCCAAGGAGCTCCGCAAGATCCTGGACGAGGTGATGACGGAGATCGACGCCGACCCGGACGACGGCTCGCGGATGCGGGCGGCGGCCGCTCCGCTGCGGCTGGAGTTCACCGACCTGAAGCTGGCGCTCAACATCTCGCGCGCCGACGACGGCCATCTCAGCTGGGACTTCAAGCAGCGCGCGGCGGCGCAGCCGAAGCTGGGCCTCAGCATGGAATCCGAGTTCGCCAACAGGCTGCTGCAGGGACGCGAGAACCCGGCGATCGCAATCGCGCGCGGCCGCCTGCATACGACGGTCGTCGACCCCTCCGCGGCCGTGCGGCTGTTCCCGGCGGTGAAGCCGCTGTTCGCGCGCTATCGGGAGCTGGTCTCGGAGAAGTACCCGCACCTGGCCGTCGGCGACGAGTAGCCCAATCGCCGGGGGCATTGACTTCGCGCGGGGGTGGGCGTAGTTTCGTCACCAGCCGAAAAAGATTGGGCCACAAGTGGGCCCGGCTCCCCATCGTCCCCCGGCGACTGGGACGAGGGGACGGGGCCCGCGAGGCGCACACGCGCCGCCGGCCGACGCAGCGGGCCGGATGCCCGCGGGCGACGGGGTCTCGCGACCCCGTCGCTCTATGTAGGGGGACCCCTCCGGAGGCGCCGGTGAGCGAGTACGGGTCAGAGCGGATCTCACTGGCCGAGGCCAGCGAGTTGTCCGGAGTCTCCGAGTCGACCCTGAAGCGCTGGGTCAGCGACGGGATCATCCCCGTCCCCGACGGCCGCTGGACGCGGGCATCGGCGGCCCAGGCCCGCGTCGTCTCCCGCATGCGCGAGCGCGGCTACTCGCTCGACGCGGTGAAAGAGGCGGCGCGCGGCGGCCGGCTCGCGTTCGGCTACGCGGAGGACCTGTTCGACGTGCCCGAGGCCCGCTACTCGATCGAGGAGGCCGCCGAGCAGACGGGCCTGGAGCCGGAGCTGATCCAGCGCCTGATGACCTTGCTCGGGACCCCGATGGGGCTCGAGGGCCGGCTCAACGAGGAGGACGTGCGGGCGATGCGCCATTGCTCGGAGGTGCTCGCCTCGGGCTTTCCGCTGGTCGCCTTCCTGCAGCTCGTTCGGGTCTACGCTCAGTCGATCCGCCGGGTCGCCGACGCCGAGGTTCGGCTCTTCCACCTCTACGTGCACGAGCCGCTGATACAGGACGGGGTGCCGCCGCTCGAGATGGCCGAGGAGATGGGCGACCTCGCCGCCGACCTGCTGCCGGTCACCTCTCCGCTGATGGAGTACATGCACAACCGCTACCTGCGCTTCTACATCGAGCAGGACGTGGTCGGCCACATGGAGGCCGACGTGGGCGGCGGCGGCACGGGCCTCGCCCGCGTCTCGATGGCGTTCTGCTTCGTGGACCTGACGGGCTTCACCCGTTACACGGAGGAGGAGGGGGACGAGGAGGCGCTGGACATGGTCGAGCGCTTCGTTGACACCGTCGAGGCGACGCTGCCGGCCGAGGCGCAGTTAGTGAAGACGATCGGGGACGAGGTGATGGTGGTCTCACCTGACTCGGTGACGCTGACCGAATGGGCCGTTGGCTTCCTGGCGCTGTTCCAGGAGCGGCCCCAGCCCCGGGTCGGGCTGCACTACGGCGCCGCGGTCTTTCGCGACGGCGACTACTTCGGCGGCGACGTCAACCTCGCCCACCGCGTGGTCAACCGCGCCCTCGGCGGGGAGGTGCTGGTGACCGAGTCGGTGGCCGACGCGGTGGACTCCGAGCACCTGCGCTTCGAGGCGATCGGCGAGGTCGAGCTGAAGGGCTTCCCCCGGCCGATCCACCTCTATGTCGCGCGGGCGGCGAGCGCCTGGATTTAGATGACTAGGAGCGCTTGCGGGCCTGCGCCCGCCGGCCCCGCTTGCGGGTGCGCTTCTTCTTGGTGTCCCGGTAGCCGTACTCCGAGGAGACCGTGATGCCTTCGGGGTCGCCGGCGTCGTCCGGGGTGCCGCGGGCCCCCGAGAGCCCGATCTCGCGGAAGCGGCCGCGCAGCAGGTTGGCGCGGTGGGGCGGGCTCTCCATCCAGGCCTCGACCATGCTGGCCGGCGTGCTGAGGCCGCCCGAGCCCCAGACGAGGTTCTCGCCGACGAGCCACGAGCGGGCGCCCCGCGTGTAGCCGGTGGCCATGATGCGGTCGATGAAGGTGCTGCCGGCGGGCGAGGTGTGGCCGAAGAAGCCGTTTTGGACCATGTCGTTCGAGTGCCTCGCGGCGGCCAGGGCCAGCTGGGGGTTCGCCCGGACCGCGCCGACGCCGGCCGCGGCGCGCCGCTCGTTGATCAGGCAGAGCACGCTCTGCTCGAGCGCCGCGGTGCCCTGCCCGGCGGCGTCCGTCTCGGCGCCGGTGCAGCTCGACGCCGCGGCGCCAGGCGCCTGGGCGAGCGCGCAGGCGGTGACGATCGTGAGCGCTGTGAGAGTCCGTCCCCGGGTGGGCATGCAGCCCGCATCGGCCCCTCCGGTCGGCGCTGGATTTCAGCCCCTGTCCGTGGACCCGCGTCCTAGGAGGCGGCTGTCGCGTCTGGACGGACGTTCAGGAGGAGGTGCCCGGTCCTAGAATCGGCGGCATGGAGGGCACGGCACCGCTCGACTCGCTCGCCGCCGCCGTCCGCTCCAGCGGCCTCGTCGGCGAGAGCACCTCGGGGGTGGCCCTCTGCTCCGGGGGCGCCGACTCCGCCGCCCTGCTGGCGGGGCTGGTCGGGGTCTGCGGGCCCGACCGCGTGCTGGCGCTGCACCTCAACTACGGGCTGCGCCCCGACTCCGGCGAGGACGAGCGCACCTGCCGGGCGCTGTGCGAGCGCCTCGGCGTCGAGTTGGCGGTGGAGCGGCCCAGGCTGCCGGCCGGGGGCAATCTTCAGGCCCACGCCCGGGAGTCCCGATACGCAGCCGCCGAGGCGCTGCGTTCGGACCGGGGCCTGGACTGGGTCGCGAGCGGGCACACGCGCACCGACCTGGCCGAGACCGTCGTCTACCGGCTCGCGACCTCGCCGGGCAGCAGGGCGCTGCTCGGGCTCGCGCCCCGCCGCGGGGTCGTGATCCGCCCGCTGCTGGGGCTGGGGCGCGCACAGGTGCGGGAGCTGGCCCAGCGCAGCGGGCTCCCCTATCGCGACGACCCCAGCAACGACCAGCCTGTGTTCGCCCGCAACCGGATCCGGAACGAGGTGATGCCGGTGCTGGAGCAGATCGGGCCGGCCGCGGAGGAGACGATCGCGGAGACGCAGGCCGAGCTGCGGGAGGAGGCCCGGGCGCTGGAGCGGCTGGCCGCCGATGCGATCGAGGCCGCCGGCAGCGCCGGGGCGGATTCGATCGGCGTCAACGCCCTGGCAGCGCTCGACCCCGCGGTCCGGCGCTACGCCCTGCGGGCCCTGGCCGAGCGGGCCGCGGGCGGATCGGTGGCACTGGGGCGCGAGCGGGCTGAGTCGATCTGGCGGCTGGCCGGGCTCCCCGAGGGTGGGGTGGTGGAGCTCGGCGGCGGCCTCGAGGCTCGCATCGAGCACGGCCACGTCCGCTTCGCCCGCGGACCCGAGGCGGAGCCGGCGGAGGCCTCGCTCACCGTTCCCGGCAGCTGCCGGTTCGGCGGCTGGGAGGTCCGCGCCGAGCTGCGCGAGGCGCCTCCAGCCCCGGCGGGGGCCGAAGCGGCGACGCTCGATCCCGCGGCGCTGGCGGCGACGCTGGTGGTGCGGCCGTGGCGTGACGGCGACCGCATGCGCCCGCTCGGGCTCGGCGGCACCAAGTCGCTGCAGGACCTGTTCACCGACCGCAAGGTGCCGCGCTCGCTGCGGCGCACGTTGCCGGTCGTCACCTCGGGGGGTCGCATCGCCTGGATCGCGGGCGTCGCCGTCTCCGAGGAGTTCGCCGCACCGCCCGAGTGCGAGCGGCCGGCGGTGCTGAGCGCCCAGCTGCCGCCCGCGGCAGCGACTGGTCGGGGACCTTCATAGACTCCCGCCCGTGGAGGGCGACGAGCGGATCGGCGAGGTCCTCGTCAGCGAGGAGGACCTGCAGCGGCGCGTGACCGAGCTGGCGGCCGAGGTCAGCCGCGACTACTCGGGCCGCGATCTGCTGCTCGTCGCGATCCTGAAGGGCGCCGTCCCGTTCCTCGCCGACCTGATGCGCCAGCTCACGGTCCCCTGCGAGCTCGATTTCATGGCTGTCTCCAGCTACGGCTCCTCGACGGACTCCTCCGGGGTCGTCAGGATCCTGAAGGACCTCGACGCCCCGATCAGCGGCCGCGACGTGCTGATCGTCGAGGACATCATCGACTCGGGTTTGACGTTGCACTACCTGTTGAAGAACCTGAACGCGCGCGAGCCCGAGTCGCTCGAGGTCTGCGCCCTGCTGACCAAGCCCGAGCGGCGCCGGGTCGAGAACCCGATCCGCTACGTCGGCTTCGAGATACCCAACGAGTTCGCGATCGGCTACGGGCTCGACCTCGAAGAGCGCTACCGCAACCTCTCCTACGTGGCCGCGCTCAAGGAGCCCGGCGAGCCGGGCTGATTCGGTCTCAACGCTTCGGCTGGGGCCTGAACCGGACCAGAGCGTTCGGACCGGTCGCGACGTTCGTATCGGCGACGGTTGCGTAGACGAGGCCGCCGCCGAGGGTGATCTCGGTCAGCCCGCGGAGTTGCGGTACGTGGGCGCAGCCCTTCCGCGCGACCCCCGCCAGGCATTGCGCGAACGCGATCTTCCCGCGCTTCGCGTTCACCTTGAAGCGAGCCAGAAATCGACCCGGGCCGGACGCGGCGACCGCGTACAGGGACCGGCCGTTGGCCGCGAACTCGAGCTGCCCGATGAGGGAGGCCCCGAGGCCCTTCACCGGGCCAAGGACGCGGCGCAGGCCGAGCTTGCCGTTGGGGGCGCGGTGGAGGATGGCGAGCCCAGCCCGTCCGCCCCCGGCTCCGATCGCGGTGACGACGGTGCGCCCGTCGGGGCTGAGGGCGAGGGCCTTGGCCCTACCCATCGAGGGCCGGGTCGTGCAGCGGTGAGCCCTGATCAGCAGCCCGGGTCGGCGCACGGGCCACAGGCACTGGACGAACCTCAGGTTCGCCGCGCCGATCCGCTTGAAGACGCTGATCGCACCGGACTTGGAGTCCAGCTGGTAGACGTTGCCGGCCCCCCGGCTTACCGCGAACGGTCCCAGGCCCGAGGTCGCCGGGTCGCTGCGGTCCATGGCCGTGAGGACGCTCGTCTGGGGGTTGCGCTCGTAGGCGACGACATCCGCGAAGCAGTCGCCGGTGTTGTCGGCGCAGCCCCAGTCGAGCAGGTAGATCGCCCGGCCGTCCAGGCTCGACTCGACCTGGCGAGCTTCCTGGAAGTTCCCGACTGCGCAGCTCGGCAGGTCGCCCTCGGCGCCGTAGCTGGAGTGGTTGCACGAGACGAACGTCAGCTGCCCGCTTGCCGGATTCCGCTGAAAGGCGAGAAGTGTCGGGCGGCCTTCCTCTGCGTTGGCGCCTCCCCCGGCGGCGTAGAGCGAGGTGCCGTCCTGGGTGACGACCATGTCGGCGGTGGTTCCCAGGAACCCCGGCGTCTGCAGCGCCCCGGGAAGCTGAGCGCAAGGCGGCGTGCCGGCGGCGTTGAGGCATTGGCCGAAGGTGAGCTCGCCGGTGACCGGATGGCGGTCGAACCCGCTGATCCCGTCGGGGAAGCTGGCGTAGGCGGAACGACCGTCGGCGCTGAAGGCGACCGCCCCGGTGTAGGAGAGGCCCTGGAGCTGCGAGCAGCCCGCGATGGGCGGGCCCGCCGCTGAGCTCTGGCAGCCATCGAAGACGAGCTTGCCGGGCGCCGCTTGCGCGGAGGGGGCGAGGGTCAGCGCCACGGCGATGGCCGAAAGCGACGCTGACGCGAGGCTTCTGGTTCTCATGGGCCTCATTGTCGGAGCTTCTGCTGGCCCGGACCGTGCCATTCCTGCCCGTTCGGTGGCCCTGCGCCTTCATGTCGGATTGATGGGCGCTGGTACCCTCGCGGGGATCATCCGGGAGCGCAACTTCCGCGTAATTCACGGTTGAGGACACACTTTGAAACGTTTCTTCCGCAGCGCAGCCTTTCCGATCCTGATCGTCGTCGTGCTGGCGTTTTTCGCCCAGCGCCTGATCAGCCCGGCCGAGACCAAGGAGGAGCCCTCCTACAGCGAGTTCGTCGCCCAGGTCGAGAACAAGCAGATCGAAGAGGTGACGTTCAACACCAAGGACAACACCCTCGAGGTCAAGGAGACCGACGGCGACGAGTACGAGACGGGCTTCCTCGACTCCGACGCCTCGCAGGCCCAGCTCCAGAACACCCTGGAGCGCAACGACGTCAAGTACGAGGTCAAGGGCAAGGGCGGCGGCGGCATCCTCTCGCTCCTTACGTACATCCTGCCCTTCTTGCTGTTCTTCGCCTTCTGGATCTTCCTGATGAACCAGATGCAGGGCGGCGGCAGCCGCGTGATGAGCTTCGGCAAGTCGCGCGCCAAGCGGATGTCGGTGGACGCGCCCAAGATCACCTTCCGCGACGTGGCGGGGGTCGATGAGGCCGTGCAGGAGCTGCACGAGATCAAGGAGTTCCTCGAGAACCCGAAGAAGTTCCAGTCGCTGGGCGCCCGCATCCCCAAGGGCGTGCTGCTCTACGGGCCGCCGGGGACCGGCAAGACGCTGCTCGCCCGCGCGGTCGCCGGCGAGGCCGGCGTCCCCTTCTTCTCGATCTCGGGCTCTGACTTCGTCGAGATGTTCGTCGGCGTCGGCGCCAGCCGCGTCCGCGACCTGTTCGAGCAGGCCAAGCAGAACTCCCCCTGCATCATCTTCATGGACGAGATCGACGCCGTCGGCCGCCACCGCGGCGCCGGCATGGGCGGCGGCCACGACGAGCGCGAGCAGACGCTGAACCAGCTGCTCGTCGAGATGGACGGCTTCGAGATGAAGGACAACATCATCCTCATCGCCGCCACCAACCGGCCCGACATCCTCGATCCCGCCCTGCTGCGCCCGGGCCGCTTCGACCGGCAGGTCGTCGTGGACCGGCCCGACCGCAAGGGCCGCAAGCAGATCCTCGAGGTCCACACCCGCGGCAAGCCGCTGTCCTCGAAGATCGACCTGGACGTGCTGGCCGGCCAGACCCCCGGCTTCACGGGCGCCGACCTCGCCAACCTGATCAACGAGGCCGCGCTGCTGACCGCGCGCTCCGACAAGCGCGAGATCACGATGCTCGAGCTCGAGGAGGGGATCATGCGCGTGATCGCCGGCCCCGAGAAGAAGACCCGGGTGATGTCCGAGAAGGAGCGCCTGGTCACCGCCTACCACGAGCTGGGCCACGCGATCGTCGGCCACTCGCTGGAGCACGCCGACCCGGTCCACAAGGTCTCGATCATCAGCCGCGGCCAGGCCCTGGGCTACACGATCTCGCTTCCGACCGAGGACAAGTTCCTGACGACCCGCGCCGAGCTCAACGACACGATGGCGATGACCCTGGGCGGGCGCGCGGCGGAGGAGATCGTCTTCGATGAGATCACCACGGGCGCCTCCAACGACCTCGAGAAGGTGACCGAGACCGCGAAGCAGATGGTGATGCGCTTCGGCATGTCCGACCGCCTCGGGCCGCGCGTCTTCGGCCACGACCGGGGCCAGCCCTTCCTGGGCCGTGAGTTCAACTCCGAGCCCGACTACTCCGACGAGGTCGCCCGTGAGATCGACGACGAGATCCGCCGCATCGTCGAGGAGGCTCACCAGGCCGCCAAGAAGATCCTCACCAAGCACCGCAAGCAGCTCGACAACATCTCCAAGATCCTGCTCGAGCGCGAGACGATCGAGGCCGAGGAGTTCGTGGCGCTGCTGGACGGCAAGCCCGAGGACGAGGTCTTCGCCGACGACGAGGAGGAGACCGCGGAGCCGCCGGAGGCCGAGGCCGAGAAGAGCTCCGCCCGCGAGGGCGCCCGCCCGCGCGTGCAGCCCAAGCCCGGCCTGGCCGGGGGCGGCGCGGCGGAGATGCGCAGCGACGACTCGAACTAGGGATTTCCCCGGTGACATTGGGCCCGTCCGCGATCTAGGATGCGGCCGTGGGCCGGCGGATCACATACGCCAACGTGATGTCGACGATCGCCGTCTTCCTCGCTCTCGGCGGGGGGACCGCCGCGGTCGCCCTCAGCGGGAAGAACTCGGTCAAGAAGGACGACATCGCCAAGGGCTCGGTCCGCTCCGATGACATCGCGGCGAACGCCGTCCTCAGCGGCGAAGTGGCCGCGGACACCCTCGGCGCCGCCGACCTCGCCACAGGCTCGGTCGGGGCGGGGGAGCTCCTGGATGGGTCGGTCGGCTCGGGCGAGATCGCGGCAGGATCGGTCGGGACCACCAAACACGCCGCCGTCCCCACCGCGCGGCTGGGGAACGGGTCGACCCAGAGCATCGCCGCCTCGACGTTCACCCTCCTCTCCTTCAACCAGGAGAACATTCCTCCCACGTTCTTTGATCCGTTCAACATGCTGGATCCCGCGGTGCCGACCGAGGTGGAGGTCCCAGAGTCCGGCATCTATCTGGTCACCTTCCAGGTCGTTTGGGCGGCCGACGACACCGCGACGCCCGGAGGGCCCGCCGACCAGGGCTACCGCATGGCCCAGATCACGACCCCCGCGGGGAACGCCCGCAGCGTGATGCCCTCGGTGATCCAGAGCAACACGGAGACCACGCACCAGCGCGTCAGCGACATCTTCCAGCTGCAGGCCGGCCAAGTCCTGGACGCGGGCGTGGACCAGGACAACGCCGACTCCAGCGCGATCAACGCCGGAGGCCAGCTGACGATCATCTGGCTCGGGCCCGGCTTCTGAGCCGGCGCGCCGATCTCCCGTGCTGAGCGGACGATGAGCGCCCGGGTGTACGGTTCGGGCCGTAGATTGGCTGATGGGGAAACTCAGCTACACCAACGTGATCGCGACGTGCGCCGCGTTCGTCGTGCTGGGCGGGGGAACCGCGGCCGTCGCGACGAGCGGAGATGCCGGAGAGCGCTCGGCGGCGATCGCCAGCAAGAAGAGCGCCAAGCGCGTTGGGTTCTACCGCGGGACCACCGAGTTGGGAAAAGCCGTCAGCTTCCGGATCACGAAGAAGCGAAAGGTCGTGGGCTTCACGATTTCCAACATGGAAGTCACGTGCACAATCATGGGGCCGGATCCGCCGCTTTACAACAAGCCGCCCTACACGATCAAGGCCCCGCCGATGAAGCTGCAGGGGGTCGCCAGGTTCAAGCACGAGGACCCCAAGGACGTGACCGGGCCGTGGCAGGGGACCTACGTCGACGGCAAGATTGACGGCGGGGCGGGCGGCGGCACTCACCCGCCTGGCTACGTCAATACCCACATGAAGGGGAACGCCGAGTGGTTGACGTGGAACGGCCCGTTCCACCAGGCCGGCACCGAGTTCTGCGGCACCGAGGGCGACGACTGGGAGGCGAAGAAGGTCGGCAAGTAGCAGTGACGTAGCCTGCGCCGCGATGGCGAGGCTGATGGGGATCGTCAACGTCACCCCCGACTCCTTCTCGGACGGGGGCGAGTTCCTGGACGCCGAGCGCGCGATCGCGCATGGGCGCGAGCTGGCCGGCGAGGGCGCGGACATCCTCGACGTCGGCGGCGAGTCCACCCGTCCAGGCGCGGAGGCGGTGGATGCTGCGGAGGAGCTGGACCGGGTGCTGCCCGTCGTGGAGGGGCTGGCTGGGGAAGGCGAGGCGACTCCGCCCGTCTCGATCGACACCTCCAAGCGCGCGGTGGCCGAGGCGGCGCTCGACGCCGGCGCGGAGATCGTCAACGACGTCACCGCGCTGCGGGCCGAGCCCGAGCTGGCCGCGCTCTGCGCCGAGCGCGGCTGCGAGCTGGCGCTGATGCACATGCTCGGGGACCCGCGAACGATGCAGGAGGACCCGCGCTACGACGACGTGGTGGACGACGTCAAGGCGTTCCTGTCCGAGCGGATCGAGTTCGCGGTTTCGCAGGGGGTGGACGAGGAGCGGATCTGGGTGGACCCCGGGATCGGCTTCGGCAAGACCGTCGAGCACAACCTCGAGCTGCACCGCCGCCTCGGCGAGCTGCGCGAGCTGGGCCGGCCGATCGTGTTCGGGAGCTCGCGCAAGAGCTTCATCGGCAAGCTCACGGGCGCCGAGGTCGGCGAGCGCGCTCGGGGGCACCATCGCCTCCAACGTGATCGCCTACGCCAACGGGGCGGACGTGCTGCGGGTGCACGACGTCGGCCCGATGCGCCAGGCGCTGACCGTGGCCGAGGCGATCCTCGACCCCGACCGCGCGGCGGCTATCAGCGACCGCGCCTGAGTTGGCGACTTATTCGGCTATGGCCGACCAACTCGCCAAACGTCCTAGCCCGCCCGGCGGATCGCGATCCCGGTCGCGATCTCGCGCACGATCCGGTCGGCGACGAGGCAGGTGACGTCGTCCGAGCCGACGCCGGTCGGGATCACCTCGACCACGTCGGCGCCGACGAGGTCCACGCGCGCTCCGACCTCGCGGCAGGCCACCAGCAGGTCGGTCGAGGTCATGCCGCCGGGCTCGGGGGTGCCGGTGCCGGGAGCGAACACGGGGTCGAGCACGTCCACGTCGACCGATAGGAAGGTCGGGCCGTCCCCGGCCGCGGCGATCGCGTCGTCCATCACCGCCCTGATGCCGCGGTCGCGGACGTCGTGCATGAACAGGGCGGTGATGCCCTTCTCGTCCTGCCAGCCGAACTCCTTCTCGCCGGGCCAGTAGCCCCGGAGCCCGATCTGCACGTAGCGCTTGGGGTCGACATGTCCCTGCTCGACCAGGCGGTACATCGGGGTCCCATGCGAGACCTCGACCCCGAACACCTCGGTGCCCGTGTCGGTGTGGGTGTCGAAGTGGATCAGCCCGACCGGGCCGTGCTTCTTGGCGACGGCGCGGATGTCGGGCTCGGCGATGCTGTGGTCGCCGCCGAGGACGATCGGGATCGCGCCGGCGTCCACGACCTCGCCGACCGTGGCCTCGATCGCCTCGTGGGTTCGAAGCGCGTCGGCCGGAAGCACCGGAGCGTCGCCGTAGTCGACTATCTGGAGATCCTCGAAGGCGTCGACCTTCGCCTCCAGGTGGGGACCGTGTGGGCAGCTCGCGGACCTGATCCCGCGGGGGCCGAAACGGGTGCCGGGGCGGTCGCTGACGAGGTCGTCGGTGGGTGCGCCGACGATCGCGATGTCCTTGCCCTCGAGGTCCTCGGCGTCCTCGGTGTAGGGCACGCCCGAGAACGTGAGCAGCCCCGCGAAGTCGGGTTTCTCCCCGTACTCGCCCCAGCGCTTGAACGGATCGATCATCACCATCTCGTCACCTCTCCTCAGCCGTCCACGAACTCGCGGATCAGGCGGTTGACCTCCTCGGGACGCTCGTAGGGGACCCAGTGTCCCGCGCCGGGCAGCACCTCGAGGCGCAGCTCCGGGATCCACTCCTCCAACCCACGGGTGAGCCCGACGAGCAGGGCGGGGTCGCGCTCGCCCCAGATCACCAGGGTGGGGACCTCTAGGCGCATCGCCCTGATCTTGGCCTCGTATTCCTCCGAGACGCCGCCGGCCGCGACCTGCTCGCCCATGCGGGCGGCGCGGTAGTAGTTGAGGCCGGCCTCGATCGCGCCCGGCTGGCCCCAGGCGGCGTGGTAGGCGGCCCGTTCGGCCCCGCTCAGCCGCGCGTCGGAGCCGCCGATCCGCTCCAGCATCGAGTCGAGCATCGCGAAGTCGTCGGCGGCGACCATCTCCTCGGGTGCCGGAGAGGGCTTCGACAGCTCCAGCATGTAGTTGACCGCCTCGCGCTGCTTCGGGCTCTCGCGCAGGTCGCGGTTCCAGGTGAAGGGCGGGGGAGAGTCGATGATCACGAAGCGCTCCAGCAGCTCGGGGTGCTTGAGCGCGAACGCCCAGCTCACGATCCCGCCCCAGTCGTGGCCCACGAGGGTGAAGGGAGCGAGGTCGAGCTGGTCGACCAGGCCCCGGATGTCTCCCAACAGGTGGCGCATGCGGTAGTCGTCCACTTGGGAGGGCTTGTCGGAGAGGTTGTAGCCGCGCATGTCGGGCGCGACCACGGTGTGGTCGGAGCCGAGGTCGGCGAGCTGGTGGCGCCACAGGAACCAGAACTGCGGGAAGCCGTGCATGAACAGGATCGGCCTGCCCTCGCCGCGCCTCACGTAGTGGATGCGGGTCCCGTCCTCGCCCTCGCTGAAGCCGTGCGAGATCTCGACGTCGAGCTCGCCGGGGCCGATCGTCGTGGTCTCGGGCGCCGCGCTCACCGCCGAAGTCCTATCAGCCCGAACGCGCTACGTTGGCGCCATGGACGCGCACGGCACGCCCGACTCCTCGGTGGAGGTCGAGCTTCGCGGCCTCTCCATCTACACCCACCACGGCGTCACCGACGCCGAGCAGGAGGTGGGCCAGCGCCTCGAGTTCGACCTCACCTTCGAAGTGCCCCAATGCGACGCCGTGCTCACCGACCGCGTCGAGGACACGGTTGACTACTCCGAGGTTTGCGACATCGTCGCGCTGGCTGCGACCGAGCGCAGCCATCGCACCCTCGAGCGCCTCTGCCAGGTGATCGCCGAGCGCCTGATCGAGCGCTTCGAGTGCGACGAGGTCCGCGTGCGCGCCGCCAAGCCCGAGCCGCCGCTTCCCTACCCGGTGGACGAGGCCGCGGTCGAGGTCACGCTCGAGCGCGCCGGCGACCGCGAGGGCGACGACGAGGGCGAGGGCGTCTGAGCCCGGAGGACGCTGGTCCGGTGCGTACCGGCTACATCGGCCTCGGCTCCAACGTCGGCGACCGCGAGGGCGAGCTGGCCGCGGCGGTGCGGGGGCTGCGGGACCACGGCGTCGAGGTCGACGCGGTCTCCTCCCTGTATGAGACCGAGCCCGTCGGCGAGGTCCTCGACCAGCCCGACTTCCTGAACGCCGTCGCGCGCATCCGGACCGCGCTCGAGCCCGAGGCCCTGCTGGACGTCTGCAAGGCGATCGAGGCCGAGCGCGGCCGCGACTTCGACGCCCCCCGCCACAGCCCCCGCCCCGTCGACCTCGACCTGCTGCTGCTGGGTGACCTGGAGCTGGAGACCGCTCGCCTGACGCTGCCGCATCCCGAGGTCACCTCGCGCCGCTTCGTGTTGGCGCCACTGCTGGAGCTGGATCCCGCGCTGGCGCTGCCCGACGGCTCCGGCCTGGCCGAGGCGCTGAAAGCGCTCGGGGAGGCCGAGCGGGTCGAGCGCGTGGGAGCGCTGCCGGGCTGATGCATCGCACCCGCGTGCTTCGGCCCGCCGACGGCGTGCTCGCCTTCTACGACGGGCGCATCTCGGGATACCGGTTCGCCGAAGGCGCGAACTGGGTGGACGACGGGCGCGATCGAGCTCGGGATCGCCAGCTACGCGATCGTCGACGGCACGGAGGCGCTGGTCTACGACACCCACGTCTCGGTCGAGCACGCGCGGTTCGTGCGAGAGGCGCTCGAGGAGGAGGGTGCGAGCGAGTTCACGGTCGTGCTCAGCCACTGGCACCTGGACCACGTGGCCGGCACCGCCGCCTTCCCCGGCGCCGAGGTGATCGCGAGCGAGCGCACCGCAGAACACCTGACGCGGAAGAGGGAAGCGATCGAGGCGGGCTCGCTCGAGGGACCGCCCGCGATCAACCCGCTGGTGTTGCCGACCCGGACCTACTCTGGCCGCGAGCGGCTGACGGTCGGTGCTCTGGAGCTCGAGCTGATCGAGGTCAACATCCACAGCGACGACGCGACCGTCCTCTGGCTGCCGGAGTCCCGCCTGTTGCTCTGCGGCGACACGATGGAGGACACCGTTACCTACGTCGACGAGCCCGAACGGTTCGAGACGCACCTCGCGGACCTGGACCGGCTGTGGGAGCTGGATCCCGATCGGATCCTCCCGAACCACGGCGACCCGGAGGTGATCGCCGCCGGCGGCTACCCGAAGGAGCTGATCCGCGCGACCCAGCAGTACATCCGGGTGCTCGGCCATTACCGCGAGGACGCCGGCCTCCGCAATCAGAGCCTGCGCGAGCTGATCAAGGGACCGCTCAGCGCCGGTTGGGTCAACTACTTCGAGCCCTACGAGGAAGTGCATCGCTCGAACGTCGCCGCGGTACTGGGCGACGCGGAAGCTACGAGCTGAACCCCGCTTCGCCTCGGCCACGGGGCCATCGCATGCGACGGGTATCGATGGGACGCCGTCACCGCGCGCCGCTGCCGCCCTGGCCGATAATCGCCCGATGCTGCTGGCGGTCGACATCGGCAACACCCAGACCCACGTGGGCGTCTTCGACGGGGATGAGCTCGCCCACGACTGGCGCCTGGGGACCGACCCCCACCTCACCTCGGACGAGCTGGCCGCGACCCTCGGCAACCTGCTGGAGCTGGACGGCCTCAGCTTCGTCTCGCTCGACGCCGCAATCGTCTCGACGGTCGTGCCCCAGCTCGGCCCCGAGTACCGCCGCCTCTGCGAGCGCCACATCAAGGGGGGCTATCTCAAGGTCGGGCCGGACCTGAAGACGGGGATGCCGATCCTGATCGACAACCCGCACGAGCTCGGCGCCGACCGCCTCGTGAACGCGGTTGCCGCGCACGCCCAGGTCAAGGGGGCCTGCGTCGCCGTCGATTTCGGCACCTCGACCAACTTCGACGTCGTCTCGGGGGCGGGGGAATACCTGGGCGGGGTGATCGGCCCGGGCGTCGAGATCTCGCTGGAGGCGCTGACCACCCGCACCGCGAAGCTGCCGCGGATCGACGTCTCGGACCCTGGCGCGGCGATCGGCAAGAACACGGTGGCCTGTATCCAGTCGGGCTTCGCCTACGGCTTCGCCGGCCTCGTGGACGGGGTCAACCGGCGCCTGGCGGAGGAGCTGGGCGAGCAGCCCGACTTCCTCGCCACCGGGGGGCTGGCGGCCGTGATCGCGCCGCAGTGCGAGACGGTGGACCGGGTCGAGCCGCTGCTGACGCTGCAGGGCCTGCGCCTGATCCACGAACTCAACTCCTGAGCCCTGCGCCTCCATACTTGGATCCACATCTCGAAATCCACATCGCGATGACCCAGCCCGCTCTCACAGATCCCTTTCACATCGGCGACGTCGAGATCGCCAACCGGGTGCTGCTCGCGCCGCTGGCGGGGATCGGCAACTGGTTCGTGCGCCTGCAGGCCCGCCGCCACGGCGCCGGCCTCGCGGTCTCGGAGATGGTCTCGAGCTTCGGCATCCACTACCGCAACGAGCGCACCCTGAACGAGCTGCTGCGCCTGCACCCCGACGAGCACCCGGTCTCGGTCCAGCTCTTCGGCCAGGACCCCGAGGTGATGCGCTCGGCCGCAGCGGTCGCGGCCGACGCCGGGGCCGATCTGATCGACATCAACATGGGTTGCCCGGTGCGCAAGGTCTGCAAGACCGGCGCCGGAGCGGCGCTGCTGTCCGACCAGGAGCTGGCGCTGGAGATCGCTCGTGGCGCCCGCGAGGGCGCCGGGGTCCCGGTCACGGTCAAGGTCCGCTCGGGGCTGGAGCCGGGCCAGCGGCAGGGCTACGAGCTGGCGATCCGCCTCGTGCAGGAGGCCGGCGTCGCGGCGATCGGCTTCCACCCGCGCGCGGCCGCGACCCAGCACAAGGGGACGCCCGACTACGCGCTGACGAGGGAGCTGGTCGAGGCGATCGACGCGCCCGTGATCGTCAGCGGCGGGCTCGAGAGCGCCGAGGCGGCCCGGCGCGCCTACGAGGAGTCCGGTGCGGCGGCGGTGATGATCGCGCGCGGCGCGCTCGGCAACCCCTGGATCTTCGAGCAGCTGACGGGCCGCCGAGCCGCGCCGCCGAGCCGCGATGAGTTGCTCGCCGAGCTGCTCTGGGTGATCGACCGCGCCGAGGAGCACATGGGCCCCGAGCGCGCCCCGCGCTACCTGCGCAAGTTCTATCCCTGGTACCTCGAGCACCTCGACGCCGACGCCGAGGTCGCGGCGGCGCTGCAGCAGAGCGACGAGCTCTCCTCGGCCCGGCGCCTGGTCGGCGGGCTGGGCGAGCCGGCGCCGGCCCACGCCTGATGGGCCTGACGCCGCGCGTGAGCGAGTGGCGGGACCGGGGCGAGACCGAGGAGGTCGCTGGTCACCGCATCCACGTCTTCCGACGAGACGGCACGGGGCCGCTGCTGCTCTTGCTGCACGGGTTCCCCTCGAGCTCCTACGACTGGCGGTTGTTGCTGGAGGAGCTGCCGGGCCGCGCGGCTCTGGCCTACGACTGCCTCGGCTTCGGGCTCTCCGAAAAGCCGCGCGACCACACCTACACCCTGGCCGAGCAGGCCGACATCGCCGAGGCGCTGGTCGCCCGCCACGGCGACGGGGGGCCCGTATTCCTGGTCGGCCACGACATGGGCACCTCGGTCGCGACCGAGCTGATGGCGCGCGACACCGACGGCACGGCCGAGATCGAACTGGTCGGGGGGATGTTGTTCAACGGCTCGATGATCCAGAGCGCCGCCAGCCCGACCCTGGCGCAGCGCCTGCTGCGCGGGCCCCTGGGCCCGGTGATGGCGCGGCTCTCGAGCGAGCGCGTCTTCCGCCAGCAGTTCGGGTCGATCTTCTCGGCCGAGCACCCGCTCAGCGACGAGGAGGCCGCCGACCAGTGGAGCCTGGTCACGAACGAGGGCGGCGAGAGGCTGGGCCACCGGCTGATCTCCTACATGGACGAGCGCGAGCGGCACGCAGCGCGCTGGTACGGCGCGCTCCGTAACTGGCCAAAGCCCCTACACCTGGCCTGGGGGATGGCCGATCCGGTGGCGACCGAGAACGTGCTCAACGCCGTGCTGGAGCTGCGCCCGCAGGTGCAGCTGACCCGTTTCCCCGAGCTCGGCCACTACCCGCAGATCGAGGACCCGGCCCGCCTGGCGGCCGCGCTCACGGCCGCGATCGACGCCTGAGCGATGCCTGAGCGACCCTCGCAGCGCCGATCACGGGCGCCGCTATAATGCCGCGCTCGCTCGACCCACGCGTTTCACACAAGCGTCGGCGCGGGCTCACTTTTCAGCCAGATAGCAGGGATTTTCTCGCACAGGTGGAACGAGAGTCCCCGCTCAGGAAGAGGAAGAGGTAAGGCGTTGCGCGAGACACTGATCACCGAAGAGGGACTCGAGAAGCTCAAGGGCGAGCTGCAGCACCTGGAGACCGATAAGCGGCGCGAAGTCGCCGATCGGATCAAGGAGGCCCGGGAGTTCGGGGACATCGCCGAGAACGCCGAGTACGACGACGCCAAGAACGAGCAGGCGATGCTGGAACAGCGCATCGCGCAGCTCCAGGACAAGCTGCGCCGCTCCACCGTGATCGACGAGAAGCACATCGACACCGAGACCGTCGGCGTGGGCGCGATCGTCCACGTCAAGGAGCAGAAGTCCGGCGGCAAGTCCCAGAAGTTCCGCCTCGTGGGAGCCGCCGAGGCGGACGGCAAGGAAAAGCTCTCGAACGAGTCGCCGATCGGCAAGGCCCTGATCGGCGCGAAGAAGAACGAGATCGTCACCGTCGAGACGCCGCGCGGCCCCAAGAAGAAGCTCAAGGTCACCAAGATCGAAGCCTCATAGCGGCCGCCAGCGTCCCCGCCTGGTACGCGCGACTGACCTAGGGTTGCGGCGATGGCCGACGAGCCCCAGGCCCGGGAACCCGAGCAGAGCGACCTGCTGGCCGAGCGGCGAGCCAAGCTCGAGCGCCTGCGCGAGGCTGGGGTGGAGCCGTTCCCGCACGGCTTCCCGGATCGCACCGAGATCGCGCTGGTACGCGAGCGGCATGCCGAGCTCGAGGCCGGCGCCGAGACCGAGGACCGGGTTCGAGTCGCCGGGCGGCTGACCGCCCGCCGTGGCCACGGCAAGGCCTCCTTCCTCGATCTGCGCGACGGGACCGACGAGATTCAGATCCAGGCGAGGCTGGACGAGCTGGGCGACGGCTATGAGGGGCTGCTGGCGCTCGACATCGGCGACATCGTCGGCATCGACGGGATCGTCTTCGCCAGCAAGCGCGGCGAGCTCAGCGTGCGGGCAGAATCCTGGCAGCTGCTCTCCAAGAGCCTGCGCCCGCCGCCCGAGAAGTTCCACGGGCTGGAGGACGTCGAGACGCGCTACCGCAAGCGCGAGCTGGACCTGATCGCCAACGCCGAAACGCGCGACGTGTTCCTGAAGCGGGCGCGGACGATCGCCGCGGTGCGGCGCTGGTTGGACGAGCGCGGCTTCGTCGAGGTGGAGACGCCGGTCCTGCAGCCCCTTTACGGCGGCGCCCTGGCGCGGCCGTTCACCACCCACCACAACGCGCTCGATCGCGACCTCTACCTGCGCATCGCCACCGAGCTCTATTTGAAGCGGCTGATCGTCGGCGGCATCGACAAGGTCTACGAGCTGGGCAAGGACTTCCGCAACGAGGGCGTCTCGCACAAGCACAATCCCGAGTTCACGATGCTCGAGTGGTACGAGGCCTACGCCGACTACGAGGACACCGCTCGCGAGCTGGAGCAGCTGGTCGCCGACGTCGCCCAGCAGGTCCTGGGGACGACCAAGGTCGAGCGCGAGGGCGAGACGATCGATCTGGCGCCGCCCTGGAGGAGGGTCACCCTGCGAGACGCGATCCACGAGCACGCCGGCATCGACGTGATGGAGCACCCGAGCCGCGAGCAGCTCGCGGAGGCGATGAGCTCAGAGGCGAGCCCGGAGGAGGGCTGGGGCAAGCTGGTGGACGGCCTCCTCTCCAAGCGGGTCGAGCCGAACCTGATCCAGCCCACCTTCATCGTCGACTACCCGGTCGAGCTGTCCCCGTTCGCCAAGCGCCACCGCCGCGATCAGGGCCTGGTCGAGCGCTGGGAGGCCTTCGTCGGCGGCATCGAGATCTCGAACGCCTTCACCGAGCTCAACGACCCCGACGAGCAGCGCCGGCGGTTCGAGCAGCAGCGCGAGGAGATCGAGCGCGGCGACGAAGAGGCCCAGCCGTATGACGAGGCGTTCATCGAGGCACTCGAGCACGGCATGCCGCCGACCGGGGGCGTCGGCCTGGGCATCGACCGCCTGGTGATGATCCTGACCGGAGCGCAGAGCCTGCGCGAGGTCGTGCTGTTCCCCGCGATGCGGAGCTAGCGCTAGGCCGCTTCGTCGTCCGAGTCCTTGTCGGACTCGTCGTCGTCCGCTTCGTCGTCCTCGCCGGCGGAGTCCTCCGGCTGCTCATCCTCGGCCTCGTCCCCCTCATCCGCATCGTCCGCCTCGTTCTCCGACGGCTTCCTGATCCTCAGCGCCCTCGTCCTCGGACTCCTCCGCCTTCACTGCCGCAGTTTCAGTCTCCCGCCAGCGGCCCCCGCCAGTGCAGGCTCGCCTTCGCCGGACATCCGCCGGATCAGGACCGCGGCGACCACGAACGGCGCGGCGATCAAGGCCAGCGCCGCGATCACGGCCGGCCAGCTGATCAGCACCCCGAGGCCGGCGGCCGACCCGTTCTCGCTCCAGACGTAGACCGTCCAGGCGATCCAAGTGACCAGCAGCAGTCCTCCCAGGACGATCGCCGCGACGGACCAGCCATTTGCCTTCGCGCGCTGCCACAGCGAGGCGCCGCCGCTGCGGTCGGCCGCGCCCGCGACGGCGTCGCGGACCCCGACCGTGGCGTCGGACCCGCTGGCTCTCGCCTTGCCGAAGGCGCCTCCGATCCCGCCCGTGACCCAGCCTGCCGTGCGCTTGGTCCCGTCGCGCGACTTGCGCCACGCCGAGCCCACGCCCTCGCGCGTCTTCTGCAGCGGATTCACGCCCGGCAAGCTAGCGGGATCGACCCCGGGTGCGCCGTGGCTCCGGGGTCACCGCAGGTGATTCCCGGAGATTGCAGGGAGTTATGACGAGCGGCCGGTGACCCCTCAGGGGGACGAAAGGCCGCGGCTATACTGGGCGTCTCGCCGTCCCCGAAAGAACCGGAGGTCAGATCAACCATCGGCAGCCAGGAGCCGATACCGATAGGACCACCGGTCAAGGCCGTGTTCCGTGAGGTGATTACCGAGCGGAGGTCCCGAAACCTAGGACAGCCGATTCGGTTGATAGACCAGAGGTAGGCACAGATGTTCGAGAGATTCACCGAAAGAGCGCGTCAAGTCGTCGTCCTCGCCCAAGAGGAGGCGCGCACGCTCAAGCACAACTACATCGGCACCGAGCACATCCTGCTCGGGCTGCTCCGCGAGGAGGAGGGCCTCGCCGCGCGCGTGCTCGAATCGCTCGACATCACGGTGGAGCGCGTCCGCTCCCAGGTCGTGCGCATCGTCGGTTCCGGCGAAGAGGTCACCGCCGGCCAGATCCCCTTCACGCCGCGCGCCAAGAAGGTCCTCGAGCTCGCCCTCCGCGAGGCGCTGAGCCTGGGCCACAACTACATCGGCACCGAGCACATCCTGCTCGGCCTGGTGCGCGAGAACGAGGGCGTCGCCGCCCGCATTCTGCTCGACTTCGACGCCGACTCCGAGAAGATCCGCAACGAGGTGATCCGGATGCTCTCCGGGCCCGGCGGCCGCCGCCAGGGCTCCGGCGGAGGCGCCGCCGGCGAGGGCAAGAAGTCCTCGAAGCTGCTCGACCAGTTCGGCCGCAACCTGACCAAGCTCGCCTCCGAGGGCAAGCTCGACCCCGTGATCGGCCGCGAGGTCGAGATCGAGCGGATCATGCAGATCCTCTCGCGCCGCACCAAGAACAACCCCGTGCTGCTCGGCGAGCCCGGCGTCGGCAAGACCGCCGTCGTCGAGGGCCTGGCCGCGCGCATCACGAAGGGCGAGGTGCCCGAGCTGCTCAAGAACAAGCAGATCTACACGCTCGACCTGGCCGCCCTGGTCGCTGGCTCCAAGTACCGCGGCGAGTTCGAGGAGCGCCTGAAGAAGGTGATGAAGGAGATCACCCAGCGCGGCGACATCATCCTCTTCATCGACGAGCTGCACAATCTGGTCGGCGCGGGCGCCGCCGAGGGCGCGATCGACGCCGCCTCCATCCTCAAGCCCGCGCTCGCCCGCGGCGAGCTGCAGACGATCGGCGCCACCACGCTCGACGAGTACCGCAAGTACCTCGAGCGCGACTCCGCCCTGGAGCGTCGCTTCCAGCAGATCAAGGTCGAGCAGCCCTCCACCGAGGAGACCGTGAAGATCCTCGAGGGCCTGCGCGAGCGCTACGAGCAGCACCACCGCGTCAAGATCACCGACGAGGCGCTTGCCTCGGCCGCTGAGCTCGCCGACCGCTACATCTCCGACCGCTTCCTGCCCGACAAGGCGATCGACCTCGTCGACGAGGCCGCCTCGCGGATGCGGATCAAGTCGATGACGCAGCCGCCCGTGTACCGCGACCTCGAGGAGGAGATCGAGACAACGCGGCGCGAGAAGGAGGCCTCGATCGAGGCCCAGGAGTTCGAGAAGGCCGCCAACCTGCGCGACCAGGAGCGCAAGCTGACCAACAAGAAGAAGGAGCTCGAGCACGAGTGGAGCTCGGGCGAGGGCGGCGAGCGTCCCGAGGTCGGCGAGGAGGAGATCGCCGACATCGTCGCGATGTGGACCGGCATTCCCGTCTTCAAGCTGACCGAGGCCGAGTCGAAGAAGCTCGTCCGCATGGAGGACGAGCTGCACAAGCGCGTGATCGGCCAGGACATGGCGATCACCGCGGTCTCGAAGGCGATCCGCCGCTCGCGCGCCGGGATCAAGGACCCGAAGCGCCCGGCCGGTTCATTCATCTTCCTCGGCCCCTCAGGGGTCGGCAAGACCGAGCTCGCCCGCACGCTCGCCGAGTTCCTGTTCGGCGACGAGGAGGCGATGGTCCGCATCGACATGTCCGAGTACATGGAGAAGCACGCGGTCAGCCGCCTGGTCGGATCGCCCCCGGGCTACATCGGCTACGACGAGGGGGGCCAGCTGACCGAGGCCGTGCGGCGCAAGCCCTACTCGGTGCTGTTGCTGGACGAGATCGAGAAGGCCCACCCCGACGTCTTCAACATCCTGCTGCAGATCCTGGAGGACGGGAGGCTGACCGACGCCCAGGGCCGGACGGTCGACTTCCGCAACGCGATCGTGATCATGACCTCGAACATCGGCGCCGCCGACATCGCCCGCAACACCCCGCTCGGGTTCGCGGTCTCCGACGAGGGCGGGATCACCTACGACGACATGAAGTCGCGGATCATGGGCGAGCTGAAGAAGGTCTTCCGGCCCGAGTTCCTGAACCGGATCGACGAGGTGATCGTCTTCCACAAGCTGGCCAAGGACGAGATCAAGGAGATCGTCGACCTGATGGTCAGCCGGGTCCGGGCGCAGGTGGCCGAGCACGAGCTGCAGCTCGACCTCACCGAGGACTCCAAGGAGCTGCTGGTTGACAAGGGCTGGGACCCGACCATGGGCGCCCGGCCGCTGCGCCGCGCGATCCAGCGCTACATCGAGGACCCGCTCGCCGACGAGGTGCTGAAGGCCGGCACGCTGGCGTCCGGGACCACCGTGGTGGTGGAGCGCGACGAGAAGGGCGACGAAGAGGACCGCCCGCTGAAGCTGAAGATCGTCAAGCCCCGCAAGAAGGCCGCTCCGAAGAAGAAGGAGCCCGAGAAGGTCGGTGTCGGCGCCGGCAAGAAGGGCGACGACTCGGGCGACGACGGCGAGCCCGAGGGCGACGCCGACGACTCCAAGGCCTAGCCCTGGCGGTCAGGGCCGGCGCGCTCGAGGTCGATCCGGATCAGGACGCGGCGCTCACGCTCCATTCGCGCCCGGTAGTCGTCCCAATCGGGATTCTCGTCGGGGAACCGCTTGTAGTAGTCGATCAGCGGCTCCATCGCGTCGGGTAGCGACAGCACCTCGGCAACGCCTTCGGTGAACAGCCAAGCTCCGAAGAAGCGATCGTTGAAGACGCACACCTGTGCCCGAGGATCGCGACGAAGGTTGCGGACCTTGTAGGCCGGCTCCCTGCTGGAGATGATCGCCCGCCCCTCCGCGTCCACGTTGACCAGCACGGGGCTCTGCTGTATCCCGTCGTCCGCGCGCCGGGTTGCGAGCACGCCGTGATGGTTCTCCCGGATGAAGGCGCGCGCCTCGTCGAGGTCCACGCCCTGGAACTCTAGTTCTCAGCCGCCGGAACGCTCGGCGATCACTGCCTCGGCGGCGTCGACCGCCTGATTCAGCTGCTCCTCGACCAGGTCGAGGCCCGAATCCCAGAAGCCGGGGTCGGTGAGGTCGACGCCGACGATCTTGCCCAGCTCCTCGGGTGAGCGCGAGCCCCCCGCCGCCAGAAGCTCCAGGTAGCTCGGCACCATCTCGTCGCCGCGCTCGGTGTAGAGCTTGTAGACCGACAGCGCCAGCAGCTGGCCGTAGGCGTAGGCGTAGACGTAGCCCGGAGAGGCGATGAAGTGGGGGACGTAGGACCACCAGCCGCGGTAGCCCTCGGTGATCTCGACCGAGTCGCCCAGCAGCTCGGCCTGGGTCTCGGTCCAGAGCTCGTTGATGCGCTCGACGGCGAGCTCGCCCTCGTCGCGGCGCGAGGTGTGAACCCGGTCCTCGAACTGGTTCATCGCGATCTGACGGAAGACGGTCGCGATCTGGCCCTCGACCGCTTCGGCCAGCAACCCCAGTCGCGATCCGGGGTCGTCGGCGTTCGCGAGCAGGCGGCCGAAGACGATCTCCTCGGCGAACACCGAGGCCGTCTCGGCCACCGTCAGCGGGGTGTCCTGGTGGAAGACGCCCTGCTCGCGCGCCAGCGTCTGGTGCAGGCCGTGGCCGAGCTCGTGGGCCAGGGTGAGCACGTCGCGGCGGCGGTCGGTGTAGTTGAGCATCACATAGGGGTGGACCGAGGGGACGGTGGACGCGCTGAAGGCGCCGCCGCGCTTCACCTGGGTGGGGGGCGCGTCGATCCAGCGCTCGTCGAAGAAGCGCCGCGCGATCTCCCCGGCGCGATCGGAGAACGACTCGAACGAGGCCAGCACCAGCTCCTGGCCCTGCTCCCACGGAATCTTCTCGTCGTCGCTCGTGACCGCCGCCATGCGGTCGTAGTCGGCGAGCTGGTCGAGGCCGAGCAGCCGCGCCTTGGTCTCGTACCAGCGACGGGCCAGCCCGTAGCGAGACTTGACCGCCTCGACGAGCGCCTGCACCGACTCGTCCGACGCCTCGTTCGAGAGGTTGCGCGACGCGAGCCAATGGGGGTAGTGGCGCAGGCGATCCTTGATCGCCTTGTCCTGCAGCAGCGTGTTGAAGACGTAGGCCCGGGTGCGCAGCCCCGGCTGCAGCGCCTCGGTTACGGCCTCGGCCGTCTTCTTGCGCTGCTCGCGGTCTGGGTTGAACAGACCGGAGAGGGCGACGTCGAGCGGCGCCGGCTCCGGCTCGCCTTCGAGGTCCACCTTGATCGCGGAGGTGAGCTCGTCGAACAGTCGCGTCCAGGCTCCGCGCCCGGTCACGCCCAGCTCGGTCGAGATCGTCTCCTCGGGCTTCGACAACAGATGGGGGCGGTAGCGACGCTCCATGCGCAGGTAGTGCGCGGCGAACTCGAGCCCCGGCGTCGAGAGCAGCTGCTCGGCGCGGTCGTCGTCCACCTCCACCCACTCGAGCTCGAAGAAGAGGAGCTTGGTCTGGATCGCGGTGGCCCGCTCGCTCACCATCTGCACCAGGGCGCCGTTGGCCGGGTCCTCGGTGTCGGCGGCGAAGCGCAGGTGGGCGAAGTTGGCGGCCCTGCCGGCCAGCTCCGAGATCGCCGCCAGCTCCTCCATCGCCTCGCGCAGCCCATCGCCGTCGAGCTCGGCGACCTTGCCCTCGTGCCTCTCGGCGAACCCGGCCGCCCGCTCGTCGGCGCGCTCGAGCAGCGCGGCGACCGTCGCCTCGTCGTCGCCGGCCCCGGCCTCATCGACGTCGAGCAGGTGGCTCAGGTCCCAGGTGACCGCCTCGAGGGCGCTCATCAGCCGGCTTCGCCGAGCGGCTCGGCCTGCAGCTTGCGGCGCAGCACGTAGTCGCCGATCAGCGATCCCGGCGGCCCAAGCGTGACCACTACCAGCGCGGGGAACCACCAGTCCCAGCGGTTCTCGAGCGAGCCGATGCCGCACAGGGCCAAGAGCGCCAGGTAGCCGCCGCCGTGGATGGGGCCCAGGATGTGGACGAGGCTGTCGCGGTCGCCGAGCGATGCCCACAGCAGCACCGCCAGCAGCACGGCGTCGGCGATCGCCACGATTGCGATCACGTTCAGCCGCCGCAGCGTCGTCGCCCTCTCGCTCGGATCGCTGTTGATGGGTCCTGGGTCGAGCGCCAAGTCCGGGGCAAGCTAGCAAGGTGGCCGCTTCGCCCTCGTCGCTAGCTTTGTGTGCGTGAAGGCACCGGGCAGAGCGGCGATCGGGACTTGGAGCGGCGGGCGCTTCCTGCACTTCGGCGAGGCGGTGGACGAGGACCGCCTGGTCTCGCTGCTGCGGCCGGGGGAAGGCATCGAGACCGTCCTCAGCGCCGACGCCTATGGCCAAGGCGAGGCCGACGAGGTGCTGGGCCGGGCCCTTGATGGGGTCGCCAGGAACGACTACTGCCTGGTGGGGGCGGTCGGTCACGACTTCTACGAGGGAGAGCGCGACGGGCCCCGCGGCTTCCCCCGCTTCACCGACCCCGGGCTGCGCGGACCCGACCAGTACGCCTCCTACCTGCGGATGGCGGCCGAGCGCAGCCTGCGGCGGCTGGGCCAGGACGACTTCGACCTGCTGCTGCTGCACAACCCCGACCGCACCGGGTACGAGAGCGAGGTCGTCTGGGACGGGATGGAGGGGCTGCGCGAGGCCGGGCTGACCGCGCAGATCGGCGTGGCGCCGGGTCCGGCCAACGGCTTCACGCTGGACCTGATCCGCTGCCTGGAGCGCTTCGGCGAGCGCATCGACTGGGCGATGGTCATCCTCAACCCGCTGGAGCCGTGGCCGGGCGAGCTGGTGCTCGAGGCCGCGGCCCGCGAGGACGTCGGCGTGATCACCCGGGTGGTGGACTACGGGGGGCTCTTCTGGGACGACCTCCTACCCGGCGCCGAGCTGGAACGCGGCGACCATCGCTCCTTTCGCCCCGAGGGCTGGATCGAGCGCGGCCGGGACAGACTCGAGCGCCTGCGCCCGATCGCCGAGGCCGCCGGGCTGACGCCGATGCAGCTCGCCTGCCAGTGGAACCTGGGCCACGACGCGGTCGAGTGCGTGGTGCCGACCCTGATTCAGGAGGCCGGGGCCGGGGCGCGACCGATCGAGGAGAAGCGCACCGAGCTGGCCTCGCTGCCGGCCGAGCAGCGGCTCACCGCGGCGCAGCTGGACGAGATCCGCGCTATCGGCGACAACACGGGGTCGATGGACTTGAAGGGCGCCAGCCCGGATCACGAAGGCGAAGAGCGCCCCGATCGCTGGGGCATTGCGCCTGAGTTGGAGGCGGCCGCGCGGCGCTGGGGGATCGATCCCGCGCGTGACCTCCGCCGCGCGGCTTAAGGCGAGCGGCTCGCACTTGCGAGCGAGCTACAGAAGAGCGTCGCCCGCAGGTCTTTTCATGATCCGCTGCTAGCCATCCGGGCGTAGGAACGAACACCGCGAACCGGGACGGCGGCCGGGGCGCGGACCAGAGAAGCCGGACCGCCGCAAGGAGGAGCGATGTGGAAGGGCCTGGGGTGATCCGGCGCGGTGGGATCGCGTTCGCGTGCGCGCTGATCCTGGCGGCGATCGCTGCCCCGGCCGCGTCCGCCCATCCGCTCGGCAACTTCAGCGTCAACCACCTGAGCCAGGTCCGGATCTCCGAAGGGGCCGTCCAGGTCAATTACATCCTCGACCTGGCCGAGATCCCGACCTTCCAACAGGTCCAGCGCTACGACGGCGACGGGGATGGCACGATCGGCAGCGCGGAGCAGGGCGCCTACCTGGCCGATCAGCTCGAACAGGCCGCGTCGGGCCTGACGCTGAGCGCGGACGGGCGTCCGGTGGCGCTGAGCGCCCCCAGGGACGCGACCGTCGAGTTTCCCGCGGGTCAGGGCGGGCTCGAGACCAGCCGCATCGAGGCGAGCTTCGAGGCGGCGTTGCCGGCCGGCGCCCAGCGGGTCGAGCTGAGCGACGACAGCTTCGCCGACCGGGTCGGGTGGAAGGCGATCCAGGTGCTGCCCGGTGAGGGGACGGACGTCCGGTCGACCGTGCCGCTGAGCGATCCGACGGACGGGCTTCGCGCCTACCCGGAGGACCTTCTGGAGAGTCCCCTCGATGTCCGGGAAGCCGACTTCGTCGTCAGCGAGGGCGACGGCACCGTGACCGCGCCCGACGGCGCGGAGTCGAGCTCGGTGACGAGCGATCGCGCCCAGGACGGCTTCGCCGGCACGCTGACGAGCGGCGACGCCCAGGGCTGGGTCCTGCTGGGCCTGCTCGCGGCCGCGTTCGGCTGGGGGGCGCTGCACGCGCTCTCGCCCGGTCACGGCAAGGCGATGGTCGCCGGCTACCTGGTCGGCAGCCGCGGCACCCCCAAGCACGCGGTGATCCTGGGCGCCACCGTCACCATCACGCACACGGCGATCGTCTTCCTGCTCGGGCTGGTGACGCTGTTTGCCTCCTCCTACATCCTTCCCGAGCAGCTTTATCCGTGGCTGGGTGTCGCCTCGGGGGTGATGGTCGTGGTCATCGGCGTGACCGTGATGCGAACGCGCTTCTTGCGCTGGCGCTCGATGCGCGCCGAGGCAGTTGGCGGGAAAGACCACGCGCACTCGCACGACCAGGCGCACTCGCACGACCACCCACACTCCCACGAGCACGGGCACAGCCACCACCCCCCCGACGAGCCCCTGACGATGCGCGGGCTGCTGGCGCTTGGAGTCTCGGGAGGCCTCGTGCCCTGCCCCTCGGCCCTGGTGGTCCTGATCGCGGCGATCTCCCAGCATCGCGTCGGCTTCGGCATGGCCCTGATCCTCGCCTTCAGCCTCGGCCTCGCAGCGACCCTGACGGCGGTCGGCCTCAGCGTCCTCTATGGCGGTCGATTGGTCGAGCGGCTGCGTCCCGAGCGCCGCCTGTTCGGAGCCCGCGTGATGGGAGCGCTGCCGGCGCTGTCGGCCAGTGTCATCGTGCTGGCGGGGGCGCTGATCACGCTCCGCGCCATCCCCGAGCTGAGCTGACCGCGGCAGACAGCCGACCGGTCCAGCCGGCCACCACCTCTTAACAAAGCGAAGTTGATCCAGTAGCGACCGGCTTGCGCTAGTAGGGCCAATTGGAGAGTCTGCCCTGACCGTCAGCCGCTCGACACCCCCCGTAGAGTTCGACAACGCCACCTCGTTGTTGAACGTCCTCCGCCGCCGGGGCATGCGGGTTTCGACCGCCCGCCGGGTGATCGTCCAGAAGCTGTTCGACGCCGGCGAGCCGATCTCGGCGCAGCAGATCGCCGCGGCACCGGACGGCGATGCGACCGCGCTGGACGTCGCCTCGGTCTACCGCAACCTGGAGACGCTCGAGCAGGTCGGGGTCGTCCGGCACTTTCACGCCGGCCACGGCCCGGGCCGCTACGTGCTGGTCGGCGCCGGCGAGCGCGAGTACCTGGCCTGCGACCGCTGCGGCGACGTGGTCGAGGTCGATCCCAGCGAGATCGACGAGATTCGCGCCGAGGTCCGCGAGCGTTTCGACTTCGCGGTCCGCTTCACCCACTTCCCGATGATCGGCCTCTGCGGCGATTGCGCCGGCCGAGAGCCCTAGAACCCGCTCAAGGAGGAGAGGACATGCCCATAGCGATGCACATTCCCGACGGCTTCCTCAGCAACGAGGTGGCCGCCGCGACCGCGATCGCCGCGATCGCCGCGATCGCCGTCGCGCTCCGGGTGGCCGACCGCGATCTCGACGACTCGCGCGTGCCGCTGCTGGGGTTGGTTGCGGCCTTCATCTTCGCCGTCCAGATGCTCAACTTCCCGATCGCGGGCGGGACCAGCGGCCACCTGCTGGGCGCGGCGCTGGCGGCGGTTCTGCTGGGGCCATGGCTGGCCTGCCTCGTGATGGCGGTCGTGCTCGGGGCGCAGGCCTTCGTCTTCGCCGACGGAGGCATCACCGCCCTCGGCGCCAACGCGTTCAACATGGGCGTGCTCGGCGCGCTGCTCGCCGGCCTCGTGCTGGGGACGGCCACGCGAGTGCTGCCCCGAACCAGGCCCACCTTTCTGGCCAGCGTCGGCGTGGTCTCCTGGCTGGCGGTGATGGTCGGGGCCGCGGCGACGAGCATCGAGCTCGCAGCGTCGGACACCGTTCCGCTCGGGACCGTGTTGCCGGCGATGCTCGGCACCCACGCCCTGATCGGCCTCGGCGAGGCGGCGATCACCGTTGCGGCTGTTGCGGCGGTGCTCTCCAGCCGCCCCGACCTGGTGGCCTACGGGCATTTCGACCAACCGGCGGCGGGTGCGCCCGCTGCGCGCCCGAAGGAGGCATGACGATGCGCACCTCGCTCAAGCTCTTCACCGTCGTCGGGCTGGCCGTGGCAATTGGCCTCGCCACAGCCGCCTCGCCGTTCGCCTCGCCCGACCCCGACGGCCTGGAGAAGGTCGCCGAGGAGAAGGCGTTCCTCGACGATGGCAAGTTGCACGCGATCCAGGAGGACTCGCCGATTCCCGACTATGCCTTCCCGGGCATCGAGAACGAGCGCGTCGCCACCGGGATGGCCGGGTTCGCGGGCACCCTCGGAGTGTTCGGTGTCGCCTTCGGGATCGCCTGGCTTCTGCGCCGGCGTGACCGGGACGGCGGGATCGGCGCCGCGGGAGGGACTCCCGCCTGAGGCCGCGGCCCCAGGGCGCACGGGAACGGCGCGGATGAGCGGCAGCCATTCACTCGACCTGACCGGTCCGGCTGGCGACACGTCCAGCCGGGTTCATCGCCTGGACCCCAGGGCGAAGCTCGTCGGGCTGGTCTCGGTCACCCTGGTCGCGGTCAGCACCCCCCTCGATCACTGGCCGGTCTGGATCGCATGCGGGCTCGTGCTCGTCGTCTACGCCGCTCTGGCCCGGATCCCGCCCGCTGAGATCTGGCGTCGGGGCCGCGTTATCGCACCGTTCGTTGTGCTGGCGGCGGTCTTTCTCCCTTTCGTGAGGCCAGGTGGCGAGGCGATGGAGGTCGGGCCGCTGACGCTTCACGAGGCCGGCGCGGCGGTGATGGCGAGCGTCATCGTCAAGGCTTCGATCGGCACCCTCTCGGCGGTCCTGCTCGCCGCCACCACTCCGGTTCCGGCGATGCTTCGCGGCCTGGAGCGAATGCGCGCGCCGCGGGTGATGGTCCTGATCGCCTCGCTCATGCACCGCTACCTCTTCCTGCTGGTCGGGCAGGTCTCTCGCACGCAGGCGGCCCTGCTCGCGCGGGGCTACCGGCCTCGGCACGCGCTCGAGGCGGGGCCTGTTGGCCGCGCTTCAATTGCGCTCTTTCTGCGAACCCATGATCGTGGTGAGCGCGTGCAGCGGGCGATGGTGGCCCGCGGCTTCGATGGGACCATGCCGCAACTCGAGCGGTTGGCGTTTGCTGCGCGGGACGGCGCCTTCATCGCGGCGGTGCTCGCGTTGCTGATCCCGATTCGCGTTCTGGCGGGAGCTCCGTGAGCTGCGCGATCCACGCCAGCGGACTTCGTTTCGACTACCCGAGCGGGCAGCCCGCGCTGCAGGGGATCGACCTGCACGTCGGACATGGCGAGCGCGTGGCCCTGTTGGGGCCCAACGGTGCCGGAAAGACGACGCTGATGATGCACCTGAACGGACTCCTTCAGGGAGCGGGCGAGCTCGAGGTCGCGGGACTGCCCGTGACGGGCGGTGGCGAGCTGGCGGAACTCAGGGCCCGGGTGGGGCTCGTCTTTCAAGACCCCGACGACCAGCTGTTCATGCCGACGGTCGAGGAGGACGTCGGCTTCGGGCCTCTGAACATGGGGCTCGAGCGAACGCAGGTCCGAGAGCGAATCGCTGAGGCCCTGCGAACGGTCCGCATGTCGGATGCCGCCGGCCGCCCCCCGTACCAGCTGTCGATGGGCGAGCGGCGCCGCGCGGCGATCGCGACGGTCCTCGCGATGCGACCTCGCCTGCTTGTGTTGGACGAGCCGACTGCCAATCTGGATCCCAGGGCCCGCCGCGAGCTCCTGGAGGTTCTTGCCGCGATCGAACGGACGATGCTCATCACCACCCACGATCTGCCGCTCGCGGCCGAGCTCTGCGATCGCGCGGTGATCCTTGCCGACGGGCGCATCGTCGCCGACGGGCCGACCCGCGAGATCCTGGCGGACGCGGAGGCGCTCGCCCGATACGACCTGGAGCTTCCCGCCGGCTTCGACCTCTCCCGAGTGCCGGACGTGATCTGCTCGCTAACCTGACTGTTGCCCCGCAGTCAACGTAACTCAGGGACGGGATTGACCGAGGTGATACACGCGATTCGCAGAGCGCTGGTCGGCACCGGCTCAACGGCCCTCAACCTGCTGGGCGCCTGTCTGATCGGCTTCGGCGTGCCGCTGTTCTGGATCTGGCTCGCCTCCTCCTTCTACGACAAGCCCGGCGCCGTCAACGGCGCGGTGGCGGCCTTCATCTTCACGGGCATCCTGGTCAGCTACTGGGGGCTGTTGCTGCTGGGGTCGTGGATCAGGGGCCGGATGCTCGACGCGCAGAAGCCCATGCCCCGCCGCCAGTCGTGGAACCGCAGCATGCGAGACTCGGCCTACCGACCCGGCGATCACCGCAGCGACCCGGTCGAGCGGCTGTTCGTGACGACCGCGATCGTCTCGATGATCGCCTTCGCGGTGTGGTTCGCCTTCTTCGCCGGCGCGCCGTTCCCGACGAGCCCGGGCTAGCGTCGAACGCGATCCGCGGCTGTTCCCGGTTTCAGATACAGTCCTGTATACAAATACAGAACTGAATTTGAGAGGGAGCATGCCATGAACGCCATCAAACACACGGCTCAGGGAGCTGCACGGGGGACCGGAGCCGCCGCGCTCGTACTCATCGCCGCCCCGTTGCTCTGTCTCGGTGTGCCGCTGTTCTGGGTCTTCGTAGCCTCGAAGCTCGCCGGCACCGACCCGGACATCAACGTGGCGCTGGCGCTGTTCATCACGACGGGCATCCTCGTCACCTACTGGGTGGCGCTGCTGATAGCGCTCACGGCCCGGAACCACTGGGTCGGCGAGGAGGAGCGGAGGCGCAAGGTCCGCCGCATGTCCTGGAACCGGAGCTTCCGAGACGAGCCCTACCGGCCCGGCGACCACAAAAGCGACCCGGTGGAGCGCCTGTTCATCATCAGCACGCTGCTGGGCATCGTCGCGTTCGAGGTCTGGTTCTTCTTCTTCGCGGGCTCGCCGCTGCCGAACCAACCGCTGATCTGAGTCAGAGACATTGCCGCAGGTCGCAACAAGCCCTCCGAAGCGACTTTCGCGGAAGCAGAAGCAGGCCGAGACGCGGGAGCAGCTGCTCGAGGCCGCCGAGCGGGTCTTCCTGCGGCGCGGACTCGAGGGCTCGAGCGTCGAGGAGATCTCTGCCGAGGCCGGCTTCACGCGCGGCGCCTTCTACTCGAACTTCGAAAGCAAGGACCAGCTCTTCATCGAGCTCCTGCAGGAGCGGGTCTACAGCGGCTATCGCCGGATGCTCGATCGCGTCGAAGAGTCGGGTGGCACCCCGCGGGAGCGGCTGGTCCGCGGCGCCGAGCTGGTGCGCGACGTCCAGGGCGACGAGCAGGGACGCTGGCTCTTTCGCCTCTGGCTTGAATGCCTGACAAAGGCCGCACGAGACGAGGGGTTCCGCAAGCTGGCGGCGACGTTTTGGAGCGGGAACCGCTCGCTGATTGCGGCCCACAGCGAGATCCAATTCAAGGAGCTGGGGCGCGAGCCACCGCTTTCGCCCGAGCAGATTGCGACAGGCATGATCGCCATTGACATCGGGCTCGCGGTCCAGCACCTCGTCGATCCCGATGCCGTTCCCCTTGACCTGTACGTGCCGATCTACGACGCCCTCTTCGGCCCGATGGTCGACGAGGAGGTCGGCTAGCCGCATCCGGCGGAAGGTCGGCGCTGAATCGTCACCCGGCGCGCGGGAGCCGTCGGCCCCGGCGCCTAGAGTCGGCGCATGGCTCGTTCCTCGCCCGGATACGGCTGCAGCGAGTGCGGGAAGACGGCGCTCGCCTGGACCGGCCAGTGCCCCGGTTGCGGGGCCTGGAACACGCTCGAGGCGCGGGCGGCGAAGCCCGCTCGCGGTGGCGGCGGTGCCCGCGCATCGGGGCCGGCCCCGAAGCCGACGCCGCTGCGCGCCGTCGAGGCCGAGCGCAGCGCGCGGCTGCTGACCGGGATCGGCGAGCTCGACCGGGTGCTGGGGGGCGGGCTGGTGCCGGGCTCGCTGGTGCTGCTGGGCGGCGCGCCCGGGATCGGCAAGAGCACGCTCGGGTCGATGGCGCTGGCCAACGTCGCAGCCGGTGGCGCCAAGACCATCTACGTCTCCGGCGAGGAGTCGGCGGCGCAGATACGGACCAGGGCGCAGCGCCTCGGCGAGGCCGCGCTCGAGGTCCCGGTCCTGGCCGAGAACTCGCTCGAGGCGGTGCTGGCGACGATCGAGGCCGAGCGCCCGGCCGTCTGCGTGATCGACTCGGTGCAGACGCTGGTCGCCGGGGACTCGACGCCGGGCAGTGTCGGGGCGGTGCGCGAGGCGACGGCGGCGTTGATGAACGTCGCCAAGCGCATGGACGTGACCATGCTGCTGATCGGCCACGTGACCAAGGAAGGGTCGCTCGCGGGCCCGCGGGCGCTCGAGCACCTGGTGGACACCGTGCTCCAGTTCGAGGGCGAGCGCGAGCGCAGCTTCCGTACCGTGCGCGCGCTCAAGAACCGCTTCGGCGCAACCAGCGAGACGGGGGTGTTCGAGATGCGGGAGGGGGGCTTGGTCGAGGTCGCCGACGCCTCGGCCCGCTTCGTGGGCGAGGCGCAGCCCGCTCCCGGCTCGGTGATCCTCTGCTCGATGGAGGGCACGCGTCCGCTGCTGGTCGAGGTGCAGGCGCTGGTCGCCCCGACGGAGGTCGTGCCCCCACGGCGAACCGCGACGGGGGTGGACCGCAACCGCCTGGCACTGGTGCTGGCGGTGCTGGCACGCCATGCCGGCGTCAACCTCTCGGCGGCCGACGTCTTCGTCAACGTCGCCGGCGGCGTCCGGGTCGACGAGCCCGGCGCCGACCTCGCGATCGCGCTGGCGGTCGCCTCGGCGCACTCCGGAAAACCTTTGCAGCAGGGGGACAAGCCGCTCGCCTGCTTCGGCGAGGTTGGGCTGACCGGCGAGCTGCGCTACGTCGCCCACGCCGACCGCCGCGTCAGCGAGGCCCGCAAGTTCGGGCTCGAGCGAGTGCTCGGCCCGCGTCCCGCCGACGGGCGGGTCAAGGGCCTTGAGAGCGGCGCGACCCTCGCGGACGCGATGCAAGGCCGCCGGGGCGAAGCGCCGTCTCCGTGAGGCGGCGTGAAATCGCTGACGCGATTCGCCCGGCTCTGATCTCGCCCCTTGACAAAGCCTAATCCGAGCTTTCCACACGGATTTCCCCGCAATTCGTGAGCGAACCCTTTCTGCTTTCATCAATCCGTGGCTGAGCTGTCCGGTGACGACCTGCAGGAGCTTGAGGCGAGACAGGACCCGCGGCTTCTGAGGGCACTGGACATCGTCGCCCCGGGGACTGCGCTCCGCGAGGGGATCGACAACATCGTGCACTCGCGCACCGGCGGGCTGATCGTGATCGGAGACCCAGAGGAGGTCTCCTTCATGTTTTCAGGGGGCCTCAGCCTCGACGTGGACTACACGCCCGCGCTGCTGTACCAGGTGGCGAAGATGGACGGCGCCATCGTGCTGAACCAGCAGGCGACCCAGATCGTCTGCGCCAACGTGCAGCTGATGCCCGACCCGACGATTCTCTCCTCGGAGACCGGGACCCGGCACCGCACCGCCGAGCGCGTCTCCAAGCAGACCGATGCGCTGGTCGTGGCCATCTCCGAGCGCCGCGACGTCGTTTCGCTCTACCTGGGCGGGATGAAGTACATCCTCCAGGACATCGCCGCGGTGCTCGCCAAGGCCAACCAGGGCCTGGCCACCCTCGACAAGTACCGCGTGCGCCTCGACGCCGTCTCCTCGCGGCTCACCCTGCTCGAGTTCGAGGGCGGCTCGGTGCTCTACGACGTGCTTTCCGTACTTCAGCGCGCCGAGCTGGTCACAAGGATGGCGGTCGAGGTCGAGCGCTACATCGTCGAGCTCGGCACCGAGGGGCGCCTGATCGAGATGCAGCTTGAGGAGACGATGGTCGGCGTCGCCGCCGACAAGGCCGCCCTGATCCGCGACTACTCGGTCGATGACACCGAGGAGAACCTTTCGACCACGCTCTCGCAGATCGCCCGCCTGCCGCACCAGGACCTGCTCGACTTCGGTCGCCTCGCCGAGCTGCTCGGCTACGACCGCAAGGTGTCCACTTTGGACTTCCCGGTTTCGTCCCGCGGCTATCGCGTCCTGGGGAGGATTCCGCGGCTGCCCAAGCTGGTGGTCCAGCGGATCATCCAGGAGTTCGGCGGCCTGGAAGAGGTGCTCGCCGCGAGCGACGAGGACCTCGAGGCCGTCGATGGGGTGGGCACGACGCGCGCCAAGGACATCCGCGAGGGCGTCCGCAGGCTTCAGGAGATCGACCCGATCGACCGCTACTTACAGAGCTGATGGCACCATCAGCGTCCACGAGACAAAGGAGAGTCCAATTCCCGAGCTAGCTGAGGAGGCAATCGACGAGGCGCCGGTAACCGACCTCGAACTCGAAGCGCTTGACTGCAACTTCGAGGTCGGTGACAACGTCGTCTATCCGCATCACGGCGCAGGCGTGGTCTTGAAGAAGGAGACCAAGGACCTGATGGGAGAAAGCCGCGACTACCTGACCATCAACATCCTCCACAACAACATGACCGTGATGGTCCCGTGTGAGAACGCCCACCGAGCCGGGCTCCGCCGGGTCATCGACGAGGAAGCCGTGAAGAAGGTGATCGGTGTCCTCACCGACGAGGTCTCCGAGATGCCGAAGAACTGGAACCGCCGGTTCAAGCACAACCGCGAGAAGATCAAGACCGGCGACGTCTACGAGCTCGCCGAGGTGGTTCGCAACCTCGCAATCCGCGAGATGGAGAAGGGGCTCTCGACGGGCGAGAAGCAGATGTACACCCGCGCCAAGAAGATCCTGGCATCCGAGTTCATGTACGCGCTCGACAAGGACGAGGAAGGCGCCGAGAACTATCTGGACGGACTGCTCGAAGAGCGCTTCGGGCCAGTCCAGGCAACTGCCTGACGCGGTTGCAACGGCCGTGATCGCGGCCGCCGGCTCCGGGGAGCGACTCGGAGCCGGCGGCCCAAAGGCCTTTGTCATGCTTGCGGGCCGCCCGATGCTGGCCTGGTCGCTGCTGGCCATGGCCGCGGCCGAGCGCGTCAGCGCGATTGTCGTCGCCGCGCCGCCCGGCAAGGAGCCAGACGTCGAGCGGGTCGCGATCGATGTCGGCGTCGACGTCCGCGCGGTCCCGGGGGGCGAGTATCGCTCCCGCTCGGTCGCCCTTGCTCTGGAGCACGTGGAGACCGAGGCAGTCGTCGTCCACGACGCCGCCCGGCCGCTGGTCGCGGCGATCCTGGTTGACGAGGTGCTGAGGCGGCTCGACGCGGACCACGATGCGGCGGCGGTGATCGCAGCCACCCCCGTGATGGACACGATCAAGGAGGCCTCGGTGTCGCGGCGGGTGCTGCGCACTCCGGAGCGCTCGCGAATGTGGGCAGTGCAGACGCCTCAGGCGTTCCGCTCGGCGGGGCTGCGCGAGGCCGTGGCCGCCCATCCGGACGACCTGGGTCGGGTCACCGACGACGCCTCATTGATCGAGCGCGAGGGCGGCGAGGTCCTGATCCACGAGGCCCCCGCCGAGAACCTGAAGGTGACGACCCCGCTGGACCTGCGGGTGGCCGAGATGCTGCTCGCCGAGCGGGAGCGCTAGCCTCGCGTCAGAGCGGGCCGGCACCCGCGCCCTCCTTGGCCGGCGGCTTGTCGTGGCGGCTGCGGCCGACGGGCAGGCCTCCCGCCTCGCGGGCCTGGTCGTGAAGGTGCGCGCGGCGACGCCGCTGGTAGAGCTTGCGCTGGATGAAGAGCGTCAGGATCCCCGCCATGCAGATCGCCACCAGGTTGAGCGCGAGTTGCTCAATCGCCCCGACCCACTCCTCGCCGTCCGTGTAGGCGGCGGCGACCCCGATGTTGGCCGCGGCTGGGATCGTGGTGACCGAGATCAGCACCCCGACCAGCGCTCCCGACTTCGCGTTGGTCAGCGACAGGACCCCCGCCGCCCCGGCGAAGTAGGCGACTATGAAGGAGAAGGCGTCGGGATGAGAGATGAATTGGGTGAGCGGGTGCTCCGAGGCCGAGAATCCCTCGGGCGTAAGCCCAACTGCGCGGATGAACAGCGTGAACAGGTAGGCCGCGGTGATCCCGAGCGGGAAGCCGATGGCCAGAGGCAGCAATGACCGCTTCACCAGCTCGGGACGGCGCTGGACTGCCGCCACGCAGAACCCCGCGATCGGCCCGAACTCCGGTCCCACGACCATCGCGCCGATGATCAGGATCGGCGAGTCGAGGATGATGCCGACGGCGGCGATCAGGCAGGCCAGCACCATGAAGATCAGGAAGCTCGCCGAGAGCTCGGTGTTCTCCGAGGTGCGGGCCTCGACCTCCTCCCAGACGACGGCGTCCCCCGCCAGCCCTCGCGCCGCGTGCTCCGCGCGGTCAGCGGCGTCGGAGATCAGCGAGTCGATGTCCTCCATCGCGATCGAGCCCTCGCGGTCGATCCCGAACTCGCGCAGGTCGCTGACGACGACGCTGGCGTCCTCGCGGGCGACGTCGCAGAGGATCACGTCGCCCTCGGGCTTGTGGGCCGCGCCCTGCAGGTAAATCAGGTTGCAGACCGACGGAGTCGCCTTGAGCAGGTCCAGGGCGTGCTCGGCGTCATGGCTGGGCGCGACGATCCGCAGGTGGACCATGCCGCCAGACTAGATCACCGATTGGGTGGCGCTAGGGTGGCCGCGTGCTCACCGATTATCACCTGCACCTGCGCCCCGACGACGTCGGCAAGGCCGCCGACCACTTCACCGAGGACAACGTCGCCGAGTACCTGGCCGCCGCCGAGAGGAGGGGGATCTCCGAGCTGGGGGTCTCCGAGCACGTCTACCGTTTCACCCAGGCGCTGGACTACTGGCACAACCCGTTCTGGGAGAGCCAAGCGCATGACGATTTGGACGCCTACTGCGAGTTCGTGCGCACGACGCCGCTGAAGCTCGGCATCGAGGCCGACTATGTGCGCGGCGCCGAGGACCGGATCGCGAACCTGCTCGAGGCCCGAGACTTCGACTTCGTGGTCGGCTCGGTCCACTTCCTCGGTGACGCCGGCGCCGTGGACGACGCGCGCTACGACGTTTGGGAGACGATCTCCGACCCGGACGAGCTCTGGCGCACCTACTTCGAGTGGATCGCCGAGGTCGCGCGCTCTGGGCTGTTCGACATCCTCGCCCACCCCGATCTGGTGAAGCTGTGGGGGGACGCGCGGCCGCTCCCGGAGCGGGACCCCCGCGCCTATTACGAGCCCGCGGTCGAGGCGGTGGCCGAGAGCGGGATCGCCGTCGAGGTCTCCACCGCCGGCCTGCGCAAGCACGTCGGCGAGATCTACCCGGCTCCCGCATTTGCCGAGATGTGCGTCGAAGCCGGGGCGGAGTTCGCCCTCTCGTCGGACGCGCACGCTCCCGACCAGGTCGGGTTCGCCTACGAACGCGCCCTGGAGTTCCTGGCCGGGCTGGGGGTGGACCGCATCTGCGTCTTCGAGGGAAGAAAGAGACGCAGCGAGCCGCTGGGCGAGCTGGCCGACCCGAAGGCCACCGCGGTCGAGCCGGGGGCGAGCTAGTGGCGGTCAGGGTCGGGATCGGCTACGACTCCCATCGCCTGGTCGAGGGCGAGTCGCTGATCCTGGGCGGCGTGGAGATCGAGCACGAGCAGGGACTGGAGGGCCACTCGGACGCCGACGTGCTGACCCACGCGGTGATCGACGCGCTGCTCGGCTCCTGCGGCCTCGGGGACCTGGGGACGCTGTTCCCGCCCACGGAGGAGCGCTGGCGCGACGCCGACTCGATAGACATGCTCGGCGTCGTCGTCGGCCAGCTCCCGGGGCGCACCGTGAACGTCGACGCGACGATCATCTGCGAGGAGCCGAAGCTCGCGGCGCACCGCGCCGCGATGGAGGCCCGCCTGTCCGAGGCGCTGACGGCGCCGGTAAGCGTCAAGGCGACGACCAACGAGGGCATGGGGGCGATCGGCCGGGGCGAGGGGATCGCCTGTATGGCCGTGGTCGCCGTCGAGACCGCCTAGCTCTGGGAGTCCGGCCCCGCCTAAGCTTTGGCGATGCCGCTCGATGAGATCAGATCGCGGGTCCGCGCCCAGCTCAGCGACGGCGCGTGGGCATTAGGGGTGCTGCGCGAGGCGGGTGTTCTGCGGCCGATCCGGCCCGACAAGGCGCTGCGGCTGGGCGAGCGCTATGTGCGGCTCGGGACCTCGCCGGCGCTGGCCTCGGCCGGCTCCGCGATCACCGAGCCGGACGAGATCGCGCTCATCGACGAAATCGGGGCGCTCAGCTTCGGCGCAACCCACCTGCGCTCAAACGCGCTGGCGCGTGGGCTGGCCGACAGCGGGGTCGGGGTCGGAGACGGCGTCGCGATCATGTGCCGGAACCACCGCTACTTCGTCGAGGCGACGATGGCCTGCGCCAAGCTCGGCGCCGTCGCCCTCTATCTCAACACCGCCTTCGCCGCTCCCCAGCTTGCCGAGGTGATGGAGCGCGAGAGCACCACGGCCCTGATCTACGACGAGGAGTTTGCCGACCTCTTGGACGAAGGCGGCGATGTGAGCCGCTTCGTCGCCTGGAGCGACGGCGGCGCGCCCGACCCCGTCGTTGAGCAGCTGATCGAGGGCTACGACGGCGAGCGCGAGCTGCCCACGCCGCCGGAGTCCGGCCGCTACATCATCCTCACCTCGGGCACGACCGGTACGCCCAAGGGCGCTCAGCGCGGCACGCCCGAAGGGCTGATGCCGCTCGCCGCTTTCCTCTCCAAGATCCCGAGGCGACGGCGCGAGACGGTTGTCATCTCGGCGCCCCTCTTCCACTCCTGGGGGTTCAGCCACTTCGTGCTCGGGCTGCCGCTGGGGGCGACGATGGTGCTGCGCCGCCGCTTCGACCCGGAGGATGCGCTGGCGACGGTGGCCCAGCACCGAGCCCGGACCCTGGTCGTGGTGCCGGTGATGATGCAGCGGATGCTGGAGCTCCCCGGTGAGGCGAAGAGCCGCTACGACGTTTCCTCGCTCGAGGTAACGGCCGCCAGCGGCTCCGCGCTTCCCGGCGAGCTGGCGACCCGCTGGATGGACGAGTTCGGGGACAACCTCTACAACCTCTACGGATCGACCGAGGTCGCATGGGCGACGATCGCGACGCCCGAGGACATGCGGGCGGCGCCCGGCACGGCCGGGCGGATGCCACGGGGCACGGTGATCCGGATCGTCGACGAACAGGGCGCCGATCTGCCGCAGGGCGAGACCGGGCGCATCTTCGTCGGCAACGGGATGGCCTTCGAGGGCTACACCGGCGGCGGCGACAAGGAGCGGCTCGACGAGCTGGTCTCTTCGGGCGACGTCGGGCACTTCGACGAGGGCGGTCGCCTGTTCATCGACGGCCGCGACGACGAGATGATCGTCTCGGGCGGCGAGAACGTCTTCCCACGCGAGGTCGAGGACCTGCTGGCCGATCACGAGGCGGTCTCCGAGGCGGCGGCGATCGGGGTCGACGACGAGGAGTTCGGTCAGCGGCTGCGCGTCTTCGTGGTCTTGAACGAGGGAGCCGACGCCGACGAGGACGGGCTCAAGCAGCACGTGAAGTCCAACCTCGCTCGCTACAAGGTCCCGCGCGAGATCCTTTTCCTCGACGAGCTTCCGCGCAACGCGACAGGTAAGGTGCTGAAGCGCGAGCTGGCCGAGCGCGAGCCGGCCGGCTGAGGCCCCAGACCAGCCAAGAGGACGCCACGTAGCGATGTCCACCGAGTCAATTGAGCCTGTCCGGGAGGGCGGCGACACGGGTCAGGAGCCCCCACTGCCGATCGACGGCGACCAGATCCGGGGCGAGATCGAGAACGCGCGCGAGGCGACCGAGCGCTTCCGCGCCAAGGCCGCTGACCTGATCGAGGAGCTGGGCACCCGTGAGGCGAAGGCCCGCGACGAGGCCGCCCGCGAGCGCGTGGCCGCGAGGCACGCCCGGCGCGAGGCCGACCGCGCGATCGAGCAGGCCAAGCGGGCCGAGGAGGATTCGGGGAAGCGAGCCAGCAAGGCAATCAAGGAGGCGGCCAAACGCGCTGGCGAGGCCGAGGGCCGCGCCACCGAGGCTGAGGGCGTTCAGGCCGAGCTCGAGCAGCGCCTGGCCGACGCCACGACGACGATGACGAGGCTCGCCGAGCGTGTCGACGCCGCCGAGAAAGCCGCTGAGGAGGCCGAGATCAAGATCCAGGAGCAAGCGGCGGTGGACCGCGCCCTGCTCGGCGAGGAGCTGGCCGAGGCGGTGAAGCGCGCGGAGGAAGCCGAGAAGAAACGCGATTCCACCCGGGAGCACGCCGAGGACGCGCTCGAGCGCCTGAAGCAGGAGGCGCGGGCCCGCGCCGACGAGGCGATCGGCGAGGCCCGCGACCGCGCGCGCCGGGCCGAGGGGAGGATCGAGCAGCTGAGCTCGGAGCTGAACGACGCCGAGCAGCGCGCGATCGCCGCGGAGGACCGGGCCGGGGCCGCCGAGGAGGGCGCGGCGGCCGAGGTCGAGCGGGTAAAGGAGGAGACCGAACAGCTGGTCGAGGCCGCGGCCCGGGATGCCCGCAAGGACTCCGAGGAGCGCGTGCGCCGCCTGGCCGACCGGGTCGCCCGCGAGGCCGAGGCCCGTGCGCGCGCCGAGGCCGAGGCAAACCTGAGCCAGGAGGCCGTGAAGCTTCAGCGCGAGGCGGACGAGCGGGTGGAGGAGGCCCGCCGCCGCGCCGAGCAGGAGGTAAACGAAAAGGTGGAGCGCGCTCGCAGCGCCGCCCTCAGCGGCGCCGTCACGGATGACGATGAGGGCAAGCCGCCTGCCGCCCTGGCCCAGGTGCCCCCCGGCGAGCAGGCCGGGACCCGCTACGTCGGCGGCCGCCGCCTGCGCACCTTTTAACCCGGCGACGGCCCGTTCAAAATTTGTCGAGTTCGCGGCGGGCGGTTCGTCGTCCTAGCGACGACACCCTGAAGAAAGGAGATTTGCGATGAAGTTCATGCTGCTGATCCATCAAGGCACCGCCCCGACCCCGCGCGAGCCCGAGCAGTGGGCCCGTCTCTCGGAGGACGAGCAGAACGCGGTCTACGCCGACTACCAGGAGATCAACCAGACGCCGGGCGTCACCCCCGGCCTGGAGCTGGAGCCGCCCGAGGCGGCGACGACCGTCCGCGTCAAGGACAAGAAGATGGTCACCACCGACGGCCCCTTCGCGGAGTCGAAGGAGGCCCTGGGCGGCTGGCTGCTGCTCGATGCCGACGACCTCGACGCCGCGCTCGAGCTCGCCTTCCGCGTCCCGGCGGCGCGGATGGGGGGCGCGGTCGAGGTGCGCCCGATCGTGGAGCGGTGACGGCGCGGCTGCGGCCCGCGACCGAGGCGGACGTCCCCAGGCTGACCGAGCTCGTGGACGCCGCCTACGGTCACTATGTCGACCGCCTCGGCCGACCCCCGAGGCCGATGACCGACGACTACGCCGCCGTCGTCCGCGACAAGCAGGTGACCGTCGCGGAGGAAGGCGGCGTTGTCGTCGGCCTGATCGCGCTCGCCACCACCGACGAGGGCTTCGAGGTCGACAACGTCGCCGTAGATCCTGGCTCGCAGGGGGTTGGGGTGGGCAGGGCGCTGCTCGAGCACGCCGAGGCGGAGGCGCTGGGGTCGGGCTTCGACTCGATCTACCTCTACACCCACGAGCTGATCGTCGAGAAAATCGCTCTGTATGAGCGGATCGGGTACGCCGAGTACGACCGCCGCCCGATTCCGGGCGGAAGCCTCGTCTACCTGCGCAAGCCGCTTTCCTCCGGAGGACCCGGTTAGAGAGGCTGCAGCGGGCCCGAGGGATTCGGCGAGTCGGCCAGCACCACCCACCACAACACCAGCGCCACCATCGCCAGCAGGGCCGACACCGCCATGAACGTGTCGAGCAGGCCGAGGCGAGGCCGGGCCCGGCGGTCATCTCCCACCGTGCGCAGCCACGATGGCGGCGCCGGCTCGGGGCTGGCGGCGCCGCTGACCTGGAAATAGACGGCCTCGAGGCGATAGAGGAGGCTGCCCGCGCCCACCATCGTCACGACGCAGCCGCAGATCGTCAGCACGAATCGGGCGCCGTCGGCCTCCATGCCCCGCGTCACCCACATCCACCCGGCGGGGATCAGGGTCCACAGCGCCAGGCTGCCCACAGCCATCAGGGCCACGAGCCCGATCGTCAGCAGTCTCGCTTTCACCTGGCCCTACTTACCCGCTTTGGGAGCGCTCACGCGCGGGAACCGGCGCCGTTCGCGTCCAGCGCCCGCTTCACGTTCCGCAGCGAGCCCTTGAAGTTGCCGCGCATCATGCGCGCGGCGACGCGCTCGGAGATGAGGCCGAAGATGCCGCCCCCGGCCACGCCATAGGCGAAGCGGAAGGTGACGCGGGTGCCGCCCCCGGGAAGGTCGCGGAGGCGCCAGCGGCCGCGCTGGTCGATCCCGGTGACCGAGCTCCAGGCCATGTCCCCCTTTGGACTCCACTCGACGATCTCGATCAGCCCGCCGACGTCGGCCGAGCCGACGTGGATCAGAATCCTGTAGCGGGCCCCGAGGCCGCGGTCGATCGCGCCGGCGACTTCCCAGCGGGTCAGGCCCTCCATGAACTCGAGGTAATTGGCGGGGTCGGTGACGTAGTCCCAGGCAAGGGAGCGGGGTGCCGCGACGTCAATCGTCTCCTCGATCCTCACCGGTCTCCTTAACCGATCAGGGGCAGCCTGCGCTCGGCCGCGAGCTGGTCGAGCGTCCCCTGCATCACGGTCGTGACGTGCTCGTAGATCTCGTCCACATCGGGGTGACGGCCGAAGTCCTCGACTGGGTCGATCGGCTCCAGCACCTGGATCGTCAGCTTCGAGGGCAGCGGCAGGTGGCCGAGGAAATCGCCGACGTTGATCAGCCAAGGAATCGTGACCGAGATCGGCAGCACCTTGAGCCTGAACAGGCGGTCCAGCCGCAGGGCCTTGGAGAGGCGCTCGCCGTGGCTGAGGAAGAGCGCCGTCTCCTGGCCGCCGATCGAGACCACTGGGACGATCGGGACACCGGCCTCGAGCGCGAGGCGCACGAAGCCGCGTCGCCCGGCGAAATCGACCCGTCCCGACTGCCAGCTCGGGCGGTGCACCTCCCAGTCACCGCCGGGATAGACCAGCACCGCGGCACCGGCCTCGAGCGCCTTGCGGGCATTCTCTGGCGAGGCGGCGACGGTCCCGTAGCGGCGCAGCAGCGGGCCGATCGGCGAGGTCAGCACCAGGTTGTGGGCGAGCTGGTGGAAGCGCCGCTCGACCCCGAAGTAGGTGTAGAAGGCGAGCGTGAAGACGAGGGTGTCCGGGGTCAGGTTGCCGCCGGAGTGGTTGCCGACCAGCAGCACCGGCCGGTCCTCGGGGATGCGTCCCACGTCGCGCACGTCGCCGCGGAACCAGAGGCTTGAGAGCAGCCACGCCAGCGGCAGGTTCTCGCGGATGTAGTCAGGGTCACGGTCGTCGAGGTCGGCGGTGAGCCGGTCCTGGATGCGCTGGAAGAGCGGGCCGGCGACTGCGCCCAGAAGCGAGCGCCCGGCGCGCGCGGCTCCGGCGACCCCGCGCGAGGGATCGCCCCCGTTGCGGCTCCGTTCCTCCTCGGTGCGGGCCTCGGCGCCCGTGCCGGTAGCTGGCATCGGCCCGCCGATTCTAGGCCGGAGACGGCGGTCGTGCTCGGGTTCTAAGCGGCCGGTTCGGAGGCGACGGCGCCGCCGCCGTTGCGCGAGCGCGCGTCGCGGATCCGCCGCGCCGCCCGCTCCAGGTGGGCAGCCGCCCGGGCGTGAGCCGGGGAATGGGCCGAGCCAATGAAGTCCAACAGCAGCCCGTTGCTGTCCTCGGGGAACTCCACCTGGGGGACGTGGCCGCAGCCGTTGAGCACGATCTGGCGCGCGTCCGGCAGCACCTCGCCGACGTGGGCGCTGAATGCAAGCGGCACCAGGGGATCCTGATCTCCCCAGACGAACATTGCGGGCGGCTGCAGCCCGGCGAGGCGGGTCCAGAAGCCGTTCGGACCGTCGGGCTCCTCGAGGTAGATGTTGCGCGCCGCGGCCGAGAAGGCGACCCGCGCGGCGGGGTCCCGGTATCCGGCCAGGAACTCCTCGACGGCGAGGTCGGCAACCGCCGGATGGAGGCGATCGGGCCCGCCGAACATGCTCCAGAACTGGCGCCGCACCAACTGCCCGGTGAGCGTGTGCGGGATCGCGGCCAGCTCGGGCCGCAGCAGCTTTACCAGCGGCACCAGGGCCCGGTGCTTGCGCCAGGCGAGAGAGGGGGTGAGCAGGCTGAGGCTGTTGACGCGCTCCGGAGCGGCCAGCCCCACCTCGATCGCGATACGCCCTCCGAGCGAGTTGCCGACCAGATGCGCACGGCGGATCCCCTGCGCATCGAGAAAGCGGATCACCGCGCGCGCGAACCAGGGGTAGTCATAGGGAGCCCGTGCCGCCTTCGAGGAGGCGCCGAAGCCGGGGAGGTCGATTGCGTGCACCGTGTAGCGAGGCGCCAGCCCGGAGACGGTCTCGTAGAAGCTCGACTTGGTTCCGCCGAGGCCATGGATGAGGACGACGTGCTCCACGCCGTTGCCGGCGGTGAGCGTCGAGATCCGCGCCTTCCCCGCTTTGACCTGGTGCAGGCGCAGCAGGGCCGGCCGGCCGTGGGGAAGCCGGAAGAAGCCCTCGAACGCGATCGCCAGGTCCATGTGGCCGCGGGCCCAGAGCCGGCGGGAGCGGAAGGCGTCGAGGCCGGAGAGCTTGCCCTCTCGCAGCTGCAGCCAGGTCTGCGAGTCGGTGCCGATGACGACGTCGGCGTCCTTGCAGTTCCCCGGGACCACCACGCACCGGTCCGGCCCCAGCTCGACGCCCCAGCCCGTCCCCAGATCCTCGAGCTCGATCCGGTAGCGGGCGCTGAAGCCCTCGTCGGCCCCGCGATAGCGCTCGGGGAGCGACGCGAATGCGTCCTCCACCTGCTGGAACCTCCGTTCCTGTGCCTGCCCGCCCTCCACAGCGACGGAAGCGTATAGATCCGAACGGCTGTTCGCGCGCATTAGCATCGCTCTCGTGACCTCGGTCCGAATCCACGACACCTTGAGCGGGGAACCCCGCCCTCTGAGCCAAAAAGGGCAGGAAACAGTGGGTATTTACGCCTGCGGGCCGACGGTCTACGGGCGCATTCACATCGGCAACGCGCGCCCGTTCGTGATCTTCACGCTACTTAGGCGTTTTTTGGCCCACCAGGGCCTGAGCCCGAAGCTGGTCGTGAACGTCACCGACATAAACGACAAGATCTACGACGCCGCCCGCGAGGCGGGGCGGCCGTCCGACGCGTACGCGGCCGAGATGACAGCCGCGTACGTCGAGGACACGGACAGGCTTGGCCTGGGCCGCCCTGACTCCGAGCCGCTCGCGACCGAGACGATCGAGCCCATCGTCGCCCTGATCTCAGACCTGATCGAGGGCGGTCACGCCTACGAGTCGGGGGGCGACGTCTACTACCGCGTCCGCAGCTTCGACGGCTACGGCAAGCTCTCGAATCGCGACCCCGAGCAGATGGACCAGGGCGAGGAGGCCGGAACGGCGTCGCTGAAGGAGGATCCGCTCGACTTCGCGCTCTGGAAGGCGACCAAGGAGGGCGAGGACACCTCATGGGACTCGCCCTGGGGCCCCGGCCGCCCCGGCTGGCACATCGAGTGCTCGGCGATGGCCGAGGCCGAGCTGGGGCCCGGCTTCGCGATCCACGGCGGCGGCATCGACCTCGTCTTCCCCCACCACGAGAACGAGGTCGCCCAGACCGAGGCGGCCCGCGGCGTCCCCCTGGCCCGGATCTGGATGCACAACGGCATGGTCCAGATCGACGAGGAGAAGATGTCCAAGTCCGAGGGCAACATCTTCCAGCTCTCCGAGGCCCTGGACCGCTACGGCCCCGAGGCGGTGGTCGCCTACCTCGCCTCGGGCCACTACCGCCAGCCGCTCGCCTTCTCCGACGAGGCGCTGCGGGAGTCCTCGGCGAGAGTCGAGGGGATCCGCAACTACCTCCGCGACGCTCCGGGCGGCGAGCCCGATGAACTGGTCAGCGCCAAGCGGGCGGAGTTCCTGGAGGCGCTCGCCGACGACTTCAACACCCCGCGCGCCTTCGCCGCCCTGGCCGAGATCGTCGCCGAGGGTAACCGCCGCGAGCTGGGCGGCGCCCGGGGGGCGCTGGAGGAGCTGCTGCCGCTGCTGGGGCTGGACTCGCTGCTCGCGGGCGGGGAGCGGGCCGACCCCGAGGCCGAGCGCCTGCTTGCCGAGCGCGAGCGGGCCCGGTCCGCCAAGGACTTCGAGCGCGCCGACACCATCCGCGACCAGCTCGCCGAGCTCGGCTGGGAGGTCCGCGACGGCGCCGACGGCGCCCGCCTCGTCCGCCGGGGCTGAGATGGCGGGAGCCGGGCGGGAGCTGATCTACGGCCGCCGGCCCGTCGCCGAGGCCGAGCGCGGGCGCCGCGCCGTGCACCGCATCTGGCGCGCGCCCGAGACGCCGGCCTCTGAGCTCGAGCGGCTCTGCGGTTCCCCCGACCACCAGGGGGTGGTCGCCGAGGTCGATCCCTACCCCTACGCCGACCCGGGTTCGTTCTTCGAGGGTGACGACGGGATGGGCCTGGCGGTGGCGCTCGACGGGATCGAGGACCCGCAGAACCTCGGGGCGATCTGCCGCAGCGCCGAGGTCGCCGGCGCCGCCGGCGTTGTGATCCCTGAACGCCGCGCCGCCGGGGTGACCCCGGCGGCCTGCAAGGCGTCGGCGGGCGCGGTCGAGCACCTCGCGGTCGCGCGGGTGCGAAACCTGGCCGACTGGCTCGGCCAGGCGAAGCAGGCGGGCGCCTGGGTCTACGGGGCCGGCGCCGAGGCCGAGAAGAGCTACACCGAGGTCGAGTGGGTCGGCCGCGCGGTGTTGGTGATCGGCTCCGAGGGCACCGGGCTGCGGACGAGGGTCGCGGGCAAGTGCGACCAACTGGTCTCGATCCCCCAGCGCGGCCAAGTCGGCTC
>CAWABY010000004.1:0-269519 GCA_963780395.1 uncultured Solirubrobacterales bacterium
AGCGCAGCTCTTCCGGTTTCTTCCTGGTCATCTCAGCCTCGCCCAAAGCTTGAATTAATGTGCTCGGCGTCACCCGTCGATGCTGATATTGGCGTCCTTGATGACCTGTGCCCACTTGGCGCGCTCGGCGGCGATGAACTGGGCGAACTCCTCGGGCGTATTGCCGATCGGCTTCGCACCCATGCCCTGGAGCTTCTCCTGCATCGCGGGCAGCTTCATGATCCGCTGCACCTCGAGGCTGATCTTGTTCACGATCTCGGCGGCGTCCCGGCCGGAGCGAACAGACCGTGCCACGACGTCGCCTCGAACCCGGGCAGGTAGTCGGCCATGGGCGGGACGTCTGGCATCAGCGGCGCCCGCTCCAGGCTGGTCACCGCCAGCGCGCGAACATTGCCGGCCTTCGCCTGCTGTGCGACGGTCGGGATGTTGTCGAAGGCCAGGTCGACGTGGCCCGCGACCACGTCCGTCATCACTTGCCCGCTGCTCTTGTACGGCACGTGATTCATCTTGATGCCGGTCCTCGCCATCAGCATCTCGCCGGCGAGGTGGATCGAGGTGCCGACGCCCGATGAGGCGAAGGTGTAGGTGTCGGGCTTGGCCTTGATCAGCTCGATCAGCTCCGGGACCGTGTTCGCCTCGATCTTCGGATTGACGGCCAGGACGTTGGGCAGCGTCACGAACAGCGAGATCGGTGCGAACGCCGTGTCCGGGTCGTAGGGCAGGTTCTTGTAGAGCGAGGGGTTGATTGCGTGCGTGCTGACCGTGCCCATGCCGAGCGTGTAGCCGTCGGGCTCGGAGCGGGCGAGCTGGCCCACGCCGAGGTTGCCACCGGCACCGGCCTTGTTCTCGACGACGAACCGCTGGCCGAGTGCGATGTCGAGTTCTTGCGCGACCAAGCGCGCGAAGGCGTCGGTGTTTCCGCCGGCCGCGAAGGGCACGATGATCGTCACCGGCTTGTCCGGGTAGCCGGCGGCCGCGTCCTGGGCTCGCGCCGAGTTACTCGCCAGCGCCAGACTGGTGGCGGCCACGGGGATGACCTGAAGAAGAGTTCTTCTCAGCATGGTCTTTATGCTCCTTGCTGTTGCGAAGACGGGTTTCACCCGGTGAGAGGCCGGACCAGCCCTAGCGAATTGCAGTGCGTTACTTCCCGCCCAGCGCCTCAGCGGCTGTTGCGCTGGCGCCAGGCGGCGAAATCGGCGCGGGTCTGCTCCTGCGTCGCCGGGATAGAGGCCGATGATCGAGCGCCCCTTCAGGACCTGCCTCGGTGACGAAATCCTCGAAGGCGGTCATGTCCACGGCTTCGGCGGCGATCTCGTCGGCGAGATGGGCCGGGATGACGACCACGCCTTCGGCATCGCCGACGATCACGTCGCCGGGGAACACCGGCGCATCGCCGCAGCCGATCGGCACGTTGATGTCGATCGCCTGGTGCAGGGTCAGGTTGGTCGGCGCGGCCGGGCGGTTGTGGTAGGCGGGGATGGCGAGCTTGGCGATCTCGGGCGAATCGCGAAAGCCGCCGTCGGTCACCACGCCCGCGACGCCGCGCATCATCAGCCGCGCGACCAGGATCGAGCCGGCCGAGGCGGCGCGCGCATCCTTGCGGCTGTCGATGACGAGCACGGCGCCGGGCGGGCATTCCTCGACCGCCTTGCGCTGCGGATGCGCCGGATTCTGGAACACCGTCATCGGGTTCAGATCCTCGCGCGCCGGCATGTAGCGCAGCGTGAAGGCCTCGCCGACCATCGTGCCCGGCGCTCGGGTTCAGCGGATGCACATCCTGGATGAACTGGTTGCGCAGGCCGCGCTTGAAGAGGCAGCTCGTCAGCGTGGCGTGCTGACCGTCTTCAGCTTCTCGCGCGTCGCGGGGAAAGCTGGCTCATCAGCCGGGCCTCTGATCCACCGGCGTGAAGTCCTGGGTGACGAACCCGCCACCCTGATAGCGCTGCGCGATCGCGTCGAGCGGGTTCGGCCGGCTCAGGACCTCCGCGGCATAGTCCTCGGAGTTCTGCGTCGGCCGGTAGCCGAGCCGCTCGGCGCCGGTATTGTCCCAGTAGCTGCGCGTGTTGTCCGAAACACCCCAGACGACCAGATAGCCGATGTCGGGCGCCTCGATGCAGCGCATGATGAGCTGCAGCAGGTCGTCATGGCCGAGCCAGGTGCTCAGGTGGCGGAACTCGGTCGGGCGCGGCAGCGCGCTGCCGATCCGCACGCTGATGCCCTCGATGCCGTGCTTGTCCCAGTACATCCGGGCCATCGCCCTCGCCCCACATCTTGCTGAGGCCGTAGAAGCCGTCGGGCCGGAACGTCGCAGTCGAGGTCGAGCTTCTCCTCGACCGGATACATGCCGATGGCGTGGTTCGAGCTCGCGAACACGATGCGCTTGACCTTGTGCCGGCGCGCGCCCTCGTAGACCGCGTGCAGGCCGACCAGGTTGTTCTCGATGATCTCGGGCAGCGGCCGCTCGACGCTGGTGCCGGCCATGTGGATCAGCACGTCGACGCCCTCGAGCAGCCGGTCGACCACGGCCGGGTCGCGCAGGTCGCCGTGCATGACGTCCTCGCCCGGGCGCAGCGGCGTCGAGCGGGCGGCGCCCGCCGGCGGAGCGCAGGTCGACGCCGCGCTCGAGCAGGGCCGGGCGCAGCACCTGGCCGACGTTGCCGCTGGCGCCGGAAAGGGCGACCTTGGTCATGGCGCGGTCTCCTCGTGTGATCGGTCAATGGCCGAACAGGTGCGGCAGGGTCAGGCTGAAGGCCGGCACGTAGGTGACCAGCATCAGCGCCACGATCAGCGCGGTGTAGAACGGCAGGATCGACTTCATCACCTCGCCGACCGAGATGCCGCCGATGGCGCAGCCGATGAACTGGGTGGTGCCGACCGGCGGCGTGTTGAGGCCCAGGGCGCAGTTGATCAGCATCACCATGCCGAACTGCACCGGGTCCATGCCGTGCGCCATGGCGATCGGCAGGAAGATCGGCGTGCAGATCAGGATCGTGCTGGCCATGTCCATGAACGTGCCGAGGATGAACAGGATCAGGTTGATCAGGAAGAAGACGACCCAGGGATTGTCGGAGATGCTGGCCATCGCCCCGCCGGCGAGGTCGGCCACCGAGTAGAGGCCCATCAGGTACTGGAACATCGTCGACACGCCGATGAGCAGCAGCACCACGCCGGTGGTCTTGGACGCCTTGGCGGCCGCCTGCAGGAAGTGGTCCCAGGTCATCGTGCGGTAGAGGAAGAAGGTCAGCAGGATCGAGTAGATCACCGCGACCGAGGCGGACTCCGTGGCCGTGAAGATGCCGGAGATGATGCCGCCCAGGATGATCACCATCACCAGCAGGCCTGGCACCGCGGCGCCGATCGCGCGCCACATCGCCTCGCTGGTGGCCGCCTTCAGCGCCGGGTAGCCGCGCTTGACGGCGACGAAGTACGCGGCCGCCAGGTTGCAGACCGAGAGCAGCAGCGCGGGGATCGATGCCGGCCAGGATCAGCGAGCCGATCGACGCCTTGCCGCTCGCGGCCAGCGCATAGATGATCATGTTGTGGCTGGTCGGCATCAGGGCGCCGACGAGCGCCGCGTGGGTGGTCACGTTGACGGCGTAGTCGGCGTGGTAGCCTTCCCGCTTCATCATCGGGATCATCACCGCACCCATCGCCGAGACGTCGGCGACCGGGGAGCCGGCGACGCCGCCGAACAGGGTGCAGGCGACGACGTTCGACATGCCGAGGCCGCCGCGGATGTGGCCGACCATGGTTCGCGCGGCCGCCACGATCTTGTCGGCGATCCCGCCATGCAGCATCAGCTCGCCGCTGAAGACGAAGAACGGGATGGCGAGAAACGAGAAGATGTTCATGCCGGACATCATCTGCTGAAAGATGACGGCGACCGGCAGGCCCTCGTAGAGGATCGTGCACAAGGCCGACAAGCCGATGGCGAAGGCGACCGGCACGCCCAGTATCAGGAAGCCGAAGAACGTGACGGCCAGGATGGTCAGTGCCATGACGGCTCGACCTCCTCGCCGCGCAAGAGGGCGATGATGTGCTCGATCGAGAACAGCACGATCAGGGCGCCCGAGAGCGAGAGCGGCACGTAGCGCACGGCCTCGGTCAGCTCGAGGTTCGGGATCTTGTAGTGCATGACCGACTTGCCGAGGACCCAGCCATTGTAGGCCATGGCAGCGCCGAACAGCAGGATGCAGGCATGGATCACCAGCTCGATCTGGTCGCGGACGCGATCCGGCAGCGAGAACGAGCAACGATTCCATCCCGATATGCCCGCGTCGCGGACGCCTACCGCAGCGGCGATCAGGGTGACGTAGAGGACCAGCACGAGTGCCAGATTCTCGGCCCAGGTCGGCGAGTTGTTCAGTACATACCGCCCGAAGACCTGATAGAAGACGATCGCGACGATCACTAGAAGACCGGCGACCGAGAAGTACATGCCGTAGCGGGCGACCGTGGCGTTGAACCGCGTCAGCGGCCCCTTCAGCTTCGGCGCGCCGGCATATTGCTCGTTGATGATGTCTTCGACGTGCGGATTGAGGCTGCTTTCCGAGCTCATGCTTGTCCCTCCCCGAGTGCGAGGCAGACAATGATGCGCGGGAGATCGAGGCGGCGCGCGAAGCGCCGCCTCGCCGTCAGCCTTACTGCGTGGCCTGGACCTTCTGGACCAGGCTCTGCAGCTCCGGAGTGTTCGCGAACTTCGCGTAGACCGGCTGCATCGCGTCGACCCAGGCCTGCCGATCCTCGAGCGGCAGAATCTCGGCGCCGCCGGCCTTGACCGTCGCCTCCGCCTTGGCCTCGCGCTCCTCCCAGAGCTTGCGCATATAAGGCACCGAGTCCTTGGCGGCCTTGCGGATCTTAATATCCCATCAATATACCGGACATTCAGGCGGCATAGCGGACCGCCGGCGGCTTGAAGTAGGCCTGGATGCGGCGAGGTGAGCGCTGGATGGCGCGCAGCACGGCGCGGGTGCTCTTGAGCAGCTCGTCTTTCGAGGCCGGCTGCGGCTGCTGGCGCAGCTTCTGCTTCAGGTCGTTGTTCAGATATTCGTCGGGATTGTGGTCGGGAGCGTAGGCCGGCAGGTAGAACAGCTCGATCTCGTGGGCATGGGCGGCGACCCAGGTCTTGACCTTGGCGGCATGGTGCACCTTGAGGTTGTCGACGATCAGGAAGACCTTCTGCCCGGCGTCCTTGGTCAGCCGGCGCAGGAAGGCGATGAAGCGGTCGGCGTTCAAGGCGCCCTCGTAGAGCATGAAGCGCATCAGGCCGCGATTGCTGACCGCCGAGATCATGCTCTGGGTGATCCGCTTGGCGGTCCGGACGACCACCGGCGTCTGGCCTCGGGGCGCATAGCTGCGGCCGATCTGGTCCTGGTTGGAGATCCCGGTCTCGTCGCCCCAGTAGATCGCCGCCCCCTCGGCCTTGGCGCGCTTGGCGATCGCCGGGTAGTGCTGCTCCAGCCAGGCCGCGATCGCCGCCGGCTGGCGCTCCTTGGCCCGCGCCAGCGGCTTCTGCGGCGTCATGCCCCAGCGCTGCAGGTAGAGCTGCACCGTCGACAGGCCGAGCGTCTTGCCGAAGCGCAGCGCGATCAGGTCGCGCACCGCGCGCGCTGGTCCACAAGCGCGAACGGCAGCTTCAGCTGGTCCGGCGTCCTGTCGCTGATCCAGCCCTGGACCTGGCCGGCCTCCTCGGCGGTCAGCAGCCCCTTGCCCCGGCGCGGCGACACCCGCCGCCCGTCGAGCACGCCGTCCTCGCCCTGCGCGCGGTAGCGCTGCAGCCAGATGTTGACCGTCTGCCGCTGCACACCGACCACCCGGCCGCCTCGGCCTGGCTCATCCCCTGCTGCTCGATCAGCACCAGCGCCCGCCGCCGCAGCTCCTCCTGCGCCGGCCGGCCAATGCTGCGAAAGTCCCGCGCGTCCATGCCCGGAGCATAGCAGGCCGCAAACCGTTTGTCAGGTATATTTATGGGAAATTATAGCCTGATCTTCCGGCGTCAGCGTGTCCCAGATCACTTTCGAGAACACCAGCACCTCGGGCGCCATCGAGTGCTCGGTCAGCGTGTAATACTTGGCGGCCTCGAACTGACGCGAGGACTCGTAGGACGGGAAATTGTTCTCGGCGGCATCGACGATGCCGGTCTTCAATGCCGTGTAGACTTCGCCAAACGGCATCGGCGTGGGGTTGGCGCCCAGCGCCTCGACCATGGCCACGAACAGGTCCGACTGCTGCACGCGGATCTTCATGTGCTCGACGTCGGCCAGAACTCTTGATCGGCTTGGTCGCGGTATACATCGAGCGGGCGCCGCTGTCGTAGAAGGCCAGCCCGACCATGCCCTGGGCCTCCATCGCGGCCAGGATCTCGTCGCCGACCGGCCCATCGAGCACGGCGTGCATATGCTCTTCCGAGCGGAACAGGAACGGCAGCGCCGGCACGATCGTCTCGGGCACGACATTGTTCAGCGGCGCGACGTTGATGCGCATCATGTCGAGCCCGCCGATCTTCAGCTGCTCGATCGTGTCTTTCTCGGTGCCCAAGGCGCCGTTGGGATAGACCTTGACGCCCATTTCGCCGCCGGTCTCCTCGCTGAGCTGCTTGCCCATGAACCGGACCGCTTCCACGGTCGGGTAGTCGGTCGGGATGAATGTCCGCGGAGCGGAACTCGCGAGCGGCTGCCGGCACAGCCATCATCACACAGGCACAGAGTGCCATCGATCGGAAAGCCACATTCATTTCGATCTATGCCCCCTAGGCGTCGCAGCTCGGCGAACGCGCCTCAACCTCTGTAGCCCAATGGCGCTCGCCGCACACCAGACTTCGAACCGCTGGCGGTACAAGTTAATCCGGCGCCCAATCCGCGCTTGGTCGACATCTGACATATCAGTTGGCGATCAGCACGTCAACGCTTATATTGTTGCCAATGGACGGCCAGTCGGTGCAGGCCAGCGGGGTAGCTAAAGTGCTGAATTTGAACATGCAGTCTCCCGAGGCGCCACCCGGATCGTTGGCCGAAGGGAGCCTACCGCGCGCTGGAGGAGATGATCGTCACGCGGCAGCTCCGGCCCGGATCGATGCTGTCGGAGAACCAGTTGAGCGAGCAGCTGGGCTGTGGCCGCACTCCGATCCGCGAAGCGCTGCAGCGACTGAAATTCGAGGGTTATGTCGAGCGGTAGTTCTGCTCGAGCTTGACCACCTCGGCCTCGGGGAAGTGCTGCTCGAACTCGAGGATGTTGCGGTAGTCGGCCCCGCGAAAGCCGAAGATCGCCTGCGAATCGTCACCGACCACGGTCAGGTTGCCGTCCGGGCCGGCCAGCAGCTCCAGCAGCCGGAACTGCGCGTGGTTGGTGTCCTGGTACTCGTCCACCAGCACCCAGCGGAAGCGGTCCCGGTAGCGGGCTCGGACCTCGTCGAACAACTCCAGCACGTTCACGGTCCGCATCAGCAGGTCGTCGAAGTCCATCGCGTTGGCGTCGAGCATCCGCCGCTCGTACATTCGGTAGGCCTGGCCGACCATCTCCTCGAACGGCCCTCCCCCGGCCTGCTCCTGGTAGGCCTCGGCGTCTATGAGCGCGTTCTTGGCGTCGGAGATGCGGGCGCGGACGGCGCGCGGCGGATAGCGCTTCGTGTCCACCTCGAGCTCGACCAAGCAGCGCTTCAGCATCCTCAGCGAGTCGGCCTCGTCGTAGATGGTGAAGCTCTTCGTGTATCCGAGGCGCTCGGCCTCGATCCGCAGCAGCCGGGCGCAGGCCGAGTGGAAGGTCATCACCCACATCCGCCTGTGCACCCCGCCGACCAACGCGCCGACCCGCTCGCGCATTTCCTGGGCGGCCTTGTTGGTGAAGGTGATCGCGAGGATCTCGTTCGGCCGCGCGCGGCCGGTGGCCAAAAGCCAGGCGACGCGGTGGGTCAGGACCCTGGTCTTGCCCGAGCCCGCCCCGGCCAGCACCAGCAAAGGGCCCTCGCCGTGGGTGACGGCCTCGCGCTGGGGCGGGTTCAGCTCGGCGAGCAGGCCCTCCTCGTGGGCCGCCCCGGGCTCGACCGACGCCCCTATGGGGAGCTGATCGGTCGCTGATTCCTCCTCTATCCGGGCCACGTGGCGAGCATAGCCCGCGACCCGGCGCGCGCCGGACGCGGGACGAGCCTGGCTCAGCCCCGCTCTACTGCTGGAAGCACTGACCGAACAGGCCGAGCAGCTGCTGCTCGTCGCCGCTCAGATAGATCGTCTGCAGCTCCTCGTCGGGGGTGTCGCTCACCGCCTGCTCGATGCAGTCGAGCACCGGCTGCGGCGTCTCGCCATCCGAGGCCGCGCTCTCGAGCAGGCCCGCGGCGAAGCTGTCCTTGTCGAATGTGACGAACTCGTCCAGCGAGTCCAGTTTCCACTGGTCGCCCTCCTTGGCGAGCGAGATCGCCACCGTCTGGCCGTCCAGGCCACCGCCGCTGAAGGTGGCCTCGGCCGTGGCGGTGTCGCCATCGACCTCGATGCTCTCGACCTCGACGCTGTCGCCGGCCACCTCTCCATCGCCGGCGCTCTCCTCGCAGGTCGTGATCGCCTCTTCGCCCTGGGTGAACTCGGTCTGCTCGGTGAAGGCCTGGGTCTGCACCTCGGTGCAGTTCTCGGCGGCGTCGGTCGTGCCGGCCTGCTCGATCGCCGCGGTGATGTCGTCCTCGTCCGCGGAAGAGTCGGAGTCGTCCCCCCCGCAGGCAGCAAGCAGGAACGGTGCCGCGGCGAGCAGCACGAGCGGAGCCAGAAGTCGTCTCACAGGCATGCTTGTTGCGCCTCCCCAGTCGGTGTCGGGATCGAAGCGCCGGAGTCTAGGCGGCGGCTCAGCCGCCGGCGGGCGAGGGCCCCTGCTTGGGGCGGAGCTCGGTGACCTCGGCTTGCCTGGTGAGCTCGTCCTGCCGGCCCCGCGCTGCGGCCAGCTCGCGCTCGAGAGCCGAGATGCGCGCCGACAGCTCCTTGATCGCCTCGGCGATCGGGTCGGGCAGGTGCACCCAGTCCACGTCGGGCCCCTCGGGGCGCTTGCCCTCGACCCGGACCGGGTGGCCGGGGTTGCCGACCACGGTCGTCTCGGGCGGCACGTCCTCGATCACGACCGTGTTGGCGCCGATCTTGGCGTGGCGGCCGATCGTCACCGGGCCCAGCAGCTTGGCGCCGGAGCCGACGGTGACGTCGTCCTCCAGCGTCGGGTGGCGCTTGCCGCGCGCGAACCCCGTCCCGCCCAGCGTAACGCCCTGGAACAGCGTCACGCGGTCGCCGATCTCGGCGGTCTCGCCGATGACGACGCCCGAGCCGTGGTCGATGAAGAAGCCCGAGCCGATCTGGGCCGCGGGGTGGATCTCGATGCCGGTGATCGCGCGGGTCCCGTAGGCGATCATGCGCGGCCCGAACGGCACCTCGGACTCCCACAGCGCGTGGGCGACGCGGTGGGCGAGCAGCGCCTGCACTCCCGCCCAGCCGGTGAGAATCTCCATCGTGCCGACGCCGCGCGCCGCTGGGTCGCGGTCGCGCGCCGAGCTGACGTCGGACGTGATCTCCCCCGCCACGCGGCGCAGGGTTCCTAGGCCGAGCATGCCCTAGAGCTTAGGCGGGAGCGAAGAAGGGGAGCGACATGTAGCGCTCACCCGAGTCGGGCACGACCACCACGACCCGCTTGCCCGCCATCCCCTCGCGCCCGGCGATCTCGAGCGCGGCGTAGACCGCCGCCCCGGCCGAGATCCCCGCCAACACCCCCTCGCTGGTCGCCATCCGGCGCGCGGTCTCGAGCGCGTCCTCGTCACCGACGGTGAAGACCTCGCCGATCACCGAGCGGTCGAGCACCTCGGGCACGAACCCGGGGCCGATCCCCTGGATCTTGTGCGGGCCCGGGTCCCCGCCGGAGAGCACCGGCGAGCCCGCCGGCTCGACGCCGATCACCTGCACGTCGGGGCGGCGCTCCTTCAGCACCTGGCCGACTCCGGTGATGGTGCCGCCGGTCCCGACCCCGGCGACGAAGGCGTCCACCTGGCCGTCGAGGTCGCCCCAGATCTCCTCGGCTGTGGTGCGCCGGTGGATCTCGGGGTTGGCGGGGTTGGAGAACTGCATCGGCATGTAGCCGTCGTGCTCGGCGACCAGCTTTCGGGCCAGCTCCACCGCCTCGTCCATGCCGCCCATCGAGGGCGTCTCGTGGACCTCGGCCCCGTAGGTGCGCAGTAGCGCCGCGCGCTCGCGGCTCATGCCCTCAGGCAACGTCAGGATCAGCCGGTAGCCGCGCGCCGCGCAGACCACCGCCAATCCGATCCCGGTGTTGCCGCTGGTGGGCTCGACGATCACTGACCCCTCTCCGATCAGCCCGTCGCGCTCGGCGGCGTCGATCAGCGCCACCCCGAGCCGGTCCTTCACCGAGCCGCCGGGGTTGAAGTACTCGAGCTTCGCCACGACCTCGCCGGCGACGTCCTCGCCGAGGCGTCCCAACTTGACCAGGGGCGTGCCGCCGACCAGCGCCGAGGCCTCGCCGCCGATCCGTACGTCCATGCTCTGTCCGGGCGCTCCCGCCATCGCCCCTCAAACTACCAATTCTTGACCAGGTTTAACGGGATTCCGTCCTCTTACTCGCCGGCCCCAAGTCCTGACCCCGCTGGCACAATCGTTGGAGGCGAAAGAACGAGGTTCAGATGCGCAGAAGGGGGAGTTCGCTTGCCGTGTGTGTCGTCGCGGTCGCGACGGCGGCGCTGCTGCCCGGGGTTGTCGAGGCGAAGGCCAAGAAGAAGACGTTCTCGAGCGGAACGGTCAACCGCGCCATCCCGCAGCCGATGGGAATCCTTCAACCCATGCTCCAGACCAACTTTCGGGTCAAGCCCCGCGGCAAGATCAAGGACCTGAACGTGGCCGTCCGGATCAGCGCTCCTGACGCGCGGGACCTCACCTTGGCGGTGGTGACGCCGAGCCTGAAGCTCATCCGCCTCAAGGAACACGGCTTTCTCAACGAACCCGCCGGGCCGGACTTCGGCTCCGGGCCGCCAACCTGCAGCGGAACGCCGACCGTGTTCGACACCCAGGCGCCGACTCCGATCCTGCAGGGCGCCCCTCCGTTCCTGGGTTCCTATGCTCCCGACGGGTCCCTGAAGGGGGCCAATCGCGGGCGGGTGGACGGGAAATGGGCGCTGTGGGTGCTGGACGAGTTCGTTGGGACCATCGGCGGCCCCTCCAGCGGCGCGACGGTCCTCAACTGCTGGAAGGTGACCGTCCGCTACAAGCCCCAGAGGAAGAAGTAGAACCTAGACTCCACCGCGGTCCGCGCAAAATGGATTCCTACTTCGTCTCCTGCAACGTCTTTCTGCCGGATGAAGGGGCACTCGGCAGGCTGCCCATGGGCGTCAGGCGAACCGGCGGCGAGGGCATAACCGGGCGGCAGGTGTTCCAAGCCGATGCGGCCAGCGACGAGGCGGCGATTGGGGCCGTCGAGGTTGGACTCAGGGCGATTGGCGGTAGTTGCTCGAACTGCACCGCCACGAAAGTATCGCCGGAGGAGTCGAACACCTAGACGTAGTACTTCCGCGAGGCCGTGCGTTGCTCAGGCCCTACTCCGACAGCCCGGCGACTTCGAGGGCCTCGGCTCGACTCAAGAAGCCATCCGCTTTCATCAGCTTTCCGCGCCGTACTGTGAAGACCCAGCCCATCGGGGAGTCGAGCTCAACTCCGCTCTCCCGCCCCCGCGCCTTAACGCGCCCAAAGACGAGGACGCGATCGCCGAGATCGCGAAACTCGCTCCACTCGTTCCTGAGCTCCTCGAAGCTCTCGAAGGAGTCCGCGTACCACTTGCGAAAGCCCTCGTGGCCCCGGTAGACGTTTCCCTCGGCACCGCCGACGATCGCCGAATGAAGCTCGCCCTCGGGGTCCATGTACGAGAGCATTTCCTCCATGTCCCCACGTTGGAACGCCTCGAGGGAGCGACGCACGGTCTCCACGTTCTCCTCCGACATCGCCTACTCCCGCAGCCCGGCGGCCTCGAGGGCGCTCGGGCGGTCGGAGTAGGCGTCCATGCGCAGGATCAGGCCGCCCCTCAGCGTGCACAACTGCGCGAACTCCATCTCGACGGGGACGTGGCTGTCCCGTCCAACGCCACGTTGCCAGCAAAGCACGAGCACTTGGTGGTCCCCCGCGTCCAGGAACTCATCCGCGCCGGCCTCATAGCGCTCCCAGCTATCGCGCCATTCCTCGAAAAAGCGACGCACGCCCTCATGCCCGGAATAGACATCGTCCTCGGGCCAGCCGACGTAGTTGGTGGTGGTCCACTCGACCGTCGGATCGAAGGTCTCGAAGAGCGCGTCAAAGTCTCCTTGGGTCCAAGCGTGCCAGGCACTCCGAACCACCTCGACGTTCTCCTGCGACATCGCCCCCGCAGTATCTCGCCTTGCGGGTCACTCCAGCCGCTCAAGTCAGATGTAGTACATGCCCGCCCCGGACTCCTGGGACTCGCGGCGGGCGATGTCGGCGATCGTGTTGGAGCGGAAGGTCTCGCGCAGGGCCTCGACGCCGTCGGCCCAGATGCCGCCGGCCTCCTTGCCCTCCTCCCCCACCACTCCGTCCAGGGCCTGGACGACCTCGAGCACGGTGATCTGATCGGGGGGCCGGGCGAGCGTGTAGCCGCCCTTGGCGCCGCGGTGGCTGGCGAGGATGCCGGCGCGGCGCAGGGTCGAGAAGAGTTGCTCGAGGAACTGCACAGGCATGCCGCGGCGCTCGGCGATCTGGCCGATCGGGACGGGCTCGGAGCCCGAACGCGCGAGCTCTGCCAGAGCCACCACCGCGTAACGTGACTTGGAGGTGACCGAGATCACGCCATCCCTTCTAACAGGTCGGGCGGCGGCGCTGTGAGCGCGGCGTCTGTGCGGCCGGCCGCGCGGCTGCTGGCACCGCTGGCGATGATGGCGGCGATCTTCTACCTCTCCGCGCAGCCCTTCGATGGGCCGGACCTGGCCTGGTGGGAGGTTGCGGTGCGCAAGCTGGGCCACATGGGCGGCTACGCCGTGCTGACCTTCCTCTGGTGGTGGGCGCTGGTCGGCCGGGTGCACCGACCGCTGGCACTTGCGGCCGTGATCTCGATTCTGTACGCGTGTTCTGACGAGTACCACCAGACATTCACGGACAACCGCTCCGGCACCGCCGTGGATGTCGGCATCGACGCCGTCGGCATCGGTCTCGCCTGCCTCGCGATCAGCTGGCGCTGGCCGCGCCCCGCGTCACGGGAACCGACGGCGGCACAGGGGTCGGCGGGCTAGATCCAGCCGTGCTCGGTCGCCATCAGGACCGCCTGGGCGCGGTCGATGGCCCCGAGCTTGCCGTAGACGTTGTGCAGGTGGCTGCGCACGGTGCTGGCCGACAGCTCCAGCTCCTGGGCGATCTGCTTGTAGACCTTGCCCTCGGCGAGGCGACGCAGCACGTCGAGCTCGCGCGATGAGAGGGGGCATGGGCCGCTCGCGCGCCGGCGCGATCCCACTCCCTGGGGAAGCTCGTAGAGGACCCGGCGCAGTCCCTCCTCGCCGAGCCCGCAGGCCTCGGCGGCGTCGGTCATGGCGGTGACGCTGACCGGGGAGTCCTCCATGTAGGCCACGATCATGTCGGCCGCGCGGATGATCGCCGCGGCGCCCTCCGCCTGGGGGGAGTGGTGACGCTCGACGGCCTCAGCGATGCGCGCGTGGACGCCCCAGCGCCGGGTCAGGACCCCGCCCACCAGGGCGTGGTCGATGCCCAGTTCGCGCCGCTCGGAGTCGATGCGGTCGTCGGGGGTGCCGCCGTGGGGGTCGAAGCGCTCGGCGTAGCCGGGGTGAAGGCGAGCCAGCACGGGGCGCCCGATGTCGTGCAGCACGGCCGCCAGGGCCAGCTCGTCGCGGTCGTTGTAGCCGACCATCTCGGCGATTCGATCCGCCGTCCGCTGTACCACCAGGGAGTGCATCCGGAAGCGATCGGGACGCAGGGCGAGCTGCGCGTCGCCGTTGAACATGTCGTAGGTGGGCGCCGAGCGCAGGATCGCCTCGACGGCGCCGGGGCCGAGCCGCTCGACGGCGTCGGGAACGCTGCGGATGCGCCCCCCGCCCTGGAGCTGGCCGGCGGCGCGGACGATCGCGCAGGTGAGGCCGACGTCGGTTTCGGCGGCGGCTGCGACCTCGTGCGGGGGAGCGCCGCGAGCGATCAGATCGAGCGCCTGGTCGCGCGACTCGGTCAGCGCGGGCTGGCGCTCGGCCTCGTCGAATGCCGCCGCCAGAACGCGTCCTCGCCCCTCGCCGCGCGGGGGTGGCTGCGTGGTGCGTGTCGACGTAGTGGTCGCCATTACCCCCCCATCGGCACCCCACTATTCATTGTTTAGCCCTTATGTTGAGGCGTTCCAACACACGTCTAGGGCACGCTCAATCCGCGCAATAGAGCGGTCTTTGCCGAGGACGGCCAGCGATTCGAAGATGCCCGGCGAGACCGTACCGCCGGTGATCGCGACCCGGATCGGCTGGTAGAGCTTGCCCGGTTTCAGCTCGCGCGCTGCCACGATCGGCGCCAGCGCCGCCTCGATCTGGGCGGGCTCGAAGGGGTCCGTGCCCCGCAGCGCCTCCAGCGCGTCCTCCAGCGCCGGCTTTGCCCCGTCCACCATCACCTTCTTGCGGGCCTTGGGGTCGAGCTCGGGCTCCTCGAACAGGAAGGCGATCAGCGGCCAGACCTCGTTCAGCGTCTGTGCCTTGTCCTGGACGATCGCGCAGGCCCCCCGCAGCTCCTCGTCGGGCTCGCGGCCGAGGTACCGGGCGACCGCCTGCGTGTATTGATCCAGCGGCAACTCGCGCATGAAGCGGCCGTTCAGCCAGCGCAGCTTCTGCTCGTCGAAGATCGCCGACGCGCGCCCGACGTCCTTGACTTCGAAGCGCTCGACCAGCTCGTCGGTGCCCATGATCGTGGTGTCGTCGTCGGTCCCCCAGCCCAGCAGGGCGAGGTAGTTGCGGACGGCGGCGGGTAGGTAGCCGGCCCCCCGCAGCTCCTGCACGCTGGCGGCGCCGTGGCGCTTGGAGAGCTTCTTGCCGTCGGGGCCGTGCAGCAGCGGCAGGTGGGCGTAGCGAGGGGGCTCCACCCCAAGCGCCTCCATCACCAGCAGCTGCTTGGGGGTGTTGGAGAGGTGGTCGTCGCCGCGGATCACGTCGGTGATCCCCATCTCGGCGTCGTCGACGGCGACCGCGAAGTTGTAGAGAACCGATCCGTCGCCGCGGGCGATCACGAAGTCGTCGGCTGGGGCGTTCGGGAACCTGACCTCGCCGCGGATCAGATCGTGGACGACGGTGTCGCCGTCGCCGGGGACGTGAAGCCGCACGGCCGCGGTCGGGTCCTCGCTGGGTAGGCCGCGGTAGCCCTTCTCCTCGCCGTGCTGCTCCTTCCAGGCCTTGACATCGTCGCCCGTGGAGGGATCGCGGTAGGCAGCGCCGCTGTCCAGGAGCTGCTGGAGCGCTTCGCGGTGGCGGTCGGCGCGCTCGTACTGGCTCACCGGTCCCTCGTCCCAGTCCAGCTCGAGCCAGCGCAGCGCGTCCAGGATCTGCTGGACGTTCTCCGGCGTCGAGCGCTCGCGGTCGGTGTCCTCGATCCGCAAGATCAGCTCGCCCCCTTCGTGGCGCGCCTGAAGCCAGTTGTAGAGTGCCGTCCGTGCTCCGCCGATGTGAAGCGCCCCCGTCGGCGACGGGGCGAACCTCACCTTCACACGCTCACTTGTTGATTCGTTACCCATGCTGATCGGCGCCCATGTTTCCACCAGCGGCGGCCTACTCAACGTATTGGAGCGGGCAGAGGACACGCGCTCGGACGCGATCCAGATCTTCAACCAAAGCCCTCGGATGTGGCGGCCGACGAAATACACCGACGATGACTTCGCGGCCTTCCGGGAGGGCATGAAGGACTCACGGCTACAGGCCGTGATGGTCCACATGATCTACCTGATCAACCCTGCCACCAACGACAAGGAAGTCCGCAAGAAGAGCCTTGAGTCGCTCACCCATGCCTTGGAGGTGGGACAGGGGATCGGGGCGATCGGCGTGGTCGTCCATCCGGGCGCGCTGAAAGACGACACGCGGGCGAACGCCAAGATGCGCGCGATCAAGCTTGATCAAGGAAGCCCTCGCGCAAACCGAGTCCTGCCCGATCTTCTACGAGAACACCGCCGGATCCCCCCAGCTCCTCGGCCGCGACTTCGACGAGACCGCGGAGCTGATCGAGAAGACGGGCGGCCCGAAGCGACTGGGCCTCTGCATCGACACCTGCCACCTGCACGCGACCGGCTACGACGTCTGCACGCCGGAGGGGGTCAGCAGCCTGGCCGACGAGATCGACGCCAAGATCGGCCTGAAGCAGCTGCGGGCGATCCACCTGAACGACGCGACGGATCCGCGCGGCTCCAACCGTGACCGCCACGCCGCCATCGGTAAGGGGACGATCGGCCGCAAGGGCTTCCGCGCGTTTCTCTCGGAGCCCCGCTTCCAGGAGCTGCCCGCGGTCTCCGAGTCCCCGGGGCTGAAGGGCAAGGGGCCGGACCGCGAGGAGGTGCAGCTGGTCCGACGGCTGCGCCGTGAGGGGATCAAGGCCCGGTCGTGAACGAGGAGCCCGCACCCGCGGAGGGCCACTGGCTGGAACGGATCGGGCTGCTCGCGGGCTCGGCCCTGGCCTCGATCAACATCTGGACCGGCGCCCCCCTGCTCGCCGTCTGGGTCGGCTCGCAGATCCAGGCCGCCCAGGACCGCCTCAGCATGACCGCCCTGCTCGCCGTCGTCGCCACCCTGGCGCTGACGGTATTCGGCCTCGCCTGGCTGCTCGCCTACTTCAACGGCCGCTACGACGAAATCACCGGCCGCTCCGAGAAGGCCCGCTACACGTCCCCGTGGCTGCGCAGCATGCGAGGGGAGCGCGAAGAGGACATCCGCCGCGACGTGGGCATCAGCGGTGTAGAGCGCATCGTCATCCTCGCCGTCGTCGCCGCCACCCTCGCCTTCGAGGTCTGGTTCTTCTTCTTCGCAGGCTCCTCACTCCCAAACGCCTGAGGGGACGCGTCCCCAGTCACCGACCCGGCCGGGTACCCCGGTGTGCGAAGAGGAGCGGCGCTACTCGAGGTTCCAGCCGAAGTAGACCTCGGTACGGACGATCCTGTCCTCGTCGTCGAAGGTGATCACCTCGGTGTTGCGTCCCCTGCCACCGCCGGAGACGTCGCTTTCATAGGTGACGACGACCTCATCGCCCGATTCGATCACTCGGACGAACTCAAAGTCCTGGCCCCGCCCCGCCCCGGGCCAGCAGCGCTCAAAGTAAGCGTCACGGTCGAGCTTCGGGTCCGGAGGGGCGGAGAAGAGGAAGTCATCGCTCAGGCGCTGCTCGAAGAAGCTTCGGTCCCCCTCTGCAAACGCGGCATAGGAGTCGCGAACAATCTGCTTGCGGTCGGCAGCGATCCGCCGAGTCTAGTCTCGCGAGCGAGCAAGGGAACGGCCCGCCGGAGCGGGCCGTCCCAGGTTGAAACGGGCGACACCCGGCAAGCGAAAACGGCGTCCTAATCCGCTCTTTGTTTGCACCCTTTCACGTGGCCGAGACCGGGGGGTCGGCGAGGCGCTCCCTGGGGGCTCCTACATATACAAACCGCCTCCCTGCGCGGGGCGGACTAGTCGGTCCCGGGTCTGGCCCTAGCCGGGAACGGCTAGCCGATCACGCTGCGCAGGTCGAACGCCCGGATCGCCTCGGGTGAGGTGTCCGAGCAGTCGAAGAACTTGCGGTTGACGCACTCGTAGGCGGGGCCCTCGCCCTCGTAGGCGCGCTCGACCGTGAACTGGCATTGGGGCAGCGGCTCTCCGGTCATCTTGATGCCGCCGAAGCCGCCGCGCCCGGCGTCGGAGAGCAGGAAGAGGTCGAGGTTGATCTCTGCGCTGAAGACCTTGTTGACGCAGCCGATGAAGCGGCCGCCCGTGACGATGTCCTCGTAGGTGTAGAGGTAGCGGCAGCCCATCTCGATGCAGCCGGCGGGGTCCACGAGCTTGTCGCAGAAGCTCCGGCACTCACGGCACTCGCTGGCGCTCTTGGTCTTCTCCTGTGGCTGCTTCAGCGGCACAGGGTGAGTCTATGCCTGGATCGGACGCTGTCCAGACGGGTTTTCGGACGCCCCTTGCGCTCGGAGCCGCCCTGTGGTAGCCGCTTTTCAGGCGGCGCGGGCGCCGGAGCCGAGCAGCGCGTCGAGCTCGGCGCGGAGCGCGGCCGAGGGCCGCACCCGGTACTCGTCCCCGAAGCGCAGGCGGCGGGTGCCCTCGCGCGTCTCCATCTCCAGCGTCACCTCGGAATCGCCCGGGAAGTGCTCGAAGACCGCCTTCAGCTCGTCCACCAGCGCGGGGCCGAACTCGCCGGCGTGGATGCGGAGCACGATCGGCTTCGGCGCCCGCGCCTGCCGCGCCCGCGCCACCTCGTCCTCGGTGGGCTCGAAACGCTCGAGCTCCTGGGCGACCAGCTTGGTCTGGCCCCGCTCCTGGTGGTCAAGCCGCCCCTTGACGAGAACGATGCTGTCGACGCCCAGCCACTCGACCGTTTCGCTGTACGACTTGCCCAGCACCAGTGTGTCGACCTGGCCCTCGACGTCGTCGAGCGTCAGGAAGGCCATCGGGTCCCCACGCTTGGTCTTGTGGCGCTTGAACTCGGTGACGATGCCGCCGACTGTGACGATCGACCCGTCCTGCTTGCTCGACAGCTCCGAGAGTGGGCAGTCGACCCGCGCCCGCAGCGCCTCGCGGACCTCAGCCAGCGGGTGCGAGGAGAGGAAGGTCCCCAGCGTCTCCTTCTCCAACCGCAGCAGCTCGCGCTGGTCGTACTCGTCGAGGCCGATCGGCGGGTGCTGAACGCGGCCTGCGCCGCCCTCGTCGCCGCCCCCACCGCCCAGGTCGAAGATCGAGCCCTGTCCCAGGCGCGAGTCCTCCTGGGCCTTCTGGCCGGCGGCCGTCGCCATCGGCAGCGCATCGAGCATGCCGCGGCGGCTGGCGCCGGTGGAGTCGAGGGCGCCGCACTTCACCAGGCACTCAACAGCCCGCTTGTTGACCGCGCGGGTATCGACGCGCTCGCAGAAGTCATAGAGCGAGCCGAACTCCCCGTCCCCAGAGCGTGCGTCCAGGATCGCCTGCACGGCCGCGTGGCCGACGTTCTTCACGGCGTCGAGTCCGAAGCGGATGCTGTTGCCGGAGACGACGAAGCCGTGCTCGGAGGCGTTGACGTCGGGCGGCAGCACCTTGATCCCCATCTCGTCGCAGCGGTTGACGAAGAACGGCACCTTGTCCTTGGTCCTCATCACGGTCGAGATCAGCGCCGCCATGTACTCGGCCGGGTAGTTGGCCCGCAGCCAGGCGGTGCGGTAGGCGATCAACGCGTAGCAGGCAGCGTGGCTGCGGTTGAAGGAGTAGTCGGCGGCGGCCTCCATCAGCGACCACAGGTCCGCGGCGACGCGCCGGTCGGTGTTCGAGGCGCCGAGGCCTTCCAGGAACTTCTCCCTCATGGTTGCCATCAGGTCGCGCTTCTTCTTCCCGATCGCCTTGCGCAGGTCGTCGGCCTCGGCCGGGCTGAAGCCGGCCATCTGCTTGGCGATCTCCATCAGCTGCTCCTGGTAGATCACGCAGCCGTAGGTGGACTCGGTGATCGGGCGCATGCGATCGTCGGGGTAGCGGACGGTCTTCGGGTCCCGCTTGCCCTGGGCGTACTGGCCGATGTAGTTCATGGCCCCCGGGCGGTAGAGCGAGACCAGCGCCACCAGGTCCTGGAACTCGGTCGGCCGAACCTTCCGCAACGCGTCCCGCATTCCGTCGGACTCGAACTGGAAGACCCCGATCGAGTCCCCCCGCGAGAGCATCTCGTAGGTGGCCGGATCGTCGAGGGGGACGTCCTTGATCGCGATGCTCTCGCCCCGGGAGCGCTCGACGATCTCGACCGCGTCCTCGATCACGTCGAGGTTGCGCAGGCCGAGGAAGTCCATCTTCAGCAACCCGATCTCCTCGATCGGGCCCATCGAATACTGCGTGACCATCTTGTAGGCGCGCTCGGGCTTGCCGCCGTTCCCGTTGCCGCCGTTGCCCCCGTTCGCGCCGGCCTCCCCCGCGCCGGCGCCGCGATCCTCGGCCAGCTGCAGGGGAACGATCTCGTGCAGCGGGCGGTCGGAGATCACGACCGCGGCGGCGTGGATCGAGTTGTTGCGGACGATCCCCTCCAGCCCCTTGGCGACGTCGATGATCTTGCGCGCGTCGGGCTCTGAGTCGTAGGTGCGGCGCAGCTCCTGGCCGCTTCGCAGGCATTCCTCGAAGCTGGGGCTGCGGCCCATGATCGGCTCGGGGATCTGCTTCGCGAGACGGTCGCCCGCCGCGTAGTCGTAGCCCAGCACACGGGCGGCGTCGCGGGTGGCGGCTCGCGGGGCCATCTTGCCGAACGTGATGATCTGCGCGACGCACTCGCGCCCGTACTTGTCCTGGACGTAGCGGATCACCTGCTCGCGGCCCCGCACCGAGAAGTCGATGTCGATGTCAGGCATCGACTTGCGGCCAGGATTGAGGAAGCGCTCGAACAGCAGGTCGTTGGCGATCGGGTCGATGTCGGTGATGTTGAGCGCGTAGGCGACGATCGAGCCCGCCGCCGAGCCGCGACCGGGCCCGACCGCGATCCCGTTCTCCTTCGCGTACTTGACGAAGTCCCAGACGATCAGGAAGTAGGACTCGAAGCCCATCTTCGAGATCACGCCGAGCTCGAACTCGAGGCGCTCGCGGGCCTCGGCGGGGACGGGGTCGCCGTAGCGCGCCGCCAGTCCCTCGCTCGCCAGCTGCCGCAGCATCTGCTCGGGCTCGGTGCCCTCCGGGGTCTCGTAGCGGGGCAGCAGCAGCTTGCCGAGTTCCATCTCCACCTCGCAGCGCTCCGCGATCTCGAGCGTGGTCGGGATCGCCTCGGGCCACTCGGCGAAGTCGTTCGCGAGCTCCTCGGGGCTCTTGAGGAAGAACTCGTTGGTATCGAAGCTCAGCTTCGGCTCGGCGACGGTGGACTTCGTCTGCACGCAGAGGAGCGCGGCATGATTGTCGTAGTCCTCGCGCGTCAGGTAGTGCACGTCCGCGGTCCCCACCAGCGGTCGGCCGACCTCGCGCGCCACCTTGACGATCCCCTCGTTCGCCTTGTCCTGCTCGGCGATGCCGTTGCGCTGCAGCTCGAAATAGACCTGATCGGCGCCGAAGACGCCGATCAGGTCGTCGATGTGGGCGCGGGCGTCGTCGGGGCGGTCCTCGACGATGCGGCGGCAGAAGCGAGACTGCAGGCAGCCGGTCAGCGCCAGCACGCCCTCGGAGTGGCGCGAGAGCAGCTCCATGTCGAGGTTCGCCTTGCCGCGCGAGAAGCCCTCGAGGAACCCGGCCGAGCTCAGCATCGCCAGGTTGCGGAAGCCCTCGTTGCTGTGCGCGAGAAGGGTGAGGTGGTTGCGCTCGTAGCGCGTCTGGGAGGCGATCGCATTGCGGTCCTCCACCAGGTAGGCCTCCATGCCGATGATCGGCTTGATCCCGTTCGCGTTGCAGGCCTTGTAGTGCTCGACCGCGCCGTTCATCACCCCGTGGTCGGTCAGGCCCAGCGCGGGCATCCCCAGCTCGGCGGCGCGCTCGGCCAGCGACATCCGCCCCACGTGCTCGCCCTTCTTGTTCTTCTTGCGCGGGCTCAGCTTGCAGGCGCCGTCGAGCAGCGAGTACTCGCTGTGGACGTGAAGGTGTACGGCGGCCCCGGCGCTCACTGACTCATCCTGTCAATCGGGGCAGATGCCAAGGCCCATGTTCTGCGCATGAAATGCGCACATTCGGGGAGTATTCGGCCACATGATCTGGCTGCTGCGACACGGTGACGCCGAGGACGGCGCGGGCAAGCCCGACGCCGAGCGCGAGTTGACGAAGAAAGGCGAGCGCCAGTCCCGCGAGGCCGGCCGGGCGATGAAGGCGATCGGCGTCAAGCTCGACGTCTGCCTCTCGAGCCCCAAGGTGCGGGCCCGCCAGACGGCCGAGCTCGCCTGCGCGGAGCTGGGCGCGTCCATCGAGCTCGACGAGCGGCTAGCCGGCGGTGACTTCGACCCGCTCGAGCTGGCCGCGGGCCGCGGCGAAGTGCTGCTGGTGGGCCATGAGCCCGACTTCTCGCGCGCCGTCGCGATCGTCACCGGCTCGCGGGTGAAGCTGAAGAAGGGCGGGCTGGCCGGCGTTGACGATCATCTCCTGCACGCGCTGCTGCGGCCCAAGGACCTGGGCCGGATCGCCGACAGCGAGTAGGAAGCGCCGCTTTGCACGGAAAGCGATGCTCTGCGACCTACGGGAGCTGGGAGCTGGACTCCGGAGCGAGGCCGAGATCGGCGAGCGCGCGCTCGCGGCGCGTGTAGAAGACGTGCCTCGTCACCTTGCCGCTGCGGACGTGGAACAGGCCCGCTCCCTTTGCCTGGATCTGCCCGAGCTCGAGTCCACTCTTCTTTGCGCGCCCGCTGAGGTGGGCGAGCACGAGCACGCGCTCGCCGTCGAGTTCGCGGTACTCCTCCGCCAGGGCCCTGACGTCCTCCCAGGCGCTCAGGAACTCGCGGAAGCCCGCTGCCATCCCGGCCAGCCCTGTCCATCTGCCAGGTGCGGGCCCATCGGCGATTACGTACTCGATCTCGGGGTCCGCCCACTCGGCCGCACTGAAGTCACCACGCTCCCACGCCGCGAAGATCGATTGAACGAGCTCGAGATTCGCCGACGCCACGAGTCAAGTATCCCGGCTTCGGGAAGGGCAGCGAACCGGCGCTCAGTATCTCGTTTGGCCCTGAACCGGCTGAGGAGGAGCTATCGACTGGTCAGAGCGCCTACTCCGACAGCCCGGCGGCTTCGAGGGCCTCGGCCTTGGTGGCGTACATCTTGAGGTGCAGGACCTTCCCGTGGTTGAACCTGACAACCGACGCCGAGCGTGGGGCCGCGAATGGAACTCCCGTTGTCTTCCCCTTGCCGAAAGCGGCGGCGTTGACGCAGACCAGCTCATTGACACCGACCGCGACGACGTCGGGAAGCTCGGCCTGCAGCTCCTCCCAGGCAGCGGCCATATCGTGGAACCACCGCTCAATCCCACGGTGCCCGCGGTAAGTCGGGGTGCCGATCAGGATCCTGCCGAAGTCGAGTTCGATGTCGGGGTCACAGCAGCTCAACGCAGCAGCGAGATCACGCCTATTGGACGCGTCGATGAATCGCCGCAAGACCTCGACGTTCTCCTCCGACATCGCCTACTCCTCAAGCCCTGCGGCTTCGAGGGCTTCTTTGGGATCGAGGTATTCGCGAACCCGAACCGCCTTTCCGTTCTTGTACTCGACCACCCAGGCGCCAGGGAACTCGACCGGGGCGCCGCTTTCCTGGCCACGCGCGCGGACGCGGCCGATCCCGACGATTCGCTCGCCAAGGTCCCTGGTCTCCGAGATGGCGACCTGGACCTCCCCGAGCGTCTCGTACCACTCTCGGAGCTCGTCGCGGACGCCCTCGTGTCCCCGATACACCGCCGCTACCCCCCCGAGCATCACCACCTGGAACACCGGGTGCCACTCCACCTCGGCGTCGAGACCCTCCAGGAACGCGTCGATGTCTCCGCGGTTGAACGCGTCGATTCCGCGCTTGAAGGCATCGACGTTCTCCGCCGACATCGCCTACCCCTCGAGCCCGGCGGCTTCGAGGGCTTCGGCCCAACTCAGGAAGCCTTCGGCCCTTACCAGCTTCCCACCCCGCAACGTATATATCCAAGCGATAGGCGAGTCGATTTCCAGCCCGCTCTCCCGCCCCCGGGCGTGGAAGTGTCCAAGCATGAGGACGCGATCGCCGAGATCGCGGTACTCGGGCTCAAGCGGCCGCAACTCCTCGAAAGCGGCGTCGGATTCGGCCATCCACTTACGGACGCCGTCATGGCCGCGATAGGTATTCCCCTCGGCTCCGCCGATGATCGCCGAGTGAAGTTCTGCCTCGGGATCGATGTACCGGAGGCCAGCCTCGGTGTCCCGACGAACGCCAAGTGCCTCGAAGACGCGCTTACAGACTTCGACGTTCTCCTGCGACATCGCCTACTCCTCAAGCCCGGCGGCTTCGAGGGCCTTATCCGGTTCCCGGAACGCACGAAAGCGCACAACCTTCCCGGTTCGGAACTTGAGCATCCATCCCGCGGGGGTCTCGGTTTCAGCTCCGCTGCCCCTCCCGCGGTAGTGAATGCGACCTACCAGCAAGGCGACGTCCCCGACCGCAATCCCATCGTCAACGTCGGCACGCACGATTTCCCACGCTTCGGCCAGGTCGTGCAGGTAACGACGGGTGCCCTCGTGACCGCGGTATACGCCTCCCTCGCCAAGCTCCGCGAAGAACGAGTGCCATTCCACATCGGGACTCGCCAATGCCGTCAGGCGAACGCGATCGCCCTGACTGAGCGCTTCCATCACCGCTCTGGCGAGGTCCAAAGTCTCCTCCGACAGCCCGGCGGCTTCGAGGGCTTCGTTGCGGGTCCCGTACTCGCAGCAGTACACGATCTTCCCGCTGCGCACTTTCCAGTGCGCATAGTCATGGTCCTCAACCACGATCCCGCTCCCCCAACCTCGGCCCCATTCGCGGAGGACGGAGAACACATTCTCCCCGCTCCCCCTCAGTTCCTGGATCTCGAGGCCGTAAGTTCCCTCCTGAAATGTCTGGCGCCAGCGTTCGCGGCGCCTCAGGGCAGCATCCCGACCGAGCAAGGGGGTTTGGTTCTCCTCCTGCGGATACCACTTGACCGCGGGATCGAGCGTTTCGAGCCATGTCTCGACGTCATTCGCGAAGCTTTCGATGGTTCTGCGGACGACCGCGAGGTTTTCGTCCTCCGACATCGCCCGCGCAGTATCCCGCTCTGGCCGTGGCGTAGCCGAGTAGGAGCTACGGACTGACCAGAACGCTTACTCCGACAGCCCGGCGGCTTCGAGGGCATCGGCACGCGCGTTGAAGTTCTGCCAGCGCGCAATCCTGCCTTCTCGGATCGTGAAGACATGTGCGTCTGTCTCGTCCAGATCCACTCCACTCCCGGAACCGCGCCCCACAATGTGAAGCACAGCGACAACGTCGTCTCCCGCGTCCATGACCTCCACAACCTCGGCGCGGTGTGATTCCCACGCGGCAAGAAACCCATCAACCCACTGCTTGAGCTCGGCGTGGCCATGAAAGGGCCCCGGCTCTGGCACTTCGGGCTGAAATACCACCTCGCAATCCGGGTCATACAGGGAGAGGAACGCGTCAATATCGCCGCGGTTCCAAGCGTCGACCACTCGGCGCACGATTTCGACGTTCTCCTGCGACATCGCCCGGGCAGTATCCCGCTCTGGCCCTGGCGTAGCCGAGTAGCTAGGCCAGGCCCTCCGCCTCGTACTCGCGCAGGAAGCCCTCGAACAGGCGGCGGTGGCCCTGCTCGTCGGCGAGGATCGCGATCACCATGTCCTGGGTCACGTGGTCGACCCCGTCGGTGACCTCGATGATGCGGGTGTAGTGCTCGATCGCGCCCGTCTCGGCCTCGATCACGCCGCGGACGATGCCGACGACGTCGGTCTGGTGCTCGGGCGGCTGCAGGTATGTCTGCTCGGCCTCGAATTCCTTCGACCCCGGCACGACGCCGTAGAGCTCCTTGATCCGCTCGGCGAACTGCTTGGCGTGGCCGAGCTCCTCCGTGACGTCAGCCTGCAACGACTCCTTGATCTCCTGGGCGCGGACCCCGTCGGGGTTGACCGAGTTCGTGATGTAGCTCATCACCGTCTCGATCTCCATCCAGTACGCCTTCTTGAGCAGTTCGACGATCTCCTCGCGCTTGGCGGTCTGATCGTCGCCGAGGATCCCCTCGGACGCCTTGGCAGCGGTCGCCATCGTTCCCCTTTCGCTCGGTGTTGAGGTCAGCTACCCAGCGTACGGGGATCGCTAAACGCTCATGCGCAGGACCAGGCGCTGGCACCCACGTCCGCCCAGATCTTGGCCGCGATGCGGTCCTGTTCGGCCTTCGAGGCCTGGTGCGGCAGGCCGGTGCCGCCGTAGGCGCGCCAGGTCGAGGGAATGATCTGGTAGGCCCCGCCGGCGCCGCTCGAGGGGTTGAGGGCGCGGTAGTTGCCCCCGGACTCGCACATGACGATGTAGGTGGGTATGGAGTAGGGGCCGCCCAGGTAGGCGCCCTCGCCGAGCTGCTCCGCGGCCTCCCGCCGGACCTCGAGCTCCCAGCCTGAGATGCGCTGTTGGAGCTGACCGAGGGCGGCCTCCTCCTCGGCCTTGGCGTCCGCGACCTCGGCCGCGCGGGCCCTGGCGGCGGCGTGCACTGACTCGATCTCCGCCTGCGCAGCCTCGAGCTTGCGCGCCTCCTCGTCGATGGAGGCCTTCAGGTCGGCGATCTCCTGGTAGCCGGCCGCGACCTCGTCGTGCAGCGCCGAGACGCGGTCGGCGATGCGTCCGTCGGCCTCGGTCAGGGCCTCCAGGTACTCCGAGCGGGTCTGGAGGTCGTCGAAGCCCTCGGACTCGAGGACCACCGTCAGGTAGTCGACGTCGGAGCCCTTGTAGATCTCAACCAGGCGGTCAGCCAGCACGCCGACGGAGCGTTTGTAGCGGGCGCGAACCAGCTCGAGCTGCTTCTCGGCCGCCAGCAGGTCGTCGTTCAGCGCGGTGGAGCGCGCGGTGCTCTCGCGCAGCTGCGCGCCCAGCTCCTGCTCGCGTGCGGCGGCCACGGCCGCGCGCTGCTCAAGCTCCGCGATCTGATCTGACTTCGCGTTGATTCGCTGGGTGATCAGCTGCGCCTCGGAGCGGGCCGAATCGAGCTTCTGCTCGGTCTCCGAGGGCGCGGCGCCGGCGAGCGACACCATCACCATGACGCCGCACAGGAGCGCGACCGCGGCGGTCACGGCGACTGCGATCCTGGGTTGGGTTCCCTTAAGTCGGGGTGCCACGAACTGCTCCTTCCACCGCCTGCGGGGTTAGCTGTCGGGCTCGCGCCGAAGGAGTGGCGCTACGCATGACTCGCGATTCGCCCCTGGGCATTTGCGTACGCCCATCTGGGTCCCCCGCTCCGGCTGTTGCCGGACTCGGCTCGCTATCGAGCCGAAACGTTAGCGGACGCTCAAACCGTCGCAGCGCGGGCGCCGCGACGCCTCGCGGGTGACGCGCCGCTGCAAGGAATCGTGCAGCTGGCCTAGGCGGCGACCGCCGCCGCGACCTCGGAGCCGTAGCTCTCCCCGGCCTCGACCAGCACGCCCAGCATTGCATCGGTCGCGGGCGAGCACGACCCCTCATCGCGGGTCACCGCCCAGACCCTGCGGGTGGTGTCCTTGTCGGAGACCGGCAGCAGCTCGATGCCCGGGGCCTTGTCGGCCAGCGCCAGCTCGGGCAGCAGGGTCACCCCGACGCCCGCCGAGACCAGGCCCTTCAGCACCTGGTAGTCGTCGCTGTCGAAGGTGATGGTGGGCTCGAAGCCGGCGTCCTGACAGAGGCGGACCACGTGCGCGCGGCAGGAGCCGCTGCGCCCGCAGATCCAGTCCTCGTCGGCGAGGTCGGCGAGCTTGACCGAGTCGGCGGCGGCCAGAGGGTGCCCGGGCGGGAGCGCGACCCACATGCTCTCCTCGAGCAGGAGCGAGCGCTGCAGGTCGCGGCCGGGCTCGTCCGGATGGGCTGCGAAGTCGAAGCCGAGCGCGATGTCGAACTCACCGGCGCGCAGGGCGGGTATGGACTCCTCGGGCTCGCCCTCCCCCAGCTCCAGCTCGATCGAGGGGAAGCGCTGGCGGAAGATCGAGATCGCCCTGGTGACCACGGTGGCGCTGGCGCTGGGGAAGCTGATCAGGCGCACGCGCCCGCCCTCCAGGCCGGCGATCTCCAAGAGCTCCCGTTCGGCCTCGTCGAGACGCGCCAGCACCGCGTCCGCATGACCCATCAGCGTCTCGCCGGCGCTGGTCAGCTTGGGGCCGTCGCTCGTGCGCTCCAGCAGCTGCATGCCGACCTCCTTCTCGAGCGCGGCGACCTGCTGGCTCACCGCCGACTGCGAGAGGTGCAGCGTGTCCGCGGCGGCCGAGAACGAGCCCCTGGCGATCACCTCGCGCAGCACCCGCATCCGCTTCACGTCAAGCATTAGGGAAACTTATCAGCTGGAGTAGCAATCCATGTTGCGCTGATACCTCACACGCGAGACCATGGCCTCGTTCAATGGATACAACGAGGGAGAAGGAGCCGGAAATGTCTGAGATCACGTTGGGAACGCTGAGGGAAGAGCACTTCGAGGAGCTGCGCGGGGTCGCCGAACGCGACTCGCGGGCGGTGCCCGCCGGCATCGTGCTGGGCGCGCGAGTCGACGGCCGCTTGGTGGCGGCGCGCTCGATCAGCGACGGGCACGCGGTCGCGGACCCCTTCGTCCGCACGGCCGAGGTGCAGAAGCTGCTCGCCGAGCGCGCATCGCAGATCCGAGGCCCCCGCTCGGGCGGCCTGCGCCAGCTGCTCGCCAGGTTCGGCGCTCAGACCTCGTCGTCTTCGCGAGTGGCCGCGTAGACGCCGATCGCGCCGACCACGGCCGCAGCGATCCCGACGGCCGCCGCAGCCCGCAGCTGCTGTCCGTAGCGGTAGCGGACGAAGCCGACCACCGCTCGCCCGATCAATTCGTAGACCTTGCTCATATCTTCTCCTCTTCCCCCGCCGCTGACTTCCGAACCCTATGCGCGAGCCGGCTCTGAAGTGTGAACAGCTCGATGAACCCGGGGCTGGCGTGCTGTGAGAAGTCCCCGCCCGACTCCCCGAAGGAGGCGAGCGACTGGTCGTACAGCGCGTACGGCGAGCTCCGAGCCACCGGGGTCACCGAGCCCTTGTAGAGCTTCAGCGTCACCTCGCCGGTGACGACCTCGTTGACCGAGTCCATGTAGGCGTCGAGGTCCAAGCGCAGGGGCTCGAGCCAAAGGCCCGCGTAGGTGAGGTAGGCCCAGTGGGTCTCGAGCGCGCCCTTGAAGTTGTTCTGGTGGATCGTGCAGACGAGCTTCTCGAGCTCGCGATGGGCGGGCATGATGATCGCGGCCGCGGGCACCTCGTATAGGTCACGGACCTTGAGGCCCACGATCCGGTCCTCGACGTGGTCGACGATGCCGACGCCGTGCTTCGAGCCCAGCTCGGCGGCGCGGTCGATCAGCTCGACCAGGCCGAGCCGCTCGCCGTCCAGCGTCACGGGCACGCCGCGCTCGAACCCGACCCGGACCAGCTCGGCCTCGTCGGGCGCCCGCTCGGGCGGCGTGACGAGCTGGAAGACGTCGTCGGGAGGCGGCGCCTCCAGGTCCTCGATAGCGCGTCCCTCCGAGGAGCGCCCCCAGAGGTTGTCGTCGATGGAGTAGGGCGAGACCTCGGTGCCCCCCTTGACCGGGATCCCGTGCTCGCGGGCGTAGGCGATCTCCTCCTCGCGGCCCATCTGCCACTCGCGCACGGGCGCGATCACCTTCAGCTCGGGGTCGAGCGTAGCGATCGTGCCCTCGATCCGGACCTGGTCGTTGCCCTTGCCGGTGCAACCGTGCGCGATCGTGTCACAGCCGTGCTCGCGGGCGGCCTGCACGGCCAGCTTGGCGATCAGCGGCCGGCCCAGCGCCGTGAACAGCGGGTAGCCGCCGCCGTAGAGAGCGTTGGCCTTGATCGCTGGCAGCACGTAGTGCTCGGCGAACTCCTCGCGCGCGTCGATCACCACGGTCTCGACGGCGCCGAGCTCCTCGGCCTTGCCGGTCACAACCTTCCAGTCCTCGCCGGGCTGGCCCAGGTTCACGGTCAGGGTCACGATCTCGGCCCCGTAGCGCTCCTGGATCCACTTCAGCATCACGCTGGTGTCGAGCCCCCCCGAATAGAGCAGCAGCACGCGGCCGACCTGCTCGGGGTCGGCCTCATAGCTGGCGATGCGGGGGGTCTCGGGGCGGCCTTCGGTCATGGCAGGGGCGGAGTTTGGCAGCAGCTCATCTAGGGGCGCTGAGAGAATGCGCCCGATGCACCGCCCGCTGAGGATCCTCTCCACCGCCCTCATCACCGCGGGCCTCGTGGTGATGGCCGACGTGGCCCTGACGCTGCTGTGGCAGGAGCCCGTTTCGGCCGCCTACGCCTCGTTGCAGCAGAGCCGCGCCAACGACGAGCTGGCCGAGCTCGAGTCCGAGTTCGACCCCGGCGACGTGGGCTTTCTCAGCGCCAATGCCAGCGAGGCCGCGCGGGCCCGGGTGCTGGCCGAGAGCTTCCAGGGGACGATCGAGAACGGCCAGCCGATCGGCCGCGTCGAGGTCGACAGCATCGGCCTGGACACGGTGCTGATGAACGGCACCGACACCTCGACCCTGCAGAAGGGCCCGGGCCGCTATCCGCGGACGCCGCTGCCCGGCTACGGCAAGACCACCGGGATCGCCGGCCACCGCACGACCTATCTGGCGCCATTGCGCAAGATCAACGAGATCTCCGACGGCGACGAGATCCGGGTCGAGCTGCCCTACGCGGCCTTCACCTACGAGGTCGAGAAGCACGAGATCGTGGAGCCCAGCGACGTGCAGATCGTCGATCCGGTCGGCTATGAGCGCGTCGTCCTGACGGCCTGCCACCCGCTCTACAGCGCCGCCCAGCGCTGGGCCGTATTCGGCAGGCTGACCCGCATCGACACCTTCGCCATCACGGGCGAGGGCGAGTGGGAAGTCCTGTAGCCGGCTAGATCCCGATCTCGTCGAGGATCGCGGTGGAGTCCTCGATCCCGAACTCCTCCTGCAGGCGCAGGGCGATCTCGTCGCGGCTGCTGCCGGCGACGGCCATCTGGGTTGCCAGCAGCCGGGCCTCGTCGGAGACCCGCGGCGCGGGGTCGGAGGGCGGCGGCTGCTGGGGAACGGGTGGCCGATGGGGCTCGGGTGGAGGGGGCGCCGAGACCGGCTCGGGCGGGGGCGGGGGCGCGACCGGCTGGGGCGGGGGCGGCTGAGCGGGCGGCGTGTAGGCCGGCGGCGCGTAGCCGGGCGGCACCTGGGCGGGCGGGGGCCACGGAGCCTGAGGCGGGGGCGCGGGAGGCGCCGGCGGCTGGGGCTCGGCCCCGAGGTATTGCGGGTGAGGCGGAGCGGCCGGCTGGGGGGCCCCGGGCGGCTCGCTCGGAGCCGCAGCGCTCGCGGCGCGGCGGCCCGCGTCATCGAGGGCGGCGATCAGCTCGTCGGACTGCTGGGCGACCGTCGCGGACGCGATTGACCAGGGTGTCGGTCAGCTCGGAGATCTGGTGGATGCGCTCGGCGGCGACCTCGTCGGCTCGGCTGCGCGCCTCCTCGAGGTAGCGGTCGGCGCGCTCCTCGGCATCGGCCCGGATGTCGGCGGCGGCCTCCTCCGCTTGCTCAAGTATCGACTCGACGCGAGAGGAGAGGATCGACTCGACGTCCTCTCCCTCGTCGGGGCCGGCATCGTCTCTGCGATCTCTTGGGATCATGGGCTTGCGGATCCTCCCCCACCGAGGTTCAGGGTACCGCCGCCTCCTCCTGCCTGGGCGGCGGGAATTTCACGCCGACTCAAGGGTCGGCTGCGCTTCCTCACCGGCTCGCGCGGCGACGATGAAGCGCACGTCGGGCCGGTTCATCGGCTCCGGCACGAAGATCGTGCTCAGGGTCTCCAGGATGATCAGCAGATCAAAGTAGACCGAGCGGCGCTTCAGGTAGTAGAGGTCGTGGCAGAGCTTCCAGGCCTCGCCCACGGCAGTGCCCGAATAGCCGCAGCGGACCGAGCCCCAACCGGTGATCCCGGGCTTCAGCAGCTGGCGGCGGTCGTAGTAGGTGAAGCGAGCCTCGAGCGCCGTGACCTTGACGGGGATCTCCGGCCGCGGCCCCACCAGGCTCATCTGGCCCTTCAGCACGAGCCAGATCTGGGGCAGCTCGTTGACGTGGAGGCGGCGCAGGATGCGCCCGACCGCCGTGACGCGGTATCCCCCCTCCCCATTGTCGGCGGCGGCATCGGCCGTCGGGTCGGGGTCCATGGTGCGCAGCTTCAGCATCTCGATCTCGCGGCCCTTTTCGCCGATGCGGGTCTGGCGAAAGAGGACCGGCCCGCCGTCTGCGAGCTTGATCGCAATCGCCGAGACAAGCAGCACCGGCAGCGCGATGATGCCCGCCGCGAGCCCGCCGACGATGTCCAGCAGCCGCTTCGAGATCGGCCAGCTCTGCTTGTAGCGGGGGTGCAGCAGGTACTGGAACCAGGCCGAGGTGGTCGTCCCCAGAGGCACATGGCCGAACAGCTGCTCGTAGAGCTGGCCGGCCTCGATCATCGAGACGGGAAGGTCCAGGCAGCCGTCCGCGACCCGTTCGAAGACCTCCAGGCGAGAAACCCCCCTGCCCCGGAAGCCTCCCTCCTGCTGGAGCAAGGTCTGCTCGGTCTCGGTCGTCGGCGAGAGCGGGCCCAGCACCAGCAGTTCGAGGCCGTGGGTGAGGACCGTCTGGCGCAGCAGCACCAGCGAGCCGAGGCACTTGATCCCCGCGACCGAGTCGGTCGGGCACGAGTCCTCGGGGTCGATGCAGCCGACAACCGTGTATCCCCTCACGCCCACGGCCTCCAGCTCGGCCTCCAGGCCCCGCGCGAACTCGTGCGATCCGATCACGGCGACGCGAACCTCCCGGCGCCGCCGCAGACTGCGGGTGATCAACCACCCGAGCCCGGTGACGATCCAGGCGCCAAGCACCGCGGGCACCATGTCGTCGACGCGCACAGCGCTGGCGTAGCCGTCGTTGGCGCTTATGGCCACAGCCAGGCCGGCGCCCAGCAATGGGGCCAGCAGGTACAGCGTCGCCGACGCGAACGGGATCAGCTGCATCGGGTACTGCGGGCGGCGCAGCGCGATCGCGAACCCGAGAATGCACGCGAAAACGAGCACCGCTTGCCATCCGGAGTCGAGCCGGACATAGGCGATCCCGCCGGCTGCGAGGGCCGGCGCCAGGCGAAGCGTGACCAATTCGGAGATGCGCTGAGCGCTGGTCCCGGTCAGGTAGGAAAACGCGCGGGGCGGATCCTCACGAGCGGGATGATGCGACCCGTCGCTCATCATCCCTTGCCTCAACCGTGGTGGCTCGTCAGGCTCACGGCCCGGGCGGCGTCGCCAGCCGTCGGAGCGCGAAGCCGGTGCCCGTGAGCAGGAGAACGATTCCGAGCACGATCAGTAGGTCAAGGCCGGTGAAAGGAAGCGAGCCGATGTTGCCGTCGAGCCCGGAGCCGCCGGACGCGACGCTGCCGGCCGTCCCCTCGTCGTCAGCAAGCGGCGGGTCGTACTGCGCCGCAGTGGGGTCATCCGTTGCGCTCTGCGCCTGCGCGGCGGGAGCGCCCACGACCGCACCCACGAGGAAGGCGGCAATGAGCAGCAGGCTGACCCGGCTACGCCATCTGTTCTGCATCCGCATGTCCCTGTCCATGTGCACGGATGATCGTCCACTCAGGCACGATCCTTTAATCACTCACCCAGGCGCGCCTCGAGCTCGGCGATCTCGTCGCCTTGCGGGTTCAGCCGCCTCGCCTCGGCAAGCGAGCGCCGGGCGCTGACCGGGTCGATCTCCTCGAGGACCTCTGCTTCCAGGAGGTAGAGGCTCCACTCGGTCGGCGTGCGCTGCTGGGCCTCCGAAAGGGCGTCGAGTGCCCTCTCCGGCTCGCCCGCCTGGTCGGCAACCGCGGCCTCGTACAGCAGCGGCCGGTCGCTGAGGGGATTCAGGTCGGCGGCCTTCTCGAAGCTGGAATAGGCCTGGGCGGGATCGCTCCGCCCTTCCTCCAACCCCTGTCGGTGTAGCGCTCGCTGAGGAAGAACGGCAGCAGGGCTGCAGCCGGGCCGGTCGGTGTCCAGCCGCCGGGCGAGGTCGGCGGCTCACGATCGGGCTCGCGCCTCGGTGCTGCGTCTGCCGCCACGCGTCCAACCTAGCGAGAGGCCGCGACGGCCCCATGAACATCCTCAAAGTGCCTCGGAGAGACCTTCCAGCACAAGCGCGACCTGCTCTGAGGTGATCGTCGGGAACAGCGGCAGCGAGATCGATCGCCGGGAGTAGGCGTCGGTGAGCGGGAGTTCGACGGCCTCGCCGTAGGCGCTGAGGCGATGCACGGGCGGGTAATGGAGGCTCGTCTGGATGCCGTCTCGAGCCAGGCTCTCCCGCACCCCGTCGCGGTCGATGCCCTCGTCGAGCAACACGGTGAACAGGTGATGGGCCTGCTTCACGCCTTCGGCGGCCGGCATGGTCGCGACGACGCCGTCCATCCGCTCGATTCCCGCCCGGTAGGCCTCCACCGTGGCGGCCCGGCGTGCGTTGTCGGAGTCGAGGCGCGCAAGGCGGACGGCGGCGAAGGCCGCGCGAGGCTCGTCGAGCCGGTAGTTGAAACCGAGGTCGACGACGTCGTAGCCGGCTGCGCCACCCTGGCGGTGCCGGTCCCAGCTGCTCACGGTCATCGCATGCGAGCGCAGCAGCCGTACGCGCTTGGCGATCTCCTCGTCGCCGGTGGCGACCATGCCGCCCTCGCCGACGGGGAGGTTCTTGTTGGCGAAGAAACTGTAGGCCCCCGCCAGCCCGAGGGTCCCGAGCGCGCGGCCGGCGACGCTGCCGCCGAGCCCGTGTGCGGCGTCCTCGAGCAGGATCAACTCCCGCTCGGCGGCCAGGGCCGCGAGCTCCGTGGTCTCGCCCGCGTGGCCGCCGTAGGACATGTTGAGGATCGCGCGGGTGTCGTCGCCGGCGACCGCGGCGGCGGCGTCGGCCGAGAGCCAGGGCCGCTCGAGCCCGGCGACGTCGGCGAACACGGGTTTCGCTCCCACGTATCGAACCGCGTTGACGGTGGCGACGAAGGTGAGCGATGGCACGATCACCTCGTCGCCGGGGCCGAGCCCGGCCGCGAGGCAGATCAGGTGCAGGGCGGCGGTGCCGTTGGCGACGGCGATGGCGTGCTCCGCGCCGACGTAGGAGGCGAAGCGCTGCTCGAGCAGCTCCGTCTGCGGGCCCATGCTGAGCCAGCCGGAGCGGTAGGTCGCGGTGACAGCCTCGACTTCGAGCTCGTCGACCACGATGTCGACGAGGGGGACCTTCCAGTCAGGCATCCTCGAACAGCTCCGGGTCGGCCGCCATCGCCGCCGTGGCCCGTTCATGCCCCGCGACGGTTCCGATGTCGAACCAGCGGCCGGGCCCCGTGTAGGGCATCACCTTGCGGTCGGCCTCGAGCATCGCCTTGACCACGTCGGGGAAGTCGTAGCGCCCGTCGGGGACCAGATCCAGCACGCCGGGCTCATAGACGTAGATGCCCATGCTGACGTGGAAGTGCATGGTCGGCTTCTCGACGTAGTCGACGACGTACCCCTGGTCCGACTCGATCACGCCGAGGTCGATGGCGACGTCCTGGCGGTGCGCGGCGATCGTCAGCTCGGCGTCGTGGTCGTCGTGGAAGCGCATCAGCTCCCCGTAGTCCAAGGTGGTGAGGATGTCGCCGTTCATCACCAGGAAGGTCTCATCGAGGTCGTCGATGCCTCGAAGCGCGCCCGCGGTGCCCATGGGTTGGTCCTCCCACCAGTAGCGGACCTCGGTCCCCTTGGGCAGCTTGATGCTGTCCAGGTATGCCTTGATGAGCCCTCCGAGATGCCCGACCGAGAGGTCGATCCGGGTGAAGCCAACCCGGGCGAGCTGCCGGATGATCAGCTCCAGGATCGGCCGCTCGGCCACCGGTACCAGCGGCTTCGGCAACACGGTGGTGTAGGGGCGCAGGCGGGTGCCCTTGCCTCCGGCCAGGATCACGGCCCGCATTGTCAGTCGCCGTCCCCGGCCCCCGCCGCGGTCAGGGTGCGGCTACCCCGCCAGAGCCCTCACCCTCGGTCTCTGTCGGCAACGTGGTCACCGTCGGAGTCTCGGTCTGGGTCTGCTGCGTGGTCACCTGCTCGGTGACCGTCTCACCGGTCGGCTCATCATCGTCGTCGTCACCGCCGGTGGCGACGGCGAGCGCGATGCCCAGCCCGAGCACGAGCACGATCAGCAGGCCGATGATCCAGCGGGCGTTGGTGCTCATGGCGGCGACTCTACCCAAGCACCCGGCGTAGGAGCTCGAGGCCCTCGTCGACCTCGGAGACGCCGACGTTCAGCGGCGGCAGCAGCCGGATCGTGCTCGGATCGGGGGCGTTCACAACCAGGCCCAGCCCCAGCAGGCGGTCACGGAGCTCGGCGGCGTCCTCGCTCGGCAGGCCCACCCCCAGCATCAGACCCCGCCCGCGGACCTCGGCGACGCCCGGCATCGCCTCCAATCCCTCGCGCAATCTTGCGCCCTGCTCGCGCACGCCTCGCAGCAGCGCCGGGTCGTCGATCACGTCGAAGGCGGCGAGGGCGGCGGCCGCCACCAGCGGGCCGCCCGCGAAGGTCGAGCCGTGATCGCCGGGCTGCAGGGTGTCGGCGACCGTGGGCGCGGCGACGCAGGCGCCGACCGGCAGGCCTCCGCCCAGCGCCTTCGCCGAGGTGATCACGTCGGGCCGCACGGTGAGCTGCTCATAGGCCCACAGCGAGCCCGTCCTGCCCATCCCGGTCTGGATCTCGTCCAGGACAAGCAGGGCGCCCGCGCCTTCGCTGGCCTCGCGCGCGGCGGCGATCACGTCGTCGGAGATCACGTGCACCCCGGCCTCCCCCTGGATCGGCTCCAGCAGCACCGCCGCCGTGCGCTCGCCGACCGCGCCTCGCAAGGCATCGGGGTCGTCGCGCGGCACCGTCACGAAGCCGGGCAGGTAGGGAGCGAAGCTCTCGTCGGCGGCCATCCCCGGCGTCGCCGAGACGGCCCCCATCGTGCGCCCGTGAAAGGCGCCCTCCAGCACCACGATCTCGGGCTCGCCGATGCCGCGCCCGTGAGCGTGTTTGCGGGCGAGCTTGATCGCGCACTCGTTCGCCTCGGCGCCCGAGTTGCAGAGGAAGGCCTTGCCGTCGAGGCTCGACGCGCAGATGCGCTCGGCCAGGCGAACGCCGCTCTCGGTCAGGTAGAGGTTGGAGGCGTGCATGAGCACGCCTGCCTGCTCCCGCACGGCCTCGACGACCGCCGGATGGCAGTGGCCGACAGAACAGACCGAGATCCCCGTCAGGAAGTCCAGGTACCCCTTTCCCTCCGAGTCCCACAGCCGCGCCCCCTCGCCGCGCACGAACTCGACCTCGGCCCTCTTGTAGGTCGGCATCACCCAGCGCGACTCGAGCTCCTGCAGCTCGGGCCGGCTGATCGAGCCGCTCATGAGGCCGTGATCATCGTGCCGATGCCAGCGCGGGTGAAGAGCTCCAGCAGCAGCGAGTGAGGAATGCGGCCGTCGATGATGTGGGACGACTCGACGCCGCCGCCGATCGCCTCGACGCAGGCCGCGAGCTTCGGGCGCATGCCGCCGTCGATCGACGAAAGTGCCGCGTTCACCTCGTCGACGGTCGCGCGCGAGATGCGCGAGGCCTCGTCGGCCGGGTCGCTGAGCCAGCCGACGACGTCGGTGAGAAAGATCGCCTTGTGGGCGCCGAGGGCGGCGGCGACCTTGCCCGCGGCCTCGTCCGCGTTGACGTTGTAGGAGTGGCCGTCGCGGTCGGTGCCCACCCCCGCGATCACCGGCACGTAGTCCTCGGCGATGTGATTGATGACGTCGACGTTGACGCGCTCGATCTCCCCGACGAAGCCGACCGCCTCGGCCCGCTCCGAGGGCCGGACCTCGAACAGCCGCCCGTCCTCGCCCCCAAGACCCACCGCCGGCTGGCCGTGGCGGCTGAGCCGACTGAGGATGTCGCTGTTGATCTTGCCGAGCAGCACCATCTTCGCCACCTCGACGGTCTCCTCGTCGGAGACGCGCAGCCCCTCGACGAACTTCACCTCCATGCCCAGCCGCTCCATGTACTCGGTGATCTCCGGGCCGCCGCCGTGGACGATCACGGGGTTCATGCCGACGTACTTGAGCAGCACCACGTCGGTGGCGAACGCCTCGCGCAGTTCCTCGTCCCGCATCGCCGAGCCGCCGTACTTGATCACGATCGTGCGCCCGTGGAACTGCCTGATGTAGGGCAGCGCCTCGAGCAGGGTCTCGATGGAAGTGGTCATGGCGAGAGCCGATCCCGGACGCGAAGCGGAGGAATCGGCGTTGGATGGGTTCATGTCGTGTACTCCGCGTTGATGCGAACGTAGTCGTAGGTGAGGTCGCTGAAGTAGAGACGCGCCGAGATTTGACCGCGTCCGAGGGTCACGCTCAGCTCCGGCTCGGGGGTCTCCTCCCCGAGCTCAGCGGCGTCGATCCGGTCGGGGCCGAGCTCCGGCAGCTCCTCGCCGGCCAGCGCCTGTCCCGCGGCCTGGGCGATCCGCCCCCAGTTCGGGTCGCGGCCGAACAGCGCCGTCTTCACCAGCGGCGAGTTCCCGATCGCCCTCGCGACGCGCTCGGCCTCGTCGTCGTCGCTGGCCTCGCGCACCTCGATCCGCCCCACCCGGGTCGCCCCCTCGCCGTCGGCGGCGATCTCCAGCGCGAGCTGTAGCAGGACCGCGTCGAGCAGCCCGTCGGGCAGCGGCTCGCCTGCCGCGCCGGTCGCCTGCAGCAGCACGGTGTCGTTTGTGCTCATCTGACCGTCGACCGTGATCCGCTCCATCGACCCGGCCAGCGCGGCGGTCAGCGCGGAGTCGGGATCCTCGACGACGGCGTCGGTCTGCAGGAAACAGAGCATGGTCGCGAAGCCCGGCTCGATCATTCCCGCGCCCTTGGCCTGAGCCGAGAGGGTGACGCCGCCCGCCCGGACCGTGCAGCGCTTGGGCCCGGAGTCGGTGGTCATGATCGAGCGCGTGAACTCCTCCCCGCCCCGATCGCTGAGCGCACCGGCGGCCTCGCGGACGCCGGCGACGACGGCCGAGGCGTCGAGCGGGACGCCGATCGTGCCGGTCTCGGCGATCGCGACCACCGCGGCCTCAAGGCCGAGGGCCTCGGCGGCGGCGTCGCGCATCTCGACCGCGTCGCGATAGCCCTGCTCGCCGGTCGAGGCGTTGGCGTTGCCGGAGTTGACCGCGACGGCGCGGATCGCGCCCGCGTCGCACTCCTCGCGGCAGAGCCTTACCGGGGCCGCGGCCGAGGCGTTCGCGGTCAGGGCCAACGCGGAGCCGACCTCCTCGGCGTCGCAGACGAGCACTCCGACGTCGGTCTGCCCCCCGCCCTTGAGCCCGCAGGAGACCCCGGCGGCGCGGAAGCCGGGCGCGAGCTGCGCCGGCTCCATCTCCTCCAGGCCCGCGGGGACCTCGACCCAGCGTGACCGGAAGAAGGTCTCGGTGGTGCCGTGCACGGTCACGAGATCCCCTCCCCCTCCGGCAGCCCCAGCATCAGGTTCAGGTTCTGGATCGCCTGCGAGGAGGCGCCCTTCCAGAGGTTGTCGATCGCGGCGAAGACGAAGGCGCGGTCGCCCTCGGCAGCGACGACGTGGATGCGGCAGAGGTTGGTGCCGCGGACCTCGCTCACGCCCGGCGGAGTGTCAACCAGCTCGACGAACTGCTCGTCGCCGTAGCGATCCTCGTAGAGCTCGCGCAGCCTTTCCCCGTCCACCTCGTCGCCGGTCTTGACGTAGCAGCTGACCAGCTCGCCCTGGTCGAACGGAAGCAGATGCGGCACAAAGCTCATCGCAAGCGGTCCATTTGCGCTTGGCTCGAGCGCCCGCAGCTCCTGGGCGATCTCGGGCGCGTGGCGGTGACCCTCGACCTTGTAGGCGCGGGCGTCGTCGCTGGACTTGACCGACTCCAGCTCCCGGGCTGAGCCGCGGCCGGCGCCCGAGATACCCGACTTGGCGTCGACGACGACGTCGTCGATCAGCCCCGCCGCGGCCAGCGGCGCCAGCGCCAGCACCGTCGCGGTCGGGTAGCAGCCGGGGTTGGCGACGAGCTCGGCCTCGGCGATCCGCTCGCGGTAGAGCTCGGTCAGCCCGTAGACCGCGCCGTCCAGCAGGTCGGGCTCGCCGTGGGGTCCGTACCAGCGCTCATACGTCGGCAGGTCGCGCAGCCGGAAGTCGGCCGAGAGGTCGACGACCATGATCCCCAGGCCGCGCATCTCGGCGACGACGGGCGCCGAGGCGCCATGCGGGTAGGCGACGATGGCGGCGTCGATCCCTTCCAGCGCCCCCAGGTCGAGCTCCTCGAGGATCGCCGAGGACGTGTATTGGGGATAGAGCTCGTTGAGCGGGGTGCCGACGTCGCTGCGCGCGGTCGCGCGCGCCAGCTCCAGGCTCGGGTGTTGCGCGACGAGCTCCACGGCCAGCGCCCCGGCGTACCCGGAGGCGCCCGCGACGATCACCCGCGCGGCGGGATCACCCTCGCGCGGCCGGGCACGGCTACTCACGAAGCTGCCCCCCGATGCTCTCCAGCTCCCGCTTGATCGCCACTCGGCGCTCGCCGACCTCCTTGTCGGTCAGGGTGCGATCGGGCGCGCTGAACTCGAGCTGGAGCGCCATGCTCTTGCTCCCCTCGCCCACCTGCTCGCCGGTGTAGAGGTCGAACACGCGCGCCTCCCGCAGCAGCTCGCCGCCCCCCGCCAGCACCGCGTCCCGGACGCGAGCCGCGGGAACGTCGGCGTCGACCACCACCGCCAGGTCCTGGAACACCGCCGGGTATGAGGTGACGTCGCTGTAGCGCTCCCGGCCGGCCTTGGAAGCCCCGACCAGCTCGGCGAGGCCGATCTCGAACCCAGCGGCGCCGTCGGCCTCGATCTCCCATGCCCGCAGCACCAGCGGGTGGATCTCGCCCAGCCAGCCGGCCGGGGCTCCGCCCAGGTGGACCGCGGCCGCACGGCCAGGCGCGAGAAACGGCTCGTCCGTCGGCTCGACGGCCAGCTCGGCTCCGAGCTGCTCGGCGAGGGCCTCCAGGGCTCCCTTGAGCGCGAAGAAGTCGCCCGGCCGCTCCCCTCCGCGCCAGCCGCGCTCGGCCAGCGGGCCCACGGCGAGGCAGCCGATCCGCTGGGGCTCGAAGGTCGGGGGCGGCCGCTCTCCCGCGAACTCGCCGCCCAGAGTGCCACCCGCCGGCGAGGAGCCCTCGCGCAGGTAAGCGCGCCCGGACTCGAACAGCGCCACGCGGCCCGCACCCCGCGCCAGGTTGTATGCCGCGGACTCGAGCAGCGAGGGGAGCAGCGTCGTGCGCAGCACCGAGTGCTCGACCGAGAGCGGGTTGCGGACGGCGATCGGCTCGCGGCGAGCGTCGCCCTCCGGGATCCGCAGCCGCGCGAGGGTCCCGGGCTCGGTCAGGCTCAGGTTGAGCACGTTGTCAAAGCCGAGATCCCGCATCGCGTCCTCTGCCCGGCGCCACAACACCTGCTCCCGGGTGAGGCGCCCGACCCGGCTGGGCGACTCCGGCAGCGTCTCGGGCAGGCGGTCGAGTCCGTGGATCCGGCCCACCTCCTCGATCAGGTCGGCCTCGCGCCTGACGTCGTAGTGGCGGTGGAGCGGGACCTCGGCCTCGAGCTGGTCCTTGCTGCGCTTGACGGCGAAGCCGAGCCGCTTCAGGTAGCGCTCGGCCTCGGTCGGCTTCACGGGCATCCCCAGCAGCCCCTCGATCCGCTTGCGGCGCAGCTTGATCTTGTGGGGACGCGGGATCTCGGCCGCGACGTCGATCGTGCCCGGGACGAGCTTGGCGCCGCACAGCTCGACGAACAGATTCGAGGCGACCAGCTGGCCCCAGATCGCGAGCTCCGGGTGAAGGCCTTTCTCGAAGCGATTCGACGCCTCCGAACGCAGCCCGAGCATGCGCGAGGTGCGCAGCACGTTGACGCTGTTCCAGTTCGCCGCCTCGAGGAGCACCCGGGTCGTGGTCTCGGAGACCTCCGAGCGGGCGCCGCCCATGATCCCGGCGATGCCCGAGGGACCCTCGCGGTCGCAGACCAGCACCGTCTCCGCGTCAAAGACGCGCTCGACGCCGTCGAGGGTGGTCATCTTCTCGCCCTCGTCGGCCGTGCGGATGATCAGCGCACCGTCCGGGACCTTGTCGAGGTCGAACGCGTGCAGCGGCTGCGCGGTCAGCAGCATCACGTAGTTGGTGATGTCGACGACGTTGTTGATCGGGCGCTGGCCGGCCGCGGTCAGCCGCTCCTTCAGCCACAGCGGCGAGGGCCCGATCTGCACGTCGGTGAACACCCGTGCCGTGAACCGCGGGCAGAGCTCGGGCACCTCGACCTCGACCGAAGCGTAGTCGGTGACCTTGCCCTCGCCCGTCGCCTCGGCGTCCTCGGCCCAGGGCGGATCGGCGAGCTTGGCCTCGGTGATCGCGTGCACCTCGCGCGCGAGCCCGTAGATCCCGAGGCAGTCGACCCGGTTCGAGTTCACCTCCAGGTCCAGCACCGCCTCGCTCACCGGCAGCACCTCGTTCAGCGCCGTCCCCGGCTTCGCGGCGTTGTCCTGCTCCAGGACGATGATCCCCGCGGCGTCATCCCCCAGCTCCAGCTCGGCCTCGGAGAGGATCATCCCGTCGGAGACGACGCCGCGCAGCTTCGCCTGCTTCAGCTCGGTCCCGTCGGGCATCACCGCGCCCGGCAACGCCACCGGCACCAGCTGGCCCGCGGCTACGTTGGGGGCGCCGCAGACGATGGTCCGCGTGCCGTCGCCCGTGTCGACCTCGCAGACCGTGAGCCGGTCGGCGTCGGGGTGAGGTTCGGCGGACAGCACCTCGCCCACCACGAAGCCGTCCGCCGAGGGGGGGCCGGCGTGGGAGATCCGCTCGACCTCGGTGCTCTTCAGGTCGAGCGCCCTCGCCAGCTCCTCCACGGACACCCCGGGGTCGCAGTACTCCCGCAGCCAGGAGACGGGGGCCTTCATCTCGGAACCCTCATCGGAACTGCCCCAGGATGCGGACGTCGTTCTCGAAGTACTTGCGCAGGTCCGGGATCCCGTGCTTCAGCATCGCGATCCGCTCGATCCCCATCCCGAACGCGAATCCCTGGACCTCTTCGGGGTCGTAGCCGTTGTGCTTGACGAACCCGAACACGTTCGGGTCGACCATGCCCGAGCCGAGAATCTCGATCCAGCCGGTCCCCTTGCAGATCGGGTCGCGACCGCCGTCCTCGAGCCTTCCCGAGCCGCCGCAGGCGAAGCAGGAGACGTCCACCTCGACGCTCGGCTCGGTGAAGGGAAAGTAGCCGGGACGGAACCGCGTCTCGCGCTCGGGGCCGAAGATCGCTCGCGCGAACTCGCTCAGGGTGCCCTTCAGGTCCGCCAGGGTGATCCCCTCGCCCACCGCGAGCCCTTCGATCTGATGGAACATCGGGCTGTGGGTGGCGTCGAAGGGATCGCTGCGATAGCAGCGGCCGGGGACGACGATGAAGATCGGCGGCGGCTCGGCTTCCATCGCCCTGACCTGCATCGGCGAGGTGTGGGTGCGCAGGACCACGTCCTCGGGCCCCGGCGGCAGGCCATCCCCGCTTGGACGTCCCGGCTCCTGCGGCGCCACCCGGAGCCCCGGAGCCAGCGAGGCCGGGTCGACGTAGAAGGTGTCCTGGTCCATCCGCGCCGCATGGCCCGGCGGGTGATTGAGCGCCGTGAAGTTGTAGTAGTCGAGCTCCACCTCCGGCCCGTGCATCACCCTGTAGCCGAGCCCGACGAACACGTCCTCGATCTCGCGGATGGTGCGGACAAGCAGGTGCAGGTAGCCCGACGGAGCGGCGGGCGACCCGGGCAGGGTGACGTCGACGGCGTCTCCCGCGAGTCGCTGCTCGAGCTCCGAAGCGTCGAGCTCGGCGGAACGCCTATGCAGCAGCGTCTCCAGCGCATCCCGGACCTCGTTGCCCGCTTTGCCGACCGCGCCGCGCTCGGTCTCGGGCAGCTCCGCGATTCCGCGCAGGATCTGTGTGAGCTCGGCCTTGCGCCCCAGGAAGCGGACCCGCAACTGCTCGAGCTCGCCGCTGCCGGAGGCGGAGGCGATCGCGTCTGCCGCCTCCCTCTCTATCTGCTCGATCCGCTCGGTCGCCTCAGCCATCGCCGTCCTCCGGCATGTTCGCGTCGGGCGGCGACGATATCCGCTGCAGGGCGATCGCAGCCGCCGCCGCTACGTTCAGGGACTCGGCGCCCGGGAGCAGGGGAATCGTCACCTGCAGCTCGGACCTCTCCAGGACGTCGGCCGGCAATCCCTCGCGCTCGGCGCCGAGGCAGATCGTCGCCGGGCCGCTGAGCGACTCGATCGGCTCGCCGCCGTGAGCGACCAGCGCCGCCCGCGGCTCCGGGGTGTCGGCAACCCCGGCGCGCAGCAGCGGCTGTCCGAAGACGGCGCCCATGCTCGCCCGCACCGCGCGGGGTCCGAAGGGGTCAGCGCAGCCGGGGCCGAGCACCACGATGCCGCCGACCAGCGAGGCCGCTGTTCGGATCACGGTGCCGACGTTCCCCGGGTCGGCCACGCCGTGCAGGTAGACGCAGGGGGCGGCCGGCGGGTCCTCGCTCCAGCGCTGCCGCCAGACCCCGATCGCCCGCGTGCCGGAGCCGAGCGCGGAGACGCCGTCGAGCAGGTCCGGCTCGACCTCGGTGCCTCCGAGGCCCTCGCCCGCAGCGGTCAGCAGCTCGACCGGCTCAGCGCCCGCGGCCCGGGCGGCCGCCAGCAGGTCCTCGCCCTCCGTCACGAACAGCCCGTCGGCGTCGCGCGAGCGCCGCCGCGCCAACCGGCGCACCAGTTTCAGCTTCTCGTTCTGTGGGCTTGTGATGGTCATGAAATGAAAAGGGCGGCCGCTTTGCGGACCGCCCGGGGAAAACGCGATAGTGCCTTGGCTCAGGCCGCGGCACCCTCCCGGGCTAGCTCCACGAATCGGCGGAAGCAGTCAGGGTCGCTGACGGCAATCTCGGCGAGCATCTTGCGGTTCACCTCCACCCCGGCCTCGTTGAGGCCGTGGATGAACTCGGAGTAGCTCATGCCCTCCTGGCGGGCGGCCGCGTTGATGCGGGTGATCCAGAGGCGGCGGAAGTCGCGCTTGCGGTTGCGCCGGTCGCGATAGGCGTAGGCGTCCGAGCGCATCACCTGCTCGTTGGCGAAGCGGTAGCTCGAGTGCTTGCGCCCGTAGTAGCCCTTGGCGCGGTCCAGGACCTTCTTGCGCCGCTTGCGGCGGGCGACGGCGTTGGTGGTGCGGGGCATCAGCGACCCGCCTTCCCGGGCAGCAGCACCTTGACCCGGCTGCGGTCGGCCTTCGAGATCTCGGAGGGACGACCGAGCTGCCGCTTCCGCTTGGGGCTCTTCTTCTCGAGGATGTGGCTCCGATTCGCGTGCCTTCCGCGCAGCTTGCCGGTGGCGGTCTTGTGGAACCGCTTCTTCGAGCCTGAATGGGTCTTCATCTTCGGCATCGCGGCGACTATTGAAGCAGACATGCAAGGCATTCCGGCACGCCTGGCCGCGGGGGGCGCCGGTGGACGAAGCGCCGCCGGCTAGCTCGCCGCGGCCTCCTGCTTTTCCTGGCCGGCTCCGCGAACCGGGGCCAGCAGCATGTGCATGTTGCGGCCCTCCTGCTCGGGCGCCGACTCGATCGTCGCCAGCTCCGAGACGTCCTCGAAGAGCCGATCCAGGAGCATCCGTCCGCGCTCGGGGTGGGACTGCTCGCGCCCGCGGAACATGATCGTCACCTTGACCTTGTCGTTCTGCTTCAGGAAGCGCTCGACGTGGCCCTTCTTGGTCTCGTAGTCGTGGTCCGCGATCTTGGGGCGCAGCTTGATCTCGCGGATGTTGACCTGGGTCTGGTGCTTGCGGGCGGCCTTGGCCTTCTGCTCCTGCTCGTACTTGTACTTCGAGTAGTCGAGCACGCGGCAGACCGGCGGCTTCGAGTTCGGCGCCACCTCGACCAGGTCCAGGTCGTGCTCCTGCGCGTAGGCCAGTGCCTCCGGCGTCGGCTTGACGCCGGCCTGCTCGCCGTTCTCGTCGATCAGCCGCACCTCGGGCACGCGGATGCGCTCGTTGATGCGAGTCAGATCCCGCTCAGGCGGGCGACGGTCGAACCGAGAGACCGCCACTAGCTGGGCATCTTGTAGCGCGTCAGGCGGATGAGGGAAAGTGGATCGGGAAGGCGGGCACGGGAGCGCTCAGCGGCGCGTCGTGGTTTGGGTGCCCGGCATTGCGAATGAGTATAGACGCACCTCCGCGGGCTCCGCTAGTCGCTGTCGACCCCCTGTTTGATGCGCTCAGCGAGCTCTGCCGGGGTCATCTCGCCCAGTTCGCCGCCGTCGTGGGAGCGCACGGCGAGCTTGCCGGACTCCTGCTCGCGGTCCCCGAGCACCAGCATGAACGGCACCTTGGCCAGCTCCGCATCGCGGATCTTGCGTCCGACGGATTCGGTGCGCTCGTCCACGCCGACCCGCGCGCCCGCCTGGCGCAGCTCGCCGGCCACCTGCGCGGCGAACTCGTTGTGGCGGTCGGCGACCGGCAGCACCAGGGCCTGCACGGGCGCCAGCCACAGCGGCAGCCGCCCGCCGTGGTGCTCGATCAGGATCCCCGCGAAGCGCTCCATCGAGCCCAGCAGCGCGCGGTGGATCATCACCGGGCGGTGCTCGGCGTTGTCGGCGCCGGTATAGGAGAGGTCGAAGCGCTCGGGCATGAAGAAGTCGAGCTGGCAGGTGCCGAGCTGCCACGAGCGCCCGAGGGCGTCGGTGACGTGAAAGTCGATCTTGGGCCCGTAGAAGGCGCCTTCGCCGGGGTTGAGCTTGTAGTCGCGCCCCGTGCTGTCCAGGGCCTTCTTCAGCGCCGACTCTGCCCGCTCCCATTGCTCGGCGGTGCCGATCGACTTCTCCGGACGTGTCGAGAGCTCGAGCGCTGGGTCCTCGAACCCGAAGCGGGCGTAGAGCTCGTCGATCGCCTCGATGATGTCCACCACCTCGGCGGTGACCTGCTCCTCGGTGCAGTAGACGTGCGCGTCGTCCTGAGTGAACGCTCGCACCCGCAGCAGCCCATGCAGGACGCCCTCGCGCTCGTTTCGGAAGACCTTGCCGAACTCGGCCAGCCGCAGCGGCAGCTCGCGGTAGGAGTGCCGCCGCGAGCCGAACACCACGCAGGCGCCCGGGCAGTTCATCGGCTTCAGGGCGAAGCGGCGTCCCTCGGACTCGATGAAGAACATGTTGTCCTTGTAGTTGTCCCAGTGCCCGGAGCGGTGCCAGAGCTCCTCGTCCAGGACCTCGGGCGTCTTGATCTCCTCATAGCCGCGCTTGCGGAGCTGTTCGCGGACCTCGGCCGCCATCAGCTCCAGCAGCGCGCTTCCGTTGGGCAGCCAGAAGGGCATCCCCGGCGCCTCGGGGCGCAGCATGAACAGGTCCAGCTCGGGGCCGAGCCTGCGATGGTCGCGCTGCTTCGCCAGCTCCAGCTGCTCCAGGTGCGCGTCGAGCTGCTTCTGATCGTGGAACGCGGTGCCGTAGATGCGGGTCAGCATCTGCCGCGTCTCGTCGCCGCGCCAGTAGGCGCCGGCGAGCGAGGTCAGCTTGAAGGCACCGATGCGACCCGTCGATGGGCCGTGCGGCCCGCGGCAGAGGTCCTCGAAGGGTCCGTTGCGGTACAGCGTCACGCTCTCGGCCCCCTCGTCGCGGACCAGGTCCTCGATCAGCTCGACCTTGTAGTCCTGGCCCTGGGCCCGGAAGTGCTCGATCGCATCGGCGGCCGGCAGCTCGCGCATCTCGAAGGGCTCGTCGGCCGCGATGTGCTCGCGCATCCGCTCCTCGATCCTGGCGAGGTCGTCGGGCCCGGGGCTCTCCCCGTCCGGGAACTCGATGTCGTAGTAGAAGCCGTCGGCGATCGGCGGCCCGATCGAGATCTTCGCGGCCGGCCACAGGTCCAGCACCGCCTCGGCCAGCACGTGCGCGGCGTCGTGGCGAACCAGCTCCAGCGCCTCGGGGCTCTTGTCGGTGACGATCTCGATCCTCTCGCCGCCCGCCAGCGGCGCGCCCAGGTCGCGCAGCTCGCCGTCGGCCTTGATCGCCAGCGCCGCCTTGCCCAGGCCGGGGCCGATCGCCGCCGCAGCGTCGGCGCCCGTGGCCCCATCGTCGAGCTCCAGCTCGGCGCCGTCGGGCAACTCGACCTTGACCTTGGTCTCGGGCATGGGCTCGGATGCTAGTCGGGCGCAACTTCCCGCCCAAGTGTTAGTTTTCCTTAGCGATAGACCTAGCTGAACCGATGTCTCCTCCCAGGAGCGGCATCGGCCGGGGGACCCAGTCCCGGGGCGAATCGCAACGAGGCGACTCGATGCGTAACGCGACTCTCTAACGCGTGAGCCCGACAGCTAACCCCGGAAGCGCAACGAAGAGAGAGGTCGGCGAATGCGAAACAGCGGAATCCTCTGCGCCTGCGCTGGCGCGCTCGCCGCGATGGCCTTGGCCAGCCCCGGGATCGCCTCGGCCCAGTCGGGCGGCGTCGGAGTCGGCGGCGGCGTCGGGGAACCGGCCCAGCCGAGCGCCGACACCACCTACTACGACTACTGGTTCGGCGCGCGCGACCTGCAGCTCGGCAACGCCGGCGAGGACGTGAAGACGCTCAACTGGGTTCTGCGCGGCCTCGCCCTGGGCACGCCCTACAGCGGCGCCTTCCAGTCGCCCACCGACGGCGCCGTGCGCGACTTCCAGTCCTCGGTCGGCGTCGCCGACGACGGTGTCGTCCGCCAGTCCACCCGCAAGAACGCTGGCCGCGCGGATGCTGAACCAGAACGCCTCCTGGTATGGCCCCGGCTTCTGGGGCAATACGACCGCCTGCGGCCAGACGCTGACGAAGAAGATGGTCGGCGTCGCCCACAAGAAGCTTCCCTGCGGCACCCGCGTCGTCTTCGCCTACAAGGGGCGCTGGGCGCGGGCCAAGGTGATCGACCGCGGCCCCTTCATCGCCGGGCGCAAGTGGGACCTGACCGAGCAGCTCGCGAAGCGCCTGGACACCATCCCCGTCGGCACCGCGACCGTGAAGGCCGTCGTCGCACCGTGACCCTTCGCCGACTCACCGCCGCCGTTCTGGTCGGCGCCGTGGCCGCGCTTGCGCTGCCCAGCCTCGCGCCGGGCGCCTACCGCTACGGCGCGCGGACGATGAAGATGGGCGCCAAGGGCAAGGACGTGCGCGCGCTGCAGCGCAACCTGACCACGCTCGGCTACGCGACCCCGGCCGACGGTGTCTTCGGGCCGACGACCAAGCAGAACGTGAAGCAGCTCGAGCGAAAGCGCAGCTGGCGCGTCGACGGCAAGGTCACGCGCAAGGACGCCGCGCGGATCGCGAAGCTGGTCGCCAAGCGCAAGTCGAAGCCGACGCTCCTCTATTACGCCAACGGCCTGGTCGAGCCGGCCCTGGCGGTCACCGCCCAGAGCGCCGGCGCCGCCACCGTCGCCGTCGAGGACACGGCCGCCGGCACCACCGTCGCCACGATCGCGGTCAGCTTCGGCGGCCCCGGCGAGCAGACGGTCGCCTGGAACACCCTGGCTGCGAGCGGCAGCGTGGCGCCCGAGGGCAGCTACCGGATGAGCGTCTCCGATCCAGGCAGCGCGGGGGCCGCCGCCGCTCAGAGCAAGACGTTCTCGCTTCGCTGGCACGCCTTCCCCGCCCCCGGGCCACACGACTACGGTGGCGCGGGCTCGCGGTTCGGCGCTGACCGCGGCGACCACATCCACCAGGGTCAGGACATGGGCGCGGCCTGCGGCGAGCGCCTCTACGCCGCCAGCGGCGGCGTCGTCACGACCAAGGCCTACCAGGCCGGCGGCGCCGGCTACTACCTCGTGATCGAGGGCGCCCTCGGCGACGGCAGCTACGTCTACATGCACATGAAGAAGCCGTCCTGGGCCGCGGAGGGCCAGACCGTCTACACCGGCCAGCAGATCGGCAAGGTCGGCAACACCGGCTCCTCGACGGGCTGCCACCTCCACTTCGAGCGCTGGACCCCGCCCGGCTGGTACGCCGGCGGCAAGGCCTACGACCCGCTGCCCGAGCTGCAGTACTGGGACACCTACTCGTAGGCGACCCAGGCACAGGCGGCACTGCGGCGGAGCACTAGGTCGCCGGGTCGACCCGGAACTTCTTGCGCTTGGAGTTGCCCGGCTTGAAGAAGAGGGCGATGGTCGGCTTCAGCCGCCAGTTCTTCGGCAGGTTGCCCGCCGGACGGTTCAGGAACTGCCGGAACAGCTTGAACGCCTGGCCGCAGCTGACGATCACCCCGCGCGGCAGCACGATCCGGTAGCTGCCCTTGGGGAAGCTGAGCGGCCCGATCGTGTCGTTGTTCAGCACCTGGAACGAGCCCGGGCAAACCGTGCCGTAGGTGGACGGCGTGTTGCCGCCGCCGCTGCGCGCGACCGAGAAGCCGGGCTGGCCGTTCTGGTTGAAGCTCGCCCTGCCCCTGCCCTGGGCGACGACGGTCCATCCCTGCGGCAGGTTGCCGTCGTAGTCGCTCAGGAACTGCGTGAACAGACGGGACGCGGTCGCGCAGGCGAGTCCGGGCGCGCGCACGGTGATCATGTACGAGCCCTGCGGCAGCACCGCGGGGCCGATCCGGTCGTTGTGCAGAACGGTGAACGGAGCAGGGCACTGCGTCGCCGCCTTGGTCGCGGTGCCGTCGGCCGCAGCCTGCGGGGCCGCCACGGCCAGGGCCGTGAGCGCACCGCCGAGCAAAATCGAAGTCCTTCTCCTCATCTCGTCCTCGCCTCCCTGAACTTCCTTGACAGTGGTTGGCCACAATCGTACGTTGTGGGCTCCTCTACTGCTCCCGGGAACCGCCGGGGGCCCTCAACGGATTGAGGGGATTACATGAATAGGTTGAATCGGAAGAACCTGTCCAGCGGGCGGGTTGCTTTGATCATCTCGGTTGTGGCGCTGGTGTTCGCGCTCGTCGGAACCGCCTTCTCAGGCGGCTCCGCCGTCCCGGGCAAGAACGGCGTCAAGGCATCGGACATCGCCAAGGGGGCGGTCAAGGAAGGCAAGCTCGCAGGCGGCGCGGTCACCGGGCCAAAGATCGCCGGCGGCGCTGTCACAGAGGCGAAGATCGCCGACAAGGCGGTGACCGCCGGAAAGTTCTTCTTCAGCAGCAAGGGCACGCTGAACTTCGGCAACATCGCCGGCGAGGCCTGCTCCAGCCTGACTGTTCCGGTGGCCGGTATCGAGGCGACCGACCACGTCTTGGTCACGCCACCGCCGGGCTTCCCCGATACGTTCACACTGACCGGGCGCCCGGAGCCGGGGACCAGCGTGGTCACCCTGGCGGCCTGCAACACCTTCCCGGGGGGAGGGTCGGTCGACCCCGATGGAGGGGGCGCGCCCTACAAGGTGCTGGTAGTGCGCTGAGTCAGCGCGGGGTCCGATAGCGAACCCCTACGCGTGACGGGGCGGCCACGCCGCCCCGTCGCAGTTTCGATGGGCGCTACTGGGCTCTAGCAAGGGATCTTTTTGCGAGCTGCCTACGGCCCAATGCGCCGGAAGAAGGCGCTCGAGGGATCGCTCCCGTGGGGCTGGGAGAAGAACGGGGTGAAATCGTTCCCTGCCGAGGCCAGGCCCTCGTAGTCGCCGGTGAAGAACCCCGTCGTGGTGAGAGGCGCCTGACGCATGTCGAAGGATGCGTCGGTGAGGCGGATCTCGTTCACCCAGTTGGCGGTGTTCGTGCACGAGGTCGGCGCCGTCGGGTGGCAGTGGACGACGAAATAATCCGTCTTCAGGTCGGCCGCGGCCGTGTTGTTGCGGAAGTCGTAGTAGGTGGCCGCGATCGTGCCGTCATCCGCCACGTCGACGGATGCGGTGAATGCCTGCTGGTTACCTGCCGGCAAGTTGGTCGGCGTCGCGTTCACCTTGATCGGATCGGACCACGTGAGGCCGCCGTCGAGCGATTGTGAGAAGGCGATCGACTCGTTCTGGAAGCCGCTGAACCGGGCGTCCTGCCACACCGCGTAGAGCCTGCCGTTGGCGGGGTCGACTGCGACGTCAGGAATGATGTCACCGGTCCTGACGGCCTCGCCCGTTTCCGGGTCCGTGATGCCGATCGCCTGCAGCCTGTCGACCAGGATCGAGCCGGACCACGTCTCGCCCTTGTCGGTCGAGCGCAGGACCCTCACGGTCCACCCCCGAAGCTTCTTCGAGTTCTGGTTGTGGAACTCGGCGAACAGGTTGACCAGCGAGCCATCCGGGGGCACGACGATCTGGCTGGCGATCGTCTGGTCGTTTTGACCGGGATCGTAGATCTGGCGGGCGCCCTCCCAGGAGACGCCGCCGTCCGTGCTCCGGGCGAACCAGATCGGGCCCCGGAAGGCGTTTGCCACGAAGTTGGCCCTGACGCTCGCGGCCTCATTCGGGAATCGGAGGCGATCCCACACCGCGTACACGTTGCCGGCGTCCGTCGGGTCCGCCGTGATCGACTGCTTGTCGTTGAAGACGTTGGCGTCGAGGTCACGGATGACGACCTCGGGGTCGGACCAGGTGAGGCCACCGTCGGTCGACTTGCTCGCTAGCAGGGCGTGGTCGAAGTCCTCGGGATCGAATGGCGGCGCTATGTCGTTGAAGGAGAGGGAGATCTGATGGAGCGCCCCGTCCGGGCCGAACGAGACCCAGGGATCGGTCGTGCGCTGGTAGTTGCCGCCGTTTGCAGCGGTTCCACCAGAACAAACCGTGACCTTGGGAATGACGACTTGCGCCCAGCTCGAGCCCCCGTCGACGCTCACCCCCGCCACGTGGCCCCTGCTACCGCCGTTCGACCAGCGGTCCTGCTGCCACATCCCGACGATGTTCTCCTCGTCGGTCGGGTTGACGTCGATCCAGGGCTCGACCTCGCTGTTCGGGAACACCTCGCCCGACTGGCCGGCGACGTCATCGGCTGTGCAGGCGGCAAATGGGCTTGTGCCGGAGACCTGGACGAGCGGACCAGCCGTCAAGTCGGTCGCCGCTGCGGGGTAGACAGCGACGTAGGCCGTCGCGACGATCATCGCGGCAGTTACGAGCAGCAATCGCAGAGATCGTTTCACGGGCGTCCTTGCCTCTTTGCTGGCGCTCTACCCGGACTTGCCTGCCTCTAAACGCCGTCACCGCACCCTGCTTGCAGGGTTTCCGAGGAGTGGGCGCTACTGGGCTCGAACCAGTGACCTCCAGCTTGTCGAGCTGGCGCTCTCCCAACTGAGCTAAGCGCCCGGGGTGTCGAAAGGTACCAGCGGCCCGGCGTCCGCCGATGCCGTCAGCTGACCGGCGTCTTGGGGCGCTCGACGGTCGGCTCGGCGGGCAGCTTGCCCTTGGCCCGCATCGTCACCTTGAAGGTCTCGAGCGTGTCGAACTTCGGCGACCAGCCGGTCTCGGCCTTGAGCTTCTCGGTCGAGACGACCCAGGGGTAGCGCAGGAAGTTGAGGTTGCCCGCCGGCGCGTCGGTGTTCGGGACGCGCAGCCGCCACATCGCCTGGTTCAGGCGCTTCATGTTCTTGAGCGAGATCTCGCGGACCTTCTGGCCGATCAGCTCGCCGGACTGGCGCCAGGTCATGGTGCCGTCGCCGGCCAGGTTGAACGGGCCGGGCGCCTTCGCGTCGAGCAGCGCGATCAGGGCCGAGACGACGTCGTCCTCGTGCACGAGCTGGAACTCCTCGTCCTGGCCGTCGAGGACCGGCAGGAAGGGGCCGTTGATCCAGGCCTTGACGATGTAGTTGTCGACGTTCGGGCCCATCACGATGCAGGGACGGACCCAGGTGATCGTCTGCTCGGGGTGCTCGTGCCGCCAGATCTGGCAGACGCGGTCGGCCTCGGCCTTGTCGCGGGCGTAGGAGAAGTCGGGTGCGCCGCGCACCGGCCAGTCCTCGGCGATCGGCTTCGGGTTGTCCGGCCAGGCGCCGTAGGCCGAGGCCGAGGAGGTGACCAGGACCTGTTCGGTGCCGGCCTCGGAGGCGGCCCAGAGGGTGGCGTGGGTGCCGTTGACGTCGACGTCATACATGCGCGCCTCGTCGTGAATCGGGTCGAGGATGAATGCGAGGTGGATCAGGCAGTCGATCTGGTGGCGCTCGAGCAGCTCGCGGGTGGCGTTGCGGTCGCGGACGTCGCCCTTCACGTACTGGGTCTTGGGCCAGGTGCGGGATGGGGCGCTGACGTCGACATTGACGATCAGCTCGGTCTCATCGCGGCCCGAGAGCTCATCCGTGAGGCGCCCGCCGATGTAGCCCGAGCCCCCTGTGATCAGGTAGCGCACGGCCGTGATCCTATCCTGGCCGGGCGGCCAATGATTGCCAGGAACTGCTTACTTTTGGGGATGGACGAATTGGGCCGCAAATTACGAACAACTGCAACCTGGCGCCGGAAGTCGTGTTAGTGTCTCCTGACAGGCTCAAGTCCCGCTTTCGAAGCGTCGATGCGAGCCGAGAGACTTGAAGGACCGACGGGCCAGGAAAAGATTCTTGGCGGCACGTCCTTTCGGAACCAAAGGGCCCCCTCACCGGGGCCCTTTTCCGTGGTTTGATTGGGCCGTGACCCGCCCCCGCCTGCTGTTGATGCCCTCTGTGACCGAGGTCGAGTGGACCAGGACCCGGCCCGCGTTGGAGGAGTGGGCGGAGGTCGCGAGCTTCGACGTCCCAGGCGTCGGAGAGGAGGTCGGCAGCGACGGCTTCGACATCCCCGCGGTCCTCGATCGCGCCCTCGCCGAGGTCGAGGCGGTCGGCTGGGAGAAGTTCGTGCTCGTCGGGGACGAGGTCGGCGCGACGCAGGCGATCCGCCTCGCCGGCCGGGTGCCGGACTCGGTTGAGGCGCTCGCCCTGGGCCACCCTGTGCTGTCGCTTCGCGGCGACGGCGACCGAGCGCCGCTCAGCGGTGACGTGGCCGACGCGGTCGTGCGGCTCGCGCGCACCGACCCCCGCAGCTTCGTCCGGGCCCTGAGCCAGGTCACCCAGAACGCCTACGACGACGAGCTCGCCGAGCTCTACATGGAGCGGGTCGGCCCGAGCATGGTCGCGGCCGCGATGGAGGCGCTCCTCAGCCCAGAGGCGCGGGAGGACCTGGAGCCGATCCTACGCTCGCTCGACGTGCCGATGCTGCTGGTCGAGCACAAGGGCTGTCTGCTCTGGAGCGCCGAGGGCTTCCAGGACTTCAGCGCCCGCTTTCCCGAGGCAACCGCCGCATCGATGAACGTGAAGCCGAGCGTCAACCCGGAGTTCGTGGCGCTGCTTCGCGACTTCTGCGCCTCCCTGCCCGCCTACTCCGAAGCTCTCGCGGATCAGCCCTAGGCGCGGCGGTTGCCGAGCGCCAGCAGCGGGTAGCTTGGGGACATGCCCGACGTAACGCACAAGCGGATCGACGAGCTCGACACGCTCAGCGGCATCCTCAAGGGCATCAGCCTGCGCCGCGTCGGAGGGGACTTGGGAGTGAGCGCCTTCGGGATCTCGATCTCGGAGATGGAGCCGGGTGCCACGGAGTATCCCGAGCACGACCACTCCCCCGACGGGATCGGCGGCAAGATGTTCGCCAAGCGCCCCGAGCAGCTCGGCCAGGAGGAGGTCTACGTCGCCCTCCGCGGGTCCGGCACCATCGTCGTGGACGGCGAGGAGCTGCCGCTGGACGAGGACCACATCGTCCGCGTCGGCCCTGAGGTCACCCGCTCGATCAAGCCCGGCCCCGACGGCCTGCGCCTGCTCGCGATCGGCTCCACCCCGGGCCAGGCGTACAAGACCGGCGGCTCGATCTAGCGGTCGGGCTCGACGACCAACGTCAGGCCGTCGACCTCCCTGATCCTCACCGCCTCCCCGGAGGCCACCCGCCGCTCGGACCGAGCCTTCCAGACCTCGCCGCGGAACATGACCCGGCCCTCGGGGTCAAGCGCGCTGGTCACCTCGGCGCATTCGCCGATGTGCGCCTCCACCCCGGTCCGGACCTTCTGCCGGCGCTGGTAGCGGAACCAGAAGACCTGCTCGACGATCTCGATCGCGATCCCCGCGAACACGGCCACGATCCCCCACGGGGACGGCAGCACGAATATCGCCAGGGCCAGGGCGACGATCACGGCCATCGGCGAAGCCTAGAGACGCCCCCGAAGGCTCCGTTCGGATCAGGGCATCCATACTGTGGTTAGCCAACTCTGGAGGTACACCCATGGCAGCACGCAAGCCACGCAGGGAAGTCCACACGGTCCCGACCGACAAGGGCTGGGCCAACCGCGCGAAGAACAACCGCAAGATCAGCAACCACCGCACCAAGGCGCTCGCCGAGAAGGCCGGCCGCAAGGTCGCGAAGGCGCGGAACGCGCTCCACGTCGTCCACAAGTCGGACGGGAGCGTCGCCACGAAGCGCTCCTACTAGCCCCGCTTCATTCCATCGAACCGCTGTAGGTCCGCCGGCGGCAAGCTAGGGTGCGCCGCGATGGACCTCCCCGACAGCGCCCGGCAGCTGATCGAGTCCTCTGCCCTCGCTCACCTGGTGACGCTGAACGAGGACGGCTCGCCGCAGGTCAGCATCGTCTGGGTCGGCCTGGAGGACGGCGAGATCGTCTGCGCCCATCTGCCGCGCAACAAGAAGGTCCGCAACATCGAGCGCGACGGCCGGGTCGCCCTCTCGATCGAGGGGGACAGCCTCTCCGACATGGGCCTGCGCGAGTACCTGGTCGTCTACGGCAAGGCGCGGATCACCGAAGGCGGCGCGGCCGAGCTGCTCAATCGGCTCGCCCAGACTTACTTCGGTGAGGGCTCGGACTTCCCACCGATGCCCGACCCGCCCCCCGGCTACGTCACCCGGATCGAGGTCGAGCGCATCGCCGGCATCGGCCCGTGGGCCGGCTAGCCGAGCCAGCGGTTGCTCCTCGCGTTGTTGCGAACGCTGCTCGCAATGCGGCTGCGTCCTCGCACCTGCGCGCGACCGATCGCCTCGTCCGGGGGTTTGAGGGGTGCCTCGCCCGGGCTAAGGCTTTTTGGGTGGGTGCAGGCGTGGCGACCGCCGCTCGCGCAAGTGGCGCCAGGGCCAGGGCGTTCGTGACTTGAGGCACAGGGGGCGACGGGGGCGTTCTGACTTGAGGCACGGGGGCTATGGCTCGTCCAGGAAGGCTCGGAGCGTGGATCGGCGCCCTCCTGCTCGGCGCCGCCCTCGCCGCCTTCCTATGGGAGCCGTGGCACGGACCGGTGATCCTGTCGCTGTCGTCATCCCACGGCATCGACGCAGGAGACCTTCCCGCGCTGGCGCTTCTCGCGCTCGCGCTCGCGCTCGCCACCGGGCGGGGGCGCGACTCCGGCTCGGGGCCGGCGTGGACCGCCGGTCGCTGGGCCGGTCCCGCCTGCGCCGTGGTGCTCGGAGCACTGCTGCTGGCCGGCACCCTCGACGACGAGTCCGCCGCCGAGCCGCTGTTGCCCGCCGGTGGCGGGACGCTCGACGGCGCCACGCAGCACGCCGACGGGGGACGGGCCGATCCGGTCGACAGCTGGACGCATCTGGCGGTCACCTACGACGGGGCCATGCTGCGCCTGTTTGTGAACGGCGCGCAGGTCTCGAGCCGGGCCACGAGCGGCAGCATCCTGAGCACCGCGGATCCGCTCTGGATCGGCGGCAACCACCCCTACGGAGAGTTCTTCCACGGCGTCATCGACGAGGTGCGCGTCTACGACCCGGCCCTGAGCGCCTCGGAGCTGCGTGCCGAGATGTCGACGCCGATCGGGAGCGCCGGGAGCGCGCCGGCGACTGGTCTGGTCGCGGCGTACGGGTTCGACCAGGGCTCGGGGCCCCTCGCAGCGGACGCTTCAGGCAACGGCAACGCCGGCAGGACCATCGGAGCGATTCGGACCAGCCGGGGCCGCTTCGGGAGGGCGCTCAAGTTCGACGGCACAGGCGACTTGGTCAAAGTCCCTGCGTCGGCGTCGCTGGACCTGAGCGACTCCATGACGCTGGCGGGCTGGATCAGGCCGAGCGAGTCGCAGGCGGGCTGGCGAACGATCCTGCAACGTCAGACCGACGCTTACTTCCTGATGGCCAGCGGTGGCGGCGCACACACCCGTCTCGACGCGCTCGATGGCGCGCGTGCCGCGCTGCTGATCGGCATCGCCGGATTGCTCTGGGTTGCGCTGGCCAGTGGTCGCGCCGGGTGGTTCGGGCGGCGGCGAGGTTCGTGGTGGGCGCCGGCCGCTCTCCTCCTGGCCGGATTCGCCATCGATGCCGCGCTCACGCCTTCGGTCACACTGGTCGGGGTGGCGTCGGTGGCGATCTGGCGTGCCCTGACCGCCGCGCATCGCAGCGAAGCCCTGATCATGTCCCTGATCGCCGCCGTGTGCATGGGCCTGACCACGATGTCCCTCGCCGGCTGGGGCAGCCTCGAGCCTGGGCACGACGACGGTGCGATCGCTCGCTCGGCAGCGCTCGGAGTGCTGCTCATCACCGCCGGCCTGCTCAGCGCCCTCTACGGCCTCCGGGATGGCGAGCAGGGGACGCTGGACCCGGCTGCGGGCAGTTAGCCGCGCCGGGAGCCGTCCCCGCCCTTACCCATACTCGGTCCCTTATCCTCCGGCTTGTAGGTCCATTGATTTGCTCTCGCGAAGGGAGTCCGTGATGCAGCCAGCCACCCTCGCCATCGTGCATCATCCGGCAGTGCTCCTCGTTGGATTCATCGCCTTGTGGGTACTCGTTGCCGTCGAGGCTTTCTACGCGCTTCGCGTCCAGCGACAACGCGACCGTAAGAGCGCCAGCCGTTGGTCGCCGAGCAATAGGCGAGGGCGCCGCTGACGGAAGGCTCGTCCGCAGATGGCGAGTTACTCTCGCGCTGACACCCCTTCGCGGATCGCAGCGGCAGAGCGCTGGATGTCGTCCTCGGTCGTGCGCCAGTTGCAGACGGAGATCCGGATCGCCGGTCGCCCTCGCCAGGTGGTGCCGGCAAGCCAGCAGGTCCCGTCATCCTGGATCCGCTCCACCGCAGCGGAAGTCGACTCACCGTCCGCATCGCCGCGAATCGCGACCAGGACCTGGTTGATCACGACCTCATTCAGCAGCTCCAGCGCGGGGTCCGCTTCGAGCTCCTTCGCCATGGAACGGGCAAGACGGGAAGTCCGCTCCACAAGATCCGCTACGCCGGCGCGTCCAAGCGAACGCAGCGCCGCGTAGAGGGCGAAGCCGCGCGCCCGCCGCGAGGATTCGGGTACGTACTGGTAGGAATCGCGTGCGCCTTCGGCGGCGGTCAGGTAAGGCGCGCTGATGCCCATTGCGCCGCGCAGGGCCGCCGGGTCCTTGACCGCGATGAAGCCGCTGTCGTAGGGGACGTTCAGCCACTTGTGCGCGTCGGTGGACCAGGAATCGGCGCGATCCAGTCCCTCGGTGAGGAAGCGCAACTTCGGGCTGGCCGCCGCCCACAGCCCGACTGCCCCGTCCACGTGCAGCCAGGCGCCATGGCGCTCGCAGATCTCCGCCAGCTGCACGAACGGGTCGAAGCATCCCGTGTTGACCTCGCCGGCCTGGGCGCAGACGATCGCCGGGCCATCCTCTCGCTCCAGCGCGGCCGCGAGCTCCTCGGGAATCATTCGGCCCTGATCGTCAGCCTTGACGGAGATTGCGGTCTCGCTGCCCAGGCCGAGCATCTTCACGGCCACGAAGATGGTCGCGTGGGCGTGCTCCCCGGCAAGGATCCGAACTCGAGGGGCGCCCTGAAGTCCGCGCGCCTCGACGTCCCAGCCTTCCCGCTCGAGCACGGCGTGTCGTCCCGCAGCGATGCCCGCGAAGTTGGCCATGGTCCCTCCCGTCGTGAGGCCGAACCCGGACGTCTCGGGCAGCCCGACCAGGTCCAGGACCCAGCCGCCGGCCACCTCCTCGGCGACCGAGGCGGAGGGGCCGCAGACGTAGAGACTCCCAATCTGGTCCCAGGCAGTCGCCAACCAGTCGGCACCCATGGCGGCGGGCATGGCGCCGCCGATGACGAAGCCGAAGTACCGAGGGCTCGCGAGCGCGATCACCCCCGGCTCGGCGGCCTCGGCCAGCTCTTCGACCACCTTGGCGGGATCCTCGCCGGCGTCCGGCAGCTCCCGTGCGAGCGCGCCGCGGAGCTCGTCAACGCTCGCCGACTCCCGGACCGGGCGGTCGGAGACCTCCTCCAGGTAACGCAGCGCCCGCTCCTCAGCAATCGCGAGTACCCGCTGGTAGCCGTCGACGCTCACCGGACCGAGGATGCCAGCGCCGCGGGCGCGGGTCAATCCAACAATCCGAAAGCGTTCGACTCCACGCCTGGCGAGCGAGGAACCTGCAGGAACTCGTGGAGTGGGCGCCAGCCGCTCGCTCACGCCACCGGGCGGGCGAAGCGGCTTGCGCCGCCCCACCCGCCCGGCTGCCGCCCCATCGCCTAGGACGACCAGCGGGGACTTTCTGTCGTCGCCTACCTACGGACAGCCGTTGGCACCCGACGGCGCACAGCGGAAGCTGATTCCGTCCAGGGAGACGTACACCATTGCGTCGGCGAAGGCGGGGAAGCCCGATGCTATCTCCACGTTGCCGGTCGCCTTTACGTCGACCCGACCCGGTTCGTTGTCGGACACCGTGGGGAACACCCACTGCGCGTCGGGTCGGTAGCCCACTGGAAGCGTCGCGATACGGAGAAACGAGGCGAGAGCGAGGCTGCACGGATCGGCAAAGCCGTCGACCGCCTTGACGACACCCTTCAGATGCACGACCCCGGCGCTGTCGCGAAAGTAGGCGGCGTTGTTCAAACCGGTTCCGACATTGTCCCAGTAGCAGTCGGCTTGCCCACCTCCGTCGTTCAGCGTCATCGGCTGCCACGCCTCCGAGCCGGGCTGGACGAAGGCGCTCGCGTTCTGCCCGTCGACCGTGTTGGCGTTTCCGGCGGTGTTGGCGTTATTGGCGCTCGCCACGGCGAGCCCCGGCGCACGCTTAGTGATCTCGGTGTTGGCGAGGTTCTTCACCGTCTTCTTGTCCTTCTTGTTGAGCGCGGCGTAGGCCGGGACCACGAGCGCGGCGACGAGCGCCAGGATCGAGATCACCAGCGCCGGGCTCGGGCGCTTGAGACGAGTCATAACTTCCTCCTGTTTCCCTATGGGGCGGAGGAACCGCTGGAACCCCTGCCAGCGAAAACGGCTCCCCCCCTGGTTGATTGTGCGCTCAATCTACGCGAAACCCTCACCGTGAGTCGATCCGCATCAGCGACCCAGGCCGAGGCCCTCGAAGCCGCCGGGCTGCGAGAGTAGGCGAGACACCTCTCGGTTACTCATCTGACCTGTTTCTGCGGCGCGCGCCATCGGCCAATCGGCGGTTTCCACAGCGGACAGTTCTCGCCTCGCACCCTCCCCCTCCTCCGCGCGATACTGCGTGGGCGATGTCGGAGGAAAGCGTCGAGATCGTTCGCAAAGCCTTTGCGGCGGCCGACCGTGGCGACATGGAAGGCGTCCTGCGGTTCTGCGACGAAGACATCGTCATCACCCAGCCGCCCGAGTTGCCTGGCGCTTCTCCCGAGCAACACGGGCACCGCGGGGTCTTGGAAGCCTTTGCGATCTGGCCAGAGCAGTGGGATGACTATCGAACCGAGATCCTGGAGATTGCCGCTGCGCCTGGCGGCAAGGTGTTCGCCACCACGCGAACCCGTGGACGGGGGAAGCAGAGCGGGGTCGAGGTCGAAATGGATTTCAGCTTCGTTTTCACCGTCCGTGACGAAATGATCAGCGAATGGCGGCTGTTCGTGCAGGAGGACCAAGCCCTCGAAGCCGCCGGGCTTGAGGAGTAGTCGATGTCGGAGGAGAACGTGGAGGCCGTCCGCCGTGGCTACGCCGCTTTCACAACGGAGGGGGTCGAAGGGGCGATCCCCTTCTACACCGAGGATGTCGTCATCTACTCCATCCCGGAGTGGCCCGACGACCCCGAGTACCACGGGCACGATGGCGTTAGGAAGCTCATTCGGCAGTGGGCGGAGAACTTCGACGACTTCGGGATTGATGTTCGTGAACTCCACGACGGAGGAGACACGGTGGTAGCCCTCATTGAGCTCACTGGACAGACCAAGAGCACCGCCATCCCGATGAGAATGCAGATCGGCACGGTCTCCTCGGGGTTCACAAACGGACGGGTCGCTCGACAACATCTGTTCTCCAGTTGGGAAGTCGCCCTCGAAGCCGCCGGGCTTGAGGCGTAGGCGATGTCGCAGGAGAACGAGGGATCTCACATAGTGGCGCGATCTCTTGAGCCGGAGGCTGCGTGGAACGCGGTCCAGCTCGGCTTCGCGGAGATCCTCGATCTGAGGACCGAGATCGAGCGTCGCCGCTACGGAGCCCCACCCAGGGCGAGACCGGTCTCGCTCGTCAAGCACATAGCGAGTCCGGAGGGGCCCGGCGCCATCTACCTCTGCCAACGCGCCATCCGCTCGAAGGCGACCTTGCGCCGGGGGGCGGCAGAGGTCGCGGGCGGCTTCGTGGCATGGAACGAGGCGGGCCTTCCAGTCGAGGAGGTCGATTAGCTTGGGCTGCGGGAGTAAGTAGCACCAGCCGCTTTGGAACGAGAAGCGGTAGTTAGATCTCCACGACCAGGGGCGGCAGGGCGAGCCTGGAAATTGGACGGTACTCGTGGAAGGCCGGGCACTGCTGCTTTGCATGAAAGAGCGGTCCGCCGCGAGATACTGCGTGGGCGATGTCGGAGGAGAACGTAGAGCTGGTGCGCCGGCTGCTGGACATGTTCGCCAAGCGCGAGCACGAGGCGGTGTTCGAGCTGTACGACCCAGACATCGAGTGGGACGCGTCCCCCAACCTCTCGCCGGGCGGGGTCGACGATCTCGCGGGCGTCTACCACGGACATGAGGGGGTCCGGAACTACTGGCGACGGTGGTTGTCCGCCTGGAAGGACATCCAGTTCGAGGTTCAGGACGTCCTGGACGCCGATGGCGAAGTTGTGGCGCTGATCCACAATCAGCGGATGTGGGGGCGCCACAGCGGCATCCCGGTCGACTTCCCCCCGTTCGGGCTGGTTTTCACGATTCGCGACGGCAAGGTCGTGCGTTGGCGGAGCTTCCGTGATCAGAAGTCCGCCCTCGAAGCCGCCGGGCTTAGTGAGTAGGCGATGTCGCAGGAGAACGTGGAGATCGTGCGCCGGGCCACCGCTGCGTACAACCGCCGTGACCTCGACGGGTTCATGGCGAACTGGGCACCCGACGCCGTCGTTGACTGGTCCAGCTCTCGCGGCCCTGACGCGGGCGTATATCGGGGGCACGACGAAATCGGGGCATTCGTGCAGCGGTTCTTCGAGGCATGGGACGAAGTTCGGATCGAGTTTGTTGATGACCCAGCAGAGATCGAGGACGACCTCCTGATCGCTGAGAACGTGACCTACATGCGAGGGCGAGACGGCATCGAAGTTGAAGCTCGAAGCGCGTGGCTGATCACATTTCGTGACGGCGAGCAGGCGTCGCTCACGCTCTACCAGTCGAAACAGGAGGCCCTCGAAGCCGCCGGGCTGTCGGAGTAGGCGATGTCGGAGGAGAACGTGGAGGTGACCGAGCGCTTCATTGACGCGTACAACCGCCGAGATGTCGAAGCGATGTTGGCGGACCTCGATCCCGAGATCGAGTGGCACTCCGGGATCACCTCGCTGGGAGGGGAGGCTGGAACCTTTCGCGGATACGAGGGCGTTCGCGCGGCGCTCCGAGACGTCTATGAGGCCCTCGGCGAAACCCACATCGAATGCTCGGAGATTCGCGACCTCGGCAACCGGGTCGTCACGATCGGGCGCTTCCACGTTCGTGGCAGGGAGAGCGGCGCCGAGACCGAGTCGCCCTGGGGCGCTGTCGCCGACTTCAAGGGCAGCAAGGCGATCCGCATCCGCAGCTACTTCAACGTCGAGGAAGCCCTCGAAGCCGCCGGCCTTGAGGAGTATGCGATGTCGCAGGAGCGGGCGTTTACCGGAGAGGGTGTCGAATGTCCGATATGCCGCGGAACCTTCTCGAAGTTCGACGGGCGCCGTTGCCCTCGATGTAAAGCGTTCGAACGGCAGCGCCTGGTGTGGCTCTACCTCGAAGAGTCCGGAATCGAAGACCCCGACCTCGCGATCCTCCACATCGCCCCCGAATCCTCGTTCCGGCGGCGCTTGAAGAGTAATCCCGGCTACGTGGCCGGCGACCTCGACCCGGAGCGCTACCGCGCCGAGGGGGAAGGCGTAGACGTCATCCGGCTCGACGTCACCGCAATCCCGTTTCCGGACGAGAGCTTCGACCGGATCATCATCAACCACGTCCTCGAGCACGTTCCCCACGATCGCCTCGCGATGCGGGAGTTGTTCCGGGTCCTGAAGCCAGGTGGTCAGCTGATCGGCCACCACCCGGTGAAATGGGATCGCGCCGAGACGTATGAGGACCCTGCCATCACGTCGCGCGAGGAGCGTGAGCTTCATTTCGGACAGTACGACCACGTGCGAATCTACGGCCCCGACTTTGAGGATCGCCTGCGAGCGGCCGGGTTCGAGGTCAACAGGATCGACTATCACGCCCGTCTGCCGAAGACGATCATCAAGCGCTACGGCCTCAAGCCGAGAATTTTTCATGACTGCAGCAAGCCCCTGATCTCGCCTAAGTCGGCGGTTTTTTGAGCCGCAGCGAACTCGACGACGCCCTCGAAGCCGCCGGGCTGTTCGGAGTAGGCCAAGCATCAGACCTGCTCTAGGTGCGCGCCGGCGGTCAATCGGCGGTCGGACAGGGGTGCGCTCCACCGTTTCCACCCTCCCCTGACGCCCTACCGTCCCCTTCCTCGCTCGCCGATCGGCTACGGTCGGCGCATGGCTGACGCTTCCAATGGCTCGACACGTCTCGCCTACATCCTCGGAGTGTCGCTCGCAGACGACGCCGTTCGAGAATGGCCGCAGATGGGGGAGATCGTCCGGGGCCGCGACCGGATTGGCGCGGTCGAGGGGCACTTCGAGGAGTTCAGGCTCGCGGTTGGAGAGCGCCGCCGCCTCGGTGACTTCCTGGTCGTCGAGTGGAGCGCCGACTACGGGGATGGCGCCATCTACCGCAACGTGACGATCGCCGAGATCGAAGGCGGCGAGGCCGTGCGCGTCACTGACTACTGGGGCAAGCCGTTCGATACTCCGGATTGGCGCGAGGAAATGACCGATCAGCTCGACATGCCGGCTGACGGTCGGTGGCCTTCGGACGACCGGCTCTCGCACCGCTGAGTCGAAGTCGCCGGGCTTGAGGAGTAGGCGATGTCGGAGGAGAACGTGGAGCGGATCCGTCGCGGCTTCGACGCGTTCAACCGGCGCGACCTCGACGCCTTCCTCGCGCTCATTGACCCTGAGGTGGAGTTGTCTACGCGCTTCAGGGAGATGGAGGGCGATTCCTACTACCGCGGCCACGACGGCGTCCGCGAATGGTGGCGGGACCTGCTCGCCATCTTCCCCGACTTCAGCATGGAGGTTCTGGAGCTGAATGACCTCGGCGACTCCGGGATCGTCGCCCTGCGTGTCCGCGGCCACGGCCTCGATAGCGGTGTGCCCTTCGAGGAGACGATGTGGGCTGCGGGCGAGTGGCGTGACGGCAAGATGACGCGGTGGCGGAACTTCGGAAGCGAGGCAGAAGCCCTCGAAGCCGCCGGGCTTGAGGAGTAGGCGGATGTCGCAGGAGAACGTCGAGATCGTGCGGAGCCTCTACCGAGCAACCGATCCGAATCGGTTCTTCGATCTGCTCGACGAGGAGGTCGAGTCTCGACCGGCGCCCAGCTCTCGATGATGGCCCCAGGGCTTGGTGTTTGCGTTGCCACCGCGGACGCCTCCTCCTTCAAGGTCTTGGCTCCGATTGTCCAGCGGTGGCTTTTTGCTCGCGTGGAGCAGATATGCCCGAAAGAGGTGGTGGGCCTGGTCTCTCGACGCGGCGGCGGCGATGATCGTCGCCTCAGGGTTACGGACCAGCTCCCAGAGCGCGAAGCAGCCCAGGAGTGTTGTCTTGCCCGCTCCCCTTGGTTGCGAAATCACCACCTCGCGCCGATCCGAGAGGACCGCCTCCATCATCTCCAGCTGGAAGCTCTCTAGCTGCAGGCCGACGAGCTGACAGAAACGCTCGAAGCGCTCGACCTCAGTCGTCGCCATGACGGCACCATTGGGGGAAGCCGGTTCTGCAAGGCGGCCTGTAGCCTTGCCCGGTGCTGTACGAGGGGTATCCGCAGCCCTGGCGAGGGTGGCTACTGGCTCTGACCGCGCTGGTCTTCGCGCTGATAATCGTCCAGTTCGTCGCCGATCCAGGTGGCTGGCTTTTCCTGGTCATTCTTGCGCTCATCGCAGTCCAGTTCGCGCTGGCGTCCTACGCCCGTAAACAGTTGTAGTTGGCAGTCGCTCTCACGCTCGCAGTTCCAGCGGAATAGGCGTCAGTCATCACGGAGCAGCCTCGCAAGCTCCCCGTCGGGTTCTGGGGCGTCCTCGGAGGCCCGCAGCGCCCGCTCAAGGGCGACCTGGGCCTGAACCTTGCCGGCGCGGGCCGATCGGGCCAGGAGCAGGAGGGCCTCGTCGTAGGATGGCCCCTCGTCGAGCGGCCCCGCCCGCCGCAGGGTCTCTCGCAGGAAGGCGGAGCGACTCACTCCCTGACCTCGCATCTCGTCGACCCTGGCGAGGTCCTGGTCGCTCAATCGGAGGGAGATCGTGTTCTGGGTGTTCATTCCTTACCTTCGGTTAGCCCGCGCAGCCGACCAATCGGCGGTTTTCTGAGCGGGCAGTTCTGGGTCGGCACCCTCCCCTCCACCGCGAGATACTGCGCGGGCGATGTCGGAGGAGAACGTCGAGCTTGCGAAACGCTTCAACGCGGCGGGGCACCGGGAGGCCGAAGCCGCGTTCTTCCAGTTCGTGGCGGAAGACGTCGTCGCAATGGATTTCGGTGTGTCGCTTGACACACCCAGCGTTGTTCACGGCCGAACCGCCCTGCTCGACGTCTACAGGCAGGTCGCAGAAGTCTTGGATGACTACTACCGCGAAGTTGACGAGTACGTGGAGGTCGGCGACTGGGTCATCGCCGTGGGTCGATGGGTGGGAACAGGAAAGACCAGTGGAGTTCCCGTGGAGAGGCAAGGAACCAACGCCGGTCGGTGGCGGGAGGGGAAGGTCGTCGAGTGGCTCTTCGGCCTCGATAGCAAGGAGGCCGCCCTCGAAGCAGTGAAGTCGCGGGAGTAGGCGATGTCGGAGGAGAACGTGGAGTTGGCCCGCCGCGCAGCCGAGGCCTGGAATGAGCACGGCCCGGAGTCCATCAAGCGGTTCTGGGCGAAGGACGGCGAATGGCACGATCCCCCAGACCTTCCTGATTCGCGGGTGGTGCGGGGCAGGGATGCGGTCGCTTCCTACCTGACGGATCAGGCCGGCGCTGTCGGGCAGTTTAAGTTCACCATCGTCGATGTGAGAGCCACGGGTGAGACTGTGGTGCTGCGGAATGAGCTGACCTTGCATGGGCAGGAAAGCGGCATTGACTTTCCCGGTGAGGCCACACAGGTGATCGAGCTCGCGGATGGCAGGATTCAGCGCGTCTTCAATTTCTTTACGTGGGACGAGGCCCTCGAAGCCGCCGGGCTTGAGGAGTAGGCGATGTCGGAGGAGAACGTGGAGTTGGTACGGGAACTCACGGAGGCTTTCAACCGGCGCGATCTGGACGCCGTCGTGGCTCTCCTTAGCCCCGATGTCGTATGGGAGGTGAACCCCGACGTTCCCGGAGCTCGAGAGGTCTATCGCGGACGAGCGGAGGTGCGAGAGTGGAACGAGGAGCTTTTCGACCTTGCGGAGAGCTCCCACGTACAGCTCGACGAGGTCACGGACCTGAGTGATGGCCGGGTCTTCACCGCGGTCCTTCTCACCGGGCGCGGCAAGGGCAGCGGCCTGCCGCTGGAGCTCCGCTTCTGGCAGGTGCTCTCGGTCGCGGAAGGCAAGATCGCAAGTCGTCAGGTCTTCATGGACCGTGACGAAGCCCTCGAAGCCGCCGGGCTGCGGGAGTAGGCGATGTCGGAGGAGAACGTGGAGCTTTACCGGCGGGGCATCGAGGCGTTCAACCGGCGCGACCTCGAGGCGTTTCTCGCGCTGGCTCATCCTGATGTCGTCGGGATTTCGCGAGTCCTCGCGATCGAGGGCGGCTCCTATCGAGGACATGACGGCGCTCGGAAGTGGTGGAAGGATCTGCTCGATGTCTTCCCTGACTTCAGGATCGAGGTCGTCTGGGTGCGCGACGCCGGGAACATGACGGTTTCCGAACTGCGCAACAGTGCCCACGGCGAAGGCAGCGCCGCGCCCCTCGAAGAGTTCGTGTGGCAGGTCTCTGAGTGGCGCGATGGACGGGTCTTTCGGTGGCAGATGTATGAAAGCGAGCAAGACGCCCTCGAAGCCGCGGGGCTGTCGGAGTAGGCGATGTCGCAGGAGAACGTGGAGGTCGTACGGGAAGCGGTGGATGCACTGAACCGACGCGACACGGACGCCTTCGTAGCTCTTGCTCGCCCCGATGTCGAGTGGAAGGAACCCACCGATCCGTTTCCGGGACTTCGACCGATCTACCACGGGCGAGATGGGGTCCGCGAGTGGCTCGAAGAAGCGTTCTTGGAGCTGTGGGAAGAATTCCATGTCGAGATCGGAGAGATCACCGAAGTGGGTGATGACCGGGTCTTCTGCGAGACGTGGCTCACCGCACGCGGCGTCACCAGCGGCGTGGAGACAGAGATCCACACCTGGGGGGTCACCTGGCACGCGGACGACGGCAAGGTCGCAAGGCGTGCGCTTTTTTGGACCAGGGACGAGGCCCTCGAAGCTACCGGGCTTCAGGAGTAGGCGATGTCGGAGAAGAACGTCGAGATCGTTCGCCGGGTTTACAACGCCGTAGCCCGCCGCGACGCCGAGACGGTTCTGGCGCTTTACGACGCGGAAGTCGAGTGGGATTGGACCCGCATCCCCGGCCTCTTCGGACAGGGCGGGCTCTACCGTGGCCGTGAGGGCTTGCGTGCCTGGTTCCGAGAGTGGAGCGAGGGCCTGGAGCACATCGAGTACGAGGCGGAGGAACTGATCGCGACTGATGACCACGTCATCTCGAAGTCGGACATGAGGGGCCGCGGACGGACGAGCGGGGTCGAGGTCGGGGCGACTCTGTATGCGGTTTGGACGTTCCGGGACGGCAAGATCGTCCGGGTCGCATGGTTCTCCAGCCGCCCCGAGGCGCTCGAAGCCGCCGGCCTTGAGGAGTAGGCGATGTCGCAAGAGAACGTGGAGATCGTGCGCCGGATGTACGACGCCTTCCACACCGGAGACGCTGACGGGGCGTTGGCCCATTTCGATCCAGACGTGGTCGTCGATGCTTCCAGGGCCCGACCGGACGGCGGAAAAGGCCAGGGACGCGAACAGCTGAACGCGATCGTCACCGCTTGGATGGGAACCTGGGATGAATGGCGTGAGGAGATCGCAGAGATGCGTGACCTGGGTAGCCGGGTCCTCGTCCTCAGCGTGCAACACGGGCGAGGCAAGGGAAGCGGGATTGAAGTCGAGGCCCCCTACGCGCTTCTCTACGACGTTCACAGGGGGAAGATCACACGCCTGACGATGTTTCCGACCCAGGAGCAGGCCCTCGAAGCCGCCGGGCTGCGGGAGTAGGCGATGTCGAAGGAGAACGTGGAGAAGGTGAGGGCGGGATTCGCCGCGCACAACCGTGGCGACTTGGACGCCTGGCTGGAGTTGTATGACCCAGAGGTGGAGTTCGAGACGCTCCTCCTGGGCACCCACCAGGGCAAGGCGGCCATGCGCTCGCTCTACGAGGAGAATCAGGCGAACCAGTCTGGCTACACCGCCACCCCCGTGGAACTGATCGACGCTGGAGACAAGGTGATCACGGTGGTCCAAGTTGGCGGAGCCGGGACCGCCAGCCAGATCGCCCTGGATGACCAGATCGCATTCATCCAGACCTTCAAGAACGGGTTGGTGGTGAGAGAGCAGACCTTCCGAAATAGGGAGGAAGCCCTCGAAGCCGCCGGGCTGTCGGAGTAGGCCGGGCATTAGCTCTGCTTCCTTAGGCGCGCGCAGCCAGCCAATCGGCGGTTTCCGCGGTGCGTGCGTCGCGGCCACGACCCTCCCCCATGGCTGGGATGACCCGAGGGCCTCCATGCGACAATTCCCCTCCTGGTACTCGACCTGGTACAGGGAAGGAGACAAATGTACGCAACGGTGAGACGGTACGAGGGAGTCACGGATCCCCCCGAAGCGGGGCGTCGCACCGCCGAGGGCTTCGTGCCGCTGATCAAGGACGTCCCAGGGCTCGTTGCCTACCACTTCGCGGACGCGGGTGGCGGCGTGATGATCTCGATGAGCGTGTACGAGGACCAGTCCGGCGCCGAGGAGTCGAACAAGCGAGAGGGCGAATGGGATGCCGAGAACCTCGCCGAGCTGATGCCGAACCCGCCCGAGATCACGGCAGGTGAGGTCGTCGCCCACGGGTAGAGACGCGAAACCGCGCTAGGCCGCCGCGGCTCGTCCCTGCGGACTGCGTCCTCGATCAGGTTTCTGATCGCGCTGGAGACGCTGCGCCGTTCGAGGTCGGCCTGCGCCTTCAGCTGCTCGGCGAGGGGGATCGGCAGCCAGGTCTGAATCCTGGTGCCGGTTGGTTTCGTTGCTGTCGGGGCCACGTTGATCCTTTCTGGATCGATCAGGTTTCCCCGGCGGTGGCCCCGAGGTGAACAAATCTTACGCAGTCAAGCGGTCGTTCTGTTCGCCATTCGTTCGCCAGTCAGACACCGAATCAACCGGAAACAACCGGGTCTAACCGGAAGACCAGGCGCAGGCCAGACCCGCCGCTTTCTCGCTTGCAGAGCGAGATTTGGCGTGGTGATGCGAGAGGCGCCAACCGGAATCGAACCGGTGTAAACGGCTTTGCAGGCCGCTGCGTAGCCACTCCGCCATGGCGCCCGGCGTGGGGCAAGCGTAGCCAGCGGATCAGCCCTATTGAGCGCGAACCGGCCTAGCGGCCCAGCGTGCGCAGGATCTCGCGCGCTCGCGCGGGAACGGGGCCGATCGCCTGGCGGGTGTCGGCGACTCCGGCGCGGAGCTCGACATCGCCCACCTCGACCAGCGCCTGGTCGTCCTGGAGGCCGGCGAGCATCTCGTCGGCGCCCTCGGCCTCGTCGGCGGCCTTCTGGATCAGCTCCGCGGCCTTCAGCGAGGCGGGCGGCACCGAAGGCTGATCGAAGCTGCGGGTCGAAAGGTGGTGGCGCGAGGCGAAGCCGGCGTAGGCCTTGCGCGCGCCCGCGTAGGCGCGCTGCACGGAGCCGAACAGCTCCTCCTCCAGCCGCTCGGCGCTCTGGTCGTCCAGGCGCTCGTGGGCGGCGCCCAGAAACTCCAGCGCCGCGCCGACCAGCTCGGCCGACTCGGCCAGGGCCTCGAGCAGCCCTTCACGTCCTTCGAGATTCGTATAGGCCAAGGGAGAGCGGCTGATGGGATTCGAACCCACGACCTTCTGCATGGCAAGCAGACGCTCTAGCCAACTGAGCTACAGCCGCGCAGCGGGCAAGTATAGGCTGGTGCCTGGTGGACTACGAGGCGATAAAGGGGGGCCTGCCGGAGGCGATTCCGTTCGTGCGGCTGCTGGATCTGGAGTACCTCGAGCTGGGCCCGGGCTCCGCCACCGTGCGTCTGCCGGAGCGGCCGGAGCTGGGCAATCACGTCGGCTCACAGCACGCCGGGGCGCTGTTCACGGTCGCCGAGGCCGCCAGCGGGGGCGCCTTCGTCGCCGGCTTCGCCGAGCGCCTCGGCGAGATCACGCCGCTCGCCAAATCGGCCAGCATCGACTATGAGAAGCTCGCGAAGGGACCGATCGACGCGACGGCCACCCTCGACGGCGTCGACGGCCTGCTGCAGACCCTTGACTCCGACGGCAAGGTCGAGTTCCCGATCGAGGTCGCGATGAGGGACTCCGGCGGGCAGCGGGTCGCGACAGCCACGGTCGAGTGGCACGTCCGCAAGAACTAGGCTGAGTCCAGGGCCTCGTTGACCAACTCGTCGGCGCGCACGTTGCGCTCGCGCTTGACGCTGCGGATCGACCACTGCTCGAGCCCGCGGAGGGCGTCGATGACCGCGGTGTGGAGCGGGCGCAGGTGGTCCTGCTTGACCCTGTAGCGGCCGCGCACCTGCTGCACGATCAGCTGAGAGTCCCCGACCAGGTCGACCTCGTCGGCACCCAGCTCCACAGCGAGCTCAATACCAAGGAGCATCGCTCGGTACTCCGCGACGTTGTTGGTCGCCTCGCCGATCGTCTCGGCTCGCTCGGCCAGCACGCGGCCATCGGCGTCGCTGGCAACGGCGGCGATCGCCGCAGGGCCGGGGTTGCCCCGCGACCCGCCGTCCACATTCACGCGAACCTTCAGGCCCTGACTTCCTCTTCCGAGCGTGCCTCGGCGATCACCTTCTGGGCCAGGTGCGAGGGGATCTCCTCGTGCCGGGCAAACTCCATCGTGAAGTCGCCGCGGCCGCCGGTGATCGCGCGCAGGTCGGGCGCGTAGTCGAGGACCTCCGCCATCGGGACCTCGGCCTTGACCTCGGTCGCGGAGCCCTTCGGCTCCATCCCGAGCGGCTTGCCGCGCCGAGAGTTGAGATCGCCGATCACGTCGCCCACCGCATCCTCGGGCACGCTGACCGTGAGCAGCATGATCGGCTCCAGCAGCACGGGATCGGCCTCCTCCATCGCCTGCTTGAAGGCCATCGAGCCGGCGACCTTGAAGGCGTTCTCGGACGAGTCCACGCGGTGGTACTGACCGTCGAAGAGGCGCACCTGCAGGTCCTTGACCGGGTAGCCGGCGACCACGCCGTGCTGCATCGCCTCGGCGATGCCCTTCTCGACCGCCGGGATGAAGCCCTTGGGAATGACGCCTCCCTTGATCTCGTCCAGGAACTCGAATCCCGTACCCGCTTCGGTCGGTGAGATCTCGATGTGGCAGTCCCCGAACTGGCCCCGGCCGCCGGTCTGCTTCTTGTAGCGGCCATGGGCCTTGGCGGGCTTGCGGATCGCCTCCAGGTAGGGAACCCGCGGCGGGTGCAGCTCGATCTCGGCGCCGAAGCGGCTCTTGATGCGGTCGACGATCACCTCGACGTGGACCTGGGTGATGCCGGCGATGATCTGCTCGCCGGTCTGCTGGTCGCGGTGCACGTCCAGCGTCGGGTCCTCCTCCTCGAGGCGGCGAATCGCGCTCACGGCCTTCTCCTCGTCGCCCTTGGTCTTGGGCTCGAAGGCGAAGGCCATCACCGGGGCCGGCAGGTCGAGCGGCGGGAACGAGACTTTGGAGTCCTTGGCCGCCAGCACGTCGCCGGCGCGGGTCTCCTTCAACTTCGCGACGGCGCCGATGTCGCCGGCGCCCATCTCGTCCACGTTCTCGTGCTCCTTTCCCCTCGGCACCAGCAGCGGCCCCAGCCGCTCCTTGGCGCGGCGCGTGACGTTGGTGACCTGGGCGTCTCCCTTCAGCACCCCCGAATAGACCCGGAAGAGGTTGAGGCGGCCCGCGTAGGGGTCGGCCAGAGTCTTGAACACGTAGGCGACCAGCTCACCGTCCTCGTCGGGGGGGATCTCGATCTCCTCGCCCTCGGCGTCGAGCGCCTTCACCGGGCCTCGCATCGCGGGCGAGGGCAGGTCCTCGACCAGCGCCTCGAGCAGGCGGGTGGTGCCCAGGTTCCTGGTGGCGACACCGCACGTGACCGGGAAGATCTTGCCCTCGGTGACGCCGCGCTTGAGCACGGTGACGATCTCATCGTGGGAGATCTCCTCGTCGGCCAGGTAGCGCTCCATCAGCTCGTCGGAGTTCTCGGCGACCTCGTCCATCAGCTTCTCGCGGTACTCCTGCGCCTGGGCCCGAAGCTCCTCCGGTATTTCCTGGGGCTCGGGGGCGCCCTTCCCCTCGCCCTCCGCGACGAAGGCCTTCATGTCGATCAGGTCGACCACGCCCTTGACCTCGTGTTCCGAGCCCATCGGGATCTCGGTGGCGACGACGTGGTTGCCGAAGGCCTCCTGCAGCGAGGTGAGCGCCCGGAAGAAGTCGGCGCGCTCGCGATCGAGCATGTTGACAAAGACAAGCCGAGCCAGGCCCTCCCTGTCCGCCCGCTGCCAGAGGCGCTCGGTGTGGACCTCGACCCCCATCACCGCGTTCACGACCACGACCGCGGCGTCGACGACGCGCAGCGCGGCGATCGTGTCGGCGACGAAGCTCGGCTCGCCCGGGGTGTCGATCAGGTTGATCTTGCGCCCGTCGTGCTCGAAGGAGGCGACCGATGCTCCGATCGACATCTCGCGTGAGGCCTCGTCGGGCTCGAAGTCGCTGACCGTGGAACCGTCCTCGACCTTGCCCAGCCGATTGACCACGCCCGCCTCGAACAGCAGGGCCTCGTGCAGCGACGTCTTCCCGCAGCCGCGGTGGCCGATCAGGGCGACGTTGCGGATCCGGTCGGCGGCCTTGTGAGCCATTCGTCGCCGAACCCTATTACGAGTTGCTCAGGAGGTGGTCTTGAGTCGCGAGCGCAGGCGCAGCACGGCCTTGGAGTGGAGCTGCGAGATGCGGGACTCGGTCACGCCGAGGACCTCGCCGATCTCGCGCAGGGTCAGGTTCTCGAAGTAGTAGAGCGCGATCACGAGGGTCTCGCGCTCGGGCAGGTCCTGGATCGCGTCCTGGAGGCGGTCCTTGACTTCGCTCGAGTCAAGCGCGGCCTGGGGGTCGGGGGCGCTCTCGTCCTCGAGCGTGTCCAGGAGCGAGACGCGATCCCCCGAAGCGTCGGGCGTCATCCACAGCTCCTCGAGGGCGAGGATCGAGGAATTTGAGATCTGCAGCAGGGCCTCCTGCAGCTCGGTCTCGTCCATGCTCAGGCGCTCGGCGAGCTCGGCGTCGGTCGGAGCCCGGCCCAGCTCGTGCTCGAGCTTGGAGTTGGCCTCCTCGATGTCACGGGCGCGCGAGCGGACCGAGCGCGGCACCCAATCGAGTGAACGCAGCTCGTCGATGATGGCGCCGCGGATCCGCTGCATGGCGAAGGTCTCGAAGCGGATGCGGCGCTCGGGCTCGAAGCGGTCCATCGCCTCGATCAGGCCCAGCATGCCGTAGGAGATCAGGTCGGACTGCTCGACGTGTGAGGGCAGGCGCGCTCCGGTGCGGCCCGCGACGAACTTGACCAGCGGCGAGTAGGCCACCACCAGTCGCTCGCGTGCGCTGTCGTCGCCGTCGTCTTTGTAGCGCCGCCAGAGCTCGCGGAGCTCATACGCCTTTACGTCAGCCTCCACCCGTCTCCCCTCGATACGCCATGCTTTGCCTGCAAATCACGCTCGCGGATGACTGCGAGCGTACTGAGTTCGCATCCACGAAGGCTCCACTCGGGTGTAGACCTGTGTGGTCGAAACGCTCGAGTGTCCAAGCAGCTCCTGGATCGCCCGCAGGTCGGCTCCGCCCTCGAGCAGATGGGTGGCGAAGGAGTGGCGCAGGGCGTGCGGCGAGACGCCGCCGGCGATTGCGGCGTGGCGCACCCACAGCTGCAGCCGCCGGCGCAGGTCGGAGGGATGCAACCGGCGTCCGCTCTTGGAGACCAGGAGCGCGGGGCTGCGCTCCGACCCCGCCTGCCCCGCAAGCGCGGGCCGACCGCGCTCGAGATAGCCGCGCAGCGCGCGCTGCGCCGGCTCGCCGATCGGCACGAATCGGGTCTTGCCGCCCTTCCCCTCGACCCGAAGGCGCTCGCCCTCGAAGTCGGGCGAGTCGAGGTCGAGGCTGACCACCTCCTGGGCGCGCAGCCCGCAGGAATAGGTGAGCTCCAACATCGCCCGGTCGCGCAGCTCCAGCGGAGTGCGCGCGGGGATACGGCCCAGCAGCGACTCCATCTCCTCGCGCGTCAGCACCCGCGGCAGCTTCGATCCCCGCTTGGGGGAGGTGACCAGGTCGGCCGGATTGGCGTCGATCCGGCCCGCGCGCACCAGCGAGTTGAAGAAGCTCCGGGTCGCCGCCTGTTTGCGCGCGACCGTCGCCGCCTGGGCACCGCCGGAAGAAAGCTCGGCCGCAAAGCGGCGCAGGTCGCGGTGCCCCACGGCCTCGGGCCCCAGGCGGCGCGATTCCGCCCAGCGGGCGAACTGGTCGAGGTCGGTGGCGTATGCCCGCCGGGTCGCCTCCGCCGCGCCCGTGGCGCTGAGCTCGCGCTCGAAGATGCCCAGCGCCTCGCGCCAGGCGGCGTCCAGGCTGCCCGCGGGGGCTTCTGGCGCCGATTCGGCCATGCCTGAGAGGTTCGCCGGGAACGCAGCGCTCCCTTCCGCCAGGCAACCCGAGATCGGGGCTCCCCGCCTTACTGGATGTAGATCGGGTCGCCGACCTCGACCCGGTCGAAGAGGTCCTCGACGTCGGGGATCAGCATGCGAATGCAGCCGTGGGAGGCGGCGCTGCCGATCGAGCCGGTGTCATCCGTGCCGTGGATGCCGGCGCCGTTGTAGATGCCCATCCAGCGCGACTTCAGCGGATTCGAGGGACCCGGCGGGATCGACTGCCCGGCCAGGTCCCCCGCCCAGCTCGAGGTCGGGACGTTCCAGGTCGGATCGACCTGCTTGTCCTGGATCGAGTGCAGGCCGGTCGGCGTGTAGTAGCCGCCGCCGCCCACCGCGACGGGGTACTCCTTGACCAGCTTCAGGTTCTTGAACAAACGCAGCGTGTACTCGCTCTGGCTGACCGTGACGTAGGTGGGGTACGTGGACGCCAGCTCCTTGGTCGTGATCTCCGGGCGAGTCACCTCGACCTTCGCCTGGATGCGCTTGCCGGCGCCGGGCTGCTCGACCTGGTTGATGATCAGCGCGTGCATCTTCCCCTCGCGCAGCGCGATCCCGGTCTCGCCGGGCGTCGGGATCAGCTGGTCGGTGCTGGGGGTGATGGTCGCGTCCTGGGCCTCGCGGTTGATGTCCTCGGCGAGGTCGGCGACGAAGTCGTCCACGGCTTCCTCGGAGTAGTCCACGCGAGGCTCGACGTCCTCGTCCACCGTCGAGCCCTGCACGTAGCGGGTGACGCGCTCGACCAGGCCGCCGTCGCGGGTGACCTCTATCGCCTCGTCGAGCATGCCGTTGACATCGGCGCTGGTCTCCAGCTCCCTGGGGGTGAGCCTGTAGCGCTCGCCGTTGAACTTGACGATCACCGGCTTTGACAGTGGCGCCACGACCTCCTGCTCGATCACGTCGCGCGCGTCCTCGACGCTGCGGCCGCCGATCTCCACGCCGCCGACCGTGACGCCCGGCGCGATCTGGTCCTTCTGGGCGGTGTCGTAGGCCCAGACGCCCGTAGCCAGCAGCAGCGCTGCCGTTACGCAGACGACGATGGCGATCAACGCCTTTTGATGTGCCTTCAGCTTTGTGCTCATGGTCGTCAAACGTCCCGCTCCCCTGCCTCAATCTTACGAACCACGGACGACCGCGCCACACGCGGAGCCGATTCGCAAGTTGATTTGCGCACTAGCCTGCCTGACGACGGTGATTCGCACCCTGCGGACGTTCGGATCAACCCCCTTAAGATCGCCTGCGTGATGTCGCCGGGCGCCCAACGCTGATGCGGACGAAGGACCAGGTCCGCCGCGAGGTCTGGAAGGCGATGGACCGAGAGGGCGTCTCGCGCTTCCCCGGCGCAGACGGCCGCATCCCCAACTTCGCCGGCGCCAAGCTGGCGGCCCAAAAACTCGCTGCCCACCGGCTCTGGAAGCGAGCCCGGGTGATCAAGGTCAACCCCGACTCGCCGCAGACGCACGCGCGGCGGATCGCGCTGGACGAGGGCAGGACGCTGATCATGGCGGTGCCCCGGCTGCGCGACATGCACCCGTTCCGGCTGCTCGATCCCAAGAAGCTTTCCGCCAAGCAGAAGCGCGAGGCGGCGACGATCAAGGGGGCGCTGCGCCACGGCAAGGTCGTCGCAGAGGAGGAGCTGCCGGACATCGACTTCGTGCTCACGGGCTCCGTCGGTGTCAACCTCAGCGGAGCGCGGGTCGGCAAGGGCGGCGGCTTCTCGGACCTCGAGTACGGGCTGCTGATCGAGGCCGGCAAGATCGACGACCACACGACGGTCGCGACCACGGTCCACCCGATCCAGATCATGCGCGAGCACCTGCCCGTCACCGACCACGACCTGCCCGTCGACCTGGTCGCGACGCCCCGCGCGGTGATCGAGGTCGAGCGCCAGTACGCGCGGCCTCGCGGCATCCTCTGGAACCACCTGCAGCCGCCGCAGATACGCGAGATCCCGATCCTCGAGCGAATGGGCTATGCCTAGGACGGTACGGACGAGGCAATGAGCACTCAGACCGCGCATCAGGCCCAGGAAAGCGACGTCACCGTTCGCGAGGCGCTGCGCAAGGTCGCCTCGGACACCGGCTTCGCCCTGAAGCTGGCGACGAATCGGGTGGACCTGCCCTCGGCCACCCCGGCCGACGGGCCCGATCCCTACGGCGACCCGGACCCGGAGTGGCTCGGAATCGACTGGGGCGAGCACCGCCGCGAGGTCGACGTCGTCGGCACCCGGGTCAAATACGTGGAAATGGGCGAGGGCCCGCCGCTCGTGTTCGTACACGGCCTCTCGGGCGCCTGGCAGAACTGGCTCGAGAACCTGCCCCACTTCGCCCGCGGCCACCGCGTCATCGCCCTCGACCTGCCCGGGTTCGGCTCCAGCCCGATGCCGCCGCTGGGAGATCACGATCCCCGGCTACGGGCGGTTCCTACGCGACTTCTGCGAGCGCATCGGCGTCGAGCGCTGCACGCTGGTCGGCAACTCGATGGGCGGCTTCATCGCAACCGAGGTGGCCGTCGCCGAGCCCGAGCGGGTCGAGAAACTCGTGCTGGTCTCGGCGGCCGGCATCACTTGGGCGCGCGCCAGGCGCGAGCCCGCGGCGATGATCGGACGCATGGTGCGCGCTGCGACGCCGCTGACGATGCGCTGGCAGACCGGCGTGGGCATGCTCCGCCCTCGCGCGCGGCGAATGTCGTTCCAGGGGGTCTTCCACGACCCGAACGCTCTGCGGCGGGAGCTGCTGTGGGAGAACCTGGTGCCGGCGCTCGACAGCCCCGGCTACCTGGACGCGTTCGTCAACCTGACCGGCTACGACATCCGCGACCGCCTGGGTGACATCGAGGACCCGACGCTGATCGTCTGGGGGCGCAATGACCGGGTGGTGCCGGTCCCCGCTGCCTTCTCATACCAGCGCCGGATCGGCGACAACGCGCGCCTGGAGATCTTCGACGAGACCGGCCACGTGCCGCAACTGGAGCGCCCGGTGCGCTTCAACCGGCTGTTGGAGCGGTTTCTGGCCGAGTGATCGCTCCGTCGGCCGCGGATGAGACCGAGGCCGCGTACTTGGCCATCACGCCGGAGGTGAACAGAGGCTCGGGGCTCTCGTAGATCGCAACCCGGTCGGCGATCTCCTCGTCGGAGAGCTTCACGTCGAGGCGGCGCGATTCGACGTCGAGGGTGATCTCGTCGCCGTCGCGGATCGCGGCGATCGGGCCGCCGCGCGCCGCCTCGGGGGCGACGTGGCCGGCCATCAGGCCGCGGGTCGCGCCGCTGAAGCGGCCGTCGGTGAGCAGGGCGACCTTGTCGCCGAGGCCCTCGCCCACCAACGCTGCGGTTACCTGAAGCATCTCGCGCATGCCGGGGCCGCCGGCGGGGCCCTCGTTGCGGATCACGACCACGTCGCCGGCCTCGATCCCGCCCTTCTTGACGGCGGCGAAGCAGTCCTCCTCGGACTCGAACACCCGGGCGGGGCCGGTGTGGGTCATACGCTCGTAGCCGGCCACCTTGACGACGGCTCCCTCGGGGGCGAGGTTGCCGTGCAGGATCACGAGGCCGCCTGTCTCCTTGAGCGGATCGCTGAGCGGACGAACCACGTCCTGGCCCTCGGCCTCGGGTGCGGCCTCGGCCTCCTCGCCGATCGTGCGTCCGGTGACCGTGATCGCGTCCCGCTTCAGGATCCCCGCCTCGTCCAGGCGCTTCGCCAGCAGGCCCACTCCCCCGGCCTCGTTCAGGTCGCGAGCGACAAACCGGCCGCCCGGCTTCAGGTCGCCGAGCAGTGGGGTGCGCTCGGAGATGTGGTCGAAGTCGTCGATGGTCAGGCCGATGTCCATCTCGCGCGCAAGCGCCAGCAGGTGCAGGACGCCGTTGGTCGAGCCCCCCGACATGGCGACGGTGGCGATCGCGTTCTCGATCGAGTCGCGGGTGATGATCCGGCTCGGGCGCAGGTCCTCAGCCAGCACCTTCATGACCAGCTCGCCGGCATGCTCGGCGACGGTCTTGCGCTCCTCCGCGACGGCCGGGACCATCCCGGACCCCATCGGGGCGATGCCCATCACCTCGTAGGCGCAGGCCATCGTGTTGGCGGTGAACTGGCCGCCGCAGGCGCCCGGGCCGGGGCTGGCGACGTCCTCGAGCGCGGTCAGCTCCTCGTCGCTCATCTCACCCTTGGCGTGGGCGCCGATCGCCTCGAACACGTCCTGGATCGTGACGTCGTGGCCCTTGTAGCGGCCGGGCAGGATCGAGCCGCCGTACAGGAGCACCGCGGGCACGTCGACCCGCGCCAGAGCCATGACGCTGCCCGGGATCGTCTTGTCGCAGGCGCAGATGGCGACGAGTGCGTCGAACTGGTAGCCGCGCGCGGTCAGCTCGATCGAGTCGGCGATCACCTCACGGCTGACCAGCGAGGTCTTCATCCCCTGGGTTCCCATCGTCACCCCGTCCGAGATGGCGACGGTGTTGAACTCCATCGGGGTGCCGCCCGCCTTGCGTACCCCCTCCTTGACCACCTCGGCCACAGAACGGAGGTGAAAGTTGCAGGGCATCGCCTCGATCCAGGTGTTGGCGATCCCGATGATCGGCTTTCGCAGATCCTCGTCGCCGAAGCCGATCCCCTTCATGTAGGCGCGGGCGTGGGCACGATCGGGACCGTCGAAGACGACCGAGCTCCTCGCACGCGGGCCGCCGCCGTTCTCAGACATGGACGCGGGCCTCCTTCCACGCGATCAGGCGGTCGAGGTCGCGGCGAACCATCGCCGGGTCGAGCTGGCGGCCGGGCGGGTCGAGGATGGCCTCGGCCATTAGCGCATGCTCGTCGCCTCTCAGCGCAAGCCACTTGGCGAGCACGTCGTCCGCGTCGGGCAACCGACCGTCGCCCTCCTCGGTATCGGGAAACTTCACGCAGAACTCGCTCAGCAGCTCGCCGCTGCGCGCGTCGTAAGCGACGATCGGGCGGTGGGCATAGATCAGGTACCCATACTCCTCGCCGCACTCCACACCCACGAAGCCGAGCTCCTCGTAGGAGGCGAGGGCCTCGTCCCCGGCCACCGAACCGAGCAGGTCTCGGGCGCGCCCCTCGGCGCGCCGGTTCAGCACCCTGGGCGCCATCAGCCGCCCGCCGCCTGCGGGAAGAAGATCACTCGCTCGGTCCCGGGCGGGACCTCGGAGAAGTCGCGCACCATCGTCGCCTCGTGCCGGCCGCTCTCCTGTGTGGGAACGGCGGCCCACATGCCACGGTCGAGCTGGCGCCGAAACTCCTCAACCAGGCGCTCCTCGTCCTCTGCCACGTCAGGGTCGCCCTCGGCGAGCAGCACGTCGCCCTTTCCCGGGGTCATGCGAAGCAGCTTCATCGCTCGATTATGACGGGCGACGGTTGGCGATCCCCAGCACGTCCACCGGGCCCGGGCCCGAGCCCAGGTCGCGGAGCCCGGCCGCCACCGCCTCGGCCGCGATCCCCCGCGCCATCTTTGCGGCCTCGAGCGCGCTCATCCCCAACGCCATGTGCGCCGCCAGCGCCGATGAGTGGGTGCAGCCCGAGCCGTGGGTGGCGCCGGGAGGATGCCGTGGGCCGGGGATCCGCTCGATGGTTTCGCCATCGAAGAAGTAGTCGGTGGCCTGGTCGGAGTGGCCGCCCGTGACGACGACGTGGGCGGGCCCCAACGCGTGCACCGCGCGAGCCAGCTCCTCGGGGTCGGCCCTCTCCCCTAGCCCCGTCAACTCCCCCGCCTCAGGCAGGTTCGGCGTCGCCACGGTGGCCAGCGGCAGCACGCGCTCGATCAGCGCGGCCTTTGCCGCCGGATCCAGCAGCACCGCGCGGCTCTCGGCGATCATCACCGGGTCGACGACCACGGGAACGCCGCCCAGCTCGCCGATCGCCTCGACCACCGCGCCGATCGTTTCCTCGTCGCCCAGCATCCCCACCTTGACTGCGTCAACGCCGATGTCGGACGAAACGGCGCGCACCTGTTCGAGGATCATCGGCGGCGGGACCGGGTGGATCGCGGTGACGCCGACCGTGTTCTGGGCGGTCAGCGCGACGATCGCCGAGGCGCCGTGCACGCCCGACCGCGCGAACGCCTTCAGGTCGGCCTGGATGCCGGCGCCGCCGCCGGAGTCCGAGCCGGCGATCGTGATCGCGACCGGTGTTCGTCCGTTCATCGCAGGTAGTCAACCCTAGGCGACGGTCACGCCCGGGGGCTCAGCCGTCGAGGCCGAGCTCGCGGGCGAGCGCCGGATCCTGAAGCGAGCTGAACACGGAGTGAGCCTCGGGCAGCTCGACGCCGGGGAAGGAGGGCACCCCGATCACGACCAGCCCCGCGGCACGCGCCGATGCGACCCCCGTCGCGGAATCCTCCAGCGCGACCGACTTCGCAGGCGCGACGCCGAGCAGCTCGCACGCCGCCAGATATGGATGAGGTGCCGGCTTCGGAGCCTCGACCTCGTGGCCGCTGACCACGGCACCGAAGACTCCGGTCATCTCGACCAGCTCCAGGACGCGCTCGAGGAAAACCAGCGGCGAGTTCGAGACGAGCCCCATGGCGACGCCGCGCCCACTCAGCTCGGCGACCAGCTCGCGAGCCCCCGCCATCGGCTCGACCCCGGCTTCGATCTCCTCGAAGACCAACCCATCGAGCTCCGCTATCAGCTCATTCTCGCGCCCGGGCTCGCCGAGGCGCTCAGCGAGGATGGCGCCCGCCCTCTCGGCCGAGGCCCCGATCAGCTCACGCTTGTTGTCCGCCGTGAACTCGAGGTTCCGGCGCTCGAACAGGATCCCCTCGGCCCGGGTCCAGATGGTCTCGGTATCGAGCAGGAGACCGTCGTTGTCGAAGAGGACAGCTGCGGGCGGGCTCACCCGGCGGCATCCTAGAGCCGGCCCGGGTGGGCCGCGGGCCTGAAGCACCCTCCCGAGTCCGAGCGGACGAGCCCCTGGAGCTCGAGCCGCACGAGGGCGGCGCCGGCCGCGTCGGGGTCGAGGCCACAACCCCGCGAGACCGCATCGGGGCCCGCGGCGCCCGCCTCGACCTGCTCCAGCACAGCCGCGAGCACGGGATCCAGCGCGGCCGCTGGGTCAGCGGACCGCCGTTGCCGCTCGTGTCCCGGCCCCAGCAGCGAGTCGAGCACGTCATCGGCGTCGCGCACGAGCTGGGCGCCCTCGCGCAGCAGCTCGTTGGTTCCCGCGGCGGAGGAGCTCCCGACCTGACCCGGCACCGCACCCACCTCGCGGCCGAGGTCGCTCGCCATCCCCGCGGTGATCAGCGACCCCGAGCGCCGCCTCGCCTCCACCACCACGGTCATCGCCGACAGCGCCGCCATGATCCGGTTGCGCGCCGGGAAGGTCCAGCGCCTCGGCGTGGTGCCGGGCGGCAACTCGCTCAGCACCAGCCCTCGCTCGACGATGCTCTCGTACAGACGCCCGCGGCTGGCCGGGGTCGCGGTCTCGGCTCCGCCCCCCAGAACGGCGATCGTGCGCCCGCGCCCGGCTTCCAGGGCTCCCTCGTGGGCGCGGGAGTCGATGCCGATGGCCATACCGCTGACGACGATCGCTCCGGCCGAGGCCAGCTGGCGCCCCAGCCCCTCGGCCAGCTCACGCCCGTAGGCGCTCGGGCGCCTGGACCCCACGATCGTGACAGTGGTTCGCTCATCCAGCTCCGCCAGCAGACGGGCGTCCCCCCGGCCGAAGAGGACCGCGGGGACGTCGCGCAGATCCAGCAGCCGGCGCGGGTAGCCGCCGTCGTGGCGACAGCAGGCCCAGCAGTGGGCGCCGCGGATCGCCGTCCGCAAGCGGGTCGGCTCCCGCTCGCGCGAGCGCTCAAGGAAGGCGAGGCCGTCCCGCCCGCCGACCGCGCCGGCCAGCTCCTGATCGGGCAGCCGCAGCAGCTCCCGCGGCAGGCTGCCCGGCCGGCCGCTGAGGCTGTCCTCGATGCGCTCGGCCAGGCTGCCGATCAGCCACGAGCGCCGAAGGCAGCCGTCGCATGCCCAGGGGCCGCTCACCGCTCGACCCGGCGGCGCAGGTTGGTGGCGGTCAGGACGTCCTCCTTGGTCAGGGCCCGGCGCCCCTTGAGGTCAGCGATCGTCCTGGCCACACGCAGCGCCCGATCCCAGCCGCGCCCGCTCAGGGACAGCGTCCGATGGCCGTCCTTCAACGCCGCCTCAGCCTCCCGGTCCAGCCCGCAATGACGGCGCAGCTCCCGGGGCCCCATCTCGGCGTTGCAGCGACCCGGACCGAGCCGGGCGCTCTGGAGCCCGCGGGCCGCCGCGACGCGCTCGCGAACCGCCGCCGAGCGCTCCCCAGGCCCCGCGGCCAAGTCCTCCGCGCTCGGGCGCTCGACCGGGACCTGGATGTCGATGCGGTCGGCGAGGGCGCCGCTGAGCTTGGCCTGGTAGCGGGCGGCGGCGCTGGGGTGGCACTCGCACTCGCCGGAGTCGGTCCCGTGGCCGCACGGACACGGGTTGGACGCCGCCACGAGGGTGAAGTGGCAGGGCACCGAGACCGGCCCGCTGGCACGGGAAAGCGTCAGCGCGCTCTGCTCCAGCGGCTGGCGCAGCGCCTCCAGCGCGTCGCGCCGGAACTCGCCGAGCTCGTCCAGGAAGAGGATGCCTCGATGCGCCCTCGTCACCTCTCCGGGCCTGGGGGGCGAGCCCCCGCCGATCAGAGCATTGGGCGAAGCGGTGTGATGAGGGGCGCGGAAGGGCCGCGCGACCGGGGTCCGGACGGGGCCGCTGGTGCAGGCTCCCGCGATCCTGATTACCTCCAGGGCCTCGCCCTGCTCCAGCGGCGGCATCAGCGACGGCAGCCGCCGCGCCGCCAGAGTCTTGCCGACCCCCGGAGGCCCGGTCAGCAGCAGGCTGTGACCGCCGGCCGCCGCGATCTCCAAGGCGCGTCGCAGGTTCGGCTGCCCCTTGAGGTCGGCCAGGTCGCGCGCCTCGGGATCGGCCGCGGCGGTCAGCGCCGAGCGATCGGGCTGCGGGACCGGCTCCAGGTCACCGTCCGCGAGCGCGGGAAGGCGTGCCACGTGATCGAGCGCCACCACCTCCAACCCCTCGACCAGCGCCGCCTGGGCGGCGTCGCCCGGCGCCACGGCGATCCCCCGCAGGCCCTGCGAGCGCGCCCCCTCGGCCATCGCCAGCGCACCCGGCACGGGTCGGATCGAGCCGTCGAGGGCGAGCTCCCCCGCAAGCGCGTAGCGCTCCATCACGCCTCGTCCGATCTGGTCGGTGGCGGCCAGCAGGGCGGCGGCGATCGCCAGGTCGAAGCCCGGCCCGGCCTTGCGCAGCACCGCCGGAGCCAGGTTCGCGGTGATTCGCTTTAGCGGGAACTCGAAGCCCGAGTTCAGCAGGGCCGAGCGCACGCGCTCGCGCGACTCCCGGACCGAGGCGTCCGGGAGCCCGACGATCGCGAAGCCGGGCAGGCCCGGAGTCACGTCCAGCTCGACGTGCACGGCCTCGGCCTCGATCGCGACGAGGGCGAAGGTTCGGGCCACAGCGAGCATGAGGCGAAGCTAGGAGGGCGCCGCGCGCGCCTGGTGCGCCGATCGCGCCGGATTCGTGCCGCTTCCGATCCGATCCGCGCAACCCGGGTTCCATCGGGATGCGCAGCCTGGCTCCATGACCGCCGCACGACAGCGCCTCGGCCGCACCGCGGAGGACCTCGTCGCCCGCCGCCTGGCCGCAGAGGGATGGAGCGTGGTCGAGCGCAACGCCCGCACCCGCACCGGCGAGCTCGACCTGATCGCCCTGGACGGCACGACGCTGGTCTTCGTCGAGGTCAAGGCCGGGCGCGCCGGCTCGGAGCACGGTCCCGTCGCCCCAGCTCATTCAGTCGGCCCGCGCAAGCAGGCCCGCATCCGGCGCCTGGCGCGGGAGTGGCTAGCCGCGGGCCGCGGCCGGGGGCTCGGCGTCGCCGGGTACCGCTTCGACGTCGTCGGGGTCAGCTTCGGAGGCGATGGCGTCGCGGATGTCGACCACATTGTCGGGGCTTTCTGACATCAGATACGGCGGCTCCTCCGCTTCGCGTCCGGGGCCGCCTCTGCGTGGATCGTCTCTAGTTGCGCTACCCCGCTCAAAGTCACCAGTCAGGTCCAGCTGCGAGTACGCCACGGACGCGAAGGAGCGGCGGTGCAGCGGGCAGATGCCGTTGGCCATGATCGCCTCGCGGTGCTCGGGCGTTGAGTAACCGACGTTGGTCTCGAACTCCCAGCCCGGGTAGAGCCCGGCGGCGCGGTGCATGTAGCGGTCGCGCGTGACCTTGGCGATCACCGAGGCGGCCGCGATCGCGGCGCTGCGCGCGTCGCCGTCGACGACCGCGGTGTGCTCGACGTCGCACTCCGGAAGCCGGAAGCCGTCGACCAGGCAGACGGCATCCGGGGGCGCGATCGCGCGCATGCAGTCGCTCAGCGCCGCCAGGTTGGAGACGTGCAGCCCGCGGGTGTCGATCGCGCGAACCGAGCGCACGGCGACCGAAAAGCAGGCGGCGGCGCGGATCACGTGGGGATAGAGCGCCTCTCGCTCTTCGGGGCTCTTCTGCTTGGAGTCGTCCAGGTGGGCGAGTGCGCGGCGCTCGCTGCGCCCGATCCGCTCCAGGTCGATGAGGACGCCGGCCGCCAGCAGCGGACCCGCCAGCGAGCCGCGCCCCGCCTCGTCCACCCCTGCGACGAAGCGGGACCCGAAGGAGCGGTCGAAGCGGAACAGCCTCGCCGCGGTCCGCTTCTTGCCCTTAGAAGATGCCGATCTTCTTCGGCGGCCAATACGTGGCAAATGCCTTGCCGATGATCCAGTCCCTGGGGACTGGTCCCCAGAAGCGGCTGTCGTCGCTCTCTCCACGGTTGTCGCCCATCATGAAGTAGTGGTCCGCCGGAATGGTGATTTCCGTCGGCAGGTTGCACTCACCCCCGGGGCGGCAGGGGCGAATGAAGTCCTCGCTCGCCTTCACCCCGTTCACCACCGGCTGGCCGTCCTCGATTCGCAGCGTGTCGCCGGGTTCGGCGACGATGCGCTTGATGAAGTTGACGTCGGCCTGCTCGGGGGTGGGCCTGGCGCAGGCGGCGCCGGCGGGGCGGCGCCCACCGCACTGGTTGCCGCGCTCGGCTCCCAGGGGCGGGTGGAAGACGACGATGTCCCCGATCTGGGGATCGGTGAAGTGGTAGAGGAAGCGGTTGACCAGCACTCGCTGGCCGACGTCGAGGGTGGGCTCCATCGACTCGGAGGGGATCTGGTACGGCTTGACGATGAACGCCTGGATGCCCAGCGCCAGCCCGAGGGCGAGCGCCACGATGATCACGAGCTCGCCGAGCGCGCCCGCGGTGCTCTGGGGGCGTGGGACCTTCAGCCTTCTGCCTTTTCGGACGAGGCCTGCTCGTCGCCTTCGGGCGCCGGCTCGGCGTCCTCAGGCGCTCCCTCGTCAGCCCCCTCCGCCGCCGCCGGCGGCTCTGCCTCCTCCTGCTCGCCATCGGCGGGCTGCTCCTCGCCCTCTGCCGGCTCCGGATCGGTGACCTCGGCCTCGGCCTCGCTGACCGCGACGCCCTCGGCGTCGACGGCCTCGGCTTCCGGCTCGGCGATGACAACCTCGTCCGCAATGCCCCAGCGCCGCTCGGCGACCCTGGCGCGCCTTCCGACCTTGTCGCGCAGGTAGTAGAGCTTCGCCCGCTTGACGTCGCCGCGGGCGGCCACCTCGAGCTGCTCGATCTTGGGCGAGTGCAGCGGGAACGTCCGCTCCACGCCCACGCCGAACGAGTGCTTGCGGACGGTGAAGGTCTCGCGCGCGCCGCTGCCCTGGCGCTTGATCACGATGCCCTCGAAGACCTGGGTCCGCTTGCGGCTGCCCTCGACGACCTGGAAGTGCACGCGAACGCGGTCCCCGGCGCCGAAATTCGGCCGCTTCTGGAGGACGCGCTGCTCGAGGCTCTCGATGACTGTGCTCATGGGGTGCGGATGGTGGCCTGCGGGCTTGAGGGCGGGATAAACCGGTCAGTCAAACGTGAAAAAGCGCGTGCCGGCGGCCCGCGCAGGCGCGAATGGTAGCGGCTAGGGCTTGCCCCGCTCGCAGCCCTTGCCGCCGCCGCCGCCGCAGCGATCGGCGCCCTTGCCGCCGATCAGGCACGCACCGTATCCGCGCCCGCTGAGCGGGTCAAGAGGCCCGGGTGGACCCTCCCGATCGGGAGTCGCGCTCTCGGCTGCGCTCCCGGCGCCAGTCGCGGACCTTGGCGTGGTCGCCGCTGAGCAGGATCTCCGGCACCCCCCAACCCCGGTAGGTCGGCGGGCGGGTGTAGTGGGGGTACTCGGGCGCTCCGGAGAGCGCCTCGCTGAAGGACTCCTCGACCGCGCTCTCCGCGTCGCCCAGCGCCCCCGGCAGCTTGCGCAGGACGGCATCGGCCACCACCATCGCCGCCAGCTCACCGCCCGAGAGCACGTAGCGGCCGATCGAGACCGAGTCGGTGGCCAGGTGCTCGAAGACCCGCTCGTCAAAGCCCTCGTAGCGGCCGCAGAGCAGCGCCAGGTGCGGCTCGCCCGCGAGCTCCACGGCCAGGTCCTCGTCGAAGCTCCTGCCCCCCGGGGTGAGGGCGATAGTGCGCACGGCCGACCGCTCCTCGCCGTACGCGGCCCCGAGCGCGGCATCGACCACGTCCACTCGCATCACCATTCCCGCGCCCCCGCCATAGGGGGCGTCGTCGACCTGGCCGGCGCCGAGGGGGGTCGTGTCGCGGTAATTGAAGAAGCGCAGCTCGGAGCCGCCATCGACCGCGTTGCGGACGTGGCGCTGGTTCCCGAACCACTCGAAGTGCTCGGGGAACAGGGTGAAGACGTCGAGCTTCAACCTCAGTCGAGGATGTCGACCATCACGCGCTTCTCGGCGGGGGTCGCGGCCGCCTTGATCACCGTGCGCAGCGCGTTCGCGACGCGGCCGCCGCGGCCGATGACACGACCCAGGTCGTCCTCGGCGACCTCCAGCTCGAGGATCACCTCGCCCTCGATCTCCTCGATCTCCTCGACGTGAACCGCGTCGGGCTCCTCGACCAGGCCGCGTGCGAGGAAGTCGAGCAGGTCGCGCATCGGGCAGGCCCCTAGGAGTAGGTCGCTTCGATGCCCTTGGTGCGCAACAGGTGCGCCACGGTGCGCGTCGGGCGCGCGCCGTGCTCGAGCCAGTGCTTGGCGCGATCCTCGTCAATCACGATCAGCGAGGGCTCCGTCTGCGGGTTGTACTGGCCGATCGTCTCGATCGTGCGGCCGTCGCGCGGCGAGCGCTTGTCGGCGACGACGATGCGCCAGATCGGGTTCTTGTTCGAACCCACCCTTCTCAGTCTGATGCGGACCACTAGGCCGGGCAGGGTAGCGGCTCGGGAATCCGCGGTCACTGCCGCTCGGAGTCGCGTCCCGGCCCTCCCTTGAGCACGTCGAGAGCCTTGCCGCCGCGGAGGCTGTCCCTGCCCGCGCCGCCGAGGAGCCGGTCGCGACCCGCCCCGCCGATCAGCCTGTCCTTGCCTACGCCGCCGCACAGCCGGTCGTTTCCGCCCAGGCCCTTGACCTTGTCCTTGCCGCCGAGCGCGGCGATCACGTCCGCCTTGGGAGTGCCGCGCAGCCGGTCCGCCGCCGGGGTGCCGACGATCGTCGCGCGGCGGCCGGCACACCGGTTCAACGGCTGCCAGTCGGGGTTCGTGTCCGGGCCCGGGTTGTCCGTGAGCCTGCCGGCCGATGAGCCGTCCACCTTGCTGACGTACAGCTCGGTGTTTCCGGCGTGAGGCGCCCGGTCGCTCTGGAAAGCGAGCGCCGTCCCGCTCGGCGAGTACGCGGGCCCGCGGTCGGTCCCGGCCGAGGAGGTCAGCCGGACGGCGGGCGCGCCGGCGGCCAAATCCTGGCTGTAGAGCTCGAAGTCGCCGGCGTGCGGCGCCCTGTCGCTGGTGAAGGCGAAGCGGCGCCCGTCCGGCGAGATGTCGGGGTCGAACTCCGTCGCCGCGCTGCTCGTCAGGTTGACCTCGTTGGAACCATCGGCGTTCATCATCCAGATCTCCGAGTTGCCCCCGCGCTGGCTCAGGAAGACGATCCGGCTGCCGTCAGGCGAGACGGCCGCCGCGGCGTCGAACCCGTCGGTCTCGGTCAGCCGCAGCAGGCCGGTCCCGTCGACGTTGACCGCATAGAGCTCGACGTTGGCGGGGTGCTCGGGGCGCACGCCGGAGAACACGAAGCGGCGCCCGCCGGGGAAGAAGGTGCCGGCGCCGTCCTGGAAGTCGCTGAAGGTGAGCCTGACTTGATCGGCTCCGGCCTCGGACATCGAATACACCTGGGAGAGCATCGGGTGCGTCGTCCTGGTGCTGTTGAACAGCAGCATGCGGCCGTCGGGCGAGAACGAGGGCGACGCGTCGGAGCCGTCGTTGAACGTCAGCCGCGTCGCGGGCGGGCCGCCGACGGTGAGCCTGTAGACCTCCTGATCGGCCGGGTGCGGTGCCCGCACGCTCGAGAACGCGATGACGCCGCTGTCCTGACCAGGGAATGCGGCCGAAGCGGGGCCGGCCAGGGCGAGCGGAGCCAGCAGGCCCGCCAGCGCTGCCGCCGCGAAGGCTGCCGTACGGCGGAGCTTGTCCCTGAGCTCCATCCGCCGGATCGTATGCCTAGCGGGCCCCTCGCATCAACTGCTCGGGGCTCGGCATCTTGCCCTCGGAGAGCTGCTTCATCATCTTCCGCATCTGGCCGAACTGCTTCACGAGGCGGTTGACGGCCTGGACGTTGGTGCCCGAGCCGGCGGCGATGCGCTTGCGGCGCGAGCCCTTGATCTCGTCGGGGTTGGCGCGCTCGTGCGGGGTCATCGAGAGGATGATCGCCTCGATCCGGTCGAGCTCTCGCTCGTCGACGTCACCCATCCCCTGCATCGCCTTGCCCATGCCGGGCACCATCTTCATCAGGTTCCCCAGCGGGCCCATGCGGCGGACCTGCTTCAGCTGCCCAAGGAAGTCCTCGAGCGTGAAGGTCTGCTTGCGGATCTTCTGCTCGAGGTCGGCGGCCTGGTCGGCGTCGAACTCGTCCTCGGTCTTCTCGATCAGCGACATCACGTCGCCCATGCCGAGGATGCGGCCCGCCATGCGGTCGGGGTGGAAGCGCTCGAGCTCGTCGAGCTTCTCGCCGGTCGAGGCGTACATGATCGGCTTGCCCGTCACCGCCTGCACCGAGAGCGCGGCGCCGCCGCGCGCGTCTCCGTCCAGCTTTGTGATCACGACCCCGTCGAACTCGGCCACCTCGGCGAAGCTCTCGGCGACGTTGACCGCGTCCTGGCCTGTCATCGCGTCCAGCACCAGCAGCACGTCCATCGGCTTCGTCGCCTTGCGCACCCGGGCCAACTCGTCCATCAGCTCCTGATCCACGTGCACGCGACCGGCCGTGTCCACGACCAGAACGTCGCGGCCGTCGGCCTTGGCCTGATCCAGGGCCCACTTGGCGACCTTGACGGGGTCCGTCTCCCCCGGCTGGGAGTAGAAGCCGGCCTTGGCCTGGGCGGCCAGCTTCTCCAGCTGCTCGACCGCCGCCGGCCGCTGCAGGTCGCAGGCGGCGACGGCGACGTCGCGGTTGTCCTTGCGCAGCAGCTTCGCGAGCTTGGCGGTGGCGGTCGTCTTGCCCGAGCCCTGTAACCCGGCCATCAGGATCACGGTCGGCGGATTCGGGGCGAAGGCGAGGTCGCGGCCGGCGCCGCCCATCAGCTCGGTGAGCTCGTCGTTGACCGCCTTGACCACGGTCTGGCCCGGGTTCAGCGCCTCGCTGACCTCGGCGCCCGCAAGCCGCTCGCGCAGCGAGGCCGTGAAGTCCTTGACGACCTTGAAGTTGACGTCGGCCTCCAGCAGCGCCAGGCGAACCTCGCGCAGGGCCTTGTTGACGTCCTCTTCGGAGAGCTTCCCCCGCGAGCGAACGTCGGAGAGCACGCCCTGCAGGCGTTCTGAGAGCTGATCGAACATGAACGAGCCAGCTTAGCCCGCGCGTCACCACCTACAACTACCTGCGTGGAGGACTCCGTCTTCGCAACCGTGTTGCTGCCGATCGCCCTCGCGGTGATCATGGTCAGCCTCGGGATGTCGCTGACGACCGAGGACTTCCGGCGGGTGCTCGTCTATCCGAAGGGCATTTCGATCGGGATCCTGAACCTGGCGATCATCTCGCCCCTGCTTGCCTTCGGCATCGCCGAGCTGTTCTCGCTGGACCCGGCGCTGGCTGTGGGCATGGTGCTGCTGGGCGCCTCGCCCGGGGGCACGATGGCGAACCTGCTGACCCAACTCGCTCGGGGCGACACCGCCCTCTCGATCTCGATCACCGGGATCTCCAGCGTCGCCGCGGTCGTGACCGTCCCCCTCTTCCTGTCGGTCGCGATCGACCACTTCGGCGCTGTCGGATTCAGCGACGACGTGGAGATGCTCGGGGTGGTGGCGCGCGTGCTGGCGATCACCGTGATCCCCCTCTCGATCGGCATGTGGCTGCGAGCGCGGCGCCCCGAGCGGATCGCCGAGATCCAGCCCCTGTTCCAGAAGATCGCCTTCGGCGTCTTCCTCGCGATCGTCGTGGGCGTGATCGTCGCCGAGAACGAGCGCGTGTTCGAGAACCTCGACACGGTCCTGGCCGCCGCCGTCGCCCTCAATCTCGCCGCGATGACCATCTCGTTCACGATCGCGCGACTCTCGCGCCTCGATGACCGCCAGTCCACCGCCATCGCGATCGAGCTTGGGGTGCACAACACGGCGCTGGCGATCGCGGTCGGCGCCACGATCGACACCGAGCTGACGATCCCGGCCGCCGTCTACGCCTCGTTCATGTTCATCTCGGCCGGCCTGTTCGCGCGGCTGATGTACCGGCGCAACGGGGGGGCCGAGGCCGCCGCCGCCAAGGCGTAGCGCTCAGTAGTAGACGTAGATCGTGTCGCCCAGCTCGATCCAGTTGTAGACGTAGACCGCGTAGGCGATCGAGTTGCGGGTGCAGCCGTGGCTGGCGGGGTACGTCGGCACCGAGGAGTAGCCATGGGTGGCGTAGTTGCCGTCGTAGTAGACCGAGTAGTACATGCCCTTGGCGTTGTAGCCGGGGCCCTTGTCGTAGAAGCTCCACTGCCCGGTCGGCGTACCGCCTGCGCCGGTGGAGACGTGGAAGACGTCGGTCGCCTCGCCGTCGGAGACCAGCGCCATCACCTGGCGCGAGATGTCCACCTCGACGTGGCGGCCATCTTCGGTGTGGACGGGCTCGAAGGCCGCCTCGTTGCGGAGCAGCAGCTCGAACAGGGCGGGGTCGTATGACTCGGTGCGCGGCATGTCGTGGACCTTGCGCATCGCCATGATCGCCAGGCCGGTGGCCTCGTCCTCCTGGTCGGTGACCTCCTCGCCCATGTGGTAGCCGCTGCGCCGCAGCAGGCGGTTGAACAGCAGGGTCTGCCTTCGCCCGTCCTCGAGCTCCTGGGGAACCGTCGCCTCGAAGGGGACCGAGTTGGACACGTCGCTGCCGTGCACGGCCTGGGCGACGTAGTCGCAGCAGCCCTTGAGCCGCACCCGCATCCGGTAGGTGCCGGTCACCGGGTCTGCGCGAAGGGTCCGGGTGCGGACGACCTTGCCCTCGCGCTTCACCGTCACCGTCACCCACCGGTCCGGCCCCGGGATCGGGACGCGGCCGCGCAGGTGAATCCGGTGCAGCACCTCGGTGTCGCCGCGCCCGGCGAGCGACAGCGTCGTCCCCGCCAGCCGTGATTCGGTGCTGGTGAGGAAGTCCGGCGGAGCCCCGACAGCAGGCGCCACCATGGCGGCGCAGAGCGCCGTCGTCAGCGCGGCGAGTAGGGCCGTTCTCCTCATCCGCCCCCCTCATTCGCCGCGGATGTTTTCAGCCCTACTTGACGTCCAGGAGGTCGACGACGAAGACGAGGGTTGCGTCGGGCGGGATATCGGGCGGCTGTCCCGCCGGGCCGTAGGCGAGGTCCGGCGGGATGATCATCTCGCGGCGGCCGCCGACCTTCATGCCCACGATGCCCTGGTCCCAGCCGGGGATGACCTCGCCGGCGCCGAGCTTGAAGTCAAAGGGCTGGCCCCGCTCCCAGGAGGCGTCGAACTCGGTGCCGTCCGAGTAGAGGACGCCGACGTACTGCATGCTGACGTCGTCGCCGGCCTTGGCCTCCGGGCCCTTGCCGACGACGATGTCCTCGACGACGAGCGCGCCGGGAGACTCGTCTCCCGTGGTCGTGATCACCGGCTTCTGCTTCAGGTTTGTGTTGTTTGCTGATGGAGCGTCGGCTTCCGCGGGCGCTTCGGCCGTGGTCGCCTCGGTCGTCGCCCCGTCGTCCGAGGAGGAATCGTCGTCGTCCCCGCAGGCGGCGAGGCCGAGGATGAGCGCAGCGATCGCAGGGAGCAATGAGCAGGCGCAGCTTCACGGCGCGGCACTCTAACGCCCGTTTGCGAAAAACCCCGATACAGAAAGGAAGAAGTAGCGCTCACTCCTCCAGCAGGGCCCTCGCGAACTGCTCGGCGTCGAACGGGCGCAGGTCCTCAAGCGACTCGCCGATCCCGATCAGCTTCACCGGGATGCCGAGCTCGGATGCGATCGCCAGCGCCACCCCGCCCTTGGCCGTGCCGTCGAGCTTAGTCAGCACCGCCCCGGTCACCTCGACGGAGTTCGAGAACTCCTGGGCCTGGCGGACGCCGTTCTGGCCCGTGGTGGCGTCGATCACGACCAGGGTCTCGTGCGGGGCGCCATCGATCTGCTTCGAGATCACCCGGCGGACCTTGGACAGCTCCTCCATCAGGTTGCCCTTGGTGTGCAGGCGGCCGGCGGTGTCGCAGATGACGACGTCGGCGCCGCGCGCCTTGGCGGCCTCGACCGCGTCGAACGCGACCGCGCCGGGATCGCCACCCTCGGTGCCCTTGACGATCTCGCAGCCGGCGCGCTCGGCCCATTCGGTCAGCTGTTCGACCGCGGCGGCGCGGTAGGTGTCGGCGGCGCCGACGATCACCTCCAGGCCCAGCTCCTGCTGCAGGTGCCAGGCGACCTTGCCGATCGTCGTCGTCTTGCCGGTGCCGTTGACGCCGACGACCATGATCACCGCCGGGCGCCGGCTCAGGTCGATGCGCGGGTCCTCGGCTGGTGAGGCGGTCTCGGCGAGCAGCTCGATCAGCCGCTCCCGCAGGGGCTCGCCGCCTCCGAGCTCGCCGGCCTCGACCTCGTCCTCGAGGCGGCGGACCACAGCGGCCGTCGTCGGAGCCCCGACGTCGGCCAGGATCAGCGCCTCCTCGAGCCGCTCCCAGGTCTGCTCGTCGACGCGGTCCGTGAGACTCGCGCTGAGCTCCGCGGTCAGCGCCTGGCGGCTGCGGGAGAGCCCCTGGCGCAACCGCGAGAAGACCCCCTGGCCGGCTTCGCTTTCCTCAGCCGCGGCCGGGTCCGCACCGTCGCCGAGGTCAAACGCCCTGCGCCAATCAGCGTCCATGGCGGCAGCCTAGATAGGCCCTGGAATAAACCGCGTCCGGCGGCGTCTTCCGGTTCGTAGCTACAAGCAACCAGGGAAGGTGGGACAGATGCGAACCGAAACATTCAGGGGGTCTCGAACGCTGCTCGCAGTTGCGATCGCGGCGATGGTCGTGCTGCCGATCGCAATCGCGGGGGCGAACGGCCCCGAGGCGTCGACCAGCGCCAGCGCCAAGAAGCAGATCAAGTCGCTGAAGAAGCGTGTGGCGGCGCTCGAGGGCAAGGAAACGCCGCGGCCGAGCGGACCCGCCGGAGGCGACCTGACGGGGCAGTACCCGGCCCCGGAGCTGCGCGCGAACAGCGTCGGGTCGCCGGAGGTGGCGGCGGACAGCCTCGGAAGCGCCGACCTGGCGCTTGACAGCGTGGGCTCGAGCGAGCTGGCTCTCGACAGCGTCGGGTCCGGCGAGCTCAAGGGCGTGACTGCGGTCGTCGGGACCGGGGTCGAGATCGACTCGGGCGGGACCGCTGAAGCGACGGTCACCTGTCCGCCGGGATCGATGGTCATCGGAGGCGGGTTCGAGTGGCTGCTCGCCCCGAACCAGGCGTTCGTTCAGTACTCCTCGCCGAGCTTCGTCGGCGACTCAAACACGACATGGGTCGTGAGGGGGTTCGTGACGCCCGCGGGCTTGGCGAACGAGCTGTTCGCCGAAGCAAACTGCCTCGCCGTCTAGGTTCCGACGGCTAGGCCGCTTCAGCCGCGGCGGCGTCCGCCTCCGGGACGTCGCCCGGCTGGAGCTCTCCGTCGCGCGGCAGCTTGCGCGAGACCACCTTGGTGATCCCGTCGCCCCCCATGCTGACGCCGTAGAGGATGTCGGCGGCGTCCATGGTGCGCTTCTGGTGGGTGACGACGATGAACTGGGAGCGCTCCGAAAAGCGCCGGACCAGGCGCAGGAAGCGGTCGATGTTGATGTCGTCGAGCGCCGCCTCGACCTCGTCGAGGATGTAGAAGGGGCATGGGCGAGCCATCAGGACGGCGAACACGAAGGCGAGCGCGACCAGCGACTTCTCGCCACCCGAGAGCAGCGACAGCCGGCGGGTGGACTTGCCGGCCGGGGTGACCTCGATCTCGACGCCCCAGGCCTCGTCGGTGGGGGTGCCGTAGTCGTCGGTCTCGTCCTCGGCCTCCTCTGATGCCGCCCCGTCGCCGTTCTGTGGCACGGCGACCGGCCGCGGGCCAACGTCGATCCTGCGCAGGCGTCCCCGCCCGCCGGGGAACAGCTCGGTCACCATCTCCTCGAAGTTCCGCGCGGTCGCTTCGAAGGTCTGCTCGAAGGCGTCGGCGATCTCCTTGTCCGTGCGGCGAATCAGCGACCGCAGCTCGCCCAGCGCCGCATCCATGTCCTTGCGCTGCGTGGCCAGGTCCTTGACGTGCTCGCTGGCCTCGGCGTATTCGTGCTCGGCGAGCGGGTTGACCGGGCCGATCTGCTCGCGGCGGCGCTCCAGGCGCTGAAGCTTCTTCTCGACCTCCGCGCGCTCGCCCTCGGGCAGCGGCTGCTCGGCCACCGCCAGCTCGCGCTCCAGCGTCCTCCCCAGGGTCTCGAGCTCGTGTCGCCCTTCGTCGCGCCGCTGGCGCAGCTGCGAGGCCTCGACCTCGGCGGTGGTCAGCGACTCGCTCACCTCGCGCATCTCGGCCTGCAGGCCGTATTCCTGCTGCGAGCACTCACGCAGCTCGGCCGCGACCTCGCCCCCGCCCTCCTCGCTGACCGGGGCGCCGAGCGCCTCGGCGTGCAGCTCGAGCCGCTCGGCCACAGCCGCGAGCGCGGAGCCGGCGCGTTCCAGCGCCGGCAGCGTCTCGCGCTCGAGCGCGATCCGGGCGCGCAGGCGCTCCTCGTCGCGGCGGCGAGCCTCGGCGGCCTCACGGCCGGCCTCCACGTGACGGCGCTCGGCCGCAAGCTCGGCCTCCAGGCGCGCGCGCTTGACCGTCTCGGCGCCGTCCTCGTCGCGCTCGGCGCGGCGCTCCGCCAGCCAGGACGCTCGGGTTGCCTCCTCGGTGGCCTCGTCCAGCCGTCGTCGCGCCTCGCGCTGGGCGTAGTCGCTCTGGTCGCGCTCGGCGCGCGCTCCGGCGAGCGCCTCCTCGGCGCGCTCCAGGTCGCGGGTGGCGCGCTCTTCGGTCTTGCGGCGCTGCTCGAGGCGCGAGGACAGCTCCTCACGGGCGGAGCGCGCCGCCAGAGCGGGATCCGTGCCCTCGGCCGGCAGGCGCCGCAGCTCGCGTGCGTCGCCGTCGAAGGCGTCGCCGTCGACCGTGACGGCGATACCGCGGAAGTCCCCGGGAAGCTCGGTCAGGTCGTCGACCAGCCAGGCGTCCGCGAGCAGGCGCTCCGCCACCTCGCGCGCGGGGCCCTCGCCCTCGACAAGGTCGAGCAGCCGCCGCGCCCCCTCGACGGGGGGCCGCGGGTCGCCCGCGGGGGCTTCGCCTCCCGCGACCAGCGCGCGCGAGGCGCCGTCGCTGTCGTTAAGCCTGCCGACGCCCTCGCCGACGGATCCGACCACCGCCGCGCGCAGGCGCTCACCCAGCGCGGCCGACAGGGCGCGCTCGATTCCGGGTCCGGTCTCGATCAGGCCGGCGAGCACCTCGTCGCCCCCCTCCATCGCCGCGCGCGCCAGCTTCGCCTCAACGGCGGCCAGCTCGCCCTCCAGGGCGGCCCGGCGCTCGGCCGCCTTGGCCGCCTCCGCTCGTGCGACGTCCCGGGCCTCGGTGGCGCGAGCGAGGGCGCTCGCGGCCTGCTCGGCGGTCTCGGTCAGCGCCGGCATCGCGGCCTCGGTCTCGGCGCGAGCGCGCTCGGCCTCGGCAGACTGCTCACGTAGCTGTGCCAACTCGCCGCCGGCCTCGCCCTCGCTCAGAGCCGCGAGGGCGGACTCCAACTCCTGCACTCGTTCGATCGCCGCCCGGCCGATCTCGGGGCCCTCGTCGAGCTGCTCCAGACGCAGCTGGCGCTCGCCGAGCCCGGCGCGAAGGTCCCGGACCGCGGATTCGGTGGCCTCGGATCGCGCGCGGACGCGCTCGACGGCCCCGCGGGCCTGGGCCAGCCGCTCACCCTGCTCCCGGCGGGCGTCCTCACCCGAGGCGACGCGCTCCTCGATCGCCGTGCGGCGCTTGCGGACCTCCTCGAGGCGGACCTCGACCTGGTCGCGGCCCTTGCGGATCTCGGCCAGCCGCTGCTCGGATCCGGCGAGCTGGTCCTCGTGGCCACGCAGGTCGCCGGCCACCAGCCGCGAGCGCTGCTCCGCCTCCTCGGTGACGAGCTTCGCGGTCCGCTCGGCGGCCTCGGCCTGCCGCTTCAGCGGTCGCAGACGCGAGCGGGCCTCGCGCTCCACATCGAGCGCGCGGTCGAGATTCTCGCGGGTCCGCTCCAGCTTCAGCTGCGCGCGATGGCGGCGCTTGCGGTGCTTGCCGAGGCCGGCCGCCTCCTCGATCAGCAGGCGGCGATCGCGAGGCTTGGAGTTGACGATGGCCTCCACCCTCCCCTGGCTGATCACCGAGTGCATCTCGCGTCCCATGTTCGTGTCGGACAGCACCTCGAGCACGTCGGCGAGGCGGCAGCGTGCGCCGTTGATCCGGTACTCGCCGTCGCCGTTGCGCTCGATCCGCCGTGTGATCGAGATCTCGGAGAACTCGCTGGCGGCGAGGCCCTCGGAGTTGTCGATCACCACCTCGACCTCGGCGAAGCGGCGGCGGGACTGCCCCTCGCCGCCGGCGAAGATCACGTCCCGCATCGACTGCCCGCGGACCGCGAGCGGGCTCTGCTCGCCGAGAGCCCAGAGCACGGCGTCGGTGATGTTGGACTTGCCGCAGCCGTTGGGGCCGACGATCACGCTTACGCCCTGGCTGAAGCTCAGCCTGGTGCGGTCGGGGAACGACTTGAACCCCTTGAGGTTGATCTCCTTCAGATACATGTCTTCAAGTCGGCTGCGTGCTCAAGGCTCGCGGACGGTTCGGACGCTAACCACAAACATCGACTTCCGAGCCGTCAGCGCCGCAGACCCTCGAGCGCCCGCTCCGCCGCGGCCTGCTCGGCCTCCTTCTTGCTCTTGCCGGTCCCGATCCCGATCCCCTCGCCGCCCACAGTGGCACGGACCTCGAAGCGCCGCTTGTGGGGCGGACCCGCCTCGTCGGTCACTTCGTAGCTTACGGTGGCCCCGTCGCGTGCGAGCAGCTCCTGCAGCTCGGACTTGAAGTCCAGGCGCTCGCGCCGGGCATAGTCGATCTCTCCCGCGAAGGCCGAGACGACGCCCTCGGCGGTCGGCTCGAAGCCGTGGGCCAGATAGCAGGCGCCGATCACGGCCTCGCAGACCGAGGCCATCGTGCGCTCGGACGAGACCAGCGTCTCGGCCGGCACGCCCTGGCCCTCGCCCGGGGCGTTGGCGCGGAGCATGTCGGCCAGGCCCATGCCCCTGGCCACCTCGGCGCAGGCGCGGCCGCTGACCGCCTGGTTGTGGATCTTGGTCAGCTCGCCGATGTCGGCCTGGTCGAGGTGCCTGAACAGCTCCGAGGCGACCGCGAGGCCCAGCACGCTGTCGCCCAGGAACGCCAGGCGCCCGAATGCCTCTGTGCGCCGCTCGACCCACGAGGAGTGGCTGAGCGCCTGCCGGCGCAGCTCTTCGGGGATGCCCGCGAACAGCTCCGCCAGCCGGGCGGATGCGTCGTTCATCTGCTTCTCAAGGCCCCTCCTCCCCTATGCAGGGGCGTGGGAGCAGACGAAATCGACCGCGTCCCCGACGGTCGCGATCTCGGCGGCCTCCTCCTCGCTGACCCGGATGCCGTAGTTGTCCTCGAGCTCCATCACCAGCTCGTAGAGGTCCAGCGAATCGGCGTCCAGGTCCTCGCGAAAGCGCGTCTCGGGCTTGAGCCGCTCCCGATCGACCTCGAGCTCGGCCACCAGGTGGTCCTGGACGAGCTTCATCACCTCGTCGCGTTCCATGCGGGCCATTATCGCGATCCTTCTTCGGCCGGTGTCTCGCGCAGCGCCTCGCGGGTGGCACCCGAGGCGCGAAGGCTCTCGGCGGTCCTCTCCACGGCGCGCTCGCGGACGGCGCTGTCCGCAAGCCGCAGGGCGTTGGCGATCCCCTCCGGAGTGGAGCTGCCGTGGGCCACGACGGCGACCCCGCGCAGCCCCAACAGCACTGCGCCGCCGACGGCGTTCGGGTCCAGGCCCCGGCGCACGCCGCTCAACGCCGGGCGCAACAGCAGCCCACCGGCGGCTGAGACCGGGCCCGAGCGCGCTGCGTCGCGGACCGCCGCGGCGACCGCTCTGGCGGTCCCCTCCAGGGTCTTCAGGGTGATGTTGCCGGTGAAGCCGTCGGTGACGATCACGTCGGCTACCCCGGTCAGCAGGTCGCGACCCTCGACGTTGCCGATGAAGTCGATCGTGTCGCCGGCGGCGAGCGCGGCGTGGGCCTCGACCACGTCGGGGTTGCCCTTCTTCTGCTCCTCGCCGACCGACAGCAGCGCTACGCGCGGCCGCTCGATGCCCAGCACCGCTTGGCTGAACGCCGAGCCGAGGTAGGCGAACTGGATCAGGTGCTGTGGGCGCACCTCGGTGTTGGCCCCTACGTCGAGGAACAGCATCGTGCCGGCCGCCCCTGGCAGGGGGACCTGAGCGGCGAGGGCGGGGCGGTGAACGCCGCGAAGCCTCTTCAGCGCGAACAGCGCTGCGGTCATCGTGGCGCCGGTGGACCCGGCGCTGACCAGGGCGGCGGAGGCGCCCTCGGCGACGTCGGCCGCGGCCATCACGACCGAGGCGCCGGGCGTCGAGCGCACGGCTGGCACGGGATCGGCGTCGTTGGCGATCCAGCTCCCGGTGGGCACGACCTCGACGCCATCGGACGCGATCAGCGACGAGGGACCGAAGACGCGGACGAGGACACCCTCGGCCGCGGCGAGGCGGGCGCCCTCCATCACCACCTCGGGGCCCGAGTCGGTGCCGTAGGCGTCGAGGGCGATCTTCAACCGCGGCCTCTTCCGGCAGGCGGTACGTCGCCGAGAACGGACCCCGGCTCGCGGGCCCAGCGCCGGCGGAAAGTCAAGGTCACTCCTGTTCGGGCTCGGGAGCCGCGGCGGTCTCGGGGACCTCGTGGCTGATGACCTCGCGGCCCGCATAGGTGCCGCATGTCGGGCAGACGCGGTGGGGCAGCCGCGGGCTGTGGCAGCGCGGGCATTCGTTCAGCCGCGGAGCGCGCGCCTTGTGGTTGGCCCGGCGCTTGCGGGTGCGCGCACGACCCTGTTTCTTCTTCGGGACCGCCATGAGAGCCAGGCATGGTAGCCATGGCGGGGGCGACGAGGGGCTCGGTGGGTGCAAGGGTGAAAAGCGGCATTGAAGGCGGGTGGGTCAGCCGTAGGGGCCCCTCCTCACGTGGATGGCGCTTTATCGGGACATTTGCCGAGAAAAGCGCCAGGAGGAAACACCGGGCGGCCGATCATCTCCGTCACTGGCGCTTTGTCCGGCCATCGGCCGAAGAAGGCGCCATCCATAGACCCTCCGGAGTCCAGAGACGGCCCCGGCCCCAGCGTTCAGGTGGCACGACCTTCAATGCGGGCTTTTTGATCCCACGGCGTGCCGTCCCCAGCGCGGCGGCCCTAGTCCAGCTTCAGGTCTTTCAGCTTCGACATGCGCGGGTCGCCGCCGCCGCCGTGCCGGTGGGCCTCAGGATCCGCGTCGTTGAGCGACTCGCCGCAGACGGCGCAGAGCCCGGCGCAGTCCGCCCGGCAGAGCGGCTTCGAGGGCAGGCCGAGCACCATCGTGTCGTTGGCCCAGCGCTCCAGGTCCAGGCGGCCCTCGCTGACGTAGGGGCTGCGCAACTCCTCGTCGCGGGCCGGCGCCTGATCGACCTCGCGGGCATCGACCCTCAGCTCCAGGTGGGCGTCCTCGAGGCAGCGCACGCACGGCCCCGACAGCTCCGTCTCGTAGCGAAGCCTGAGCGCGTAGCCGCTGGTGGTCCGCGAGACGTCAAGCCTCGCCTCCGCCCCCTCGCCGGCTGGGACGTAGGTCTGGCCCCCCAGCTCGATTGGCGCCAGCGCCACCTCTAGGTCAAGCGCTCGGGCCTGGCCGGGAGACAGCGAGAGCTGCTGGAGGTCGACGATGCCGCCTTCGAGGTGCATGCCATTGACCTTAGCCACCGCCGCCCGGCCTGAGCTACGGTGAGCGCCCCGTGAGCCAGTTCCACTGGAACCCCGAGACCTACCTGGAGGAGATCCGGGGCGAGGTCCCCCGCTTCGACGAGCTACAGCGGGCGGCGATCGACGCGATTCCTTTCGCCCCGGCGCGGGTGCTGGAGCTTGGGATGGGAACCGGCGAGACGACCCGGGTGCTGCTCGAGGCCTACCCCGACGCCTGGGTGATCGGGCTCGACTCCAGCCCCGAGATGGTCTTCCGGCTGCGCGAGGAATACGACGGCGTCATGCTCGCGCGGATGGAGGACCCCCTGCCCGACGGGCCCTGGGACCTGGTGATCGCGGTGCTCTCGGTCCACCACCTGACCGACGACCAGAAACAGAAGCTTTTCCGACGTGTCCGCGAGCAGGCGCGGGCGCTCGTGATCGGCGACGTCGTCAAGGCCGACAAGCAGGTGACCCCGATCGACCCCGAGTTCGACTACCCCGACACCGCCGAGGACCTGGCCGAGTGGTGCGCCGGCGAGGTGACGTGGAGCGCGGACGACCTGGCGGTCGTCCGCGCCACCTACGTCTGAGCTGGACCCTCTAGCCCGCCGCCGTCACGCAGCGGAAGGGCCGGAGCTCGGTGATCGGGGTCGCGAACACCGTTCCGCCCTGGACCCGCGTGGCGGATCCGGCTGGACCCTCGACGATGACGTCGTCCGCCCAGGTCTCGCCTCCGACCTTCGAGGTGATCAGCAGCGCCTCGCCGTTGGTCGGCAGGCGAAGCCGCTTCGAGACGCAGTTGGTCTGCGCCGCGGCGATCCAACCCGACGCCGGCTGCACCGGGCTGTAACAGATCGACCCGTGCCTAGTGGTCCCATTCGGGCACTTCAGCTTCTTGATCGGGATCGAGTTCGTCTTGATCGACTTGCCGTTGATGGTCTTCGCGGCATAGGCAGCTCCGCCCAGCGCGGCGAACAGCGCGATCACGGCGATCGCGTTGGAGAAGCTCAGGTGCTTCCGAAACCGAGACAACATCGTCGCTCCTTTCGTCGGGGCTCTGCCGAGGCCCAACTCTATGCGCGTCACGGCCGGGGTACACCGTCCGGGCTTACGATCCCGGCCGCCGAGCCAGGAGACCCCGAGGTCAGGAGACGACGATGACGCCAGCGCACCACAATCCCGAATCGCCGGGGCCTCCACCCTCCGGCGACAGCGGCCCGGTCCTCTACGAGAAGCGTGACCGGATCGCCTACGTGACGATCAACCGCCCCGAGGCCCGCAACGCGGTCAGCCCCGAGGTGCACCAAGGGATGATCGCCGCCTGGGCCGACTTCGCCTCCGACGACTCGGTGGACGTCGCGATCCTCACCGGCGCCGGGGACGACGCCTTCTGCGCCGGAGCGGACCTGAAGGAGTACATCCCGCCGATCATCGCCGGCGGCTCCAGCTCCGACGTGCGCGAGATCGTCGAGCTGGGATTGAACGGCTTCACCCGCGGCATGCACCGGATCCCGAAGCCGATCGTCGGGGCGGTCAACGGCTGGGCGCTGGCGGGAGGCTTCGAAACCGCGCTCGCCTGTGACATCCGCATCGCCTCCGACCGAGCGATGTTCGGCTCCTTCGAAGCGCGCCGCGGCTTCCACCACGGCGACGGCGGCCTCGTGCGCCTGGTCAACTCCGGCGGCGTCGGCGTCGCCATGCACATGCTGCTCACCGCCGAGCCGATCGACGCCCGCCAGGCGCTGGAATGGAACCTCGTCTCCAAGGTCGTCCCGCACGAATCGCTGATGGAGGAAGCCGAGACGGTCGCCCGCCAGATCTTGCGCAACTCCCAGCGGGCGGTGCGCTCGGCGAAGCAGACGATCCTGGACGTGGTCGGCCAGCCGCTCGACCAGCAGCTCCGCGCCGAGGCCTGGAACGCCTACACCTGCGCCGACCCCGAGGAGACGAAGACAATGCTGGAGCGCTTTTACGAGAAGACCGACCCGGGTCGGGCCGGGGCCCACGAGACCGAGCTCTGATGGCCGGCGCCCCGAAGCCACCCCGGGCCCTCGTCACCGGCGCGGCGGCCGGGATCGGTGCCGCGATCGCGGAGCGCCTGCGTGCGGACGGCATGGAGGTGACCACGCTCGACCGCGCCGACGGCTGCGATCTGACGGTGGACCTCGTCGCCGACGAGCTCCCCGACCTGGCCGAGATCGACGTCTGCATCTCCAACGCCGCGATCGTCGACACGATCGCCCCCGCCCACCGCATGACCCCCGAGCAGTGGGCCCGCGACATCGACGTCAACCTGACCGGCGCATTCCGCGCCGTCCAGGCCTGCCTGCCCGGAATGCGCGAGCGGGGCTGGGGGCGCATCGTGGTCATCTCCTCAGGGGCCGCCAAGCGGGGTCTGCGCGGCCAGGTCGCCTACTCGGCCTCGAAGGCCGGCCTGCTGGGGATGGTCAAGACGCTCGCCGCCGAGAACGCCCACCGCGGCATCACCGCAAACGCAGTGCTGCCGGGCCTGGTCGCGACCGAGAAGGTGCGGGCGATGCCGGACGAGGTGCTGGAACGGCTGATGCCGCAGCTGCCCGCGGGCCGCATGGTCGAGCCCGCCGAGATCGCCGCCACGGTCAGCTACCTGTGCGCGGATGAGCAGGCACAGGTGACGGGCCAGGAAATCGCCGTTGACGGCGGCGCCGGCCTCAACACGTTTACGCTCGGCGCCGAGGGAAAGGACTAGCCCTCGGCGTCGTAGCCGGGCCGGGCGACCTCGAGCTTGCGGCGGACGTGCTCGGCGAGGCGGTCGGCGAGCTCGGCGACTCGGTCGTCGAAGTCACCCTCCCTGATCCTGCGCGCGAGCTCGGGGGCGCCGCCCTCGCCCTCCAGCAACTCGGCGAAGAGCTCGTCGTCGGCGATGCCGGGGGCCTCGCCAGCGCGCAGCTCGCGGGCGACCACCGCGCAGACGTTGGCCGCGACCAGCACCCTGAAACGCTGCTCGCCCGGGACATCGGGGCGAAGCTCGGCGAACAGGTACTCGGCCACCGCCTCGAGCAGCTCGGGGGCGTCCGGGCGGTCCTGCGTCATCGCCCGCCCCGGATCAGCTCGAGCATGTCCCACTCGGGCTCGCAGACGCGGCGCCCGAGCGAGGCGAGCTCGTGGCTGCGGCGCCTGCCCGTCAGATGGTCGTTCGCCTGGCGGGCACAGATCACCGCCCACTTGACGTTGCCGAACACCTCCCAGTAGCGGACGCGATCGCGGTCCACCGGGTCGCCGCCCGCTTCCTCGTAAGCGGCGAGGAACCCGCCGAGGTCGCCAACCCCCGCAACGGGCAAGCTCGTCGTTGCCAAAGCGCCAGGAGCGTATGCAGAGCCAGCCGATGTCCTCGGCGGGGTCGCCGAGGTGGGCGAGCTCCCAGTCGATCACGGCGGCGAGGCCGGCCTCGCCGACGATGAAGTTGCCGAGCCTGAAGTCGCCGTGGACGAGGCGGGCGGGAACCGGATCGGGAGCGTTCGCCCGCAGCCAGCGCAGCCCCAGCTCGATCGCCGGGAGCGGCTCACCGATCTCGTCGAGCTGGCGCTCCCACTCAGTCGATCTGAGCCGAGCGCCGGATCGTCCGGCGCCTCCGGGAGCACGCCCTCGAGGGAGCCCGGATCGATCGCGTGGATCCGGGCGAGCGCCTCGGCCAGCTGGGACGGTCAAGCCGCTCGCGTGCGGCCTCGATGGTCGGGCTTGCGCAGGATCCGCGGCGCAACCGAGGTGCCCTCGACGAAACGCCATCAGCATCCCCGCGCGAGCCGAAGCGGCCTCCCTCGGGCTCGAACGCGAGCGGCTCCGGGCACCGGGACGCCGGCATCGGCCGCGAGCCTGAATGAGCGCGAATTCCTCGCGCCATCGGCACCAGCGAGACCGAGCCCTTCGGGTCTCGGCGCAGCGCCCAGCGTCCCGGCCTCCCCTCGACCAGCCAGGTCTCGCGCGAGGCGCCGCCCGGGGATCGGGATCAGCGACAGCTCGCCGGGGTCCTCGCCGAGCTCGGCGAGAACCGAGCGGACGCCGTCGGCGAGCCGGCCTCGGCGTCGCGCTTCCATCCGCGGCCTCGCGCTCAAGCCCGTAGCGCTCCCAGTGGCGGTCGGGGATGTCGGCGGGGTCCTTGTACCAGTGCCAGACGCAGGGGTCGCGCTCGAAGTCCTCGGGCGGCTCCGAGGGATAGACCGGGTAGCCGATCCAGTTGATCGGCCCCAGCTCGTTCATGAACGCGCAGTGGGTGCAGTAGAGCGGGAACCCTTCGCGGCCGTAGGACCAGTCGTGGGCGGAGTCGGTGACGCCCCAGCCGTCGGGCCCGTAGCGGCCGTTGCGCACCAGCCTTTGTCCCGACCCACAGGGGTTCATGGTGAAGGTCAGCTTCTCCTCGTCCTCGGAGATCTCGAACGCTCCCGGGTTGGGCCCGACGCCGCCGGTCGAGTGCCCGCGCCAGGTCGCCGCGAGCGACTGGGCGATCGTTCGCCGGTCGATCGCGTCGATCTTCTGCACCGTCTGCTTCCAGCTCCGCTCCAGGCTCCACTCCCACGCCTCGCGCACGCCCTCGTCGCCGAGCTTCTCCTTGACGAAGGAGATCAGGCCCGCCATTCCGTCGACCAGCATGTCGTGCATGAACTGGGACTCGTGCTTCTCGCGCTCGCACAGCTCCCTGGCGCGTCCTGGTCTGCCGGCCTTCGATCGCCTCGATCGCCACCTCCATCGTCGGCCGCGACATCGCCGCCAGCTCCTCGTCGCTGAACCACCGCTCATCGCCCACGCGTCCCTCCTTCCCTCGGGGGGAAGGAAGCCTAATCCCGGGCCGGCCGTCGCCCCTGTCGATCAGCTAGCCGATCTCGGAGGGCTCGCGCTCGCGACCCTGAAGCCGGTCGCGGCCTCGCTGCACGGCCTGCAGGAACTTCTGGAGGTTGACCTCGAGCGTCGAGAGGATGTCGTCGGCGTAGTCCTCGGCGCCGAGGCGGATCTCCCGCTCGCGCTCCCGAGCCTCCTCGACGATCTCCTCGGCGGCGCGCTCTGCCTGCCGGGTGATCTCCTCGTTGGCGACCAGGCGCTGCTGCTGCTCGCGCGCCTCCTTGACGATGCGCTCGGCCTCGCGCTTGGCCTCGGCCAGCATCTCCTGGCGCTCCTTGACGATCCAGCGCGCCTGCTTGATCTCTTCCGGGATCGTGGCGCGCATCTGGTCGAGGATGTCGTAGATCTCCTCGCGGTCGACGCGCACCTGATCCGTGAGCGGCACGGGCCGCGCGTTGTGGACCAGGTCATCGAGCTTGTCTATGAGTACGAGTACGTCCATTGGTGCGCCAAAGCTTACGGGGCCGGAATATCCGGAACCGCGGTTTTGGGATTCGGGGCCGAATTGCAATCTCCTGCCCAGTGCCCAGGCAGGCACGCCCGGCTATCGCTTGAGGCGCTCGGCGAGTACCTTGGCGACCGGGTCGGGGACCAGATCGCTGACGTCGCCGCCGAAGGTGGCCATCTCCTTGACGCCCGTTGAGCTCAGGAAGCTGTAGTTGGCCGAGGCGAAGATGTACATGGACTCGATCTCCGGCGCGAGCTTGCGGTTCAGCTGGTTCATCTCGAACTCGTACTCGAAGTCGGAGATCGCGCGCAGGCCCTTGACGATCGCCGAGGCGCCGTTCTCCTGGGCGAAGTCGACGAGCAGGTTCGAGAACACCTGCACCTCGACGTTGTCGAGCTCAGTCAGGGCCTGATCGAGGAAGGCCTTGCGCTCCTCGGCGGTGAACAGCGTCTTCTGCTTGCGGATCGGCTGGTTGACGACGCCGACGATCACCTTCTCGAATACCCGCGAGGCCCTGGTGATGATGTCGACGTGGCCGTTGGTGACCGGGTCGTAGCTGCCCGGGCAGACGGCGACGCGCGGCTTCGCCTCGCTCACGCCGGCTCCTTCGCGTACACGCGCACCAGGGTCTCACCGTAGGCGCGCTCGCGCGCCAGCGGCAGCGCCAGCTCCAGCGGAGCCTGCGGGGAGGTCTCGACCATCACGCGGCCCTCCGCCGCGAGTACGCGGCGGAGCGGCTGGTCGAGATCATCGCTGAGTCTGGGGACGAGGCCATAGGGCGGGTCGCAGAGTACGAGATCGAAGCTCGACTCAGGTGCGCGGTCGAGCCAGCGCAATGCGTCGGAGCGCACCACCTCGGCGCGATCGCCTAATTCCAGCTCTTCGACGTTGCGCTGCACCAGCGCCGTGTCGGAGTCGACCAGGACCGCGCTCGCCGCTCCGCGCGAGAGCGCCTCGAGCCCCAGCGCTCCCGTTCCGCAGAAGAGATCCAGGACCCGCGCGCCGCCGACGTCGCCGAGGATCGAGAACACGGCCTCGCGCACCCGCTCGGTCGTCGGGCGCATCTCGCTCCCCCGGCGGGGGCCTCTCAGGCGGCGCCCCCGCAATTCGCCGCCGCTGATCCTGAGATGCATGTCCTGAGGCTAGGCCGCCAGCTGCTGGGCGCGCTCGTCGCCGAAACGGCGCCGCGCCTCGTCCATCAGCGGGCCCAGCTCCGGCGACTCGAGCGAGCCGTGTCGGTCGAGCATCTCGATCACGCGCCGACGCGCCTCCAGCAGCATCGCGGTGTCCTCCGGCAGCACCGCTGCCCTGAAACGCGGGAGGCCGTGCTGGCGGGTGCCGAGGATCTCGCCCTCGCCGCGGATCGTCAGGTCCACCTCGGCGAGCTTGAAGCCGTCGTTTTCGCTGGCGATCGCGTCCAACCGCGCCCTCGCGCTTTCACCCATGTCATCGCCCTCGGCGCCGGCGAAGAGGATGCAGCAGGACTCGTGCTCGCCCCTCCCCACCCGGCCGCGCAGCTGGTGGAGCTGCGAGAGGCCGAAGCGCTCGGCGCCTTCGACCAGCATCACGGTCGCGTTGGGAACGTCCACCCCGACCTCGACCACCGTGGTCGCCACCAGCACCTGCGCCTGGCCGGCGACGAAGCGCTCCATCGCTGCGGCCTTGGCCTCCGAGCCCATGCGCCCGTGCAGCAACTCCACCCGGAAGTCGCGGAGCTCACCCGCGGCCAGACGCTCGGCCTCCACCTCGGCCGCGCGCGCCCGCACCTCCTCCGAGTCCGAGATCAACGGGCAGACCACGTAGGCCTGGCGGCCCTCCCTGAGGCGCTCGCGGATGTATTCGTAGGCGCCCGCCCGCCGGTCCTCGTCCACGACCCAGGTGCCGATCGGTTGCCGCCCGGCGGGGAGCTCGCGGAGCGCGGTCGTGTCGAGGTCGCCGTAGGCCGTCAGCGACAGCGTGCGCGGGATCGGCGTCGCGGTCATGTGCAGGACGTGCGGCAACAGCGACTCGGACCCCTTGCCGTCAAGCGCGGCGCGCTGGCCGACGCCGAAGCGGTGCTGCTCGTCCACCACCGCCACCGCGAGCGAGCCGAACTCCACCGACTCCTGGATCAGGGCGTGGGTGCCGACCACGATCGCGGGCTCACCGCCCGCCAGGGACTCCAAGAGCTCGGCGCGGCGGGGCTTGGGAGTGGCGGAGGTCAGCAACGCGACGGGCGCGGGCTCGGCCGCCAGCAGCGTCTCCAGGGTGCGGAAGTGCTGCTCGGCCAGGGTCTCGGTCGGTGCCATCAGCGCGGCCTGGTGGCCGGCCTCGAGGGCGCGCATCATCGCGTAGAGAGCCACAACGGTCTTTCCCGATCCGACCTCCCCCATCAGCAGCCGCTGCATCGGCTCCGGCCCGGCGAGGTCCGCGTCGATGTCGTCGAGAGCGGCCCGCTGGTCGGCGGTCAGCTCGAACGGGAGCGAGTCGAGCCAGCGCCCCACACGCTCGCCCGCAGGGCCGATCTCGGCTCCGCGGCCGCTCTGGGCGCGGCGGCGGCGGCGGGCCGCCAGCGATGCCTGGTAGAGCAGCAGCTCCTCGAAGGCGAGCCGACGCCGCGCCTCTGCCGCCTGCCCCTCGTCGGCGGGGAAGTGCGAGGCGACCAGGGCGTCGGCGACTCCGGGCATCCCCTCCTGCGCGCGCGCCCGCGCGGGCAACGGCTCGAGCGCGTTCGAGGCGAGCGGCGCCGCCTGCCAGGCCCACTCGCGCAGCTTCTGCGCGCGCAGCCGCTCCGAGGCCGGGTGCACTGGGACCAGCCCCGTCGTGTGGATCCCGGCGGGCAACTGGTCCCCGGCTTCGCCATCACCCCGCCTCCTCTGCTTCGCGTCCGGGGGCGGCAGCAACTCATGCTCGGCGACGTTGAAGCCGCGCTTCTCGAGCTTGCCCCGCAGCAACAGCCTCGTCCCCGGCGTCAGCTTGTCCACGAGCCACGCGCGGTTGAACCAGGTCGCGGTCACGCGCCCGCTCCCGTCGCCCACCTCCGCCTCGAGGATGGTCAGCCGCCGGCGGCGGGTCGGCCGAACCTTGCCGGCCTTGGTGACGCTGACCTCGACCGTGGCCTCCTCCCCCAGCTTCAGCTCGCCGAGCCCGACCGGCGAGGCCCGGTCGCGGTAGGAATGCGGCAGGTGGCGGAGCAGGTCGCCGAGGGTCGAGATCCCGATCTCGGCCGCGGCCTCGGACAGCTTCGGGCCCGCCCCCCTGAGCTTGGTCAGCGGAGCGTCCAGGATCCCCGGCCGCGGCGAGCGAACCGGCGCGGCCAGCAGGGTCTCCCGGTCCAGCGGCTTCCCGCTCCCGATCGCCCGGGGAACGAAGCCCACCGGGGGCTCGGGCACCGGCTCAAATGCGGCCTCCATCGCCACCAATCTAGGCCCGCGGGCCGATGCATCGGCTTCCCTACGCTCTACCGGTGCCCGCGAAACCCCTGAAGCAATCGGTCTGGGACTACCCCCGCCCGCCGCGAGTCGAGCCGGAACGCCGTCGCGTGCGGATCGAGCTCGGCGGCCAGACGGTCGCCGACAGCACCCGCGCGCTGCGCGTGCTGGAGACCGCGAGCCCGCCGACGATCTACGTTCCACGCGAGGACGTGCGCGAGGAGCTGCTGAGCGACGCCGACGGCGAACACACCGTCTGCGAGTGGAAGGGCCGCGCCCACTACCTGCACGCCGAGGCCGCCGGCTCGCGCGCAGAGCGCGCCGCCTGGCACTACCCCGAGCCCAAGAACGGCTTCGAGCAGCTAGCCGGCCACATCGCCTTCTATGCCGGCCGCGTCGACGCCTGCTATCTCGACGACGAACTGGTGAGCCCCCAGGGCGGGAGCTTCTACGGCGGCTGGGTCACATCGGAGATCGAGGGCCCCTTCAAGGGCGAGCCCGGCACCGAGGGCTGGTAGCCCTGGATTCCATCTAGTCGGCCTCCCTGGATAGGAGCCAGCCGGCCAGCGCGCCAAGCAGCAGCCCGGCCTCAGGCGCGAGCGGCAGATCGGTGGTGACGCTGACCAAGATGCCGAGCGCCAGGCCGGCAACGGCGCCGATTGCGATCGCGAGTCCGGTGCTCAAGGTGGCCGAGCCTATTGCTACTCGGCGGCCAGCAGCCACCAGTAATGCGGCTGGCCGCCGTCGTGCAGCTCGATCTCGGCGCCGTCGGGGGCGTGGCTCTCGATCTCGGCCAGCGGGATCGGGGCGCCATCGCCGCAGACGATGGTGAGGATCTCGGCCCCCTCGGCCAGCGCCGCCATCGTCTGGGCGAGCGCCCGTTTAGGCGGGCCCCAGGCGACGATCTCCTCGCCGATGAAGCCGACCGCGTCGCCGGCGGCGAAGCGCTGCTGAGGGTCGTCGCGCGCGGCCGGGGCGACCGAGCCGACGCGGACGCCTGCAGCCGCGGCGCCGAGGCGCTCGGCGTTCTCCTCCCCCGACAGCGAGGGGTCCATCTCGATCATCGCCACCAGCCCGCCCTGCTGCGAGGTGGAGGGCACGACCCGCGTCTGCTTGTCGGACAGCTCCGCCGCCCGCTCGGCCGCCATCAGCACGTTCGGGTTGTTGGGCAGCACGACGACCTCCTCACTCGGGACCCCGTGGATCGCGGCCAGCAGGTCGTAGATCGAGGGGTTGAAGGTCTCGCCGCCGTCGACGACGAAAGCACCGAGCTCCTCGTAGATGCGCCGAACGCCGTCGCCCGCGACCACCGCGACCACGCCGCAGCGGCCGGCCTGCAGCCGCGCCGTGCGCTCGGCCATCTGCTCACGCATGTCGGCCATGTCCAGCTGCGAGACGTCGCCCCGGCCTTCGAACAGCGACATCGCGGCCTGGGGGTCGTCGGTGTGGACGTGGACCTTGATCGTGGACTCGTCGCCGACCACCAGGACCGAGTCCCCCAGCTCCTCGAGCGGGTCCACGAAGGCGCGGGACTCCAGCCCGCTGCCGGTGACGATGAAGTTGGTGCAGTAGCGGTAGCGGCTGTCGGCGTGGTGCGGACGGGTGTCGCCGGGCGGCGCGTGGTGCGCGACCTTGGGCGCCTCGACGTCGCCGCGCAGCCCCGCGACGATGCCGGCCATGATCACGACCAACCCGTGGGCGCCGGCATCGACGACGCCGGACTCCCGTAGCACCTCGAGCTGCTCAGGGGTGCGGTCCACCGCGGCCTCCCCGTCGCGCACGACCTCCTCCAGCAGGTCGGCCAGCATCCGGTCCTGCTCCTCGTAGCTGGCGTCCTGATCCAGCCGGGTGTTCTCCATGTGGGCGAGCTTCTGCGCGACCGAGTGCGCCATCTCCCTGAACACGGTCAGCATCGTCCCCTCCGCGGGATCCCGCACCGACTCATATGCGGCGTCGGCCGCTCGGGCCATGGCCGCAGCAACCAGCGCCGGATCGACCAGCTCGCCGGGACGGCTTGCCAGCTCCTCGGCGGCGCCCCGCACGATCTGGCTCAGGATCACACCCGAGTTGCCGCGCGCCCCCATCAGCGCGGCGCGGGCGAGCGCGTCGACCAGCTCGGTGCGGCCGATCTCGTCCACCATCTGACCGTCGAGCCGGTCGAGCTCGTCGGCGACGGCGCGCAGCGTCAGCGCCATGTTGTCGCCGGTGTCGCCGTCGGCGACCGGAAAGACGTTGAGATCGTTGACCTCCTGGCGGCGCTCGTCCAGGTAGATGCTCGCGGCGCTGACGACTCGCCGGAATCTCTCTATGGAGGGATCAGCCATCGGCCAGGGGAACCCTAGCCCTGTGCCCCGATCGAGGCTAGACGGCCTTCGTCACCTTGTTCGACTTGAGGCAGCGCGCGCAGACGTAGACGCGGCGCGACCTGCTGCCGTCCTGGATCCGGACCTTCTGCAGGTTCGGGTTGAAGCGGCGTCGGGTGGCGACCATCGAGTGGCTCCGAGAGTTCCCGAATGCCGGCCTCTTGCCGCAGCTGTGACAGACCTTGGCCATCAGGCGCGTGATGGTAGCGGCTGCCCCATGCCGAGCCGATCAGTCCCAGAAGTCATCGACCCGCTCGTTGTCGCCTCCGTCGGGCTTCCTACCACCGATGCAGATCACGTCGAGGCCCTCCGGGCCGCCCTCGAACGAGCGGGCGACCGCAGGAGCGACGCGCAGCACGTCCCATGGCGAGAGTTCGATGACCTCGTCGTCGAGTTTGACCCGACCGGACCCGCCAACGACGACGTAGGCCTCCTCCTGCTCACGATGTCGGTGACCCCACGGCATCCGGGCGCCCGGTTCGTAGGTGAAGCGGCTCACGCCGAGCTCGGGCGATCCCAGAACCTCCCGCGCAAACCGCCATTGGATCTGGACGCCCTCGGGGCTCACATCACGGAGATCGTCGAAGTTCTTCTTTGTCCAGTCGGGCATCACCAAGCTCCTCCTAGGCCGCTGCGAGCCACTCTTCGAAGCTGGGGCCGGCGAGCTTCGCGCCCGGGTTGGGCAGCGCGGCACCCTCCGCATAGGCCGCGGCGTCCGGGTCGCCGGGCTGACGCACCAGGATCGACTCGCGGCTTTCGCGGATCTCAATCAAGTCACCTCGGCTGGCGAAGAGCACGGCGGCTGCATCGGCGAGACGCTCCGCCTGCGGGCCGGCGACCTCCGTGATCTTGCTGTTCTGGATCTCCGGCTCCTCGGCCGCGTCAGCGAGAGCTTCGGCGACGACGCGGGCGGCCACGAGCTGCGTCTGCATCTCGGGCACGTGGGCGACTCCATCTTGGATCGTCCACCCGACCAGCGGCTCGACGAACTCGTGGAACTGGGCCGCGCGAACGATCCGGACCGGGAGCGGGCCTTCGAGCAGCGTCTGCTCCTGCGCCACCTTCGCCGCGTTGTAGCCACCCTCGAACTTGTCGATGCCGATGATCGAGACGACGACGATCCGCTTCGCCCCGGCTTCCGCGCCCGCTCGCTGGAGGTTCCGTGCCGAAGCGGTGAAGAACTCCGTTGCCGCTTCCTGGTCGGGCGAGGGGCCCGTCGCCGTATCGATGATGGTCTCGGCCCCGGCGAGCGCCTCGTCGAGGCCCTCGCCGCTGACCACGTCGATCCCCTTCGAGCGCGCGATCGGGACCACATCGTGTCCCCGCTGCTCGAGGATCTCGACGAGGTGCGATCCGACCCGGCCGGTGGCTCCGGTGACTGCAATCTTCTGACTCCTGTTGTCGGTCTGCATCGTTCATCCCTTTCTAGCGTCGGCGGCTCGGCGCCGGAAGTTTTGATCTGAGGGCTTTCGTCGCCTCACCCTTGAGACGAATGGCAGCGGGTCGTTTCGACATTCCTGCGAAAAGCGGAGTGTTGAACGGGACAGCTGGCCAGCGGCTGCCCTCGGCCCTACAAAGCCCCCTTGAGCAGCGACATCCGCATCGCTACCACGGCGGCGCCGCGGCCCTGGTCGCGCTCGTCGCCGCCTGAGCGAGCCAGCGCCTGGTCCATGTCGTCGGCGGTGATCACGCCGAAGGCGCAGGGGACGCCGGTGTCGAGCTGCACACGTTGGATCCCGGAAGCCGTCTCGTTGCAGACGTGGTCGTAATGGCTGGTCTCGCCGCGGATCACCACGCCCAGGCAAGCTACCCCGGCGAAGCGTCCCGACTCTGCGCAGAGCTTGGCGGCGAAGGGCAGCTCGAAGGCGCCGGGGACGCGGTACGTGTGGACCGAGGCCTCGCTGACCCCGCCCAGCTCGAAGCCCTCGGCGGCGCCGTTCAGCAGGCGCTCGGCCAGGTCCTCGTAAAAGGTGGCGACGCAGACGGCGAACTCGACTTGGGCGAGTGCCTCACGGTCCTCGTCGCTGAACTGCTCAAACGCCGGCGTCGTCATCCCCGCGCTCGGCGTCCTTCAGCTGCTCCTCGTGCAGGAGCTGTTCGTCGAAGGGCAGGCCCTGGTGGTGGAGGGTGTGCCCCAGCTTTTCCCGCTTGGCCTCGAGGTAGGCCTCGTTGTGCGGGTTCGGGACCGAGCGGATCGGGACCTGTTCGGTCACCGAGAGCCCGTAGCCCTCCAGCCCGAGGATCTTCTTCGGGTTGTTGGTGAGGATGCGAATGCTGGTCAGGCCGAGGTCGCCGAGGATCTGCGCGCCGATACCGTAGTCGCGCAGGTCGGCCGGCAGTCCGAGCTTGATGTTGGCGTCGACCGTGTCCAGCCCCTCCTCCTGGAGCTTGTAGGCGCGCAGCTTGTTCAGGAGGCCGATGCCCCGGCCCTCCTGGGAGAGGTAGAGCAGCACACCCCGTCCCTCCTGCTCGATCGTCGCCAGCGCCGCCTCCAGCTGTTCGCCGCAGTCGCAGCGCAGCGAGTGGAAGACGTCGCCGGTGAGGCACTCCGAGTGGACCCGCACCAAGACGTCCTCGGCTCCGGAGACCTCGCCCTTGACCATCGCGACGTGGTGCTTGTCGTCGACCAGTGAGCGGTAGCCGACGGCGCTGAACTCGCCGAACTTGGTCGGCAGCTTGGTGGCGACGATGCGCTCTACCAGGCGCTCGGTACGGCGGCGGTAGGCGATCAGGTCCGCGACCGTGACCATCTTCAGCCCGTGCCTCTCGCAGTAGGGCACCAGGTCGGGGACCCGGGCCATGGTCCCGTCCTCGTTCATGATCTCGCAGATGACCCCGGCCGGGATCAGGCCGGCGAGGCGGGCGAGGTCCACGGCGGCCTCGGTCTGGCCGGTCCGCTCCAGCACGCCTCCGTCCTTGGCCTTGAGCGGGAACACGTGGCCCGGCTGCACGAGGTCGGTCGCCCCTGAGTGGGGGTCGATAGCGACCTGGATCGTGCGGGCGCGGTCGTGGGCCGAGATCCCTGTGGTGACGCCCTCGCGCGCCTCCACCGAGATCGTGAAGGCGGTCTCGAAGGGGGACTCGTTCTTGGCGGACATCAGGTCCAGCCCCAGCTCGGCGCAGCGCTCGCCGGTCAGCGAGAGGCAGATCAGCCCGCGGCCGTGCTTCGCCATGAAGTTGATCGCCTCGGGGGTGGCGAACTGCGCGGCCATGGTGAGGTCGCCCTCGTTCTCGCGGTTCTCGTCGTCGCAGACGACGACCATGCGGCCGCGCCGGATCTCCTCGATCGCTTCCTCGATCGCCGCGAACGGCGCCTGCGTTTGGACGCGCTTGGGTTCCTTGATCTCGGCCATCGGTCGCTCCTTCGCTCCCTAGGGTGACACGCCGGGCAGGTTTCGCTGGACGTAGCGCGCCAGCACGTCGCACTCGACGTTGACCATGTCCCCCGGCTCCCGCCCGCCCAGCGTCGTCCGCTCGAGCGTCTCGGGGATCAGCGAGACCTCGACCGACGCACCCTCGACCGCCGCAATCGTGAGGCTGACGCCCTCGATCGCAATCGAGCCGCGCTCGACCACGTAGGGCAGCAGCTCGGCGGGAAGCTCGACCCGCAGCCTGCGGGCGATGCCGTCGGCCTCGGCCGAGATCACGGTGCCGGTGCCGTCCACGTGCCCTTGCACCATGTGCCCGCCGAGTCGGTCGCTCGCGCGCAGCGCCAGCTCCAGGTTGACGGCGTCGCCGCCCGAGAGCTCGCCCAGCGTGGTCAGCTCCAGCGTCTGGTTCATGACGTCGGCCTCGAAGGCGCCGTCGCCGGCCTCCGCCGCGGTCAGGCAGGCTCCGTTGACCGAGACCGAATCACCGGGCTCGAGCTCGCTCGCCAGGCCGGCCCGCACGCGGATGCGGGCCCCCTGGTCGGAGGCGTCCACCGCCTCGACTCGGCCCAGCTCGGCGACTATTCCGGTGAACACCCGCTACCACTCCCGGAGCCGAGCCGTGATCAGCAGGTCTTCGCCGACCTGCTCATGCTCCACCGCCAGCGGGTGCTGGCCCTCGGCGATGCGCCTGGCGCCCTCGCCCTCGAGGACCGCCCGGGCCTCGCCCGCGCCCAGCAGCACCGGGGCCACGAACAGCCGCATGCGGTCGATCTCACCGGCGTCGAAGAGCGTGCCCGCCAGCGTCGGTCCCCCCTCGACGAACAGGTCCTGGATCTCGCGGCGGCCGAGCTCGTCGAGCGCGGAAATGATCCGGGCGGCGGGCTCACGGCCCGGCACCGAGAGCACCTCGGCGCCCGCCTTCTCGAGCGCGGAGCGAGCGGCGGTGGGCGCCTCGGGCGCGCAGACGACAAGCAGGGGCGCCTCGTCGATCGACGCGATCAGCGCCGAGTCGAGCGGCAGGCGCGCGCGGGAGTCGAACACGACCCTGGCCGGGTTCCGGGCCGGCTCGCGATCGGATCCCTCGCCGGCCTCGGCGTCCTCGCCGATGCGGGCGGTCAGCAGCGGATCGTCGGCCAAGGCGGTGCCGATTCCGACCGCGATCGCGTCGCACTCAGAGCGCCAGCGGTGCACGAGCTCCCGGCTCGGGGCGCCCGAGATCCAGCGGGAGTCGCCCCCGGGGGCGGCCACCCGCCCGTCGAGGGTCATCGCCGCCTTGTAGGTGACCAGCGGCCGGCCGGTTCGCGCGTGCTTGCGGAAGGCCTGGTTCAGCAGGCGGGCGGCGGCGGTCTCGGCGCCGCCGGCCGTATCCACCTCGACGCCGCCGTCCCGGAGCATCCCCGGGCCGCGGCCGGAGGCCTTCTCGGTCGGGTCCTCGGAGGCGTAGCTGACCCGCGCGATGCCCGCCTCCAGGATGGCCTCGGAGCAGGAGGGCTGGCGCCCGACGTGGGCGCAGGGCTCGAGCGTCACGTACAGGGTCGCGCCCTCCGGGTCGGCGCCCCGGGCGCGAGCGTCCTCGAGCGCGGCGCGCTCGGCGTGCTGCCCCCCGAGCTCGGCGTGAAAGCCCTCGCCGATCACCTCGCCGCCGGGGCCGACGAGCACGGCGCCAACCAATGGGTTGGGGCTGACCGACCCGCGTCCGCCCTCGGCGAGCTCCAGCGCCCGGCGCATGTGAGCGGAATCCGTTTCGGTACCCGTCGCGGCCATCGCGGTCCTCATCTTGACGTGCCTGGATCGGCCGATTGACTGGTCAGTCAGCCAGTCTAGCGCCCACTAGGCTTGGCGACCCGATGGAGGCGAGCAGAGACACAGCGTCGAGCAGCGAGGCGGCCAGCTACGGCCGTCGCGCCAGCCTGCTCTCGATCGGGGTCGGGCTGACGGGGCTGATCACCTACCTCTATTTCGCGCTCGCCTCGCACGAGCTCTCCAGGGAGGACTACGGGCAGATCGCGGTGCTGTGGTCGGCCGTGTTCATCACGGTCTCGACGCTGCAGCGCCCGGTCGAGCAGCTCGTCTCGCGGACGGTCTCGGAGCGGATTGCACACGGACGTCCCTACGCCGACCCGGTGCGGACCGCGGCGCTGATCCAGGTCGGGATCTCGCTCGGGTTCGTCGTGATCGCGCTGCTGCTGAAGGGGCCGATCGAGGACGACCTGCTCGACGGCAACGAGGCGCTCTACTGGATCGGCGTTGGGGCGGTTGCCGCCTATGGGGCCAGCTACTTCGCCCGCGGCTTCCTTGCCGGCAGCCAGCGGCTGACCCTGTACGCGTTCCTGATCATCTCCGAGGCGGTCTCGCGCACCGTGTTCCCGCTCGCGGTCGCGATCGGGATCGCCAGCGGACAGGACGCTGTCGCGCTCGGGATCGTCGCCGCACCGGCGCTGTCGTTGATCGTGGTGCCGTTCGCCTTCGTCCGCCGCGCGCCCAGCGCACCGGAGGCCACGGCGACGGAGGCGGGGGCGCCGGAGGAGGAGTTCACGCTCGCCAGCGGCGGCGGCTTCGCAGCGGCCGTGTTCCTGATCATGCTGAGCGAGCAGACCATCCTCAACGCCGGACCGCTGCTGGTCAACGCCACCGCCGGGGCCGCGGCCGCCGGGTTCATCTTCAACATCCTGATGATCGCCCGCGCGCCCCTGCAGCTGTTCCAGGCCGTCTCCACGAGCCTCCTCCCCCACCTCACCCGGCTCCGGGCCGAGGCCGCCGAGTCCGACTTTCACGCCTCGGTCCGGGTCACGATCCTCGGGATCGGGGCCTTCACCGGACTCGTCGCCGCGGCGGTCCTGGTCGCCGGCCCCGAGCTGATGCAGATCGCCTTCGGGGACAAGTTCAGCTACGAGCGCGGCGACCTGCTGATCATCGTCGCCGGGATGGGTCTGTACCTATGCGCCGCGACGCTGAACCAGGCGGCGCTCGCCAAGGGCCAGGTGCGCCACGCGGCCGTCTGCTGGATGATCTCCGCGATCGCGTTCGTGGCCTGGATCGCGGGGCCCCTGATCGACGATGAGTTCCTGCGGGTCGAGATCGGCTACCTGACCGCCGCGGCGCTGCTCTGCTTGTCGCTGTTCCTGCTCTACAGGCGACCAGTGGTCGCCGGTGGCCTGAAGCCGGGCTCGACCGAGGAGCTGGAGCTGCGGCTCGCCGCGGCCGACGAGGGCGGACCCTGATCCCGCTCGCGGCCGACAGCGCCATTCACGACGCCCAGCTGATCCTGATCGGCGGCACGTTGCTGGCGCTGGGGATCGCGGCGGCCCTGATCGCCGACAAGGTCAAGGTCCCCGGCCTGCTGCTGTTCCTGGGCCTCGGGATGCTGGTCGGCTCAGAAGGGATCGGCGGCGTCGAGTTCGACGACGCCGAGCTGACCCGGACACTGGGGACGATCGGCCTGGTCCTGATTCTGTTCGAGGGTGGGCTGACCGCGGGTTGGAAGGAGATCAGGCCGGTGCTGGCGACCGCGATCTCCCTGGGGACGATCGGCACCATCCTCACCGCGCTGATCGCCGGCTTCGCCTCGGCCTGGATCCTCGACCTGAGCACGCTGGAGGGACTGATCCTGGGCTCGGCGATCGCCGCCACCGACTCGGCGGCGATCTTCGCCGTGCTGCGCGGGTCGAAGCTGCGCCGCAAGGTGGCGCGCTCGCTCGAGGGCGAGTCCGGGATGAACGACCCGGTCGCCCTGCTGCTCGTGACCGGCTTCATCGCCTGGATCGAGGAGCCCGGCTACGGGCTGCCCGACATGACATTGGAGCTGGTCGGGAAGCTCGGGCTCGGGGCGCTGCTGGGAATCGCGATCGGGTTCGCGGCCCGGGGCACGTTCAGGCGCCTCGAGGGGTTGACCGAGGGCCTCTATCCGGTCGCATCGATCGCCGCCGCCGCGCTGGCGTACGGGGTAACCGAGGTCGCGCACGGCTCTGGCTTCCTGGCCGTCTACCTGACTGCGCTGATCCTGGGCACGGGACGCGTGCCCGGGCGCCGCACCATCGTCGCCTTCCACCAGGGCCTGGGCTGGGTCTCGCAGATCTCGCTCTTCTTCCTGCTCGGCCTGCTCGTGTTCCCGAGCGAGCTGTTCGACGTCGCCGGCGACGGGCTGTTGATCTCTGCGGTTCTGATCTTCCTCGCGCGCCCGCTGGCGGCGCTGGTCGCCAGCCTGACCGACCGGTTCACCATGCGCGAGCGGCTGATGCTGGGCTGGGCCGGCCTGCGCGGGGCGATCCCGATCTGGCTGGCGACCTTTCCCGTGATCGAGGGCCTGACCGAGGGTGGCGAGATCTTCAACATCATCTTCTTCGTAGTCGTCACCTCGACCCTGATCCAGGGCGCAACCTTCGAGCCGCTGGCGCGGCGCCTGGGGGTGACCAGCGACGAGCCGGCGCTGCCGCGGCCCCTGGTGGAGAGCGGCAGGATCGGGGCCCTGGGCGGAGAGGTCTTCGCCTATCGCGCCGAGGATGACGCCGCGATCGTGGGCCGGCCCGTTCGCGACCTGGGCCTGCCGCGCGAGGCGGTGGTGAACGTGATTGTCCGGCAGGGCGAGGCGATTCCGCCGCGCGGCTCGACCGAGATCGAGGCCGGTGACGAGCTTCACATCCTCGTCCGGGGCGAGCTGCGTAACGAGGTCGAGCGACTGATGCAGCGCTGGCGCGAGGGGCCGATCGACGCGCCGCCTCGCCCGCGGCTGCAGCCGCGCAGCTCGCCGCAGATCTTCAACGTGCGCCGCTGGACGGATGAGGACGGCGATCTCGGCCGCCCCGAGCTGATCGCCGGGATCGAGATCGCGCAGCGCCTGCGGACGAGGCGCGACAGCCCGGGGACCCTGGTGGTGCTTGCCGACGGGCGCTACGCCGTCACCGGTGACTCGCTGGTCGCCGTCGGCGGACGCGCGCAGGTCGCCGCTTGGGCCGCACGCCGCTTCGCGGCGGCGGAGGGCGGCGGCGCCAGGGCCTGGTGGCAGGAGGTCGCCGGGGTGCTGAACGCACCCGCGCGCTAGGCACCCCGGACGCGAAGCCGAGGAGGTGCCGATGGTGCTTACTCGGCCCCGGCCGCCTTCGCGATCGCCCGGTAGGCCGCAGCCGGGTCGTCGGCCCCGAACACCGCCGAGCCAGCGACGAACAGGCCAGCGCCGGCCTCGGCGACGCCGCCCGCGGTCTTCGGGTCGATGCCGCCGTCCACCTCGATCGCGACCCCACCGGGCAGCATCGAGCGCAGGCGCTCGACCTTGCCGGGCGATTCCGGAATGAAGGGCTGGCCGCCCCAGCCGGGGTTGACCGTCATGCAGAGCAAGATGTCCGCGTAGTCGCCGAGGTCGGGCACGGCGGAGGCCGGCGTCCCGGGGTTGATCGCGATCCCCGACAGGCAGCCAAGCTCCCGGATCGCGCTCAGGGTGCGGTTGCTGTGGGGCGTCGCCTCGTAGTGGAAGCTGATCGAGTCGGCGCCGGCCTTGGCGAACTCCTCGATGTGGTGCTCTGGGAACTCGATCATCAGGTGGACGTCGACGACGCCGCCCGCGTCGTGGACCTGGTCGGCGATGGAGCCGGCGACCAGCGGCCCAATCGTGATCGGAGGAACGAAGTGACCGTCCATCACGTCCACGTGGATCACCCGCGCTCCCGCGTCCATCACCTCGGCGACCTGGGCGCCGAGCCTGGAGAAGTCGGCCGAGAGGATCGAGGGGGCGACCCTCCGCGAGCGGTAGATGTCCTTGCTCATTGAGTTAGATGGTGCGAAGCATCGAGTCGCCGCAGTGCTGGCACTTCATGTCCTCGGTGCGGCTCATGCGGCTGATCGTCTGGTGCTCGCCGCAGTTCGGGCACTGCGAGACGAGCTCGAAGCGCTTCAGGCAATAGACGCAGACGAAGCGCCCCGGAAGCTGTGCGGGACGCAGCCAGGGCTCTCCGCAGCCCGGGCAGTTGGGGCGCCGCAGCGCGCCCTCGGAAACCTCTTCTGTCTCGGCGTTCCCTCCCAGGCCGCCGTCCGTACGTTCAGTTCGCTCGGCCATGCACCGAGGGTATCGGCCCTCAGACGGCCTGGCTGGGAACGGGATGGCCCCGCACGAACTCGGCCGCCGCCATCGCCCGCTTGCCGGGAGGCTGCACCTGCTCGAGGGCGAGGGCCGCGGTCGGGGTTCCCAGCAACAGCATCCCCTCGACCTCCTCGATCCGCCCGGGCGGTGGCCCGCTCTCGACCGCCCGCGCCCGGCGCACTCCGAGCCTCCCGCCGTCTGCGAGCTGAAGGTGGGTGCCGACGTGCGGGTTCAGCGCCCGCACCTGCCAGGCGAGCTGGGCCGCGTCGCGGCTGGGGTCGAGGTGGCGCTCTGATGGCTCGATCTTCTCCGCGTAGGTCGCCGCCGCGTCGTCCTGCTCGGTCAGCTCCAGCTCGCCGGCCTCCAGCAGGTCGAGCGCCCGAACCAACAGATCTCCCCCCTGCTCGGCGAGCCTCGCGGCGAGCTCGTCGAAGTACTCCTGGGGCCCGATCTCGAGAGGCTCCTGCAGCGCCACCGGCCCGGAGTCGAGGCCCTCGCTGACCCGCAGGATCGTCGTCCCCGTGCGCTCGTCACCGGCCATCATCGCCCGCTCGATGGGAGCTGCGCCACGCCAGCGCGGGAGCAGTGAGGGATGCAGGTTCAGCATCGTGAACTCGCTGAGCAAGGGCTCGGTGATCAGCTGCCCGATCGCGCAGACCGCGATCGCCTCGGGTCTGGACGCGCGCACCGCCTCGGCCGAATCCGCATCGTTGACGCTGGCTGTCTGGTGCAGCTCCAACCCGAGCTCGCGCGCAGTTGCGGCCACCGGTGGGGGCGCCAGCTTGCGCCCGCGACCCCTGCGGCTGTCGGGAGGCGTCACCACCAGCGCCAGAGAGTGCTGCGAGGTGGCCAGGCGCCGGAGCACCGTCGCCGCGAAGTCCGAGGTGCCGAGGTAGGCGGTCCTCAAGCGACCGAGGAGGTCTCGGGCGCATCCGGGTCCCCCACGACAGGCTCGCGCTCGGGCGCGTAGGTGCCGCCCTCGCGGAGGGCCCGCAGCGCGGCGCGGCGCTGCTCCTTGGGAGCGTGCTGGAGCATCAGCACCCCGTCGAGGTGATCGATCTCGTGCTGGATCACCCGCGCCTCCAGGCCCGAGGCCTCGATCGCGAGCTCCTCGCCGCCGGGATCGACGGCGCTGACCCTGATGTACAGCGGGCGCTCGACGTCGACGACCACGCCGGGCAGGCTGAGGCAGCCCTCTTCGGCGGTGACCAGATCCTGCTCGGAGGACCACTCGACTCGAGGGTTGACGAGCGCCGTCACCGGGGCGTCCGAGCCCGCCTGGAAGACGAGGATGCGGCGCAGGATGCCGAGCTGGGTGGCGGCGAGGCCAACGCCCATCCCCTCCTGCATCAGGCTGCTCATGCGCTCCACCTCGGCGGCGAGGGCATCGTCGAACTCCTGCACCGGCGAGGCGACCGAGCGCAGCACCGGGTCGCCGAACTTGATCACCTGGGCGAGGGCCACCTCGCGACGCTCGAGGCGCTCGGGATCGAGGCCCGCGGGGGCCTCGGACTCGGTCGCGAGCTCGTCCTCGGACGAGTCGTTCGTGCGGGGGGCTTGCTCCGCCATCTCCACTTCGAGTCTAAACGCGGCCCGCCACCGCTCGATCCCGCCTCGACGGACCCGAGGGGCTACTGCGGGTCCACGTCCACCGAGATCGCGACCTCGCCGAGACGCCGGCCCCGGACCGCCGCGGCGACCGCCTCGCGGACGGCGGCCACAGCGGAGCGCCGCTCGGAGGACTTCAGCAGCAGCCTGCGGCGGTGCCTGCCGCGAAGCCGGAACAAGGGACGCCGGGCCCAGCAGGTCCACCCCGGGTTCGAGGCGCTCGGCGACGAGCTCGCGCAGCTCGCCCGCCGCGACATCGAGGCGCTCGGGGTCGGGCGAGGACAGCAGCACCTCGATCAGGTGCGAGTAGGGCGGGTAGCGCAGCTCGCGGCGGCGCTCCAGCTCCTCGGCCAGGAAGCCGGCCGAATCGTGACGCGCCCCGCGCCGGATGCTGGGGGCCTCTGGCGCCATCGTCTGCACCAGCACGCGGCCCCCGGCCGCGCCGCGGCCGCTGCGCCCCGCGAGCTGGGTGATCAGCGCGAAGGTGCGCTCCTCGGAGCGGAAGTCGGGCATGCGCAGGGTGCCGTCGGCGTCCAGCACCACGCCCAGCGTGACCTCGGGGAAGTCGTGTCCCTTGGCCACCATCTGGGTGCCGACCAGGACGCCCGAGTCGGCGCGCTCGAAGCGGCTCAGCAGCTCGGCGTGGCCGCCGCCGGCGCTGTCGGAGTCGAGCCTGAAGACCTCGAGCGGGTCGAGCAGCCCGGCCAGCTCGGACTCGACCTTCTGGGTCCCGGCCCCAACGTGCGCGATCGTGACCGATCCGCAGTCGGGACAGCTCTGGGGCTTTGGCTCGGTGTGGCCGCAGTGGTGGCAGCGCAGCGCCCCGCTGCGATGCAGGACCAGGCTGACGTCGCACTCAGGGCATTCCCAGGCGCGGCCGCAGGAACGGCATGCGAGGTACGTGGACCAGCCCCGGCGGTTGATCAGGATGATCGCCTTGCCGCCGCTGCGCCGCAGCTCGGCGAGCGCCTCGACCGTCGAGGGGTGAAGCGGGCCGCGCACCCCGCCGCGCATGTCCAGCACCTCCACGGGCGGCAGCGGCAGGCCGTCCACTCGCTCGGGCAGCTCCAGGCGGCGCATCGCCTCCCAGCTCTCGGGCCGGGGGGTGGCGCTGCCCGCCACCAGCACGGCGCCTGCTTCAGCCGCGCGCCTGGCCGCCAGCTCGCGCGCGTCGTAGCGCGGATCGGACTCCTGCTTGTAGGAGGAGTCGTGCTCCTCGTCGATCACGATCAGCCCGAGATCGGCCACCGGGGCGAAGGCCGCCGAGCGCGGCCCCACGGCGATCCGGGCCTCGCCGGAGCGCAGCCGCCGCCATTCGTCGTACCGGGCTCCCGGCGGCATCCGGGAGTGCAACAGCGCCACCCGGTCACCGAAGCGCCGCCTGAAGCGCTCGGCGGTCTGCGGCGTCAGCGCGATCTCGGGGACCAGCACGATCGCGCCCAGGCCCCGCTCCAGGGCGGCCTGCGCGGAGGCGAGGTAGACCTCGGTCTTGCCCGAGCCCGTCACCCCGTGCAGCAACCACTCGCCGCCATTCCCGAGCGAGGATGCGATCGCCGCGGCGGCGCGACGCTGGGCGGCGTTCAGCCGGACGCCCTCACCGATGGCGCCCACCGCCACCGAGGCGGGCGCTCGCCGGCGCTCCACCTCGCGCGTGACGACCAGCCCGCGGGACTCCAGGCGCCGCAGCGTCGCCCGATCCGAGCCCGCGGCATTGGCGAGGTCGCGCGCCGCCTTCGGGCCCGCCGCGAGGGCGCGCAGGACCGCCTTCTGCCGCAGGCCCAGCCGCTCACCCTCGGTGAGCGCCCGCTCGCCCGCCTCGGTGCGCTCGACCTCGAGCTCCACCAGCGGCCGCACCCGCCTGGCCTCGGCCCCGCTCCCGGTTCCCGGGGGCAGCACCAGCCCGAGGCCCCGTGAAGGGGTCGAGCAATACTCCTCGCCCACCCAGCGCCCCAGCTCGACCAGCTCGGTCGGCACACCGGCCTCCAGGGCCTCGAACGGCTCGGCAAGCCGGGCGTCGGGCAGTTCGCTCGTCTCGGCGACCTCGACCACAACCGCCTTCACCCGGCGGCGCCCGAACGGGACCACCAGAACCGAGCCGATCCCGACGTCCTCCATCGACTCCGGCAGGCGGTAGTCGAACGGCCCCCGGACGCTGCGGGTGCTCAGTAGCGGCTCAACCTTGGCGATCGCCATCCGCTCCGAATCTACGGCGAGGATCGGCGGTACGAAAGAAGTAGGCTGGCGCCGTGGACCTGCAGTCCGGGGAGAGGATCATCTACCAGGGGCACCCGTCCTGGCGGGCGATCCTCGGCTTCTACCTGGCCGGCTTCGCGATCGCGATCGGCGTCGGCTTCGTGGTCACGCTCCCCGAAAGCACCAGCACGGGTGTGATCGTGGCCGCGGCGATCGCCGGCATCACCGTGCTCGCGGGCCTAGTCAAGCGCATCGCGACCGTCTACACGATCACCGACCGCCGCCTCAACATCAAGCGCGGGATCATCGCCCGCAAGGTGCAGGAGACGAGGCTGCAGCGAGTCCAGAACGTCAACTTCAACCAGGGGGTCTATGAGCGGGTGATGCAGATCGGCGACGTCGAGTTCACGACCGCCGGCACCGAGGAGTCCAACTTCGTCTTCGCGGGCGTGGCACAGCCGGAGCAGGTGGTCGAGCAAGTCGACCGTGCAACCCACGCGGTCACGGGACTGGACGGGAGCACGGAGGCGCGAGCCTGACGGGGGCTGGCCGAGGAGGGCCGAGAGCCCCCGCTAAGCGCCGAGGGCGCGGCGGAGCCGGTGGACCACGACGCCGGGCCGCCTGATCACGTCCCACCAAGTGAAGCGCATCGTCCGGAAGCCCGCGGCGACGAGCATTGTGTCGCGGTCGCGATCATCCTGGAAGCCGCGACGGGTGTCGTGGAAGGCGCGGCCGTCGAGCTCGACGACGAGCGCAGCGTGAGGCCAGAGGAAGTCCACGGTGAGGCCGAGGAGCTGCGCGTTGACAAGCGGCGGCGGGATGTCCCGTTCCCGGCACAGGAGCAGAAAGCGCTCCTCCAGCTCGGAGCGGGTGAGGGTTGAGCCGGCGGTGTGACTGGCGAGAAGGGCTCGCAGGGATGAGGGAAGCTGCCTGGTGCCGGCACCAACACCTGCATCGAAGACGGCCGGGTTCAGGAGGCGGTGGCGGTCCGCTTCGTCGAGGATGCGCTCCAGGCGGCGATCCCTCAATCCGGCCCGCGCGAGGTCGACGATCGTGCGGGCGGGGCCCGTCACGGGGATGCCGTCCCGTTCGTGGCAGTCCTCCTCGACGAGGGTCGTGGAGCGGTGGAGTTCGATGCCGGCATGGCCGCGTCGGCCGCCAGTACCGGGGACGGTGACCTGAACGTCACCCCGTTTCGGAGTTGTGAGCTTCCAGAGGGCTGCGGCGGAATGGTGGCTCAGGAGGGTGCCCTCGCCAGCGGCCAGGACCGCCGCGAGCCAGCGACCCCTCCAGGAGAGCCTGCCGGGACCGACCGCGTAAACCCCTCGGTGAAGGCGGATGAGCCATCCGGCCGCCGCTCGGGCAAGCGCCTGGTCGTCCGAAACGCCGAGCTCGACCAACTGGCGGCGAGCGACGACCCCGTGCTGTCGCCGAGCCAGCTTCAGCATCGCCTCGACAGCAGGCTCCTTGGCGCGTCTTCGGGGCATTGCCCCGAGAAAGCGCCAAGCCGGCTCCGTTTCGCCCCCTCAGGGCATCCACTTGGCGCTTTTTCGGGTCATGGCCCCGAATAGGCGCCTGGCAGCGATCTAGGCGGGCGCCTCGGCCTTCGTCCCGAGTCCGGCCGCCTGGCGCAGGTCATCGGCGCGGTCGGTGCGCTCCCAGGTGAAGTCGGCGTCCTCGCGGCCGAAGTGGCCATAGGCCGCCGTCTTCTGGAAGATCGGGCGGTGTAGGTCCAGGTAGCGGCGGAAGGCCGCCGGGCGCAGGTCGAAGTGCTCTTCCACGAGCTTGGCGATCTGGTGGTCGGAGAGCTTGCCGGTGCCGAAGGTCTGCACCATCACCGAGACCGGGTGCGCGACGCCGATCGCGTATGCGACCTGGACCTCGCAGCGGTCGGCGAGCCCGGCCGCGACCACGTTCTTGGCGACGTAGCGCGCCGCGTAGGCGGCGGAGCGGTCGACCTTGGAGGGGTCCTTGCCGCTGAAGGCGCCGCCGCCATGACGCGCGGCGCCGCCGTAGGTGTCGACGATGATCTTGCGGCCGGTCAGCCCGGCGTCGCCGACGGGGCCGCCGATCACGAACTTGCCGGTGGGGTTCACCATCAGGTTCTCCAGCAACTCGGCCTCGGTGAACAGCTCCTTGTAGTCGGCGTGCAGGACCGGCTCGACCACGTGCTCCCAGAGGTCGTTGCGGATCATCTGCTCGCCCGCCTCCTCGCGGTGCTGGGTGGAGATCAGTACCTTGCAGATCTCGACTGGGCGCTCGTTCTCGTAGCGGATGGTGACCTGGGTCTTGCCGTCAGGCCCGAGGTAGGGGATGACTTCCGCCTTGCGCACGTCGGCCAACTGGCGGGCGAGCTGGTGGGCGACCTGAATCGGCATCGGCATCAATGCCTTGGTCTCGCGGGACGCGTAGCCGAACATCATTCCCTGGTCGCCGGCGCCCGCCTCGTCCAGCTCGTCGCCCGAGCCTCCCTCCCGCTGCTCCAGGCCCTTGTTCACGCCCTGGGCGATGTCGGGGGACTGCTCGTCGATCGCCGTCAGAACCGCGCAGGCCTTGTGGTCGAAGCCGTAGTGAGGATCGTCGTAGCCGATCTTCTCGATCGTCTCGCGGGCGATGGTCGGGATGTCGACGTAGGTCTCGGTCGTGATCTCGCCCGAGACGACGACCAGGCCGGTGTTGACCAGCGTCTCGCAGGCGACGCGGCCGGTGGGGTCCTCGGCCATGACCGCGTCCAGGACGCCGTCGGAGATCTGGTCGCAGATCTTGTCCGGGTGGCCCTCGGTCACGGACTCCGAGGTGAACAGGTACTCGTTCTCAGAAAGCTCTTTCATCTCTCTCCCGATGGGAATGCTGGGTCAAGGATGCCCTAGTCGAGTGCAAGGAACAGTTCAGAGCGGATCTCCTCGTCGTCGCCGTTGACGGCGAGGGCGGCCGAGGTGGCGTTTTCGAACAGCACGCTCAAGTTCGCGAAGAATGGATCCTCGACCAGATCGGTCCTCGTGACCTGGCCGAAGAGCTCGTCGAGGTTCAGGAAGACTAACGCCGAGACCTCGTCGGGAAGTTCGTCGGTGGCCCGCTGGAACGGCTCGGAGTCCTCCAGCCCGCCCTCCCCGAGCACCTGCTCGACGCCCGCGGGATCGGTGCTGATCACGAGCTTGTCGTCAAAGACCGCGTAGGCGAGGTTGACCGTCGGTGACGCCTGCACCGAGCGCACGGGCACGCCGTCGATCTCCTGCTCCTCGAAGCGCGGTACCTGCCCGCCCCCTCCGAGCGCGCGCAGCAGCGGGCGCTGGAGCTTCGCCAGCGCCTGGGCCGCCTGGTCCGTATCGACCCCGTCGACGATCAGGCTGGCGAAGGGGACGCCGTCGGTGGGCTCGGCGACCAGCGCCGCCTGCCCGCCCAGCGCGGGCAGCAGCTCGCTCAGCGGGTCCACCCCGGCCTGCGCACGCAGCCGGCGGGAGAGGCCGCGCAACGAGCCCGCCAGGCCGCCCCCTCCCGCCGTGCGGTCCAGCAGCTCGGCCAGGGTCGGGCCCACCTCGCCGACGCCCGCGTAGGCGATCGAGCGCGCTCCGGCCTCGCCGGTCAGGGTCGGCTCGAAGGTGGGCAGCTCCGAGAAGAACGACGGGTTCTGCTTCAGCAGCTCCGGGTTGAGGCTGCTGACCAGCTCGAGCTCGATGCCGTCCTCCTTGGCGACCGCGGCCGCCGCCAGGCCGTCGGTCGCGCCGTAGTCGACGAAGGTCTCGAGCTGCGTGGCGGCCCCGGCGCGCCCGGCGAGGAGCCGCTGCACCCCGGAGCGCGACATGTAGAGCTCGGCGAAGCGGGACTCGGGCAGCTCCTCGCGGACGGTCTGCTCCTCTGGGCTTCCCTCCAGCGCCGGGGCGTCCCCGGAGGCGGCGTTGATGGATGCGCGCACGGCCGGCACCTCGCCAAAGACGAGGGAGTCCTGCACCAATGCGGCCGCGAAGCCTTCTGGGTACACGCTCATCTCCTCGTCGCCGACCGTCACGGTCTTGACGTCGCCGGCGGGGGCGACCCTGGCGAGGAAGGCCTCGGCGCCGGCCTGGTCCTCCACCCCGGCGACGAAGGCCGGCAGCGAGCGCTTACCCGGGCCAGGCAGCAGCGTCAGCGCCAGGTCGCGCTCGGCCCACGGCAGCACGTCCTCGGAAATGTCGATCGGCGTGCCCGAGGGCGTCGGCAGCGCGCCTGGCACCTCTGCCGCCAGGATCGTGCGCAGGTCCGAGAGCCGCTCGAACGCCTCGCCGCTGCGCTCGAACTGATCGGATCCTTCGTCGATGGTCAGGTGGGCATACAGGAGCGCGTCCGCGGGGACCAGCTCGAAGGACTTCTCGGACGGCGCGCACTCCTTGACCGAGAGCTGACAGGGCCCGACCGGCACCACCCTGATCAGCAGCACCAGGAAGAGCAGGGTCGCCCCGGCCGCGATCGCGACCCTGCCCCAGATCGGGCTCTTCTGCCAGAGGTCCCCGAGGCGCTCGCCGGCCGCGCCCAGGCCCCTGCCTGCGGCCTGAAGCTTCTCGCGCAGCCAGTAGCCGACCGCCTTGAGCCGGGTCGAGAGGCGGAACCAGAGGTCTTCCGACGGGTCCTTGGACTCGGCCTCCTTCTGATCGTCGGGCTTCGCGGCCTCGTTCTCGGTCGTCACCGGCTCGCCCGAGCCGGGCGAATCCTTTGACCCCGGGGCCTTCGGCCCCTCCTTTCCGCCCGAACTCTCCACCAGCCGCCTCTTATAGCGGGCGCATCGCCTACGCGCCCCGGTCGCGTTTGCGCGGCACGTAGTCGATCACAAGGGGCACTCCCTGCAGGCCGTAGTTCTCGCGGAGACGGTTCTCGAGGTGGTAGGCCCAGTCGCGCTGGATCAGGCGGCGGTCGTTGACCTGGACCGCGATCCGCGGCGGGCGCCGGCCGACCTGGGCTGCGTAGTAGAGCCGCAGCCTGCGGCCGCGCTTGGCCGGCGGCGGGCGCTCGGCGACCACGCTTGACACGAAGCGGTTCAGCTCCGGGGTCGGGATGCGCTCCCCGGCGCGGTCCGCCAGCGCCAGCGCCTCGCGCAGCACCGCGTCGGTGCCCTTCCCGGTCAGCGCCGAGCAGGTCATCAGCGGCGGGCGCAGCCGCAGCTTCTTGTGCGCCCGCCCCCGGGCGTCCTCGAGATCGAACTCCCCGCCCGTGACCAGGTCGGACTTGTTGAAGGCCAGCACGGTCGCGCAGTTGGACTTCATCGCGAGCTCCCCCACCCTCAGGTCCTCCGAGGTCAGCCCCTCGGCGGCGTCGCAGACCACGATCGCGGCGTCGGCACGCTCGGCGGCGCGCTCGGAGCGCATCTGCGCGTAGTAGCCGACCGTGCCGGCGACCTTGCTGCGGCGCCGCAGCCCGGCCGTGTCGACCAGGACGACCGAGCGTCCGTCCAACTCCAGCTCGGTGTCCACCGGGTCGCGGGTCGTGCCCGCACGCTCGCTGACGACCACGCGCTCGGAGCCGAGCAGCGTGTTCAGCAGCGATGACTTGCCGACGTTCGGCCGCCCGATGATGGCGACGCGGGGCGGCTCCTCCCCCCTCTCCTCAGGGGTCGGCTCGCCGCCAAGCTCCGCCGTAACGCGGTCGAGCAGGTCCCCGGTGCCGAGCCCGTGGATGGCCGAGACCGGCAGCGGCTCGCCGAGGCCGAGGGAGTGAAGCTCCGCGCCCAGGGCCTCGTCACCGGGACGATCGATCTTGTTGGCGGCGACCAGCACCGGCTTGGGGGAGCGGCGGAGCAGATCAGCGAGCTCGGCCTCCCCGGGGCCGAGGCCCGCCCGGGCGTCCACCACCAGCAGGATCGCGTCGGCCTCGTCGATCGCGGTCCGAGCCTGCGCCTGGACCGCCCGCGCCAGGTCGTCCGAGTCGGCCAGGTCCATGCCGCCGGTGTCGATCAGCTTGAAGCGACGGCCGTTCCACTCGCACGCCAGCGCGCGCCGGTCGCGGGTGACCCCGGGCTCGGCGTCGGTGACGGCCTCGCGGCCCCCCGCGAGGCGGTTGACGAGGGTGCTCTTGCCGGCGTTCGGGAATCCGACCACCGCCACGGTCGGCTCGCTCACGCCAGCCCCCGCTCGCGGGCCAACTCGACCACGCGCTCGACGACCTCGCCGGCCTCGAGCCCCGTGGTGTCCAGGGTGACCGCGTCCTCGGCGGCCCGCAGGGCGCCGTGCTCGCGGCCTCGGTCGCGCTCGTCGCGGGCGCGGAGCGCCTCCAGCACCTGCTCGGCCGGCTCGCCGGTCTCGGCCGCGCGCCGGCGCGCGCGCTCGGACTCGCTCGCCGTGAGATAGACCTTGAGCGGCGCCTCGGGGCTGACGACCGTACCGATGTCGCGCCCCTCGGCCACGTAGCGGCCGGAGTCGATCAGGCGGCGCTGACGGGCCACCATCGCCTCGCGCACCGCCGGGTGCACCGAGACCCGCGAGGCCGCGGCCGAGACCTCGGGCCGCCGGATCGCCTCGCTGACGTCACGGCCGTCCAGGCGCACCGAGCCGCCGTCGAGCTCGAGCTCGAGCCCACCCGCCAGCTTTCCCAGGGCCACGTTGTCGTCCAGATCCACCCCGCGGTCGAGCGCCGCCAGCGCCACGCAGCGGTACATGGACCCCGAGTCGAGGTAGGTGAAGCCGAGCGCAGCGGCGACCCCGCGGGCCACGGTGGACTTGCCGGCCCCCGCGGGACCGTCGATGGCGATGACCATGCGGCGAGGGTATTGTGCCGCCCATGGAGAGTTGGGACCTCAATTCCCTCGACGTCCAGCCGCGCAACCCGCAGGTGCTCGACTCCGAGCAGGAGGGGCGGGCGATCGTGCTCCAGCTTCCTGCCGGCGAGCAACTCTCCGAGCATCAGGTCCACGAGCGCGCCTGGCTGCTCGTGACCGACGGCGAGATCGAAGTGGCCGACTCCGACGGCGGAACAGTGACCGGCTCGACCGGGCTGCTCGCCATCTTCGACCCCAACGAGCGCCACGAGGTCACCGCCAAGACCGACGCGCGCCTCCTGCTGGTGCTTTCGCCCTGGCCGGGCGAGGGTCACCCCAGCAACAAGAGTTAGCTCGATCGCGTCACCACCGGGCGCGCAGCGTGACTCAATCGGTCAGCGCGGCGACGTCGGCCTCAAAGCCCGGGTAGCTGACGGACACGGCCTCGAAGCCCTCCACCTCCACTCCCTCCCGGGAGGCGAGCCCGGCGACCGCACCGAGCATCGCCATTCGATGGTCGCCGCGGGCGTCGATGGTTCCGCCGCGCAGGCCGCCGGTGCCCGCGACCGCGAAGCCGTCGGGCCGGCCCTCGATCTCGGCACCCAGGGCACCGAGGCCGTCGACCACCGCGTCGATTCGGTCCGACTCCTTGCGGCGCAGCTCCTCGGCGCCGCTGAGGACGGTCTCGCCCTCGGCAAAGCAGCCGAGCAGCGCCACCAGCGGCAGCTCGTCGATCGCGCCCGGAACGTCCTCCGGGCCGACCTCGGCCCCCGACCAGCTGGGCGCTGCGCACCCGCAGCGAGGCCATCGGCTCGGGGCCCGGCTCGCGGATCTCCTGGATCACCATCGTCCGCTCAGCCTCGTGCGCGCCGCCCATCTGCACCCCCATCCGCGCCAGGATCGAGAGCAGTCCGATGCGGCTGCGGTTGATGCCGACCTCGCGCAGGCTGACCTCGCTGCCGGGCACGATCAGGGCCGCGACGACGAAGAAGGCCGCCGATGAGAAGTCCCCCGGGACGGCGATGTCTCCGGCCTCCAGTCGCTCGGCGGGCTCGACCGTGATCGCGCCGTCCTTGCGGCTGATCCTGGCGCCCGCGGCGGCGAGCATGCGCTCGCTGTGGTCGCGCGAAGGCTGGGACTCGCGCACGGTCGTGGCACCGTCCGCAAGCAGGCCGGCGAGCAGCAAGCACGACTTGACCTGGGCGCTCGCGATCGGCATCTCGTAGTCGATCCCGCGGAGCTCGGAGCCCCGGACGACGAGCGGCGGCAGCCGGCCCTCGCGGGCCTCGACCTCGGCGCCCATCTGCGACAGGGGATCAGCGATCCGGTCGACGGGCCGGTTGCGGATCGACTCGTCGCCGTCCAGCGTCCATTCGCCCTCCGCCTGCCCCGCGAGCCAGCCCGGGAGGATGCGGATCAGGGTGCCCGCGTTGCCGACGTCGATCGAGGCGGAGCCGGCGCCCCGCAACCCCGCTCCCTGGACCTCGACGAAGAGCCCGCCGCGGCCGTCGGCGTCGCCCTCGCTGATGACGGCGCCCAGCTGCGCCGCGGCGGCGAGTGTCGAGCGCGTGTCGGCCGAGTCCAGGTACCCCGAGATGCGGGTCGCGCCATCGGCCATCGCCCCGATCAGGGCGGCGCGATGGGAGATCGATTTGTCCGGGGGCGGGCGCAGCTCGCCGCGGAGGCCGCGTGCGGGCTCGAACCTCATCGCTCGACGCGGCTGGCTTCGTGCCCCAGCTCGCGGACGAGCGCGGCGGCGCGCTCGGCTTCGTCCTCGCCTGCGACGAACAGCGAAATCGCGCCCGAGCGCATGTCGGCGGCCGGATAGAGGCCCATGTCCTCGATGTTGACGCCGGCGCGGCCCAGGGCGAGCGCGATCTCGGCCACCACGCCGGGGCTGTTGGGGACCAGGACGCGCAGCTCGCAGAGCCCGCCTCCTGCCAGCTCGCCCTCGAGCAGGTCGCGGCGATCGTCCCCCGCCTCGCGGTGCCAGGCCCGAAGCGCGTCGCGGTCGCCGCTGCGCAACAGCTCGGCCGCCCGCCGCAGCCGCTCGGCGACGGCATCCACCTCGGCGGCGACGGCCTCGCTGTTGCCGGCGAAGATGTCGCCCCAGATCGCGGGGTTGGCGCCCGCCACCCTTGTCGCGTCGCGGAAGCTCGGGCCGACCTCGGGCAGGCGCTCGGCCTCGTCCGCGGCCAGCGCGTCCGTCGCCTGGCCGACGAGCACGTTGGCGAGCACGTGGGGCAGGTGGCTGACGGTGGCCATCAGCCGGTCGTGGTCACCGGCCGCGATCGCCTGCGGCCGAGCGCCCAGGTCGGCGATCAGCCGCTGCACCCGGTCATAGAGGAGGCCCCCGGTGCTGGACGTCGGGGTCAGGTACCAGCGCGCCCCCTCGAACAGGTCCGGGCGGGCGTTCTCGACGCCCGAGGTCTCGGCGCCGGCCAGCGGGTGCCCTCCGACGAAGCGGGGGTCCTCGCCCAGGGCCGCGATCGCCTCGCGCTTTACCGAGCCGACGTCGGTGACCGCCGTGTCCTCGCCTGCGGCATCGAGTGCCCGCGCGGCCAGTTCGGGCAGCGCCCCGACGGGCGCCGCGCAGAAGACCACCTCGGCGCCGGCGACCGCCTCCGCCACCGACTCGCGAGGGGAGCTGATCGCGCCCAGCTCCTCGGCTCGCGCCAGCAGCTCGGTGTCCGGGTCGAAGCCCGCGACCTCAGCGTCGAGCTTGCCGCGGGCCGCCAGCCCGACCGAGCCGCCGATCAGCCCGACGCCGAGGACGGCGATCTTCATCGAGCGCTCAGTTCTCTCGTCGCTCGCGGACCGCCCCGGCCAGCCGGTCCAGAGCCAGCGAGGTTGTCTCCCAGTCCATACAAGCGTCGGTGATCGACTGCCCGTAGACCATCTCAGCGCCTGGCTCGAAGTCCTGCTTGCCCGCGACCAAGAACGACTCCATCATCACGCCGACCACGGACCGGTTGCCCGCCGCCACCTGGTCGGCGATGTCGGCTACAACCGCCGGCTGGCGCGTGTGGTCCTTGCCACTGTTCTCGTGCGAGGCATCGACGATCAGCCGCTCCGACAGGCCGGCCTGCGACAGCAGCTCGAGCGCCTCGCCGACGCCCTCGGCGTCGTAGTTGGGGGCGCCCCGGCCGCCGCGCAGGATCACGTGGCCATCGTCGTTGCCCTCCGTGTGGAAGATCGCCGGCCTTCCACTCGTCTCGATCCCCGCGAAGGCGTGCTTCGCCGCTGCGGCCCGCACCGCGTCCACAGCGACCTTGACGTCGCCGTCGGTGGCGTTCTTGAACCCGACCGGCATCGACAGCCCGGAGGCGAGCTGGCGATGGATCTGGCTCTCGGTCGTACGGGCCCCGATGGCGCCCCAGGCGACCACGTCGGAGATGTACTGGGGCGTGATCGGATCCAGGAACTCGCAGCCGATCGCCAGCCCCTGGTCGAGCACCTCCAGCAGCAGGCCGCGTGCCATCTGCAGCCCGACGTTGACGTCGCCGCTGCCGTCCAGGTGCGGGTCGTTGATCAGCCCCTTCCAACCGATCGTGGTGCGCGGCTTCTCGAAGTAGACCCGCATCGCGATGCAGAGGTCGTCCTGCAACTCGGCCGCCCGGGCGCTGAGCCGGCGCGCGTACTCCATCGCCGCCTCGACGTCGTGGACGCTGCAAGGGCCGACCACGACCAGCAGGCGGTCGTCCTCCCGGTCGAGGATCCGAGCCACCTCGCTGCGGTGGCCGAGCACCATGTCCTCTTGTGGGTCGGACAGGGGCAGCTCCTCCAGGACCTGCGCGGGCGAGAGCAGCTCGACGATGCGACCGATCCGCTGGTCCCTGACTCGTCCAGATCGGTCTGTGGGTAGGTCCTTCATCTCCATGATCATTACTCGAAGCCTCCTTTCTACTGGTACGGCGATGGTCCTTGCCTGGATAAGGCGCCCGGCAGTTGGGATCTACGGTCTGCGGCCTCGGAACGTCAGGCGTGGCCGCCGGCCGGACGCCTAGCTAAATCGCCAGTACCAATAGGAGCGCGCACGCGTGCGAGCCGCCGGGCGGCTCGTGCTGGAGTCGAGATGCGTGCGGAGAGGCTCCATCTGCCTAAAGGTTGTACCAGAGCACCAGGCGCTTTTCACGAGATCGCGACCAGTCTTCAGAAGCCGCGGGGCCGGAACAGGCCCTGGCCCTTGTCGCCGGGCTCGTCGGGGAAGCCGTCCCGGCCGGCGCAGCGAGGATCGTCGGAGGTGGCGGCCGTCTGGTCCCCGCAGACCCGGATGATCTCGAGCCCGCCCTGGTCGCCGCACCCGGCCGCGAGCAGCGCCACCGTCACACAAGCTGCGGCAGCGGTTTTCCTCATGTCTAGTGCAACGACGACCGCGCCGGGTCGGATCAGATCGCGTCGGCCAGCGCGGCGATGAAGCGCTCGTTCTCCGCGCGCGTGCCGTAGGTGACGCGGAGGTTGCCGGGGGCGCCGAGCGCGGCGCCGGGGCGGACGGCGACGCCGGCCTTGGTCAGCGACGCGAGCACCTCGTCCTCGTCGCGGTCGCCGAGGCCGACCCAGACGAAGTTCGCCTGCGAGTCGGCGGCCTCGAGCCCGAGCCCCTGCAGCTCCTCCTCGACGAACATCCGCTCGACGATGTTCTTCTCGACCCGGTCGGAGACGTCGTCCTGGTGCAGGATCGCCTCGCAGGCCGCGGCCTGTGCCAGCAAGTTGACGCTGAACGGCTGGCGCACCGCGTCCATCGCGCCTCTCAGCTGCGGCGAGCAGAGCCCGTAGCCGACGCGCAGGCCGGCGAGGCCGTAGACCTTGCTGAAGGTCCGCAGTAGGACCAGGTTCGGGTGCTCGGCCAGCAGGTCGATGGTCGCGTCCGGGTGGTCCACCGCCTGGAACTCGATGTAGGCCTCGTCAACGATCACCGTCACGTGCTTCGGCACGCTCTCGACGAAGGCGCCGATGCGCTCGGCGGGGAGGTAGGTTCCGGTCGGGTTGTTGGGGTTGCAGACGACGACGATCTGGGTCGCCATCGTGATCTCGGCCAGCATCGCGTCCAGGTCGTGCACCCAGCCGTCGGCCAGGGGCACCCTGATCTCGCGTGCGCCCGAAAGCGCCGCCATGTGCGGGTACATCGAGAACGAGGGCCACGCATAGACGATCTCCGAGCCCGGCTCGCAGAGCGCCTCCGACGCCGCAAGCAGCAGCTCGCAGGAGCCGTTCGAGACCGCGATCCGGGCGGGTTCGGTCTCGCAGCGTTCGGCTATGCGCGTTCGCAGCAGCCGCGCCTCGGGGTCCGGGTACCGGTTGACGCCGGCCGCCGCGGCGGCGATCTCCTCGACCACCGCGGGATGCGGCGGCAGCGGCGACTCGTTCGAGGCGAGCTTGACGGCGTCCTCGGTCTCGGCGCGCGCCTCGGCGTCCTCGAGCGAGGTCCCCGGCTCGTAGTGCGGCATCCGGGCCAGCTTCTCGGCGAAGGTGACGGTCATGACGCCCTCATTGTGACGGGCCGGATCGGTGATCCAGGGTGCGCCGCATGCGGACGGTCGGCGTCCCGCTCGCCTCATGCGGGCGTCGCCCGCCGTCGTCGGCGAAGCCGAGGGCGAGGTAGAAGGCTCGCGCCGAGGCATTGGGCTCGAACGTCCACAGCAGCATCTCGCGATAGTCGAGCAGTCCCGCCTCGCCCTGCGCGCTCTCCAGCAGCGCCCGGCCGACCCCGCGGCGCCAGTGGGCGGAATCGACGTAGATCGCGACCAGCTCGGCGACCTCGGAGCCCTCGGGCTCCTCGCGACCCGGCGCTGCGATGTAGCAGTAGCCCACCGGAGCGCCGTCCACCTCCGCAAGGCGGGTGAAGGCGTCCGCGACCGGCGCCCGCAGGCCCGTGCCGATGTCGTGGCGCCAGGCCGAGATCGGCAGGTTCCGGATCAGCTCGTCGGGGACGATCCCCGGGTATGCGGCGCGCCAGCCCGCGGCCGTCAAACCCACGATCGCCTCGGCGTCCCCTGGATCCGCCGCCCTCACCTGAGCCGCGCTCGCGATCGGGCTACTGGGCGGCATTCAGATCGGTGCGCAGCTCCTGGGCCTCGCCGACGTAGGTGTGTGCCGGCGTGTGGCCGGCTGGCGCGTAGTAGTGGACCAGTACGCGCACCACGCCCGGCATCGCGCCGGGCACGTCGATCTCCTGCGCGCACAGAAGGGGCACCGCGTTGAGCCCGAGCTTGCGCGCGGCCACGGCCGGGAACTCTGCGTTCAGGTTGTGGGTCGAGGTGAAGATGCAGCTGACGATGCGCTCAGGCTCGAGCTCGTTGCGCTGCAGCAGCTCGCGCATCAGCTCCTCGGTCTTCTCCAGGATCTGCTCGGGGTCGTTGCGCTCGACCTTGGTCGCGCCCCGCACCGCCCATAGCCGCAGCTCGTCGCTCATGGCGCGGAATCTTCCCAGAGCGCCCGCACCTCGGCCTCGCCGAGCCGCCGGGAGCGCGACTCCGGCAGCGAGCCGAGCTCGAGCGAGCCGATCCGGATCCGCCGCAGAGAAGCGACCTCGTTGCCCACCGCCTCGGCCATGCGGCGCACCTGCCGCTTGCGCCCCTCGCGAAGGGTCACCTCGATCTCGCGCTCGCCAACGCGCTCGACCTGCGCGGGGGCCGTCGGCCCGTCCTCGAGCCGCACGCCCCCGCGCAACCGCGCCAGGTCGGCTTCCGAGGGCGGCCTCGCGAGCCGCACCGAGTAGGTCTTGGGGACTCCGTACCGAGGATGGGTGAGGCGGTTGGCGAGCTCACCGTCGTTGGTGAGCAGGATCAGGCCGGTCGAGTCGGCGTCGAGGCGGCCGACGGGGTACAGCCGCCGCTCGGAATCGACCAGTTCCGTGACGGCGCGGCGCCTGCCCGGCTCGCTCGCGGTCGAGACCACTCCGGCGGGCTTGTTCATCGCCCAGACCTCGCGCGGCTCGGGCGCGACCGCGCGGCCGTCCACCTCGACCCCGCTGCGCTCATCGACGTCGCGCGCCGGGTCGGTGGTGACCTCGTTCCCGACGCTGACCCGCCCCGCGCGGATCAGCTCCTCGGCGGCCCGCCGCGAGGCGACGCCGCTGTGCGCGAGGTAGCGGGCCAGGCGCAAGGGACCGGGCCCGGCTCAGCAGGGCCCGAGCTCGCGCAGCTCGCGCCGGTAGATGCGCATCGAGCGCCGCTTGAAGTCCGAATGGGTGCGGCCCCTGAAGTCCGGGTCCAGCTCCTTGTAGTAGGGCGAGGAGAGGCTCTCGGCGTGGCCGATCACGCCCTTGATGGGGATGTCGTGGCAGACAGCGCAGCCACTGCGTCAGCGCGCAGCGAGCCCCGCAGCTGCGGCTTTCGGCCCAGCACCTCGCCGTCGCTGAAGCCGACGTGCTCGATCCCGATCGAGACGTGGTTGAGCCCGACGACGTGGCGGCAGCGGGTCGAGTCCGGGACGAAGCGCACCGCGCCGCCCTTGGCGCCGACGGCGTACTGGGAGCAGACCCCTGGGAGCTCCCCGTACTCGACGTCGGGGCGGTTCGGGGCGAAGGTGTTGTAGATGGCGCCGACGCTGCCGGCGACGGCGAAGTGGATCACGATCAGCTTCGGCTCGGTCAGCTGCCACTTGTACTGGCCGTAGTGGCGCTTGGAGTAGCCCGCCATGTCGTCCTTGCGGCTCTGGGGATAGGGGATCAGGCGCTTGGCGATGCGCGGCTTGGCCGCCGCGGCGGCGGTCTCCCCCGCGTCGGCCGTAGCGGCCACCGGGACGGTCCCCTGGGTCGCGCTCGCCGGCGGCGAGCGCGCCCACCGCCAAGGCCAGCGCCGACCAGCCCGACCAGCCCATCAGGTGCCCTCCGCGATCGTGGCTGCGGCGCGGGCGTGACGGCGGGCCGACGCGCCGCTGATCCTGCCGGCGGCCAGCTCGACCACGAAGGCGTCGGAGCCCAGCGCGGCCTTCTCCCAGCTGATCGCGGTGCCGTGCAGTCCCCGGCCGCGGCAGCTCGTGCCCATCTTCGCCAGCTTCGCGTAGCGCGCCGCGATCGCGGGACGCCCGCGGCAGGCGAGCACCGCGCCCCAGGGCTGGTGGTACCAGACGGAGATGTCAGGGTCGATTTCGCGGATGAAGTCCATGGCGGCGCGCGTCTCGGGCTCAGAGGCCGCGCGAGGGCCAGGGTAGTAGCCGCTCGAGCGCGGGACGCCGCCCCGCCAGCGATAGGGGAAGTTGCGGTTGAGGTCGACGCCGCGGGAGTTCCGACGCGTGCGCGCGCGGGCGCCGTCGGGGTTGAGGCTGTCGATCACCCAGACCTGGGCGTCGATCGCCGGCCCCAGCGCGCGCAACTCGCGGGTGACCGCAAGCCCTGCTCGCTCGTCGCCGTGGATCACCCCGACCACCAGCGCGACCCGATCGGCGGCGGGGTCCCCCACCCGCACGGCGCGGATCGCTCGGCCATCGACGGATCGCCCGATCACCCTGCGCTCGTTCGGCGCCGCCCGCCTCTTCGGCTTCGACTTGCACTTGCCTCGCTTCGAGGCGGCTGCGGCCCCGGTTGGCGTCGCCTTCCTGCGCTTGCACTTCTTCTTCTTCTTCTTCTTCTTCGGCGCCGGGGCGGGCTGGGCCGGTGGCGGGTCGGGAGGCCGCGGGACCGATCCCTCGAAGGCCCCGATGTCGCAGCCATCGGACGGCCGCGCCACGCCTCGCTGGTCGACGGCACCCAGCCCGCAGCCGTCGACGTAGTCGATCGCCGGGCTCCCGGGATAGAGGCCGCGCGTCTGGGTCGGCCCGCCGTTCGCAGCGAGCGGCGCAAGCTGGGGGTCGGTGCCGGCCAAGCTCGGCTCGGGGCCTGAGGTCGCGAGCCCACAGAGGTTCCCGTCCTCCAGGCTCGGGCGCAGATCGGTGTCGACCGGCTCGTTGCAGTTCTCGAGCTCGAACCCCTCCTTGTTGCCGGACAGGATCACGGCGTCGAGGCTGACCGAGGCCGCGCTGTCCACGTCGATACCGCCCGAGGCGTGGCCTCCGCCACCGACCGCCTGGTTGTCGGCGATCGTCGAGAAGGACACCTCCAGGGCGCCGTGGGCCTCGATGCCGCCCACGAAGCCGCCGCCGTTGCCGCTGATCGTCGAGTTGACCACCTCGGTATCGCCATCGGAGTAGACGGCGCCGATCGCCTCGGCGACGGTGACCGGGTTTCCGGCGATCGTGCTGGCGGTGAGGCGGAGGGAATCCGCGCCCGGCTTGGTCGCCGCGATGCCGCCCCCGCCGTTGCCGGTTATCGACGTGCGCAGGACGTTCAGCCGGCCAGTGGAATGAATCGCCCCCAGGTCCGCCGCCGTACCCCCGCTGATCGAGCTGTCCTCCACCAGGTGCTCGCCGGTGGTCTCGGCTTCGATCGCCGAGCCGTAGATGGCCGAGTTGCCGGCGAACTCCGAATCGCGCACCTCCAGGTCCCCGGGTTGTCCGGCCTCGGCCCATCGCATCGCCCCGCCCGACTCGAGGCCGGCGTCGCCGTCGAGGATCCGCACCCCCTCCAGCGCGAAGCTGCCGCTGCCGTGAAGGTCGATGGCGCGATCGTGGCTGGAGGGAGGAAGTTCGAGGTCGTTGGCGTCGATCGTGGGCCTGGCGCCGGGGCCGGCGCGGCCGATAGAGACGCCGTCCCCGGTCTCGAGGTCGAGGTCCCCCGTCGCGTTGAGCTGCTCGCCGGGGCCGGTGACGGTCAGCGGGTAGAGCGCCCCGGGCGCGAGGCGAATCGCGTCGGCGGCGGCCGACTCCCCCGCCGCACAGCCTCCGAAGGCCACGTCGCCGTTGGCGGCGCGCACCGCTTCGCGCAGCGAGCACCCGGAGCCCGACCCGTATTCGTCGGCCGTGGTGCTGACGTCGATCGCCGCCGCGCCGGCGCCCGCTGGGGCCGCCAGCGCCGCCGTGGCCAGGGCCGCGGCAGGTCAGCCCCGCCCGCCTCACCGCAGCACCCTCACACCGACATCGTCAACCCGCGCGTTGCTCGCCGGCCTTCAGCAGGCGCTCGCGAAGCTCGCGCTCGTCGTCGGGGGTGGGATCGAACTGCGCGGGGTCGGGAAGCGCATCGAGGCCCGAAAGCCCGAACAGCTTCTCGAACAGGGTGGTGGTCGCGTAGGTGACGGCGCCGAAGCGGCTGCGCCCGCTCTCTTCGATCATTCCGCGCTCGGTAAGGCTGGAGACCGCCGAGTCCGATGAGACACCGCGGATACGCGCCACCTCAGGCCGCGAGACCGGCTGCAGGTAGGCGACGATCGCCAGCACCTCGGCCTGGGCCTGGGTCAGCGGCGGCGTGCGCGGCTTCGCCAGCAGCCGCCGCGCCGCGTCCTCGGCCTCGGGCACCGCCGCCAGCGCGTAGCCGCCTGCGACCTTGCGCAGGCGCACGCCGCGACCGGAGCCGGCGAGATCGCCCTCGAGCGCCTCCAGCGCCTCGGCCACCGGCTCCTCCTCCATCTCCAGCGCCTCGGCCAGCTCGGAGGCCGAGACGGGATCGGGCGCCAGGAACAGCAGCGCCTCCAGTTGCGTGGCGAGCGGGTCGGAGCTCAACTGGACTGCACCTCGATCGGCCCGAAGGTCTCCTCCTGCGTCCAGGACGCCTCGCCGCGGCGGTGCAGCTCCAGTAGCGCGAACAGGGTGACCGCCTGGGTGAAGCGGTCCTCATTGCCGAAAGCTTCGTCGAAGTCGAGGGCGCCCTTCTTGCGGAGCAGCTCGCGCACAACGCCGAGGCGACGTTGCAGCGAGACCGTGGTCCTGATGTGACGCGTGTCGGGGTCGGGCGGCACGGCCAGCAGGTCGCCCAGCGCTGACCCGAGGCGGTCGGGCTCATAGACCTTGACCGCGGCCTTGACCGCGGCACGGCGCAGCTCCGGCGGCGGCGGCGCCGAGCGGTACATGACGCCTCCCTCGCGATCGAAGATCCGCTCCAGCACCTTGCCCGCTTCGCTGTAGCGCTTGTACTCGAGCATCCGCGCCAGCAGCTCGTCGGCGGCCTCCTGGGGCCCCAGCTCGTCCTCGCCGGGCTCCCCGGGCAGCAGCAGCCGTGACTTCAGCTCCAGCAACGCGGCGATCAGGACCAGGAACTCGGTCACGGCCTCGAGGTCGAGCTCGCCCGCCTCCTCGAGGTGGTCGATGTAGGCGAGCACGATCTCGCCGAGCTCGACCTCGGCCAGGCTGATCTCCTCGCGCAGCAGCACCGCGAGCAGCAGGTCAAACGGCCCCTGGAAGACGTCCAGGTCCAACTCCAGCTCGGAGACCGAGGTCACGCCGCCAGCTTAGAAGCCGGAGCGGTCAGCCGGGCTACTTCTTCTTCTTCTTCTTCTTCTTCTTGCACTTCTTCTTTTTGGCCGCGGCCGCGCTCTTGCCCTTCTTCTTCTTGCACTTCTTCTTCTTGGCGCCGGGGGCCGGGCCGCCACCTCCCGTCGGGACCACGTCGGCCTCGACCGCGCCGATGTCGCAGCGTGGCCCTCGCGGGCGCGTGCCGAAGTTCTGGGCCGTGGGCTCGCAGGTGCCGAGCGGGCCGCCGACCGGGGCGGGGTTGCCCGCGTCGCGGGCGAGGCTCGTCGGGGTCAGGTCGTGGGCAAGGACCGTGCTCAGCCCGGCGCCGGGGATCAGAGCCAGCAGGGCGAGGCCCGCGGGCATGTCGCGGATATCGCCGGTGCCGATGGGGAGCCCGTCGCAGTTCGCCAGGTTGCCAATCAGGTTGTAGCCGCCGGAGTTGAGGGTCCCGGTGCAATCAGGCGCCACGGTGCCGCCCGGGGTCAGGTCAGCGTTGCCTGCGACGATCGTGTTGTAGAGGGTCATGCTCCCTCCCGTCCCGCGGGCGTTGATGCCGCCGCCGTTGCCGCCGCCGTCGGCCTCGGCGTCGGCGGTGTTGTTGGAGACAGTCGCGTTCTCGAGCTGGACGAAGGCCTGGTCGGTGGTCGTCCCGTTTGCGTCGATCCCACCACCCGGCCCTTCAGCATTGTTGCCGCTGATCGTCGAGTTGATCACCCTCACTTGCTCGGCGGTCTCGGCGTAGATCGCGCCGCCCCCGCCGCCCACCCTCGCACGGTTCGCCGTGAACGTGATCAGGCTGAGTCCGACCGTCATCGCCTCGCCCGAGCCGCTCGGGGGCGGCGGTCCGTCCAGTGGCCCGACGATGCTGATGCCGCCGCCGAACCCGGCCGGGGCGCCGTCGCGGATCACGAGGCCAGTGGCTCCGAAGTCCTCGCCTGCGAAATCGGCCACGGAGGGGTGGACGTGAAGGACACGGTCGTCGGTGGCGTCGGCGTCGTCGGCGTCGCCGTCGATGGTCGTCGGCCCCGACGTAGCCTGGCCGAGCAGGCTCAGCGGCTCGGTGAGGACGTCGAGGTCGCCGTCGGAGTTGTCGTCGTCCACACCGTCGCGGGTCAGCACGTACGCCGATGCGTTGAGGTTGATGATGTCCGGGTTTGCGTCGGTGGCCGTGCAGCCGCCGAAGTCCCCATCCGTGTTGGCCGCCTCAACCGCCTCGCGCAACCCACACGCCGCCGCGTTCTCGCCGTACTCGTCCGCGGTGGTGGTAGGGGTGAAAACCGCCGCGCTCGCCGCACCGGGCACGCTCAGCGCAAGGTAGGCAAGCGCGCCCAGCGAACCCTTCAGAACATGCTTCATCTGCCCTCCCACATCCGAATCGGGGCGGGGTGAGCCTACGCCGCCGGATTGGGCGAGTCAACCCAGATGGACGCCTGGCCGAACGGGAGCCGGCCTAGGCCGGCCCGATCCCGATCGCCGCCCGCACCTCGGCCAGAGTCTCGGTCGCGATCGCGCGCGCTTTCTCGGCGCCCGCCTCGAGCGTTTTCTCCAGCGCCGCCTCGTCGGGGCGCAGCTGCTCGTAGCGCTCGCGCACCGGGGCCAGGAACTCGACCACCGACTCGGCCACCGCGCCCTTGAAGTCCCCGTATCCGGAGCCGTCGAACTCGGCCTCGATCGCGTCCATCTCCACCCCGCGCACCGCCGAGAGGATCTCGATCAGGTTGGCGATCCCGTCCTTGCCCTCTCCCGCGCGTTTCACCTCCGAGCCCGAGTCTGTTACCGCGCTCTTCAGCTTCTTGGCCACGGCCGCGGGCTCGTCGAGTACGTAGACCGTCCCCTGGCCGCTGCCGCCGGTCGTGGACATCTTCACCGTCGGGTCCTGCAGGTCCATGATCCGCGCCCCGACCTCGGGGATGCGGTGCTCGGGCTCGAGCAGAATGCCGCCGAAGCGCTCGTTGAAGCGCCGCGCGATCTCGCGCATCAGCTCGATGTGCTGGCGCTGGTCCTCGCCGACGGGGACCGTGTCGGCCTTGTAGGCGAGCACGTCCGCGGCCTGCAGCACCGGGTAGAAGAAGAGCCCTGCCGAGACAAGCTCGCGCTTCGCGGACTTGTCCTTGAACTGAGTCATGCGGTTGAGGTCGCCGTGGGCGGTGAAGGCCGCCAGGTACCAGGTCAGCTCGGTGTGCTCGCGCACGTCGGACTGCCGAAAGAGGATGCAGCGCTCGGGGTCCAGGCCGGCGGCGAGCAGGATCGCGGTCGTGTCGTAGACGTTGGTCCGCAGGGTGGTCGGGTCCCACGGCACCGTGATCGCGTGCAGATCGACGATGCAGTAGATCGCCGGATCGCCCTCGTCCTGGCCGTCCACGTACTGGCGGATGGCGCCGATGTAGTTGCCGAGGTGCTTGCGGCCCGTCGGCTGGATGCCGCTGAAGATGCGCACGGGTGCGCAGCCTAGGAAAGCTCAGGCCGACGCGGGTTCCGCCTCGCGCTCGCGGGCTCGCCCGTCGTGGCCGTCGCCCGCGGAGCGGGCGCACTCGCCGGCGGGAGCGGCCCGCGGCGCGATCTGCTCCTCGACCCGTTTGGGATTTCGAAGCCCGACGCCGGCCACGATTCCGCCGAGGATCATCAGGACGCCGTTCACCACCATCGCCATATCGAAGGCCGACTCAGCGCCGTCGGTGGCGGCCGCATCCACGCTCTCGGCCTCCTGTGGTGGCAGATCACTCGTATCCGGAGGGACGAGGGGGTTGCTCTTCGCCTCATCGATCGCGGCGTCCGCCGCCGGCGACAGGTTCGCCTCGGCAACGTTCGCGTCGACGGTGGATCCGAACTGGCCGGCGATCAGGGCCCCGAGCACGGCGATCCCCAGCAGGCCCGCCATCCTCGAGACGCCGTTGTTGATGCCCGAGGCGACCCCGGCATGGCGCTGCTCGACGGAGTTCAGCGCCGTCGCGGTCAGCGGTGCGATCGGTGATCGAGAGACCGAGGCCGAACACGAGCACCCCGGGCAGGACCTGGGTCAGGTAATCGGCGTCGGCGGTGACGCGGGTCAGCAGCAGCAGCCCGATTCCGCCGATGATCGGGCCCACGCACATCGGCACGCGCGGCCCCGTGCCGGTGGCGATTCTCCCGAAGCGTGGAGAGAGGAAGAACAGCAGCAGCGACGTCGGGGTCGTCGCGAATCCCGCGGCGAGCGGGGAATAACCCGCCGTCTGCTGCAGGAACAGGGTGAGGAAGAAGAACGCCCCGATCAGCCCCGCGTAGACGATCAGCGTCTCGACGTTGGTGATCGCGAAGTTCCGGATCCGGAACAGGCTCAGGTCGAGCATCGCGTGCTTGTAGCGCGATTCCCAGACCAGGAAGAGCGCGAACAGGACGATGCCGCCGATCAGGGGGATGTAGACCATCGGCGATCCCCACCCCTCCCGCGGCTGCTCGATCAGGGCGTAGACGGGACCGCCCAGGCCGACCGCCGAAAGCACGATCCCCAGCCAGTCGATGGCACGGTCTGCCGACGGGTCGACGCTCTCCCTGACGTAGGCCCGCGCCAGCATGATGCAGACGACGATCAGCGGGATGTTGATCCAGAAGATCGCGCGCCAGGAGAGCGCCTCGACCAGCGCGCCACCTCCCGCCGGGCCGACCACCGTCGCGATCCCAGTCCAGGCGGTCCAGGTGCCGATCGCCTTGCCGCGCGCAGGGCCCTCGAAGGTCGCGGTCAGGATCGCCAGCGAGCCGGGCACCAGCAGCGCACCCGTGAAGCCCTGCAGGGCGCGGGAGCCGATCAGCATCTCGGTGGTGGGCGCGATCGCGCACATCACCGAGGTGATTCCGAACCCGACCAGCCCGATGATGAAGATGCGCCGGCGCCCGAACTGGTCGCCCAGCGCGCCGCCGACGAGCAGCAGGGACACCGTCGCCAGCATGTAGGCCTCGACGATCCACTGCTGGTCGGCGAGCCCGGCGTCGAGCTCCTCGCTGATCGCCGGCAGCGCGACGTTGACCACGGTGCCATCGAGGAAGACGATGGTCGAGCCCAGGATCGTCGCGATCAAGGTGAAGAGCTTGCGCCGGTCTTCGCCCATCGGCGAACGAGTCTACGGCGGGCTCTTCGACCGGCGCAGAGGCGGTGAGCGTCAGGCAGAATACCGTCGGTGGGGCGGGTAATACTGTGCGCGATCGTCGCTGCGTCGCTGCTCGCATTCGGCGCGGCCGGCATCTCGGCGCGGTCCCTGGCGACGGGGCGCTCCTCCGCAGACCCGGTGGACGCCAGCGGACCTCTCGACCTCGCCTCGGCGCAGCTCCGCCAGCGGGCCGTGCGTCTCGAGCTGAGCGCGACCACGCGCGGGCCTTGGGCACTCGGCGATCTGGCCAGGTTCCCCAACGGCGGCGACGCCTCCCAGCCCTTTCTCTGCCTACAGCTGCGCCAGCGGGGCCGCGCCTCGCAGCTGTGCGTCGGCCCGCGCGCCCGCGGGCACCGCAACGTGGTGGCGCTCTCGCGCCCGATCGCGGGCGGCCCGCCGCGCTCGCGCAGCCTGATCCGGGCCCGCATCTCGCGGCCTAGCACCAGCTCGGTCCGGGTCAGCTTCTCGCTGCGAGCCGCCGGCCTTCGCCCCGGCCGCCTCGAGTGGGCACTCGCCTCCCGCTCGGTTGGACCCTCCTGCGGGGCCGCCGGGGCAGCCCCGTGCGGTGACCGCGTTCCCGACGGCGACGAGCTGATCGAGCTCGGCGTCGAGGAAACCCGGCCGACGGGCTGTACGCGCCGCGGCGCCCGCTTCCGCACCCATGGGCCCCGCGGCCGCAAGCGGATCGCGATCGGCTTCGACGACGGCCCCAGCTCGTTCACGCCCGGCGTGCTCCGGATTCTGCGCCGCTTTGACTCCCACGCGACCTTCTTCGAGATCGGCCAGGAGACGGCGGGGCGGGGGGCGATCATGCGGCGCATCCTCGACTCGGGCAACGAGATCGCCAACCACTCGATGCACCACGAGGGCTTCCCATCGGCGGGCTCGTTGGCCGAGACCAATCGGCTGATCCGGCGCCCAACCGGCTTCCGTCCCTGCCTGTTCCGGCCGCCCGGCGGCGCGGTCGACGGCGCTCTGCTCGGCCGGGCCGCCGCGCAACGCCTCAGCACGGTCACCTGGGACGTCGACCCCAGGGACTGGTCCGCCGCCGGGGCGGGGGCAATCGCGGAGAACGTGATCGGACACGCCCATCGCGGCTCGATCATCGTCATGCACGACGGCGGCGGCCCCAGGGGCCAGACGATCGAGGCGCTGCCCAAGATCCTCTCCCACTTCCGCCACCGCGGCTACCGCTTCGTCACAGTCAGCGAGCTGCTCGGCGGCCATTTCACCTACTAGCCAGGCGCCGCAGGCGCGTATGGGCATCCCCACGCGAAGCGGCGCAGACGTCGCCCGATCAGGGCTCCGGCGGCTCGCGCAGCTGGTGGGCGGGGGTGAAGAAGTTCCGCCGCGCCAGCGTGGTCGCCGTCAGCGCCGCGATCGCCACCGAGCCCAGCAGCGTGTACAGCAGGATCAGCTGCAGCCGCACGGCGTCGACGGGGTCGGCCCCGGCGAGCAGCAGCCCCACCATCGTGCCCGGGAAGAAGATCAGCCCCGTCGTCTTGGTCGAGTCGATCAGGGTGATCATCCCCGAGCGCAGGCTGCGCCTGACCAGCGGGCTCATCGCCTGGGTGGAGGTGGCCCCCAGAGCAAGCGAGGCCTCGATTTGGTTGGAGCGGTCCGCGACGTCGTCCCCGAGCCGGTTCAGCGCCACCGCGGCGGCGGTCATGGCGTTTCCGATCACCATGCCGCCGACTGGAACCACGTAGCGCGGCGTCGCCTCGAAGATCCCGAGCGCCAGCACGAGCCCCAGGGTGGTCACCGCCGCCAGCGCCAGTGCCGCGAGCAGCGGCCAGAAGGCGTCGGGCACCTTTGCGGCGCGGCGGCGCGCGGTCAGTGCACCGAAGATCACCATCACCGCCAGCAGCGCGATCACCAGCCCGGCGTCGTCCTGCTCGAAGATGACGGTGATCACGAAGCCGATCGCGACCAGCTGCACGAACGATCGGGCGACGGCGACGGCGATGTCCTGCTCAAGCCCGGCGTCCCGCCAGCGCGAGGCGGCGATCGCGATCGCAACCAGCACCAGCGACGCCGCGACCTGCCCGAGGCTGACGTCGATTGGGGACATCAGGCGCGTCCTCCTCCGATAGGCGTCATGCCTCCAGCACCTCCTCGGCCGACCCCGCGCCGACGGCGCGCCCCTCGTCGATCCGCACCACCCACTCGGCGAGCCGGCGCGCCTGCGACTCGTCGTGGGTGACGAGCACGATTGAGATCCCGGTCCGCGAGCGGAGCTGCTCGAGCGTCGTTTCCACCGCGACGGTCGCCTTGGCGTCGAGCGCCGAGGTTGGCTCGTCGAGCAGCAGCACCCGCGGCTGCAGCGCCAGGGCCCGCGCCAGCATCACCCGCTGCTGCTCGCCCACCGAGAGCCTGTCCGCCGGGCGCTCTGCGAGGGCGGGGTCGAGCCCGGCCAGCTCCAGGGGCGTGCGCGCGTCGAAACTGTGCCCCGACAGTCGCGGGCCGTAGGAGACGTTGTCGGCGACGGTCCCTTCGACCAGCGCCGGGAGCTGGGGGACCAGGCAGGCCTCGCGCCGCAGCGCCAGCACGTCCTGCTCGCGGACGTCGGATCCCTCATACAGAACGCGGCCAGAGTCCGGGTCGATCAGCCGGTTCAGCAGCCGCAGCGTGGTCGACTTGCCGCTGCCGGAGGGGCCGAACAGGCAGCTCGACCCCCGGGGAATCCCCGCCGAGAGCCCATCGAGGACGGTCTCTCCCGCGCGCGAGTACGTGACGTCTGAGAGGTCGAACAGCATCCGCGCCCATAATCGCCCACGTGGCGGAGGACCAAACGAGCAGGCTGCTCGCGAACGCCCCGAAAGAGCGCTTTCCGAGGCAGATCGAGCCGATGCTGGCGCGGATGGCGCCCCTCCCTCGCGACGAGGAGGACTGGGGCTTCGAGATCAAGTGGGACGGGGTCCGCGTGCTCGGGTTTGCGAACAGAGGCAAATGGCGGATGCAGAGCCGCCGGGGCGAGGAGATCACGCTGCGCTACCCCGAGCTGGAGCCGATTGCCGAGCAGCTCGCTGACAGGGCGGTCGTCCTCGACGGGGAGGTTGTCGCGCTCGACGAGCGCGGCCGTCCGAGCTTCCAGCTGATCCAGCGGCGCATGGGGCTGACCTCAGCGGCGGCCGTGCGCTCGCGGATGGCCGTGACCCCGGTGGACTACATGGCCTTCGACCTGCTGCACCTCGACGGCCGCAGCGTGCGAGAGCTGCCCTATCCGGAGCGCCGCGCGCTGCTCGACGGCCTCGGGCTCGACGGGCCGCGCTGGCACGTGCCCGGCTGGCATCGCGGCGGCGGCGCCGACCTGTTCGAGGCGGCCCGGCGTCAGGGACTCGAGGGCGTGGTCGGCAAGCGCCTCGACAGCCCCTACCGGCCCGGCAAGCGCTCGGGGGAGTGGATCAAGGCGCGCGTCTGGCAGCGACAGGAGTTTGTGATCGGGGGGCACATTCCAGGTGAGGGACGGCGCGCCGAGACCGTCGGCTCGCTGCTGGTGGGCTACTACGACAAGCGCGCCTCCGAGCTCGGCGAGGACGAGGCCCAGAACCTGGTCTTCGCGGGAGGCGCCGGGTCGGGTCTGAAGCAGGAGGACCTCGACTTCCTCAGCCTCGAGCTCGCCCGCCGGCGCCGCCCCGACAGCCCGTTCGACGTGGGCGTGCCCAGGGGCCCGAAGGCCAAGCTCGCCGTCTGGTGCGAACCGGACCTCGTCTGCGAGGTCCAGTGGAGCGAATGGACCGATGAGGGGACGCTGCGCCAGCCCTCCTTCAAGGGGATGCGGCACGACAAGGATCCGCGCGAGGTCGTGCGCGAGTGGTGAGCCGCGATGGCGCCGCAATCTGGCGCCCGGTTGCGAACGCGGGCCGAGGGGTAACCTGAGCTGTGTCGAACGGAATCACTGTGAGGTGTGATGCCTAGAGCGATCTGGAGTGGCAGCATCAGCTTCGGGCTCCTGAACGTGCCCGTGAAGCTCTACAGCGCGGTCTCCAAGCAGACCGTGCGCTTCCGCGAGCTGCGCGAGAAGGACGGCTCCCGCGTGCGCCACAAGCGCGTCGCCGAGGCGGACGGCAAGGAGGTCTCCTACGACGACATCGTCAAGGGATACGAGTTCGCGCCCGACCAGTACGTGACCCTGACGCGCGAGGAGCTGGCAGAGCTGGACCCGAAGAAGACCCGCGCGATCGAGATCCAGGACTTCGTCGACCTCGACGAGATCGACCCCATCTACTTCGAGCATCCCTACTACCTGGGGCCTGACAAGGGCGCCGAGAAGGCGTACGCGCTGCTGGTTGCGGCGATGAAGGACGCCCACAAGGTCGCAATCGCCCGCTTCGTGCTCCGCAACAAGGAGAACCTGGCCGCGATCCGCCCGATGGACGACGTGCTGACGATGGCGACGATGCGCTTCGCCGACGAGGTCACCGACCCGAATGACCTGCGCAACGAGCTCTTCGAGGAGAAGCCGAAGAAGCCCGAGAAGCGCGAGCTGGAGATGGCGAAGCAGCTGATCGACTCCCTCGCGACCGACTTCGATGCGAGCCAGTACCGCGACGAGTACCGCGAGGAGCTGCTGGAGCTGCTTGAGCAGAAGGCTTCCGGCAAGGAGATCGTGAGCACGCCCAGCGAGGAGCCCGAGCCGACCAAGGCGCCCGACCTGATGGCCGCGCTGGAGGAGAGCCTGGCCGCGGTGCGCGGAGAGGGCGACGGCGCCGCCAAGACGAGCAAGTCGAACGGCGCCAAGAAGGCGCCCGCCAAGAAGAGCTCCGGCACCAAGGCCGCCTCGAAGAAGACCGCCTCGAAGTCGAAGTCATCGGGCTCGAAGGCCAAGTCCAAGCCGAAGACCAAGGCCAAGGCTGGCTCGAAGTAGCGAAGTCACGGTCGGCCGGCGCAAGCTGAAGCTGACCAACCTGGACAAGGTCCTCTACCCGAAGGCCGGCTTCACCAAGGCCGAGGTGATCGACTACTACGCCCGGGTCGGGGACGTGATGATCCCGCACCTGCGCGGCCGCCCGACGACCCTGAAGCGCTACCCGGACGGGGTCGAGGGCTTCCACTTCTTCGAGAAGCGCTGCCCCAAGCACCACCCCGATTGGGTGAAGACGGCGACGGTGCTCGCCGACCGGGCGGGCCCCATCGACTTCACCCTGGTTGACAACAAGCCCACGCTCATCTGGCTCGCGCAGCTCGCCGCGCTCGAGCTCCACCCGTCGCTCTCCAAGGCCGCCAGGATCGAGTCGCCGACCGTGCTCGCGTTCGACCTGGATCCCGGCCCGCCGGCGACCATCATCGAGTGCTGCCGCATCGCGTTGCGGCTGCGCGACCTGTTCGGGGAGCTCGGCATGAAGTGCTTCCCGAAGACCTCCGGCTCCAAGGGCATGCAGGTCTACGTCCCCCTGAACGGCCGGGTCACTTATGAGAAGACGACGCCCTTCGCCCACGCGATCGCCCTGCTGCTCGAGAAGCAGTACCCGAAGGAGGTCGTCTCGAAGATGACCAAGAAGCTGCGCAAGGGCAAGGTCTTCGTCGATTGGAGCCAAAACACCAAGATGAAGACGACGATCGCGGTCTACTCGCTGCGCGCCAGGGAACGGCCCACCGCCTCGACCCCGATCGAGTGGGACGAGGTCGAGTCGGGCGCCCGCTCCCGGAATCCCGACCGGCTGAGCTTCACCTCCAAGCAGGTGCTGAACCGGATCGACAAGCACGGTGACCTGTTCGCGCCCGTGCTGAAGCTGCGCCAGCGCCTGCCCCAGGCGCCCTCCAGCGATTGAACCGGGCGCAGGGTTCGGCCGTACCCTGACCCGAGTGTCCGTGTGCCTGCGCCATCCGCAGCTCCCCTTCGCCGCGCTGCTCTGCGCGGCGGCCCTGGGCGCGTGCGGCGAGGACGACGACTCCGGCGGCTCGCCGGCGGCCCTCGCCGAGCCTGAGCCGCCCGCACAGACGACGGACGCCAAGCCGGCGGACACCGGGATCCTGGACGAGACCCTGCCGCGGCTGAACGGCGAGCCCCAGGACCTGGCCGCCTACCGGGGCAAAGTCGTGCTGGTCGTCAACACCGCGAGCGAGTGCGGCTACGCGCCCCAGTTCGAGGGACTCGAGGCGCTCTACCGCGAGCGCAGGGACGAGGGCTTCGTGATCCTAGGCTTCCCTGCCGATGACATCGTCGGCCAGGAGCCCCGATCCGACGAGGAGATCGCCGAGTTCTGCGAGGCCAATTACGGCGTCACCTTCCCGATGTTCTCCAAGTCGAACGTCGTGGACGACCCTGTGAACCCGCTCTACGTCTCGCTCTCCGAGGCCCTCGGCGAGCCGACCTACAACTTCAACAAGTACCTGCTCGACCGCCGCGGCCGCCCGGTCAAACGCTTCGACCAGTCCACCGAGCCCGACGATCCGGAGCTGACGGCCGCGATCGACCAGCAGCTATAGGGCTACGCGATCGGCAGGGCTTCGCTGACGCGGGGGCGCTTGACCAGGGAGCGGATCGCGCGGCCGAGGCGCTTCGTGCCCTCGGCGAGTTGCTCGGGGTCGAGGAAGCCGTAGGAGAGGCGCATGTGGGTCAGATGCGAGGCCTCGGGGAGCATGGCGGCGCCGGGCACGAAGGTGACGCCGTTGCGGACGGCCTCTGTCATCAGTTCGCTTTCATCCAGCGGCAGGTCGAGCGTCAGCCACAGGTGCCCGCCGTTGGGCGCCTCGGTGGCGACCGTGGCCAGGCCCTTGAGGTCCTTGTCGGTCGCCTCGATCAGGGCGTCGCGGCGCTCGCGGTGGAAAGCGCGAGCGCGCTCGATGTGGGCCGGGTACTCCCCAGCCGCCAGGAAGCCCGCGACGGCGAGCTGGGTCAGCGTGGCGCTGTGCATGTCGTCGGCGCGCTTCTCGCGCAGGATGCGGTCGCGCACGGGCCCGCTGGCCGCGATCCATCCCACGCGCAGCCCGCCGCCCACCGTCTTCGAGATGGAGTCGACGTAGATCACGTGGCCGTGGGACTCCTTGCGGAGGGTGGCGGGATCCTCGTCATCGAAGCGCAAGTCCCCGTAGATCCCGTCCTCGACGATGAAGAAGCCGTGGCGGCGGGCCAGCTCCAGCAGCCGCGCGCGCCGCGCCGGCGCCAGATCGAGGCCGGTCGGGTTGTGACAGCGAGGTTGGACCGCGAGGAAGCGGATCTCCTCGCGCCCGAGCAGGGCCTCCAGCGCGTCGACGTCGAGGCCCTCGGAGTCCATCGGGACCGGGATCACGCGCGTGTCGATCGACTTCACCGACTCGAGCACCCCCATGAAGGTCGGCGCCTCGCATGCGACGGCGTCGCCGGGCCGAAGCACTGCGCGCGCGGCCAGCGTCAGGCCCTGACGGGCGCCGCTGGTGACGATGATGTCGCCCGGGTCCTCGGGCGCCCCTCGCTGCTCCGAGAGCGCGACGAGCTGCTCGACGAGGTCGGGCAGGCCGGCGATGTCGGTGTACTGGAGGGCGCGGCTGTCGTGGCGCTCCAGCGACTCGCTGAGGGCCTTTCGAATCGCCTCGAACGGGAACAGCTGCGAGGACGGGTAGCCGACCGAGAGCGGGATCAGCCCGCGGGCCTGGGAGTGGCGGTACATCTCCGCCATCACGCGGTCGCCGTGGCTTTCGCTCATCGCCGGCAGCACGTAGCGCTGCCACTCGGTTCCGTTCGCGTCCTCGTCGACCCCTGGCAGGGCGGAGGGAGCGGTGTCGCGTACGAAGGTGCCGCGGCCGACCTGGGAGGTGACCAGGCCCAGCTCGCGCAGGCGCCGGTAGGCGCGGACGGCGGTCAGGTGGTTGATTCCCGCGGTCTCGGCCAGCTCGCGCGTCGGCGCCAGCTTCTCGCCCGGGGTGAGCTCGCCGGACTCGATCGCGCCCTCGATCGCGGCCACGATCTGCTCGGTCAGGGAGCGCTCGCTGTCGCGCTTCAGGTCAGCCAATTCCGCTTTGTATGACATGCAAAGATCTCCTTGGTTCGATATGTTGCGGCTTGAGTGTAGCTCAATTCAAACGCCGACAGGCAAACAAGGGGTAATTATGTACCACACAACCGCACACGACAGCCAGGAGATCACGATCCGCCTCGCGGGCCCTGAGCACGCCGACCAGCTTCGGCGCCTCGCCCAGCGCGACTCCGCCGGGCTCCCGAACGGAGAGCTGCTCGTCGCGCTTGTGGGCGGCCGGATGCGAGCCGCCATCTCGATCAGCGACGGACGCGCGATCGCCGACCCCTTCCATCCCACGGCGGGGCTGGTCTCGCTCCTGTCCGAGCGGGTCGTCCAGCTGCGCCCTCCGAAGCGACGCGGGCTGCGCTCCCGGCTCGGCCGCCGTCCACGCGGCGAGCGCCCTCGCCGGCGCGGCTCGCTCTCGCCGCAGCCCGCGGGCACACTTCGCGCGCTGGACTGAGGAGCGCCGCGGCTAGAGCGGCTGGCGCACGACCGGCTTGCGGTTGGCCGCGACCTCGTCCATGCGCCTGATCGGCGTCACGTAGGGCGCGTTGCGCGCGATCTCGGGGTCTTCCTCGGCCTCGGCGAGGATCGCGTCCAGCGCCGTGGCGAAGTCGTCCAGGGTCTCCCGCGCCTCGGTCTCGGTCGGCTCGATCATCATCGCCTCCTCGACGAGCAGCGGGAAGTAGACGGTCGGAGGGTGAACGCTGTAGTCGAGCAGCCGCTTGGCGATGTCGAGGGTCTTCACCCCCAGCTCCCGCTTCGCCGGCGCTCCCGAGAGGACGAACTCGTGCATGCAGCGGCGGTCGAAGGCGACCGGGGCGTACTTGCCCACCCGTCCCTCGCGCAGCCGCGCCAGCAGGTAGTTGGCGTTCAGCACCGCAACCTCGGAGGCCTCCTGGAGCCCGTCGGCGCCGAGGCTGAGGATGTATGCGTAGGAGCGTACGAAGACGCCGAAGTTGCCCTGGAAGCCGCGCAGCCGCCCGATCGACTTGGGCCGGTCGTGGTCCAGGCCGTAGACGGGGCCGGCTCCGTTTCCGCCCTCGTGCCGAACGACCTGGGGGCGCGGCAGGAAAGGCTCGATGCGCTCGGAGACGGCGATCGGCCCGGACCCCGGCCCGCCGCCGCCGTGGGGCTGCGAGAAGGTCTTGTGCAGGTTGAAGTGGACGATGTCGAAGCCCATGTCCCCGGGCCGCGTCCGCCCCATGATCGCGTTCAGGTTGGCGCCGTCGTAGTAGAGCGTCCCCCCCGCCTCGCGCACGACCGAGGTGATCTCGGAGATGTTCTCGTCGAACAGCCCCAGGGTGTTCGGGTTGGTCAGCATCAGGCAGGCGGTGTCGTCGCCGGCCTTGGCGCGCAGGTCGTCGAGGTCGATGCCGCCGCGCTCGTTGCTGGCGACCTTGACCACCTCGTAGCCGGCCATCGTCACCGTCGCCGGGTTCGTGCCGTGGGCGGTGTCCGGGGTCAGAACCTTGGTGCGCTGCTCGCCGCGATCAGCGTGGTACGCACGGGTCAGCAGCAGGCCGGCGAGCTCGCCGTGTGACCCGGCGGACGGCTGCAGACTGACCTCCGGAAGCCCGCTGATCTCAGCCAGGGACCGCTGCAGCAGCCACATCAGCTCCAGCGCCCCCTGGGCACGGTCAGGATCCTGGGCGGGGTGCAAGCGGGCGTGTCCCGGCAGCGCCGCCACGCGCTCGTTCAGCCGCGGGTTGTGCTTCATCGTGCAGGAGCCGAGCGGGTAGAAGCCGCGGTCCAGGTCGAAGTTGCGGCGGGAGATGCGCGTGTAGTGGCGCACGATCTCCGGCTCGGCGACCTCGGGCAGCTCGGCGGGGCGCTCGCGCAGCAGGCGCTTGGGAATCAGCTCTTCGAGCGGCGGCTCGGGCACGCCGGCTTCGGGCAGCGTCGCCGCCCTGCGCCCCGGAGCCGAGCGCTCGAAGATCGTGCGCGCGCGGTCGCGCTGCATCGGCGTCTCCTCCTTGGCCGAGGTCGGGGGCGGCGTGCCGTTGCCGGTCACCGGGTTCACGTCGCCGCGCCCTCGGCGACCGGCTTCGCCGCGGCGCCCATCCCGATCGCCCGTCCCAGGACATCGGCGAGGCGGTCGATGTCCGTCCTGCTGCGGCGCTCGGTGATCGCCACCAGCAGGCCGTCCTCGTGCTCGGGGTAGTCGCGCCCGAGCGGATAGCCCGCCGCGACGCCCTCGGCGGCGCAGCGGTCCAGCACTTCCTGGACGCCGGACGCGCCGGCCGGTGTCTCGATTCGCACCGCGAACTCGCGCACCGCCGGCGCCTCGTGCAGCAGCTCGACCCCCTCGACCGCCGCCAGGCGCTCGCGCGCGTAGGCGGTGCGGCGCGCGAGCAGCTCGCCCAACTCGACGAAGCCACGCTTGCCGAGCCAGCTCAGGTGGACGATCCCCGCCAGCGCGTTCAGGGCCTGGGCGGTGCAGATGTTGTGGGTCGCCTTCTCGCGGCGGATGTGCTGCTCGCGCGTCTGCAGCGTCAGCACGAACCCGCGCCGCCCGTCGACGTCGCTCGCTTCGCCGGCGATCCTGCCCGGCATCCGGCGCAGATGCTCCTCGGTCGCGCAGAAGAACCCGAACGAGGGCCCGCCGAAGTCGAGCCGGTTGCCGAGCGGCTGACCCTCCCCGACGGCGATGTCGGCGCCGCACTCGCCCGGTGGCTTCAGGATCGACAGCGCGATCGGGTCGCAGGCGACGATCACCAGCGCGCCCTTCTCCTTCGCGGATGCTGCGAGCGCCTCGACGTCCTCGACCGCTCCCAGGAAGTTCGGCTGCTGGATGAAGATCGCCGCGGTGTCCTCGTCGACGGCCTCCTCCAGCGCGGTGGCGTCGGTGACGCCCTCGGCCAGGGGAACCTCGACCACGTGTGAGCCGAAGCCGGCCGAGTAGGTCGCCATCGTCTCGCGGCTGTGCGGGTGCAGGCCGCGGGAGGCGACCAGCTTCTTGCGCCCCGTCGCCCCGATCGCCAGGTAGGCCGCCGAGGCCACCGCCGAGGGACCCTCGTACAGCGCCGCGTTCGAGACCGGCAGTCCAGTCAGTTCCGACATCCCCGTCTGGAACTCGAACATCGCCTGCAGCCCGCCCTGCGAGACCTCGGGCTGGTAGGGCGTGTAGGGGGTCAGAAACTCTGAGCGGCTCGTGATCCCGTCCACGATCGCCGGCACGTAGTGGTCGTACATCCCCGCCCCCAGGAAGCTGATCTCCGACTCAGCGTCGGAGTTGCGGCCAGCCAGCTCGCGGAGGCGGTCATAGACATCGGTCTCCGCCATGCCGTCCGGCAGCTCGAGCGGACGGCCCAGACGGAGCGGCTCGGGAATGTCCTCGAACAGCTCGTCCACCGACCCGACGCCGATCGCATCGAGCATCGCCTCGCGGTCATTGGCCGTAGTCGATGTGTAGCGCGTCACCATTCCATCCTAGAGTGGACGTTAGACGGGCCAGCCGGGCTGGGAACCGCCCCAATAGGTCTACGTTCGGGCCGGTGTCCATCTTCCGCCGGGGGAGCCGCGCTCGTGAGGCGGAGGGTGAGTGGTCTTTGCGGGATTAGGGGTCGTATGCACCCCCTATCCCGCGAGAACCCCTAGGACTTGTCCGGGGGCTCGAGCAGCTTCTGGTAGGCCGCGGCGTCGAGCAGGGAGTCCGCCTCGGACGGGTCCGACAGCTTCACCTTGACCATCCAGCCGTCGCCGTAGGGGTCGGTGTTGATCAGCTCGGGGCTCTCGGTCGCCTTCTCGTTGACCTCGGCGATCTCGCCAGACAACGGGGCGTAGACGTCGGAGACGGCTTTGACCGACTCGACCTCGGCGTAGGCCTCGTCCTTCTTCACCTCGGTGCCGACCTCGGGGCCGTCGAAGAAGACGACCTCGCCGAGGGCGTCCTGCGCGTACCAGGTGACCCCGAAGGTGGCCGTGTCGCCCTCGATCCGGGCCCAGTCGTGCTGGTCGTGGTAGCGCAGGTCCTCCGGGTAGCTGGCGTCGGCCATGGCGGAAACCTATCCGCTGCCGACGTATAGCGGCCGCTTCTCGACCCGGGCCGCTCGCCGCTTGCCGCGCACGTCGATCTCCAGCGCGGTTCCGGGCTCGGCCAGGTCGGTGCGGACATAGCCCATCCCGATCCCGACCTCGAGCGAGGGCGAGTGGGTGCCGCTGGTGACCTCGCCGACTACCTCGTCGCCGAGCATGATCGGGTTGCCGCTCCTCGGGATCCCGTGACCGGTCAGCTTGAACGCGGCCAGCATCTCGTCCGTTCCCATCGCGCATCTGCTGGGAGCAGCGCTCCTGCCCGACGAAGCCGGTCCCATCCACCAGCGCCCAGTCGAGCGCCGCCTCGATCGGGGTCCGCTCCTCGCTCAGCTCGTTGCCGTAGAGGCAGTAGTTGACCTCCAGGCGCAGGGTGTCGCGGGCGCCGAGGCCGGCGGGCTTGGCGCCCGCGACCACGAGCTCCTCCCACAGCGCCGCCGCCGAGTCGGGCTGCACCAGGAGCTCGACGCCGTCCTCGCCGGTGTAGCCCGTGCCGCAGACCAGGGCGTCGCCGGGTCCCACGTTCATGTCGGCGACGCGGTGGCGGGCGGGCAGGTCGCCCTGGGCCATCGAGCCGACGATCTGCGCGCGCCTTCGGGCCCTGGACGGCGAGCATCGCGTAGTCGGCGAGCCGGTCGTTGACCACGGCGTCGTAGTCCTCGGCGTGGTCGGCGAACCAGCCCATGATCTTGTCGTGGTTCGAGGCGTTGGTGACCGTCAGGTAGTGCTGATCGGCGAGCCGGTAGGTGAAGACGTCGTCCAGCACGCCGCCGTCCTCGCGGCAGACGCAGGAGTAGATGGCGCCGCCGACCTCGAGCTTCGAGATGTCGTTCGTCAGCAGCCGCTGCAACAGCTCGCCGGCCCCCGGGCCCTCGGTCTCGACCTCGCCCATGTGCGAGACGTCGAAGACGCCGCAGGAGCTCCGGACCGCCAGGTGCTCGGCGCCGATGCCGTCGTACTGGACGGGCATCTCCCAGCCGGCGAAGTCGACCAGCTTCGCGCCGGCCTCGACGTGGGCGTCGTACAGCGGTGTTCGCCTCAGGTCGGCCACGTCCTGAACCCTATTGACAGCCGCTGCGCACGCCGGGCGTCGTGGGGTGGCCCCGGGGGCGCTCCCAGTTGCGTGTTTCAGGAAGGGTCTCCTGATGTTGCGACCCCGGGGCCACCACCGGCGGCCGGCGGCGGGCAACGCAAGCCGCTACTTCAGGAAATCCGGAACGTCGATCTCGGAGTCGCTGATGCGCAGGTCACCCAGCGTCTCGCTGCGGCCCGTTCCGGCCCGGCCCCGGCCGCACCGGCGCGTCCCGGCTCGCGGTCGCGGCCACGACCCCGGTCGCGGTCGCGGGGCGCGAAGGGAGCGCCCTCGCGCTCGCGCTCGCGCCGGGTGAACTCCGGCGCGCGGGCGATCAGCTCGAACCCCTCGAAACCGGTGGCGATGCAGGTGACCCGGACCTCCTCGTGCATCGAGGAGTCCACGACGGCGCCGAAGACGATGTTGGCGTTGGCGTCGCAGGCCTCCATCGCCAGCCTCGCGGCCTCGTTGACCTCGAACAGGCCCAGGTCCTCGCCGCCGGTGACGTTCAGCAGCATGCCCTTGGCGCCGTCGATCTTCTCCTCGATCAGCGGCGACGTGATGGCGTTCTTGGCGGCCTCGATCGCGCGGTTCTCGCCGGATCCGATTCCGACCCCCATCAGCGCCGAGCCGGCCTGGTGCATGACCAGGCGCACGTCGGCGAAGTCGAGGTTGATCAGGCCCGGGATCGTGATCAGGTCGGTGATGCCCTGGACGCCCTGCCTGAGGATGTCGTCGGCCTCGCGGAACGCCTCGAGAATGGTCGTCCTGCGCTCGACGATCTGCAGCAGCTTCTCGTTGGGAACGACGATCAGAGTGTCCACCTCGTTGCGGAGGCGGTCGATCCCGTCCTCGGCCGCGGCCATCCGCCGCTTGCCCTCGAACTCGAAGGGCTTGGTGACGGCGCCGACGGTGAGCGCGCCGATCTCCTGCTTGGCGATCTCGGCGATCACGGGGGCGGCGCCGGTGCCGGTGCCGCCTCCCTCGCCACAGGTGATGAAGACCATGTCGGCGCCCTTCAGCGCCTCCTTGATGTCATCCCGCGACTCCGCGGCTGCGCCCGCCCCGACCTCGGGATTCGCTCCCGCGCCGAGGCCCTTGGTGAGGTTGTGCCCGATGCCGATCTTGACGTCGGCGTCGCAGGCCTGCAGGGCCTGGGCGTCCGTGTTGCAGGCGATGAACTCGACGCCGCGCAGGCCGGCGTCAACCATGCGACTGACGGCGTTCGAGCCGCCGCCGCCCACTCCGACCACCTTTATCACCGCTAGATACGAAGTCTCCACGAGTTGATCCTTTGTCCCGGGTCCGTAGCTCCGAGTCCCCAGAGGCCCCATCGGCCGCGGGAACTGTCACCGAAAGTACGGCACAGGATGACAGGTGTCAACGCCTATCCGCGCCTATGTCTCAAGTCTCGCTTAAGGGTTTGCCCTGGGTCACCCTCGTCTGTAGCTCTAGGCTGAGGCTAGGTCGAGGGTCCGAAAATGTGCCTGCAAAAGGGGTTTTGGGGCCCGAGCGGCGGTCCTGTGCGCGCGGCCCTGGAGCCCCCGGTTCGGCCGCTTCGAGCGTGCAGGACAGGTTGCAGCTTCGGCTCAGCCGCCGCTGACGGCCCGCTCGGGAACGCTGACGTCGATGTAGGACGCGGCAGACCCCTCGGGATCCAGCAGCACCGCCGCCAGGGCCTCCCACTTCAGATCGCCGTCGGCGCCGTCCCCGAAGCGGGCCTCGGGGGCGCCCTCGACCTCGACGACGACGCCGCCCCGGGTCGGGTCCCAGGCGACCGCGTCGATCCGCTCCCGCAGCTCGGCGGGGGCGGCGCCGACGATCGCGGCCTCGGCCGCCGCCTCCTCCTGAAGCCGGCCCCCCGAGGCCTCGGCGCCCTCGATCTCCGGCAGGCTCTCGCCCTGGACGTCGACGCCGGGCAGCAGGTACCCGTCGACCGAGACCGCGATCGCCTCGCCTCCCTCCCTGACCACCGCCACCGGCAGGCGCTCGGTGATCGTGATCGTCAGCTTGTGCGGGATGCTGGCGTCGGCGGCGATCGAGGCCACGGTCGGGAATCCCGACACCGCCCGGACCAGCTCCTCATCGTCGACGTTCAGTGTCGTCATCTCCAGCGCCACCTGCTCGAGCGCTGCGTCGATCTGCTCGGCGTTCGCCGTCGCGCCCTGCACCTCGACCTGCTCGACCGCGACCAGCGAGGAATCGCGCAGCCAGAACCAGTAGCCGGCCAGCAGCGCCACACCCACCAGGGCCAGTGCGGCCGCGCGTCGGCGCCAGATCCTGCCCCGGGCGCCGCTCACTCCGGCAGCCGCCACTCGTCGGGCCACTCGACCTCACCCAGCACCTGCACCTCCGGCTCCAGCGACAGCCCGAAGCGCTCGTGCACCAGTCGCCGGGCCGCCGCCATCACCGCCAGCACGTCGGCCGTGGTCGCCTCACCGGCGTTCTCGACGAAGTTCGCGTGCTTGGGGGAGAGCCGTGCGCCGCCGCGCTGCAGGCCCCGTGCGCCCGCCGCGTCCAGCAGCTGGCCGGCCGAACGGCCCTCGGCCCTGGAGTCATCGGGGTTGACGAAGGTCGAGCCGAAGGTCTTGATGCCCGAGGGCTGGGCCTCCTTGCGCTTGCGGCGCATCTCGGCCAGGGTCGCCTTGACTTCGCCGGGCTCGGCCTCGTCGAGCAGGAAGCCGGCGTCGGCCACCACCTCGCGCCCCCCGATGTCGGAGCCGCGGTAGCGAAAGCCGAGTTGCTCTGGCGCCCGCCGCTCGCTGCCGGCCGCCGCGCAGACCGTGACCCACTCCAGCACCCGGGCGAGCTCGCCCCCGTAGGCGTTCGCGTTCATGCGAACGGCGCCCCCGACGGTTCCCGGGATGTTGACCCCGAACTCGAGGCCCGTCAGGCCCCAGGCCGGCGTCTTCGAGGCCGCCGAGGGCAGCCGGGCACCGCCCCCGCAGACGACCCGCCGGCCCTCGCGCTCGATCCGCGTCAGCTCCCCTGAAAGCTTCAGGACCAGCCCCCGAAAGCCCTCGTCGGCGACCAACAGGTTCGACCCCGACCCGACCACGCCAATCGCGAGCCCCTCGGCTTCCGCCCAGGCGAGCAGCTCGACCACCTCGGTCGTCGACTCCGGCCTGGCGAAGAAGTCGGCGGGACCGCCGATCCTGATCGTGGTCAGCTGCCCGAGCGGGAAGTCGCGCTCGACGCCGGCGGGCGGCGCGGTCACGCCTCTCCCCCATCGACCAGGTCCTCGGCGAGCCGGAAGATGTCCCCCGCGCCGATCGTGACCAGCATGTCCCCCTCGCCGAGCCGATCCCCGAGTGCGCGGGCGGCGAGCTCGCGGTCGGGCAGCCACCAGACCGGCCGGCCCCCCGCTCGCTCCGCTGCGGCCTCGGCCACCCAGCGCCCGGTGACCCCGGCGAGAGGGCCCACGGGCTGCTCGCGCGCCGGATAGACCTCGAGCACCGCGACCTCGTCGGCGGCGGCCAGGGCGGCGCCGAAGTCCTCGGCGAGGGCCTTGGTTCGCGAGAACAGGTGCGGCTGGAAGACGGCGATCAGCCTGCCCGGGGCTAGCTCGCGCGCGGCCTCCAGCGCCGCCCGCACCTCGGTCGGGTGATGGGCGTAGTCGTCGTAGATGCGGGCGCCGCCGCGCTCGCCCTTCAGCTCCATGCGCCTTGAGACCCCGCGGAAGCCGGCCAGCGCCTCGGCGGCGGCGTCCACCTCGGCGCCCGTCAGCGAGATGCCCGCGAGCGCCGCGGTGGCATTGGCGACGTTGTGGCGACCGGGCACCGCGAGGGTCACGTCCTGGTCGATGCCGGCGCCGGAGAGGTGAAAGCGCGATCCACCCTCGCCCGTGGCCTCGATCGCGCTCGCCACCATCTCGGCGGCAGGCACCGGTCGGGACCCCTCGGGGGGCTCCAGGGCGAAGCGGATCAGCTTCCGCGCGGCGGCTCCGTCGCCGGCGGCCAGCTCGGCCTCAGCCGCAAGCGCCAGCCCCTGGGCCGGCGCGGCGAACCTCCCAAAGGCAGCGGTCAGCTCGGCCAGCGAGCTCCAGGTCGAATGGTGGTCGAGCTCCACGTTCGTGATCACGGCGACCTCCGGCTCCAGCTCGAGGAAGCTGGCGTCGCTCTCGTCGGCCTCGGCCACCACCCATTCACCCTCGCCCCAGCCGGCGTTTGCGGCCCCTCCGCCGGGACCGGCGCCCGGCAGCTCCCCGCCGAGCAAGAAGGACGGGTCCGTCCCCGTCTCGCGCAGCGCGTGCACCAGCATCGCCGTCGTCGTCGTCTTCCCGTGCGTCCCGGATACCGCGAGCAGGCGCCGGCCCCGGCAGAGCTCCGCCAGCAGCGCGCCGCGGTGCAGCACCCGCTGGCCGCGCTCGCGGGCGATCGCCAGCTCGGGGTTGTCCTCGCCGATCGCGGTCGAGACCACCACCTCGGCGTCCTCGGGCACTTGGGCGGCGTCGTGGCCGATCGCCGGCTCCAGGCCCGCCGCCCGCAGCCGCGCCAAGTACGAGGACTCCGAGCGGTCCGAGCCGGTGACCTCGGCCCCCAGCTCCGCGCAGACGAGGGCAAGGCCGCTCATGCCGGCGCCCCCGATCGCGACGAAGTGGAGCCGCCTGTCCTTCCAGTCGGCGGGCTCGGTCACCGGCCCGCTCCTGCCGCGGCCAGGACTTCGCCGGCGATTCGCTCTGCCGCGTCCGGGCGGGCCAGGTCCCCGGCGGCCGCCGCCATCCGGGCCAGGCGCTCAGGGTCAGCCAGCAGGGCAGTCGCCTCGGCGCGTAGGCGCTCGGGGGTCAGCTCGGTGTCGCTGATCACGACCGCGGCGCCCCCCGCCTCCATCCAGCGGGCGTTGGCGCTCTGGTGGTCTGCGGTCGCGTGCGGATAGGGAACAAGGATCGCGGGGCGCCCGGCGGCCGCGACCTCCATCACCGAGCCCCCCGCCCGAGCCACGACGAGGTCCGCGGCCGCAAGCACGTCGCCCAGCGAGGGCTCGTACTCGCGCAGCAGGTAGCGCTCCTGTCCGCCGGCGAGCACCCAGCGCTCCTTCAGCTCGGCGTAGTCGCGGCGCCCGGTCACATGCACGACCCAGGGCCGTCCGGTGTGCTCCGCGCCGCCCTCCTCGCCGCCGAAGGCCGCGAACGCCGCCTGGTTGACGCTGAGGGCGCCGATGCTGCCGCCGACCACCGCGATGCAGGAGTCGCCCATGGGGATCGCGAAGTGGCGCCGCGCCGCGGCCGGGTCGGCCTCGAGCACCGGGCGCGGCACCGGCCTGCCCGTCAGCAAGTAGGGCTCGCCCTCGCGACCGGGGATCGGGAAGGCAAGGCAGACCCGGCGCGCGCGGCGCGCGAGCATGCGGTTGGCCAAGCCCAGGTGGCTGTCGGCCTCGGTCAGCACCAGCGGCAGCCCCATCCGCACCGCGGCCAGGCCGACCGGCCCGGCGACGTAGCCGCCGCCTCCCATCACGACGTCCGTCCCTCGCTCGCGCAGCACTCTCCTGGCCGCGGGCACGGCGGCGGCCGCGCGGCCCACGGCTGCGACGGCCTTGAAGGGGTTGCGGCGGTCGAGCCCGCTGACCGCGAGGAAATCGATCTCGTAACCGGCCTCTGGCACCAGATCGGCCTCGGCTCGCTCGCGCGTGCCGATGAAGCTGACATCAGCGCGACCGCTATCGCGCAGCGCGTCGGCGACGGCGATCGCGGGGACCACGTGTCCCGCCGTGCCGCCGGCCGCTATCACCACTCGTGCCCGTTCCAGCTCTTCGTCTCCTAGTCTCGCCGCCGCCGTCGAGCATGCGGAGTTTGCCAGCGCCCGTGGACCCGACGGCGCGCGCCCGCGAGGCGGCCGATCCCTTGGTGCGTGCCTTGCTCGCCGAGGCCCCCGCCGGGCGCCGCGCCACGTTCAGGATCAGTCCCGTCGCGGCCAGGGTCACGATCAGGCTGGTGCCTCCATACGAGACGAACGGCAGGGGCACACCGGTCAGCGGGGCCAGCCCCAAAACCGCGAACAGGTTGATCGACGCCTGCACCAGGATCAGCGAGGTGAGCCCTGCCGCCAGCAGCTTGCCGTAGCGGTCGCGCGCTCTGTGCGCGGCACGGAAGCCCGCGTAGCCGTAGATCGCGAACAGGCCGATCAGCACGAACATCCCCGCCAGCCCCGCCTCCTCGCCGATTACCGCGGCGATCATGTCGGTGTGGGCCTCGGGCAGGTAGAAGGCCTTCTGCACGCTCTCGCCGAGCCCGACCCCGAACACGCCTCCCGAGCCCAGCGCGATCGAGGCCTGGATTCCCTGGAAGCCGGCGCCGCCCGGGTCGGCGCCGGGGTTGAGGAACCCGGTCAGCCGCTCCTGCTGGTAGGGGTTGGTCGCGATCACCGCGATCACGGCGACCGCGCCGAGCAGCGCCACGGGTACCAGCGTCCTGGGCTTGACGCCCGCGACCAGCAGCAGGCACCCGAGCGCGAAGGTCGTGGTCAGGGCGGTCCCCAGGTCGGGCTGCAGCGCGATCAGCGCCAGCGCCAGCCCCGCCATCAGCAGCAGCGGCCCCAGCCCCTCGAGACTGCGGATCCGCTTCGGCCGCGAGGCCAGCAGGTGCGCCCCGTACAGGACCAAGGCCACCTTGGCCAGCTCCGAGGGCTGGAACTGGACCAGCCCGGCGCCGATCCAGCGCTGCGAGCCGTTGACGGTCTGTCCCACGCCGGGGAGCATCACCGCGACCAGCAGGATCAGCGCGGCGGCGACCAGCAGCGGGGTCATCGCCCGCGCCACCGCCACCCCGCGGACCGAGGCCACCCGCATCGCCAGCAGGCCGATCGCGGCGAAGATCAGCGTCCGCTTCAGGTACTCGGCGCCGTCGCCGCCCCCCTCGGCCAGCAGCGAAGTCGCCGAGCTGGCGCTGAAGACCATCACGGCGCCCAGCGCTAGCAGGCACAGCGTCGCCGTCAGCAGCAGCGAGTACTCGATCGGAGGCGCCGTCCGCTTGGCGGGTTTTCGACCGCTCGCCGTCCGCTTGGGGGGCTTTCGGCCGCTCACAGGGCCTCCACCAGGTCCCGGAAGCGCTCGCCGCGCTGCTCGAAGTCCGCGAAGGCGTCGAAGCTGGCGCACGCCGGGGACAGCAGGACGACCTCGCCGGCACGCGCTCGCCCGGCGGCGTCGGCCACCGCGCGCTCGAGCGTCCCGCTGGGGATCAGCTCCACTCCGGCCTCCCTGGCCGGCGCCAGGTCGCGCTCCAGCTCGTCAGCGGCCTCGCCGATCAGGTAGGCCGCGACGCAGCGCTCGGCGACCGCTCCCGCAAGCGGCTCGAAGCTCTCGCCCTTGACCGAGCCGCCGAGGATGACGTGGACGCCGCCCTCGAAGGCGCCGATCCCGGCTAGGGCCGAGGCGACGTTGGTGGCCTTGGAGTCGTTGACGTAGAGGACGTTGTCGCGCTCGCGCACGCGCTCGAGCCGATGCGGGACACCCTCGAAGCTGCGCAGCCCCTCGGCCACGTCCTCGCGGGGGATGCCGGCTGCGAGCGCCGCGGCGGCCGCTCCCATCGCGTTCTCGACATTGTGGGCGCCCAGCAGCCGCAGCTCCGACGCCTCCAGCAGCGCTTCCTCGCCGGCGAAGATGACGCCCCCGCGCAGGCTCAGCTCGCAATCGGGGTCGGCGACGCCCTCGGGCGCCTCGGACGGGCAGAAACGCACCCGCCGCGCGCAGCCGCCGAGGTCGCGATCGGCCAGCTCGGGCTCAGAGCCGTTGTAGACGGCGACGTCGTCGTTGCCCTGGTTCGCGAACACCCTCAGCTTCGCCGCCAGGTACTCCTCCATGGTCCCGTGACGGTCGAGGTGGTCGGGAGCCAGGTTCAGGAGCACGGCGCACTCGGGAGCGAAGGCGCTCGAGTCCTCGAGCTGGAAGCTCGACGCCTCGCAGACGACGGTGGCGTCCTCGTCGAGCTCGCCCGCCAGCGAAGCCAGGGGCGTGCCGACGTTGCCGGCGACCGCGACCGGCATCCCGGCCTGGCGGTGGATGTGCCCCAGCAGCTCGGTCGTGGTCGTCTTGCCGTTGGTTCCGGTGACCGCGCAGAAGACGTTTGGGATGGCCCGCCAGGCGAGCTCCAGCTCCCCCGCCACCTCGAGGGAGCGCTCGCGCGCGGCGACGATCACGGCGGCGTCCTGAGGCACGCCCGGGCTCTTGACCACGGTCTTGACCTCGTCGAGCAGCGCCGTTCCGTCCACGTCCAAACTGACTTCGACGCCTGCCTGAGCCAACCCTTCCGCCTCCTGGGGCCTGCCTGAGTCACACCCCAGCACGCGCTCGCCCCGCTCGGCCAGCAGGCGCGCGACCGCGGCCCCCGAGCGCGCCAATCCCACCACCAGGAAGGGCCCCGGCGGCAGCGGCGGCCGCAGGCGCAGATCGCCGAATTGGTTCACATAACCGGATTCGGCGGGCCCCAGATTTCCCCTGCCTATGCGGTTTCCGCCCGTGTCGGGGCGGAGTCCGCCTTCTACTCGCGCTTCGCGGCCTCCTGTCCCGCCTCTCCGCGCTTTTCGACGATCCAGAAGTGCGAGTACCGCTTGACCACTTCCTCGACGCCTGGCCCAGCGCCACTCGCGATGTGCCCGGGCACCACGGCGAAGTGGGTCGCGTCTGAGCGGACCTCCTCCCACTCCCCTTTGGTTAGCCGTATGTAGTCGCTGCAGTCGAGCCGCCAGCACTCACATCGAAAGCCCGCCGCCGGCAGGCCATCGCTCAGCCACTCGGCTTTGCGCTCGTTCAGGTCCCGGAAAAAGGCCTCGTTCTGCGCGATGCGCTTCTCATGGGACACCGAGCCAGTGTCCCAGGTCCGATCAAGCCGCGCTAGCGGCGCTTGATCACGCGGAAACTGGTCTTCGCGGGGCTCGGGTCGGTGAGGCCGGCGCGGTCGGTGGCGGTGATGCGGATCGTGTGGCGGCCGCGCTTGACCTTGGTCTTGTAGGGCGAGGAGCAGGGCTGCGGCTTGCGCCCGTCGAGCTTGCAGCTGAAGCTGGAGCGCTCGGTCGAGCGGAAGCGGACCTTGGCGCGCTTCAGCGGGCTGGCGGCGAGCGGCTCGACCTCGAGGATGGTGTTGGGACGCTGCGTGTCCGGCGGCGTGCAGGCGCTGACCGGGCAGAGGAAGCCCGACTGGGCCAGGTTCCAATGGTCGGCGAGGTAGCTGCCGCCCGCGGGGGCGACGTTGAAGAAGTCGTCCTTGTTGCAGTCCCAGGCCTGGGACACCTCGCTGTAGGGATCGGGAGGAGCCGAGACGTCGCCGTCGCAGTTGGGGTCCACGAAGAGGCTGCCGGGGCCGCCGTCCTCGTAGCACATGAGGTCGTACTGGTCGTTGCAGTGCCCCGCCCCGGAGCTGTTGGGCGAGGACATCTGCACTGCGCCGAGCGTGTGGCTGACCTCGTGCAGCGCGACCTCGACCTGCAGCCGGCTGGTGGTCCCCGGGACGAACGGCTGTGTGCTGCCGAAGAAGTCAGAGCCCCCGCGGCCGTAGAGCATCGAGAACAGGCCCCCTTGGTCGTGCAGCGGGCCGGAGCTGGGCAGGTCGGTGACCCCCGGGCTGATCAGCGCCTGCGCCTCGCCGGCGATTCCCGCGGGCGTCACCAGGTCGGCGTAGATCAGGTAGTTGCGCGGCCCGAACTGCGGGCCGAGCCTGCGGATGACGTCCTCGGCGACCTTGTCGAAGGCGTCGAACGGGGGCGAGCTGTAGTGCTCCTTCGTCTGCGGTAGGGCCACCTTCTGGATGTCGAGGCAGTGCGGGCCCTCGAAGGTCCCGATGTCGAAGCGGATCGAAAGCAAGCCGCCGGACTCCGAGGCCACGAACTCCGCCAGCGAGCGAACCCCGGCTTCGATGACCGGGCCGTAGGTCGGCAGGCGGTTGCCGACGCCGGCCGGATGGGCGTAGATCACCTTGATCACCCTGGCGGCGCCGCCGTGAGGGTCGTTGGCTCGGTCATCGGTACCGCTGCTGACCGTCGGACAGGTGCTCGGCGCGGCCGCGCGGCCGGCGATGCTCTGCGGCGCCGGGGCGGCCGCGTCGCTCCCGTCCACGAACTCGCCGCGGGGGTCGCCGTGGCGCCAGACCTCGACCTGCTGGCCGGCGACGTTGCGGGTGCTGACGTCGGTCGTGCCGCCGGGGTGGTCAGCCGAAGCGGACGGCACCCCGATGGCCCCAAGGAGAAGGGCAGAGAAGGCGAGGCCGCGCACGCGGTTCATGCCTGCTGAATCGGCCCCCCAGCCACGCCTCTTTAGCCCTACGCCTCGCACGGACGCTTTGCCGTCCCGGCTCGGCGGCCAGGCGTCCCGCGCGATGTAGGCTCCCCGGACGCGACGAAAGGACGGCCTGGATGGCTACGTACGTGATGACCCACGAAGTGGACGATGTCGGGCGTTGGTTGAGCTCGCCGAAGCGTGAGGAAGTGTTCGGGCCGCTGGGCATCACCGTGCGCACCTTCCGGGATCCGGACGGGTCCAACAAGACCGCGCTCATCGCCGAGATTCCCGACATGGAGGCCTTCCAGGAGTTCATGAAGACCGACGCCGCCGCGGATGCCATGAAGCACGACGGCGTCAATCCGGAGACGGTGCTCGTGCTGAGCGAAGGCGACTAGCGGAAGCTACGCGCTGCGGCGCTCAGAGCTCGCAGCCGATTGGGGCTTCGACGTCGCAAAGGTCGACACCTGCACCGCCGTCGCCGCTGTCGCTCCCGTCGAAGCCATGCAACTCGTCGTCACCGCCGAGCCCATGCAGCTCGTCGTCGCCAGCGTGGCCGTATATGACCTCGTTGATGCCGGACCCACGGAGCACATCCGGGCCGAACGTCCCTATCAGCGTCTCGAAGGTGCCGGAGATCCGATCGCTGCCTTGTCCGCTCGCGGTTCCGGCCGCGAGGTCGACGGTGACGGGCAAGCCCGCTGACGAAAGCGTACGGAAGTCCAGCGTGTCGAAGTCGGGACCTCCGCGGTAGTGATCGTCGCCGGGATCTCCGAAGAAGGTGTCGCTGCTCCCACCGCTGCTCCCACCGCTTTCCATCGTGTCCGAGCCGCCCCCACCGATGAACCACTCGAGGGCCTTACCTCCGATCAGCAGGTCGTCGCCCGGCCCTCCGTCGACATAGGACTCGGCATCCGCCGGCGCGACATAGGACTCGGGATCCGCCGCCCGAAGGTCGGGAAACGATAGGGCGGTTTCTGCAGCCCCCTTGGACCCGACTTCGGCCTGAGGAGCGCCGAGGTGCGAGATTCGATCCCGTCCGGGCCCACCGAAGAGGTCAGCCTGGCCGCGACCGGCGCAGATCAGGTCATTTCCCCCTTTACCCCTGATGTCGTCGCCGCCGCCTCGACCGACGATCACGTCGCGTCGGGCGGTGCCGGAGATGGCATCGAAAGTGCGAGTGCCGACGATCGTCGCCGGCTTCTTGAAGCACCGCGGTTTCTTCGCTTCGGCGCCGGCAGGGAGCAACACCACTAGCGCCGTTGCCAACACGGCAAAGTACCCCCCGCGGATCTGCGAGATCAGCGCCATCCCTTGGCACAACCTTACCGCGGTGTTCCCGGGCCGCCAACCTCACTATTCGAGCTAAGTGCCGATCGACTGCTGGTAGAGCGTGAAGCCGATGCCCGAGCAGACCGCGGCGATGATCCAGAAGCGCAGCATGATCTTCGACTCCGACCAGGCGAGCAGCTCGAAGTGGTGATGCACCGGCGCCATCAGCAGCACGCGGCGGCGGAAGGCCTTGAATGAGAACACCTGCAGCGCGACCGACAGCGCCTCGATCACGAAGATGCCGCCGATCAGGATCAGAAGCACCTCGGTCTGGGTCATGACCGCGAGGGCCCCGATCGCGCCCCCCAGGCCCAGCGAGCCGGTGTCGCCCATGAAGATCGACGCCGGGAAGGCGTTGAACCAGAGGAAGCCGATGCAGCCGCCGACGAGGCAGGCCGACAGCAGCGACAGGTTCTCCTGCTCGTTGGTGACGAAGGTGATCGCCGTGTAGGCCAGCAGCACGATCGCGCAGCAGCCCGCGGCGAGGCCATCGAGGCCGTCGGTGAGGTTGACGGCGTTCGACGCGCCCGCGATCACGAGGAAGATCAGCACCAGATAGGTCCAGTCGGGAATGTCCAGCTGGGCGTCCGAGATGCGCAGCTCGATCACCGAGCTGAGGCCGACCTCCTCGCGGGCGACGTAGTAGAGGCCGGCCGCCAACACGAACTGCGCCGCGAGCTTCCAACGGGCCGAGAGCCCGAGCGAACGGCGCTTGGTCAGCTTCGTGATGTCGTCGGCGAAGCCGATCGCCGCGCACCCCATGGCGACGCCGTAGACGGCGAGGCTGGCCACGTCACGGTCAGACAGCACCAGATAGGGGATCGAGATCGCCGTGAAGATGATCAGGCCGCCCATCGTCGGCGTGCCGGCCTTCTCGTGGTGCTCCTCGGGCCCCTCCTCGCGGATGTGCTGGCCGAACTCCTTCAGGCGGAGGTACTCGATGAAGCGGGGGCCGAGGAAGATGCAGATCAGCATCGCCGCCATCCCGGCGATCAGCACTTCGCCCATCAGGAACCTCTTCTTCCAGGGCTTCCGCGACGTTCTCCAGGCCGACGGCGCGCGATCCCTTGACCAGCACGGTGTCGCCGGGCTGCAGCGCCTCGCGCAGCGCCTCGGCCGCCGCCTCGGCGTCGGCGACGTGCACGTCGGGCGCGTAGCCGGGCGCCAGCTCGCCGACGCCGATCAGCAGCTCGACGCCGTCCTGGCGCGCGATCTCGCCGATCTCGGCGTGATGCTCGGCGGCGTCGTCACCGAGCTCCCGCATGTCGCCGAGCACGGCTATCCGGCGGCCCGCGACCTCGCGCGCGGCGAGGTCGTCGAGGGCAGCCCGCATCGAGTCCGGGTTGGCGTTGTAACAGTCGTTGATCAGGATGGAGTCCCCTGGGAGCTGGACGAGCTCCCCGCGGAGGCGCGAGAAGACTATCCCCGGCGCCCGCTGAGCCATGTCCTCGAGCGACATCCCCAGCGCCACCCCCGCCGCGATCGCAGCCAGCGCGTTGCCGAGGTTGAAGGCCTGGGTGAAGGGGAACTCGAAGCGCTGATCGCCGGCGGGCGTGCGCACGAGCGCGCTGGTCCGGCCTTCGCGCACTTCGATCTCATCCGCCCAGACGTCTCCCCCGTCGCCGAACCGCAGCAGCCGCTGGGCCCGCTCCAGATGCGACTCCAGCACGCCGGCGTCGGCTGGGGCAACGACCGCGCCCTCGGCGGCGACGCCGTCGATCAGCTCCGCCTTGGCCGCGGCGACCGCCTGGATGCTGCCCAGCAGCTCGACGTGGACGTGGCCGACGTTGGTGATCACCCCGACGTCGGGCTCGGCGATCTCGGCCAGCTCGGCGATCTGGTGGGCGCCGCGCATCCCCATCTCGAGCACCAGGGCCTCGGTCTCGGGCGGGGCCGAGAGCACCGCCAGCGGCAGGCCGACCTCGGTGTTGTAGTTCTCGGGGCTGGCGTGCACCCGCAGCGGCAGCAGCGCCGCGCAGGCGTCCTTGACCGAGGTCTTGCCGGTGGAGCCGGTGATCCCGACGACCTTCGCCCCGAGCCGGCGTCGCCACGTCCGAGCCAGCGACTGCAGCGCCGACAGCGGGTCGAGCGCCCCGAAAACCCAGCCCGCCGGCATCTCGATCTCCTGCTCCCGGGCGGCGGCGATCTCCTGGGCCCACTGGTTGCCGATCAGCGCCCCCCAGGCGCCGGCCTCGAGCGCCCTGACCCCGAACTCGCCGCCGTCGAAGCGCTCGCCGATCAGGCCGACGAAGAGGTCGCCGGGCCCCACCTCGCGCGAGTCGATCACCACCCTCTGCGGGAAGTGCTCGGCGCCGCGTCCCCGGATCTCCGCGCCCGAGCCGGCAGCAACCCCCTCGCCATCCAGCGCGATCACCCGGGCGCGCCCGCCGCCAGCTTGCGCAGCTCATCGCGGGCCACGTCGCGGTCGTCGAAGGGGATCTTGCGCCCGCCCTCGAACTCCTGCCCCTGCTCGTGGCCCTTGCCGGCGATGACGACGGTGTCGCCCTCGCCGGCCTCCCGCAGCGCCAGGGCGATCGCCGCCCTGCGGTCGACCTCGACGACGACCCCGTCGCGATCGGTGATCCCGGCGACGATTTCGCCGACGATCGCCTGCGGTTGCTCCGAGCGGGGGTTGTCCGACGTGACCACGGCGAGGTCGGACAGCTCAGCTCCGGCGCGCCCCATCAGCGGGCGCTTGTCGCGGTCCCGGTCCCCGCCGGCCCCGAAGACCGAGATCAGGCGCCCCTCGGTCAGCCGCCGGGCGGCGCGCAGCACGTTCTCCATCGAGTCCGGCGTGTGCGCGTAGTCGACCAGCACCGTGAACGGCTGTCCCTCGTCGATCGGCTCGAAGCGCCCGGGGACCCGGGCGGCGCCGGCGAGCGCCGCCGCGGCGTCCGCCAGGTCCAAACCCAGCGCGTGCGCCGCCCCGAGCGCGGCCAGCGCGTTCTCGACGTTGAAGTGCCCGGGGAGCGTGGTTCGCACCTGCAGCTCCCCCGCGGGAGTCTTGGCGGCGAAACTCGCCCCCGAAGCGTCGAAGCTGACCTCGCGGGCCGAGAGGTCGGCGTCGGCGCCCGACGCCGAGAAGGTCAGCAGCGCCTCCGCCACTCCCTCCTGCTGCAGCTCCTCGGCGAGCCGGCGCCCGTAGTCGTCATCGACGTTGACCACCGAGACGCCGCCCTCGAGCTCGAGCACCGGCGCGCCCCCCTCGGCGCTGAACAGCAGCCGCTTGGCCGCGAAGTAGTCCTCCATGTCGGCGTGGAAGTCGAGGTGGTCCTGGGTCAGGTTCGTGAACACCTTGACGTCGAAGTGGATCGCGTCGGCGCGGTGCAGGACCAGCGCGTGCGAGGAGACCTCCATCACGCAGGCCTGATCGCCGGCCTCGAGCATGCGCGCGAAGGTCTCCTGCAGGTCAATCGCCTCGGGGGTCGTGCGCTCGACCTCCTCGACCTCGCCGCCGACCACGCGGTGCACGGTGCCCAGCAGCCCGCAGCGCCGCCCGGCGGCCTCCAGCAGTGAGCGCACCAGGAACGCGGTGGTCGTCTTGCCGTTGGTCCCGGTCACGCCCACGAGCGCCAGCTCCATCGTCGGATCGCCGTGGAAGGCGGCGGCCAGCGGCGCCATCGCCGCGCGCGCGTCGGCGACCTCGACCTCGGGCACGCCCAGGTCCAGCGGGCGCTCGACTACGAGCGCGCTCGCTCCCGCCTCGACCGCCCCCGGAGCGAACTCGTGGCCGTCGCTGCTCATCCCGCGCACGCAGAAGAACAGCGTGCCCGCCTCGACGGCGCGGCTGTCGTAGGCGAGCTTCGAGATCTCGGCGGTTCCGTCCCCGCGCAGCTCGGCGGGGACGCCGGCGGCACGGACCAGCTCGGCAAGCTCCATCGCCGCCAATGTTATGGAGGGGCCTGGATGCGCCGTTCAGGCGCCGGAATCGGCCCGCCGCAGCGCATCGGCGGCGTCGCGCTCGTCCGCCTCGGCCTCCTCGAGCTCGCCCCGGGCAGCGTCCAGGGCGGACTCCGCCTTCTGCACCCGCGTGCGGGCACGGTCGGCGGCCTTGACCGCGGCCTCGTGGGAGCGCTCCGCCGCCTTCAGGCGCCGCGCCGACTCGCGGCTGGGCTTCTTGGCCTCGGCGCGTCGCTTCGGGGCGGCCTTGGGCGCCGGCGCGGAGCCGAAGCCGACCGGCTCGCGGTCCCTGACGACGCGGCCCGCCTCGAACTCGGCGCGCAGCTCCTCGTCGGTCGCAACCGCCCTCAGCGTCTCGCGGGCTCGATCGAGGTTGCCCGGCCGGTCGTGCCCGGCTTCAACGAGCGCCCCGCCGACGTCCTCCATCAGGCCCTCGACCGCCTCCTGGTGGGCCTCCATCGCGCGACGCAGCTCGTCACCGCCTCCCTCGCCGGCGGCGCCGCGCTGCGCTTTCGCCAGGCCCTCCCCGGCCTCGAGCAGCCGGCGCGCCGCCGGCCGGTTGCCGCCTGCCGCGCGGTTCACCGCCCAGGCCGGGACGCTCGGCTTCTTCAGCTTCTTCACCCGCGCGGCCCCGCCGCGGTCGCCGCCCTCGCCGAGCCGCTTCGCGAGCGCGTTGCGCTCGGCGACGAAGCGCTCGGGAGGCGCCTGGTACAGCGCCTCCTCGTCGTCGCGCTTCCTCTCCGGCTTGGCGGCCACGCTCAGGCCGGCTCGGCCCCGTAGTCCTGGTCGCTGACGTGGTCGCCCCAGTAGGCGGGAATACCTTCGTCGTTCACCTCCTGCAGCGCCAGGTGGGTCATGAAGGTCGAGGGGGTCGCGCCGTGCCAGTGCTCCTCGTCGGGATCGAAGCGGATCGTGTCGCCGGCCCGAATCGCGCCGACCGGGCCGCCCCGGCTCTGCGCCAGCCCCTCGCCCTCGATCACGTACAGGACCTGACCCAGCGGATGGCGGTGCCAGGCCGTGCGCGCGCCGGGCGCGAAGTGGACGCTGAGGGCGCGCGTCCGAGACTCCGGCGGGCCATCGCCGACGATCGCGTCGAGCCAGACGTCGCCGGTGAAGTGCTCGGCGGGCCCGCGCATGCTCTCGGGGCGCTTGCGGGAGATCTTCATTGCAGCCTTTCGGTCGCGGTCCTTGACCGCTGAGGCTAGATGAGCGGGTCAGCCGGGAGCGATGCCCAGGTACGGCAGCGCGAACTCGGCGATCTGCCCGAATACCGGCGCGGCGACGGCGCCGCCGGTGTGGACCTCGAGCGGCTCGTCGACCATCACCACGACAAGCAGCTCGGGGTCATCGGCCGGGGCGAAGCCGACGAAGGAGGCGACGTAGTCGGTCTCCGAGTAGCCGCCGTCGACGGCCTTCTCCGCGGTGCCGGTCTTGCCGGCGAGCTCGTAGCCGGGGACCTCGACCTCGGATGCGGTGCCGCCGGCCGCGAGCACGCCCTCCAGCATCGTCCGCACCTTTGCCGAGGTGTCGGCGCTCATCACGCGGGTCCCGGCCGAGTCGGGCGGGCGCTGCTCGCCCCCGGCCTCGGTGATCAGCCGCGGGGTGCGCAGGATGCCCCCGTTGGCGATCGCCGCGTAGCCGGCGGCCATCTGCATGGGGGTCACCGACAGGCCCTGCCCGAGCGGCAGGTTGCCCATGGTCGAACCCGAGTAGTCGTCCAGGTCCAACAAGATGCCCTGCTCCTCGCCGGGGAAGCCGACGCCGGTCGGCTCGCCGAAGCCGAAGCGGCGGATCCAGCCGTCGAACTTCTCGGCGCCGACCTCGAGCCCGATCGTGACCGCGCCGACGTTCGAGGATTGGGCCAGGATCTCGGCGACGGTCGCGTCGATCGGCGGGCGCGCGTGCGCCTCCTCGATCTCGCGATCGGCGACCTGAAGCTTGGAGGGCAGGTGGAAGCTGGTCTCCGGAGTCACCAGGCCCTCTTCCAGCGCGGCGGCGACTGTGAAGGCCTTGAAGGTCGAGCCGGGCTCGTAGGTGAAGCCGGTGGCGCGGTTCGCGAGCTGCTCGGGCTCGGCACCCTCCAGTTCGCTGGGATCGAAGCCGGGCCAGTTGGCCATCGCCAGCACGTCGCCCGTGTCGGGGTCCATGACGACGGCGCTGGCGCCGGCGGCCGAGTACTGCTCGCCGGCCTCGGCGATCGCCTCCTCGGCGCGGTCCTGGATCGGGGCGTCGATCGTCAGCCTCAGATCCTGGCCGACGCTCGCCTGCTTGATCGTGTCGAAGCGGATCGGCTCGCCGCGCGCGTCGTGGACGACCTCCTGCTCGCCGTTGTCGCCGCCCAGCGTGGCGTCCTGGGATTGCTCGAGGCCCGTCAGGCCCTCGTTCTCGGCGCCGACGGCGCCGATCACCTGCGCGGCCAGGGCGCCCTGTGGATAGAGGCGGCGGCTGTCGGGCAGCGTCGAGACGCCATCGATCTTCAGCTTTTCGACCCGGTCGGCCTGGCTCAGGCTCACCTTCTTGGCCAGGTAGGCGAAGCCTGACTCGGGGTCCGAGAGGGCGTCCTCGAAGTCGAGCCTGGTGCCGGGCAGCACCTCTGCCAGCCGCTCGGCGGTGCCCTCGGGGTCCTTCACCTGGTAGGGCGTAGCGACCACGGTCGCGGCGTCCTCGGAGACCGCCAGCACCTTGCCGTTTCGGTCAAGCACGCGGCCGCGCTCGCCGGGCACCGTCACGGTGGTCACCTGCTGGGTGCGGGCGTCGGCGCGCAGCTCGCTGCCTCGCACTCCCTGCAGCCAGGCGGTGCGGGCAAGCGCCACGCTGAACAGCAGCATGAAGCCGCAGAAGATCAGGCCCAGGCGCCTGTCGATCAGCCGCATGGCGCCTCAGCGTCCGGCCGCTAGAGGCCGACGCCTCCGGTGGGGCTGGCGCCCGCGGACGGCGGGGCCGCTGCCGGCGGGGCGCTGCCGGCGGGGCGCTCGCGGGCGGGGCGCTCGCGGGCGGTGCTGTGACGGGCGGCGCGGCCGCCGGGGGCGGGCTGGACGTCACGGGCGGCGCCGCCTCGATCGAGGGGGGAGGCGTGGGGTCGACCGAGGAGTCCTCGTAGCTGAGCACGGTGTCGCCGGCGAGCAGCGCCGCCAGGCGATCGAAGTCGCCGGCTCTGGAGCGCAGGTAGCTGACGTCGTCGGGCGCCGGGACCGCGAGGCCGAGCGCGGCCGCGCCGTCCTCCACCCGGCCTGCCGAAAGCTCCTGGGCCAGCTCGGCGCGCAGCGCGGAGTTCCGGCGCTCGTACTCCTCGATCGCCAGGCCGACGCGCCCCGAGGTCGCGTTGATGGAGAGGCTGACGACGTTGAGCGCGACGATCCCGCCGAGCAGCGCGCAGAGCACGGCGATCCAGCCGCGCCCGGCGGTGAGGCGCACGATCAGGCTCGAGTCCGAGAGGTCGCGAACGGCGCCGGCGGCGCTCACGGCGGCGTGCGGGATCAGCGCCGCCCCGGCCAGCGCCGGCTGGGCGATCCCCTGGCCCCGCGAGCCCGAGGCGAGGGCGCGGTTGGGGCGAGGCTTGCGCCGCGGCGCCGCCTTGCGCGGCGGCGCCTTGCGGGCGGTCGCCCTGCGCGCGGTCGCCTTGCGGGCGGTCGCCTTGCGCGCAGGCTTGCGCCGCGCCGGGGCCCGCCGCGCCGGGGCCCTGCGCGCGGGCTCGCGCCGCGGGGCAAGCGCCGGGGCGCCCATCAGGCGTGGGCTCCGTTGCCGTTGCCGTTGCCGTTCGGCTCACCGGGCTCGCGGTCGCGCAGCTTGCGGGCCGCGCGCAGGTGCGCCGAGGCCGAGCGCGGGTTGCGCTCGATCTCCTCAGGGGTCGGGGCCAGCGCGCGCTTGGTCAGCAGGTCGGCCTCTGGCTCGCGCCCGCAGACGCAGACGGGGATCTCGGGCGGGCAGATGCAGCCCCGCGCGCGGTCGGCGAGGAAGCGCTTGACGCGGCGGTCCTCGAGCGAGTGGAAGGAGATCGCGCCCATGCGGCCGCCGACCGCCAGCAGCTGCCAGGCCAGCGGCAGCGCCCGGTCGAGCGCCTCGAGCTCGCCGTTCACAGCAATCCGGATCGCCTGGAAGGCACGCTTGGCGGGATGCCCGCGCCCGAAGCGGTCTGACGGGGGCACGGCGGCCTTGATCGCAGCGACGAGCTCGGCCGTGGTCTCGATCGGGCGGCGGCGAACGATCTCGCGCGCCATCGAGCCGGCGCGCCGCTCCTCCCCGAACTCCCGCAGCACGCGGGCGATCCGCTCCTGCGGCCACTCGTTCACGACCTCGGCGGCCGAGAGCTTCTGCTCGGGGTCCATGCGCATGTCGAGCGGGGCGTCGTAGGCGTAGGAGAAGCCGCGCTCCCAGTTGTCCACCTGCATCGAGGACATGCCGAGGTCGAAGACGATGCCGTCGGGGCGCACGCCCTCGCCGCGCAGCCCCTCCAGGGCCGGGGCGAAGTCCGAGCGCAGGAACCTGGTCCGCGAGGGCGCATCGTCGGAGAAGGCGCGCCAGCGTTCCTCGCTGGCGGGATCGCGATCCACCGCGATCAGCTCGCCCTCGGCGCCCAGCGCCTCGGCTATCGGCCGCGCGTGGCCGCCCGCGCCGAAGGTGCAGTCGAGGAAGGTCTCGCCGGGCTGGGGATCGAGGATCTCGACCAGCTCGGCGGGCAGCACTGGCTCGTGGTCGGGTGGCACGTAGGCAATGTTCGCTGCTTCGGCGCCTCTACCCGCCCCCACCGTGATCGCGCGCGCCATCTCAGCCCTCGCTTCCAGGTTGTGGGTTGATCTTCCCCGCGTAGCCCTCGGCGACCTCGGTCACCGTCTCCTTGGTGTCGGCGCTGGAACTCGGGCCAGCGCTCGGCGCTCCAGACCTCGATGTAGTCGCGCATCCCCAGCAGCACGCAGCCGCCGGCGAGGCCGGCGTGCTCGACCAGGTGCTTGGGGACGTGCACCCGACCCGCGGAGTCCAGGTCCTGCGTGTCGGCGTTACCGAAGAAGTGGCGGCGCATCTTGCGCCCGTCGGCCGAGAGCGGGTTGGCGCCCCCCAGGATCTCGGCGCTGAAGCCCTCGTAGCTCTTGGCCGGAAAGACCCAGACGCAGGGGTCCAGCCCCGCCAGCAGAATCACTCCATCCGAGAGCGCCGCGCGGAACTTCGACGGGACCGTGAGCCGGTCCTTGGCGTCCAGGTTGTGTTCGAACTGCCCGAGAAACGACAACAGTGCCTTCCTCTCCGAAGATCGAGTCGGCCCGTCCGGTTCGGAGTGGGCCGGGGAGGTGAAGTGGGAGGTGCTTCACCACCCCGGCCCGTTGACCAACTCGAAGCGGCACACTAACCCACTCTGCCCCACTTCGCAACACAACCACACACGCGGCATTCGATCGGATCCGTCGGACGGAACTGCTACCCGGCCTCAGAGGTGCCGGATTTGGCTCTGTAGCGGCGTTTGCGGGCCGCGCGCGGAGCCCCTGAAAAGCGGCTGGGGAAGGCGCAGGGTGCAAGCCGCCTTGCAGGCCCAGCCCCCGGAGTTGGCGCTTTTCTCCCGCATGGGGCGAGAAAGGCGCCAACTGCGAGGGGTCACGGCCTCCCCCCTTCCCCAGCCGGTTTCTGATCCCTCAACGCGGCCGGGACGTCGGCCCGCCTCAGAGGCCGGCAAGGAAGCGGTCGACGTTGGCGAGCAGGCCGGCGGCGATCATCAGCAGCACGGAGGGAACGAGCAGGAGGGCGACGGCGAGCTGGATCTTGGGGGCGGCGCGGGCGGCATGCTCCTCGACCCTGCGGCTCTGGACGGCGCGCAGCGAGTTGGCCTGCTCGGAGAGCTGCTCCGCGAGTGGGGAGCCGAAGCGGCGCGAGCGGTCGATGACGCCGCACATGCCCGCGACCTCGGAGATAGGAACCCGACGGCGAAGGCTCTGCAGCAGCTCACGCTGAGGAGCGCCACACGACTCCTCCGCGGCCAAAACGGCGAGCTCGCTGGCAAGTGGCCCCTCCCCGCTGCCGAGCTCGGCCATCCCGGCGCTCGGGCTGCGGCCCGCCGCCGTCCCGACCGCCAGCAGGTCGAGCGCGTCCGGCAGCGACGCGCGAAGCGCGCTCAGGCGCGCTCGGGCACGTCGCTCCAGCCATGCGTCCGGGGCCAGGAAACCGGCGATCGGCATCGCCAGCCCCACAAGCCACGCCAGCCGGCCTGGAGCGGCCGGCGCCGCCACCGCGCCGACGAGCAGTCCGACCAGGGCGCCCCCGAGCTTGCCCAAGACCAGCGCAGGCACCGAGAGGCGGTCGCCCAGTCCCGAGCGTGCCAGCCGCGCCTCCAGGCCGAGCCGCCCGGACACCGCCGCGGCAAGCGCGCTCCTGCCGGGGACCCAACCGTCCCCCCGAGCATCCGGGTCACCGCCGGATCCTCGTCCCGTCAGCAGTTCCCGCGCCGCCGCGAGCCCGAGCGCAACCGCCGCCAGCAGCAGCACGAGCATCAGGAAAGGCACGGCCGCCCCACTTCACTCCTGCGTCCGGCCCAGGCGGCGAATCGCTACGAAGCCGACGAGCTGCAGCCCGCCCGCTGCCAGCAGCATCGCCGCTGCCGCGGGCTCGGAGATCACGGCCGCGACGAAGCCCGGCTCGAGCAGTTCGGCGAACAGCGTTGCCCCCAGGGGCAGGGCGACGACGAGCAAGCCCGTGAAGCGGGCCTGGGTGGTGGCGGCACGCGCCTCGTCGGCGACGCGGTCGCGCTCGGCCGAGGCCAGGCCGAGCCTGCGCATGAGGGCGGCGATGTCACCCCCGGCGGCCTGCTGGCTCAACAGCGCCTGCCCGAGGGCGTCGACGCGGGGGGAGCGCAGTCGCGCGCGCAGGGCGCCGAGCGCCTCACCCGTCGAGGCGCCGAGCTCGAGGTCGGCTCGCACGCGGGCGAGCTCGGCGGCGGGCGGGCCCTGCAGAGAATCCGCGGCAGCCTCGAGCGCGGCGCGGATCGAGCGGCCGCCCGAGATGGCGTCGGCGATCGCCGAGGCGATCGCGGGGATCGAGCGCTCGACGGCGCGCCGGTAGCGCTCCCGACGCCGCGTGACCAACCAGCCCGCTACGGCGGGCCCGACGGCGGCGAGCACCGCGAGCGGCCCGGGACCGGCCAGGAAGAGCGCCGTTGCCAGGATCGCCGTGCTGCCCAGTAGCGCCAGACGCCGCCGCTCCTCGGCACTGGGGGCGTAGCCCTCCCTCCCCGCTCGCGCCAGCGGCTGCAGCGCCCACCCAAGCCATTCGAGCAAGCGGGGGGCCGCGAGCAGGGACTCGCGCGCTGCGACCGCGAGCAGCCCGCCGGCGAGCGCCGCGAGCGCGATCAGGGCCGCGTCGGCCATGCCGCTTGCCGTTCGCTCGACGCCGCTGCGATAGACCTCGCGCACTCCGACCGAGCCGGCGCTGCGCACGACCTCGCTCACCTCGACCACGCGCCGGGAGCCGTCGCTGAGCCTGGCGAGGTGGACGACCAGGTCGATGCCACGGCCGAGCTGCTCGCGGATTGCGTCGTGGGGCAGGCCGACACCGGCCATCAGGGCGAGCGTCTCGACCCGGCGCAGGGCGTCCTCGGGCGAGTTCGCGTGCACGGTCGAGAGCGCACCCTCGTGGCCGGTGTTGAGCGCGGTCAGCAGGTCCAGCGCCTCGACACCGCGCACCTCGCCGATCACGATCCGGTCGGGGCGCATGCGCAGGGCGTTGCGCAGCAGGTCCCGGATCGTCACCCGGCCGCGGCCCTCGACGTTGGCCGGGCGGCTCTCCAGCCTGACCACGTGCGGCTGGCGCAGCTGCAGCTCAGCCGCGTCCTCGATCGTGATCACCCGCTCGGCGGGGTCGATGAAGGCCGAGAGCGCGTTCAGCAGCGTGGTCTTGCCCGAGCCGGTGCCGCCGCTGATCAGCACGCTCCTGCGGGCCCCGACCGCGGCCTCGAGCTGGTCCCGCAGCCCCTCGGTGACGGTTCCAAGCGCGACCAGCTCGTCCGGGCCAGGGCGCACCGCGGTGAAGCGCCGGATCGAGAGCGAGGCCCCGTCGACAGCCAGCGGCGGGATCACCACGTTCACCCGCGAGCCGTCGGCCAGGCGCGCGTCGACCATCGGGCTGAGCTCGTCCACTCGTCGCCCGAGCGGGGCCAGGATGCGCTCGACCGCGTCCATCAGCGCCTGCTCGGATTCGAAGTGGACGTCGGCCCTCTCGATGCGGCCGGCGCGCTCGACGTAGACGCAATCGGGCCCGTTCACCATCACCTCCTCGACCTCGGGGTCGGCCAGCACTTCTTCCAACGGGCCCAGGCCGACCGCCTCCCGCAGGATCAGCTCGACCAGGCGCTCGCGGGTGGCGGGCTCGAGCACAGCCGCACGCTCCTCCACGAGCGAGCGGATCGCCTCGGCGATCGGGGTGCCGTCGGCGCGCCCCGCCGCGGCCTCCGCGCGGCGGCGATCGAGCAGGTGCTCGCGCAGCGCCCCGGCGAGGGCGTCCAGATGCCGGCGCCGGACCACGTCATCCATGGCGTTCTGAGGGCCGGGAGGCAGCGCCTCTCCCCCAGTCCTCCAACCGTCAGAATCGGTGGCGTGAGCCCAGCACGTACCGACGTCACGCTGATAGGCCGCTCGTTCGGAACCGAGGATCAGCGGCTGCGCGACGGATTCACCCGCGCCGCCCAGCCGTTCAAATGGATCGAGGCGGGCACGACGCAGGCCGATGAGGCGCTGTCGGCCCTGGATCTGGATGAAGGCGACCTGCCGGTCGTGCTTGAGGGGTCGAACGCGATCCCCCACGCCACGTTCGAGCTCGTCGCCTCGGTTTGGGGAATGAGCGCGCCCCCTTCGAAGGCCAGCTACGACCTGCTGATCGTCGGTGCCGGGCCCGCCGGGCTGGCCGCTGCCGTCTATGCGGCATCCGACGGCCTCTCGACCCTGGTGGTTGAGCGGGACCTGCCTGGCGGACAGGCCTCCTACACATCGAAGATCGAAAACTTCTTCGGCTTCCCCAAGGGAATCGGAGGCGCCGAGCTCGCCCGCCTCGCGGGCAGGCAGGCGGAACAGTTCGGCGCGGAGCTCTCGCTCCTCCACGCCGTCACGGCAGGGGTGCCGAGCTCGGGCGACGGCTTCAAGCTCGTGATCGACAACAAGCTCACGGTCGAGGCCCCGGTGGGGATCGGCTGCCCCGGCATGGTCTGGCGCCGCCTCGAGGTGGAGGGCGTGGACGAGCTGCTGGGCCACGGCGTCTACTACGGGGCAGGGCGCAGCGAGGCGGCCCAGTGCGAGAATCGCGACGTGGTGGTGGTCGGGGCCGGGAATTCCGCCGGCCAGGCCGCGATGCACCTCGTCCGGCGTCGGCGCCCGGGTGAAGATGCTGGTCCGGGGCGACGGCCTCGGCCGTTCCATGTCGGCCTACCTCGCGGAGAGGATCGAGGCCGTCGCCGCTGGTCGAGGTCCGGCTCGGCACACAGGTCGAGGAGGTCGAGTCGGCGGACGGCCGCCTGGCCGCCGCAATCGTCCGCGACGGGGATGGGTCCTCCGAGCGCCTGCCGGCGCAGCTCATGTTCCTCTGCCTCGGCGGCGAGCCCCGCACCCGCTGGGCGGCCGCGGACGGCGTCCCCACCGACGAGGCGGGGTACGTGCTCACCGGCCCAGACTTGCTGGAGGGCGGCAAGCGGCCCGATGGCTGGCCGCTCGACCGCGATCCGCTCACCCTGGAGACGAGGTTCCCGGGCCTGTTCGTAGCCGGCGACGCCCGCCACGGCTCCATCAAGCGGGTCGGGGCGGCGGTCGGCGAGGGGGCGATGGCGGTCGCCCTGGCCGAGCGGCGGCTGCGCGAGATGGAGGCCGAGGGCTGAATGGCCACGATCGAGGTGGTCCAAGCGGACATCACCAAGCTCGACGTGGACGCGATCGCCAACGCCGCGAACACGCAGTTGCGCCACGGGGGCGGCGTCGCCGCCGCCGTCTCCAGGGCGGGCGGCTCCGAGGTTCAGCGCGAGAGCGACGAGCGAGCACCGATCGGGCTCGGCGAGGCGGTCGCCACGACCGCCGGCGAAATGCCCAGCCGCTGGGTGATCCACGCGGCGACGATGGAGTTGGGCGGACCGACGTCGGCCGAGATCATTCGCAGGGCGACCGCGAGCACACTTGCCGCGGCGGAGGAGCTCGGGGCGAAGTCGCTGGCCTTGGTCGCCTTCGGCACCGGCGTCGGCGGCTTCCCGGTCGAAGAGGCGGCTCGGATCGAGGTCGAGGAGGTCCGCCGCCACCTAGACGGCGACAGCCGCCTGGAGCGGGTGGTCTTCGCCGTCCACGGCGAAGACGCCGAGGCGGCGTTCAAGGACGCGGCAACAGCCTGATCTCGCGGGCGCCACCCTCGGCGCCGATCAGCTCCAGCGCCTGCCCGCGGGTCAGCGCAAGGGTGGCCGACCAGCCCTCCCCCGGCCCGGGTGGGCCGCTGAGAGCGAGCACCCGCACGCCCGAGGCGGCGACGTAGGTGCGGCCGCGGCGCCCCAGCCCGGGCTGCTCGGCGACCACGACGTCCACACGGGTGCCCTCGGGGGAAGCACCGCCCAGCGTCAGAGCCTCGGCCCCCGTTACCCGGATCTGGACCGGCCTGCGACCCCTGCCCGCGCCGGGCACGGCGCGTGGTCGGTCCGCTTCGGGAACGACGAGCTGGGCGTCCAGCACGTAGGAGCCCGCCGGCAGCGGCGCCGCGGGCGCCCGGCCCAACGCCTGGGCGGGCCGGCGAAGCGCTCCGGGCGGAGCGAACCTAGCCGGCACGCGCCGGACGGCGAGAGCCCGCTTCGCTTCGGCCGGCGCGATCGGCTTGCCGGCGGGAAGCTCGGCGACGGCGACCAGCACCGGGCGCAGCCCGCCGTACTGCGCCGCGACGCCGGAGCGGTAGCGACCTGCGAGCCCTGCCGCCAACGCCGCGCAGACGATCGCGGCGAGCAGGAACGCGAGCGCCCTGGTCCGCCGGCTCACGCCGCGGCCACTAGGCCCCCGTCGATCAGCGGCAGCTCGAGCGCCGCGACGCAGCCCGAGCCGGTGTGGCAGAGCGCGAAGCGGCCGCGATGGTCGGCGGCCACGGCCGAGACCAGCTCGATCCCATGGCCGCGCCGGGGATCCGGGGCATCGACGCCGTTCTCGCTTCCGTTCCGACCGGCACGGTTCAGGCCGACCCCCGCGCCGTTCGCGACCGTGATCCGCAGGCGGCCCGCGACGCGAGCCCCGGTGACGACCAGCGGCGGCCCGCCGTGCTCGAGGGCGTTTGCGAGCAGGTTGTCGAGCGCCTGCGACATCCGCACGGGATCGCAGACGACGAACGCCGGCCCGGCGTCCCAGTAGAGCTTGATTCCTCCTGCGGCGTCCGCGGCCGCGCGCCAGCGCTCGAGCGATGCGTGCAGCAGCTCCCGGCAGGAGACCTGCCGGGGGGTGGGCGCCGCGCCGGAACCGTTGACCTCGCCGTCGAGCTCGGCCAGGGCGCTGCGGGCAAGCTCCAGCAGGCCGCGCCTGGCCGAGCCGGGCCCAGGCGCCTCAGTGGAAACGCGTTCGCCGTCGAGCAGCGTAAGCGCCTGCAGCGGCCGACGGAGCTCGTGCATGGCCCGATTCAGCCTGCGCCGATGCTGCGGCGAGATCATCGGCCTACCCCTCGACCAGCCGGTAGCCGACGCCCCAGCAGTTGAAGACGAACCGCGCCCCCTCGGGGTCCAGCTTGCGACGCAGGCGGCTCGCGTGCGAATCGAGGGTGCGGGTGCGCCCCTCGGAGCGGAACCCCCACACGTCGCGCAACAGCTCGTCCTTGGTGAACACCCGCCGCGGCTCGGACGCCAGCGCGCGCAGCAGCGCGAACTCCTTGTTGGCCAGCTTCACCTCGCGCTCTCCCACCCGCACGCGTCGGGTCGCGGAGTCGACGACCAGCTCGCCGACCCGGATCGGCCCCTGGCGCCCGCCTTGCCGGCGCCTCAGCACCGCGGCCACACGCGCCGCCAGCTCGGGGTAGTGAAAGGGCTTGACCATGTAGTCGTCGGCGCCGGCCGCAAGGCCGCGCACGCGGTCGGCCTCGCTCGCCCTGCCGCTGAGGACGATCACGGGCAGACCCGGGTCGAAGCGCCCGGTGGCGCCGTCTGCTCCGCGGATCTCGCGCAGAACCTCGATCCCGGCGGCGTCCGGCAGCCGCAGGTCGAGCAGCATCAGGTCAGGGTGGTTGTAGCCACACAGGCGCAGGGCGTCCGCCGCGCTCGGCGCCGGCAGCACCCGGTAGCGGTCGGCCGTGAGGTGATCGCAGAGCAGCTCGCGGGTGGGATCGTCGTCCTCGCAGACCACCACCGTCGCCAGCTCTTCGATCTCGGGAAGCACGCCCCCCTAAGGCCACGGACCGCGTGAACTCTCCCCCACGCGTCATCCTCATCTACGGGAACTCAGGAACATCTCGCCCGCACTCGACATCAAGATCGCCTCGCCGTCGGCCGCTGAGCTGCCCGGTGAGTTTCAGCCGCGCAAACTGCGCCGCCGCGCGCTGCAAGCGATCGCGGCGCTCGGCGTTCTGTTTGCGATCGCGCTGCTCGCGCCCGGGCTGGGTGAGGTCCGAGACCTCCTGCTCGACGCCAGCCCTGGATGGCTGGTGCTGGCGACCTTGCTCGAAGGCCTCTCAATGGCGTCCTATGTGGTCATGTTCGGGCCGATCTTCTGCACCGGGCTGAGCTGGCGGCGGAGCTGGCAGATCGGCGGCTCCGAGCTGGCGATGGGCTCGCTGGTTCCGGCCAGCGGCGCCGGCGGGCTGGCGCTCGGCGCCTGGGTGCTGCACAAGGGTGGCATGGACGGCGAGCGGATTGCGCGCCGCTCGGTCGCCTTCTTTCTGATCAAGAGCGGGGTCAACTTCCTCGCCGTCGCCGTGCTCGGAGCGGTGATGGCGGTCGGGCTCTTCGGGCCGGAGCTGTCGCTTTGGCTGACCGCCTTTCCGGCGGCGGTGGCGGCGCTGGCGCTCGGCGCCGTGGTTGCGATCCCCCGCCTCGGCCCGGGCGATCCCCCCGGCCCGGAGGCCTCCCGCCTGCGCCGCGGGGTCAGTGCCACGCGGCGTGCGGTGATCGACGGCACCGGCGAGGCGCTGCAGATCCTGCGCTCGGGAAACCGCCGCGTGCTGGCGGGGTCGGTCGGCTACTGGGCCTTCGACAACGCGGTGCTCTGGGCGACCTTTCATGCCTTCGGCCTATCCCCCCCGCTGACCGTCGTGCTGATGGGCTATCTGATCGGCCAGCTGGGCGGCCTGCTGCCGATTCCAGGCGGAATCGGGGGGATCGACGGCGGGCTGATCGGAACCCTGATCGTCTACGGGGCGCCGGCGGCGGGCACCGCGGCCGCCGTGCTCACCTACCGGGTGATCCTCTTCTGGCTGCCTCTGATCGTTGGCGGCATCGCCTTCGCTTCGCTTCGCCGCGACATGCCGGGCGGCTACGAGCTGGCCTCGTGCGCGCACGCCATCGCCGCAGAGTCCCCTTAGCCCCGGCGGCGTATGGGCGCCAGCGTCTGCACGGGATCCTCGGCCAGAAACTCGACCAGCATCCGGTTGCAGAGGTCGGCCTTCTCGACGAGCAGGCCGTGCGAGGTGCGCGGGACGACCGCGAGCTCGCCGTCGGGTAGCGCGCGATAGAGGGCGACGGCGTGCTCGAGGGTGACCTCGTCGTCGTCGCCGACCATGACCAGCGTGGGGCTTTCGATCCGCGCAAGGTCCTCGACGTCCAGCGCGGGCTCCACCAGGTGCAGCTCCGCCATCTTCTCGACCACCACCGGGAAGTGCTCGATCCCGTCCGGCGAGAGCTCGCCGTAGGCCTCGGCCATGAACTGCGGCGGGGTGTTGTCGGGGTCGATCGCCGAGGGATGCCAGCCCTCGTGGTGGAAGACGCCGGCGACGAAGGCGAGCCGGCGGACCAGCTCGGGGCGGCGCAGCGCGGTCAGCAGCGCCACCGTGGCGCCGTCGCTGCAGCCGGCGAGGTGGGCGGGACCGCCGACGACCTGCTCGAGGAAGGCCACGGTATCCGCCGCCATGTCGTCGAAGCTGAGCGGACCCTCGACGTCGGGGGTGTGGCCGTGTGCGCGGCGCTCGGGCGTGAAGACGTGGAAACGCGCCGCCAAAGCATCGATGTTGGGCCCCCACGCGCGGGAGTCCGTCATCCCCGGGTGCAGCAGCACCAGGGGCTCGCCCTCGCCGCGCTCGTCGTACCAGGTGCGCACCCCGTTCAGCTCGACGTGGTCGGGCACGCCTAGGGCCGCTCGCGAAGGTCGAGCCAGAACTCCTGGCCCACCGAGTCGTCGCCCTCGAAGATGTCCTCCGGCTGCTCGGCGCGGAACTCGAAGCCGATCGACTCGTAGATGCGCCGGGCGCTGGTCAGGGAGCTGTTGGTGAAGAGCATGATCTGGCGGTAGCCGGCCTCGCGGGCGAAGTCGACGCAGGCGTTGGCGAGCGCCGCGCCGGCCCCGGCGCCGCGGGCCCAGGGCTCGACCAGCAGCAGGCGGACCTGGGCGACCTCGTCGGTGCGCCGGGTGCAGTAGATGGAGCCGCAGCGGACGCCGTCGAGCTCGGCGATCCAGCAGCGCTCGCGCCCGGGGTCGTCGCGGGCGATGAAGTCGACGATCACCTGGCCGCAGTAGGACTCGAACTTCGGCCCCCAGCCCCGCTCTGCCCCATAGACGGCGGCGTGGCGCTCGAGGATCCAGCCGTGGTCGCCCGGCTCGGGCCCGCGCAAGCTCAGCTTCCGGGGCGCTGCGGGGTCCCCCAGGATCGCCCGGGCGTCTCCCAGGGCCTCGACCAGGCGCCGCTGCTCGGTCTCGGTGTGCGCGGCGAGGACCTCACCGAACTCCTCGCTCGCCCGCTTGTCGAAGGTCTTGAAGGCGGCGCGCCCCGAGCCCGTCAGGCGCACCACCTGACGGCGGCGGTCCGCCTCCGAGCGCTGGCGGACAACCAGCCCGCGCCGCTCGAAGTCGGCGAGGATCCGGCTCATGTAGCCCGGATCGAGCTCCAGCTCGCGCCGCACCTCGATCACCTCGACGGTCGGCTTCTGGCCGATCTCCCAGATGATCCGCGCCTCGGTCAGCGTGTACGGGGTCCCCATCCAGCCGCGGCCGATCAGGCCCAGCTGCTTCACGTAGAAGCGGTTGAAGGCGCGGACGGCGTCGACCCGCTCGGATGCCGCCCCACTCTTCCGTGTCCGTGTCTTCGTGGCCATTCTTTGACTAAGTCAAACAATATCGAACAGCCGCTTGCCTTCTGATGAGTTAAGGTCCCTATAGGGGCATCAACTCATCAATCAGCGCTAGGGCGAGGGGAGCTCCAGAACCGTGGTGGCCGCTCGACAGCGGGCGAAGCGGCCCGGGGGCACCGAGCGGCGGAGCTCCACGACCCGCCCCTCCGCGTCGAGGGCGACGAGATCGAGTGCGAAACGCATGCCGAAGGTGTGGACGCAGCGACAGCGGGGGATCAGCAATCCCGGCCCGGCTCGCTCGCGGTTGAGCAGGGCCAGGCCGAGGAGCCTGGACCATCGGGTGGAGGCGACGGGCACCACGAGGCCGAGGATCCTTCTCCTCGGGGAGGTTGTCGAAGCGAATCGGAGCGTCCTGCTCCATTTCCCCGTAAGCGCCCGGGGAGCGTTTCTAGTTACTCCATCGGGAGATCGGATAGCTTCGCGGGCGATGGAAGCTGCGTATCCGGCCGAAGCGCCCGTGATGGCGCGCCCCGACTCGGGGTTCATGACCAAGGTCTTCGCCTGGATGTTCCTCGGGCTCGCGATCACCGGCGGGGTCGCGGCGCTGATCGGCTCCAACGACGCGATGCTGACCGACATCACCGAGACCCCGGGGATCCTGATCGGGGTGATCATCGGCCAGCTGGTGCTCGTGCTCGTGCTGGTCGCCGCGATCAACAGGATCCCGGTGGGACTGGCGTTCGTCTTGTTCTTCGTCTACTCGGCGACGGTCGGGATCACCTTCGCCTTCATCTTCGAGCTCTACACGACGGAGTCGATCTTCACAGCCTTCCTCGTCACGGCCGGCATGTTCGGGGCGCTGGCGGTGTTCGGAGCGATCACCGACATCGACCTGACGAAGGTCGGCTCGATCGCGTTCATGGCGCTGATCGGGCTGATCCTGGCGACGATCGTGAACATCTTCTGGGCCAACGAGACGCTGTATTGGGTGACGACCTACGCCGGGGTGCTGATCTTCGCCGCGCTGACCGCCTACGACATGCAGAAGATCACGCAGCTCGGGCGCTCGGGCCTGGAGGGCGAGGCCGAGAGCCGCGCGTCGATCATCGGCGCCCTCTCGCTCTACCTCGACTTCATCAACCTCTTCCTCTTCCTGCTGCGGATCTTCGGCCAGAGCCGCTAGGCACGTGAGCGAGAAGTGGGGACCCGAACCGGGGCCGGACGGCCGGCCGCGCTGCTGGTGGTGCCTCGGCGCGGAGGACCTGCTCGCCTACCACGACGGCGAGTGGGGCCGGGAGCTGCACGGCGAGGTCGCGCTGTACGAGCGGCTGACGCTGGAGGCGTTCCAGTCCGGGCTCTCGTGGCTGACGATCCTGCGCAAGCGCGAGAACTTCCGGCTGGCCTTCGACGGGTTCGACCCCGAGCGGGTCGCGGCCTACGGGGCCGATGACGTCTCGCGGCTGATGGCCGACGCCGGCATCGTCCGCAACCGCCGCAAGATCGACGCGGCGGTGACCAACGCGCAGGCGACCCTGGCGCTGCGGGAGGACGGCGGTGGCCTCGACGAGCTGATCTGGTCCTTCGCGCCGGAGCCGCGCCCGGCTCCGAAGTCGGGCCACGACCTGCCGCCGTCGACCGATGAGTCGAAGGCGCTCGCCAAGGAGCTGAAGCGACGGGGCTTCGTGTTCGTCGGTCCGACCACGATCTACGCGCTGATGCAGGCCGGCGGTCTCGTCAACGATCACCTCGAGGGGTGCGCCTTCCGGGAGCCATTACCACGCTGAACGCGTCTGTGTGGGAGCGAGCATCCCTTCAAGGTGCAAAGGGACGTTCACACTTCGGCGAGGACTGGCGAGGGACGGCCGCATACGTAAAGATGCCCCCAGCGGTCTTCGCCGGATGGTGCGGACCGGCGGAGAACGACCGACTCGGCTTTACCGAACACTTTTTTTCCAGTGCAAGACGAGACCACTCGCAGAGGAAACTACGAATCGGGCGCGGACTACGTGCTCGAGTACGGGGAGCTCCGCTTCTCGTTCAACGAGCGCGACTTCGCCCAGCGGGTTGAACAGGCCGCGGTCAAGCTCGACTTCGTACGCCAAGGACTCGACGAGCACGAGCTGGAGGACCTGCTGGAGCTGGCCGTCAACGGCGAGATCCGCGAGCCCTGCTCCCCTTTGGGCGAGCACGTCAATGACCACTGGGACGACCTGGTCGGCCCCTCGAACAAGAGCCTCGTGCACTGGCTTCGCAGGCTCGTCTTCCGGGGTGCTTGGCTCGATCAGCGGGTCAAGGAGGGCGAGCTCGACATCGTCTTCGACGAGCGCACCCAGACCTTCGGATACGTCCAGCCCGACCGCGACTCCGAGCTGATCGAGCTCAGCGCCGAGCCCTCTTGGGCGGACGCGGCCTACGCCGGCCGCGACCGGGCCTAGCTAGCGCGCGCCGCTAGCCGCCGAGCAGCTCGGAGTTCGACTTCGAGCCCTCGATCCGCTCGCCCAGGGCGCGGGCGGCGTCGGCGGGATCCATCTCGGCCAGCTCCGAGCGCAGGGCGCGGGCCGCCTCGAGCTCCTCGGGCGAGCGCAGCTCCTCCTCGCCGGAGACCCGTGACTCGGCCACCAGCAGCGAGGGGACGATTCCGTCCGCTGCCAGGCCGGCGTCGAGGCGCAGCAGCGCGTTCTCGGTGGTCTCGAGGGCGTCACGGACGTCCTGACCCCGCTCGTCGGAGTCGAGCACCGTCGCGATCACCGTCAGCGAGCCGCTGCCCTCGTCGGAGAGCTCCCGCCCGGCACCGAAGATGCGCTTCACCCGCGAGGGGTCGCGGTAGCCGAGGGCCAGGCGCGAGAGCGAGTCGATGATCACGACCACGTCTTCGCCCGACTCCGCGCGGCGCTTGGCGTAGCCCATCGCCAGCTCGGCGGCGCGGACCTGGTCGGCGGGCTCCTGGTCGGCGGCGGCGGCGACGATCTCGGCCTCGGGCAGCGCGCGCTCCCACTCGGTCACCTCCTCGGGGCGCTCGTCGGCCAGCAGCACCCGCACGCGAGCGTCGGCGCCGGCGAGCGTGCGCCCGATCGAGCGCAGCAGCGTGCTCCGCCCCGAGCGCGGCTCGGCGAGGATCAGCACGCGCTGGCCGAAGGCAAGCGGCGCCAGCAGATCGACGGCGCGGGCGAGCGGCTCGCCCTCGCCCAAGGGCAGCCGGCGCGTTGGCGCGACCGCGGTCAGGTCCTCGAACTGCACCCGCTCGCCCTCGGGCTCCTGGCCGTTCACCGACTCGACCCTGACCAGCGCCCGGTGACGCTCGCCGCGCCGCGGGGCGCGAGCGGGACCGCTGACCTCGTCGCCCGGGCGCAGCTCGCAGCGGCGGATCTGGGAGGCGCTGACGTAGACGTCGCCCTCGTGGGCGCTGAGGCCCTCGAGGCGCAGGAAGCCGTAGCCCTGCGGCATCCGGTCGAGCACGCCCGTGACCTCCTCGGTCTCCACCTCGGCGTCGTCCTCGGGCTCGGCCCGGCCCTCCGAAGCCTCCGCCTCGGGACCGTCGCCGTCGCCCTCGCGCTCTCGCTCCCCGCCCCGGGAGCGCCCGCGGCCGCCGCGCCGGCCCCGGCGACGGCCCCGCCGCCTCGGGGCCTCGCGCTCGTCCTCCTCCTCCCGCTCGGGCCCCGCCGACTCTTCCGGCTCGGGCGCGGACGCCTCGTCCCGGGAAGCGCCCGAGTCGCCGCGATCGGCTTCCTCGATCGCCTCGATCAGCTCATCGCGCGAGAGCATGCGGAAGCCCGGCACGCCGAGCTCCTGGGCCCGCGCATGAAGTTCGGCGAGGTGCTGTTCCGTTAGAGGCTGTTCCGACATGTGATGTCCCGCGAAGCCATCAGCCGGGCAGGTTAGTGGCGGCGGCGGGATCGAGCCCCTCCACCGCTACCACCGCTCGCCAGGCCTCGGGCTCGTCCCGAACGCGCTTTTTCGACCAGCCGAGCTCGCCGCCGAGCACCTCGGCGACCCGGGCGACGGGCTCGGGGTCGCGCAGCTCGCTTGCCGCCACCAGCCCCAGCCGCGTGCGGCGCATGAGCACGTCGGCGACGCTGCGCGCCTGCTCGTCGCGGGCCGCGATCACGACCTCGGCAAGCAGGTCGGGATGGCCGGGCAGGATCGGCTCGGCCAGGCCGGGGTCGGCCTCGGCCAGGTCCAGCACCCGCCGCGCCGCGTGGCCGTAGCGGAAGGCGAGCTGCTCGGCGGCGCCCTCGGGCAGCGACGCACTGGTCTCCAGGTCCTCGTCGCGCGCGGGCATGCCCAGCGGGATGTCGTCGGTCCGCGACTCCGCCTCGCGGCCGTCGCGCTCCACGATCCGGTCGACGACCATCTCGGCCATGCGCCGCCACGTGGTCAGCTTGCCGCCGGTGATCGTCAACATCCCCGAGGAGGTCTCGTAGAGCTCGGCCTTGCGCGAGATGTCCACCGATTTCTTCGGATCACCGGCCGAGATCAGCGGCCGCACGCCGGCGAAGGCGCCGGTGACGTGGCTCGGCGTCAGCTCCAGCTCCAGGTACTCGTTGGCGGCGTCCAGCAGGTACTGCACGTCGTCGTCGCTCGGCGGCACGTGGTCGATGTCGCCGTCGTAGTCGTTGTCGGTGGGGCCGATCATCGCCCGCCCGTACCAGGGCAGGATCATCACCGTGCGCTCCTCGCCCGCGGGCACGACGAAGGCCGCATCGCTCACGGGAAGGTCGTCCGTCGAGAGCGTGATGTGGGTGCCGCGGCTGGGCGCGATCCGCGGGATCTCCTCCTCGGTCAGGATCTCGTCGGGGCGGATGCGGTCGGCCCAGACCCCGGTCGCGTTGACGACGTTGGTCGCGCGCGCCTCAAGCGACTCGCCTGACTCCGCCTCGGTGAAGGCCACGCCGGCGGCGCTGCCGTCCTGGTCGAGGATCTCGGTCACCTCGGCGCCGTTCAGCAGCACGGCACCGAAGCGCTCCGCCTCGCCCAGGATGGTCAGCACCAGGCGGGAATCGTCGGTCTGGCAGTCGTAGAAGAGGTAGGCCGACCTCGGTTCCAGCGGGGCGAGCGCGGGCACAAGCTCGGCCGCCTCCTCCCCGCTGATCGTGCGATGGCGGTCGGGCGACCAGAACTCGCCCTCGCGCTCGCGCTCCTCACGCTGGCTGCGGCCGCGTCCGACGCGCGAGGTCGCCATCACGTCGTACATGTTGAGACCGATCCCGATCGCCCGGTTGCGCCTGGCGTCGCCCAGGGTCGGGACCAGGTAGGGCGTCGGATAGACCAGGTGCGGCGCCAGGTGGACCATCAACTGACGCTCCAGCAGCGCCTCACGGACCAGCCCGAGGTCGAAGTTCTGCAGGTAGCGGAGCCCGCCGTGGACCATCTTCGACGAGCGGCTCGAGGTCCCCTCGGCGAAGTCGCCGCGCTCCAGCAGCACCACCGAGTAGCCGCGGGAGGCGGCGTCCAGCGCGACGCCCGCGCCGGTGATGCCCCCGCCGATGACGGCCACGTCGAATTGCTCGCCCTCGATCGCTGTGAGGGCCTCAGCCCGCGAGATCACGCCGCCCAATGTAGAGCGTGCCCGGCGGCAGACCTATTCGAGGAACTCGACGACCTGCTCGGCGGGAAGGCGTTCGGGGGCGCTCGGCTCCTGCACGCCCCGTCCCAGGTGCAGGAGGCCGACGAAGCGCTCGGAATCCGGCAGGCCGACGGCCTCGCGGCCCTCGGGCGTCCGCAGCACCTCGGGGGTGCGCCAGTAGCCCGCCAGGCCGCGGGCGTGGGCAGCCAGCAGCACGATGTAGGCCGCGCAGGCCGTCGCGTGCAGGTTCTCCTCGTCCTCCACCGGATCATCACCGCGGAGCGCGCACGAGCAGACGACCAGCGTCGGCGCGCGGTCGAGCTTCGGGGCGGCCTCGGGCCCGGCCGCCCGCTTCAGCCGCTCCAGCGCGCGCGGGCCGACGACGCGGAAGCGCCAGGGGTTGGTCAGGTGGTGGTTCGGCGCCCAGCGGGCAAGATCGAGGATCTCCTCCAGCTCGGCCCGGTCCACCTGGCCGGGCGCGTATGCCTTGTGGGTCCGGCGCGTCCTGATCGCTGTCTCGACGTCCACGGCGCCAACCCTAGATGACCCATTCCCGACCGCCGCGCCGGATAGCCCGGCGCGCGGCCCTACTCCCGGGCTGACTGGCGGTTGAGCATGACCCCGCAGGCGACGATCACCGCCAGGCCCAGCACGACCCCGCCGACCAGCAGCCCGGTGTCCTCGTCATCGTCGTCGGTCTCGAAGCGGGCCGGGGATCCCGCCGCCGCTTCCGTGGCCGCCTCGCCCGGGCTCGCGGCGCCCGCCGCCCCCGCGACCGCCCCCGCGCCACCGGCCGCAGCGGCACCTCCCCCACCTCCGCCGCCACCGGTCCCGGAGGCGCTCGAGGCGCCCGCGCCGGACCCCGACGCGGCCGAGGCGGTGGCGCCGCCCACCTCGGCAAGCGGGAACGGAGCGCGCTCGGCCGCCTGCAGGGCCTGCGCTGTGACCCAGACCGGGGTCTGGTCGCTGGAGCGCGAGTAGCGGTAGTGGCCGTCGGCCGCCTGCAGCGAGTCGAGGTAGTCGAACGGATTGCGGCCGCCCCTGCGCAGCTTCCCGGGCGAGGCCCCCGCGGCCAGCAGGCCCTGGATCGCCCAGGCCGTCGATTGCGCGTTGGCGCCGCCGCCGGAGAGAGGGAAGCCGCCGCTGGAAAGCTGCACCGAGCGCAGGTAGGCGACGCCGCCGCGAATAGCGCCCGATCCGGTGCCCGAGGCGGCCAGGGCCTGAAGCACTGCCCCGGTCGTGTCGGCGTCGCTGTTGGAGTTGGGGGCGAATCCCCAGCCCCCGTCGTCGTTGCGGTTGCGGACCAGCCACGACGCTGAGCGATCGGCCGCTCCCGACCCCGCGGCGGCCAGGGCAAGGACGCCGAACGCCGTCGGGTTGACCTGCCGGCCCCAGGAGCCGTCCGACCCGCGCTGCTTCAGCAGCCTCCTGACCAGGTTGCGGCCGGCGAAGCGCCGCGGCTCCAGCCCGGCGGCCTTGACGACGAGGATGGTGCGCTCGAGGTCGGCGGCGCCCTCGAGCTCGCCCGCGGTCGAGCGCAGGTAGGAGAGCGGCGTCTTGCCGCCACGGCTGAGCCCGCGCGGGTCGACGCCGGCGGCCTCCAGCCCCAGGGTCGCCCAGCCGGTCATCCCGGCGCTGGATTGGGCGTCGGGCGAGAAGCCGAAGCCGCCGTCCTCGTTCTGGGCGGCGCGCAGGTAGGCGACCGCGTCGGCGGCCGCCAGCGCCTTGATCTGCCGGGGCGGGTCGCCGCCCTGGCTGATGCTCGCGGCGCCGGCGGTCGCGTGCGGTGGCGAAGCCGTCCCGGCAAGCGCCACAACCGCGCCCAGCAGCAGAAGCAGGGACGCGCCGGCCGGCGCCGCCCCCTTCTTCCACGCGAACTCGAAGCGGGTCCTGTAGCGCGTCAGCATCCGCACCAGCGCCGGGCCGGCGATCAGGGCGAAGGCCACGTTGCCGGCGGCGTGGGCGACGTTGAACGGCAGCCCCCGCGCCGACAGCACCAGGTAGCGGTCGAGCGACTGCTCGCCGCCGAAGCTGACCATGGTGTAGAGGTCCAGCAGAGCGCCGTAGGCGAAGCCCACGACCCCGCAGGCTACGGCCAGGCCGACGCGGCCGAGCCGCCGTCCCGTCAGGACCGCCAGCCCCGCTCCGAGCAGTCCGGCCATCCCCCAGCCAGCCATCTGCCACGGGGTCCACGGCCCCTGCCCGAGCCAGAAGTTGGAGGCAAGCGCGGCCAGCGCACCGACGGCGAACCCCGGAGCGCCGCCCAGCGCGAATCCCGCGATCAGCGTGATGTCGGTCGTCGGCACCACGTTCGGGATCGGCGACAGAGCTATCCGTCCCGCGGCCGCCAGGGCCGCAAGCGCCGCGACCAGCGCCACCACCTGCGCCGGCGGCTGGGAGCGCTCGTACCAGACGATGCCGCCGATCAGGGTGATGGCGAGCAGGGCGAAGATGGCCCCGGCCGTGCTCATCCGCGTTTCCCCCGCACCGCACTCGGTGCAAGCAGCTCGATCCCCTCCGCCGGGGTCGCCGCCGCCCCTGACAGCAGCCGGGCGACCTCCGTCGAGAAGTACCAGCCCCCGGCCAGCAGCTCGCGCGCGGGCCCGTCTGCGACGACCTCGCCACGGCCCATCAGCACGACCCGGTCGGCGAAGGCGGCGGCGAACTCGACGTCGTGGGTCGCGACCACGACCGCCGCGCCGGCCCGGGCGAGCTCGGCCGCGAGGGCGGACAGGTCGTCCTTGCGGGCGCGGTCCATGCCGCGGGTCGGCTCGTCCAGCAACACAAGGCCCGGCGGCTCCCCCGCCCCGCCCCCCCGCCCCGCGACCACGATCGCCAGCGCCAGGCGCTGGCGCTCGCCGCCCGAGAGGTCGCGGGGGTCCGCGTCGGCGAGGCCGCCGAGTCCCAGCAGCTCCAGCGCCGCCCGTCCCGCCTCGGCCGGAAGCTCGTCGCCGACCCGCTCGCGCACCAGCAGGTCCGCGGGCCGCTGCGGCAGCAACGCCACGCCGGCGGGGGTGGCGACGCGCCCGTGGGTCGGCTCCAACAGTCCCGCGGCGGCTCGCAGCAGCGTGCTCTTGCCGGCGCCGTTGCGCCCCATCAGCGCCACCCGCTCGCCTCGGCCGACAGCGAGGTCGAGCCCACGCAGGGCGTCGATTCTCTCCGCGTCGGCGCCCAGCTCCAGCCAGAGGCGATCGACCGAGAGGGCGGGCAGGCGGACGTCTCGCTCCTCACCGACGTCGGCGTCGGCAGTGGCAGACCCGCGGTGAAGCGGCGGCGGCTCGCGCTCCAGACCGCGCGCCGCCAGTGCGCGGCGGCCCTCGCGCACGCTCGCCACCGGCCGCATCCCGAGCCCGTCGAAGAGCCTGGCCGCGGGGGTCGCCAGCGCGGGCGCCGAGCGCAGCGCCCACTCCAGGAACGCCGACGGGGCGCCGTCGAAGGCGATCGCGCCGGCATCCATCGCGACCACCCGGTCGGCGGCGGCCAGGCAGCGCTCCAGCCGGTGCTCGCCGAGCAGGATCGCGACGCCCCACTCCTCGTTCAGGCGCCGCAGCGCGCCGATCAGCTCGTCGCCCGCAACGGGGTCCAGCTGCGAGGTCGGCTCGTCCAAAAGCAGCAGCGAGGGCCGGCTGGCAAGCGCCGCGGCGAGGGCGACGCGCTGCAGCTCGCCGCCCGAGAGCGAGTCCGTCGTCCGCTCCAGCAGGTCGGCGATCGCCAGCGCCAGCGCCACCTCCTCGACCGCGCGGGCCCGCTGTGCGGGGGGAACGCCGCGCAGCTCCAGGGGCAGCTCGATCTCGGCACCCACCGTGGTGCTGACGACCTGGGTCTCGGGCTCCTGGGCGACCAGCCCCACCTGGACGGCGAGCTCGGCCGGGCCGTGGGAGCGCACGTCCAGGCCCGCCACCGAGAGCTCGCCCGCGACCTCTCCCCCGTGGAAGTGCGGCACCAGCCCGCATGCCGCCCGCATCAGCGTCGTCTTGCCCGAGCCCGAGAGACCGCAGAGGACCACGAGCTCGCCCGGCTCCACCCGCAGGTCCACCCCGGCCAGAGCCTCGCGGCCGCCCTCCGGGTAGCGGTAGCGCAGGCCCTCGCAGCTCAGCGCCGGCTCAGGCACCGGCGCCTCCCAGATCCGGGGGTGTGGGTGTGTGGGGCAGTGGGCCGGCGGGCTCGGGGGCGCGCCGCGCGGGACGGCGCCGGTACGGCGCGAACGGCAGCCAGGCGAGCAGCGGCAGCAGCGCGCAGAGCGCCAGCGTCGCGGGTCCGATGTCAACGCCGACGCGCGGATAGGTCTCGAACCCCCCGGCACCCCCCAGCAGCCCGGCGGCGCCGAGCGCGGCGATCGCGATCGCCGAGGCGATCAGGGGCCCCGAGGGAGCGGTGCGCTCGGGGCGTGGCTGGGCGCGCATCCCGAGCGCGTGCCCGCGCAGCTCCAGGGTCGCGGCAACCTCGATCGCGCGGTCGAGCGAGCCCTCGACGAGCCGGCGGGCGAGCGCCCCCCTCCCCACCGGCGCCGCGCCGGGCCCGCGCAGCTCAGCGGCCTCGCGCATGCGCGCGGCGTCCGCCGCGGCCACGGGCACCATCCTCACCACCAGCGCCGCCGTCAGGGCGGAGCGCCTGGCGACGGGGCGCAGGACCCGCAGCACGCGGTCGGGGTCCACGCATGCGGAGTAGACGGCGAAGGCGAGCACGACGACGACCACCCTCATCCCGATCGCGGCGCCCGCGACGAGGGACTCGAGCGTGACGTCGGTGCGCCCGAGCACCGGCAGCTCCCAGCCGCGCAGCAGCACGGTCGCGCCGCGGTGGTAGACGAGCGCGTTGACGACGGTCATCACGATCATCAGCGGAAGCGCGAGCCGAAGCGACGCGCGAACAGCACGCCCGGCCCCCGCCGCATAGCCGGCGACGGCGATCGCCACTCCGTCGGCGGCGAGCACCAGCGGGCTGGAGTAGATGAAGGCGAGCAGCGCCAGCGCTCCCAGGAAGGCCACCGACGCCGCCACCGGGGCCCGGTGCAGGGGGCTGCGCCCCGGCGAGTAGGCGAGCGCGGACCTCATCTCACGGGCACCCCGACGTAGCCCTCGTTCTCGACGATCGCGACGGCGAAGCGGTCCCGAAGCGGCTCCCCGAGCAGGTCGAGCGCGGCGGCGACGCCGCGGTCATCGGTGCCGGTCACGACCCAGGTCGGGGGGCCCTCGTCGGGGCGCAGCGCGGCCACCAGCCCGGCGCCGGCCGTCAGCACCTCGGCCACGCGCCCGCGCATGTCCATGAGGGTGAGCCCGACCGAGGGCTCGACGCCGGAGAAGGTCGCGAAGACGCCGCTGCGCTGCGGCCCCCCCGCCAACAGCCGCGCCGCGGGGTCATCGGAGATCGCCTGCCAGGGGCCGACCAGGACGCGGATCTCGCCGTCCACGCCGGGATCGTCGTCCTCGGGCCCCGGCTCGGCGCCGGTGCTCACCCCCTCTGCTTCCAGGGCCTGGCTCACCCTGGCGCAAGCCCCTTCGGCGCCGCCGCAGAAGACGCCCGCAGACCAGTCCTTGTCCTGAAAGCCGTGCAAGAAGGGCTCGGGCCAGGAGCCGACGACGGCCGGCACGCGCATCGCGGTGCTCCAGTCGTGGTGGTCCCACCAGATCCGGTCGCCGTCCCCGGGCGCGTACTCGGCGGCGCCGACCGGCGACTCGATCCCGTTGACGTAGAAGAACCAGTCGCTGCGGCGCCCGTCGTCGCTGCCTCCGGAGAGCCCGTCGATGGACTGCACGAAGCCGCCCCCGAAGCGGGTCTTGACCTCGACGCTCTGGTCGAGCACGCTCAGCACCGTGTCGGACTCGCGCAGGTCGACCTCCTGGCTCTGCAGCCGCTCGGCTCCGTAGTCGCGGGTCACGGTCAGCTCGGCCGTGCCCGTGTCCTCGCCGGCGCCGACGCCGCAGCCGGCCACCGCCGCGGCGCACAGCACCGCGGCGGCGGCGGACGGCAGGCGAAGCCTCACTTCTTGGCGCCACCCTTCTTACGCTTGCCCTTGCGCTTTTTCTTTCCCCTCACCGCCTTTCGCAGTTCTTGGCGACGCGGTCCTTGCCGTCGCGCTTGACCACGTCATCCCCGGGCCCGCAATCGACCTTGTCGCGGCCGCCCCCCTTGGAGACGACGCGATCGTCGCCCTCGCGGGCCTTGATCCCGTCGTCCCCGGCCCTGGGGCGGATCACGTCGTCGCCGTCGGTGCCCTTGATGCCCTCGCGCTCGTCGCTGCCCAGGATCGTGCGCCCGCGGGCGTCGGGGCACTCCTGCACCGGGTTCGCGGCCACGCAGACCGACAGCGTGCGGCTCGGGATGTCGTTGTACTCGCCGGTCGCGACCAGGGAGTGCAGGCCGGGAGCGCCGAAGGTGACCGCGGCGTTGCCCGCCGGGTCGGTGACGACCGGCGCGTCGCCGCCGGTGACCGTTGCGCCGCCGCGCGGAGACAGGGTGGTGCTGTACGCGCGCACGTTGATCGTGATCGGCACGCCGGGCGCGGTCCGCGTCGGAGCGGTCAGCTCCAGCTCCTCATCGGCGCTGAAGTCCGACGGGGTCCTGTAGGCGACCAGCTCCTCGCCGCCGACCACCGTAAACAGGTCGGCGCCGACGCTCAGCCCCTGGTGGTTCGACTTCAGGAAGAAGAACCCCGGCGGCGTCGCGGCGTTGATCTGACAGACGCTGAGCGCGCCGAAGCTGGCGAAGTCGGCGTCCGAGATCCGAACCGGCTGCAGCGCGGGCTCGACCTGGCCCGCCTCCCAGATCGCCGACAGCATCGTCGGCGAGGTCATCGGGTAGCCGGCCCCGCTGCTCTGCTTTATCGGGGGCGTCGGGTCGAAGCAGTCGTCGCCCGCATAGGTCTTGATCGTGGTCGTCGCCGGCACGTACTGGCGCAGGTCCGCCAGGTTGCCGCCGGTGTCGCTGGCGACCCGCAGGTCCACCGGCACGCTGGCGCTAGCGCCGGGCGCGGCGACCGCCGCAACCAGCAGCACGAGCCCGCCGGCGACGCCGACCAGGCGCTTCTTCATCTTGCTCATGACCGTCCCTTCCTCGAGGGTTGTGCTTGGCTGGCCGGGGACAGGTCTCCTGGCTTCCGAGCCTCGACGCCGCGCCTTCCCGGGGAACCGTCGGCTCCCCAGTGGCGTGTGCGACGCCGTTTCGCTCGGTCACAGTGGCGGGACCGCGCCGGCTTCTCACCGGACTTCCCTTGACCCACGACCGTATGTGGAGAGGGATCCTACTCCGGCTCAGCTGCTGGGGGCGCCGGCGCCGCGTGCGCACGCCTGCATGCCGTAGTCGGCGGCGATGTCGCGCGCGTCGATGATGCGGCCAAGCGCCGGGCCGCCCCCGAGCTCCTCCGGGTTGGCCTCGAGCTGGTCGACGCCCTGCTCGAACGTGTTCAGGAACTCGTCGTAGACGGCCTGGTCGTCCTCAGGCGGCGTCAACTCGCGAAGCTGCTCGATCTGGTCGCGGTATCCGGGCGCGATCACCATATTGACCAGCTGATCGACCTTGTTGCCCGTGGTGCCGGCGAACTTCTGGCCGCCTGCGTCGATCTTGGCGTCGCCCTGCGCGCAGATCCGATCGGCCTGGGCGATCAGCGCCTGCTTCTCCGGCGACTCGCCGCCGTCCGTGGACGAGGCGCTGTCCGTCGTCGCCATTCCCGCAACCCGCGGCGATCAGCGCCGCTGCGAGCCCGAGTAGGACCAGGATCGAGATCTGTCGGTTCATCGGTGGGAAGCGGAGGGGGAGATGTCAGCCAAGGGACTATGCAAAAGAGGGGCGACCCGAAGGCCGCCCCTCTCTTGAAACCTAACTACAGAAGAAGCCTTACTTCTTCTTCTTCTTCTTCTTCTGCTTGCAGGCGACCGATGCCGTCGCGGTCGTCGGCGCACCCGTGTTGTAGGTGGAAACCGCCTGGAAATTCCAGGTCTTCTTCTGCATTTGGCCATGATGTAGTACTTCTGGGCTTCTTCTTCTTCTTCTTGGCCGCGGCAGCGGACTTACCCTTACTCGGCAGCAGGACCTTCCCAATGACCACCTTGAAGTCGGTGATCGCCTCTGTGCCCTGGAACGGACCGAGGTCAACCGGGACGTCCAGCATCTTGCCGAAGCCGCCGACGTCGCTGCTCTTCAGCGTTCCCTTCAGCGTCAGCGACGGACCGGCGCTGCTCTGACTGTGCAGCAGGATCGTCGGCAGACCAGCGGGCTGGGTGCCGTTGAACGCCGTCACGACAGCCGTGACTCCGGCAACGGGGCCTTCCAGCGTGGCGCTTCCCGCGGAGCTGACCTGGGCGTTCCGCCAGGCGCGCCAGGGCCGCACACGGCCTTCGCGTTCGCGGTGGTCCCCCTTCGAATCCAGGCGTGTTGGGATCACACTGGGGCAGACCGGCCGTGTTGAACAGGAAGTCCTTCGGGAAGTACACCTTCGTGTTCGTCGCGTACTTGTCGGGCACCGACGGCGGCGTGTTCGTGTAGCCAGTGATGACGTCAGTCAAAGGCTGTTGATCGGTCCGGCCTTCTTCTTGTCCTGCTTGCCGCTCGCAACCGCGTCACGACCAGTTGACTGGCTTTGGAAGGTCGCCGCCTGGGCGGTACTCGCGCCGGCGACCGAGAGGGCCACAGCTGCGACCCCCGCGACGAGATACTTGCTCTTGCGCATACCACTCCTTTGTCTCCTGGGCATCTCCAGCGACCATGCCAACTGCGCCGCGCCGCCCTTTTCTCCTATGTGATCAACCTAACACAGCGTCACCGATGTAGTTGCGACAGCCGTGGGGCTAAACGGGGCCGCCGATTTGTGGGTAGCGCAGGAAATCCGGCTCAGGGGGCGTCCTGGTAGACGTGCAGGTAGTTGGTGACCTCGGGGACCTCGCCGATCGAGCTGACGGCCGGCTGCTGGGTACAGGCGACCCGGGGGGTGCCGGCGGTGGTCGGACCGCCGCCGAAGCCGAAGTCCTGGATCTGCTGGAACAGCTCGGCCGGGGTGTTGACCAGCACCGGGTTCACCCGCGCGATGAAGTCCGGGTTCGTCGCCGTGGCGGGGTTGAGCGTGCCGTTGGCGCCCGCCGCGCAGTTCTGCGTGTTGAAGCTCGGCAGGCCCCCCGCAAGGGAATCGGACCAGCCGGGGATCGCATACGCCGCGTTGCGGTTCATTTGCAGCCGCTGGGTCGGCCAGACCGCGAAGGCCTCGGGCGTGAGCGGGTTCACCGTTCGCAGGTACCGCGCGGCCTGATTCCCGGTCTCGGGCGCGGCGACGCTGGCCTGGGTGGAGCCGGTGATGTTTCCGAGGAACGACGTGATCTCCCGCTTGTAGCGGGTCGCCGCGGCGATGATCGGCGTCACCTGCTGCAGGAAGGGGCTGAACTGGGTCAGGACCGGTGGCAGGTCGATGGCGAGCAGCTGCTGCAGCGCCGGCAGCCCCTGCCTGGAGCGCTTCGCGAGCTTGCGGAAGCCGACGAAGAAGCCCTTGAAGTCCGGGGCGACGCGCGCCGTCTGGCGCAGGACGCCGCTCAGCGCCTTCGCGGAGGGACGCAGCTGGGTGATCAGCGGGTTGGTGTCCCGCGAGAAGGTTTCGAGCCTATCGAGCGTCAGCCGTGACTCGTCGAGGAACGTCGGCAGGGCCCTGAACGCCTCCTCCAGGTCCTCGTTGCGCCGCGCCGTCGTCGCGAACACGGTTCCCGAGTTCTGGATCAGCCCGCGCAACTGGCCCTGGCGCTCGGAGAGGGCGTTGAAGACAACCCCGGTGTTCTTGACGAACTGCCCGACCGCCTCCTCCTGTGTGTCGAGCACCCGCAGCAGCCTGTTCGCGTCCTCGGCCAGGGGCTCGAGATTGGCGATCGCCGCCGAGACGTCGGAACCACGACCCGCGAAGGCAAGCGCCGCCTGCTGCATCCACGTCTGGAAGGCGGCGCGGGTGGGCTCGTCGAAGGTGCGGAAGATCTCGTCGAGCTGCACCGACTCGGCGACCTGGGCGGTCGGCAGCGAGCCGTCCTCGGCCAGCTTCGGGGCGTCCTTGCTGCCTTGGGTCAGCTCGACGTAGGTCTCGCCGAGCAGCGTCTTCTGTCGCAGCATCGCCAGCGTGTCCTCGGGGATCGGGGCGTAGTCATCGTCGATCTCGATCGTGGCCACCGCGAGGTCGCTGTTCTCGGTCCCCTCCTCCCCGATCTCGATCTTCTTCACCCGTCCAACCGAAACGTTGGAGATCCTCACGTCCGACTCGACCGCGAGCTGGGTGGCCTCGTTGAACGGGACGTTCACGCGGTAGCCCTTGGGCGCGAAGGGAACCGGGCCGCCGAACGCGCTCCAGAGGAACAGCAGCAGGCCGAAGCACGAGAAGGCGAAGGCGACTGCGACGGCGATCTGGGCTGTGGAGGGGGCTCGCTGTCCCATTACGGGCAGACCTGCGACCCTCGCACCACGTTGGTGGTCTGGAGAATGGTCTTGAAGAAGGGCCTGATGCCGGCAACGCCCTCGGCGAACTTCGCCGTCTCACAGGTCTGAAGGACGATTCCGCGGCGCAGCGGCCCGTGCGCGTCCTGGAGCAGGAAGAGGTTGTTCGTGTTGTGGTTGAGCCAGGGCAGGTAGAAGAGGAAGCTCTCGTTGGTCCCGCTGGGATTGAAGGCGAGGGCGTTGAGGCCCTTGTTGAGCTCGGTGAAGCTCGTCTTCAGCCCGGGAACGGTGTTGGCCAGCCCCTCGGTCGCCTGGCGCAGGTTGAAGACGGGCGTGAACACCTGCTTCGTGAACGGCCGGATCTGGTCGCGGATCGGGGCCACCGTCTGCCGCAAGAACGGCTGCGCGGCCTCCAGCGCGGGCTTCAGCGCCCGCGCTCCCGGCAGCGAGTCCCGCAGGGCGGGCTTCGTCTCGAGCGCGAACTGGTTGGCGCTGACGAGGGCGCCGTTGGTCTGTTTGAGCGTGCTTGGCAGCTCCTGCAGCGATTCCCTGATCGCGGCCTCCTGGTTGGCGAAACGCTGGAGCACCGCGTTGGAGGCATCGACGAAGGCGGTCAGGTCCTCGTCCTTGTTGCCGAGCTCCTCGGTCAGCAGTCGGAAGTTGTGGATCGAGCGGGCGATGTTCTCGCGCCGCGCGGCCAGGCCGCCGCTGAGGCGCGAGATGTCGCGGGCGAAGGGCTCGAACTGGCGCAGGGCATTGGAGAGCTTGCGGCCGCGGCCCTGCTCGGGGTCGAGTGCCTCGGCACCCCCCGCCAGCAGCAGCTTCAGGAAGGCCTGCGTGTCGGCGTCGAGCGAGGCGAGGACCTCGTCCGGGTTGACGTTGGGCTGCGTCGAGGCCAGCGGCAGCGTCGCGCCCTCCTCGACGCTCTCGGAACCCTCGGTGCCCGGGTCGACCTCGATCACCATGTCGTTGAGGCCGGTCTTGGGTCGCAGCAGCAGCGAGGCGTCGTCCTTGATCAGGCCGGCCTTGTCGTTGTCGACCTCCATCGTGACCACGGCCTGGCCCTCCTCGAGGTTGACCTTGGTGATGTCGCCGACCTTGATCCCGGCGATGACGACGGCCTGGCCCTGGCCCGGGGTGACGGCCTGAGCCGAGCTGAACTCGGCCTTGAGCTCGTAGCGATCCTCGCCCAGGATCGGGACCCAGGAGGGCAGCGCGCTGGCCTGGTTGCCGAGGATCACGAACGTCGTCACCACGCCGGCCACGACCAGGCCCACGATGGCGAGGAAGTCCCGCAGGTGCTCTCGGATCGCGCGCCTCATGGCACCGCCGCCGGGCTGGGGGGTCCGGGCGTCGCGGCCGGGCCGTTGAGGTCAGGGACCGGGCTCGTCTGGCAGGCGACGTCGGTGCGGAAAGGCGGCTTCGGGCCCAGCACCGGCTGGGTTGCGATCGGGGCCGATTGCGCATGACCGTAGGCGACCTGATCCGTGGGGACCGGGGTGCCCGGGACCGGCATGCCGACCAGCCCGTTGTTCGCCCCGAAGCTTCCGCCCCCCGTCTGGAAGCGGATGTAGGAGCCGTTGCCGTCGAACTCCTGGGACTCGCCGGAGAAGCCGGTGACCGCGTAGCCGAACTCCTTGAAGTTGGGCACGTTCACCGTGCGCGAACAGGTCGGTGATCGGGACGTCGCCGGTGGGGATCAGCACGTTCGAGGTGCAGCGGCTGAGCAGCTCGGTCTCGCTGAACAACCCGGGTGCCGCCGCGGCCAACGTGCCCGCCGGCTGGCCGGTCAGGCGCAGCTGATAGGCGAGGCGGCCGAGCTCCGACCTGTCCAGCAGCTTCCGGGTCTGCTTGATCCACGGTTGCGAAGCCGCGATCGTCGCCGGCAGCTCCGCGATGCCGGGCTCGATGTCGCGGGCGAAGGCCCGCAGGTAGGGGAAGGTCGCGTTGGTGTTGCGCAGCGACGGGGTTGCGTTCTCGAGCGTCGGGGCCAGCAGGCGGACCGTCTCGGAGAGGTTGTCGGACTCAGAGGCGAGCGCGCCGGCGAAGGTGTTGAAGTTGGTGATCAGGTCCTTGAGCTGCTCCTCGCGGCCCAGCAGGGCGTTGAAGACCTTCGCGTTCGAGGCGATCAGCCCGGAGAGGTCGCCCGGCTCCGTGCCGAGCAGCGCCTCGTTGACGATCGCCGAGTCCCGTCCCGCGGGGCCGCCGTACTGGAAGGAGTCGTTGATCGCCTGGCCGGCGGTCTCGCCCTGGATGTCGGGGTCGGCGCCCTTGTCGTCGGCGGCTGTGGGCTGGGAGTTGAGCGCCTGGCCGTAGCCCACCAGCAGCTTCGAGAGGTTCTCGCGGTCGGGCGCCTGCAGGGTGGTCAGGATCTGGTCGAGCTGCACCGCGGTGGCCGTCTGGGTGATCGGGATCGTGCCGCCGTCGGGCACCTCGGGCGCGCTCGGGCTGCCGGGCTTCACGTCCAGGAAGAAGTTGCCCTCGAGGAAGATGCGGGGGCGGATCTCCACCAGGGAGTCCTCGCGAATCGGCTGGCCCTCCTCGTCGACGCTGAAGGTGACCTCGGCGGCGTCGCCGACGCTGCGGACGCTCTGCACCTTGCCGACGTTGACGCCCGCGATGCGGACCGGTGAGTCCTGGCGGATGTTGGCCGCGTTCTCGAACACGGCCTTGACCTCGTACTTGTCACCGAAGGGGAGCTCCTTGGTCACGGCGAGGTAGGTGCCGACGAGGACCAGCCCGATCAGGATCAGGGCGTTGCGGATCCGGTGCGGGGGGTGGCCCTTGCGGTAGATCCGCTCGTCGTAGTCCTTGGGCTTGGGCTTTGGCGTGGCGTCGGCCATCACTTCTTCTTCTTCTTCTTCTTCTTCTTCTTCTTGCAGTTGCCGAGCTGCGTGCAGTTCTGGCCTTCGGTGACGATGCCCTGGTCACCGGGCGAGTTGCCGATCTGGACCTGGCCCGCGCCGTAGACCTCGTTGCCCGCCTCGCACTCGCGCGGGGACTGGCCGGCCGAGGCGGTGTTCGGATACGGGTTCGCGTGGAGGAAGTTGGCGGAGCCGCCCCCGCCGCTGGCCGGCGCAGAGCTCGGGCTGCCCTCGTTGTTCGGCCCCGTCGCTGGGGTGAGCGGGATGAAGCGCTGCCAGGTGCCGATGCCGTCGCCGAAGGCGAGATGGTTGGCGACGTTCCGGAACAGCAGGGTGGCGTAGTTGCAGACCGACTGGGCCGGGCCCACGTGCGCCAGCAGCGGCTGCGCCTGGCCGAAGAAGCTGTCGAGATCGTCGAGGCCCTCGCGAACGCCTGCGTTGTTGTTGAAGTCGAGCAGCGCCTGTGCGGTCGGATCGAGCTGGGCGTTGAAGGCCGGAGACTCGCGCAGCGCCTTGACCCCCACCTTGACGGCCCGCATGACGTCATAGGAAACGGGGCGCAGAGCGGCGAAGCCGGGCCGCAGGTCGGCAAACAGCCCAGCCGTGTTCTTCAGCAGCGGCCGGATCACAGGCAGCGTCCTGATCGCCGTCTGCTCGGTCTCGGGCGAGCGGGAGATCGTCTCCTGGATGAAGGGACGGGCGACGTTGGCGAAGGCGCCGAAGGTCGTCTCGAGGTCGACAAAAAGCTGTCCCTGCACCTGTGCCACCGGCGCCACCTCGGCAGCGGCCGCGGAGAGCCCGCGCACGAACCCGCTGAGGTCGGTGTTGCGCGAGGCGAGGTTGCGCATCACTGGCTCGAGCCGCTCGACCAACGGTGCCAGGTCGCCGATCGCCGCGTTCAGGGCCTGGCCGCGGCCGGCGAGGGCGTTGCCGAACTCCGTCAGGTTGACCTGGATCGCCGCCCGCGTCGGGTCGTCGAAGGTGTTGAAGACCTGGTCGATCTCGACCGGCTCGGGGGTAGCGGCGCTGAGCGGCATCGTGGCGCCGGCCTCGAAGCCCTGCTCGGAGGTGCCCCGCTGTAGCTCCAGGTACTTGAGGCCCAGGGCGGAGCGGGAGCGAACGGTCACGGTCGAGTCCACCGGCAGCGGGTCGATGTCCTGGTTCAGCTCCATGTCCAGCTTGGCGTTGACCGAGCCGTTCTCGCCCTGGACCGGCTCGACGGTCGTGATCGCGCCGACGCGGATGCCGCCGACGCGGACCTCGTTGCCCGGGACGAGGGTGTTGGCGTTGGGGACCTGGGCGGAGAGCTTGTAGGTGGGGACGAAGGGCAGGCCCTGATTCGCCTGGTAGGCGAGGAAGACGGCGACCGTGACCACGAGCACGGTGACGGCGCCGACCAGGGTCGGGCTGGCGGCGAGGCTGCCGGCGCGCCCGCCCCTCATGAGGAGCCCCCGAGCAGGAACTGCAGCAGCATCGAGGCCTCGTGCATGGTGACCGTGTCGCCGTTCGCCCCGGGGCCGGTGGAGCGGTTGGCGGACACCGAGCCCTCCGGGTTCTCCTCATCGGAGGGGTCGGGCTCCTCGGAGGGGTCGGCGGGCTCGGTGGGGGTGGTCTCTGCCGGCTCCTCATCCTCGGGGTCGAGCTCGGGGATGACCTCCTCGACGGGGGGCGGCGGCTCGGATCGGAGCGGCGGGCTCGAGGCCGGATCGCGGAGCCTTGGCGGCGCTGCTCTGCTTCGTCGCCGATGAGGAGGTTGAGCCCTGGAAGGACGAAGCGCAAGCGCCGACCACCTCGGATTTCACGTCCAGACAGCTGCTCCGAATGCCGAGAGCACGCTGGAAGTGCCCGAACTGGTCGTAGCCGTTGATGTTGCCGACCGAGTTGTAGATGAAGTCCATCAGGTGCTGGAAGCCGCCGGTGTCGGCGAAGGTGCTGAGCAGGGCCGCGAGATCCTTTGCGGTGGGGCTGCTCTTCTTGGTCAGCTCCCGCGTCTGCACGATCACGGGGTCGGAGGCGACCAGCTTCGGGCCCGAGGCCTCGGCGGCGTCGCCGAGGCTGTCGAAGGCCGGGATGCCTGCCCTGAAGAACGCGGGCAGGCTCTGGGTCGCCTTGCTCAGGTTCGGCGCCACGGCACCGACGTCGTCCATCAGCGGGGTGCCCTGGTCGGCGAACCCCCGCAGATCCTTCATCGTCGCCCGAACCTGACGCAGGGTCTCGGGGAACAGCCTGAGCTGGGCCTCGAGGTCGTCTCCGCGCTCGGCGGTCGCCTGGCCGGCGACAGCGGCGTTGCGGAAGAAGCCGGTGATGCTGGTGCGGTTTTGGGCCAGCGGCTCGAGCACGGCGTCGCCGTCGCTGGCGAGGCTGGCGAGCTGGTCGTTCTGGTCGGCGAGGATCTTGAGGACGCGGTTGGTCTGGCGCAGGGCGGGGTTGGCGCGGTCGACGATCTCGCCGAGGTCGTCGCCCCGGGCGGCGAGGCCGGCTCCGAGGTCGTTGAGGATGAGGCGGAAGCGGTCGCGATAGGAGGCCCGGTTGATGTTCTGAATCAGGTCGAGGTCAACGGCCTTGCCGTTGTTCTCGAGCGGCAGCAGACGCTGGCCCTCGCCCGGGCCGTCCTCGATCTCCTCCAGCTCGGGCGGGACCGGCTGGCCGGCGGCGCGCGGCTGGGTCGGGGTGCAGTCGACGAGCTTCTCGCCGATCAGCGATTGCGGGCGGATGATGCAGGAGGCGTCCTCGCGGAAGTCCTTGAAGCCGTCGTCGGTGATGTCCATCACGACGACGGCCTTGCCGGGGACAGCGATGCCACCGTCCTCGAGGCTGACGATCTCGTCGGGACCCGAGACGTCTACGGATTCGACCGTGCCGATCGTGGCGCCGGCGACGCGGACCTCCTCGCCGGCGACGATGAAGCCGCCGTTGTCGAAGATCCCCCGGACCTTGTACGGGCCGTCGTCGGCGCCGGTCGCCGAGGGGATCACGACGATCGCGGCGACCGCGATCAGGGAGAGGACTATGACGAGTGCGCGCCTCATGGTCCGGGGGGAACGTCAGTTGCCGTGCAGTCGTTTGTGAACGGGGGAATCGGCGTGGTCAGGCCGCCGCCGTCGAGGAAGGGGCTGGAGCCGTCGACCGCCGGCTGGGTCTGGCCGCCGGGACAGCGGCGGAAGTACTTGAAGTTGGGGCCGCCGAACGCCCCGTAGTCGTTGAACTGGGCGGCGATCGGGATTGGGTCGAGGCTGCCCGCGTTGTTGGTGAAGATGCCGAGGCCGGCGGGCTGGACCCGAACGTAATGGCCGTTGGCGTCGTAGTTGGCGCTGATCTGACCGAACTTGCCGATCGTGTTGAGCAGGTCGGGGGCGTAGGGCCGCAGGAAGGTGAAGGTCGGCTCGGCGTCGATCATCGCCTGCACGGTGGGCTCGGATGCGCGGTCGGCGGCGTTGCGGATCGCGACCAGCTTGCCGGCGGCGTCGGCGAGGTCGTTGTTCTTGCCTTCCTTGTTGACGGCGATCCGGAGGTCCTTGAAGACAGGGACGGACTTGGAGACCACCGGCTTCAGCTGGCGCAGGAAGGGCGCCAGGTTCTTGGTCGCCGGTTTCGCAGTCTCGACCAGTGGATCGAGGTCGTCGAGGGTGAGTCGAAGGTTGAAGAAGGTGGTGTTGGCCTGGCGCAGAGCCGGGGGCAGGGCGACGAGGGTGCGGTCCAGCGCATCGTTCTGCGAGGCGATCGCGCCGAGCGCCTGGTTGCCGTTGGAGACCAGGCCCGAGAGGTCGTCGCGGCGCTCGGCGACGGCGGTGACGACCCGGGAGCCGCTGACCAGGAAGTCGGTCAGCACCCGCTGGTCGCGGTTGACCTCCTGGATCAGCCTGTCGGTCGCGACCAAGGCGGGGCTCAGGTAGCGGTAGGTCTCGTTCGCCTCCTCCGCGGACCCGGCGTAGGCCGTGGCGGAGCCCTGGATGATGTTTTGGAGGCCCTTGCGCTCGGGGGCGCGGAGGGCGTTGAAGAGCTGGTCGAGGTCGACGGGGGTGGTGGTGTCGACCTCGGTGATGATGGCGCCGTCGTCGAGACCGGGGGCGTTGTCGGGGCCCGGGGTGATCGAGACGTAGCGGTTGGCGATGCCGGAGAGGGAGGTCTGACGGATGACGGCCTTGGTGCCCTCGTGGAGCTGCTGGTTGACGGTGATGGAGACCTCGGCCTGGCCGTTCTCGGTCAGCTTGATGCTGTTGACGGTGCCGACGGGGGCGCCGCCGATCAGCACCTCGTTGTCCTCGACGAGCTGGCCGCCGGTCTCGAAGACGAGGTCGTAGTTGTATCCGTCGTCGTCGCCGCCGAGGAGGAGCCAGGCGATGGCGATGACGACGAGGACGAGGGCGCCGATCGCGGCGATGCGGCCGAAGCCGCCCGGCTTGCTGGCGCCGGCCGCGGGCCCGGAGCTCATCCGCGCCTCGCGCTGGGCACCGCCACCCGATCACCAGATTCCGGCTTCAGAGCGTCCTCTCCGTCCCTGTTCTCGTTCCTCGCTGCAGCTGCTCCACCTACGCCGCAACGATCCTATCCGAGCACTCGGTGGCCACGCACGGAGATTGGCCATAGTGATGGCGATTAACGGGGGCTTAACGGCCCCTTTTTCGGGGCTCCGGGACGGTTCTGGGCCGGGCGGGTGCGGGAATCAGAAAGCCCCGCGGTCGGCGGGGCTTGATCAGGGGGCGGAGGCACCGCTACCGGGATTCGAACCCGGGTTTCCGGACTGAGAATCCGGCGTCCTAGTCCCCTAGACGATAGCGGCGAGTTCGTGACTGGATCGGCAGTGTAGCCAACGCCTTTTCGCCCTTCGACGGGCTCCGCCGATCCTCCTGCCGGGCCGATCCGGGCTCCCGGATTCCGTCCGGTGCGGAGGGCAGAATACGAACATACGTTCGACACGTTGATCGCCCCTCGGAGGAAGGGATGAAGAGCACGGCACGGTACATTTGGACCAGCCACGCGGCTGTGGCGGAATTGGTTTACGCGCATGCTTCAGGAGCATGTGGGCGAAAGCCCGTGTGGGTTCGAGTCCCACCAGCCGCATTGCCGGGGTCCTGATATGCACAGCCGGGCCACCGTCGCCGAAGCGCTGCGGCTCCGCGAGGAAGAGGGACTTGGAGCCCGTCGGGTCGCAAAGCTTCTGGGGCTATCGGTGGGGACCGTTCGCGATTGGCACGCCGGCAAGCTGCCCCATCATTCGCGGACCAAGTCGCGCGATGGACAGCCGATCCCTCCCGCCTGCCCGAGCTGCAACCAGGAGAAGCATCGGTTCGCGGAGCTGCCCCGGGAGTACGTCTACCTGCTCGGCCTCTATCTCGGTGATGGCACCATCTCCGCACACCGCCGCCGGGTCCACCGGCTCCGGATCTTTCTCGACAAGAAGTACCCCGCGATCGTGTCCGAGTGCGAAGCCGCGATGAGGGCGGTGATGCCGGGCAACGAGGTCGGTCGCCTCCTCACCATCAGCAACTGCTTCCAAGTCTCGAGCTACTCGAGAGCGTGGCCTTGTCTCTTCCCGCAGCACGGGCCGGGGATGAAACACACGAGGAGGATCTGGCTGGCGGAGTGGCAGCAGGAGCTGGCGGTGCGATGGCCCGAGGCGCTGCTGCGAGGAATGATCCAGTCCGACGGTTGCCGCTTCATCAACAACCGCGGCAGGTCGGACACGTGGACAGCCCCGAGATACGCGTTCGGAAATGTCTCGACCGACGTGACGAGCATCTTCTGCACCGCGTGCGACAAGGTGGGGCTGCGATGGACGGCCGCGTTCCCGACGGACGAAAGCAAGGCCGTCACGATCTACGTCTCGCGCAAGGACCGACGTCGCGCGGATGGACGAGTTCATCGGGCCGAAGGCCTGAGCCCTCCGGCCGAAATCGGCCCGGACTCTCAGAGTGAGCTTGAGGGTCAGGTTCGGGGCCGATTCGGGCAGATAGTGTTGCCGCCGCATGGGCTGGTTCCAACCGACGCCGCCCCCCTTCGACCTCGACGAGTGGAGGGCCAAGCCCTATCTGGCCCGGCTGAAGCCGGTCTGCCAGGACTGGGCGGTCAACGGTTTCGGGACGCCCTACTTCATCTACTTCCTCTACGTCTTCAAGCTGATCCTCTTCTCGGTCGGCGCCTTCCTGCTCGTCTCCCTGACCACCCCCGGGATCGGCGGTCTCGGCGACATCTCCGATTGGTGGACGCAGCCGATCGTCTTCCAGAAGCTCGCCGTCTGGACGATGCTGTGGGAGATCCTCGGCCTCGGCTCGGGCTCGATGCCGCTCGCCTTCCGCTTCTCGCCCCCGATCGGCGGCTGCCTCTACTGGCTCCGCCCCGGCACCGTCCGCCTCCCCCCCTGGCCCGACCGCGTCCCCCTGACCAGCGGCTCGCGCCGCACCATCGGCGACGTCGCCCTCTACGCCGCCGTCCTCGCCGCCCTTCTCAACCTGCTGCTCTCCGGGGGCGACGACGGCCTCCTCGACAGGACCGCGATCGCCGTCATCCTCGGCCTGCTGGGCCTCCTCGGCCTGCGCGACAAGGTCCCCTTCCTCGCCGCCCGGCCCGAGGTGTACGGCCTGATGCTGGTCGTCTCGCTGTTCCCCGCTCGAGACCTGATCGTCGGCTGGCAGCTCGTCTTCATCTGCATCTGGTGGGGCGCCGCCGCCTCGAAGCTCAACCACCACTTCCCCTACGTGATCTCGGTGATGGTCAGCAACACCCCCTGGAACCGCTCGCGCAAGATGAAGGCGATGCTCTACAGGGACTGGCCCGACGACGTCCGCCCCTCCCGCCACGCCAAACTTGCCGCCCACCTTGGCACCGCCTGGTGAGTTCGGCTGGCCCTTCGTCCTTCTCGTCAGCGACGGCGGCACGATCGGCACCATCGCCGTGATCGCAATGGTCCTCTTCCACGTCCACATCACCTCCACCTTCGCCCTCGGCGTGCCGCTGGAGTGGAATCTGTTCATGATCTTCGGCCTCCTCTTCCTCTTCGGCGAGTACGGCGGCGTCGCCCTCTCGACCCTTGACCCGCTGCTGCTGGCGCTGATCCTCGTGATCGGCGTCCTCATCCCGGTCCTCGGCAACCTCTTCCCCGACAAGATCTCCTTCCTGCCGTCGATGCGCTACTACGCCGGCAACTGGGCGACCTCGAAATGGATGTTCCGGAAGCGCACCGATGCCGAGGGAAGGCTCGACGAGCGCGTCTACAAGGTCGCCCCGATCAACGTCAACCAACTCAAGAACCTCTACGACGACGAGACCTCCGAGTACCTGATCGACGGCGGGCTCGCCTTCCGCGCCATGCACAGCCACGGGCGGGCCCTCACCGGTCTGCTCAATCGCGCCGTCGACGACGTCGACGACTACCACGTCCGCGAGGGCGAGCTGATCTCCGGCATCGTCAACGGTTGGAACTTCGGCGACGGGCATTTCCACCACAAGCAGCTGCTCGACGCCGTGCAGGAGCAGTGCGGGTTCGCCGAGGGCGACGTGCGCGTGATCGCCCTCGAGTCCCAGCCCGCCCACATCCAGCGCCAGCGCTACCGGATCTACGACGCCGCCAGCGGCCTGCTCGAGGAGGGGTGGGTCGACGTCGCGGACATGCGAGCCCGCGGCCCCTGGCTCGAGGAGTCCTGGGACTTCCCCGTCGAGGTCATCCACCGCACGTGAGCAACGCCGTCGTCGTCGGCTCGGGGCCCAACGGGCTGGCCTGCGCCGCCGCCCTCGCGCGCGAGGGAGTCGCGGTCACCGTGCTCGAGGCCGAGCCGACGATCGGCGGGGGCACCCGCAGCGCCGAGCTGACCGTGCCGGGTGCGATCCACGACGTCTGCTCGGCGGTGCACCCGATGGCGGTCGGCTCCCCCTTCCTCAACTCCCTCGGCCTCGAGCGCCACGGGCTGCAGTGGCGCTGGCCCGACGTGGACCTGGCGCACCCCCTCGACGACGGCAGCGCCGGCGTGATGCTGCACTCGATCGAGGACACAGCTGCCGGGCTCGGTGAGGACGGCGCCGCCTGGCGCCGCATCTTCGGCCGGCCGGCCGCCGGCTTCGACGCGCTCGGCGAGGACATCTATCGCCCCGTCCTGCACCTCCCTCGTCACCCCCTCCGCCTCATCCGTTTCGGGCTGCCCGCCGCGGCGCCGGCCACCGTTCTGGCGCGGAGCTGGCGCACGCCCCAGGCCCGCGCCCTGTTCGGCGGCGTCGCCGCCCACTCCTACGCCCCGCTCACCCGCCCGATGAGCTCGTCGGTCGGAATGGCGCTGATCTGCGCCTGCCACCGCTTCGGCTGGGCGGTCGCCGCGGGCGGATCGCGCTCGATCACCGACGCCCTCGCCTCGTACCTGCGCGAGCGCGGCGGCACGATCGAGACCGGCGTCCGCGTGCGCTCGCTCTCGGAGCTCCCCGACGCCGACGCCGTCGTCCTGGACCTGGCGCCCGGCGGCGTCGCCGAGATCGCAGGCGACCGTCTTCCCGCCCGGGTCGCGCGCTCCTACCGCCGCTACCGTCACGGCCCTGGCGCCTTCAAGGTCGATCTGGCCGTGCAGGGCGGCGTCCCCTGGACGAACGAGGCCTGCCGCAGCGCCGGCACCGTCCACTGCATCGGCCCCTTCGAGGAGCTGGTCGCCGCCGAGCGCGCCACCAACCGGGGGATGATGCCGGAGCGCCCCTTCGTCCTGGTCGGCCAGCAGTACCTGGCCGATCCCGAACGCTCGGCGGGCGACGTGCACCCGATCTGGGCCTACGCCCATGTCCCCAGCGGCTACCCCGCCGATGCCGAGGGCGCGGTCATCGACCAGATCGAGCGCTTCGCCCCCGGACTGCGCGAGCGCATCGTCGCCACCTCGACCAGCTCCCCCACCCAGATCGAGGCCGCCAACGCCAACTACGTCGGCGGCGACATCATCACCGGTGCCAACGGCCCGATCCAGGTCGTGATCCGCCCCCGCCTCGCCCTCGACCCATACGCCACCGGCATCCCCGGTGTCTTCATCTGCTCGGCCGCCACGCCCCCCGGCGCCGGCGCCCACGGCATGAACGGCTTCAACGCGGCCCGCTCGGCGCTGCGGCACATGGGCGCCTGATGGATCCAGCCACCCTCCGAGGCGACGCAGCGCGCATCGCCTTCTGGATCAACACCTACAACGAGCGGCTGCTCGGCTTTCTGGCGGAACGGCCGCGCTCCGGCCACCTGTTTCGCCACCGCCGCCTCTTCCGCCGCGAGGCCTTCGAGATCGGCGGGCTCGCCTACACGCTCGACGTGATCGAGCACGGACTGCTCAGGCTCAACGCCCGTCCCCCCTACTCCCCGCGCCGGCTGCTGCGCCCCGGCGACCCGAGGCTGGGCGCAGCGCCGTCGAAGCTCGATCCCCGAATCCATTTCGCCCTCAACTGCGGAGCCCGCTCCTGCCCCCCGGTTCGTCGCTACTCGGCGACCGGATTGGACGACGAGCTCGACCGCGCAGCCCGCTCCTACGTCGCCGCCGAGTCGAGCCTGGACCGCGCGCGCGGCGAGCTCGAGCTGCCCGGGGTGATCAAGCTCTATCGCGCCGACTTCGGCCCGGACGCGGAGCTGGTCGAGCTGGCGGCGTCAAGCATCGGAGGCGCCGACGGCGAATGGCTCCGCGAGCACAGCCAAGAGCTCCGCCTGCGCTTCGCCCGCTTCGACTGGCACATGGTCCCCGCCAGCGGATAGGTTCTAGCGCGATGGGCCTCGGACTCCTGATCCTGATCGTCATCGTCGTCGTGCTGGCGCTGGCGGTGCTGCTGATCTACAACCGCATGGTCGCGCGACGCAACGCCGTCGACAACAGCTGGGCTCAGATCGAGGCCGCCCTGAAGCGCCGTCACGACCTGATCCCGAATCTGGTCGAGGCGGTCAAGGGCTACGCCAAGCACGAGCAGCAGACTTTCGAGAACGTGACCCGGGCGCGGAGCACCGCCGTCAAGGCCGAGGGGGATGCCCCGCCCCAGCAGGCCGGCGCCGAGGCCGGGCTGGCTGCCGCGATCGGCCGCCTCATGGTGGTCGCCGAGCAGTACCCCGAGCTGCGCGCGACCGAGAACTTCCAGCAGCTCCAGGGCCAGCTGACGGAGACGGAGAACCAGATCCAGATCACCCGCCGCGTCTACAACGACACCGTCCAGACCTACAACACCCTGATCCAGATCTTCCCGCCGTCGGTGATCGCCAACGCCTTCAGCTTCGAGCCGCGCGAGTTCTACGACGCCCCCAAGGAGTCGGAGGCGACCCCGGAGGTCAGCTTCTCGAAGGACGGCGGCAACCCCGAGGCCGGGGGCGCCAAGCCCGCGGCCGAAGAGAAGCCGGCCCCAGAGAAGCCGGCATCAGGAAACAAGGAGTAGGCGTGCGCCTCCGTCTCGTCGGCTCGTTGATCGGGCTGGTCGCGCTCGGCGGCATGCTGCTGCCCGCGGCCGCGGCCGCCCGCGACGACCGCGTCACCGACGCGGTGGTCAACCTGCGCCTGGCCCCCGATGCGTCGCTGCTCGTAAGCGAGGAACTCACCTTCTCCTACGACGGCAGCTTCCAGGCCTCCTACCGGGACATCCCGCTCGACAACGGAGAGGCGATCACGGACGTGCGGGTCAGCGAGGGCAACCGCCGCTACCAGTCCGGCGGCTGCACGGTGTTCGGCTGCACCGACGCAGAGGGTCGCTTCGGCGCCGCCACGATCCCCGAGGGAGGCGGCGCGCGCATCGTCTGGCACCACAAGGCGAACAGCGAGAGCCGGACCTTCACCGTCTCCTACCGGGTCACGGGCGGCAACCACGTGGTCGCCTACGACGACGTGATCGACGTCTACTGGCAGGTCTGGGGCGACCAATGGGACTTCGACCTCGACCGGCTGACCGCGACGTTCAGGGATCCGGCCCTGCAACCCCACGAGGGCGAGGCGACGCCCCAGAACCCCTCCGCGGTCTGGGGCCACCCGCGCGACGTCGAGGGCGCCGACTTCCTCGAACCCGGCGTGGCTCGCCTCGAGGCCGTGGACGTGCCCGACCACACCTTCGTCGAGATGCGGGTGCTGGTCCCCCGCACTCCTGGCCAGGGCGTGAGCGACGCGAACAGAGGAGAAGGCGACGGGCTGCCGGCGATCCTCGCCGAAGAGCAGGGCGTCACCGACGACTACAACTCGTTCTTCAACCGAACCAAGCGCTGGATCGCGGACAACGCGGTGCTGCTGGCCCTGATCCTGGCGGGGATCGGCCTCGGCGGGCTCTTCCTGCTGGCCCGGATGGCGACCGAGTACCCCACCTCGACGCCGAGGCATCTGCCCGAGCCCCCCGACGGCGCCTCCCCCGCCCTCGCCTACGGCCTGGCCCACGAGGGCGGCGACAGCACCGACACCGTGCTGGCCACTCTGATCGACCTCGTCGACCGCGGCTACTACAAGGCCACACAGGCGAACACCGAGGACGAGAAGCTCGACCTCGCGCTCGCGGTCGCCGCCAAGCGCCCCAAGTCCCAGCTCGAGCCCCACGAGAAGCAGGTCCTTGACTTCTTCGATGAGCTGCTCGAGGGCGACACCGTGCCGATGAGCGAGATGCGCGACCGCATCCCCAAGCACAGCGACACCTGGCGCGCCCGCTGGGAGTCGATGACCTCGGCGCTCGACTCCGTGGACGAGGGCCAGCTCGCCTGGGACCGCAACCTGAACGGCGCCAAGTGGCTCCTGATCCTGGGCCTCGTGATCGGCTTCACCGTGGTCGTCCTCTGCGACGTCGCCGTCCACGAGCGCTTCCTGGTGCCGGGCGCGATCGGCCTGCTGACCGTGATCGCGCTCGCGGTCTATCCGTGGCGGCGCCTGAAGCGGCTCGATGCCGAATACGGCGAGCGCAGCGCCAAGTGGCGCGCCTTCGAGCGCTGGACCAAGGACTTCCCGAGCCTCAAGGACGATCCCCCGGCGACGCTGGAGCTGTGGAAGCGGATCCTCGTCTTCGGCGTCGCCTTCGGCACCGCCGAGCGCATGATCGAATCGGGCCGCATTCCCGCGCCGGTGATGGAGAGCGCCGGCACCGGCACGTGGAGCCACTATTACTTCGCGGGCGCTGTCACCAGCAGCGCCTTCGACGGCAACTCCTTCGGCTCCGGGTTCGCCTCGCAGGTCGCGCCCGAGTCCTCCAGCGGCGGGGGCGGCGGTTTCTCGGGCGGCGGCGGTGGCGGTGGAGGCGGCGGGGGCGGCGGCTCCTGGTAACGCTGCGATCGCGCAGGCGGGCGCCCCAACCGCAACTTGGCGCTCGCAGCATCGTTAAATTCGATGACTCCTTGATGCAGGGCTCCACTCGCACTCCCCCACGCAGGGCGAGCGTGGCGCTGGCCGCCGCGCTGGCCGCCGCCTGCCTGCTGTCCCTGTCGCCATGGAACGGCGAGCGCTCGCAGGCGTCCCACGGCGGGCCCCCGCACGTGGTCATGATCACGACCGACGACCAGACCGTGCGCGACATGGTCGCGATGCCGCAGACCCAGGCCCTGGTCGGCGCCGCCGGCGCCAGCTTCACGAACGCCTACGCGTCCTACCCCCTCTGCTGCCCCTCGCGCGCGACCCTGCTGACCGGCCAGCACGCCCACAACCACGGCGTGCTGGGCAACACGGCCCCCGACGGCGGCTACGACATGCTCAGGGACGAGGAGACGCTCCCCGTCTGGCTCGGCCGTTCCAACTACCGGTCGATCCACATCGGCAAGATGCCGAACGGCTACGGCGCCGCCGACCCGACGTACGTCCCGCCCGGGTGGGGGCCGTTCCCACTCAACGGCGAGTTCTACGGCTTCCTGCCCGATCCCCCGTCGGCCTACACCGGCTTCAAGCTGAACGAGAACGGCGCCCCGATCCAGTACCTGCCCGAGGACTACCAGACCGACGTCTACGCCGACAAGGCCGTGGACCGCATCGGGAACCACTTCACCGCCTTCCCCAGCCGGCCTCTCTATATGGAGGTGCAGTTCTTCGCCCCGCACGACCCGGCGCAGCCGGCGACCCGGCACATCGGCGCCTTCGCGACGGCGCCCCTGCCCAGGGACACCTCCTTCAACGAGAAGAACGTCACGGAGAAGCCCGGCTGGCTGCGCGCCGTCAATCGCATGGGCCCGGGCCTGATCTCAAAGGTGCAGACCCGCTACCGCAACCGGCTCGAGACGCTGCTGGCGGTGGACGAGGCCGTGAGCGCGATCGTGGGCGAGCTCGAGGCCCGCGGCGTGCTGGGCGAGACCTACATCGTCTTCACCTCCGACAACGGCTACATGCAGGGCCAGCACCGCCTGCACCAGGGCAAGTTCGTCGCCTATGACCCCTCCGCCAAGGTGCCGCTGCTGATCCGCGGCCCCGGCATCCCGCCGGGAGCGGTGAGCAAGGAGCTGGTCTCCAACGTCGACATCGTGCCGACGATCCTCGACGCTGCCGGCGCCCAACCCGGCGTCACCCAGGACGGCCGCTCGCTGCTCCCCTACGCCGCCAACCCGGCGCTGCGCTCGACCCGCCCGATCCTGCTGGAGACCGGCCGCCCGATCGCGATCTCGGACCCCTCGAGCGCCTCGGCCTCGGGCGGGCCCAAGTTCAAGAAGAAGTCGATTCGCGTCAAGAACCTCGACCTCGATCGCACCGCGCAGCTCGCCAAGGTCGTGAAGCCGCCCAAGTACCGCGCGATCCGCACAGGCCGCTACCTGCTGATCAAGTACTCCGACGGCGGGCGCGAGCTCTACGACATGCCGAACGACCCCCTCCAGGTCAACTCGGTCTGGAAGAACTCCCGCTACTTCCCGGTCCGCAAGTTCCTGCTGAAGAAGCTCGCCAAGCTCTCGCCGTGCACTGGCACCGGTTGCAACGCCGAGCTGAAGAAACCGCCGAAGCCCCTGCCGAAGCCCAAGAAGGTGAACAAGAAGAAGCCGAAGGCGCCCTAGTCACCTCGAAGCCCGGCGGCTTCGAGACCCTTGGCACGCTCCGTGTGGTCGTGGACGCGGGTGAGTTTTCCGTCCCGCACGGTGACAACCGCGAAGACGCGCTGATCGGCCGGGGCGCCGCTGCCCCGGCCGCGTGCCTGGACGCTGAGGATCGCCAGGACTCGGTCATCGCTGCCGTCGATCAACTCCTCGACCGCGATCCGCCAGCCGTCGACCGTCTCGAGCCAATCGTTGATCGCGCGCCTGATCTGGTCGTGCCCCCGGAGGGTCTCCAGGCCGAACAGCCAGTCCCATTCGGCCTCCGGGTCCAGGAGATCGAACACCTCCCTGAGCTGCGGCGTCTGTTCGATCGGCAGCCGCGGGTCATGCCAATACGACGCGAGCCACCTGTCGACGGCTTCGTAGTAGCCGCGGACCGTCTCCACATTCTGTTCCGACATCGCCCGCGCAGTCTCCCATCACCCCCGCTCTCGGCCAAAGCGGATATAGGGTCCGGTCGATGGCGGAGCGGCTCAGCATCGAGGCGGCGGTCGCGCGATTCGAGCCGCGGGACACCCTCGGCATCCCGCTCGGGACCGGGCAGCCCGCAGCTCTGCTGAAGGCGCTGGGCGAGCGCACCGATTGGCAGGACCTGCGCGTCTACGGGGCGCTGCTGCTGGTCGGCACCGAGCTCTTCAGCCACCCCGGCGTGCACTACCTGTCGGGCTTCTTCGGCCCGATCGAGCGTGCCCTGCGCGACGCCGGCGCCAACATCAGCTTCGCCCCGGCCGACTTCCGCCGCTTTGCTCCGCTGCTGGAGGAGCAGGCGCCGCGGGTGATGGCGACTGCGGTGGCGAGCCCCGACGAAAACGGGTGGTGCAGCCTCTCGCTGCACGCCGGCGGCACCGCGACCGAGATGAAGCGGGCGGCTTCCGACCCGAACCGGTTGCTTATCGTGGAGGCCTCGCCGCGATTTCCCCATACCTTCGGGATTCCACCCGACCATCCCCACGCCCTGCACCTGGACGAGATCGACATCGTGGTCGAGTCGGACGCCCCGCCCTTCCCGCTGGCCGATCCGCCGCCCGGCCCGGCCGAGAAGGCGATCGCCGAGCACGCGCGCACTTTCATCGAGGACGGGGACACCCTGCAGACCGGGATCGGCGCGATCCCCTCGACGATCGCGGCCTTGCTGGCCGAGGGCGACGGTGGCGGCTACGGAGTCCACTCCGAGATGTTCACGACCGGGCTGATGCAACTGCACGAGGCCGGCAAGATCGCCAACCACAAAGGCCAGTTCGACGGCGTCTCGGTCGCGACCTTCGCCGCCGGCACCGAGCGGCTGTATGAATGGCTCGACGGCAACCAGGACGTCGCCTTCCTCCCGGTCGAGATCGTCAATTCGCCCGACGTGATCGCGCGCAACCGCGAGATGGTCACGATCAACGGCGCGATGGCGATCGACATCCAGGGACAGGTGATCGCCGACACGATCAACGGCACCCAGTACTCCGGGATCGGGGGTCACGAGGACTTCGTCTCCGGGCCGGCGCTGTCGCTGGAGGCGAAGTCGCTGCTCTGCTTCCCCTCGACCGTCGAGGTGGGCGGCGGCGCCCAATCGCGGATCGTCCCGTGGTTCGAGGCCGGGGCCGTGATCACCACCCCCCGCCACCAGGTGGACGTGATCGTGACCGAGTACGGGGCGGCCGAGCTGCAGGGCAAGACCATCCATCAGCGCGGGGAGGCGCTGGCCGAGATCGCTCACCCCGACTTCCGCGACGAGCTGCTGGAGGCGGCCGAGCGCGCCTCGGGCGGGCGTTCGGTGCTTCCGCGCGACGCGGGCTAGAGACCGGCCAGCTCCCGGGCGCCCTCGATCGGGCCCTCCGACAGCGACTCGGCCCCGATCGTCGCGGCGATCTCGGCGATCGGCTCGGGGCCCGCGAGCAGCACGCGATGGGCCCTCGCCAGCTCCTGGAGCCGCGCGGCCTCCGCGGCCATGCGCTCCGGCTCGAGCGCGGAGATCACCACCGCGTCGGGATGAACCTTGGCGGCCGCCTCAGCGACCGTGCCCGTCGGAGTGTCGGGCCCCAGGTAGGTGATCCGCCAGCCCCTGCCGCGCAGGGTCAGGCCGAAGACGATCAACGCGAGGTCATGCAGCTCACCGGGCGGGCAGGCGAGGACGGCGTGACTCGAACCGCCGCCGCCCCATCCGCGGGATAGCGAGAGCAGCCTGGCGCGGATCAGGTTCGAGGCGAAGTGCTCCTCGGCGATCGTCACCTCGCCGCGCTCCCAGCGCTGCCCGACCTCGCGCAGCGCCGGCAGCACGACGATGCGGCTGGCCGATTCAAGCGAGAGGGTCGCGAACACACGGTCCAGGACCGCCTCGGCCGCAGCCTCGTCGAGCCGAACCAGAGCGTCCACAAGCCTGCTCGCCTCATCGCCGTCCAGGGCGCCTTGCGGGGGTGGCGCCGCCGCTGCCCCACGCGCCTCGTCGGCTGCCTGGGCCGCCGAGAGCCCGGACGCGATCAGCTCGCTCATGCGGCGAGCCCGGGCCTCGTCGGCCGATCCGTAGAGGCGGAACCCCCCGTCCGATCGGGTCGGCTCCAACACCCCATAGCGGCGCTCCCAGGCACGCAGCGTGTCCACGCCGACGCCGGTGCGGCGGCTCAACTCCCCGATTCGGATGCGGGGCCCCTGGTTGGCTTTTGACTCGACTGACATTGGACAATCTCTTGACAGGCCTGAGGCTACCTGCTACAACGTGGCCATGTCAACTCTAGACAAACACTCGACAGACTCATTGCACCGGCAGGGCGGGTCGAGCGGCCTGCGCGAGCGCCTGACGCACGCGCCCGGCCGCGAGGCAGCCGCTCGAGCGCTGTTCATGCTCGCGGCGGGCCTTTCCTTCGGCCTCTCGGTAGTCCTCTATTTCAGCGGCGACGAGGACGCCGGCATCTTCGTCGGGATCTGGGTGCCGTCCATCCTGGCGCTCGGAGCACTGCTGGTGCCCCGGCGCGCGGCCGATCACGAAGTGAGCTGAGCCGATGCTCGGGATCTTCATCTACGGATGCTTCGTCGTCGGCATCGTCGCCGCCGCGGTTGGCCTGATCGCCTGGGGCATCCGGGCAGAGAGGCACGACCGCGAATTGCTCGCACGGGAGCTGCTGGCGGACCAGCCCACCCTGAGGGCCGTGGCGTCCCGGGTCGCCGGCGACGCCCCCGACCCGGCCGCCTAGGCCGGACCTGATCCGCCACTACCAACAAACACACAGGAGGCAGCAATGGCCAGATACATCGGACACGTGACCAGCCCAAGGCCCATCGAAGACGTCTTCGACTACCTCGCGGACTTCTCCAACGTCCGCGAATGGGAACCGAGCGCCAGCGAGTCCCGGGCCCTGAACGGCCGCGGCGTCGCCGAAGGGTCGCGCTACGCCGTCACCTCGCGCTTCCTGGGGCGAGAGGTGCCAATGACCTATGAGGTGACCGAGATCGATCGTCCCGCCCGCGTCGCGCTGCGCGGTGAGAACGACAGCGCCGTCTCGTTGGACACGATGAGCTTCCGCAAGCTCCCCGACGGCGGTACCGAGGTGACCTACGACGCCGACCTGCAGTTGCAGGGGGCGCGCCGGCTGCTCGATCCGGTCGTCGGGGTCGCCTTCCGCCGCCTCTGCGAGCGCGCCCGGGCGAGGATGGAGGAGGTACTCGGCGCATGAGGGTGGCCGTGATCGGATCCGGGATCTCGGGGCTGGTGGCGGCGCGCGAGCTGGATCGCGCCGGCGTCGAGGTGACCGTGTTCGAGGCCGAGGAGCGAATCGGCGGCCACTCACACACCGTCAACGTCGAATCCGAGACCGGCAGCTGGGACGTCGACACCGGCTTCATCGTCCTCAACGACCGCAACTACCCGAGGTTCGAGGCGCTGCTCGCGGAGCTGGGAGTTGAGACCCAGCCCGCCCCGATGAGCTTCTCGGTCTCGGACGGGCGCGGGGACTTCGAGTGGGCGACCAGGCCGCTGGGTCTGTTCGCCAAACACTCCCACCTGTTCGACCCCCGCTTCCACCGCATGCTGGCCGACCTCGTTCGCTTTAACCGCGAGGCGCGCGAGCTGGTCGGAGCGAACGGCGCCGGCGGCTCGCTGCGCGACTTCTGCGCGCGGCGCGGCTACTCCGAGTACTTCGTCGAGCGGCTGATCGTGCCACAGGCATCGGCGGTCTGGTCGGCCGCGCCCGAGCAGCTCTCCGCGTTCCCGGCAAGCTTCCTGGCCGAGTTCCTCGACAACCACGGGGCGCTTCAGATCTTCGGGCGGCCGCGCTGGCGCTCGATTGCCGGCGGCTCCAGGCGCTACGTCGAGGCGCTGGTCGCACCCTTCCGCCACCGCATTCGGGTGGCGACGCCCGTCCGCAGCATCCGCCGCGGACTCGACCGCGTCGACGTCGCGACGGATGCCGGCACCGAGTCCTTCGACGAGGTGGTGGTGGCGGTGCACTCGGACCAGGCGCTGGCGATGCTCGCCGACCCGAGCGTGACCGAGCGCGAGGTGCTGGGCGCGATCCCCTACCAGCGCAACGAGGTGGCGCTGCACACCGACACGAGCGTGCTGCCGCGCCGTCGCCGCGCCTGGGCGAGCTGGAACTTCCACCTCCCAGCGGAGGGCGAGGCTGGCGGCGAGGAGGAGCGCACGACCGTCACCTACGACATGAACATCCTGCAGCGGCTCGAGGCCGATCGCGAGTTCCTCGTCACCCTGAACAGGACCGACGCGATCGACCCCGAGCGGATCATCCGCACGATGAGCTACAGCCACCCGGTCTACACCGACGGGACGGTCCGGGCCCAGGCGCGCTGGGAGCATGTCAGCGGCCGGAACCGGACCCACTACTGCGGCGCCTACTGGGGCTGGGGCTTCCACGAGGACGGCGTCCGAAGCGCGCTTCGAGTCAGCCGGCGGATCGCTTCCATGAGCCGCCCGATCCTGATCGAGCCCCGCTCGGTCGAGGCGCTGGCCGCGTGAGCGCCTCCGCGATCTACGAGGGGACCGTGGCCCACCGGCGCCGAGAGCCGGTCGAGCACGGCCTCTCCTATCCCCTGTTCATGACCCTGCTCGACCTCGATGAGCTGCCCGAAGCGCTCGATCCGCATCCGCTCTGGTCGGCGCACCGTCCGGCGCCCGTCCGCTTCAGGACGCGGGACCACCTGGCCGCGGGCGAGGAGGGTCCTCCCCGCACCCCGTCCGAGCTCGCCGCCCGCGCCCGCCGGCTTGCCGCCGAGGGCGCTCCGGGCGGAGCCCCGGCCGGCCCGGTGCGGCTGCTCTCGATGCCCCGCATGCTGGGGTTCGGCTTCAACCCGGTCAGCTTCCTCTTCCTCTACGGCGAGGACGGCGAGACCGTCGAGTCCGTGATCGCCGAGGTGACCAACACCCCCTGGGGGGATAGGCACGCCTACGTGGCTCGCCGCGAGACCGAGGGCGGGCCGATCCTCGCCCGCTTCGGCAAGCGCCTGCACGTGTCCCCCTTCAACTCCATGGACCAGTCCTACGAGGTAGAGGTCGGCGAGCCGGGGTCCTCCCTCGCGATCTCGATCCGCAACCGGGAGCGGGGCCGGACGGTGTTCGTCGCCAGCCTGGCGCTGGAGCGCCGCGAGCTCAGCCGCGCCGAGATGACCAGGGTGATGCGCTCCTACCCGCCCGCTGCCCTGGCCGCGCTCGCCCGCATCTACTGGCACGGCCTGCGGCTGAAGCTGAAGGGAGTCCCGCACCATCCGCATCCGGAGGCGGGGGCGCGAACCGGGTAGTGGCGCTGAGCGGCCACACCGCCCTGGAGCAACTCCACCGCGCCGCTTTGACGCTTCGGCGCGAGCTGGCCTGAGCGTCCCTTCCGACGACCCATTCGGCCATTACCCTGCCGGACGATGAGAATCCTGTCGCTGGTCCATCAGGACGACGCGGGACCCGGCGTCTTCGCCGAGGCTATCCGCGAGCGGGGCGTCCGGCTCGACAACTGGCACGTCGCCGACGAGCCGGAGCCGCCCGCTGATCCGAGGGAGTACGACGCGCTGATGACCTTCGGCGGCGCCATGCACGCCGACCAGGAGGCGGACCATTCCTGGCTGCGGCTCCAGAAGCTGCTGCTCGCCGAGCTGGTCGAGCGCGGCACCCCGCTGCTCGGAGCCTGCCTCGGCGCCCAGATCCTCTGCCTCGCCATCGGCGGCCAGGTTCGCAAGATGCCCGACCCGGAGATCGGCTGGGCCGAAATCGAGGTGACGCCCGAGGGCGCCGGCGATCCCCTGATCAAGCCGATGGCGCCCGGCTTCGCCGGCTTCAACTGGCACAGCTACGAGTGCCTCCCGCCCGCGGAAGCGGTGGTGCTGGCGAAGAGCCCGAGGTGCGTCCAGGCCTACCGCATCGGCGAGGCGGCCTGGGGCATCCAGTTCCACGCCGAGGTCAGCGCCGCGGACGCGAACCACTGGATCGACGACTGGCGCTCGGACGAGGACGCGGTCAGGGTCGGCCTCGACCACGAGGCGCTCCGAGCCGAGACCGACCGCCGGATCGCCGCCTGGAACGAGGTCGGCCGCGCGCTCTGCAACCGCTTCCTGGACGCGGTCACCGCCCGATCGCCGATGCGCGGTTAGCCCGCGCTATCTTCGACGCTTGGAGGAAGGCACGGAAAAGCCACGCATCTTCCTGGGCTCCTCGGGGAAGCAGGAGAAGCTCCTCAAGGCGCTGACGCGCGGGCTCGAGACCGTCGCTGATGTGGAGCCCTGGACGACCTCGTTCAATCCAGGGACGACGACACTGCAGCGGCTGATCGACCTCACGAGTGAGGTCGATTTCGCGGCGTTCGTGTTCGCGCAGGACGACTGGACGACCGACGACGCGCCCACCTCCGATTCGTCTGAGCCCGGCCAGGCCTCGCCGCGCGACAACGTCGTCTTCGAAGCCGGTCTCTTCGGCCGCGCCCTCGGGTTGAAACGGACGTTCATTCTCCACGCCGACGGCGCGAAGCTTCCCAGCGATCTCCTCGGCCTCACCACCGTGCGCTACGACCAGGCGACGACGGCCGCTGAGATGAAGAGCATCAACCAGAAGCTTCGCGAGGCGATCGAGAGCGAGGGCCGCCTCTCCCGGATCGAGGGCGCCTGGTGGCAGTTCTCGCTGACGGAGCGCAGCGCGGAGGACCCTCCGGCCGTGAGCCTCCTGCGGATCTCGAGAGAGCGCGACGGGACATTGGGGCTGACCGGCCGCGCATGGCAGGAGGACGGCACGCCGTCGACGCGGTATTGGAGCGAAGCGTCGAAGGAGAGATCGGACCCTGCCGGGATCTTCTACTACTGGAACGGGGAACGGCCGCGGGACCCCAACGCGCCTCGGTTTGAGGGGACGGGAGAGATCCTGCTCGAGACGACCGACCGCGCGGCGGGCTACTGGATAACCCGATCCCCCACGTCGCCCGAGCTCAACGCACGAACCTCCGGGGTCTATCTACGCGCCGATCCTGAGGACGCGAGCATCCTCGACGGCGACGACGATCAGAAGCGCGCTGACCTGATCGCGGAACGGCTCAAGCGCTGGAAGTCGGTCACGAGCACCTGAGTCCGGTGTCCGGGCGAGAGTAGGATCGGGCCGATCCCCCAAGCGAGGAGGTAGCGGAATGGCAGCCAGCACCCCAGGGAAGGTCAGCGAGGCCATGCACGAGGGCGCTGAGTGCATCGGCGAGAACCAGACGTTGCTCGACGCGGCGAAGCGCATGGCGGAGATCGACGTCGGAGTCTTGCCGATCTGCGGCGATGACGATCGCCTCAAGGGCATGCTCACCGACCGCGACATCGTCGTGAAGGCGCTCGCCCAGGGCCGCGACCCATCCACCCCGTGCGGCGAGTTCGCCCAGGGCTCGGTGCACTGGATCGCCGCCGACGCGTCGTTCGACGAGGCGCTCGGCATGATGCGCGAGAACGCCGTCAAGCGCCTGTGCGTCCTGGACGACGACAAGAAGCTGACCGGCATCATCACCGAGGCCGACATCGCCACCAGCGCGCCGGAGGCCAAGACCGGCGAATGGGTAGAGGCGATCGCCACCCAGCCGCCCCAGCACTTCTAGCGGACCGCGCTCAGCTACTCGGGAGTCACGTAGGCACCCGAGAGGCCGCCGTCGACCATGAAGGTCGATGCGGTCACGTAGCGGGAGTCGTCGCTGGCGAGGAAGAGCGCGCCGTTGGCGATGTCCTGCGCCTCGCCGAAGCCCATCGGTAGGTGCACGAGCCGACGCTGGGCCTTCTTCTTGTCCTTCGCGAACAGCTCCTGCAGCAACGGCGTGTTGACGGGCCCCGGGCAGAGCGCATTGACGCGGACGCCGCGGTCGGCGAACTCCACCCCCATCTCGCGCGACATCGCAAGCACGGCGCCCTTCGATGCCGTGTATGAGATCTGCGAGACGGCGGCCCCCATCACCGCGACGAACGAGGCGGTGTTGATCACGGATCCCCCGCCCGCCTGGAGCAGGTGCGGGATGCCGTGCTTGCAGCAGAGGAAGACCGACTTCGTGTTCACGTCCTGGACGCGCTGCCAGGCGTCGAGCTCGGTGTCCAGCACCGACTGGTCGTCGGTGGGGTTGATGCCGGCGTTGTTGAAGAGCACGTCGATACGGCCCATCTCCGCCCGCGTCTTCTCGTACATCTGGCGCACGTCGTCCTCGTCGGCGACGTTCGCCTGCAGGGCGAGCTCGCCCTCGGCACCCTCGGCGAGGTCGACCCCGACCACACGAGCGCCTTCTTCGGCAAACAGGGTCGCCGTCTGGGCGCCGATGCCGCTCGCCGCGCCCGTGATCACGCAGACCTTTCCATCCAGCCGTCCAGGCATCAGCCCTCCTTCTGGCTACGGCGGCTCCTCATGGGGCCTCCTCCGTCGCGTAGTAGACGTTCTTGACCTCGGTGTAGTGCTCCAGCGCGTCCGGCCCCAGCTCGCGGCCGACGCCGGACTGCTTGAAGCCCCCGAACGGGGTCGAGACCCGCACCGAGCTGTTCGAGTTGATCGAGAGCACGCCGGTGTCGATCGCGCGGGCCATCCGCAGCGCCTTGGCGCCGTCGCCGGTCCAGATCGATCCGGAGAGGCCGTAGGGGGTGTCGTTGGCGAGCGCCACCGCGTCCTCCTCCCCCTCGAAGGGGATCACGCAGGCGACCGGGCCGAAGATCTCCTCGCGGGCGGCTCGGTCGTGGTTCGACACCGGCGACAGCACCGTCGGCGGGAACCAGTACCCGGGGCCATCCGGAGCCGAGCCGCGGATGGCCACCGGAGCGTCGTCCGGCACGAAGGAGGCGACGGTTTCGCGGTGGCCGGCGGAGATCAGGGGCCCCATCACCGTGGACTCTTCCAGCGGGTCCCCGACCTTCATCCCCTCGACCTCGCCCTTGAGCGCGGCCAGGAAGTCATCGACTGCGGGGCGCTCGACGAAGATCCGCGACCGCGCACAGCAGTCCTGCCCCGAGTTGTCGAAGACCGCGTAGGGCGCGGCCTTCGCCGCCGCCTCGACGTCCGCGTCGGCGAAGACGACGTTGGCCGACTTCCCGCCCAGCTCCAGCGTCACGCGCTTGATCGTGTCGGCGGCGGCGCGGGCGATCCCGGCGCCGACCTCGGTCGAGCCCGTGAAGGCGACCTTGGCGACGTCGGGGTGCTCGACCAGGCGCTGGCCGCAGACCGAGCCCGGCCCGGCGACCACGTTCAGCACACCCTCGGGCAGGCCGGCCTCCAGCGCGATGCGCTCGAACTCGATCGCCGTCAGCGGCGTCAGCTCGGCCGGCTTCAGCACGATCGTGTTGGCCGCCGCCAGCGCCGGCGCCATCTTCCAGGCGGCGATCACCAGCGGGAAGTTCCAGGGCGTGATCATGCCGACGACGCCCATCGGCTCGCGGAAGGTCATGTCGACGCCGCCGGCCACCGGGATCGTCTTCCCGGTCAGCCGCTCGACCCCGCCGGCGTAGTAGCGGAAGCACTCGGCGACCATCCCGATCTCGCCGCGCGCGTTTCCGATCGGCTTGCCGGCGTTGCGCGCCTCCAGCGTCGCCAGGTCCTCGAGCCGCTCGGTGACGGCGTCGGAGATGGTGTGCAGCAGCGCCGAGCGATCGGCGGGAGCGACCGCGCGCCAGGCTGGGAAGGCCGCCTTCGCGGCGGCGACCGCGGCGTCCACCTCGTCGGCGCCCGCCCTCGGCACCGACTCCATCACCTGCTCGGTCGCGGGTTCGATCACGTCGATAACCGCGGAATTTGCGGGCATGCCAAGCAATCTATAGGGTGGCGCCAGCGCCGCCCGACCGGGCAGCCAGCGAAAGGAGAGGTCTCGATGGCCGCACAGAAGTCCAGCAGCAAGGACGCCCTCAAGCGCAACCAGGGGCCCGGTGGCAAGCGCGGGTTGCTGACGCTCGACAAGCTGAAGAAGGCGGGCAACGCCGGCGAGATCGACACCGTGTTGACGGCCTTCACCGACATGCAGGGGCGGCTGTTCGGCAAGCGGATCGAGATCGAGTACTTCCTGAACGACGTCGTCGGCCATGGCGTCGAGGGCTGCAACTACCTGCTGGCGCTCGACATGGACATGGAGCCCCTGCCCGGCTACGAGATGGCCAACTGGGAGGGCGGCTACGGCGACTTCGCGATCGTGCCCGACATGGCGACGCTGCGGGAGATCCCGTGGCTGGACCGGACGGCGCTGGTCCTCTGCGACGTGCTCAATCACGACGGCTCCCCGGTGGTCGCATCGCCCCGCCAGGTGCTGATCGCGCAGGCCGAGCGCGCGGCGAAAAAGGGCCTGACGCCGTTCTGCGCGTCCGAGCTCGAGTTCTACCTCTACAAGGAGACCTACGCCGAGGCCTGGGAGAAGGACTTCAAGAACCTGACCCCGACGATCCCCTACATCCTCGACTACCACATCCTCGCCACGACGATGGACGAGCAGTACATCGGGCAGATCCGGCGCGGAATGCACGGCGCCGGGATCCCGATCGAGTTCTCCAAGGGCGAGGCCTGGCACGGCCAGCACGAGATCAACACCCGCTACGCCGACGCCGTCACCGCGGCCGACCGCCACACGGTCTACAAGAACGGCGTCAAGGAGATCGCCTTCCTCAACGAGATCTCGGCCACGTTCATGGCGAAGCCGTCCGAGAAGGACATCGGGAGCTCCTGCCACGTTCACACCAGCCTGGTCCGCGGCAACGGCCGCAGCGCCTTCGTCAACGCCAAGGGCGAGGAGAACGACACCTTCCGCCACTTCCTCGGCGGCATGCGCGCCAACATCCGCGACATGGCCCTGTTCGTGGCCCCGTCGATCAACTCCTACAAGCGCTTCGCCGCCGAGAGCTGGGCCCCGACCTCGGTCTCGTGGGGCCGCGACAACCGCACCTGCGGCTTCCGCATCGTCGGCGAGGGTCAGTCCAAACGCATCGAGTGCCGCATCCCCGGCGCCGACGCCAACCCATACCTGGCGATGGCGGCGCTGCTGGCGGCCGGCCTCGACGGGATCGAGAACAAGACCGACCCGGGCCCCGAGCTCAAGGGCAACGCCTACGAGGCCGGCAAGGCCGAGGCGTTCCCGTCCTCGCTGCGCGAGGCGGTCGACCTCTGGGAGAAGAGCAAGTTCGCCAAGAAGGCCTTCGGCGAGGGCGTGCACAAGCACTACCTCAACTACGGCCGCCTCGAGCAGAGCCTGTTCGACCAGGTGGTCACCGACTACGAGAAGACGAGGATGTTCGAGCGTGGTTAGCCCTCGGGGCTAGCCAGCCGCTTCACGAAGCTGGGGATGACCCGGTCCTCGGGATCCTCCTCCGGGTGCCAGAGGACACCGAGCGCGAACTCACGCTCGGGCATCTCGATCGCCTCCACCGTGTCGTCGTCGTCCGCCCAGCCGGTGACCTCGATCCCGTCGCCGAGGTCGTCCACCCCCTGGTGATGGTGGCTCTTAACGTTGAGGCGCTCGGCGCCCGCCGACTGGGCGGCGAGTGACCCGGAGGCCAGCCTGACCTCGTGCTCGGCCCACTCGCCGAGGGTCTCGCGGTGGCTGTCATGCCCGAGCCGGTCCGGGATGTGCTGTTCGAGCGTCCCTCCCGCCGCCACGTTCATCACCTGCATCCCGCGGCAGACCCCCAGCAAGGGCATCTCGCGCTCCAGCGCCGCGCGGCAGAGGGAGACCTCGAAGTCATCGCGATCGACGTTGCTGCCCTTGGTCTCGGGATGGGCATCCGCCCCATAGGCGGCGGAATCGATGTCGGTGCCGCCGGAGATCACGAGCGCGTCTATCCGGTCGAGCAGCTCGCCGGGCTTCTGTGTGGCGACGGCGTCGGGCGGCAGCAGCACGGCGATGGCGCCGGCACGCTGCACAGCGTCGGGGTATGAGCGCGGCACCATCGCTAAGACCTCGTCCCAGGCGCCGTAGCGCGCCTGTTCGATGGCGGCGCAGATCCCTATCAGCGGCCGAGGCATCCCGGCAATCTAGCGTCAGCCCCGCGCCAGCCCCCCGCCGCGCGGGGATAAGCTGGCGGCGTGGACGCGCTGCGCGAGGGCCCGCTCTCCCCCGGCCCCTTCGACGTCGCGGTGATCGGCGCAGGCGTGGTCGGCGCGTCGATCGCCCGCGAGCTGACCCTGCGCGGCGCCTCGTGCGCGCTGCTGGAGGCGGGGAACGACGTCGGCGCGGGAACCAGCAAGGCCAACACCGCGATCCTGCATACCGGCTTCGACACGAAGCCCGGCAGCCTGGAAGCGAAGCTGGTCACGCGCGGCTACGAGCTGCTCTCGGAGCACGCGGAGCGGGTCGGGATCCCCGCGGCGGCGATCGGGGCGCTGCTCGTCGCCTGGACTCCCGAGCAGGCCGAAGCACTGCCGGGAATCGCCCGGAACGCCCGGCAGAACGGGGTTCGGGTGCGCCGGGTCGGCGTCGATGAGCTCTACCGCCGCGAGCCGTCCCTGGGACCGGGCGCCCAGGGTGGGTTGGAGGTCCCGGCCGAGGGGATCCTCTGCCCGTTCACCGCGAGCCTCGCCTTCGCCACCGAGGCGGTGCTCGGCGGTGCCGTCCTGGCGCTGCGGGCCGAGGTGGCCGGCGTCAGTGCCTTCACCGGCGACGACGGTGCGCGGCTTCACCGCCTGCGAACCGGGCGGGGGGACGTGAAGGCGCGGTTCCTCGTCAACGCAGCCGGACTGCGCAGCGACGAGGTGAACGCGATGCTCGGCCACGACGAATTCGAGGTGCGACCCCGGCGCGGGGAGCTGATCGTCTACGACAAGCTCGCCAGCGGCCTGCTGCACCACGTGCTGCTGCCGGTGCCGACGGCGAAGACGAAGGGCGTGCTGGTCTCGCCCACCGCCTATGGCAACGTGCTGCTGGGGCCGACGGCCGACGACGTCCCCAGCAAGACGGACCGCTCGACCACGGCCGACGGCCTCGCCTCGCTGCTCGACCAGGGCGCGCGCATCCTCCCCGGCCTCGGCGCCCACGAGGTGACCGCCACCTACGTCGGGTTGCGGGCCGCGACCGAGGACTCCGACTATCAGCTGCGTTTCCACCCCGAGCAGCGCTACTTCTGCGCCGGGGGCATCCGCTCCACAGGCGTCACGGCCTCGATGGGGATCGCCGAACACGTGCGCAAAGGGCTGGCCGAAGCCGGGCTGGAGCTGGCGAAGCGGCCGCGGCGGGTGGCGCTGCGGATGCCCAACATCGGCGAGCTCGAGCAGCGTCCCTATCAGCGCGGCGAGCAGATCGCCGAGGACCCGGAGATGGGCCGCGTCGCCTGCTTCTGCGAGCGCGCCACCCACGGCGAGATCGCCGCCGCCATGGCCAGCCCCATCCCCCCGGCCGATCTCGACGGCCTGCGGCGGCGCACCCGGGTGCTGATGGGCCGCTGCCAGGGCTTCTTCTGCGCGGCCGAAGTCGCCGCGGCGCTGGAAGGCGCCGACGGAGGTGGGCCGGATGGCTGACGCCGTGATCGTCGGCGGCGGGCCCTCGGGGCTGGCGGCCGCGATCGAGCTGACGAGGCTCGGGACCGAATCCGTGACCGTGATCGAGCGCGAGCGCGAGGCGGGCGGAATCCCCCGCCACAGCGACCACACGGGCTTCGGCGTGCGCGACCTGCGCCGGGTCATGTCCGGGCCCCGCTACGCGCGGCACTATCGCGAGCTGGCGGAGCGGGCCGGCGTCGAGGTGGTCTCGCAGACGATGGTCACCGACTGGCAGGGCAAGGGGACGCTGTGGCTTACGGGGCCCTCCGGCCGCCGCCGCATCCGTCCCGCCGCGATCGTGCTGGCAACTGGCTGCCGGGAGCGGCCCCGCTCGGCGCGCCTGGTCCCCGGCATGCGCGGCCCGGGCGTGATGACGACGAGCACGCTGCAGCAGCTCGTATACCTGCACGGGCGGCGCGAGATCGGCGAGCGCGCGGTGGTGGTCGGGGCCGAGCACGTCAGCTTCTCCGCCGTCGCCACCCTCGCCCACGGCGGCGCCTCGACCGAGGCGCTGGTGACCGAGCTGCCGCGCCATCAGTCGCTGGGGGCCTTCCGGGCGGGCGCGCGTGTCCGCTTCCGTGCGCCGGTGTGGACGCGCAGCCGTGTGACGGCGATCAACGGCGTCGAGAATCGCGTCGAGGAGGTCGAGGTGACCGACCTGGACTCGGGGCGGGTGCGCACGATCGCCTGCGACCTCGTCGTCTTCACCGCGGACTGGATTCCCGACCACGAGCTGGCCGTGATGGCCGGGATCGAGCTCGACCGGGGCACCCTCGGCCCCAGGGTGGATGGGGCGATGCGCACCCCCCTCCCGGGCGTATTCGCCACCGGCAACCTCGTCCACCCCGCCGAGACCGCCGACTCCTGCGCGCTCGGCGGGCGCCACGCCGCGGCGGCTGTCGCCAAGCACCTCGCGGGGGATTCCGGCTGGCCATCCGAGCACGTTCGGGTGCTGGCCGGCGAGGGACTGCGCTGGGTCGTTCCGGGCCTGATCGCGCCCGCCGAGACCGCCACGCCCCGCGACCGCTTTCTGCTGCGCTCGAACGCCTTCCTGCGAGGGCCGCGGATCGAGGTCGCCCAGGGCGAGCGAGCGCTGTGGCGAGGCCGCCTCGCGCGCCTGATCCCCGGCCGCTCGGCGCACATCCCGGCCGCTTGGATCGCGCAGGTCGACGCCACGGGCGGCCCCGTGACCATTAGGGTCCCGACACCATGAGCGGAAAGCTCTTGCTCGGAGTGGATGAGGGGACGACCGGCGTCAAGGCGGCGCTGTTCGACGAGAAGCTGCAGCCGGTCGCCGAGGCGCGCCGCGACAAGGTCAACCGCCACCCCGAGGAGGGCTGGGTCGAGCAGGACGGCGAGGAGGTGCTCGAGGTCGTCACCTCGGCGATCGCCGAGCTGCTGAAGGACCCGCCCGGCGAGGTCGTCGCCTGCGGGCTCGACCACCAGGGCGAGTCGATCCTGGCCTGGGAGGCAGACAGCGGCAAACCTCTCTCGCCCATCGTGGTGTGGCAGGACAAGCGCTCACAGGAGATCCTCGACACCCTCACCGGCAAGGAGGAGGAGGTTCAGAAGCTCAGCGGGCTGCCCTTCGACCCCTACTTCTCCGCGGCCAAGATGGCCTGGCTGCTGCGGAACAACGACGGCGTCAAGAAGGCTCTGGACGCGGGCAACCTGCGAATGGGCACGGTGGACTCGTTCCTCTGCGACCGGCTCGGCGCCGGCTTCGCCACAGATGTCGCGACAGGGTCGCGGACCCAGCTGCAGAGAATCGACAAGCCGGGCTTCGATTCCCGGCTCTGTGAGATCTTCGGCGTCCCCGTCGAGGTCCTCCCTGAGATCCGAGACAGCGCCGGCGATCTCGGGACCCTGAAGCACGAGAGCTGGCCGGTCGAGCTGCCGCTGCGCGGGCAAGTGCCGGACCAGCAGGCCGCTCTCGCGGGCGCCGCATGCGTCGAGCCGGGAAGGGTCAAGGCGACCTACGGCACCGGCGTCTTCGTGCTCGCCCACGTCGGCGAGGGCGTGCCGGAGCCGGCGGGCGGCCTGCTGCCCGACCGTCGCCTGGAGCATCGACGGCAAGGTCGAGTACGCGCTGGACGGCGGCGTCTTCGCGGCCGGGGCGATGCTCGAGTGGCTCTGCAAGGAAATGGGCCTGGCCGAGGACCCGCCCGCCCTGAGCAAACTCGCGAACGAGGCCACCGAGTCGGCCGGCGCCCGCGTGCTTCCCGGGCTGGCCGGAATCGGCGCCCCCTGGTGGCGGCCCAACGCCCGCGCCGTGATCTCCGGCATCTACGGCGGCACCAGCGGCGCCAACGTCGCCCGTGCCGCTCTCGAGGGAATCGCCTGGCGGGTCGCCGACATCGTCGCCGCGATCCGCGAGACGGTGGACGTGGACGTGCTCAGGGTCGACGGTGGGCTCACCAACGAGCCGCTGATGCTGCAGCTGCAGGCCGACGCGATCGCCGCGCCGGTCGAGGCCGCGGGCGCCGACGCGACGGTGCTCGGCGCCGCCGCCCTCGCCGCCGTCGGCTCGGGCGTGGTCTCCTCGCTCAGCGAGCTGACCGAGATGCTCCCCGCCGACCGCAAGGTCGAGCCGGAGCGGGACGAGAAGTGGCGCTCCTCCGAGCACGACGCCTGGAAGGCCTTCGTCGAGGCCACCAGGGCCCTCGACCCGAATTGACCGCTCCCTGAAACACGAGGGGCGCGCCCAAAGGCGCGCCCCGGAAACCCGGTCCGCTCGTCTCTAGGAGACGAGCATCAGGATGATCGCGATGACGGCGAGCAGGCCGAGCACACCGGCCCCCAGCCTGAAGTCCTTAGATCCGACGTCGTCCATTCGGAAAACTCCTTTCGCTGTCCCCCGGAGCCTCCCCGTCCAGCGAGGAGGCTCCGGATCGCATCGGTTCGCGAACCGCGCAGGATGCGCGGCCCGTAACGGCCTAGTCGGCGGTGATCTCGTCCTCCTCCAGGGTCCTGACCGGCCCCTTGTAGTAGTTCTTGGCCGAGATCAGGTACCAGCCCCCGAAGATCAGGGGGATCAGGATGGCCAACGGGCTGTAGTTGACCAAGCTGGTATCGAAATCGTCGTTCCAGGGGAGCCCCGCCGGCGTGTACGGGAGGCTCAGCGAGAACACGACCAGGATCACGAAGAAGATCGCGATCCCATTGACCAGCCTGTACTTCGAGCCCAGGTTCCAAGGTCCGACCTGGAAGGCGTCGCCGGCCCGCAACCTCAGATAGATCGGCAACACGTATGCCACGTAGAGGCCGATCGCGCAGATCCCGGTCAGCGCGTAGAACGCGAACGGGATGTTGTTCTCGCCGAACAGCGCCGGGATGGCGATGATCGCGGAGATGACCGAGACCGCGATCACGGAGTTGAACGGCACCCTCTGGCTGTTGACCCGGCGGAAGATGTTCCAGCCGGGAATTGCCCTGTCGCGCGAGAACGCGTACCAGGTCCGTGAGGCGCTGGTCAGGCCGGCGGCTCCGCAGAACAGCTGGCCGACGGTCGCGATGATGAAGATCAGCTTCGCGGCCCAGGAGTCGAGCGCCTCGATGAAGATCGCTCCGACGAAGCCGGCCGCATCGGTGACCACGGCGGGGTCCGGAACCGCGAACAGGAACGTCAGCAGCAGGATCCAGCCGATGATCGACGAGTAGAACACCGAGCGCCAGACCCCCTGGGCGGCCGCGACCGCGGCGCCCCTGCGTCTCCTCGGCCGTATGCGCCGAGGCGTCGTACCCGGTCTCGGTGTACATCGTCAAGAGGAAGCCGACGGGCAACACCAGCACCCAGAAGCCGAGCGCCGTCGTCGAGCCCCCGAAGGCTCCGTTGTTGTTGATGCGCTCGTTGAAGACGAAGCTCAGGTCCTGGTGGTTATCGGGAATGAAGACCAACAGGCCGATGACGATGGCGGTACCGAGCAGGTGCCACCCGACCGAGACGTTGTTCATCAGCTGGATGAACCTGTCGGGCAGGATGTTGACGAGCGTGTAGCCGATCAGGATGACCGCGTACAGGATCCAGGTCTCGCGCAGGACGTGCTCGGTGTCGGCGAAGTTGAGGCCGAAGATGTCGACCTCGTAGAGGCTGAGCGTCACCCCGAGGAAGATGGCCGCGCCGTAGCCGACAGAGGCGACGATGCCGATCAGGCCGGCGATGTTGAACCAGCCGGTCATCCAGCTCCAGCCGGGCCCGCCGAGGTCGTTGGCCCACCAGTAGGGGCCGCCTGCGGTCGGGTATGCCGACGTCAGCTCCGACATCGAGAACGCGACCATGATGATCAGGAAGGAAAGGATCGGCCAGCCGAGCGAGATCGCGATCGGGCCGCCGTTCGACCACGCGAAGGCGAACGCCGTGAAGCATCCCGCGAGGACCGAGATGATCGTGAACGAGATCGCGAAGTTGGTGAAACCCGACCAATCGCGCGAGAGCTCCTGCTTGTAGCCGAGCTCCGCTAGCCGTTCCTCATCAGCTCCGGCCTGGTGCGGATCGGAAATTCCTTCCGGTGCCATGGTCTCTCCTGTTCTCCCTCTTGCCGGACACCACCAGAACCGCATTCAAATGCGATAGAAGGGTGGCTTGTGAACTGCCGGGACCCTATTTGTCCGGACGGCCGATAACAAGGGAAATGAACGAACTAGTGCAAATCGTCGAGCAGCTCACGCCTGAGTTGGGCGAAGCGGAGGGCGAGCCCACGCCTCTGGAGGGCGGGATCACCAACCGCAACTACCTGGTCACGCTGGGCGGCAAGCGCTACGTGATCAGGGTGCCGGGCAAGGACACGAACCTGCTCGGGATCGACCGGAGCGGCGAGCGCGACGCCAACCAGGGCGCCGCCGAGGTCGGGATCGCCCCGCCGAGTGGCGGCGCTGCTGACCGACCCGCCGGCCCTGGTGACGGAGTTCGTCGAGGGCACCGGGATGGAGGCCGAGGACCTGCAGGAGCCCGACGCGCTGAAGCAGATCGCCGGCGAGCTGCGCTCCTACCACGACTCAGGCGTCAGCCTGCCGACCAAGTTCGACTCCTTCAGCCTCGTCCGCGAATACGCCGAGACGGCGCGCAGCCGCGACGTCGAGCCGCCCCCCGCCTACGAGGAGTCGCTGGCAAACGCCGACGCGATCCAGGCGAGGCTGTCTGGCCCCGAGCACGAGCCGGTCCCCTGCCACAACGACCTGCTGGCGGCCAACTTCATCCGCGGCGACGGAGACGATCTGGATCGTCGACTGGGAGTACGCGGGCATGGGCGACCGCTACTTCGACCTCGGGAACTTCTCGGTCAACAACGAGCTCGACGACGCCGGCCAGGCTGCGCTGCTGGAGGTCTATTTCGGCGAGGAGCCCGGCTCGCGCCGGCTCGCGACGCTGGCGCTGTTCCGCTTCATGTCGGACTTCCGCGAGGCGATGTGGGGGGTCGTGCAGAGCGGGGTCAGCGACATCGACTTCGACTTCAACGAGTACGCGACCAAGCACTTCGACCGCATGGCGCAGACCGCCGCCGACCCCAAGTTCCAGACCTGGCTCGAGGAGGCAGGTGGCTCGTAAGGTCGAGCTGCCCGACTCCGCCCGCTGCGTGATCATCGGCGGGGGCGTGGGCGGAACCTCGATCGCCTATCACCTCGCCGAGCTGGGCTGGAAGGACGTCGTCCTGCTCGAGCGTGCGCAGCTCACCTCGGGCTCGACCTTCCACTCCGCGGGGCTGGTCGGCCAGCTCCGCGGCTCGGTCTCGCTGACGAAGATGATGATGTACTCGGTCGACCTCTATCGGCGCCTGGGCGCCGAATCCGAGTTCGACCCGGGCTGGGTCGAGTGCGGCGGCATCCGCCTCGCCTCCAGCGAGGAGCGGATGGAGGAGCTGCGCCGCCAGGCCGGCTGGGCGAAGACCTTCGGGCTGCCGCTGGAGCTGATCACTGCCAAAGGAGGCGGAGGGGATGTTCCCGCTGATGTCCACCGAGGGCGTACTCGGCGCCGCCTGGCTGCCGACGGACGGCTACCTCGATCCGGCCCAGCTCACATACGCGCTGGCCGACGGCGCCCGCAAGGGCTGCCAGGTGCTGCAGTCGACCCGGGTGACGGGGATAGGCGTCGACGACGGCCGCGTGCGCCGGGTCGAGACCGAGCGCGGCACGATCGAGGCCGAGGTGGTCGTGATCGCCGGCGGGATGTACGCCGCCGAGCTGGGGCGCCTGGCGGGAGTCCGCATCCCGATCGATCCCGATGTCACACCAGTACCTGGTCACCCAGCCCTTCCAGGAGCGCGACCCGGAGAACCCCCTCCCCACCCTGCGCGACCCCGACCTGCTGATCTACTTCCGCGAGGACGGGGGCGGCCTGGTGATGGGCGGCTACGAGCGCCAGAGTGAGCCCGCCTTCATGCCGGACGGGACCGACGGCTTCGACAGCATTCCGCCGGACTTCAACGGCCGCCTGCTGGAGGACGACCCCGACCGCTTCAAGGAGATCACCGACAACTCGATCAAGCGCGTGCCGAAGATGGACGAGGTCACGATCACGAAGCTGATCAACGGCCCCGAGGCCTTCACCCCCGACAACGAGTTCTGCCTCGGCGAGACCGAGGTCGGCGGGCTGTTCGTGGCGGCGGGCTTCTGCGCCCACGGGCTGGCCGGGGCGGGCGGGATCGGCAAGGTGATGGCGGAGTGGATCGACCAGGGCGAGCCGAGCCTGGACCTCTGGCACATGGACATCCGCCGCTTCGGCGCGCAGTACCGCTCGCCCGCCTACACCCACGCCCGCATTCGGGAGACCTACGAGACCTACTACGACATCCGCTACCCCAACCACGAGCGCCAGGCCGGGCGCCCCCTGCGGGTCACCGCCCGCCAACCGCGTGGCACGCGCGAGCACGACGCCGCCTTCGGCGAGAAGTCGGGCTGGGAGCGGGTCAACTGGTACGAGTCGAACGCGGCCGGCCGGCGACGAGAAGCTGCGCCCGCGCGGCTGGGCCGGCCAGCACTGGTCGCCCGCGATCGGCGCCGAGCACCTCGCCACTCGCGAGGGGGTCGCGATCTTCGACGAGTCCTCATTCGCAAAGCTGGAGATCGTCGGCCCCGGGCGCGGCCGGCGCATGGTCGAGCGGCTGTGCGACAACCGGGTCGCGCGCGAGCCGGGCAAGATCACCTACACCCAGATGCTGAACAGCCGCGGCGGCATCGAATGCGACTTCACCGTGACGCGTCTCGCCGACGAGCGCTTCTCGATCGTGACCGGAACGGCCTTCGGAAACCACGATCGCGAGTGGATTCGCAGGCACCTGGGTCGGGGAGGGGAATTGGATGGCGACGGCAGCGTCCAGGTCCACGACGTCACCTCGCAGTGGGCCTGCTTCGGCGTCTGGGGCCCGAAGGCACGCGACGTCCTGCAGCCGCTCACCCCCCAGGACCTCGGCAACGAGGCCTTCCCCTACATGAGCGTCCGCGAGATCACGGTCGGCAACGTGCCGGTGCGGGCGCTGCGGGTCACCTACGTCGGCGAGCTCGGATGGGAGCTCTACTGCCCGACGGAGTACGGGCTCGGCCTGTGGCGGGCGCTGTGGGAGGCGGGCGAGCCGCACGGGATGGTCGCCGCGCGGCTACCGCGCGATCGACTCGATGCGGCTCGAGAAGGGCTATCTGGTCTGGGGGGCCGACATCACCCCCGACGAGACCCCCTACGAGGCCGGCCTCGGCTTCGCGGTCAAGCTCGACAAGGAGGGCGGCTTCATCGGCCGCGAGGCGCTCGTCGAGGCGAAGGAGCAGGGGCCCGGCAAGCGCCTGGTCACGATCCTGCTCGAGGACCCGCGCTCGGTCGCGCTCGGCAACGAGCCGGTCCGAATCGGGGGCGAGATCTGCGGGCGGGTCACCACCGGCGGCTACGGCTATACGGTCGAGCGCTCGATCGCCTACGCCTACGTGCCGCCGGATCAGGCCGAGCCGGGCAACGCGGTCGAGATCGAGATCTTCGGCAGCTGGATCGGCGGCGAGATCGCCGAGGGGCCCCTGTTCGACCCGGAGGGGAGCGGATCAGGGCCTAGCGGAGCTGCGGATCAGGTCCCGTCGCAGCCGCCGCACCCGCTCCCGCAGCGAGAGCTTCGGCGACTCGGAGCGAAGCCCCTCCATCGCCCCCAGCGTCAGCGGCCCCGCGCCGTCGAGGTGGGACGCGAGCGCAAGGAAGACCTGGGCCGTGGTCAGCGCGTCCCCGTCGGCGTGGTGGGGCCGGTGCACGGGGAGCCGGAACGAGCGCGCCACATCCGAGAGCCCGGTCGGCCTGCCCAGCTCGCGGGCGAGGGCGGCCGTGTCGACGATCGGGTTGCGCAGCTCGAGCCCGTGCCGCGACAGCGCCGCCACCAGGAACCCGCGCTCGACCGCGGCGACGTGGGCGACGATGACGCGTCCGGCCAGCGCCTCGAGCAGCTCGTCCAGCACGTCCTCGAACGGAGGCGCGTCCTCGAGGTCGGCCGGCCGCAGGCCGTGGATGCGGATGCTCTCGGCGCCCGGCATCCGTCGCGGGCGCACCAGCCGGTAGCGGCTGCCCCCGACCCTTACCGAGCCGCCGTCGATCGGCACCGTGGCGAAGGAGACGATCTCGTCGCCCGCCGGACGCAGGCCGGTGGTCTCGAAGTCGAGCACCGCGTAGGAGAGCTCGCGCCAGGCCGCCGAGCGATCCGGGGGCGGCGCCTCGGCGTAGGCTCGCGCCGCAGGCGAGGCGGCCGCCGCCTCGGTCACCCGCGCGCCCATCGCAGCCCTCCCCCGAGCTCCTTCTGGACCGCCGTCACCTCGCGGAAGGCGTCGCGCAGGTAGCGGCGGGTAAGCGAGTTGAACTCGCTCGGGTCGAGGTGGTCGTCGGGCTTCTCGCCCCGCTCGAGCTGCTGAACCTGATGCTCGAGCCGCAGCTCCATGAACAGGTCGAAGGCCTCCGCCAGCGTGCGCGCGTGCGCCTTCTTCAGCACGTCACGGCGGGCGGCGCCGCGCAGGCGCTCGAAGGTCGAGGTCGTGTTCAACCTCGCTTTCAGCGCCGCGTAGCGCGCGATGTCGACGACCGGAAGCAGGCCGACGCGCTTGATGTCGAGGGTTCCACGATTCTGTCCGGAGCCCTCGACGACGAGGTTCCGCCGGAAGCCAGTCGGCGGCTTCACGGCCAGGGCCAGGCGCAGCATCCAGCGCAGCAGGGTCTCCCGGTCCTCGGCCTCGAAGAACTGCGCCTTCGGGTCGAGCTTGGACGGGCCGGAGACGGCGCGGCCGTCGAGCAGAATCGAGGTCGCGATCAGCACCCTCTCGTCCTCGGGGTGCGAGAGCCAGGTGCCGATCGCCCGGCGCCACTCCTCGATCGAACTGGCTGCGAACTGCCCCGAGGCGGTGACGCCGTGAGGGTCGAGCTGCCAGCCCGTGAACGACAGGGAGTCGGCGACCCGGTCGGCGACCCCCTTCATGTACTCCCGCGTCGGCCCCGGACCGTCGGGCCCCTCGCCCCAGGACATGCCCGAGTCGACGTCCGAGGACGGGACCGCCTCGCGCCGGCCGTCGCTGCCGAGCGCGAACCAGGCGAACTCAGCCGGCGGCGGCCCCTCCTGCTCGACCGCGATCTCGATCATGCGGCGAATCAGGGCATCGAAGACGACCGAGATGATCGAGCTGATCTGATTCTGCGCCAGCCCCGCCCGGTGCAGCGAGACCACGGTGAGGTTGAGCTGCTCGGCGATCCTGCCAAGCTGCTCGCCGTCGCTGGCGTCGACGATCGCTCGCCGCAGCATGAACGGGGTTCGTGTCTGCGCCGCCAGCAGATCTACGTCTCGAACCACGCCGAGCACGTCCGAGCGTCCGGTCACCACCGGGATCTGCCGGATCCCGTGGTCGAGCATCAACAGCATCAGCTCGGCGCCGGTCTGCTCGGGCGTCGCGACCAGGGCGGGCGCGGTCATCACCTCGCTCAGGGGGGCGTCGGTGGAGCGACCTGCGGCGATGACCTCTGAGCGCAGGTCGCGGTCGGTGACGATCCCGTAGTCCCCGTCGCCGAGCTGGACCAGGACCGAGCTGGCCCCCTCGCTCTCCATCCGCTGGACCGCGTCGCGGACCGTCAGCTCCGGCTCGGCTAGGACCGGCCGCCCGCCCGCGAGGGCCGAGGCGGACTGGGTCTCGACATCAAAGTTCTCGAGCCCGGCCGGTGATTCGGCGATCGGCCGCGGTCGGTTCAGGATCGAGCGACCGAGGAAGCGCAGCCCCGCGGGCCGAGCCAGCAGCGGCAGGCAGTCCTCGGCCCCGATGGCGTAGCAGAGGGCGTCCTCCTCGGCTCGGACCTCGAACCCCGTCGGCATCCCCGACAGCATCGAGGGGTGCCCGAACATCTCCCCCTCGCCGAGCAGGTCAATCACCCTGCCGCGATCGACGAGCTCGACCGTGCCACGACGAACCACGCGGATCCTGTCCTGCGGGCTACCGCCCTGCGGGACGATCGTCGTGCCCGCCGCGAAGAACTCGACCTCCACGCGGCGCGCGAGGTCCTCCAGCGCTTCCTCCTCGAGCTCGCGGAATGGCTCATGGGAGCCGAGGAACTCAGCCACGTCGTGCATGTCGGCCAAGCATAAGTCCGGTTAGGGTTGGGCCATGGTCGAACCGCTTCCGGGATAGTCGGGATGCTGCCTTGAAGCTGCCGCCGCTGATGTCCGAGCACCCCCGCCCGGTGCAGGTCCTTCTGATCGTCGTCCTGCCGGCGCTCTTCGGAGCGGTCACCGGGTACTTCCTCGGCGTCTCGGAGGTGACCTATCTGGTGCTTTCGGTGATCGGGATCGTCGGGGGGATCGGCGCCGGGCTCGACCACGTCGGCGCCGCCGCGGGGGCCCGCAGAGGCCTGGCCGCGGGCTTCATCTTCGGCGCCGCGATCCTGATCGCGCACGAGATCCACGGCGCCGAGGCGAAGGCCGAGCTGCCGGATCCGCCGATCGTGCTTATCGTCATCACCACGGTGCTGGGGGTCCTGTTCGCCGCCCTCGGCGGTTGGCTCCGCGAGAGATACGAGAGAGGGAGAGAGCCTTGATCCACACCAGCACCTCGCCGGCCCCGGAAATCCCGGATCTCGACATCACCTCGTTCGTGCTGGAGCACGCGGCCGAGCGAGGCGACAAACCCGCGCTGATCGATGGGCCCAGCGGCCGCGAGCTCAGCTACGCGGCCCTCGTTGAGGGGATCAGGGCCTGCGCCTCCGGGCTGGCTGCGCGGGGCTTCGCCAAGGGCGACGTGGTGGGCATCTTCATGCCGAACGTGCCCGAGTACGCGCTCGCCTTCCACGGAGCGGCCTCGGCAGGGGGGATGTCGAGCACGGTCAACCCGCTCTACACGGCGCCGGAGCTGACCCACCAGATGAACGACTCCGGCGCGCGCTTCCTACTCACCGTCCCGCCGTTCCTGGACGTCGCCACCGAAGCGGCAGCCGGTTCCGGGGTCGAGGAGGTGTTCGTGCTGGGCGAGGCGGACGCTGTCGACTCAGCTGGTGCGACGCCGTTCTCGGAGCTCTTGGGCGACCCCGACCAGGCGCCGCAGGTCGAGATCGACCCCGCTGACGATCTCGCGGTGCTGCCCTACTCCAGCGGCACGACCGGGCTCTCCAAGGGCGTGATGCTGACCCACCGCAACCTCGTCGCCAACATCGTCCAGACAGCCAGCCAGCTCGACGTCCGCGACGACGACGTCTTCATGGGCGCCCTCCCCTTCTTCCACATCTACGGGATGACGGTGATCATGAACCTGGGGCTACGCGAGGGAGTCACGATCGTGACCATGCCGCGCTTCGATCTCGAGCAGTTCCTGGACCTGGTCGAGGCCTATCGCGTCAGCCGCGGGTTCATCGTGCCGCCGATCGCCCTGGCCCTCGCCAAGCACCCGGCCGTCGAGGGGCGTGATCTGTCATCGATCCGCCACGTCAAGTGCGGCGCCGCACCCCTCGGCCCCGAGCTGAGCGAGCAGCTCGCCGAGCGGCTCGACACGTTCGTGAGCCAGGGTTACGGGCTAACGGAGACCAGCCCCGTCACCCACGCGATCCCGTTCGAGCCCGGCGGCGAGCGGGCCGGCTCGATCGGGCCGCCGGTTCCCGGCACCGAGTGCCGGATCGTCGATCCCGAAACCGGCGAGGACGTGACGGAGGTGGGCGAGCGCGGCGAACTCTGGATGCGCGGCCCCCAGATCATGAGCGGCTACCTGAACAACCCCGAGGCGACCGCTGCGACCATCGACGAGGACGGTTGGTTGCACTCCGGCGACGTCGCCGTGGTCGACTCCGACGGTTACTTCCAGATCGTCGATCGCCTCAAGGAGCTGATCAAGTACAAGGGCTTCCAGGTCGCGCCCGCCGAGCTCGAGGCGCTGATCCTCGGCCACGAGCATGTCAGCGACGTCGCCGTCATCGGCGTCCCCGACGAGGAGGCCGGCGAGCTGCCGAAGGCGTTCGTCGTCGCGGCCTCGGACGAGCTCGACCACGAGCAGCTGATGGCGTGGGTCGCCGACCAGGTCGCCCCCCAGAAGCGCGTTCGCCTGGTCGAGACCGTCGACGAGATCCCCAAGTCACCCTCCGGGAAGATCCTTCGCCGCGTGCTCAAGGAGCGCGCGCCGGCCCAGCCCCGCTAGGGCTTCGGCAGCTCGCCGGTCTTCGCGATGCGCGCGTAGACCCGCGAGCTGGGGCGCGCGGTGCGCGCCAGCGTCGCTGGGTCATACGAGTAGAGCCCGAAGCGCTGGGTGTAGCCGACCGCCCACTCGAAGTTGTCCACCAGCGACCAATGGAAGTAGCCGCGCACGTCGGCCTCCTTGGCGCGGATCGACTGGCGGACGGCGCGCAGGTGGCTGGCCAGGTAGGCGGCACGCTGGTCGTCGTCTGAGTCGGAGATGCCGTTCTCGGTGACGATCACCGGCAGGCGATAGTCGCCGGCGATCTCCAGCACCTGGCGCAGACCCTCCGGGTAGATCTCCCAGCCGAACTCCGTGCAGGTCGTGGGACACGGAGGGGCGCTGGGGTTGATCGCCGACTCGTACTGGGTGCTGGGCAGGAAGTCCAGCAGCGGTATGCGCGGGGTGAGCTTGCCCAGGGCGGCGATGCGGCCGCGGAAGTAGTAGTTGAGCCCGACGAAGTCGGCCTTGTTCGCGAGCTTGCGGCTGCGCTCTCCCGGGTCGACGACCCCGTCGGCGTCGCGGTCCCTGATGCCGTTGACCGCGGCCTCCATGAACAGCCTGTCGAAGAGGTACTCGGCGTTCCCCGTCGATCGGACGTCGGCGGGCCTGCCCGGGTCAGCGGGCGTGAAGGCGACCATGTTGTGGACGAAGCCGACCCGGGAGTTCCGGTCCTTGCGCTTGATCGCCTTGTAGGCGACCGCGTTCGCGTCCGCCATGTTCACGATCGCGTCGATGACACCGGTGAAGCTCCAGGCCCCCGGCGGGAAGTTTCCCTCGACGACGCCCGGAATGTTGACGTAGCCGTTGACCGCCACGACCATGGGCTCGTTCAGGGTGATCCAGCGGTTGACGTCGTCCCCGAGCTTCCAGGCCAGGTAGGCCGCGTACTTGCGGAACTCGCCGATCGTGTGGCGATCGAGCCAGCCCGACCGGGGAATCGCGGGCACCGGATCGTTGGCGCCGAGCGCGGCGAGCGCATCGCGGGTCGCGATCGGGTCGTGGATCCAGCTCGGCAGCACGAAGTGGTTGATCGTGACCCACGGAGTCATCCCCTCGGCGCGGATCTCGCGCAGAATCCTGCTGTAGCGCCGGATCGCCCCCTGGTCGGCGAGCTTGTCGAGCGCCCGCACCCCGCTGACCCCTGCGGTGGACGTCGGGAACACCCGGCTCCACTCGATGCTCATCCGGAACGCCTTCTGGTTCAGGTCGCGCGCGGCCAGGCGCACGTCCCGCTTGTGCCGGGTCCAGAACCCCGGGCCGTCCTCGGGCCGGTCGTCGGTGACGACGCCGCCGGCGATGTTGTCAGCGTCGTGGCTCCACAGCCACCAGTCCGAGTTCGCCTTCAGGTTCGTTCCCTGCCCGCCCTCGACCTGGAAGCCGGCGATCGCCACCCCCCACTGGAAGTCCTTGGGGAAGGCTCGCGCTTGGGCCGCGGCGGGCAACGCCAGAAGGGCAACGACGGCAGCGATGGCCGCTCCGCCCCTCCGCATCACGTGTGCCTTGCCGACGTCGAACATCCGCCCCGCATGAAGCCGCAACCCTACCCCCGCTTCAGGCTCGTAGCGGACAGGACTAGGGGCGCCCGCCGCAGGCGGGCGCCCCGGTCCCCCTCCTCCCCTACTGCTTGAATTTGGCCGCCTCTTCGGAGCCGCTGGTGGCGTCGCCCTCGCTGTAGGAGTGGGCGCCGGCGCCGGCCAGGGCGCCGCCCTGGACGATCAGGTACTCCTCGCGGATCGGCTTGCCCTCGAAGTGGCACTCGAGGATCTCGCGGGTGCCTGCCGCGTAGCGCGCCTGGGCCGAGAGGCTCGTGCCCGAGGTATGTGGGGTCATGCCGTGCCACGGCATCGTCCGCCACGGGTGATCTTGGGGAGCCGGCTGTGGGAACCAGACGTCGCCCGCGTAGCCGGCGAGCTGGCCCGACTCGAGCGCCCGCACGATCGCGTCGCGGTCACAGATCTTGCCGCGCGCGGTGTTGACGATGTAGGACCCGCGCTTCATCTTGCCGATCATCTCGTCGTCGAAGAGGTTCTCGGTCTCGGGATGGAGCGGCGCGTTGATCGTGACCACGTCGCAGACCGCGACCATCTCCTCGGGGGTCTCGTGGAAGGTGAGGTCCAGCCGTTCCTCCTCCTCCTTGGGCAGGCGGTGGCGGTCGGTGTAGTGAAGGCCGACCTCGAACGGCGCCATCCGCTTCAGCACCGCGTGCCCGATGCGGCCCGCGGCGACGGTGCCGACCTGCATGCCCTCGACGTCGTACTCGCGCGCCGCGCAGTCGGCGATGTTCCAGCCCCCGTCCACGACGGTCTTGTAGGACGGGATGTAGTTGCGGACGAGCCCCAGGATCATCATCACCACGTGCTCGGAGACGCTGATCGAGTTGCAGTAGGTGACCTCGGCGACCGTGATGTCGTTCGCGATCGCCGCCTGCAGGTCGACGTGATCGGAGCCGATGCCGGCCGTGATCGCCATCTTCAGCTTCGGCGCCTTGGCGATCCGCTCCGCGGTCAGGTAGGCGGGCCAGAAAGGCTGTGAGATCACGACCTCGGCGTCGGGCAGGTTCTTCTCGAGCTCGGAATCCTCGCCGTCCTTGTCCGAGGTCACGACCAGCTCGTGGCCCGCGTCCTCGAGGAACTTGCGCAGGCCGAGCTCGCCCGAGACGCAGCCCAGCAGCTCACCCGGCTTGAAGTCGATCGCGCTCGGCGTCGGGGTGGTCTGGCCGTCGGGGTAGCGCTCGATCCTGGGAATGTCGTCCCGGGGGTACGTAGGTGGGTAGCCGTCCACCGGGTCGTCGTAAAGCACGCAAACGATCTTTGCCATCTATCTCTCCTCCATCGAGCCACCCCCGGACGCGAAGCGGAGGAGGTGGCGTTTGTCATGGTCGTTGTTCATTTCAGTTTGCATCCTGGCCCGGGATCCAGCTCGTTCCCGCCACCGGCACCTTCGCCATCGCCGACGCCTCGAAGGTGAGGGCGACCATGTCCTCGGGCTCGAGGTTGTGGACGTGGGACTTGCCGCAGGCCCGGGCCAGGGTCTGCGCCTCCAGCACCATCGCCCGCAGGTAGTTGGCGATCCGCCGGCCCCCGAGCTCGGCGTCGAAGCGGCTGGCGAGCTCGTCGTCCTGGGTCGAGATCCCGACCGGGTCGCGGCCCTCGTGCCAGTCGTCGTAGAAGCCGGCAGCGGTGCCGATCTGCTCGTACTCGGACTCGAAGTTGTGGGAGTTATCGCCGAGCGCGACCACGGCGGCCACGCCGATCGACACAGCGTCGGCCCCCAGGGCGAGCGCCTTGGCGGCGTCGGCGCCGTTGCGGATTCCCCCTGAGACGATCAGCTGCACCTCGCGGTGCATGCCCAGCTCCTGTAGCGAGCGAACGGCCTCCGGTATCGCGGCCAGGATCGGGATCCCCACGTGTTCGATGAAGACCTCCTGGCTGGCGGCGGTGCCGCCCTCCATCCCGTCGAGCACGATCACGTCGGCCCCGGCCTTGACCGCGAGCGCGACGTCGAAGAAGGTGCGGGTGGCGCCGATCTTCACGTAGATCGGCACCCGCCAATCCGTGATCTCGCGCAGCTCCTCGATTTTGATCTCCAGGTCGTCGGGACCCGTCCAGTCGGGGTGGCGGCAGGCGCTGCGCTGGTCGACTCCCATCGGCAGATCCCGCATCTCCGCGACGCGGTCGCTGATCTTCTGGCCTAGCAGCATTCCCCCGCCGCCGGGCTTCGCGCCCTGGCCGACCACGACCTCGACCGCGTCAGCCCTGCGGAGGTCGTCGGGGTTCATCCCGTACCGAGAGGGGAGCATCTGGTAGACGAGCTTCGTCGAATGCTCGCGCTCCTCGGGCAGCATCCCGCCATCGCCGGTGGTGGTGCTCGTCCCCATCGCGCTCGCTCCGCGGCCAAGCGCCTCCTTGGCCGGCGCCGACAGCGCGCCGAAGCTCATGCCGGCGATCGTGATCGGGATCTCGAGCTCGACCGGGTTCTTGGCAAAGCGGGTTCCGAGTGTGACGTCGGTTGCGCACTTCTCGCGGTAACCCTCGAGCGGGTAGCGCGAGACGCTGGCCCCGAGGAAGAGCAGGTCGTCGAAGTGCGGCACGCGGCGCTTGGCGCCGAAGCCGCGGATGTCGTAGATCCCCTCCCGCGCCATGCGGTGGATCTCGTGGATCGCGTTGCGATCAAATAGGTGGGACTCGCGCAGCCCGGGGCGCCACTTGTCCTCGAACTCTTGGTCGAAGCCGCGCTCCTTGGAGAGCTGGTCGAACTCAGTCATCCCTGAGCCTCATCCCGCGCCCCCCATCAGTAGTCCCCCGCGTCATCGACCTGGAAGTTGTAGAGCTGGCGCGCAGAGCCGTAGCGCTTGAACTCGGCCGGGTCGAAGTCGGCCTCCCCCCGCTCGAGCAGCTCGAGCAGCTCGGTTACGTGCTCGTCGCGCATCTCCTTCTCCACGCAGTCGGCTCCCAGTCCGGCGACCTCCCCTCGGACGTAGACGTGCGCCTCGTAGATCGAGTCGCCGAGGCCGTCGCCGGCGTCGCCGCAGACGACCAAGCAGCCCTTCTGGGCCATGAACCCGCCCGCGTGCCCGATCGAGCCGTGGACGACGATGTCGACGCCCTTCATCGAGATCCCGCAGCGGGCCGACGCGTTGCCCTTGATCACCAGGGTGCCGCCGCGGCCGGTGGCGCCGGCCGACTGGCTGGTGTCGCCGGCGACGATCACCTGCCCGGACATGATGTTCTCGGCCACCCCGGTCCCGGCGTTGCCGGCGACGCGGACGGTCGCGAGCTTGTTCATCCCGGCGCAGTAGTAGCCCGCATGGCCGTCGATCTCGACCTCGAACTCGCCGTCGAGGCCCGCGGCGATGGAGTGCGCCCCGTCGGGGTTTTCGACCAGCCACCTGGTCCCGTCCTCGGCCTCGTGCAGGCGCTGGTTCAGATCCCGGACCGAGACGCTGCCGAGGTCGACCGTCTCCGCGGTGCCCGTAGAAACGGTCACGCGACCTTCGCCCGCTGCCAGACGTAAACCCGGCCGGGCTCGGGCTCCCAGAGCTCGGCCTCCTCGGCGCCGGGCAGCGTCGCGATCGCACGGTACTCCGAGGCCATCGCCACCCATTCGTCGCTCTCGGCCATCACCGCCGGCTTGCAGGCGATCGGGTCGCGCAGCACCGCAAACCCGTCCGCCGTGCCGACGGCGAAGGTGTAGAAGCCGTCGAGGTCGGTGAGGCAGCCGTTCAGCGCGGTCTCCAGGTCGTCCCCCTCCGAAAGCCGCCAGGTCAGGTAACCGGCGGCGACCTCGGAGTCGTTGTCGGTCTGGAACTCGATTCCCCTGCGGCGCAGCTCGACCCGAAGGCGGTTGTGGTTCGAGAGCGAGCCGTTGTGCACGAGGCAGAGGTCGAGCCCGGTCGAGAACGGGTGGGAGTGCTCGGTCGTCACCCGGCTCTCCGTGGCCATCCGCGTGTGCCCCAGCGCGTGGCTCGCCGAGACCGTCTCCAGCCCGAAGTCCTTGATGAACTTGCGGGGGTCGCCCTTCTCCTTGTAGATCTCGATGTGCTCGCCGATGCTCATCACCCGCAGCTCCGGGTGCTCGGCGTCCAGCCAGCGCTGGAGCTGGGGCCCCTCGGCCTCGACGGTGAACAGGGCATGGGTGGCGACCCGCATCGGATCGCTGACCGAGCCGAAGCTCTCGGCCAGCTCCCCCTCCAGCCCGCTCCAGGCGTAGTCGGGCTCCTCAGAGAACAGCGAGACCTTGACCGATCCAGAGGGCGCCGGATCGCGATAGAGCGCGACCCCCGCGCTGTCGGGGCCGCGGTCGGCCAGCTGAGCGAGCATCCCGCTCAGGTGGGACCCGAGGGACTCCTCAAAGTCGCTTGACTTGCTGAACAGCCCGGCGATTCCGCACATCGGTGAACCTCGCTCTCAGGAGAGCTGTAGGTAGCGGTCGATCTCCCACTTGGTGATCTGCTCGTGCCCCTGCTGCCATTCGCGCTGCTTGCAGCGGATGAAGTAGTCGACGTAGTCCTCGTCCCCGACCGAGCCCAGCGCCTTGCGCATGACCTCGTCCTGCTCCAGCTCGCGCGTCGCGTCGAGCAGGTTCGCGGGCAGCGTCTCGATCCCCGTCTTCTTGCGGTCCTCGACGCTGGTCTTGTACATGCTGCCGGTGCTGGGGTCGCCAGGGTCGATCCCGTTCTCGATCCCGTCCAGGCCCGCGGCGAGGACCACGGTCGCGGCCAGGTACGGGTTGCAGGCGCCGTCCACGGTGCGGTCCTCGATGCGGCCGTGGTCGGGGATGCGGAGCATCATCGTGCGGTTGTTCCAGCCGTAGGTGACGTAGGCGGGCGCCCAGGTGGCGCCGCTGGCCGGTGCTCCGATCACGAGCCGCTTGTAGGAGCCGACCGTGGGAGCGGTGACCGCGATGTAGGCCTTCGCGTGCTTCTTCAGCCCGCCGATGAAGTTGTAGCCCTTCTCGCTCAGCCCGAGCCCGTGCTTGTCCTTTTTCGGATCTTCCAGGAGGACGTTGGTGTCGCCGTCCCAGAGGCTCATGTGCATGTGGCAGCCGTTGCCGGTCAGGTGCCCGAACGGCTTCGGCATGAAGGTCGCGATAAGCCCGCGCTCCTGGGCCATCGCCTCGACCATGTAGCGGTAGAAGACCGCGCGGTCCGAGCTCGTCAGCGGATCCGCGGGCCCCCAGTTCTGCTCGAACTGGCCGTTGGCGTCCTCGTGGTCGGTGGCGTACAGGTCCCAGCCGAGCGAGTTGACGTTCTTGACGACCTCGGCCACGAAGTCGAAGCTGCGCGTGAGCGCGCGGATGTCGTAGCAGGGCTGTTCGAGGTCGTCGAGCTGGTCGGCGATCTCGATGCTGCCGTCCTCGGTCTTGCGGACCAGGAAGTACTCGAGCTCGTAGCCGATCTTGAACTGGTAGCCCGCGTCCTCGCAGCGCTTCATCTGGTGCTGGAGGATCGTTCGCGGGCAATAGGGGTGCTCCTCGCCCTCGACGGTGACGTTCGATGCGAACCAGCCGACGTTGGGCTTCCAGGGAAGCTTCGTGAACGAGCCGGGATCGGGCATCGCGATCATGTCCGGGTCATTGGGCTGCTGGCCGATGTCGCCGGCGGCGAAGCCGGCGAACCCGGCCCCGTCCTCCAGCAGGTCCTCGAGGTGCTCGGCCGGGATCAGCTTCGCGCTCGGGCGCGCGTGCATGTCGACGAAGTTCGCGAACAGGAACTCGATGCCGTCGTCCTTGACCGCCTTGCGAACGTCGTCCGCAGTGGGCTTCTTGATGGTTTCGCTCATATCTGTATGTATCTCACACAGTGCGCGCCTGGGCAATAGGCGCAAACGCCAGCATTTCCCTTCCACCTATGTGTGCGTGCCACACATATGAAGCTAGCGAGACCGTGGGCGAGCTACCGCAGCGCTCGCCCATCATCCATCGCGGCCGCAAGCGGCCGCGAGGAGGAGTGCGAGCTACCCCGCCTGATGCCCGACCACGAAGTCGATCTCGGGGTCGAGGATCTGGTCGATCAGGGTCTGGTCGGGGGTGATCCCCATCTCGCGGCAGCGGTTGCGGTAGTGGCGCACCTTCTGGTCCTGGTACTTCTGGACCTCGAGGCCGGGGACGGCCTTCTGGTACTCGACGAGGCCGACCACGTTGCCGCGGTAGGCGTCGAACACCGAGTGGACCTCTGACTCCAGGTCGGGGTTCTTCTCGATCAGGGTCTTGCAGGCGCCGGTGCCGAAGGTGATGTGGCGGCCCTCGTCGCGGAGGATCAGCTTGAAGCCCTCGCGCAGACCCGGGAAGGCGTCCCAGAGCACGGTCGTGTCGATCACGATCTCGTAGGAGGGCATCGTCAGGACGCCCTCGACGAAGCCGTTGTAGGCGGCCGAGAAGCGCACGAAGGCGCGCTCGATCTCCTCTTCGCTCCCGTCCATCGCGGCCTCGAGCAAGTCGCGGCCGTACGCGGGCAACGCCTCGTGGAGGACGTCGCGGACCTCGAAGCGGCCGCTCGGATCGACGGTGGCGCCGCGAACCAGGAAATGGCGGGCGACCTCCTCGGGCTCGAGCACCCCGACCACCTCGTCGTGCCAGCGCATGAAGAACTCGGCGTGCTTGGCCTCCTCCATCAGGAAGGTCGAGAGGTAGGTGACCCAGTCGAAGCGGCCGAGCGCGTGGGAGGCGGCGATCATCGGCACAAGCTCGTCGGTGACGGCCTGCTCGCCGGCGAGGAAGCGGACCGTGACGCCGAGCAGGCCCTCGCGCTGGCCCTCGTCGATCCGCTTCCAGTCGGTGACGTCCTGGCCGAAGTCGAGGTCGTCCACGTTCCAGATCTTGTCGATCGCGAACTTGTACTTGCGATAGACCGGCCCGCGGACCATCTTCCGCGTGAAGTGGAACCGGCGGACGACGTCGGGGTCGGGGGCGCCGTTGGTCGCTTCAGGCATCAGCTCTCCTCGTCGGTTCCGGCCTCGCTCGAGGCGTCGACGATCACGTCGTCGAGCTCGAAGCTGTCGTGCTCGTCGGCCATGTGCTTGTGGACCGCCTCGATCAACGCGGCCTCGTCAGCGGCGACGATCACCGCGCCGCAGCCGGCGTCGAGACACGCGTACTGGCGGGCCATACGGGCAGATTATCGCGCGCTTGCTTCCCTGTACCAATTTGTCTAGTGTACGCCTGAGGCTGACATGTCCTTCCTGCTGACCTGTCCCAACTGCGGCGAGCGCGAGGTCACCGACTTCTCCTTCGGGGGCGAGGTCGTGCCCCGCCCGAAGTCGAAGCCCAGCGAGCGGGAGCTCAACACGTACAACTACTTTCGCCGCAACGTCGCCGGCACCCAGCGCGAGTGGTGGTATCACCGCTCCGGCTGCCGCGAGTGGTTCCAGGCCGAGCGCGACACCACCACCAACGAGGTCAAGCGCGTGGGCCTGCCCGGAACGTTGTCGCAAACGTGAGCGAGCGCCTGCCCCCCAGCCCCGGCGAGCGCATCAACCGCGCCAAGACGATCGAGTTCAGCTTCGACGGCAAGACCGTCGAGGCCTTCGACGGCGACACGATCGGCTCCGCGCTACACGCATCCGGCCGCAAGGTGCTCTCGCGCAGCTTCAAGTACCACCGCCCGCGCGGGCTGCTCTGCTGCGCCGGACAGTGCCCCAACTGCCTGGTCGAGGTCGACGGCTGGCCCGGCGTCCGCGCCTGCACCGAGCCCGTCAAGCCCGGCATGCGCGTCAAGCACATGAACGCCAGCCCCTCGCTGTCCTTCGACGCGATGCGGGCGACCGACATCTTCGGCACCCGGTTCACCCCTCCGGGCTTCTACTACAAGACCTTCATCCGCCCGCGGCGGCTCTGGCCCTTGTACGAGAAGGTGCTCCGCAACGCCGCCGGGCTGGGAAAGCTGGCCAAGGAGCAGGATCACCGGCGGTGGCGCACCGAGTATCGCCGCCGCCATGCGGACGTGCTCGTGATCGGCGGCGGCCTCGCCGGGCTGAGCGCGGCGCTGCGCTCGGCCGAGATGGGGGCCGACGTGGTCCTGGTGGACGACGGGCCCGAGTTGGGCGGCACCCAGCTCGCGGGCACCGACGCCGGCGCCGCGCAGGACCTCGGCGCGCGCGTGCTGGCCGCCGGGGTCGAAGTGCTCGCGCCCGCCGCGGCGCTCGGCTTCTTCGACGGCATCGTCCCCGTGTGGCAGGGCAACACCCTGCACCAGGTCCGCGCCGAGCGCCACATCGCCGCCACCGGCTCGATCGAGCAGCCGCTGATGTTCGACGGCAACGACCTCCCGGGCGTGATGCTGAGCTCGGGGGCGCAGCGGCTCGCGAGCCTCTACGGCGTGCGCCCCGGCAAGGCCGCGGTGGTTGCCACCGTCAGCGACCAGGGCCTGGAGGCGGCGCTGGCGCTGCACGGGGCCGGGGTCGCGATCACCGCTGTCGCCGACGCCCGCCCCGACGGGGCTGACGAGGACCTCGCCTCGCGCCTCGATTGGGAGGGCATCCGCCACCTGCCGGGCACAGCCGTGGTCCGCGCCTTCGGCCGCAAGCAAGTCAAGGGCGTCGTCGTCGCCGACCTAGGTCCCGACGGCAAACCCGACCGGGAGACCGAGCGCGGGCTCGACTGCGACCTGGTCGCGGTCTCGGGGGGGTCCGTGCCCGCGACCTCGCTGCTGCTGCAAGCGGGGGCCAAGGCGCGCTGGGACACCGGCGCCGGCGCCTATGTGCCCGACCAGACTCCCGAGGGGATCTACGCCGCGGGTGCTGTCGCGGGGCACGAGTCCTCACCCGCCCAGGCCCAGGCCTCGGGCGCGGTCGCGGGCGCCGAGGCCGCGCTGTCGCTGGAGTTCGGAGGGCCCGAGGACCGCTCCCGCCTGGAGGCCGACCGCTCGGCGCTGATCGCCGCTCCGGCTTCCCCCCAGGCCGTGCCCCCCTCGGGCGCGGGCGAGAACGGGAAGTGCTTCGCCTGCCTCTGCGAGGACGTGACGACCAAGGACATCACCTACTCGGTCGAGGAAGGCTACGACTCGATCGAGCTCTCGAAGCGCTACACGACGCTGACCATGGGCCCCTGCCAGGGGCGCATGTGCCAGCTCGCCTCGATTCGCAAGATGGCCGAGGACACCGACACGACGGTCGAGGAGGTCGGACTCACCACGGCTCGCCCGCCCTGGTCCTCGGTTCCGATGGGGGCGATGGCGGGCAGGCCGTACGAGCCCGCCAAGCGCTCGGCGGTGCACGGACGCCACCGCGAGCTGGGAGGAAACGTGATGTGGGCCGGCGACTGGCGCCGCCCCTACGACTACGGCGACGCCCGCGCCGAGACCATGGCCGTGCACGAGGGCGCCGGCCTGATCGACGTCTCCACGCTCGGCAAGTTGATGGTGCGTGGGCCGGACGCCGGGGAGTTCCTGAACCTGCTCTATCCGAACCGCTTCGACAACCTCAAGCCCGGCCGCATCCGCTACGGCGTGCTCGGCGACGACGCCGGGCGGATCACCGACGACGGCACCGTCTGCCGCCTGGACGACGACAGCTTCTACGTGACCACGACCTCGAGCGGGGCCGACGCCGTCGAGGCCTGGTTCGCCTGGTGGCTGGCCGAGTGGAACCTGGACGTCCACCTGACGGACGTCAGCCAGGGCCTGGCGGCCTTCAACCTCGCGGGCCCCCGCGCTCGCGAGATCCTCTCCGGGCTGACCGACCTGGACTGCTCCAACGAGGCCTTCACCTACCTGGACGGCAAGCGGGCCCTGGTCGCGGGCGTCCCCTGCCTGCTGCTGCGAATCGGCTTCGTAGGCGAGCTCGGCTACGAGCTTCACTGCCCGGGCTCGCTGGCGCTGCACCTCTGGGACGCGATCAGCGATGCGGGCGAGCGGCACGGGATCATGCCCTTCGGCCTCGAGCCCCAGCGCGTGCTGCGCCTGCAGAAGCTGCACATCCTGGTCGGCCAGGACACCGACGCCGAGTCGAACCCGCTGGAAGCGGCGATGCCCTGGATCGTCAAGTTCGACAAGGAGCAGGACTTCATCGGTCGCTGGGCCCTGGAGGGCGTCGCCGAGCGAGGCGACCTCAACAAGCTCGTCGGCTTCACGCTGGACAACGGCGCCGTGCCGACCGAGGGAGCGGCCGTGGTCACCGACGGCAAGCCGGTCGGCCGAGTCACCTCCTCGCGCTTCTCGCCCCTGCTGCAGCGCACGATCGGCATGGCGTGGGTCCCCGCGGAGCTGGGCGAGGACGGCACCTCGATCACGATCGCCGACGAGGGACGGCGGCTGAGCGCCCAGGTACACACGGCGCCGTTCTACGACCCCGACCAGGAGAAGCTGCGCGGATGAGCTTCGAGTTTCTCGCACCAGACGAGGTCGGCCCGGGCCCCGGCGGCGCGCCGCCCCCGCAGCGCAGCCCGATCGAGTGGGCGCACCTGGACGCCGGCGCCCGCCTGGGCGAGCGCGCCGGCTGGCAGGTGGTCATCGACTACGGCGCCGCCGAGCCTGAGCGGGCGGCCTGCCGCAACGCGGTCGGGATCGCCGACCTCAGCTGCCTCGGCAAGCTCGAGCTGCAGGCCGACCCCCCCACCACGGCCTCGATCGTGTCCTCTCTGGCGGGCGGCGCTGGCCTGGAGCTGGGGCGCGCGGCGCTGCACGACGGGACCTGGTGGTGCCCGATCACAGCCGGGCGCGTGATGGCGGTGACGCCACCCGAGGGCACCGCCGCCGTCCGCCGTGCCCTCGAGGACGAGGCCGGGCGTGCCCGCTTCGCCTCGGTCACCGAGCTCACCTCGGCGTGGGGCTCGAACGCCGTCGTCGGCCCCCACGCGCGGGAGACCTTCGCGCGGGCCACGGCGCTGGACATGCGACCCGCCCGCTTCCCCGAGCGCGCCTTTGCCCCCGTCTCGGTCGCCCGCACCCCCGGCTTGGTCCTGCGAGAGGACGGCAACCGCTTCCTGCACCTGTTCGGCGCCGGCTACGCCCAGTACAACTGGACCGTGTTCGTCGACGCCGCCCAGAGCCTGGGCGGACGCGCCGTCGGCCTCGCCGCGCTGGGCGCCGCGGAGCCCGAGGAGGTCGCCGCCGGTGCTTGACATCTTCCGCAAGCGGCGCATGTGGCGCCGGACGCCCGAGCTCAAGGACAGCTACGAGGTCGTGATCGTCGGCGGCGGCTCGCACGGACTCGCGATCGCCTACTACCTGGCCCGCGATCACGGCATCACCGACGTCTGCATCCTCGAGAAGAGCTACATCGGCTCCGGCGCGGCGGGGCGCAACACCACGATCCTGCGCTCCAACTACAAGACGCCCGAGGGCGCCCGGTTCTACGACGCCTCGGTGAAGCTGTACGAGCGCCTCGGCGCCGAGCTCAACTTCAACCTGCTGTTCAGCCAGGAGGGCCACCTGACCCTGGCGCACACCGACCGGGCGATGTTCGTGATGGCCGAGCGCGCCGAGGTGAACCAGCTCGAGGGAATCGACTCGAAGGTGATCGGTCCAGAGGAGATCGGCCGGCTCGCGCCCGCGATGTCGCTCGCCCCCGACGCCGTGCACCCGGTGATGGGGGCGCTCTATCACCCGCCCGGCGGCATCATCCGCCACGACGCAGTCGTCTGGGGCCTGGCGCGGGGCGCCGACCGCGGTGGCGCCGAGATCCACCCCTACAACGAGGTCGCCGGGATCGAGCGCTCCAACGGACGCGCGACCGGGGTGACCCTCGCCGACGGGCGCAGGATCGCGGCCGGCAACGTGGTCAGCGCCACCGCGGGCTGGAGCTCGACGATCTCCGAGATGGCCGGCGTCGAGCTGCCGATCACCACCCACATCCTGCAGGCGTTCGTGACCGAGCCGCTGAAGCCGCTGCTCGACATCGTGATCGTGAGCTCGCAGATGCACGTCTACATCTCCCAGACGGACCGCGGCGAGTTCCTGATCGGCGCCGAGATCGAGCCGTGGACCACCTACCGCCAGCAGGGCACGCTCAACTTCATCCAGGAGTCATCGCGCCACACACTGGAGCTGTTCCCGCAGCTCGAGCGGGCCCGCATCCTGCGCAGCTGGGCGGGCCTCTGCGACATCAGCCCCGACTTCAGCCCGATCCTGGGCGTGACGGAGGTCGATGGCTTCACGCTCAGCGCTGGCTGGGGCACCTACGGCTTCAAGGCGGCGCCCATCGTCGGCAAGACGATGGCCGAGCTCGTCGCCACGGGCAAGACGCCCGAACTGATCGAGCCCTTCGCGCTCGAACGCTTCTACCGCGACCGCCTGGTCTCCGAGCTCGGGGCCGCGGCCGTCTCGCACTGACCGGCCACCGACCCAGCACGTCAAACCCCGACACAACCGAACAACGACCGAGGAGAAGACGGGACAGATGAAGAGCAGCTTGGAGATCGCCCAGGAAGCGCAGCTGCAGCCGATCGACGCGATCGGCGAGCGGCTCGGCCTCGAGGCCGAGGAGATCGAGCCCTACGGCCGCTACAAGGCCAAGATCTCTCTCGACGCCATCGACCGCCTCTCCGACCGGCCGAACGCGAAGCTCGTCTGCGTCGCCGGCATGACCCCGACCAAGGCCGGCGAGGGCAAGACCACCACCTCGGTCGCGCTGACCGAGGGGCTGGGCTACATCGGCAAGGACCCGGTGCTGTGCCTGCGGGAGCCCTCGCTGGGGCCGGTGTTCGGGATCAAGGGCGGCGCAGCCGGCGGCGGCCTCGCCCAGGTGGTCCCGATGGAGGACCTGAACCTGCACTTCACCGGCGACATCCACGCGATCGGCGCCGCCAACAACCTGCTGGCGGCGATGCTCGACGCCTCGATCCTGCACGGCAACCCGCACCACGTCGACGCTCTGCAAGTGACCTGGAAGCGGGCCGTGGACATGAACGACCGCGCCCTGCGCCAGGTCGCGCTGGGCCTGGGCGGGCCGACCAACGGCTATCCGCGCGAGAGCGGCTTCGACATCACCGCCGCCTCGGAGGTGATGGCCGTGCTGGCCGTCGCCCGCGACGTCCACGACCTGCGCCGCCGCCTGGGCGCGATCACCGTCGCGTACTCGCGCGACGGCAACCCCGTCACCGCCGACGATCTGCAGGCCGCGGGCGCGATGACGGTGCTGCTGAAGGACGCCATCAAGCCCAACCTGATCCAGACGCTGGAGGGGCAGCCCTGCCTGATGCACGCCGGGCCCTTCGCGAACATCGCGCACGGGAACTCGTCGCTGATCGCGGACCTGATGGGTCTGAAGCTGGGCGACTACGTGGTCACCGAGTCGGGCTTCGGCTCGGACATGGGGATGGAGAAGTTCTTCGACATCGTCTGCCGCGCCGGCGGCGTCAGCCCCGACGCGGTGGTGCTGGTCTCCACCGTTCGCGCCCTCAAGCACCACGGAGGCCTCGACTCCCCCGACGGGGCATCGGCCAAGGAGCAGCTGGCGGCCGTGGAGAAGGGAATGGCCAACCTCCACCGCCACCTGGGGATAATCAAGGAGTTCGGGGTTCCGGCGGTGGTCGCGGTCAACCGCCGGCCCGAGGACACCGACGAGGAGGTCGAGCTGGTGACCAAGCTGGCTGGGGAGGGCGGCGCCTTCGCGGCTGCGGTCAGCGACGGCTTCGCCCAGGGCGGCAAGGGGGTCGCCGACCTCGCCGAGTCCGTTGTCGCCGCCTGCGACCAGCCCAACGACTTCGGCTTCCTCTACGAGGACGGCGCCTCGATCAAGTCCAAGATCGAGACGATCGGCGAGCGCGTCTATGGCGCCGACGAGGTCGTCTACTACCTCGAGGCCGAGAAGAAGATCGAGCAGTTCACCGACCAGGGCCTGGCGGAGCTGCCGGTCTGCATGGCCAAGACCCCGCTGTCGCTGTCGGCCGACCCCGAGCTGCTGGGAGCGCCCACCGGCTTCCAGCTTCCGGTGCGTGACGTACGGGCATACACGGGGGCTGGCTGGCTGGTGCCGCTGTGCGGGGCGATCCAGCAGATGCCCGGGCTCGGCAAGACGCCGGCGGCCTTCAACGTCGACATCGACGCCGAGGGACGCACCGTCGGGCTGTTCTAGATGGCCGGCTCCGGACCGAGGAACTAGTGGCCGGGGTCGCTGACCGCCAGTTGCGGGAGGTCCTTGCCGAGCTTGGTTCGACCACCGAGCCGGCGGCGGCGGGCGTCGCCACGGCCCTGAGCTGCGCGCTCGCCGCGTCGCTCGTCGAGCTCTCCGCCGAGCTCGCCGCCGTGCGTCTGGCCGAGGACGACGAGCATCCGGACCGCGAGGCAGCGGCGCGAATGCGCTCGCTGTCCTCCAGGGCGGGCGAGCTCCGTGCGCGCCTGCTGGAGGCGGCGGACGAGGACGTCGTGGCCTACGCCAAGGTCGCTCGGGCGGACGACGCCGAGGCCCGTGACACTGCCCTGGCCGCGGCAGCCGACCCGCCGCTGGCGATCGCCGAGTGCGCCGCCGAGGTCGCCGAGGCGGCTGCCGAGATCGCTGCCCGCGCCCGGCCCTGGGCCTTCGGCGCCGACGCCGCCGTCGCCGCCGATCTGGCCGCCGCGGCCGCGCGAGGCGCCGCCCAGCTGGTCGACGCCAACCTCGGCTCCGGCTCCGATGACCCGCGCGTCGCGCGCGCCCGCGAGTCGGCCGAGCGTGCCTCCGGCGCCCTCGGGGCCACCGAGGGTTAGGCTCGCCCCCGTGTCGCGGTCATCCCTCGTCGATGTGACCGAAACCGCGCTGCGGGACCGGCTCGCGCCCGGTCGCGCCCGCCCGGGCGACCGTCTTCCTCCCGAGCAGGAGCTGGCCGAGGAGCTGAGCGTCTCGCGAGGCACGCTGCGGCTGGCGCTCGAGCGCCTGGAGTCGAACGGCGAGATCGTCCGCCGGCAGGGCAGCGGCACCTTCGTCGGGCGCGTGGCGCTGCCGGCGGCCTTCAGCGCGGGACTCGAGGTGCTGGAGTCCTACGCCTCGCTGGCCCGGCGCCAGGGCAAGCGCCTGACCACGCGCAACCTGGAGATCGAACAGGCCCGGGTGCCCGGGTTCGTCGCCGAGGCGCTGGAGCTGCGCCGCGGAACGCGCGCGCCGCTGATCCAGCGCACGCTGCTGGCCGACGGCACGGTCGCCGCCTACATGCGGGACGTGGTCCACCCCGAACACGAGCTTCCGCCGCCCAAGGAGCTGCGCGAGGCGCTGGAGTCGGGAAAGATGGTGCTCGACGTGCTGGTCGAGCGCGGGGACCCGATCGCCTTCGCCCGCACCCAGGTCCGGCCCCGCCTGGTGGAGCCGGGCGATCGCGTCGGCGACGCACTCGGGGTGAGCCGCGTCACCGCCGCGCTCGAGCTGGCCGAGCTGCTCCAGGCGCCGGGCGGGCGCGCGGTCCAGTACTCGATCAACGTCTTCGCGCCCGGGATCGTTGACCTGCACGTGATCCGGGGCATGGCCGGGCTCGACGACCAGCCGCCCGCGGGCTGACCTCGGCGAATGGCCGCCGCAGCACTCGGCATCGGCGCCGCCCTCTGCTGGGGCTTCGCCGACTTCCTGGGCGGCATCCGCACCAAGGCGCTGACCCTGGCGCTGGTGCTGCTGGTGAGCCAGCTCACCGGGCTTGTGGCGATCGCGCTGGTGGTCGGTGCGGCGCAGCTGGAGGCGCCGTCGTTCGGGGAGGTGGCCCCGGCGATCGGCGCCGGCGTGGCGCAACTCGTCGGGATCGCGGCCCTCTATCGCGCGCTCGCGATCGGAACCATGAGCGTGATCTCGCCGATCTCGGCCAGCGGCGCCGCGGTGCTGCCGCTGATCGTCGGGGTCGCCACGGGCGAGCGGCCGGAGGCGCTCCAGTTCGCCGGGATGGCCGCGGCCTTTGTCGGTGTCGTGCTCGCCACCCGCGCGCCGGAGTCGGCGGACGGCGGCGCCTCCTCGCGCGAGGCCCTGGCGCTCGCCGGGCTCGCGGCCGCCGGCTTCGGCCTCTTCTTCGTCGGCATGGACGCGGCGGTCGAGGACGCGGGCCCCTACTGGTCGCTGCTGGTCGCCCGCGTC
>CAWABY010000005.1:0-126098 GCA_963780395.1 uncultured Solirubrobacterales bacterium
CCGGGCGGAGCGACCTGACCACTATCGATTTCCCGGGAGAGCTTCTGCTTGGCCGCGAGCCTGCCCTCGCCCAGCACCCCGGAGCCGGCGGCGCGGGCGATCGGGTCGCCGCCGCTGCCACGCAGGATGTAGGCGAACCCGACCGCGATCAACGCCCCGGCGAGTGGCCCCACGACGTAGACCCAGTAGCTGGAGAAGTCGCCGCTGACCAGGGCGGGCCCAAAGGACCGGGCCGGGTTGATCGAGGTGCCGCTGACCGGCGCCGACCAAAGGCCGGCGAGCGCGATGTAGCCGCCGACGCCGAGAGCCGCGATCGCGCCGACGTTCTGAGCCGCCGAGGCTGTCCCCAGGATGACGCTCACCAAGCCGGCCGTGAGCGCAACCTCCATCAGCAGCGCCTGCCAGTTCTCATACCCGGCGCCGGGCAGAGTCGCGCCGAGGTGCTCGACGTTCCCGAACACGGCCAGGAGGAAGAGGCACGCCAGGGTGGCCCCGACGAGCTGGATGATGATGTAGCCGGGCACCCGCCTCCAGGGGAAATCCCCGCGCAGGGCGAACGCAAGCGAGACCCCCGGGTTCAGATGGGCTCCGGAGATCGCACCCATGAAGAGGATGATCGCCATGACCATGAGCCCGGGGGCGACCACGGCGGCGGCGAGGCTGATCTGACTCTCGCCTACCAGGATCCCGCCGCCGGCGGCGACGAGCACCAAAAAAAACGTCCCGAGCAGCTCAGAGAAGAGGCGACGCCACTCGCGCTTGGGGTCGTCCCATTCCTCTCGCGAGCCGAACTCCAGATCCAGCCGATGCCGAACCCGTAGCTCCTGCTCGGAATCGGCGGTTCGTCCTTGCGTCACGCCAGGCTGGTCACTGACCACGCCCGAACCCTATAACCGTTTCGGCGCGCGGCTAGCTGACCGTGGTGGGTTGCGAGACCAGGCAGATCAGCTCCTGCCCGGCCTTGAGATCGGGCTGGTCCCCCGCGGTGAGGATGCGCAGGTCATTCCCGGGTGTGAGTACGAACATCGGCAGCCCAGCCGCCCGGTCGGCGCCAGCGCCCTCTCCCATCCTCGCGGCCGCCGGCGCTTCGGTCACGGTGATCTCGGCACCGGACTTGATTCGGGACAAGCTCGTCATGGCTGGCTGAGTCGTCGAACAGCACCTGCGCCCTGGTGTAGAAGTCCGCGGTCCGCTCATCGCTAGCCGCGAGTTGGAAGACCCGGTCGCGACCGAAGTACTCGGAGAGATCGGTCGCGACCATCGCATTGAGAGCCTCATCGGCACCGACGGCGAGCGCGTATTCGAGCTCGTCGAGCTCGGAGGGAGCATCCTCACTGGCATCCTCGGTCGGATTGCCCTTGTAGACACTGAGCCCGTCCGCCTTCGCAGCCCGTGCGTTCTCGTCGCTGCCGGTCCACACGAGCACGGTCAGCCCCCGGTCATGGAGGGCACGCCCGACGGCGCGCCCGACCGGGGTGGCGCCGAGCAGCAGCACCCCACCCGCGCCTGTGCTCGCGACTCCGAGCGCGCGCGCCACGGGGCCTCCGCTGAGGCCGTAGATGAGCGCGGTGGCGACGATCACGATGAAGGTGATCGGGATCAGGTTTTGCGCCCCGCCGCCGACCCCGGCCTGGGTGAGGCCGAGGGCGAACGTGGACGAGGTCGCAGCGGCGACGATCCCGCGCGGCGCCATCCAGGCGATGAAGGCCCGCTCGCGCATCGTCAGCGCCGAGCCCAGGGTCGAGAGCCCCACGTCGAGCGGGCGGCCGACGAGTACGAGCACGCCGATGAACGCGAGGCTCACCCAGCCCACCTCGCCGATTTGGTGCGGGGAGACGCGGGCCGAGAGGATGATGAACAGGATCCCGATCAGGAAGGTCGAGAGAGTGGCGATTCGCTCGCGCCAGGCGCGGGTCAGCTTTGCCGTCTGGATCGCCAGCCCCGCCGGCTCGATCCGGTGGGGTGGCCTGTTGATGAGGATCGCGCCAATGAAGAGGCCGGTGATCAGGCCCGTGTCATCGCGGAGCAGGTCGGCGCAGACGACCATCGCAACGACGAACATCAAGGTCCCGGTCAGCGCCTGCGACTGGTTGGGTCTGAACCAGCGCGCCCAGGCCAGGATCAGGACCCCCCCGACGATGCCGAAACCGGCCCCGATCCCAACGGCGAGCAGAAACTGAGCGACCTCCTCGCCGGCCGTCGCCTGGCCGGCGATCACCGCGTTGAAGACGACGACACCGAGCGTCGCGCCGAGCGGGTCGGCGAATGTGCCCTCCCACATCAGGGTCGAGTTGACGGTCTTCGAGGGACGGATGAAGCTGAGCAACGGCCCGACCACCGTCGGGCCGGAGACGACGAGCACCGACCCGAGCACGAGCGCGACCTCGAAGGAGAGATCGAAGAGCAGATAGGCGGCAACCGTCCCGACCGCCCAGGTGACGAGGATCCCGAGGCTCACCAGCCGGCGGTAGACGCGAGCAACGCTGCCGGCCAGCTTGCTGAAGTTCAGACCGAGCCCGGCTTCGAAGAGGATGATCCCGACGGCGATCGAGACCACGGTGGAGATCAGGTTCTCGCCCAGCAGTGCGTTGGGGTCGAGTGCGCCGATCGCCCCCGCGCCGAACCCAAGCGCGAGCAGCACCAGGATCGACGGGAGCCGGAGCACCTGGGCGATCAGCGGCGCCGCCGCCGCCAGCACCAGGATCAGCCCAGCTTCGAACAGGGTTCGCGACTCGCTGAGCGCCGCCACCGGGAGCCCCGCGAACGGATCGATCATCGTTGCGGTCCGCTGGGCCCGCGGTTGCCAACCAAGTCACCATCGGTCGGGGCTTCGTCGGGGTCGGGCTCGTCGCGAACCCCTGCTCGGCTTGCGGCCGTGGCCTTTCGGCCGGCGGCAGGAACCAGGCTCGTCACCTCGCCGAGGCCGACGGGCGGCATGTGGTTGTAGACGCATTCGTAGCTGCCGGCGGCGATCAGGTAGGTCTCGTGCCAGATGCCGACGTCGCCGTTCGATCCGATTCGCTTGTTGAACGCGACCCAGGCGGGGCAGTGGGCGGCGTCGCGGTTCCGTGCGTAGGCCTCGAGCTGATCGAAGGAGCGCCAATACTGGACCAGCATCGGCCGCCGAGGGCTGCCCATGTACTGGCGGGCGCCGAGAAACCCTGATTCGGGGCTGTCCTCGAGCTCGCGCAGCATGCGTGGCATCGCGAGGAACACGGGCAGCCATTTCCACGGCTTCCAGAACGTGTTGATGCGCATGCCGATCAGGAAGACGACGAAATCGCCTTCGATCTCTGCCGTCACCCGCTTGTTGATCACCTCAGGCATGGCAACCCGTCAGGGGGTGATCATTATCTACGCGACGGCTCCTACGCGCGGAACGGCCGCGGTGCCGGAACGAGGGCCCTCCGACCGAGCGGTAGTCTGCCTTTGCCGGCTGTTGCAGTAGCCGCAAACCGAAGACGCTTCGCAGGCCGGTACCCCTGCATGCCCACCGCGACCACCAATTCCCCACCTGTAGACACGCTTGCCTCGGCAGATGAGCGCGCCGCCGCCGGCAAGGCGGCGCGTGAGAAGGCCCCTCGCTCGAGCCACGGAGACTGGGAACGGCCAGCCCGCCGGCGAGATCCCGTCAAGGTGCTCGAGGACCAGGCCAAGAGCCGCGTCCAAGAACTCGTTCCGATCCGCTACGGGCGGATGCTGGCTTCGCCCTTTACGTTCTTCCGCGGCGCGGCGGCGATCATGGCGATGGATCTCGCGAAGACGCCCCAGTCGGGGATTCAGGTCCAGCTATGCGGCGACGCGCACCTCTCGAACTTCGGGGTCTTCGCGGCCCCCGACCGCCGGCTGGTATTGGACGTCAACGACTTCGACGAGACCCTTCCCGGGCCCTGGGAGTGGGACCTCAAGCGTCTCGCAGCCAGTTTCGCGATCGCCGGGCGCGATCGCGACTTCACCCCGAAGGAGACCCGGCGCGCCGTCCTCAGAACGGTCCGCGAGTACCGCGAGGCGATGCGGGAGTTCGCCGCGATGCGGAACTTCGAGGTCTGGTACGCGCGCCTCGACGTCGACGCCCTGCTCGCCGACCTGGCCAAGGTCGCCGACACCAAGCAGATGAAGACGGCGCGGAAGAACGTGGCCAAGGCCGGGAAGAAGAACAGCCTCAAGGCGTTCGATCGCCTCGTGCACGAGGTCGACGGCGAGCCGCGGATCATCAGCGATCCGCCGCTGCTGGTTCCTGCCGGCGAGCTGGTTTCCGAGGATCAGCGCCAAGCGCTGGAGGAGCGGATCGTCGAGATGATCGGCCGTTACCGCAAGAGCCTCAAGGGAGACCGCCGCCACCTCTTCGACAGCTTCCGATACGTCGAAATGGCCCGCAAGGTCGTCGGGGTCGGCAGTGTCGGGACGCGCGCCTGGGTGCTGCTGATGATGGGCCGCGACGGGCAGGACCCGCTCTTCATGCAGGCCAAGGAGGCCGAGGCCTCGGTGCTCGAGCGCTACCTCGGGGCGAGCAAGTTCGGAAACCACGGCGAGCGGGTGGTCGAGGGCCAGTGGCTGATGCAGGCCTCGAGCGACATCCTTCTCGGCTGGCTTCCGGCGATCGCGTGGGAGGGCGGCGAGCGAGACTTCTACGTGCGCCAGCTCTGGGACGGGAAGCGATCGGTCGAGATCGAGACCCTGCCACCGGAGGGGCTGGAGATATACGGGCGAGTGTGCGGCTGGACGCTGGCCCACGCCCACGCACGATCCGGCGACCGGATCGCGATCGGCGCCTACCTCGGCAAGGGCGACAGCTTCGATCAGGCGATCGCCGAGTTCTCCGAGCGCTACGCCGACCAGAACGAGCTCGACTACGCCGCGCTCGCCGACGCGGCCAAGTCGGGCCGCATAGAGGTTGAGACGGACCTTGACTGAAGGGCCGGGGACACGAGTATCTCGGGTTACTAGCCGCACCACGTGAACGACGCTCAGCGCCTGCTGAATGGAATTGATGCCCGTTTGATGCCCGCTCCGAGACGAACGAGCTCGACCCGAAGAGACGAAAGGGCCGCATTTGCGGCCCTTTCGGAGGTAGCGGGGGCGGGATTCGAACCCGCGACCTTCGGGTTTATGAGATGCCCCAACGGTTCCACTGGGGCGCCTCGGCTCTTCGCTGGCAGACCTTGCCCTAGCAGGCCCAAGTCTTCGAGGCCTTCGAACGCGCCTAGGGGTTCGGCTGATTGTTTCCGCCGGTGGCGACGAAGCTGACGCAGTCCCCCTGATTGCGGAAGGTGTAGATGCCGTCAAAGGCGCGCCAGCCGTTCTTCTTGCACTCGTCCTTGGAGGTCGGCGCCTCCTTGCTATCGCAAGCAGCGCCCAAGCCATCCTCGTCGAGGTCGGTCTGCTCGGCATTCGAGACCGCCGGGCAGTTGTCGGCATCATCCTGTACCCCATCCTCGTCGGCATCGGAGCCCTCCCGCAGGCCGAAGTTCCAGACGCTTGCCTCCAGGGTCAGCGCGGTGATCCAGAGGTCTCCGTCAGGCTGCACCTCGCGGCTGTCGATGCAGGGCCAGGGCTCGGCGACGCCGGCGCCTGGCGTTGCGCAATCGGGCACCGGCGCTTCGTTGCGGAAGACGGTGATCTCCGCCGGCGAGAGGCCCTCCAGCAGGGACTCATCAAGCTTGAACACGAACCGCAGCGGATCCTGCGGGTCGGTCGCGTCGGGAGCGTCGATATCGAACTCCTGGTTCAAGAAGAAGAACCCCGTCGGGGGCACCGTGGTCACCGAGCGGGTGTCGAGGTAGACCGGGCCTTCGCTCGGGGATTCGATCGAGGCCGCGAAGGGCTCTTCGGGCGTTGCCTCAGGAGCGGTTTCGACCGGTCCCGGACCGTCGGTCACAGTGATCGCGACGGCGAAGGAGATCGGATGGTGGTAGGGGTCTCTGGCGGTGTAGCCGAGCGCGTCGCTCGCGGTCCCGGGGTTCGGCGTGTAGCGAACGCTGTTGGGGGTGAACTGGTCGATCACGCCTCCGGTCACGAACGGCGCTGTGAGCCCGTAGCTGATCGGGTCGCCGTCCGGATCGACGCAATTGGCTATCAACCTGATGGACTGCCCCACCGGGACGTATGCCCGCGACTCGGGACAAGTCGGTGGCAGGTTGCCCTCGGGGAGCGGGGTTACCTGAATAGTCACAGACGCCAGGTTGGATTCGTTCACCCCATCGGATGCCCGGTAGGTGAGCGTGTCGGTGCCGCTGAAGCCCGGGTTCGAGAGATAGGACGTGCTGCTGAAGAGGTCGAAGGAGCCTGATCGCTGACCGTTCTGGAAGTCTTGAACCACGCTCAGCGTCAGCTCGCTCGGGTCGGTGTCGGGGTCGAAGCACGAGGGGACGAAGGCGGTACCGGTCCCGCCCAGCTCCTCGGCGCCGATGTCGAAGCATTGGGGCGGCTGAGTTCCCCCGGTCGCCGGCGTCACCTCGATGGTGACGGTGGCTTCGTTCGACAGCTCGGCGCCATCGAAGGCCTGGAAGGTGAAGCTGTCCGGCCCGGTGTAGCCCGCGCTCGACCGGTAGATTCCGCCGCCGTCGACTCCCGGGCTGATCGATCCGTGTGACGGGAGGCTGACGATCTGGCCCTGCAGGGCGTTCGGCCCATCGGCGTCGCCGCAGGGTCCGTTTACCGGAAGCGCCAGGTCCTGCCCGCTCTCGACCGTGTACTCCTGGTCGGTGCACACCGGCGCGGAGGCGATGGCCGAAGAAGCTGCTGGCCCCGCCAACACGATCAGCGCCAATGCGACAAGACCGAGCGGCGGCGAAACTTGCCTACCCCGGCCCGGCGACCCGAGCGTTGAGAACCTGATGCGACGAGCGATACCCATGACGCCTCCCTTGTCTCAAAAACCTTTTGCGCTGGCGGCAGGCAAGCGCAAACTCTCCCCAGTTCCCCGTTCCAGGCGAACCATGCTAGGACGCGTGTTTACGCTGAGTGCACAAACGGCAATGACCCAAGTTTTGGGAGCATGCGTCTCCTCGACTACGCAGCGCCGGTCGTGCGCGCGCGGGAAGGCGCGGAACCGAGTTGTTCCGCCCTAGATCTGCAGGCGTTTGAGCGCGGCCCGAATCTCCTCCTGGCTCTCCTTGTCCAAGACCGGGTCGTGCTCGAGCCAGAGCACGAAGGCGTGAAGCCAGAGCAGCCGCACGTCCATCTCGAGCTCGCTCGCATAGGCCATCAGCACCTCCTCGGGCTGCCTCGGCCACGCGAGGCCGTCCTCAAAGCGCGCGATCGTCGCCTGGTTTACCTCGATCGCCGCCGCGATCTTGACCTGCACGACCTTGCGCTCCTCTCGCGCCTGGCGACAGGCGCGCCCCAGCCAGGGCAGCAGCGGACGCGGGACCTCCTCGGCCTTCATGCCCGCAGTTCTATCCGACCGGCGCGACATGAGCGCGGTGGCCTGCAGATTCGGCTGGTATGCGTTTCGTTTCGTTATTTGAATCATATACACGCTCTTGCATATTTACAATCAGTATGATACAACATCGAACTTATGAGCCTGCGCCTGCTCGACTACGCCGCGCCGGTCTTGCGCGCCGCGCGGGAAGGCGCGGAGCTGAGCCAGATGCAGATCGCCGAGCGCGCCGGCGTCAGTCACGCGACCATCTCGCGCCTGGAAACCGGCCAGACGTGGCCCGGCGGTCGGAACGTCGAGTCGGTGATCGACGCCTACGTGACCGCAATCGGCCTCACCCAGCTCGAGGTGCTTGAGACGATCGTCGAGAACTGGCGACGCGATGAGTACGGCGTTTAGAGCGCGCCGGCGCGCTCAACGCCAGAAGCCAAGCCTCGAAGCCGCCGGGCCGCGGGAGTAGGCCGATGTCGGAGGAGAACGTCGAGACCGTTCGGCGAGCCTACTTGCAGGCCCCCAAGAGACCGAGCGAAAAGGCAGCGTCCCATTCCATGACGCCAGCCTTGTTGGCGCGTCCAATCTGCTTGTCCCACCGTTTGAACTTGAACGCATCGAACGCGTTGGCGGCCGATTGAGTCAGCCGTTCGGCTTCGCGGCGATACGTGAGCCAATCAGCAACCAATTGGGCGTCTGCAGCCGGAGGCGCCACTGTTGAGATCTGGACGGTCAGACTCGCGTGAACCTGCATATGCCGCCTCAAAGCGGCAGCGTGCTTGTGAGTCTGCTTTACCCACGCCTTCAATGTTCCCTTGTTGGTCAGGTGTACCCACCGTTTGAAGGTCTTCCGCTCTGCCGCGTATGTCTCTTGCCACTGCCCCAGATTCTCTCTGCACATCGGGTCTACCTGGGCGACGTACTCGGCCCGTGTTGAGGCCGCCTGGGTGAGCGGAACTGGCGAGCAGAGCACACCCGTCGCCACCGCGATCAGCACCGCAATAAGTCGTGACTTCGTCATCTACGGGTCATCCTCCCGTTCCCTCTCTTCGGTGAACCACAGTCGTTCCGGGATTCCTGAAGCGCTATGCGGCTCCCGAGGCTCGATGAGCGTCCGTTCTGCCACACGCCCTGACGGGCAGCGGAGCTTTCCCTACCCCCGCTGTTCCATCGCGGATGATGTTAGGCCACGTTTTTACGCTGACCGCACAACGCCACCAAGAAGAAGGCCCAGGGCCAACGAATTGATGCCCGTTTGATGCCCGCTTCGGTCGCGGCGGCTCGGCCCCGAGACAGACGAAAGGGCCGCATTTGCGGCCCTTTCTGAGGTAGCGGGGGCGGGATTCGAACCCGCGACCTTCGGGTTATGAGCCCGACGAGCTACCAGACTGCTCCACCCCGCGTCGGTGAACCGATTTTAGCGCGGGGGCGGCGGTTTGAGTAGGGAGTCCGAGGGGTAGGGATCAGCCATGCACAATGGTTAGGGGGCCATCCGCTGGTATTGGAGCCGTCAGTCGTTGAGGCGTCCGGCGGGAGCAGCAGCGCTAGAGTGGCGCCCAGTGAGGAGGGAACCGTCAAGGATGACGTGCCCGCAATGAGAGTCGCCGTCGTCGATATCGGGACGAACTCGACCCGGCTGCTGATCGCCGACGTCGAGGGGACCGAGGTACGCGAGGTCGAGCGGCGTACCACCGTCACCAACCTCGGGCGCGGCGTGGAGCACTCCGGCAACCTCTGCTCGGACGCGGTGGACGGCGTCTGCGGCGTCGTCGCCGACTACATGGCCCGCTACCAGGAGCTCGGGGCCGAGCGCGTGATGGCGATCGCCACCAGCGCGGTCCGGGACGCCGTCAACGGCGAGGCCTTCATCGCCGAGCTCCGGGAGCGCTTCGACCTCCACGCGAGCCTTTTGACCGGCGAAGAGGAGGCTCACCTGACCTACCTCGGGGCGACGTCGCAGCGATCGGGCGACGAGACGATGCTCGTCTTCGACATCGGCGGCGGCTCGACCGAGCTGGTCGTGGGCTCCGGGAGCGAGGTCGATTTCCACACCTCGCTCCAGGCCGGGACGATCCGACACTCCGAGCGGCATCTGACGGCGGACCCGCCGGAAGCGCACGAGCTCGAAGAGCTGGCCGACGACGTCCGCACTTTGATCGACGACGCCGTCTCGGCGCGAGGGGGGCAAGGCCGAGGGGTGAGGGCGATCGCCGTCGCCGGGACCCCGACCTCGTTGGCGGCGATCGACCAGGAGCTGGAGCCCTATGACCCCTCGAGGGTGCACGGCCACAGGCTGGGGATGCGCACGATCCAGCACATGCTGTCGCGCCTCGCATCGCTGCCCCTCGCCGAGCGCCTGCGGGTGCCCGGGCTGCACCCGGGGCGGGCGCCGACGATCGTGGCCGGCGCCGTGATCCTGGTTCAGGTGATGCGCGCCTTCAGCCTCGACGAGATCGAGGTCTCCGAGCGGGACATCCTCCACGGCTCGGCGCTGTCGGCGGCGTTCGCGCCCGCGCAGTAGCGGTCGGCTCGATCACGCGTCCATATTTTTTAGGACGGGGCGTCGAATTCCGTGCCTCAGGCACGCCCATACGTACCAATTATTGGATTACCTCAATTTTTGGTATTGCCTTTTGCCGCGACCTCTGCCGATACTTCGCGGGTCGGGAGAACTGGTGTTGGGCCGGACGCCCAGCACTCCCTTCCGGCACATAGGTTCCGGGCGTTTGCCGCAAGGCGCCTCCCGTCGCCTGGAGCCGCAACATACCCCCCAAGTAGGCCCCCGAGACGTACCCCTGCCCGTCCTGACGGGGCCGATTGCAGAGACCGGCCGCCATTGGTTTGGCGGCCGGTTCTCTGTCAGGACCCGAAGCCTCCCCAGCTGCGGGCCCTCCTCACACAGGCCGACGCGTCCCGCCGCGACGGCCCTTCAATCACACACCCCCGCCAGAACCAAGAGCTGGTCGAGCGGGCCGTCCCTGGCCCCAATTCGACCATCCGGAGGGCAGCTTGCCAGGCGCGGTCCGGCTTCACATCCGTATTTGTCCGCAAATCGCGGGATGGCCAGATGATCGATTCGATGGCGCCCGCGCGAGCCTAGGCGGCGGCCGCTGCGTGATCGGAAGCGACGCGCGCGAAGGCGTGGCGCGCCAGCAGCCCCGCAACGATGCCCGCGACCCCGGCCATGACCAGCGCCGCGCGCGGGTCAAGCGCCTCGGAGAGGTAGCCCGCGAGCGGGGCCCCGATCGGGGTCGAGCCGAGGAAGACGATCGCGTACAGCGCCATCACCCTCCCCCGCATGCCCGGGTCGCTGGCCAGCTGAAGCGAGGAGTTGACGCTGGCCGCGAGCATGACGCTGGCGGCGCCCAGCGGGGCCAGCGCGACGAGCTCCAGCGCCATCGTCGGCGCCCCGGCGGCCAACAGCGAGAGGCCCCCAAACGCAATCGCGGCGCCGGCCAGCAGCGCCGGGCTGACCCGAGCGCGCGCGCCCGTCGCGAGCGCCCCGGCTATGGCGCCGACGGCCATCGCGCAGACCAGGGCCGCGTAGGCGCTGGCGCCGCCGTCGAAGCTGAAGCGGGCCAGCAGCGGCAGGATCGCCTGGAAGTTGAAGCCGAGCGTGCCCACCGCAGCCATCAGCGCCAGCGGGATCCAGAGATCGGGGGTCGCGCGGACGTAGCGAAGGGCGTCCCGCACGGCCCCTGGCCGGCGCGGGACAGGGTCCGCGGGCCGCAGCGAGCCCACGTCCATCCTCGCCAGGGCCCCGATCATGAAGGCGAAGCTGAGGGCGTTTAGGGCGAAGCAGGGCTCGGGGCCGACCGTGGCGATCAACACGCCGGCCAGTGCCGGGCCGACCACGCGGGCGGCGTGGACGAGGACGCTGTTGAGGCTGACGGCGCTGACGACCCGCTCGCCGCCGACGATCTCCATCACGAAGGCCTGCCGGGTCGGGTAGTCCACCGCGTTGACGCAGCCGCGCACGAAGACCAGCGCGAACACGATCAAGGGCGTCAGCCCGACGGTGAGGGCGAGCGCCAGCATCGCCAGGGGCGCCGCCATGTGCAGGCCCTGGGTCAACAGCAGCAGCCGCCGCTTCGGCACCCGGTCGGCGATCAGCCCTCCGAAGGCGCCCAGCAGCAGCATCGGCACGAACTGGAGTGCGGTCGCGACGCCGACCGCGACGCCGCTGCCGGTGAGCGAGAGGATCACCCAGATCTCGGCGACCGTCTGCATCCAGTTCCCCGACAGCGAGACGAGCTGGCCGGCGAAGTAACGGCGGTAGTTCGGCACGCGGAGGCTGACGAACGAGCGGCTCAGGGCCTCGGTCAAGCCGGGCCCTCGCTTCGCACCCGATGCTCAGAGGTCGGGTGCTGCTCGAGCATGCGCTCGAGCACGCCGGCGGCGCGCTCGAGCGCGGCCAGGTCGCCCGGATCCAGGTCGCGGAGCTGCTGTGCCAGGTAAGCGGTCTTGCGCGCCCGCAGGCGCCGCAGCAGGGCGCGGCCCTCGGCGCTGGCGCTGAGGATCGAGCTGCGCCCGTCCTCGGGGTCCGCCACCCGGTCGAGCAGGCCGGCCCGCTCGAGCGACGCGATCAGCTTGGTCGCGGTCGGCCTCTTGATTCGCTCCCGCTGGGCCAGCTCGCTCGGCGCCAGGGGGCCGTATCGCTCGATCGTCGCCAGGGCCGAGGCCTGGGCGGGCCCAAGGGAGCTGCCGGCCTCCTGTCGCAGCCTGCGCGCCGTGCGCGCGACTACCAGGCGTAGCCTCGCGGCCAGCTCCAGGTCTGGCTCGGCGCTCGCGCGGGTGTCTGCTTTCAAGTTAATTTGATTAGCCTCGCTAACTAATATAGCAGGGCCCTCGCGGCAATCGGCCACGCCGCGCCTTTTTCTAAGATCAGGCGCGCTGCTGGGACGCTCGTCAACGCAACTCGACCAAGGGGAGGAAACCGGTGCCGACCGCTGAGCAGAACGAGTTCCAGGCCCTTGCCACCAATCTGTCTGGCCGCGTCTCGACCGCGAAGGACGACGACTGGGACAGCGCCCGCCAGGCCTTCAATCTGACGGCTGACCAGCGGCCCGCCGCCGTCGTCCACGCCGCCGACGCACGGGACGTGAGCACTGCCGTGCGCTTCGCCGGCGAGCACGATCTGAGGGTCGCGCCGCAGGTCACCGGCCACGGTGCGGTGGGGCTCGAGCTGGACGGAACCCTGCTGCTGAAGACCACCGAGATCAAGGGGGTCGAGATCGACGCCGGCGCGCGCCGCGCCCGCGTTGGCTCCGGCACGACCTGGGTAGAGGTGCTGGAGCCCGCGGCCGCCGATGGTCTGGCCGCGCTGCACGGATCCTCGGGAACGGTCGGCGTCGCCGGCTACACCCTCGGCGGTGGCCTCGGGTGGTACGGGCGCAAGCACGGCCTGCAGGCCAACAGCGTCACCGCGATCGAGCTCGTCGGCGCCGAGGGCGAGGAGATCCGCGTCGACAATCAGACCGAGCCCGAGCTGTTCTGGGCCCTCCGCGGCGGCGGCGGCAACTTCGGCGTCGTCACCGCGATCGAGTTCGATCTGATCCCGGTGAGCGATGTCTACGCGGGGATGTTCCTGTTCCCCTGGGAGCGCTCGGCCGAGGTACTGCAGGCCTGGAACGAGCTGCTGCCAACGCTGCCCGAGGAGCTCAGCTCGCTCGCTCGCATCCTCCAGGTCCCCGACATGCCTGAGGTCCCCGAGCTGGTCCGCGGAGGCAAGTTCGCCGGCGTCGAGGCGGCCTTTCTGGGCACCGAGAACGAGGGCGCGAAGCTGCTCGAGCCGCTGCGCGCGCTCGGACCCGACGTCGACACCTTCGGCATGGTGCCTCCGCCCGCGCTCGCCTTCCTGCACATGGACCCGCCCGAGCCGGTTCCCGGCCTGAGCGGTCACCGCCTCTACGACGAGCTGCCCGCGACTGCGATCGACGCGCTCGTCGAGGCGGCGGGGCCGGACTCGGGCTCGCCCCTGATCTCGGTCGAGCTGCGACACACCGGCGGCGCGCTCGCGCGCGGCGGCGCCGATCATGGAGCGCTCGCGAGCATCGACGGCTCGATCTGCATGTTCGCTGTCGGCATGGTGATCGACGAGCAGGCCGCCGCCGCGCTGGCGGCGCAGGTCGAGAAGGTCGAGCAGGCGCTGAAACCGCACGACGCTGGCGCCTACCTCAACTTCACCGAGAAGAAGGTGGACCTGGGGGAGCTGTTCCCGGACGAGGCGCTACAGCGGCTGCAGCGGGTGCGCTCCGAGTACGACCCGAACGGTCTGTTCCGGTCGAACCACGAGATCGCCCCCAGCTAGCATCGCGGCCGATGGGCCGAATGCCGAGGAAGCTCACAGCGATCGGGCTGGCGCTGGCGCTGCTGGCCGTGGGGACGACCGTGGCCGCCAAGAAAAAGGGCAAGTCGCTGCCGCGCGGCCCGTACCCCTCGCTGGGCAAGTGCTCCGTCTTCCCGAAACCGAGCGTGGCCGCCAACGCGCCCTCGCTCGGGGACCAGTCGGCCTGGAACCAGGACATCTCCCAGGCGCCCCTCGACCCCAACTCCGGCGCCTACATCGACTACATCAACGCCCACGGCGGCGACGACACCCACCCCGACTTCGGCTACCAGCGCGAGTACGGGTTCCCCTACGCGGTCGTCGGCCGCAAACAGAAGAAGACCAAGGTCAACTTCACCGCCTACGGCGATGAATCCACCCACGGCGCCTACCGGGTGCCGTTCAAGGCATTGGTCGAGGGAGGCCAGGCATCCGACGGCGACCGCCACGTGCTGGCGGTCGACCGCAAGCGCTGCAAGCTCTACGAGCTCTACCGGGCCTTTTTCCGCAAGTCCCCGCGCCCGCACTGGAACGCCGACTCGGCCGTGATCTGGAACCTGCGCTCGACCGCGCTGCGCACCGACGGGTACACCTCGGCCGACGCCGCCGGGCTGCCGATCTTCCCGGGCTTGATCCGCTTCGACGAGGCCGCCTCGGGCAGCATCGACCACGCGCTGCGGATGACGGTGAGCTCGACCCGGGACGCCTGGGTCCACCCCGCATCCCACTGCGCCGGCGACAGCACCAGCCCCGACGCTCCCCCGATGGGCCTACGGCTGCGGCTGGACGACGGCTACGACCTCTCGGGCTTCAACCCTCACGCGAGGGCGATCGCGACGGCGCTGAAGCGGTACGGCGCCTTCATCGCCGACAACGGCTCCAACTGGTACCTCTCGGGCACCTCGGACAAGCGCTGGACCGACAACATCATCGAGCCCCTGCGCGAGATCCCGGGCACGGCCTTCGAGGTTGTGCAGTCAGCCGAGCCGATCCACCCCTGCTGACCCAACGTTCGCGGCCGGGCTACTTGACCGTCAGCGTGCCCTCCATGCCCGCCTCGCGATGCCCGTCGACGTCCAGTAGAGGTGCAGGTGCCGGGCTCGATGGACTTGAGCGGTTCCGTGAAGCCGCTAGCCCGAGACTAGGCCGCGGCCTTCGCCCGCTGGCGCTCGGGCGAGACCCGGACCACGTCCCAGACCAGGCCCAGCTTCTCGAGCGTCCAGATCAGCGCGGCCGAGGGATCGAGCTGGGTGCGCCGCAGCCCGTGGACGGCCGAGGTCGGGAAGGCGTGGTGGCTGTTGTGCCAGGCCTCCCCCATGCTCGGCAGCGCCAGCCAGGCGAGGTTGCGTGACTCATCGGTGGTCTCGAAATCGCGCTTCCCGAACATGTGGCAGAGCGAGTTGATCGAGTAGGTGACGTGGTGCAGGACGAAGATCCGCACCGCGCCCCCCCAGAGCAGGCCCGTCAGCGCCGCGGCGATGGTGCCGCCGATCAGCCAGCCGAGCGCGAACGGGACGGCGAGGCTGGCCAGCGCCCAGTAGATGAAGGTGCGATCGACGAAGCTGACCACGGGGTCGTCGATCAGGTCCGGTGCGAAGCGCTTCTTGTTGCCCCGCTGGGTGTGGATGAAGAGCCAGCCGACGTGGGCGTGGAAGAAACCCTTGAACGCTCCCCAGACGCCCTCGCCGTGCCCGACGTGGGGGCTGTGGGGGTCGCCCTCCTCGTCGGAGAAGGCGTGGTGCTTGCGGTGGTCGGCGACCCATGAGATCACGGGGCCCTCGATCGCCGCCGAGCCGAGGCCGGCGAAGATCCCCCGAAGCGCGGGACTCGTCTTGAAGGCGCGGTGGGTGAGCAGGCGGTGGAAGCCGACCGTGATCCCCAGGGTGCAGGGGATGTAGACGATCGCGAACACCACCAGGTCGTGCCAGTGCAACAGGTTGTTCCAGACCTGCCAGGCGGCAACGCCCAACAGCAGGAACGGTGCGATCGTGAGGAAGCCGGTGATTATCCGGTCGCGCGTCTCGTGGGCGACCGGCTGGATCGCCGATGCCATCGAGGGGTCGGGCGACACCGGGGAACGATCAACGGGCGCCTGCGCTTCGGCGGTGGTGGTGGGCATCCGGGTACTCCTCCTTGTGCTGTGCTCTGACGGAGTGCGCTCGGGGTGCCCCGGCTGTCTCTCGTCCCTGCGGCCACCCTAGCAGGGACATTTTGTGATCTGGGCTGCTACGGTCAGCGCGTTCGGTCGGGTATCGAAACCCGGCAAGGTTGTGCCTAGCGCTCGCAGTTGGTGCTTTTCCGCCTCCGCGTTCGCAGCACACATATTGGAGGTTGTAAGTGCCTACTGGAACCGTGAAGTGGTTCAGCGACGACAAGGGCTATGGCTTCATCACGCCCGACGACGGCTCCGCCGACGTCTTCGTCCATCACAGCTCGATCGAGGGTGAGGGCTTCAAGACCCTCGCCGAGAACGCCAAGGTCGAGTACGAGACCGAGGACGGCCCCAAGGGCCCCGCGGCAACGGGCGTGAAGACGGTTTAGTCGTCCCACCCCGAGTTCTTTTGGAAAGGCCCTCCAATTGGAGGGCCTTTTCTTTGCGCCGACATCATGTCGCGGCGGTAGCGGCCGCCCGCACTAGTCGCTCCGGGCTTCGCCCTACGCTCCAAAGGAGGGCGGCCTGACCGCCGCTGGGGGCGAGAATGTGCGACCCACAGTTTGAGCTGAGAGGAGCACGGTGGCGGCGAGCGATCAAAGAGGGCGAGCGGAGCAAGCCGAGGCGCAGATCGCGCTGCGCGGGCTCGAGGGCGTGGACGCCGAGCTGCCCGCCGCCGCCAACGAGTACAGCGGCCCACGCGACCCCGACGCCCTGCTGGCCCACCTCGGCCACCGCGAGTTCCGCCCCGGCCAGCGCCAGACCGTGGAGGCCGCGCTGGCCGGCCGCGACTCGCTGGTGGTCATGCCCACCGGCGGCGGCAAGAGCCTCTGCTACCAGCTGCCGGGACTGGCCTCCGAGCAGCTGACGATCGTGGTCAGCCCGCTGATCGCGCTGATGGCCGATCAGTGGAAGCGCCTGACGGCGGGAGGGCATCCCGCGGTGATGATCGCCTCAGGGCTCCCGGACGAGGTGGCCCGCGACGCCCACGCCCGGATCCGCGACGGGCGGGCGCGGATCGTCTATTGCTCGCCCGAGCGCTTTGCCTCGCCCGGCTTCTGGGAGGCGATCTCGGGCCGCGAGGTCGATCTGCTCGCGGTCGATGAGGCGCACTGCATCTCGGAATGGGGGCACGACTTCCGGCCCGACTACCTGCGGCTGCCGCGGGTGATCGAGCGCCTCGGCCGTCCCACCCTGATGGCCTGCACCGCCACCGCGACCGAGGTCGTCTCGGCCGAGATCTCGCAACGCCTGGACTTGCAGGCGCCGCTGATGGTGCGTTCCGGCTTCGACCGCCCCAACCTGAGCTTCGACATCGTCGGGTTCGAGGGCAAGGGCTCGAAGGCCCGCAAGCTGGCGATGCTGCGCCACGGCCTCGCCGACGCCACCAACCGGCCCGCGATCGTCTACTGCGGGACGCGCCGCGATACCGAGGAGGTGGCCCAGGCGCTGCGCGAGAGCGGCCTCTCGGCGGCGGCCTACCACGCGGGCCTGGAGCCCGACGAGCGCGCCTCGGCCCAGCACCGCTTCATGGACGGCGACGCCGGTGTGATCGCGGCCACCAACGCCTTCGGGATGGGCGTGGACAAGGCGGACGTGCGCTCGGTCTGGCACTGGGCGATCCCGACCAGCGTCGAGGCCTACTACCAGGAGGCGGGGCGCGCTGGCCGCGACGGGTTGCCCTCACGCGCTGTGCTGCTGGCCGGGCGCTCCGACCTGGGCCGGCTGGTCCGCTTCATCAAGCAGCGTGAGGTGGAGCCGGACGCCGTCGCCTCCTACGCGCAGCGGCTCAAGGCCCTGTCGGACTCCGACGGCTCGCTGGTGATCGACAACCCGCGCTTGGACGAGGAGCGGGTGAAGTTGGCGATCGCCGAGCGGGCCGGCGCCCTCTCGGTCGAGCCAGCGCCGGGCGGCCGCCTGCAGCTGACGCTGAGCGGCGATCTCAACCGCGCCAAGGCCGCCGCCCTCTGCCGCGCCGCCCGCGATCGCTCCTGGCGCGCCTACCGCGCGATCGAGGCCTTCAGCTTCTCGGAGCGCTGCCGGCGGCGGCTGCTGCTGGATCACTTCGGGGACTCGACTCCGGGATCGGCGGAGGGGCGGTGCTGCGACGTCTGCGCGCAGGACTCCTGGTTGCCGGACCCCGAGCAGCTGGTGGTTGCGCCGCGTAAGAGAAAGGCGGCACCGGTTGGAGAGGGCGTGAAGCTCACACCCGCCGGGGAGGCCCTGTTCGAGTCGCTGCGCGATTGGCGCCTGCGCACGGCCAACGGGAAGCCCGCTTACACGGTGGCGAACAACCGCACCCTGGAGGGCATCGCCGCCTCGCGGCCCGGAGACAGGGAGAGTCTCGCGAGCATCCACGGCGTCGGCCCGGCCTTCCTCGAGCGCCACGCCGACGAGGTGCTGGAGCTGGTCGCCGCGGCCTAGGGGGCGCCGGTCCCTAGTCACCCCGTGCGGCCGCGATCAGGCCCCGCGGGGGTGTGATCTGCTCGACCGGCTTGAAGCGCTCCTCGGCGACGAGCGCCGTGATCGTGCTGACGCTGGGGTCGCCGGTGCCGGTGATCTCGAAGCTGCCGATGATCCCGTCCTCGACCCGGGTCTCGAACAGGGCCTCGATGACCGAAGCGCGCTCGGCACCGGCCTCGATCGCCGTCAGCAGCACGTCGGCCGCTTGACCGGCGTAGGGGGCGAAGAGCTCGACCGGCTCGCCGCCCAGATCGGACTCGAGCGCGCTGACCAGCTCCTCGGCAGGCCCCGTGAGGCTTCCGGGGGTCTGGCCAGGCACGCTGACGAACATCCCCGCCGCGTCCTGGCCGGTGTCGTCGATCGTCGCCTGCTGGGCGAACCCGTCGAAGGCGAGCAGGGCGACGCTCCCGTTGTCTCCGAGCTCGCCCACCTTGTCCTGGATCAGCTTCGCCCCGTTCTGGTCGAGCAGCCCGGCGAGCACCACCGAGTCGGGCGAGCCCTCGGCCACGCGCTCCATCAGGTCCTCGTAGTCAGCCGCCTCGGGATCCCAGAAGTCGAGGCCGGAGACCTCCAGTCCCAGCTCCTGTGCCGCCCCGACGAACGCCTCGGCCTGGCCGCTGCTGGTCGGGTCCCCGTCCGCGAACAGCACGTAGGGGCTGGTGAAGCCCTGGTCCTGCGCGAACTGGGCCAGCCCCGCGGCCTGCGCAGCGTCGTTGGGAACGACCCTGGCGTAGTTGCGGGTGCCCGAGGGATAGAAGGCGTCGGGATCTTCGGGGTCGCAGCTGGGGCTGTCCCGGGTCAGGCAGATCAGGGTGTTGCCCGGCGAGACCATCGCGACGCCGCCGTCGGGGGCCTCGTTCAGAATCGGGATCTCGATCGCCGCGCAGCCCGAGTTGTAGGTGCCGACGACGCCGACGACGTCGGGGTTCGCGGCGTACGCCTTCGCGTTCTCCTCGCACTGCGCCTCGTCCCACTCGCCGGTGGAGGCGATCGAGTCATCGCAGGCCTGGAAGGCGACGTTGGTGTCGCCCGCCTTCCACTCGGCGTCCTCCAGGACTATCCGGATCGCCTCGACCATCTGCTCGGAGCGCTCCGCAGAGTCGCCCTGCATCGGAAGGTCTGAGGCGATCAGCACGTCGGGATCGCCCTCGCCGCCATACTCGAGCTCGGCGCAGGAGGAGTCGGGCAGCACCTGCACGCCGTCGTCGTCGTCATCGTCGCCGCCGCCGCCGCACGCCGCCAGCGCAAGCGCCAGGCCGCCGAGAGCAGCGCCGCGGAGAGCCACCGGCGGCCCATCAGGAGCTCTCGTCGCCGCCCCGGGGCGGCTCGGGAAGGCCCAGCCGCTCCCTGGCCTTCTTCACCGCCGGGATCGAGGTGCGGCAGGCCTGCGCGATCTGGTTGTCGGGGCGGCTCGGGTCGCGCTTGATCTCGAACTCGACCCTGGCCGCCGAGCGGAGCTGCTGGCTCTTCGCGGCTGGTGCGTCCTCGCCGATGTCGGCGACGCTGTCCTCCTCGGCCATCTCGCGCCTGCAGGCCAGGCAGTAGAGCTTGCGGCCCCGGCGCTCCCAGCCGACCGGGAGCTTCGGCGTGTCCGGGCCGATGGGCATCCCCACCGTCACCTCGCAGCGGGCGCACGTCCACTTCCTGGTCTTCGCCTTGGCCATCAGGAACCGACGATCACGCGAGGTTCGACTTGCGCGGGTAGACGACTTCGGGATCGGTCAGCACGTTGACCAGCGCGGGCTTGCCCGAGGCGAAGGCGCGCTCCAGCGCCGGGCGCAGCTCGCCGGGCTCGCGCACCAGCTCGCCGTGGCAGCCCAGCGCCGCGACCAGCTCGTCGTAGCGCGTCTCGGGGCGCAGCTCGGCCGCGATCGAGTAGCCGTAGAGGAACTTCATCGGATGGTGCTCGAGCGCCCAGATCCCGTTGTTCCCCATCACGGCCACGACCGGCAGCTTGTGGCGCGCCATCGTGTCGAACTCCATCCCGGAAAAGCCAAACGCCCCGTCGCCCAGCAGCAGGCAGACCTGGCGCTCGGGGTGGGCGAGCTTGGCGCCGATCGCCTGGCCGGGGCCGGCGCCGAGGCAGCCATAGGGCCCGGGGTCCATCCAGGTGCCGGGCTCCCAGGTCTGGAACACGCGCCCCGCGTAGCTGACGAAGTCGCCGCCGTCGCCGATCACGATCGCGTCTCGGTCGAGGAACTCGCCCAGCTCCCTGTAGACCCGCATGGGATGAAGCGGGGAGCGCTCGTCGTTCAGCTGCTCCTCCTCGGCTGCGCGCTTTTCGGTCTCCACCTTGCGAAGCTCAGCGACCCATTTCGCGGTGCGCTTGATGTGGTCCGCATCCGTTTCGTCGGCTGCCTCGCGGATCGCGGCGAGGCTGGCGTCGATGTCGCCGACCAGGCCCAGGTCCGGCTGCCGGTTGCGCTCGAGCCGGTTGGGCGCGAGGTCGAGCATGATCAGCTTTGCGTCCTCGGCGACCGAGGCGCCGAAGCCGAGCCGGAAGTCAAGCGGCACCCCGATCACCAGGGCGACGTCGCAGCCGCCCAGGCCCGCCCCCCGCGCGCGTGAGAAGTAGAGCTCGTGGTCGGGGGGCATGCAGCCCCGGCCCATGCCGTTGAGGAAGACCGGCGCGCCCAGGGCCTCGGCCAGCTCGCGCAGCTCCGTCTCGGCACGGCCCCAATAGACGTTGCTGCCGGCCATGATCGCCGGGCGCTCGGCTCCCGAGAGCAGCTTCGCCGCCTCCTCCACGCCATCGGCGGGCTCGGCCACCCGCGCCGGGATCTCCGGCGGTTCGGCCTCGCCCTCCATGAAGACGACGTCGAGCGGGTAGTCGACGAACGTCGGACCCAGCGGGGGCGTCACGGCGAGGTCGATCGCCTCGGCCGTCAGCCTGGGGATCGCGTCCGTGGCCTTGACCGTCAGCGCCGACTTCACCAGCGGCTCGACGAAGGGCACGTGATCGATCTCCTGCAGCGAGCCCGAGCCCCAGCGCATCTCGGGCGCCCGCCCCCCCATCGCCATCAGGGGCACGCCGTCTGCCTGCGCGCTGGCGATCGCGCTCATGCCGTTCGTCACGCCGCAGCCCGCGGTCAGCGCGCAGACGCCGGGCTGCCGCGTCGCCTTCGCCCAGCCGATCGCCGCAAAGGCTGCCGACTGCTCGTGGCGGGTGTCGACGACGTCGATCCCCTCCTCCACGCAGCCGTCGTAGATGGAGAACAGGTGCCCGCCCGAGAGCGTGAACAGCTTGCTGACCCCGCGGCTCTTCAGCGCCTTGGCGACCAGGCGCCCGCCGTGTACTGGGCCCTCGCCCTCGATCGGCGCGGCCGGTGGCTGCTGCTCCTTGGTCGCCATCGCTCCCGACCCTAGTACAGCGGGCCGCCGGTGACAAAAACGGCCCGGCGAGGGATATCGGCGCCCGGCTAACCGCCCGGCAGCGAGGTACGGCCGCGCTCGCCGCTGGCGGGGCGGCCCAGTCCGCTCGCCGGCCGCTGGCCCAGGCCGCCACCCGCGCGGATGGCTCGACCCAGGCCCACGTCGGCCGGGCTGGCCAGCGGGTCGGCGACGTCGTGGCCCGGCTCGCCCGGGCTGACGACCTGGGGGATCAGCGGCGCGTAGAGCTCGATCGGCTCGCTGTAGCCGCGAACCTCGAGCGCGCCGCGCGAATTCACCTCGATCGTCTCCGACAGCAGGACCCGCGTCGCCTCGGTGATCAGCACGGGGTCGCCGGTGTCGCGCGTCTTGGCCTCCACGCGCGAGCAGAGGTTGACGGCGTCGCCGATGACGCTGTAGGAGAGGCGCCCGGCGCCGCCGATCGAGCCGGCGACCACGCTGCCGGAGTTGACCCCGATCCCGATCTCGAAGCCGCCGGGCCGCCGGCTGTTGACCGTGCGGGCGATCTCGACCGCGCACTGCACGGCGCGGTCGGCGTGGTCGTGGGTGCGCTCGGGAGCCCCCCAGACGGCCAGCAGGCCGTCGCCGACGAACTGGTCCACGTGGCCGCGGTGGCGGGAGATGATCGGGACCACGCACTCGAACAGCTCGTTCAGCCGCGAGACCACCTCGGAGGCCGAGGCGCCGGCCGAGTGCCCGGTGAAGTCCTGCACGTCGCAGAACAGCAGCGAGACCTCGACCTCGTGGCCCTCGGGGTCGTAGTCCGAGCCGATGATGTGGCTGGCCACCTCCTCGTCCAGGTAGGCGCCGAACGCCTCGCGCAGCCGCTCACGCTCGGCCAGCCCGTCCACCATCTGGTTGAAGGCCGAGGAGAGCTCGCCGAACTCGTCGGCGGTCGTGACCGGTACGTGCTCGTCGTAGCGGCCCTGGCGGATCCGCTCGGTCGCCGCCTCCAGGTCCTCGATCGGCCGCAGGATCGATCGGCTCAGCAGCACGGTCAGCTCGAAGCTGACCAGGAACGCGACCGTGAGCGCGATCAACACGTTCCAGCTCAGCGCCTGGACCCCGCCGCCGTCCGAGGTCAGCGCGGCTACGGTGACGCCGGTGATCACGTTGATCAGCGGCAGCGAGCCGAGCAGCTTCAAGCGCAGCGGGATGGAGGGCCGCTCGATCTTCACCGGCGAGTCGAGCGCGGCGTTGATGTCGAACAGGATCGGCCGCATCGCCAGCTCCAGCGCCAGGTAGTGCAGGACCGCCGAGTACCCGAGCGCGATCAGCCCTCCGACGAGCAGCGGGAAGAAGGCCAGCCAGGAGAGGTCATACAGGAGTACCGCGGCGACCGAGACCGGAACGGCCACCCCGAAGACCGGGAAGCCGAGGTCGCGGCGGATCAACTCAAGCGGCAGGCCGACGGCGGTGCTCCAGGCCCGCCTCGTCTCGGCCGGGCCCCGGTCCCCCGCGATCCAATCCGAAAGCGGGGCCATGCGCCCGCGCATGCGCGACAGCACGATCACGATCGCCACTGCCGTCAGACCGCAGGTGATCGCGATCACCGCCATCACGTCGCTGCGGTCGGCCTCGTAGTAGAAGCCGATCAGCGCCGCGGCCCCCGCGCCGATGATGAAGGCGCTCTGCAGCTCGAGGGTGACGAAGACCGCCGGATAGCGGGCCCCGAGCTTGCGGTACATCCAGGTCAGCGTGCCCGTCATGCCCAAATTGTCCCTGAGCCGGCGGTCGCGGATGTGACCAATCTCTCCAACCGTGCCTACGACACGCTCGCCCCCGCCTCGCGGTAGCCTCGTGTCGATGGAGGCCACCGCCACCACCGAGGCCCTCTCCGCGCCCGCCCGCGAGTTCCTGCAGCGCGGCCCGGGCCGCCACTTCATCGGCGGCGAGTGGCTGGAGTCGGCTGACGGCGGCACGTTCGAGACGATCGACCCGGCGACGGGCCGGGCGATCATCGAGGTCGCCCAGGGCGGTCCCAAGGACGTCGATCGCGCGGTCGCGGCCGCGCGCGAGGCGCTGGACGGCGCCTGGGGAGCGCTTACCCCCTCGAAGCGAACGGGGTTGATCTGGGCGCTCGGCGAAGCGATCAAGGCGAACCTGCCCGAGCTGGCCGAGCTCGAATCGCTCGACAACGGCAAGCCGGTCTCCTATGCGCAGGGCGACATGGCGGCGGCCGTGGGCCACCTGCGGTACTTCGCCGGGTGGCCGACCAAGATCGAGGGCGAGACCCTCCCCGTCTCGAGGCCGAACTTCCACGTCTACACCCGCAAGGAGCCCGTCGGCGTCTGCGGGCAGATCATCCCCTGGAACTACCCGCTGCTGATGGCGGTCTGGAAGATCGCGCCGGTGCTGGCGAGCGGCTGCACCACTGTGCTCAAGCCCGCCGAGCAGACGCCGTTGACGGCGCTTCGCCTCGGCGAGCTCATCGCCGAGGCCGGCATCCCCGACGGCACCGTCAACATCGTCACCGGCGACGGCGACACCGGCGCGGCGATCGTGGACCACCCAGGCATCGACAAGATCGCCTTCACGGGCTCCACCGCCGTCGGCCGCGAGATCGGCGCCAAGTGCGGAGGCCAGATCAAGCGCCTCACCCTGGAGCTCGGCGGCAAGAGCCCCAACATCATCCTTCCCGACGCCGACCTCGAGCAGGCCGTGAAGGGCTCCTACTCCGCCCTGTACGAGAACTCAGGCCAGGTCTGCAGCGCTGGCTCGCGCCTGTTCGTCCACTCCTCGCTGCACGACGAGGTGATCGAGGGCCTCGCAGAAATCGCCAAGGTGGCGAAGGTCGGCCCGGGCCTCAGCGAGGACACCGAGCTGGGCCCGGTGGTCTCGGCCGAGCAGCACGAGCGAGTGCTCGGCTATATCGAGTCCGGCAACTCCGACGGCGCCGAGCTGGTCGCCGGCGGCGGCGTCCCGGAGGGCGCGAACGGCGGCTACTTCGTCGAGCCCACGCTGTTCAGCGGCGTCACCGACGACATGCGGATCGCCCGGGAGGAGATCTTCGGCCCCGTGCTGGCGACGATGTCATTCGACGACCTGGAGGAGGTCGCGGCGCGCGCCAACGACACGGAATACGGCCTCGCCGCCGGCGTCTGGACCCGCGACGTCTCGAGCGCCCATCGCCTCGCCGCGCTGCTTCGCGCGGGCAACGTCTACGTCAACAACTGGGGCGCCGGCGACCCATCGGCGCCCTTCGGCGGATTCAAGGCCTCGGGCATCGGCCGCGAGAAGGGCCACGCGAACCTCGACGCCTACCTCGAGGTCAAGACCGTCACCGTCGCGCTCTAGGTCGCTAGAGCGCCCGCACAGCCTCGGCGACCGGCGCGTCCCCATCGAAGAGTTCGAAGGTGAGGCCGATGGTGTTGTCGGCGACGAGCGCCTCGGCCAGGACCGCCGCGACGTTGTCGCGCTTCACGGCCGCCCGATGGCCGAGCTCGGTGCGTATCTCCACCTTGCCGTCGCCGGGCTCGTCGCTGAGGCTCCCAGGCCGGACAATCGTGTAGTCGAGCCCGCTCGCGGCGAGCGCCTCGTCGGCGTCGTGCTTGGCCTCGAGATAGGCGCGAAAGTCTCCGTCGGCGACCGAGGGGTCCTGCGCACCGATCGAGCTGACGATCAGGTACCGCTTGATGTCGTTGGCCTGGCAGGCCTCGATCAGCTTCACGGCACCGCCCAGGTCCACGGTCTGCTTACGCTCCGGCCCGCTGCCGGGCCCGGCGCCCGCGGCGAAGATGACCGCGTCGGCCCCCTCGACCGCCTCGGTCAGCTCCTCGTTCTCGATGTCGCAGACCACGCCCTCTGCCCCGACCGCCTCGAGGTCGGCCGCGTGGTCGGGGTTGCGAATCACTCCCCGGACGCGGTCGCCGCGGTCCGCCAGCAGCTTCGCCAGCCGCATCGCGATCTGCCCGTGTCCTCCGACGATGACGACGTCCATGGATCGACTGTACCGATACGGCGCGGCCTAGAATCGAGACGTGGCCTTCTACCTCGTCACAGCCGAACCGAAGCCCGAGAAGCTGGGGGAGCTCGAGGGGCGGCTGCGCGACGACGAGTTCTCGCACCTGCGGCCGTTCGGCCGCGCCCTGACCCGAGGCCTGCGGGGCGCGCGGCGGCAGGACGAGGGGACGGCCGTTTGGGAGGAGGAGGACTACTGCTCGCCGCCCCTGGCGATGGAGCGCGACGCGGTGCTCGACGAGTACTTCGACTCGATCACGGTCGAGGAGGTCGAGCCCGAGGACGGCTGGCGCCGGATCGAGAAGCTCCCGACCCTGTTCAGGCTCGGCTCCTAGCGCTTGGCGACCGCCGACCTGACCGTGATTGGCCTGGGCCGCTCGGACCCGAGCGCCGGTGAGTACATCGCCGAGATCCAGCGCCGCCTCGCCGCACAGGACAAGGTCCGCTACAAGCTGCACGCGATGGGGACCTCGCTCGAGGGCTCGACCGAGGACATCCTCGCCGTGGTCGGAGAGCTGCACGAGGTCCCGTTCGAGCTCGGGCTGCCCCGCGTCTATTCGGTGCTGAAGCTCGACGAGCGCCGCGACAAGGAGCAGACGCTGGATGACAAGGTCCGCTCGGTCGAGGAGCGCCTGGCCGAGGACTGAGGTCAGGAATGCCGGGGGTGGGATTCGAACCCACACTGCCCCGAAGGGCCGCGGATTTTAAGTCCGCGTGCGTATGCCAATTGCGCCACCCCGGCGCGTCCTCCATAACTGTACGTCCGTGCGCCCTGACGCCTGGTTTCGCCAGATTTAGGCGCGGGTAATGCCCGGCTGAGACCATTCTTTCGGCTGAATTAAGCCGTCGCAACCGCAACTGGCCCCCTGTTACGGTGTTCGCGAGGGCAGGGAGAGAACCGTTCAGCCCCCGTTCCGGTGGAAGCTTCGACACTTACACACGCACAGCGACGCGGGCTTTTCGCCCGGCGTTCGCCGCTCCTCAAGTTCCAGGACGACGCCGCCCTCGTCACCCTGACCAGGCGCGGCCACCAGCACGCCTTCGAGGCGCTGGTCGAGCGCTACCAGTCGCGGCTGCTGGGCTTCTGCAGGCAGATGCTGGGCTCGACCGAAGACGCCGAGGACGTGCTCCAGGAGGTCTTCGTCGCCTCCTACAACGCGATGATCGCCGACGAACGCGAGATCGCGGTGCGCCCCTGGCTGTACCGGATCGCCCGCAACCGCTGCCTCAACCACCTTCGCAAGCCGACCGCCGACGGCCAGGACACGATGGACACGATGCCGCACATGAACGGCGTCACCACCCTCGAGCGCGTTCAGAGCCGCGAGGAGTTCCGCAGCCTCCTGGACGACGTCTCCCACCTGCCCGAGACCCAGCGCTCGGCGCTGCTGCTGCGCGAGATCGACGCGATGAGCTACGAGGAGATCGCGCAGGCCATGGACACGACCGTCCCCGGCGTCAAGTCGCTGCTGGTGCGGGCGCGGATCGCCCTGGCCGAGTCGAGCCAGGCGCGCGCCCTTACCTGCGACGACGTCCGGGTTCAGCTCGCCGAGGCGGCCGAGGGCCTGGCCAAGATCGACGGTCCGGCCCGGCGCCACATCAAGGCCTGCGAGCAGTGCGCCGACTTCCGCAGCCAGCTGCGCAAGGACTCCAAGGTGCTCGCCGCGCTGTTCCCGGCGGGCCCGTTGCTTGCACTCAAGGGCGTGATCGCGGCGAAGCTGAGCGGCCTGCTCGGCAGCGGCGGCGGCGCCGGCGCAGCCGGCAGCGGCGCGGGTGCTGCCGCAGCCGGAGCCGGCGCCAGCGGCGGTGCCGCGGCGACCGGCGCAGCCGTGGGCGGCGCGGCCGCCGTCGGTGGCGGAGCAGCCGGTGGCGCCGCGGGCGCCGTCGGCGCGGCGATCGGGACCAAGGCCGCGGCCGGGCTGGCCACGGCAGCCCTGCTGACCGCCGGCGCGGCCGAGATCAAGCACGTCACCGCCGACAAGGACTCTTCGGACAAGGTCACCAAGGCCTCCAAGGCGGCTCCGCCCGCGGCCCTCGCGGCCGTCGCCCCTCCCGCCGCCCCGGCTCAGGAGGCCCCGGCCGCCCCGCCCGAGGCCGGCACGGGCGAGGAAGTCGTCGTCGAACCGGCCCCGGTTGACGATGGCGATGGGACGAGCGTCGACGGCCTCACCGGCGGGCTCGAGGCCGATGCCGGCCACAAGCACAAGAAGGATGCTGTCGCGGACGCCGAAGGCGAGTCAAAGGGCTCAGGCGAGACAGCGCCGGTCGGCAGCGGCATCGAGGGCTCCTGCGACGCTGACGGCGACGGCGTCGAGGACGCCTCGTGCTCGTCGACCGGAACCTCGACCACCGGGATCGAGCAGGCGCCGGTGCGGCTCAGCCGGCTGTGAAGCCGCGGCCGGCGAAGCCCGCCAAGCGGTCGGCGAAGCCCGCCAAGCGGTCGGCGAAGAAGCCCCGCTCCAAGAAGTAGCCCGGGCGCGCCCGGCCCCTAGACCAGCCCGATCACCTTGAGCCGGCGCGAGAGGCAGGTCGCCGCGAACGCGTGCGTCTCCTCCTGGCTGACGCCGAACAGGTCCCAGCTCTCCTCGTCGGCCCAGGGCGGGTCTATGACCTTGTCGGCCACCGGGATTGACTCCTCCAGCATTCCCTGGATCACGGCGCGGTTGCCCTCGTCCTCCTGCACCGCGTCGGTGAGGAAGCGGACGCCGAAGGCGATGTGGCGGTGCTCGTCGCGGGCGACGTTCGAGAAGCCCTCGACGAACCCGGGGAGGGTCCCCTCCCGCTCGTTGTAGTCGATGATGAAGTGCTGCCCGGTGAGGGCGAGCATCCCCTCGATCACCATGTGGTAGAGCGTCACCGCCTCGATCAACGCCTTCGTGTCGCCGGGCTCCTCGGCGAGGCGGTCGACCCGGGATTTGAGCAGCTCGTCGAAGAGCTGGTTGAAGGCAGGGTTCAGGTGCTCCTCGAGCGCGTCGAGCCGCTGCTTCAACTCCTCGGCCCCGTCCAGCACCCCGACCTCCTCGAAGAAGCGGTCGAAGAAGCGCACATGACGGGCCTCGTCGGCGATCTGGGTCGCCAGGAAGATGCGCTGGTTCTCCTCAGGCGCCGCCCGCATCATCGGGCCGAGCTCGTCGGCCACCTTCTGCTCGCCGATGAAGAAGCTCGAAAGGCCGTAGAGGCGCTGGAACCGCTCCTCCTCGGGGATGCGCTCGTGCCAGTCGGTGCGGTCCCGGCTGAAGTCGAGGTCCTGGGTCAGCCACTGCTGGCGCTCCCAGAGCCCGTAGAGCTCGTCGTAGCCGAGCAGCTTCACCTTCCCCTGTTCGGCTGACTGCAGCGCCGGGTCCGAGGTCGCCTGGAAGTCCTCGCGATCGGTGCGCGACGGTGCCTTGTGGGTCGCTTCCTTCGCCTCCACTGCCTGCTCCTCTCGCTCGCGACTGGCTGGTCAGCCAGTCTATCGACGGCCCGGGCCGTCGCAAGGCCGATTGGCCGATTGGTCTGGCGTAGGGATCGGCATTCGGATACCGAATCTTGTGCTGATCGGCACCACTCCAGCAGCCGATACGAGTGGTTGAGGACTGAGAGAGGTGAGGATGGCCCAGAAGACGACACAGGCTTGGACCCGGGGCAACCGCATCGTCGGCGTCGACCCCGAGCTGCGACGGCTTTGGATCGGCGGCCAGCGCCTGCACCACGGCGCCACCGGCATCGCCCTGGCGGGGGTCGCGGCCGCCAACCTGGCGACCCGGCGCAGCCCGCGCGGGCTCGCGTACCTGCTCGCCGGCGGCGCCATGGTCGCCCACGATTGGAAGGACCGCGGCCTCTGGTTCCGGCGCGGGGCGCAGGCCGACTAGGCCGAGTGGCTCTCCCCCGGCGCCAGCACAACGACCTTCGATGAGGTCTTCGACTCGACGTCCTTCTTGAACGCCTCGGCGTCGGTCTCGATCGGCGGGAAGGTGTTGAAGTGGACCGGGATGACGATCTCAGCGCCGACGAACTCGGCCGCCACCACCGCGTCATGCCTATCCATCGTGTAGTGGCCCCCGATCGGGATGAACGCGACGTCAACCGGGGTCCTCTCCGCGATCAGCTTCAGGTCGCTGAACAGCGCGGTGTCGCCGAGGTGGTAGAGGGTCTTGCCGCCGATATTGACGACCACCCCGCACGCGGCGCCGATCACCGTGCCCGGGGTCGGGCTGTAGGGCGCGTCCGAAGACCCGGGGACGGTGCTCGTATGGAATGCCTGCACCAGCTTGACCCAGCCCCAGTCGTAGGAGACGGTCCCTCCAAGGTTGGCGTCGGCCGCATCCTCGATCCCCTGTTCGTTGAGAACGTTCGCCAGCTCCGTGATCGCCACGAACGAGGCGCCTGTCCGCTTGCCGACCGCTACCGCATCGGCGAAGTGGTCCGCGTGGGCGTGCGTGATGAACACGTGCGTGGGCTCCACATCGTCGGCGGTGACCTTGGCTGCCGGGTTGTTCGGCTTCAGGAACGGATCGATCAGCACCCTTGTGTCTCCCTCGACCAGCTCGACGGTGGAGTGGCCGATGTAATTGATCTCCATCTGCTTTCAGTCCTCCTCTTCTGACTTCCTAAGTTCGTCGGCCAGCGCCCAACCGACGGCGACGCCGACCATCATGCCCATCCGCGCCTCCTCGGCCAGCAGGGTCCGCACGGCCGTCAGGCGCTCCTCCTCGTCGGGGGTGGTCGCCGCCTTCAACACGCCGGCCTCATGCGTCTCGCCGAACCAGCCGCCGGCGTCAAGCGCCTCGGCCAACACCACCTGAAGCCGGGGCGCCGCCTGGGCGACGGCGCGCTCTGCCTCCTTGAAGGCGTCGGGCTGGGAGATGGCGTCGATCGCCGCGTCGATCTGCTGATCTGAGTAGCGCGGCTCGGGCACGGGCGCAAGATACCCGGCGGAGTCAGGTCTTACCCCGGCGGTTTCACGTCCGGCGCCTCTCCCACATCTGCGAAGCGCCGTAGTCGCGGTAGCCGAGACGCTCGTAGACCGGGCGGCCGAGCTTTGACGACTGCAGCGTCGTGGTCTCGTACCCGTCCTCTCGAGCGTTGCGGAGGCCGTGCGCCAGGAGCCGACCGGCGATCCCCTGCCCGCGGGCCTCCGGCAGGGTGGCGACCCAGACGGCCACGACGTCGTCGCCGTGCGGCCAGATCCCCAGCGTGCAGACCTCCTCACCCCTCAGTGCCGCGAAGTAGATGCGGGAGCCGGGCATCGGGGCCTCGGCGATAGCGACGTAGTCGCCTGGGGGATAGCCGTAGGCGATCTCGTTGATCCGAGCCAGCTCGGCGTAGTCCTCGCGCTCGCGCAACTCCAAGCTCGGCTCCACGGGCGGCTCGCGCAGCTCGTCCAGCGGCATGCCCATGAAGCGGGGCGCGCCGTCGAGCGCGTGGCCGGCGCGCTCCAGCCCGGCCGCCGTCTCGGCGTCGGCCTCGGGCACCCAGACGGTCCAAGCCCGAACGCCGGCGCGCTCAAAGGCTTCGGCGACGTCGTCGAGGCATTCGAACAGCTCCTCCCCGTCCTCGTAGAAGACGGAGTTGAAAACCGAGCGGTCAGGCGCCTTGGGGACGATCGTCGCCTGCACCTCGCCGCGCTCGAAGACCGAGCCGCCCGAGCCCTCGGCGATGAGGCGCCAGCACGGCGGCATGCCCGCCCTGACCAGGCCGAACCATTCCTCGGGTGTCGTCGGAACGCCCACGGCCCGGCCCTAGCGCTTGCGGACCACGGTGACGCCGTCGGCGATGCCCAGCATCGCCGCATCGACGCGATCGTCCGCGGCGATGCGGTCGTTCAGCTCTCGCATCACGGCCACGGCCTCGTCATCGGCCTCGGGATCGAGGATGCGGCCTCCCATGAAGACGTTGTCCAGTAACAGCAGCCCGCCCGGTCGCAGCAGGCGCAGGCACTGCTCGTAGTAGCCGCCGTAGCCCTGCTTGTCGGCATCGACGAAGGCGAAGTCGAAGGGCTCCGATCCGGGCAGGTCATGCAGCGTCTCGATCGCTGGGGCGACGCGGATCCGCGCCAGGTCCTGCAGCCCGGCGTCGGCGAGGTGCGCCCGGGCGCGGTCGGCGTATTCCTGCTGCAGCTCGCAGATGACCAACTCGCCGTCCGCGGGTAGGCCGCGCGCGATCGCGATCGCGCCGTAACCGAGGAAGGTGCCCACCTCGAGCGCACGGCGGGCGCCGGTCGCCTGCACCAGGATCGTCATCAGCGCCGCCTGGTCGCCCGCGATCTGCATCAGCGCCAGGTCGCCCATCTCCTCGGCGGCCGCCTCGACCCCGGGCACGACGCCGTCGCGGAAGGAGCTGTGCTCGACCGCGTAGCGATGCAGCTCGGGCGTCAGCGCGGTGAACTTGTCGACGGTCACTCGGCGCGGCGCTCGCGGCGCGCCAGCGAGGCGGCATAGCCGCTGAGCGCGCCGACCAGCCCGCCCGCGAGACCCGCGAAGACGTTGGCGAAGTCCTCGACCAGCGGCAGCATGATCAGCACGGCCGCGCAGACCGCCGCGCCGATGACCTCGACGTCCTCGTCGGGGTTGGCGCGCAGCTCGGCCGCCTTCAGCACCGCCCAGGTACCGAGCATGCCGAGCGCGACCCCGTTGCCGCCGGCGGCGAGCAGGATGTTGCCCTCCCCCGCCAGCGCGCCTTCGATGCCGTCCGCCGCCAGCATCCCGAGGGCGCCGCAGGCGACCATCAGGACCAGCGTCGGGATCATTCCGAGGCGGCGCTCGACCGCCGAGCCGAAGATCGCAATGCCGACGGCGCAGACGAACAGGTAGGGCACGTCCGGATAGACGAAGGGAGCGGCCAGATAGCGCCACCACTCGTCGCCCACCGACCCGACGATGGCGCCGAAGTCGGTGATCGGGAGGTCTGCCGCCCGCTGAACGATGACCAGCGCCGCCGGCAGCAAGATCGCCGCGATGACGCCGTAGGGGCGCTCGCCCTCGCCCAGGGCCGCGCGAGTCTCGGCCATCCGACCGCGGCGCTCGGCGCGCTCGCGGCGCTTTCGGGCCCGCCGCGACTCGTGCGGCTGGAGCTCGTCGCCATGACGCTCGAGCTTCGGAGCCCGCTTGCGGATTCTGGTGCCGCAGTAGGGGCACTCGGTGACGTAGGGGCTCACCTCCTCCCCGCACTCCCGGCAGACGACGCTGAGCTCAGGCGCGTTCACGCTGCGAGGATACCCCGGCCGACCAGAGGGCTGAAGTGGGTCACCGCGTCCGCCGCGGGCCCACTTCAGCCCTCTCAGCCCACCGGTTGATCTCGTAGAGCAGCCGGGCCAGCTCGCGGCCCTCGCCGGTGAGCCGGTAGCGGCGGGTCGGGCCCTGCTCGACGACGCCGGCGCCGGCCAGCTCCCCGAGGCGCGTGCTCAGCACCGAGGGGCTGATTCCGGTGCGGGCCCTGAGCTCCGAGAAGGCGACCGTGTCCCGCCGCAGCTCCCAGATCAGTCGGAGCGACCAGCGCCGACCGAGCAGGTCGAGGGCGGCGGGCATGGGCCTTTGTGTGGCCATCTAGTTCTATTTTCGTACCTCAAGCGGACAATTGCAAGTAATTTGATTCGACTTTCGAACCAAAGCGCCAAAATTAGGTTCGTTTTCGAGCCTTTTTGTGCAGGCCTTGCTCCCCCGTCAGACGGGTCCGCGGCGGCCGCCCACATAAGTCGCGACCGCTCTGCGGTCGCTCCGAAAGCCTGCGGCCTTGCTTCCCCTAGGGGGCGCTGGCGTCGACGATCTCGCGCATCAGCCCGCGCACGTCCCCGTGCTGGGCGAACCAGTCGAGCTGGCGCCGCGCGCCGGTGCCCTGATCGACCAGCTCGCCGAGGCTGGCCAGCTCCCGCTCGCAGCCGAGCTGCTCGGCGTGCTCGCGGAGGTCCTCGATCACCGCGGTGCTCATCTCCGCGGCCTCCAGCTCGATGCCGCGGTCGAAGTCGATCAGCCGGCCCTCGATGCCGACCAGCGCCGCACGGACCTTGTTGTCGTCGATCAGCTCCCACGGGTGCTCGACGCTGGGGACGCCGTCGTCGTAGCGTGCCGCGAGCCGGTGGGCGAGCGACTGGGCGAGGGCGGCGAAGCCGATCGTGTAGTCGATTCGCGTCTGCTGGTCCAGCACGCGCAGCTCCACGGTGCCGAGGTTGGGATGCGGGCGCACGTCCCACCACAGGTAGGTGTAGTCCTCGATTGCGCCGCCGCGCATCATCAGCTCGACGCGGTGGGAGTAGATCTCCCAGCTGCCGTAGTAGGGAGGGACGCCCACCCGGGGGAAGGTGCGGAAGACCGGCGTGCGCGAGGACATCATCCCGGTCGCCCTCCCACGCCAGAAAGGACTGTTGGAGGACATCCCCAGCAGCAGCGGCAGATAGCTGCGGATGCCGTCGGCGACGTAGATCGCCTTCTCTGCGTCGTCCATGCCGACGTGGATGTGGGTGCCGAAGATGAGCTCGCGCTGGGCGATCCAGCGCAGCTCCTCGATCAGCTCCAGATAGCGCTGCCGCTCGACGATCGCCTGGTCCTCGTACAGCGCCGATGGATGCGTGGCGGCCGCGCCGATCACCATCCCCATGCCCTCGGCGACGCCGCGGACGATGCGGCGCAGGTCGCGGAGCTGGCGGTCGGCCTCGGCGATGTCCTTGCAGGGAAGGGTCGCCACCTCGAGCACCGACTGGTGCAGCTCGGGCTTGACGTAGCCGGTGACGTCGTCGGGGATCGCCTCGAGGATGCGCTCGATCCCCTGCGCCAGCTCGAGCGAGTCGGCGTCGCAGATCATCAGCTCCTCCTCGATGCCGAGCGTGAAGGGCGTCCCGTTGAAGCTGTGGTCGAGCACGCGCGTGGCGATCGTATCCGCGCGGGCGCGAATGCGAGCGCAAGCGTGGATCGGCATACTGAGGCGAAGGCCGACCCCAGGAGGTAATCGAGAAGATGGAAGTGAAGACGTCCACCGAGCAGAAGTCGCTGCTGGCCGTGCTGCCGGCCGGGAAGCGGGCGCGCCTGCGCAGGCTGCTGTTCGAGTTCGGGCCCGGCAACGGGACTCTCTTGCTGCTGCCGATCGACCAGGGGATCGAGCACGGCCCCCGCGACTTCTTCCCCAACCCCGCCTCCAAGGACCCCGAGTACCAGTTCCGGCTGGCCGCCGAGGCCGGCTACTCGGCGCTCGCCTGCCAGATCGGGCTGGCCGAGAAGTACTACCCCGACTACGCCGGCCAGGTGCCGCTGATCCTCAAGGTCAACGGCAAGAGCGACGTGCCGCCCGACGACGACGCCTTCTCGACCACCAACGCCTCGGTCGAGGACGCCGTCCGCCTGGGCGCGGACGCGGTCGGCTACACCATGTACCTCGGCTCGCCGCGCCAGGGCGACGACCTGCACCAGCTCAAGCAGGTGCGCGAGGATTGCGACCGCTTCGGGATGCCGCTGGTGATCTGGGCCTACCCACGCGGCTCGGCGATCCAGGGCAAGGGCGGCCGCGACTCCTTCTACGCGATCGACTATGCAGCGCGGATGGCGATGGAGATGGGGGCCGACGTGGTCAAGCTCAACATGCCGAAGCTGAACCCGGACAGCGACAAGGACTCACCGGCGCCCTACAACGAGATGCAGGTGAGCCAGCAGGAGGCGATCGAGCACTGCGTCGCCTCGGCGGGCCGCGCGCTGGTGGTGCTGTCCGGCGGCTCGAAGGCAGACGACGAGGCGGTCCTCGAGCACACCAAGATGATCTCCGAGGCCGGCGGCTCTGGCGTCATCTTCGGCCGCAACGTCTGGCAGCGCGAGTGGAGCGAGGCGCTCGAGATCATCGGCCAGATCAAGGAGACCCTGCTCTCCAGCGTGCACCGGATCCCGTAGCTCGGGGTCTGACCGAATAGGGAGTCCCGCTGCCGCCTCAGGGCGGTGGTGGCGAGGGCGCGCAGGCGAGGCTGGTGGAAGGGGCCGCTGCTGCTGGCCGCGGTCATCGCGGGGGCCGCGGCCGGACCGCTGTGCGGCTCGCCACCCGGTGGCCGCGGAGGCGGTAATTCGGAGCCGGAGGTGGTGAGCGCGCGGGTCTTGGAGGTGATTGACGGCGACACGATCGCCGTGCGGCTCGCGGACGGGAGCGGCGAGCGGGTCCGCTACATCGGCGTCGACACCCCCGAGTCGACGCCGGACCAGCCGCTGGAGTGCTTCGGGCACCGATCCGCCGAGGCCAACGAGCGGCTCGTCGGCGGCCGGATCGTGCGCCTGCGCCTCGGCGCCGAGCGGCGCGACGCCTACGGGCGGTTGCTCGCCTACGTGTTCACGCGTGGCGCACCGAGCGGGCGCGGGCGGCTGTTCGTCAACGCCGAGCTGGTGCGGCGCGGCTACGCCCGGACGCTCACCATCGCGCCGAACGACGGCCGCGCGCCGCTGCTGCAGAGGCTCGAGCGAAGGGCGGGATTGCGCGGAGTCGGGCTCTGGGGCGTCTGCTAATTTGAGCGAGCCCTAACGTTTCGCAGGGCAGCGGACCTATGGCTCAGATGCGGATGCGACAGAGCATGGCTCAGATCGAGCTGGCCTTCGAGGCGGAGATGGCGCTCGAGAAGCGCCGGCGCGAGCAGCTGCGCACCCGCGCGGCCAACCGCTCGCGCGCGCGCCGCATCCAGCGCACCGAGTCCAAGGGCAAGGTGCGCTTCAGCGTGCTGCTTGTGGCGCTGACGATCACGGTCGTGACCGTCGTCGTGGTCATGTTCGAAGTGCTCGCCTGGCTGATGGCTTAGCGCGGGACGGCTTCGCCTGGCTGGACGGCTTCGCCATCAGTCGGGACCGCTGGCAGCCGCAGACCTCAGTCGCGGCTGCTGGGCAGCCGCTCCAAAGCGAGCGGCTTTGCGGTCCCTCCGATGCGCTCGAGCACCTCGTCGCGGAAGATCGTGACGTCGCGGGGTGCGGTGATACCCAGGCGAACCTTCTCTCCCGAGACGGAGAGGACCTGGACTTCGATGCGGTCGCCGATGAGGATGCTCTGGCCCGGCTTCCGTGTCAGTACGAGCATCGCTGCCTCCACTCTGGAATTTCGACACATACCCCCGGGGAGGAACCTCGCCTCAGGTTCCTACCCAGAAATAAGTACGATAACTAAGGCGTCTGAACGATGCGCCGGTTGTCGCGGGCATCGCCGAGGCAGGCGTGACGGCGGAGGCAATCATCTAGAGTGGCCGCTCGATGGCCCGCAAGTCGCTGAAGCCGCAGCTGAACCAGATCCGTGCCTGGGTCCGCCAAGGCCGGACCGATGCCTGGATCGCCCACCAGCTCGAGGTCTCGGCCTCGCAGCTGAAGGACTTCCGCCGCCGCCACGGGCTCGACGCCGAGGGCGAGGAGCCCGCGTCGGACATCGACCTGCGCGACGAGATCGAGGCCGAGATCGAGGCTGAGCTGGACGACGCGGGCGGCCCGGAGGAGGACGAGGAGGACGCGGACGAGGACGACGCCAAGGACGCCGACGAGCCGAAGCCGAAGCGCCGGCGCAGGCGCGGTGGCCGCGGAAGGGGTCGCGGGCGGAAGAAGGATCTGGAGGCGACCTTCGACCACGGCGATAAGGACGGCTACGGGCTCTGGCTGGATCCGGCGGTCCGGGACGACCCGGCCTACGCAGAGCACTGGGCTGAGGTGCGCGCCCTCAAGGTCACGATCGAGCCCGAGCGAATCGTGCTCGAAAAAGCCGACGACTAGCGCTCAGTCAACGACGACGCGACCGCCCGAGTAGTCCCGCGCGCCGCGAAGATAGGCGAAGAAGGTGCCGTCCACGACGGCCTGGGGGTCCAGGTCGGCGGCCTCCTCGGGCATCGCCCAGCGGACCGCCTCCAGGGCCCAGTCGGTGCCCTCGCCGTAAAGCTCCGCGAGCTCGGCGGCGCTGAAGGTCGGCCCGATGCGGCGCCGAAGCTCGTCGCGGACGGCATCGGTGGCCCGCGCCAGGCGCGACGAAGCGCGGCGCTCGCGAGAGAGCTCGCGCAGCCTGCGGTCCCCCTCCTCCCACTCATACAGCGCGTTGTCGAGCGAATAGCTCACGACATACAAGTAGCAGCCCGCAGCCCGAGGGACCAGCGGTCCGCCTGACGCTACTCGGCCGGGGCGTCCTCTGAGGCGCTGCCCCGCTCGGGCGCGCCGGCGCACAGCGACGCGGGCAGCGCGGCGCCCAGGGTCCAGACGCCGACGAGCGGGGTGCCGACGCGATCGAGGTTCGGAGCCTTGCTGAGCCAGGTGGATTCGATCGAGACGCCCGCCGAGTCCGGATCATCCTGGTCATAGGCGGGAGTGGTGACCACGTAGTCGAAGTCGCCCGCGTTGACGGCGCCGATCCAGTCGGCGCAGCGGTCGTACTCCGCGAAGGCGCCGCGATCGCGGCGCTCGCCGATGAACCGGACCTCGTTCGAGGAGTCGAGGCCCCAGAGGCCGTACTGGAAGAGGGCGCCGGTGGTCCCCGCCAGGCCGATGCGCGCGTCCTCGACCCCGCGGGCCCAGTCGTAGGCACGGCCGAGCCCCTGCCCCAGCTCGACCGCCGGCTGCTCGTCGCGCGGATAGTCGGGCGCAAGGGAGGAGTAGCGCAGCTCCAGGTAGTCCTCCTGGGAGGCCCGGCCGAGACCGGCGAGCAGAACCGCCGCGCACAGGCCCCCGACCGCGAGGGAACCCCTGGGGACACCGCGACGAGCCAGCAACACGATCGCGACGGGAACCGCGATCACCGCGAGCGCCAGCAGCAGCGAGCCGGGGATGCGGCCGTCGTCGATCGGCTCGAACGAGATCACGTTCAGCGCGGTCAGCCCGCCGAAGACGGCCAGCGCCCCGATCCGCCACGCGTCCCGGCGCTTCCCGATCGGCGGCGGGATCGCCGCCAGCACAAGCGCCAGCGCCAGGCCGGGCGCCAGGTAGCGGATGTTGAGCCGGAAGCCGACCGGCGAGCCCTCCGGGCCCGAGGCGCCGAGCGGGGTGAGCAGATAGGCGACGGCGGCGGCGACGACGACCGCGGCCAGCATGCGCTCGACCCGGCCGCCGCGCCAGAGCCAGGCCGCGACGCCGGCGACCGCCAGCAGCAGCACCAGGGGCCAGAGGTCCCCCAGGCGCTCCTCCAGGCCCGGGCGGAAGAAGCGGCCCCAGACGTCGGTGTCGGTCAGGTAGTGGGCGATCGAGAACGGCTCGCGGCCCTGCAGCTCCTCGGGTTTGGAGAGCGGTCCGATGTCGACGAAGGGGAAGGGGGTGCCCGAGACGATCAGGTTGCGCGCGTACCAGAGGCCCCCGCCGACGACAAGGCCTCCCAGCCAGGCGCCCGCGGCTCGCGCGGTGCGGGCTGCTCGCTGATCGGACCCCTCCAGCGCCGCCAGCACGATCACGCCGATCGTGAGGGCACCCACGGGCGGGACCGCCGTCAGCTTGGTGCCGAGCGCGAGTCCGGCTGCGAGCCCGGCGACGATCAGCGGCCCGCGCGCCGTCGCCTGGCGGGCGTTCAGCAGGATCGCGACCGAGCTGACCAGCAGCGCAATCGCGACCACGTCGTTGTTGGCGTTGCCCGGCTGGCGCGAGAACAGCAGGTTCGCCGACATCAGCGCCGCGACCGCGGCCACCGCCGGCGCCCCCGCCCCGTAGGGGCGCCCGCAGCACCAGGCCGCGAACAGCGCCAGCCCGAGCCAGCCGAGGTTGAGCAGCGGAGAGAGGAAGTCGTCGCCGAGCAGCATCAGGCCGTCGGCGTGCAACAGCTCGGAGACCTGGGGATAGAACCAGTTCAGGTAGAGCGGGTCGGTGAAGAGGAGCTCGGTGACCGACCCGGTCTGGGCGATGTGCGCCGCGAACGGCATGTGGTACCAGAGCGAGTCGCCGCCGTAGATCCCCCGGTCCAGGGCCAGCAGCGTCGGGCCGGCCCACTGCACCGCGACGAGCAGCGCCACCGCGACCGCGACCCATAGCTCGGCGTCGGAGACGGCGGGCGCATCGCGCTGAGCGTGGTCCTTCTCCGGCTCGGAAGCGTCGGCTCGGGTGCCCCTGGAGCGCTCCGCCTGGTCGCGCATCACCAGCGGCTCCAGTCGCAGCGCGCCCCCGCCGACGAGCACGCAGGCGGCGGTCAGCAGGACCCCGTCGAGGATGCCGGCGAGGCCGAGCAGCTCGGAGACCGCGACCAGGGTCGCGACCGCCAGCAGGCCCGCGGCGAGCAGCGCCGGCGCGCCGCTCCAGCCCGGCAGCAGCGCCCGGCGCAGCGTGCGGCCCGCGATCGCCATCGAGACCGCGATCGCCGCCAGCGCGGCCATCCCCAGCAGATACTCACCCGTGCCGGTCATTTCGGCGGCTCAGGGCGCCGGGCGCAGTCGGCGGGCTCCAGCTCGCCCTCGATGCGGAAGAGCGAGACGCGGCCCTCGCGCAGGACCTCCTCGGCGCCGCGGACGCCGGTCAACCAGCCCCGCTCGGGGGAGGCCTTCGCGGTGGCGGGATCGTTGAGGTCGAGCTCGGGGGTGGTGACGACGTACTCATAGCCCCCGTCGTTGACGGCGCTGACGAACTGTGGGCACTTGCCTGGTCCTCCGTCCTCGCCCAGGCTGCGGAAGTCGCCGGCCGGCAGCTCGCGGCCGATGAACTGGACGCGGTTCGTGAGCTCGTCCCCATAGAACAGGTATTGGTTGTAGGCGCCGCTGGTGCCGGCGACGCCGACGCTGAGGCCCGAGGTGTCCTTCGCCCACTCCGCCAGCTCGTCGAGCTGGAAGCGGACGTCCTCGGTCCCGGTGTAGCGGTTGTCGAGGTAGTCATCCTGGCGCTCCCAGCCGACCGCGGCGAACGCCAGCGCCAACCCCGCGGCGGCGCCGATCGCCAGGGCGCGACGGCGCTTGGCGAGCAGCGCGATGCCGACCGGGGCCGCGATCAGCGCGGCCGCGATCAAAACCGCGAACGGAATCGAGGCGTAGGGCTCGTCCCAGATGTAGGCCGAGTCGGAGTATTGCGAGGTGAGGAAGAGCGCCAGCACACCGCCGGCGAGCAGCGGCAGCCGCGCGCGCTCGGGGGTCAGCTTCGGTTCCAGGGTGAGCAGGGCGAGTCCCAGCGCCAGGGCCGGGACCAGGTAGCGCAGGTTGATGCCGAAGGCGAGGGGCTGCCCCTCGGGGCCGGCCGCCGTCAGCGGCGTGAACAGATAGGCGATCGCCGAGACCACGGTGACCGCGCCGAGCATGCGCACGACCGGGGTGCGGGGCCGCACGATCGCCAGCACCGCCCCGGCCGCGGACAGGCCCAGGAACAGAGGCCAGGCCGGGCCCAGCAGGTTGGTGATCGGCCGGTAGAAGTACTGGCTCCAGAACGAGGTCAGCGAGCCGTCGTCCGGGGAGTAGGTGAGGTAGTGCGAGACGGTGAAGTTGTCGCGGCCCTCGAGGCCGCGGTCGGGCCCGGGAAGGTCGATCGGGCCCAGCTCGCCGAGCCAGGGCAGCGGATTGCCCGAGTGGATCAGGTTGCGGATGAACCAGAACCCGGCAGTCGCCGCGACCCCGCCCAGGAACAGCAGCAGCGCCCGACGCCGCATCCCGGGCGGGACGATCAAGGGCACCCCCACCGCCATCGCGGCGACGCCGCCGGCGATCGTCAGCTTCGTCCCCAGCGCCAGCCCCATCGCCAGGCCTGCGACCAGCAGCGCCCCCGCCGGGAGCACGTCTCGCAGGGGCGGGCCCCCCGAATGCAGCGTGCGCGCCGCGCCGGAGGCCGCCCGGGCCTGGGCGGCCGAGTTGACGAGGACCGCGGCGGCGGCCAACAGCAGCGCCACCGGGGCGATGTCGTTGGCGGGGGTGCCCGCCTCGCGCGGGACCATCGGGCCGATGTCGAGCGTCAGGGCCACCGCCACCAGCGCCAGCGGAGCCACGCCGTAGGGACGCCCGATGCACCAGGCGGCCAGCAGCGCCACCCCGAGCCACCCGAAGTTGATCAGCGGCGAAAACAGGTCCCGGTCGAACAGCGAGATGCCGGTCGCGTGCAGCAGCTCGGAGTTCTGGGGATAGAACCAGTTGAGGTAGAGCGGGTCGGTGAAGTGGAGGCCCCAGACCGAGCCGGATTCGGCGATCCGCGCCGCGAACGGCCCGTGGTACCAGAGCGTGTCGAAGGTGAGCATCCCGCGCGCCCAGACGTCCTGGAGGCCGGTGCTCCAGTGCGCGGCGAGGAAGACGGCCACCCCCAGCGCGATCGCCAGCTGCAACGCCGGCACCGCCGGCGCCGGCGGCTGGGGCCCACCTTCGTCCCCCGCGGTTCGCGGAAGTCGAAGGGCGACGCCGGCACCGATTGCGATCGAGGCGCCGACGATGGCCCATGGCTCGAACAGCCCCACCGCCCCCAGCAGCTGCAGCAACACGGTCAGGATCGAGATGCCGAGCACGACCTCGATCAGCCGCGCCGGGGCGCCCTCCCAGCTCGGAAACAGCCGCTGGCGCAGCCTGACGGCGGCGAGGCCGATCCCGCCCGCCACCGCGGCGAGGCAGATGAGACCCGTCAGGTACGCCCCGAAGCTCAAACCATCAACCGGCGGCTGCTCCGCGTTGCGCGTCCGCGCTGCCGGGGGCTCGCGGGCGGGACGCGCAACCGGCCGGGTCGAGCTCGCCCTCGAGAGCGAAGACGAACGTGAGGTCGTCCTCGAGCAGCTGCTCGGCCGCCGGGTCCGCTCCCGTCCAGACGGCCTCGACCGGCGACAGCCCCTGGGTGCGCTGGTCGGGCCCGATCACGACGTAGTCATAGCCGCCGTCGTTGAGCGCCGTCAGCCACTCCTCGCAGGCCGCGACGTCGCCGAGGTTGGTGGGATCGGTCGCGATCGGCGTGAAGGCCCCGCGGGCGCCCTTGTGAGCGACGTACTGAACGTGGTTGGAGAGGTCGTCGCCGTAGAAGACGTATTGCTTGAAGCCCGGGCGTCCGCCGACCACCGCGATGCGCGCGTCCTCGGGGTCCTCCTGCTCGAACACCTCCATCGCCGAGCGGATGCCGTCGGGGAAGTCACCCGGGGCGGTGGCCGCCTGGTAGCGGTCGCCGAGGTACTCCTCGTTTCGAGCCCAGCCGATGCCGATCACCAGGCCGATCGCGAGCGCGGCGGCGACGGCGATCGTGGGGCGGTCCAGGCCCCAGCGCGAGGCGAGGGTGAGCAGGACCGGGACTCCGATCACGAAGACCGCGAGCAGGATCGCTCCGATCAGGTAGTCGCTCTTCCAGACGTCGTCAGCGCCGCTCACCAGCCCGACCAGGAAGAGGACGCCGAGCGCCCCCAGTGCGTAGGGCTGCACGCGCTCGCGGCTGACCCACGGGTCCACCGCCAACAGCAACGCGCCAAGCGCCAGGGCGGGAGAGGCGTAGCGCAGGTTGACCGCGAAGGCGCTGGGCTCGTTCAGGGGCCCGGCCGCCGTCAGTGGCGTCACGAGGTAGGCGATGCCGCTGAGCAGCGCCACCACCCCGAGCATGCGGATGATCGGGGTGCGACCGCGGAAGATCGCCGCCACGAAGCCGGCGACGACGGCGACCAGCACGAGCGGCCAGAGGACGCCGAAGCTGTCGTTCAGGCTGGGGATGAACGAGTCCGTGATCACGTCGAGGTTGGTGAGGTAGTCCGCCACCGTGTGGGGCTCGCGGATGTCGATGTCGAACTGGTCGGGGCCCGGCAATGGCCCCTTGTCGGCCCAGGGAAGCGGGTTGCCGGACTCGACCAGGTTGCGCGCGAACCAGAAGCCGCCGGTGATCAGCGAGCAGCCCACCCAGATCGCGGCGGTGCGGATGCGGTCGCCCCCGCGGGCGACCGCGATCACGCCGAGCGTCAGCAGGCCGAACGGCGCGAGCAGGTTGAGCTTGGTGCCGAGGGCGAGGCCGGCGGCCAGCGCGGCGACGATCAGCGCGCCCCGTGGGAAGATCGGCGTCAGGCCGACGCCCGTGGCGACGAAGCCCCGGCGCGGCGGCTCGGCCACGGCGGGGTCGGCCTCGGCCGCCCCTCCTGCGATCGGCCTGGCCGCCTGGGTGGCGGCGCGGGCCTGAGCCTCGCCGTTGACGAGGATCGCCGCGGCCGCCAGCAGGAAGAAGAGCCCGGCGGTGTCGTTCTTGGCGTCGCCGGGCTGGTACAGCAGCAGCATCTCGGCGTCGAGGATGAGCGCGGCGCCCAGCAGAGCGAGGGCGCCGGCTGCGTAGGGGCGACCGAAGCTCCAGGCCGCCAGCAGGCAGAGCGCCATCCATCCGACGTTCATCAGCGGCGAGAGGAAGTCGGTGCCGAGGAAGAGGATGCCCGCCGAGTGCAGGAGCTCGGAGTTCTGCGGGTAGAACCACACCGTCAGCTTCAGCACCTCGGTCATGTGCAGGGCCCCGACCTGGGCGTCCTGCACGAAGCGGGCGGCGAAGGGGGCGTTGTGCCAGGTGGTGTTGGGCAGATACATGCCGATGTCCAGCCCGACCTGGGTCGGCATCGCCCAGTGGGCGGTGACGAGCAGGCTCGCGGCGACCGCGATCCCGAGCGCCACCGGGACAACCGGCGGCGCCGGCAGCTCGATCCCGCGAGCGCCAGGCGGCGAGACGGCGAGGCCGACCCCGAGCCCCGCCACGATCGCGGCGACCAGGACCCAGCCGGGCCGGTAAAGGCCGACGACGCCGATCAGCTCCAGCACCACGACCAGCAGGGCCAGCCCCAGAACGATCTCGGCGAGCCGCGCCGGGGCGCCGGACCAGCCCGGCAGCAGCCTCGCCCGCAGGCGCAGCGCCCCGAAGCCGAGCGCCCCGAGCACGACCAGCAGCTCGATCGAACCGGCCAGGTACTCGCCGAAGGTCACCCCTACCTCCCCACCTCTCCGTCCTCGTCAAGATCCTCGCCGAGCGACCGCTCGAGCGCGGCGAACTCGGCCTCCTTCGCGGTCTGCTCCTTGGCCTTGGCCTTGCGGAAGTCGCGCTCGGCGGCGGGACAGGTGGAGGGGTCGAGGTCGCCGGTGAGCTGGAAGATCCCGGCTAGGTCTCCGACGTTCCCGGCGGCGCCCCCCGTGCTGACGACCGGTCTGGCGGCCGGGTCCCCGCCGACCCAGTAGATCTCGGGCGGGATGCTGGTCTCGCGCCTGATGCGCGGTGTGACCACGATGTAGTCATAACGCCCGGCATTGATCGTGGCGCGCAGGTCATTGCAGTCCGCGATCTGCCGGAAGGTGCCGCGGCGCAGCTCCTTGCCCAGGTATTGGACGTAGTTGGAGAGGTCGTCGCCGTAGAAGAAGTACTGGCCGAAGGCGGAGGCCCTGCCCACCACCCCGATGCGCGCGTCGGTTTCCCTCTTGCCGAACTTCTGCAGCGGCGTCCACTGCGGCGTCGAGCGGAAGCCGGCATCGAGCTGGGGAGCGACGTTGGCCCGGTAGCGGTCGTCGAGGTACTGCTCCTGCTGGGTCCGACCGAGGACCACGACGAGTACCAGCGCGGCGATGCCGACCCCCGCCAGGACCATTCGGCTGACGCCGGCGCGGGCGGCGGCGACGAGCCCAGCGGGCACACCGACCAGGAGGATCGCCAGCTCCAGCGACTCGTCCAGGTGGCCGAACTTCCAGCTCGGCGAGGGGTCGATCGGGAAGCCGCCGTCGAAGTCCAGGCGGAACGTCCCCTGTAGCACGAGCAGCCCGTACAGGCCCATCAGCACCCAGGGCCAGGGGCGGCGGCGCAGCGCAGGCACCAGCGGGGTGATCGCCAGCCCGATCACGAGCGGGGGCGCGACGTAGCGCAGGTTGGCGTCGAACCCGGTCGGCTGGCCCAGGCCGCCCGAGGCGGTCAGCGGCGTGAACACGTAGGCGACGCCGGCCAGCAGCCCGGTAATCGCGAGCACTCGCAGCAGGGAGCTGCGGCCCCAGATCAGGGTCACGACCAGGCCCACCGCCGCCGAGGCGAGGATCAGAGGCCACAGCGGGCCGAGCCGGTCGTCGAGCACCGGGAAGAAGAAGTCCTGCCAGACGCCCGGATCGTTGGCGTATTCGCTGAGGCTGTGGGGCTCGCGCGGATAGAAGCCGCCCTGGTCGGGGCCGGGGAGGTCGATCGGACCGATGCTCTCGATCTGGGGGAAGGGGTTGACGGCGTGGATCAGGTTGCGCCCGTACCAGAAGCCCGAGGTGATGACCATGCCACCGAGCCAGATGCCCATCGCGCGCATCCAGTGCCCACGCCCGGCGAGGACCGCGATCCCGACCGTGAGCACGCCCAGCGCGGCCAGCAGGGTGATCTTGGTGCCGATTCCCAGGCCCGCCGCCAGCGCGGCCAGGAAGAGCGGCCCCGCGCCGACCCCCGCGAGCACGCGAGGGTCGCCTGTGACTGGCACCTCGGTGACCACTCCCTCCTGGGGATGGTCCTCGTCGGCGTCCGGGTCGAAGCCGGGCTCGCCGTCCTCGGCCATCGGAGGCCGCTTTGGCCTCCGGGGCGGCTCGGCCGCCCCGGCTATCTGCGGGGCGGCCCTGGCCGTGGCGGCCCCGTTGACCAGGAACGCGAGCAGGGCGAGCAGGAAGAAGACCCCCATCACGTCGTTGGGAGCGTTGCCGGCCTGCGAGCCGACAAGCATCTCGGAGTCCAGCACCACCGCGGCGCCGAGCAGGGTGGCGGCGCCGACCGCGTAGGGGCGCCCTATGCACCACGCCGCCAGCAGCGAGAACGCCAGCCATCCCAGGTTGATCAGCGGTGAGAGCGAATCGTTGTCCAGCGCGACCATCGGGATCGCGTGAAGCAACTCGGAGTTCTGCGGGTAGAACCAGGCGGTCAGCTTCAGCGGATCGGTGAAGTGGAGGGGCCCGACCTCGCCGGTCTGAGCGAACCGCCCCGAGAAGGACATGTGGTACCAGGTGGTGTCCTGGTAGTACATGCCGGTGTCCAGGGCCTCCTGCGTCGGCTCCGCCCAGTGAGCGACGACGAGCGCCGCCGCGACGATGGCGACCGCTGTCATCGCGCGGCTCGGCCTCACCGCGGGGAACTCGTGGTGCTCGGTCGCCACGTCGCGGCCCCGGGCCCAGTAGGCGGCGCCGAGCCCGACCACGGTGCAGGCGAGCAGCAGCGGCACCTCCTCGAGCAGCTTCAGCAGGCCCAGCAGCTCGGAGATCACGATCAGGGCCGAGATCCCGAGCACGAACTCGGCCAGCCGGGCGAGCGCGCCCGTCCACGCCGGGACGAGCAGGGCTCGAACGTAGAAGGCGCCGAGGCCGAGTGCGGCAGCGATCACCGCCAACTCCGCCGCGCCCAAGAGGTACTGGCTAAGGCTCATCTGGTCATCACATGACGGGTGGCTTCTCGGCTTCGCCTACGAAGCCCCCGCATAACAAGCGCGCGGACCTGACGCCCACGCGCGAGCGGGAAATCATAGCCGCGGAGGGTATGCCTGGAGGCCCTGCCCAGGCGGGGTTCTAGTCGCCCAGGCCCTCGATCACGTAGGCGCGCTCGCCCGGCTTGACCATGCCCAGCTTGCGCGCCTCGCGCTCCAGCGTCAGCGGGTCCGAGGCCCGCTCGACCTGGACGCCGAGACTGGCGTTCTCGCCCTTCAGCTCCGCCAATCGCTCCTCGCCGACCTTCGAGTCCCTCCAGGCGTCAACCAGGTTGACGACGGGATTCAGGTAGCTGACGAGCACGCCGAACAGGACCAGCACCAGCGCCACACGCCCAATTCTGTCCCAGCGCACCCGGCTGGGCCCCACCCGCCGCCTGACCCGCCTCTATGGCCTTTTGCTCATGCAAACGCATTCGCCGTCTTCGGGACCCCTCCTTCGCCCCCCTAGCGCTCGAAGACTGATGCCCCAGGGAAGACCGCGCGGTCGCCCAGCTCCTCGGCAATGCGCAGCAGGCGGTTGTACTTGGCGGTGCGGTCCGAGCGCGAGGGGGCGCCGGTCTTGATCTGGCCGGCGCCGGTGCCGACGGCGAGGTCGGCGATGGTCGTGTCCTCGGTCTCGCCCGAGCGGTGCGAGATCACGGCGGTGTAGCCGGCGTCGCGGGCCACCTTGATCGCCTCCAGCGTCTCGGTCAGGGTTCCGATCTGGTTCACCTTGACGAGGATCGAGTTGGCCACGCCCTGCTCGATGCCGCGCCGCAGGCGCTCTGGATTGGTGACGAAGAGGTCGTCGCCGACGAGCTGGGTGCCGTGGGCGCTGAGCCTCTCGGTCAGCAGCTTCCAGCCCTCCCAGTCCTCCTCGTCCATGCCGTCCTCGATCGAGACGATCGGGAAGCGGTCCACCAGCTCGTGCCAGTAGTCGGCCATCTCGGCCGGGCTGAGCCTGCGGCCCTCGTGCTCGAGCACGTAAGAGCCGTCCTCGTACAGCTCGCTGGTGGCCGGGTCCATCGCGATCATCACGTCCACCCCGGGCGCGTAGCCCGCCTCCTCGATCGCGGCGATGAGGAAGTCGAGCGCCGCCCGATTGGACTCGAGGTCGGGGGCGAAGCCGCCCTCGTCGCCGCCGGCCGTCGAGAGTCCCTTCTTCTTCAGCTGGCCCTTGAGCGAGTGGAAGACCTCGGTCCCCATCCTCAGGCAGCTCGCGAAGTCGTCCGCCCCGGCGGGGACGACCATGAACTCTTGGAAGTCGATCGTGTTCTCGGCGTGGGCGCCGCCGTTGAGGACGTTCATCATCGGCACCGGCAGCACGTTCGCCTCGCCGGCGCTCGCCCGCCGCCGCGTAGAGGTCGCCGAGGTGCTCGTAGAGGGGCGTCCGGGCGTCGGCCGACGCCGCCTTCGCCGCGGCGAGGGAGACGCCTAGGATCGCATTCGCTCCCAGCTTGCCCTTGTTCGGGGTGCCGTCGAGCTCGATCATCGCCTCGTCGAGCGCCGCCTGGTCGCCGGCGTCCATTCCCTTCAGCGCCCCTGCGATCCCGCCGTTGACGTTGGCCACCGCTTTCGAGACCCCCTTTCCGTCCCACTCCTCGCCGCCGTCCCGCAGCTCGACCGCCTCGAACTCACCGGTCGAGGCGCCCGATGGGACCGCGGCCCAGCCGCCGGCGCCGGAGTCGAGCGTGACCTCGGCCTGGACGGTGGGATTGCCCCGCGAGTCCAGGACCTGCCGACCGCGAATGGCCTCGATCGTGCCCACGGGGCGGGAGTCTTACAGGGACCGCTTCCCGCTTTCAGGCAAACCCGGGCCTTACGCTGGACGGGGCGCCTCCGATGGCGCCCCGTCCTTCCAGTCGCGATTCGCTCTGCTTACGGCACGGAGCAGACCACAAAGGCCACGTACTGGATGTTTGAGGCAGTGTTGTTGAGGACGTTGACCTCCCACCCCGTCGGTGGCGTGGAGGCGACCGGCTTGCTTGACTGAATGACCCCATTCCCTACGGCCTGTGCAAAGCCGCCGCCGGTCGCCCTCTCTCCTGCTTCGCACGGGGCTGTGATGGTGACGTTGTTTCCGGGGGTGATCGTTGTGGCGCTACTACTGTGATTGTGGACGTTGGTCGCGCCGTTAGTCCCATTGGTCCCGTTCGTCCCGTTGGTGCCGTTGGTGCCGCTGGTGCCGGGAACTCCCTGGACGCCCTGGGGCCCTGCGGGCCAGGGGGACCCGGCGGGCCCCGCTTCCCCTTTTTCTTCTTGGCAGCCGAGCTCGCCTCGTCGCCGCCCGAGCCGACGCCGGGAGGGCCACCAGCGACGGCCGTCGAGATCAGAGCCACCGTCGCGACCAGGCCGAGGCCGATCAGTGCGTTCCTTCGCTTCATCGCTTCCTCCTTCTCAGGAAGGGGCCCCGGATGAGCGAAGGGCCCCGATGGAAGCCCGTCCCACCGAGGACGCTACCAGCGGACTCCCGCCCTATGGGAGGCTCTGGACGGTGTTACGAAGGGCGAGCTCGGGATCGACGCCCAGCCGACGCGAGAGGACAACGGCCTCCAGCAGCGCCTCGCCCACCTCGCGCTCGGCGGCGTCGCGGCCGGCCGCGTCGGCTGCCGGGCCGCCGGGCTTTTCGCCGCCAGCCGAGCCCTCGGGATCGGCCCGGCGGAGTGCCTTGCGCGCGTAGAGCAGCGCCGGCAGCGACTCGGGAAGCGCCCGATGCGGCTCGGGGCTGCCCTCGACGTCGCGCTTGATCCGCTCCCACTGGGCCAGGACCTCGCCTGCCGACTCCAGCTCGTTGTCGCCGTAGACGTGCGGGTGGCGGCGGATCAGCTTCGCGGCGCAGGACTCCGCGACCGCGCCGAGATCGCCCTCGTCGCGCTCCTCCAGCAGCAGCGACAGGAACAGCACCTGGAAGAGGACGTCGCCGAGCTCGTCCACCATCGCCTCGGCGTCGTCCCGCAGGGCGGCGTCCGCAAGCTCGTAGCTCTCCTCGACGGTGTGAGGGACGATCGACCGTGCGTCCTGCTCGCGGTCCCAGGGGCACTCGCGGCGCAGGTGCCGCGTGATCTCGTCAAGGCGCGCCAGGGACTTCAGGGCGCCCGGGTCCACGTCGGGCCGGCTAGCCGCCGGGCGGGGGAGCGGTGGCGCCCTGGGGCGGCGCCGTGGCGCCCGGAGGCGCCGCGCCGCCCGGCTGCACCGGGACCGCGCCGGGAGCGCCGCCCGGGATGCCGCCGGGGACCCCGGCCGGGACGGCTGCGTCCTCACCGGGCGGGTGGGGGCGCTGCGGCTGCCCGCTGGCGGGCGTGAAGGGCAGGAAGGATCCGGGGGCAGCGGGGTTGCTGGAGAGCACGGGCGGCGGACAGCCGGTCTGCTCGAGCTGCTGTTGCTGCTGCTCCTCGGGCAGGCTGGGGTCGGGACAGGGCTGGGTCGCGCCTGCAAAGTTGTCGCAGCGCTCGATCACGAAGTCATCGGCGCAGATGGTCAGCTCCACCCAGCGGTCGCGATAGTCGCTGAGGAAGGCGCTGAACAGCTCCTGCTGGATCTGGCCGGCGAGCTGCTCGTCGATCTGCGCCCTCGCCTCGTCGAACGGGGTCGTGGTCGCCTCGTTGATCGAGTCGACCTGGATCACGTAGGTGCCGGCGTCGGTCTCGATTGGGCCGACCACCTCGCCCTCCGGGGCGTCGAAGATCTGCGCGTTCACGGCCTCGGGGAAGACGCCCTCGGTGATCGATTCGCGCACCCCGCCGGCGTCCTTGGAGGAGGCGTCGGTCGAGAACTCGGCGGCGACCTGCTTCCAGCTCTCGGGCGAGTTGTCCTGCTCGAGCTGGTCGGCGGCCTGCTGCGCCTTCTCGGGATCCTCGTTGAGGACGATGCGGATGTTGCGGGTCTCGGGCTGGGCGAACTGCTCCTCATTCGCCTCGTAGAACTTGCGGGCGTCGTCCTCCGAGACGTCGCCCGCGGAGGCCGTGATGTCCTCCTGGATCTTGGTGCTGATCACCTGGAGCCTGACGCGCTCGTCAACGTCCTCCTGGGTGAAGCAGGACTGCTTGAGGAAGTCCTGGTACTCCTGATCGGTCTTGAAGTTCTGTTCCCTGGTGGTCTGGAACTCCTCCTCGACCTCGCGGTCGGAGGCCTCGACCCCCTGCTCGGCGGCCTCGCCCAGGATCCAGGCCTGGTCGAGGATGTCGTTCAGCGCCTCGTCGCGCAGGGTCGCGTACTGCGGGTCATCGGGGCTCGGGCCCTGGCAGTTCTGCGCCGCGCCCTGGCGGGCGGCGGCCTGTCCAAGGGCGAGATCGAAGTCCTCCTGGCTGATCTCCTCGCCGTCGACGACCGCGACGGCGTCGCCCGAGGGGCTGTCGTCGCCGAAGCCGCTGGTGGCGGCGATCAGCACGACCAGCAGCACCAGCACGGCGCCGAGCACGATCGCGACCGCCCTCTTGTTCCCGCTCAACCTGCGCACAGGGGCGGCAGCATAGCCATCCGGCTAATCGGGCGCTAAGGCGCCGGAGCTAGGCGGCGGCGGGGAGCGCCTTCGCGGCCGAGAGGCCCTCGGCGAGCGCGAGCAGCGCGGCGAGGCGCGCGCCGGGCTCGTCTGGAACGGGCACCACCAGCGTCCGCTGGCGCCATTCGTAGATTGCGCCCTCGACGCGCTCGCGCAGCTCGGCCGCCGCCTCGGAGTCGAGCTCCAGCGGCGACACCCGCATCCGCCCAACCCGGAACTCGACCGCGCTTGCGCCCACGGCCCCGAGCTCGATCCTGACCCGCTGCAGCTCCAGCAGGTTCGCGACCGGCTCGGGCACGGGGCCGAAGCGGTCCTCGAGCTCCTCGCGCAGCGCGCGCAGCTCGCCGCGCTCACGCGCTGCCGCGACGCGGCGATGGACGTCGATCTTGGCGGCCTCGAAGGGGATGTAGTCGGCCGGCACGTAAGCATCGACATCGACGTCCAGGCGGACCGGCTGGCGCTCATCGGCCACCCGTTCCTCGGCGCCCTCGCGCAGCTCCTCGGCCGCGTCCTCCAGCATCTGGCAGTAGAGCTCGAAGCCGACCGCCGCGACGTGCCCCGACTGCTCGTCGCCCAGCAGGTTGCCGGCGCCGCGGATCTCGAGGTCGCGCATGGCGACGCGGAAGCCGGAGCCGAGCTCGGTGTTGTCCGAGAGCGTCGAGAGCCGCGCGGCGGCGTCAGCCGTCAGCGCTTCCGGCGAGGGGTAGAGCATGTAGGCGTAGGCCCGCTCGCGGCTGCGTCCGACGCGGCCGCGGATCTGGTACGCCTGCGCCAGTCCGAGCTGGTCGGCGCGCTCGACGACCAGCGTGTTCGCGGTTGGGATGTCCAGCCCCGACTCGATGATGGTCGTCGTCACCAGGCAGTCGTGCTCGCCGCGCACGAAGGCGAGCATCGTCGCCTCCAGCTCCAGCTCGTCCATCTGGCCGTGCGCCTCGGCGAACTTGACGCCGGGACAGAGCCCGCGCAGGCGCTCGGCGGTCTCGTGCAGGGTCTCGATGCGGTTGTGGAGGAAGAAGGCCTGGCCGCCGCGCTCGGCCTCGCGCTCGATCGCCCGGCCGACCAGCTCGTCGTCGTAGGGGCCGACGAAGGTTCGCACCGGGCGCCGCCCCTCGGGCGGCGTCTCGATCACCGAGATGTCGCGCAGCCCGGCCAGCGACATCTGCAGCGTGCGCGGAATGGGGGTCGCCGACATGGACAGCACGTCGACCTTCAGCTTCAGCTGGCGCAGCAGCTCTTTCTGCTTGACGCCGAAGCGCTGCTCCTCGTCCACGATCAAAAGGCCCAGGTCCTTGGCGCGGACGTCGCGCGAGAGCAGGCGGTGGGTGCCCAGCAGCACGTCCACCTTGCCCTCGCTGTACCGCTTCAGCGCCTCCTTGACCTCGGCCGGCTTGCGCAGGCGCGAGACCATCTCCACGTTGAAGGGCGTGTCGGCGAAGCGCTCGCGGAAGCTGCCGAAGTGCTGCTGGGCCAGGATCGTCGTCGGGACCAGCATCATCACCTGCTTGCCGTCGACGGCGGCCTTGTGGGCCGCTCGCAGGGCGACCTCCGTCTTGCCGTAGCCGACGTCGCCGCAGATGAGGCGGTCCATCGGGCGCTCGCCCTCCATGTCGGCCTTGACCGCGTCGATCGCCTCCATCTGGTCGGCGGTCTCGCGGTAGGGAAACGCGGCCTCGAAGGTGAGCTGCAACTCGCCGTCGGGGGAGAACGGGTGGCCGCTGCGAACGCGCCGCTCGGCGTAGAGGTTGAGCAGCTCGCCGGCCATCTCCTGGGCTGCCCGCCGCGCCCTCGCCTTCAGGTTGAGCCAGCGCTTGCCGCCCAGCGCGCTCAGCTGCGCCTCTGAGCCGTCGGCGCCGACGTAGCGGCTGATCTTGGCGAGCTGGTCGGTGGGGGCGAAGACGCGGTCGCCGCCCCGGTACTCGAGCTCGAGGTAGTCGCGGGTGACCTCCGCGAGCGTCTTCGTGTCGAAGCCCGAGAAGCGCGCGACGCCGTGGTCCTCGTGTACGACCAGGTCGCCTACTCGAAGCTCGATCGCGGCCGAGATCCGGTGCCTCGCCGTGGCCGGGGCCGCGGCCTGGCGGCGCCGGTGCACCAGGCGCGAGTAGGGGATCACGGCCAGCTTCAGCTCAGGGGCGATGAAGCCCTCCCGCAGCCGCGCCTCGGTGAAGCTCACCCCCGGCTCCGCCGGGGCCTCGCCCACCAGGGGCGGCGCGTCGATGCGGGCGAGGTTGTAGCGGGCGCGCTCTGCCTCGCCGCCGCGCTCGAATGCGACGACGGTGCGGTAGCCGGACCGGACCAGCTTCTCCAGCTCGGCCTCGGCTTCGGCCGGGGTGCGCGAGGCGAACTCGGCCCGCTGGGCCCGCAGCGACAGATCCTGCTCGGGGTCGGCGCCGCTCAGCGACAGCGCGACCCGCCCCTGCAGGTCATCGGCGACGTCGACGTAGAGCCGGCGGGCGTCGTCGGCGTGCATGGCCGCGGTCACGTCCTCCCAGTGGTCCCTGAGCGCCCCCGGGATCTCCTCGAGCTGGGCGATTGCGACGAAGGCTTGCTCCGGCACCAGGTCGAGCGGCGAGCGAAAGCGGTCCAAGGGGATCAGCTCTGCCAGGTCGGGGCGCTCCTCGGCCTGCGCCTCTGCCGGGTCGGGGGCGAGGTCCGCGAGCTCGCGGTGCTCGGCCCCCAGCTCGGCCGCCGGCGCCAGCTCCACTCGCTCGGCGTCGCCGAGGGAGCGCTGGGTGAAGGTCGAGAACCAGCGCAGCGACTCGATCTCGTCGCCGAACAGCTCGACCCGGATCGCGCGCTCCTCGGTCGCCGGATAGGCGTCGAGGATGTCGCCCCGGATCCCGAACTGTCCCCTCTCCTCGACCTGCTCGACGCGCTCGTATCCCGCCTCGGCCAGCAGCTCCGCGACGTCACCGAGGTCGACGCTCTCGCCCTTGCTCAGGGAGATGCCGTCCGGCCGCAGCTCGGGATCGGGAACGGCCTCGGCCAGGGCGATGGCGCTGGCGACCACCACCGGGCGCGCTCCGGCGCCGGTCAGCGCGTCGAGGGCGGCGACGCGCAGGCCCGCCAGATGGGGCGGCGGCGCGACGTGCGAGAGGTAGCCGGTGCCTCGCGAGGGATAGAGGTGCACGCGCCTGGGCGCCAGGAAGGCGTGCAGGTCGGCCGCGAGGTCGCGGGCCGAGCGGTCATCGGCCGTGACGATCAGCGCGGGGCGATCGGCGGGGCCTTCCGGGGACTCGAGCAGGGCGGCGAGCAGGTAGGGGCGGACGGCCGAGGACGCGTGGGCCTCCACGCGGCCCTCGCGCAGGGCGGCGGCCAGCCGCTTTCGCCAATCCGTGCTGCTGGGCTATGTCAAGAAGAGGTCTGAGCGTCATCTGCGTGAGCGGGCACGACGAATGACCGGATCAGGTGTCCGGCCATCGAACCGGGCACGGGCCCGGCGTTATTCGATCCTATCTGGGAGGTGCAATCGGGACTAGCCTGTTGCCGTGCCGCCCGAGCTGCTCGCCTTCTGCGGAGTCGCCGCGATCCTGGTCATCACGCCCGGTCCCGACATGGCGCTGGTCGCGCGCAACGCCCTGGTCTCGGGCCGCTCGGCGGTGCCGCTGACGACGCTCGGGATCTGCGCCGGCATCCTCGTGCACGCGCTGGCGGCCTCGATCGGCCTCTCGGCGCTGCTGAAGGCATCGGCGACCGCCTACGCCGTGGTCAAGCTGCTCGGCGGCGCATACCTCGTCTTCCTCGGGGTCCAGGCCTGGCGCGCCTCCTTCAAGCGGGTCGGCGAGGACGACGACTGGATGCTCGGGCCGGCGCGCCGCTTCACAGGTGGCAGCGCCTTTCGCCAGGGATTCGTGACCAACGTGCTGAACCCGAAGCTGGTGGTCTTCTTCATCTCCGTCCTCCCCAGCTTCGCCTCGGACGACGGCAGCTTCTTCGCGCAGGTGATGGTGCTGACCGTCGTCTTCGAGGCGCTCAGCCTGGTCTGGCTGCTGGGCTACGGCTACGCCGTCGCCCGCGTGGGTGAGGCGATGCGCGCCCCGCGCGTCCGCCATTTCCTCGAGCGCCTGACCGGCACGGTGCTGATCGCGCTCGGCATACGGGTCGCCTGGGACGGCGCCCGCGAGATCTAGGACTCGGCAATGGAAGTGCGCGAGGCCGAGCTCCTGGCGCTGGCCGCCCGTTAGTCTCGCTGGGGCAGACCGGGGCCTGAGCGCTGCCATTCGACCTGGCCGCGGCCCTCCTCGGCCGAGCGCTCGACGACGCCGTCCCAGTCCTGCAGCATGCGCTTGATCCGCGCCACCGACTCGGGCGGGTGGGCGGCGACCTCGGTGGCGAGCTCGATCGCGGCCTCCTCGGTACGTGCGGCGGGCGCGACGCGATGGACCAGTCCCATCCGCAGCGCCTCATCGGCGCTGACGTTGCGGGAAGAGAGGAGCAGGTACTTGGCGGTCGAGAGGCCGCAGAGGGTGACGAGCCTGGCCGGGCCGACAGGGACCCCGAGCTCGGCGCCTGGGAACTTCAGCCTCAGGTTTCCGCCCGCGACGCGCAGGTCACAGGCCACCGCGACCTCGGCGCCGCCGCCGACGACCGAGCCATGGCAGGCTGCCACCGTCGGCTTCGGGAAGGAGACGATCGCGTCGTAAAGATCCGCGAACAGCTGCATCCGCTGGACCCTGGACTCGTCGTCGGCGAGTTCCTCGCGCACGTCGGCGCCCGCCGAGAGGCCGAGGTGGTCGTTGGAGGAGATCACCAGCACGCGCACCGCGTCGTCCTCGCGCGCCGCGGCCAGGTGCCCGAGCATCTCCTCCAGCATCTGCGTGTTCATCGCATTGCGGGCCTGCTCGCGCTCGAGGCGCAAGAGCGCGACGCCGGCCTCGTCCACGGAGTAGCTGGTCAGCGGCTTCGCCATCAGGCCGGCTCCTCCGGCATATCGTTCTTCCCCGGGGACGAGCCCCGGCTCACGCGTCCGGGGCCGGCCACCTCGCCGTCCTCCTGGACGATGCGCTCGACCAGGCGCTCGGCCTCGTCGGCTGAGGCACCGATCAGGGCGACGACGTCCTCGCGCGGTTCGCTGAATCTGCCCAGCACGTGGGCCGAGACGATCTCGGGATCGCTGCTGTCCGGTCGACCGACCCCCGAGCGCACCCGCCAGAAGTCCGGGCCGCCGAGGCCCTGCCCCAGGCTCTTGAGCCCGTTGTGGCCGGCGAGGCCGCCCCCCAGCTTGCTGCGCACCTCTCCGAAGGGAAGGTCGATCTCGTCGTGCAGGACCACGATCCGGTCCAGCGGCACGCCGAGTGACCCCCGGGCGGGGCCCGCGGCCGTGCCGCTCTCGTTCATGAAGGTCTGCGGCAGCAGCACCGCGACTCGCGGGCCGCCGGGGCGGGTGCGGCCCTCGGCGATCAGGCCGCCGAACCGCTTGCTCGCCTTCGGCAGCTGCCAGCGGCGCGCCAGCTCGTCGGCGACCTCGAATCCGACGTTGTGCCGGGTCGCGGCGTAGCGCGAGCCCGGATTGCCGAGGCCGACGACGAGCACGTCGGCTCGCCCACCGGCCCCGTCCTCACGTCGCTCGCGCCGCTTGCGACTGCGGCGAAACAGCGCCAGGGGCTACTCGCCCCCTCCGCCGCCGCCACCGTCGCCGCCGCCACCGCCCGAGTCTCCCCCACCGCCGAAGTCAGAGCCGCTGTCGCCGACGTCCACTTGCTGCGACGAGCCCTCCTCGCCCACCTGGATCTCCTGTACGGAGGGCTCGATCTCGCCCTCGCGCCCGCCCGGCTCCTGCTGCCCGGAGTCCTTGGGGTCGCGGTCGCCGCGACCGTCTCCCTCGTCGGCGCCACGGGCGCCGGCCCCGGCATGGACCGGCGGGGTCGTGTACAGGGGCGTCGCCGCGTCGGTCGTGGTGTCACGGCGGGGGTCGGCTCCGCCGCGTCCGCGACGGAACAGCCGGTCGAACAGGGACACCGCTACTCCTCCTTGTCGGCTTCGTCCCCGCCCTCGGACTCGCCGTCCTCGGCGGGCTCCTCGCCCTCGGCGGGCTCCTCGCCCTCGGGGGCCTCGATCGGCTCCCCGTCCTCGCCGACGAGCACCGCCTCCTCCTCCAGCTCGGGCTCGGGCTCCTCCTCGACGCGGGGCGGACTCAGCGTGGCGATCGTGATCTCCTCGGGCGAGACGTCCTCGCCCAGGGCGAACTTGGTGCCCGCGGGCGCCAGCACGGCCTCGAGGGTGACGGTGTCGCCGATCACCATCTCGGACACGTCCACGACCAGCCTCTCCGGGATCTCGGTCGGAAGGGCCTCGACCTCCACCTCGCGGGTGACGTGCTCCAGGACGCCGCCCTCGCGGACGCCGGGAGCCTGCTCGGTCCCCTCGAGCTCGATCGGCACCTCGGAGGTGATCTCCTCGTCGAGGCGGACCTCGAGGCAGTCGAAGTGGACGACGTCACCCCGGAGCGGATGGTGCTGCTGCTCCTTGATCACGACCGGGACGGCCGCCGAGCCGTCCAGCTTCAGGTCAAGCAGGGTGTGGCCCTCGCCGAGCAGCGTGCGAAGCTCGCGAGCGGGCACCTGGAAGGGCCGCGCCTCGCCGCCCTGGCCGTAGACGACGCCCGGCACCAGGCCCTCTCGGCGCAGACGGCGGGTGGCCCGCGATCCGAAGACCTCGCGGACGGTGACGGTGAGTGTTGCGCGATCCGAAGTCATGTTTAGTACCCACTCTGGAAAGGTGGGTGGGCAGCCAGGATAGAAAATGTGGGAAGGCGATGGCAGACGACCGCGACAATGACAAACAGGGCAGCGAGCGCTGGGGGGTCCAGATCCCCTGGCTGAAGGATCGCGAGCGCCGACGGCAGGAGCCGCCGGCCGAGGAGCCGCGGGTCGAAGAGGAGTTCGCCGAGAAGCCGCCGGTCGAGCCGGCGCCGGTCGATGACGCGCCGGTCGGGGACGAGACCGAACCCGACGGCCGCGACGAAGCGGGCGAAATCCCAAGCACCAGGCTCGGCCGCTCGGCCAAGCTCGGGGCAGCGATCGGAGGGCAGGCCACGCGCTACGCCGGCACGGCGGCCGCCAACATCGCCCGCTCCGAGGAGCGCGCCCAGGAGCGGACCGAGCTCCGCCACGTCGAGGCCGCGCTGAAGATGGTCTCCGTGCTCGGGGAGATGAAGGGCGCCGCGATGAAGATCGGCCAGATGGCCTCGTTCATCGACATCGACTTCCTGCCGCCCGAGTACCGTGAGATCTACCAGGAGCAGCTCGCGAAGCTGCGCGCCCAGGCGCCCGCGATGCCCTGGGAGAAGGTGCGCGAGGTGCTGGTCGAGGAGTACGACGGCAGGGCGCCCGAGAAGGTGTTCGCATCGATCGAGGAGGATGCGTTCGCCGCCGCCTCAATCGGGCAGGTGCACCGGGCCACCCTGCACGACGGCAGCGCGGTCGCGGTCAAGATCCAGTACCCCGGGGTCGCCGAGGCGCTCGAGTCCGACTTGGCCAACGCCGGGATCATCGTGCGGGTGGCGAGGGCGCTGGCGCCGGGCCTGGACGCGAAGGCCGTCGCGGGCGAGCTGCGCGAGCGCGTGCTGGAGGAGCTGGACTACGAGTACGAGGCCCAGAACCAGCGCGCCTTCGCCCGCGCGTATGAGGGCCATCCCTTCATCTACGTCCCCAAGGTCCACTCCCGCCTCTCGCGACGCCGGGTCCTGGTCAGCGAGTACGTCGACGGCCGCGACTTCGAGGAGGTGAAGCGCCTGCCCCAGGACGAGCGCGACATCTTCGGGGAGATCGTCTTCCGCTTCTGCTTCGGCTCGATCTATCACCTGCAGCACTTCAACGCCGACACCCACCCCGGCAACTACCTGCTGATGGACGACGGCCGGGTCGCCTTCCTCGACTTCGGCATGACCAAGCGCCTGCAGCCCGAGCAGATCATGCTCGAGCAGCGCGCCGTCGACGCAGCCTCGCGGGACGATCCCGGCGCCCTGCGCGAGGCGCTGGACGAGATCGGCTTCCTGAGGGACGCTGACGCGATCGACGCCCAGCGGCTGTTGGAGCACGTCAAGTTCGTCGGCGGCTGGTACCTGGAGGACGAGCAGCTGGAGATCACGCCGAAGCGGGTGATGAAGATGATCGAGGTCACCTCGGACCCGCGCTCGGACTTCTACGACCTGGTTCGCAAGGAGGCCATTCCCGCCGACGAGCTGATGGGCCGGCGGATGGAGACCGGGCTGCTCGCCGTGCTCGCCCAGCTGCGGGCGAAGAACAACTGGCACCGGATCATGCGCGAATGGGTCTATGCGGACCCGCCCGCCACCGTGCTGGGCGCCGCGGAGTGGCGCTACTTCGAGCGTCGGGGCACGAGCCAGACGCCCGGACTGCCGAGCCGGGTCTAGCCCTCCGCCTTCGCCGCCTTCTTGGAGGCCTTCTTCTGGGCCTTGGCCTCCTGCTTCTCTGCCTTGACGGTCTGCTTCTCGGCCTTCTTGGCCTGGCGGCCCCCACCCTCCTCCGGGCTGGGGGCGTCCCCCGTGACGATCCGCTCGGCCTCCGCAAACAGGCGGGGGTCGTTGGAGCAGATGCCGTGCACCCCCATCTGGAGAAGCTCGACCATGCGGTCGAGCTCGTCCACGGTCCAGGTGATGAGCTCGACTCCGGCGTCCTCGGCGGCCTCGACCAGCTTCGGCGTGACGATCTGGTGGTAGGCCCAGACGGCGTCGACGTCGAGCTCCGGTGCCTGGCGGCGCAGCGTCTTCGGAAAGCGCCGGCGCATCGCCGCAAGGCCGGCGATGACGCCGGGGACCGCCCAGCCGTACGAGGTCCAATCGCGGCGGGTCTTGGGATAGGTCCAGCCCAGGCGCAGCTCCGGCTCCAGATGGCGCAGCTTGCGCAGGCTCGACACCTCCATTGTCGAGACCATCGCCCGCTCGACCAGGCCGTGCCCGGCAAGGGCTCCTGCGAGCTCGGCCTCGCGGCCGGGCAGCTTCAGGTCGCAGTCGATCTCGACGCCGTCCAGCGGCGGCTCGAGGAAGGCATCGAGGGCGGCGGTCAGGTCCAGCGGCCGCCGCGACATCGCGTCCTGGGGATCGTGCGCGATCACGAAGCGCCCCTCGCGATCGCGCAGCACGTCGATCTCGATCATGTCGACGCCGCTTTTGACTGCGGCCTCGAAGCTCTCGATCGTGTTCCCCTCGGTGATCGCGTCGGCCCCTTTGTGGCCCACGCGGCGATAGGCGGAAGCGCCCGCGCGCAGGGGCTTTTCCTCCTCCCCCTGAGCCTTCTCGACCATGCGGAGAGGCTAGCCGAGCCGGGGGCTGCGGGACGCACCGGCGGTGTGTTGTTAGCTTCCCGCCAATGCGCCGCACGCTGACAGCGCTCGCCTGCTTCGTCGCGCTGGCGGCGGCGGCTGGCTGCGGCGAATCCGATCAGGAGCAGGCGCGCGAGGTGGCCCAGGACTACGTCGAGGCCAGCAACGCCGGCGACTTCGAAGCGGTCTGCAACCTCTTCTCGGACGAGTTCATCAACGAGCTGGCGGTGACCGACTGCCCGGGCTTCGTGCGCGAGAACACCGGGGGCGGACGGGGCGAGTTGGAGCTCGTCGACGTCCGCGTCAACGACGACACCGCGACCGCCGACATCGACGTGGTCAGCGAAGAGGGGGGGCCGATCCGCGTCGGCGTCGGCATGGAGCGCAACGCCGATGAGGAGTGGGAGATCGTCTCCCTGCAGTGACGGCTTCGCCATCAGGCGGGGACGCTGGCGGCCCCTAGAACAGCTGGTTCTGGCCGGCGAAGATCTCGGAGACCGAGTCGTCGCTGAAGATGCGCCGGATCGAGTCGGCGAGGGTGCTCGCTGTCGACACCACGGTGATCTTGTCCGGCGCGCCCGGCCGCTGGGGCAAGGTGTCGGTGACGACGATCTGCTCGATGGGGGAGTCGGCGAGCCGCTCGTAGGCGGGGCCGGAGAAGACGCCATGAGTGGCGCAGGCGATCACGCGCTTCGCGCCCTCGTCTAGCACCGTCTGGGCGGCTGCCGTCAGGGTCCCCGCCGTGTCGATCATGTCGTCGACCAGGACGGCGGTCTTGCCCTTGACGTCGCCGACCACGTAGCCGATCTCGGCGACCTGCTGGGCCGGGCGCTCCTTCTCCATCACCGCCCAGTGCGTGCCGACCTTGCGGGCGAAGTTCCGCGCCGTCTTCACGCGGCCTGCGTCGGGCGAGACGATCACCGTTTCCTCGTCGAATCCGAAGGAAGCGATGTGGTCGCTCAGCATCGGCATCGCGGTCATGTGGTCGACCGGGACGTCGAAGAAGCCCTGGATCTGGCCGGCGTGCAGGTCCATGGTCAGGACGCGGTCGACCCCCACCCGCTCGAGGCAGTGGGCGATGATCCGCGCGGTGATCGGCTCACGCGGGGCCGACTTCTTGTCCTGGCGGGCGTAGCCGTACCACGGCATCACCGCGATGATCCGGTGGGCCGAGGCTCCCTGCGCGGCGTCGATCATCGCGAGCAGCTCGACCAGCGCGTCGTTCGGAGTCATCCCCTCGTCAACGTTGGCGGCGGTGGACTGGACCAAGAAGACGTCGGCGCCGCGGATCGACTCCTCGTAGCGGCAGTAGATCTCGCCGTCCGAGAAGGTCTTGAGGGTGACCTGGCCGAGGTCGACGCCGAGACCGTCGCTGATCTTGGCGGCGAGTTCCATCGAGGCGCGCCCGCCGAAGACCATAAGGCGCTTCGTGTAGTCCTGAGTGATGCCTGTAACCGGCTGGACCTCGGTGCTGGTGTCTATCGCGCTCAAGACCCCTTCTCCTGATCCGCTTCCTTCGCCTTCTTCTCGGCGAAGCCCTTGACGTTCTTCTGCTCCGAGCGCGATATGCCCAGATCGCCGGCCGGAACATCCTCGGTGATCACCGAGCCGGCACCAGTGTAGGCGCCGTCCCCGACTTCTACGGGCGCAACCAATGCAGTGTCAACCCCGGTCTTCACGTCCTTGCCGACCTTCGTGCGGTGTTTGCGGAATCCGTCGTAGTTGGCGATGATCGTGCCGGCGCCCAGGTTCGCTCTCGCGCCGATGTCGGCGTCCCCGATGTAGGACAGGTGGGGGACCTTGGCGCCCTCGCCTATCTGCGAGTTCTTGATCTCGACGAAGGCGCCGGCCTTGGAGCTCTCGCCGAGCTTCGCGTCGGGCCGCAGGTAGGCGAAGGGACCGACCTGGGCGCCGTCAGCCACCTCGCACTCGGTCAGGTAGGAGTGCGGCACGGTCACGCGCTCCCCCAGCCGAGCGTCGATCAGAGTCGTCATCGGCCCGATCAGCGAGCCGGCGCCGACGACGGTCGCGCCGCGAAGCATCGTGCCCGGCGCGATCGTCACGTCTGGCGCGAGCTCGACGTCCGCGTCGATCCAGGTCGAGCCCGGATCGAGCACGGTCACGCCGGCGCGCATGTGACCTTCGAGGATGCGGCGGCGGGTCTCCTCGGTGGCGCGCGCCAGGTCAACCCGGTCGTTGACGCCGAGGTTGACGCCGGGGTCCGGCGAGCGGTAGGCGGCGATGCCCAGGCCGGACTCGCGGATCAGCGGCAATACGTCGCCCAGGTAGTACTCGCCCTGGGCGTTGTCGTTGCTGATGCGGCCGAGCGCGTCGGCCAGCGCCGGTCCGGAGAAAGCGTAGGTGCCGGCGTTGACCTCCTTGATCTGCAGCTCCTCCAAAGTTGCGTCGCCGGCCTCCTTGGCCTCGACGATGCGCTCGACGCCGCCGTCGGCGCCTCGCACGATGCGACCGTATGTGCCTGGGTTCTCGAGCTCGGTGGTCATCACCGTCGCCCCCGCGCCCGCGTCGCTGTGGGTCTGGACCAGCTCGGAGATGATCGCGGACGAGATCAGGGGGTGGTCGCCGGAGAGCACCAGCACCACCTCGCTCTCGCCGATGACCTCTCGCGCCGCGCGCAGCGCCCCGCCGGTGCCGTCGGCCTCCGGCTGGACCACCGTCTCGGCCCCTTCCGGAAGCGCCGGGCTGAGGTCCCGGTCGGGAGAGACGATCACGCAGACGCGCTCGGCCCCCGCCTCGCGGGCTGCCGCGATGGGCCAGGCGACCATGGGTCGCCCGCAGACCTCATGCAGGACCTTGGGCACGGACGAGCGCATTCGCGTGCCCTCGCCCGCGGCCATGATCAGAGCCGTCGGCGCATTCACATCGGAAGCGTAATGGGGGGCCGCGGCGGTGGTCGGTTCGGGTGCTGATTCGCCGCAGGATCCGTTGCGCCACCTCATGCTGGTGGGCGGCTGCATACGCACCCGCCCCGACCCCCGCCGCGGCCGTTAGCTGCCTATGTGGCTGCTGCCTGGTCTTGAGCCCTGAAGGCGGCCGTGACGAGGTCGACGATCTCCTTGGGGGCCTTTTCAGGCGAGCCGGCGTCCACTGGGGGCTCGGGGTCGTATTCGATGCCGAGCTGCACCGCCTGGGCGACCTCGTCGCCGTACTTGATCTGGACCAGGCGGAGGGCCATGTCGATACCCGCCGAGACTCCGGCCGCGGTGATGATCTTGCCCTGCTCGACCACCCGCTCGGGGACGGGCTCGGCGCCGAGCTCAGCCAGCAGGTCACGGGCGAGCCAGTGGGTGGTGGCCGGGAGTCCGTTGAGCAGCCCGGCGCCGGCCAGCAGCAGAGTGCCGGTGCAGACCGAGGTCGTGTACTCGCTTGTCTCGTGGGCGCCGCGGATCCAATCGAGCAGCGGCTCGTGCTGGAGCAGGGCGCGGGTGCCGAAGCCGCCGGGGATGACGATGACGTCGGGGTTCGGCATCTCGTCGATCGATGCGTCGGCGACCAGCGAGAGCGTGTCCGACTCGTTGCGGATCGGTCCTGCCTTCTCGGCGACGAAGATCGACTCCACGTCCGGCACGGAATTGAGGACCTCGTGCGGACCGGTGATGTCGAGTGCGGTGAACTTGTCGTAGAGCAGGTAGGCGACTTGCATGGTGGGTTCCTCCTTGGTGGTCAGGCGGGGGTCGGTGTACGGAAGCGGGATCGGTACTCAGCCGGGGCGACCCCCAGCCGTCGGGCGAAGGCGCGGCGCATCGTCTCTGGCGTGCCGAAGCCGCACTCGGCGGCGACGGTCTCGACCGGCACGGATCCCCGCTCGAGACGCTGGCGAGCGCCCTCGACGCGGAGCTCGGTCACGTAGGCGGCCGGCGTCATACCGATCTCGCGCCGGAAGGCGCGGGCGAAGTTGCGGGGGCTCATCGAGGCGTGCTCGGCGAGCGCGTCGACTCGCAGGTCGGCGTCGAGGTTGTCGGCGATCCAGCCCTGCATCTCGCGCAGGGAGTCGCGCTCGGCTAGCTGAGCCGCCAGGTGGGAGCTGAACTGGGCCTGCCCGCCGGGGCGCTGAAGGAAGAGAACGAGCCAGCGTGCGACCTCGAGCGCGACCTCGCGGCCGAGGTCCTGCTCGACCAGGGCCAGCGCCAGGTCCATCCCCGAGGTGACGCCGGCGGATGTCCAGACGTCGCCGTCGCGAACGAAGATCGGGTTCGGGTCCACCTCGACCTCGGGGTGGCGGCGCGCCAGTTCAACGCACGAGGACCAATGGGTGGTGGCGCGCTTGCCGTGCAGCAACCCGGCTTTGGCCAGCAGGAAGCTGCCCGAGCAAACCGAGGTCACGCGCCGGGACCGGCTTGCGGCCGAGCGGATCCAGCGGACCAGGCCCTCGTCGTCTGTGGCCTCGTTCACCCCCCAGCCGCCGGCGACCATCAGCGTGTCGATCGGCCCCCGGCACTGCTTCGTCGTCTTCAGCGGCGCGATCCCGTAGCCGCCGGTGCGCGTCATGATCGGCTCGGGGCTCTGGGCCACGACCTCGATCTCGTATGCCCGGCCGAGCCCACCGCGCTCTTCGGCGACCACCCCGTCGGCACCGGAGAAGACCTCGGCCGGCCCGACGATGTCCAGCGGCTGCACGCCGGGGAAAGCGAGGATGACGACTCGCTGCGCGGCGCCGGTAATTGCCATGCGCCCATGATGGCCCACCGCCGATCTGTCCGCAATGACCAATAGCGGACGATTACTGCCACACTCGCCGACAACGGCCCTGCCGCTGCGGATACCCGCGCCGGTATCGTCGAGATCGCGTTCCGGGGTGGTGTACCTGGCTAGCACGCCTGGTTTTGGTCCAGGAAGAGGGGGTTCAAATCCTCCCCCCGGAGTTGGCGGGACCCCCTGGGCTGGGATAGGGTCGGCTCGGTGGCCAAGGAGTACGTGTTCCGGGATGAATGGGATGCGGACGCGCCGCAGCAGGCGCTGTTCGACGCCCTCGTTGCCAGACGCGCCAGCGCTTCAAGGGCAAACTGCCCTACATGCTGAAGACGACGTCGGAGATCGTCCGCTACCAGCCGCCGAACAGCTTCGAGGTGAAGGTGATCGGCGACCTCAGCGGCAAGGGCGTCTGGACGCTCACCCCGAACCAGGACGGCAGCGTTCACATCCGCTTCGACTGGACCGTGTTCGCCGACCGGCCGCTGCTGCGGGTGCTGACTCCGGTCGCGCGCCCGATCTTCCGCTGGAACCACAACTGGTCGGCCGCGCGGGCCGCCGAGGGGCTGGAGCCCTACGCCCGCAGGAAGGCGGGGCTGGAGCCGGCCTAGTCCCGGGCGCGGCCGCGGGCGACGTTGCCCGCCTCGGTGCCCGGCTCGCCGGCCGGTCCGACGGGCGATGCGATCCCCAGCACCCGCATCGACTTGAGGCCGAGGCCGAGCTTCTCTCGGCCCGCGGTCGAGGTGACGTCGTGGCCGCACAGCTCCTTGGCGCGCTCCAGCCGGTAGCGGATCGTATGGCGGTGCGTGAACAGCTTCTGGGCTGTAGCGGCGACGTTGCCGTCGTGGTCGAGGTAGGCCTCGACCGTCTTCACAAGCTCGGTCTCGTACTGATCGTCGTAGGTGACCAGGGGCTCAACCGTCTCAGCGTAGAACCGCTCGAGCTCGCCCGGGTCCTCGCTCATCGCCGGCAGCAGCAGGCGGTAGGCACCGGTGTCCTCGAAGGCAAGTTGCGCCAGGCCCTCGGCCTCACCGACGTTGGCGGCCAGGCGCGCCTCTTGGCCGGAGCGGTAGAGGTCAACCGGGTCCGTTGCGAGGCGGCTGCGCGAGACCGTGACCGCGAACCCGGTCAGCTCCTGCTCGAGCTCGGCCGCCAGCGCCTGCGCCGCTCTGGCGAGCCGCTCGTCCTCGGTCGTGGGCACGATCGCGACGATCTCGGCGCCCTCGCCCGGATGCTCGCCCTCGGCCGCAAGCGCTCCGTTGCTGACGGCGCGAACGGCGCGGAGCGCGAGCGTCAACACCCGCGACCGCCAGTCCCCGCTCTGAGCGGCCCGCGGATGGGCGCGCGCGATCAGCACGCCCGCCCCCTCGGAGAAGTCGGCCCCCAGCTCGGCGGCCCGCGCGGCGATGTCGCCGCGGTCGGTGACCTCACGGCCCAGCAGCGAGCGCACGAAATCGCTCGCGGCCTCCTCGCTCGCCCAATCGGGCGAGCGGGAGCGCTCCAGCTCGAGCCCGAGGAGGGTCGTGACCATGCCCAGCAGCGGCGCCGCCGGCTCGGCCTCGCCGATCGGGCGCCAGCGCAGCTCGCCGACGGGGTCGTCGGCGACCCGCAGCTCCTCGGCGCGGACGGCCTCGCCGCCGGAGAGAAGCTTGCTCTCTTCGTCCGGCGAGGCGGCCGCGACCGCGAGCACGGCGCTCGAACGGTCGATCAGCGCGACGCTGGCGCCGAGCACGGCCGAGGCGGCCCGCGCGACGGCGGGCAGCCCCGAGCCCGCCTGGATCGCCGCGGTCAGCGCCTCGATCGTGGCCTCGTCGGCGCCGGTGGCGGGCCTTGTCTGCTTCGGGGTCATCGTGATGAGTCTAGGTTCGGGCCGTGAGGTACCTAGAACCAGCCGCTGATCTCGTCCCAGTAGTAGAAGACCACGCCCCCGAGGATCAGGCCCGTGATCACGAGCGCGGCGAGCACGAACAGCGACAGGAACCCGGCCGCGAACTTCTCCCAGGGGCGCCCGTATGAGCCCAGCGCGGGCACCAGGATCAGGCCTACGAACGCGGCCAGCGACACGAGGCCGGCCGCGCCGAAGAGGTAGTACTCAGTTCCCAGCGCCAGCAGGGGCACCTGGACCGCGCTCAGCAGTTCGGTCATCAGGGCGGGGATTGTCGCGGAAATGGGTCACGACCAGCGCAATGGCCGCTCCCCCGGCGAAGGCCGAAAGGCCGAGCGCCCATCCCGAGGTGACGTCGCTGAGCCAGTGCACGCGCAGATAGACGCGGGTGAGGCCGATCACCGCGGTGACCACCAGCCCCACGACGACCAGCAGGCTGCGCCGCGTGATCCCGGGGTTGGTGCGAAAGGCGACAGTGACCGCGAGCCAGGTGTAGATCGTCGCGTAGGCGGCGTGCTTGCTCGGAAACGCCGAGCCGCTCGTCTCGACCAGGCCGTCGGGGGGGCGCGGGCGGTCGGTCCAGTCCTTGATCGCGTCGGTGAGGCCGACGATCACCGCCATCCCCGCGACCAGCACCCAGAGCTCGGCGAAGCGCCGCCTCGACGCCAGCACTGCCGCCGAGGCGAGCGTCAGCGGACCCACCACCCAGAAGGAGCCGAGGAAGGTGATGCCCTCAGCGAGGTCGTCGAGCCACCCTGCCCGGATGTCGTCGGCGAAGTCGAGCGCCATGGTGTCGCCCCCCGTGGGCCCGGGATCTCCGGCGACGATCGACCAGTAGGCGATCAGCACGAACAGCCCGACCGACAGCACGGCCATCAGGGTCGTGAACTCGAGCCCAATCCCGCCCGGGGTCAGCCGCTCCCAGAAGAACCGCGCCTGCGGCTCGAGCCTGCGGCCGAGGGCGAGCAGCGGCCGCAGCAACGCGCGCTTCTCCATCTCGGCCGCCAGGTGTCGACGGTTCGCGGGCACGCGCAGGTACCGGACCGAGACCACGATCGCGACCACGACCCCGACGAAGACCCCGAACCCGATCAACCCCCTGCTGACGATGTCCGCGACCGTGTCCAGGCTCTGCGAGGCGAAGTACCCGATCAGAATGAAGGTCGTCGCCCAGAGCCCGGTCCCCAGCACGCTGTATGGCCAGAAGGCCCGATAGGGCATCTTCGAGGTGCCGGCGATGAAGGGGGCCAGCGCGCGCACGAGCCCGATGAAGCGCCCGATCAGGATCGTCTTGCCACCGTGGCGGTCGAAGTAGGCCTCGACCTGGTGCAGCCGCTCTTCGGTGATTCGCACCTTCTCGCCGTGCTTGACCAGGAAGCCCCGCCCCAGCTTCGCCCCGAGCATGAAGCTGACGGTGTCCCCGAGGAACGCCGACAGCCAGGTAATCGCGAGGATCAGCGGGAGCGAGATGTCGCCCTGGCCGGCGACGGCGCCGCCCAGCAGCACCGTGAACTCCCCCGGGGCCACGAGCCCGACGAAGGCGCCTGTCTCGAGGAAGGCCAACAGCGCCACCAGCAGGTAGGTCCAGGCGCCGAGCCCCTCGGAGAGGTCCTTGACGATCTCCTCGAGGTTGAACTCGGGGAGCTCGTCGCGAAAGACGAAGAAGGCCACCACCAGTGCGGCGACGATGAGGCGAAGGATCCAGCGGCGGCTCATTCGGAGGACACCTCGCTGGGGCCGACCTCGCTGCCCGGCGCCAGCGGCGATGTCGCGATCGCCGTCGGGAACCGCTCAGACAGCGCGGCCGCGGCGCGGTCCGCCGCGGGCCGGTCGGCGAACAGCCCGAAGGCGGTCGGCCCCGAGCCCGTGACCATCGCGTGCGCCGCCCCGGCCCCCAGCAGCGCTTCCAGCGCTGCGCCGATCTCGGGGCGCAGCGAGGTCGCCGCCGGCTGCAGGTCGTTGACCAGGAGCTCGGGGTACTGCAGCGGCGAGGGAGCTTCGATCACCGCGTCGCGGAGCTTGCGCCGAATCGACTCCAGCTCGGCATCACCCCGCGTCTGCGCCAGGCGGTCGGCCTCGGCGTAGACGTCGGCGGTCGTCAGCCCCATCGTCTGCGGCAGCAACACCACACCGTGGTCGCCCGGCGGCGGGATCGGCTCCACGACCTCCCCCGCCCCCGCCACCACGCACGGGCGCGGCTGCAGCTGCGAGGGGACGTCGGCGCCGACCGACGCCGCCACGGCGCGGATCCCGTCCAGCTCGCCGCGGGCCAGGCGCAGCACCGCCGCGGCGTCGGCGCTGCCGCCGCCCAGGCCGGCCGCAACCGGGATCCGCTTCTGGACCTCCACCCGCAGCGGCGGCGAGCGCCAGCCCCCCTCGCGCATGGCGGCGAGCGCCTTCTCGACCAGGTTCGGGCCGCCAACCTCGGCGCAGATCACCTCATCGGCGTCGCCGGAAGCCTCGGACACCTGCAGCTCGTCGGCAAGCTCCAGCGGCTCAAAGATGGAGGCGATCTGGTGCAGCCCGTCCTCGCGGGTGGGCCCCACGTACAGGCAGAGGTTGAGCTTGGCCGGCGCCCGCAACCGGATCAACTCAGCAGCTCCCAGAGCGCCTTGAACTCCACGGGGCCCAGCACCTCGGCGCGGGCGTCCGCCGGCCGCCCGATCCGCTCCAGGGCCGCGCGCGCCGCCTCGAGGCGGCCGGGCTCGACCAGCTCGAGCGAGCGCGCCAGCGACTTGCGGCGGTGGGCGAACGCCGCGCGGACGAGCTCCCGTAACCCGGCAGGTGCGGCGGGCCCGTGCCTGCGAAGGCGCAGCAACGCCGAGGCGACCCGTGGCCGGGGCGTGAACACCGCCGGGTCGACGGTGCGCTCCAGGGTCACCTCGCAGGCGAACTGGGCGAGCACGCTCGGCGAGCCGTACTCGCGAGTGCCGGGGGCGGCGCGCAGCCGTTCGGCGATCTCGCGCTGGACCAGCACCAGCCAGCCGGACAGCGACGGCAGCAGCTCGATCGTCCGCAGCAGCACCGGCGTCGCCACCGAGTAAGGCAGGTTGGACACCATTCGCGTCGGCGGCGGGTCGAGCGCGGTCAGATCCTCCCTCATCGCGTCCGCCCAGACGAGGTTGACGTTGCCGAGCCGCTCGGCGAGCGGCTCGAGCTCGTCCCGCAGCCGCTCGTCCAGCTCGATCACGTGCACGCACGAGGACGCCGGGGCGAGCCGCTCGGTCAGGGCGCCGCCGCCACCGCCGACTTCAAGCACGACGTCGGCGGGCTCCAGCTCCGCGTCCCGCACGATCGCATCGAGCAGGTTGGGATCAGCCAGGAAGTTCTGTCCCAGGCGCCGCTGTCTGGCGCTCGCTCGCGGCACGCGCAGCAGTCTACGTGTGGCATCCGGCGCGGCAGCCGGCGGCCGCTACCACCCGAAGACCCGGGCGGCGTTGGCCTCGACCAGGCGTTCCAGCTCCTCGTAGCCGACCCCGCGCAGCTCGGCCAGGCGCTCGGCGGTCGCGACCACGTTGGCGGGCTGGTTCGGCTTGCCGCGAACGGGCTGCGGGGACAGATAGGGGGCGTCGGTCTCGACCAGCAACAGCCCCTCGGGCACCAGCGCGGCGGCCTCGCGGAGCAGCTCCGCCTTGGGGTATGTGACGTTCCCCGCGAACGAGCAGTACCAGCCGCGCTCGGCCGCGCGCTCGACCCAGTGGGGACCCGCCGAGAAGCAGTGCAGGATCACCTCGATCCCGTCGGCCTCGGCGTCGAGCGTCTGGAAGCACTCGGTGACCGCGTCCTCGGCTCCGTCGGGATCTCGGATGTGCATCACCAGCGGCTTACGAACCTCGCGCGCCACCTCGATCTGGGCGGCGAGGGCGCGGCGCTGCTCCTCAAGCGGCGAGCCCTCGCGGTAGAGGTCGAGCCCAGTCTCGCCCACCGCGACGACCTCGTCGTCCGCCGCCAGCCGTTCCAGCTCCTCGGCGTCGGACTCGTAGAAGCCGGCCGCGGAGTTGGGGTGGCGACCGACGGCCGCGAACACCTCCTCGTGCTCGCGGGCGAGCTCGATCGCCCCCGGGTTCGAGTCCTCCCCGAGCCCCACCGTGAGCACGCGGGTAACGCCGGCCTCGCGCGCCGCCGCGACGACCTCGGCGGCCGAGGGCTCACAGAGCCCGATGTGCGCGTGCGAGTCGATCACGGAACGAGTCTAGGCACGGCTTCGCCATCAGTCGCGGTAGCAGCGGCCGCCCGAATAAGTCGCGATTGCTGTCGCAATCGCTCCGAAAGCCTGCGGCCTTGCTACCGCTTGAACCTGAAGGCGCGCCTGTCCGTGTCGGTCTCGCCGGTGGCGATGTTGGTGGCGCTCACCTCAGTGCGCAGCTTCGAGGCCCCGATGTGGTCCTTGATCGAGCTGCGCAAGGGCTTGTTCATCTCGACGAGCGCCACGACCGGCGATCCCGCAGCGAACTGGCCCGTGTTGGTCAGGGGCGCGATGTCCGGGCCCTTGATGGCGAGCTTCGAGGTCACAGTCACCTGGCAATCGGCCGAACAGACGAACCGGTACTTGACCTCCCGCTTCACCTTGAGCTTGCCCTTCGTCAGGTAGCTGACCAGGTCCTCGCCGGCGCTGGCAGGAGCGGCCATCGCCAGCACGGCTGCGGCCGCCAGGGCCACGATTCCCGCTGTCCCACGTCGATTCAAGCAATCCTCACTCTAGCGTTCGCTCTCGGTGCCTCTGGACCAATAAACCTATTTCGCGGGCTCGAGTTTCGGAAACAGTGGCGCCAGATCGTCCAACTTCTGGCCACCACCCCTGGAGCCGAACTCCGCCAGCTCGCGGCCCGGCTCGTCCAGTGCGTCCAGCAGCTTCCCGGTCGTCTCGGGCATGTAGGCGTGCAGCAGCAGCGTCGTCACCCGAAGGCCCTCGGCGAGGCCGTAGAGGACGGCGTCGAGCCGCTCGGCCTGCGAATCCTCCTTGGCGAGCTTCCACGGCGCGGTCTCCTCGACGTATTGGTTCAGGCGCCGGACCAGCTTCCATCCCTCCTCCAGCGCCTGGGTCAGCTCGCTCGCGTCGAGCAGCTCGCTGATGCGGCCGACCACGCCCTCGAAAGCTCCGGCCAGCTCCGCCTCCGCCTCGGCTTCCGGCACGACGCCGTCGCGGTAGCGGCCGATCATCGACAGCGTCCGGTTTGCGAGGTTGCCGTACTGGTCGGCGAGCTCTGACTCGTAGCGCTCCTCGAACCCGCCGGGGGAGATCTGACCGTCCTGGCCGAAGGAGACCTCGCGGAAGCAGTAGAAGCGCAGCGCGTCGGCGCCGAACTTCTCGATCACCTCGTAGGGGTCGAGCACGTTCCCGAGCGACTTCGACATCTTCTCCCCCTCGAGCAGCAGGAAGCCGTGGATGTACATCCCCTTCGGCACCTCGATCCCCGCGGCCATCAGGAACGCCGGCCAGTAGACGGCGTGGAACTTGAGGATGTCCTTGGCGAGGATGTGGAACGCCGGCCAGAAGCGCTCGGTCAGGTCCTCGCCACGACCATCCTCACCGCCATCGGCGTAGCTGAGCGCCGTGTAGTAGTTGAGCAGCGCGTCGAACCAGACGTAGATCACCTGGTCGGGGTCCCAGGGGACCGGGACGCCCCACTTCAGCATCGGCCTCGAGAGCGAGACGTCCTGCAGGCCCCCCTTGATGAACGAGAGCGCCTCGTTGCGCCGGAAGTCCGGCTGCACGAACTCGGGGCGCTCCTCGTACAGCCGCTCGAGGTCCTCCTGGAAGGCGGACAGGGCGAAGAACCAGTTGTCCTGCTTCTCGCGGGTCAGCTCGATCTTGTGGATCGGGCAGCGATTGCCGTCCTCGATCTCGGACTCGGTCTTGAAGTCAGCGCAGCGCGGGCAGTACCAGCCCTCGTAGGTGCCCTCGTAGACGTGGCCATTGTCGTAGACCCGCTGCACCACCTCCTGGACGCGCTTGATGTGGCCGTCGTCGGTGGTGCGGATGAAGAAGTCATTGGAGGCGTTCACCTTCGCGGCCATCTCCTTGAAGCGCGGCGCGTAGCGATCGCCGAGCTCGCGGGGGTCAACTCCCTCGCGCTCGGCCTCCTGGGTGACGGGCTCGCCGTGCTCGTCGGTCCCGGTGAGGAAGAAGACGTCCTCGCCGCGCTGGCGGTGGTGGCGGGCGAGGATGTCGGCGGCGATCGTCGAGTACGCGTGCCCCAGGTGGGGCTCGCCGTTGACGTAGTAGATGGGCGTGGTGACGTAGAAGGACATCGCGGCACGAGAATACGGGCAGCGCGTGTAGGGCCTCTGCCCCCAGCCGAGGCGCCCGCCGGCGCCTAGACCAGCTTCTCCTGCCCCTTGGCCACGGGCCGCCGCTTGCGCGTGATGCCCGCGGCGTCGTTGAGCGCGTCCTCGATCTCGGCCAGGATCGCGCGCTCCGAGCGGGAGGCGACGATCGGCTCATCCACCCCCTCGACGTGCACGTAGGTCCGCCGTCCGTCCCTGCGGTCCTTGGGATCGAGCGGGACGAGCGCGTAGATGCGATCCGCCCGGGCGAACTTGCCGTACCCGAGCGGGACCAAGCGTGGGTCGCGCTTCGCTGCCATCGATCCTGACCTTGAAGGTAGCGCGCAGCCCGGTCGGGCTAGCGCCTGGGCTCGCGGCCCGTCAGCCCGCGGTAGAGGTCGTTCGCCGGCACGCCCGTCAGCGCCGAGACGACGCTGGCGGCGGCGCGTGGGCGGGCGCCGGCTCGGACGAGGCCGCGCAGGGCGTCGACCGCGAAGCCGATGTCGGCGGCGCCGGTCTCGCTGGCTGGGCCAATCACAACCGTGATCTCGCCCCGCGCCTCGTCGCGGAAGCGCCGCGAGAGCTCACCGAGGGTGCCGCGGGCTATCTCCTCGTGCAGCTTGGTCAACTCGCGGCAGACGGCGGCGGGACGCTCGGGCGCCAGCGTCGCCAGCGCCTGCAGCGACTCCGGCAGGCGGCGCGGCGACTCGAAGGCGACGATCGTCTCGGGGGACTGCAGCACGCGCTCGAGCTCGCCCGCCCGGCGCGGCAGGAAGCCGAGGAAGCGCCAGCGGTGAGGGGGCAGCCCCGAGGCGACGAGCGCCGTGGTCACCGAGGAGGGGCCGGGCAGCACCTCGATCTCGAGGTCGCGGTCGATGCAGGCCCGCAGCAGGCGGTAGCCGGGGTCGGAGATCGCGGGCGTGCCCGCATCGGTGACGAGGACGACCGAGTCGCCCCGCTCGATCACCTGCGCCAGCTCGCGCGCGCGCTCCGCCTCGTTCTGCTCGTGGTAGGAGACGAGCCGCGGAGCCTCCAGTTCCAGCAGCTCCAGCAATCGGCCCGTGCGCCGGGTGTCCTCGCAGGCGATCAGCTTCGCGTTGGCGAGGGCGTCGCGGGCCCGCGCCGAGAGGTCGCCGAGGTTGCCGATCGGCGTCGGGCAGACGGTGAGCTTGCCGGGCACGCCGCCGAGCCTAGATCACCAGCGCTCAGCGGCTGACGGCGCCGGACTCCTCGAGCGCCATCTCGGCGGCGCCGATCATGCCCGCGTCGTTGCCCATCTGGGCCTCCTTCACCGGTGTCTCGTTCATCGGGGGCAGCGCCCGGCTGCGCAGCTCCCTGCGGGCAGGCTCGAGCAGCAGGTCCCCGGCGACGATCACCCCACCGCCGATCACCAGCACGTCGGGGTTGAAGATGTTGGCGAGGCTCGAGAGCCCGACGCCGAGGCGCATCCCGACCAGCTCCATCACCTCGCGCGCCGCCTGGTCACCGGCGATCGCGGCGTCGGTCACGGTCTGGCCGGTGACGGCCCCGTCGCGCGCCAGCGCCAGCCCGAGCGCGGACTCCGGGTGGCTGCCGGCCTTGGCCGTGCCCTCGCGGGCCAGGGCGGTGCCCGAGGCGAGCGCCTCGAGACAGCCGTGGTTGGGGCAGGTCCCCTGGCAGGGCGGGCCGTTGAGGTCGATGACCATGTGCCCGGGCTCCGAGGCGGCGCCGATCGAGCCCCGGTAGAGCTCGCGGTCGATGATGACGCCGCCGCCGATGCCGGTGCCGATGGTCAGCATCACCGCGTTGGTGGCCCCCTGCGCTGCGCCGAAGCGGTGCTCCGCGAGCGCGGCTACGTTGGCGTCGTTGTCGACGAAGACCGGCAACCCGGTGCGCTCGGCGACGATGTCGCGGATCGGGACGTCCGTGATGTCGAGGTTGACGGCGTTGATGGCGACACCGCGCTCGCGGTCCATCGTCACGGGGATGCCGAGTCCCGCGGCGACGACGTCCGGGCATTTCTCGCGGGCCTCGTCGATCTCCTCCTCGATCGTCCGCAGGACCTCTTCCTCGCTGGCGCCGGTCGTCTTCTCGCGGCTCTCGTGGTGGACCTTCTGGTCGGCGTCGACGACACCGGTGAGCAGCTTGGTCCCGCCCAGGTCGAGGCCGATGGCCTGCGGCGCGCTCACGGCTACTGGCGGTCCCTCGTCGGCTCCATGCGCTAACTATTGATATCCGATGTCCTCCGCGGGAGATGATCGGCCGCCCGAGCGGCCCGGGGACTCCGACGGCCAGGAGCCGGTGGAGCCCGGCAAGGACGCGCCCGAGGGCGACGCCCCGGACGCCGAGCAGCCCGAGGAGGAGAAGCCCGACGGCGAGCAGCCCGAGGAGGAGAAGCCCGACGCCGAGCAGCCCGAGGAGGAGCAGGCCGACGCCGAGCAGCCCGAGGAGGAAAAGCCCGACGGCGAGCAGCGAGAGGGCGACGCGGAGGGCGAGAAGCCGGAGTACACCGTCTACGGCAAGGGTGGCGAGGAGCGCCGTCAGGTGGCGCCGAAGCGGGCGGAGGAGCCCGAGGCCGCGGCCGAGCCCGGCGACAAGCCCGACTACAAGGTCTACAAATCTCGCCCCAGCCTGCGCGACCGCCTGCGCAAGCCCGACCTGGCGGGCCTGCGCCAGCAGCGCCGCAGCGGCGGCCTTCGCGACCGCCTCGGCAAGGGGGAGGGCGAGAAGCGCCGCTGGTTGCGCTGGGTGCTGATCGGCGTCTGCGGCTGGATTCTGCTCAGCTTCGTCGCCTTCGCGGTCTCGGCCCAGATCCAGAAGGGCAAGCTCTCCGACGAGGCCAAGGACGCGCTCTCCCCCGGTTCACCCGTGCTGGCCGGCTCCAACATCCTCATCCTCGGCGGAGACCAGCGCACCGGTGTCACGGGGCGCAACGAGCCCGGCAACGAGGGCGAGGGCTCGCCGCGCGCGGACACGATCATGGTCCTGCACGCATCGCTGACCTCCTTCCGCAAGCTCTCGATCCCCCGCGACACGCTCGCCGAGGTCCCCGGCTTCGGCGCCGAGAAGATCAACGGCGCCTTCTCGCTGACCGGGAAGGAGAAGGGCGACGCCGCCCTGATGATCGAGACGGTCCAGGACTTCCTCGGCATCGACATCAATCACGTCGTGATCGTCGACTTCGAGGGCTTCGCCGACTTCATCGACACCCTCGGCGGCATCACCGTCGACCTGCCGAACAAGGTCTGCGGCGACATCTCCGGCGGTAAGTCCCAGGGAGGCGTTTCGCTGAAGCTGACCCCGGGCGAGCACACGCTCGAGTCCCAGAAGGCTCTGGCGCTGGCCCGGCTGCGCAAGAACGAGTGCGACCCGTCCGAGGACGATCTCGACCGCGCCGCTCGCCAGCAGCTGATCCTGAACGGGATCAAGGGCCGCCTCACCGACCCGCTGCGCCTGCCCTACAACTTCGTCAAGGGCCCGCTGATCGGCTGGAACGCTCCCAAGGCATTCGTCAGCGACATGGGCGGCATCGCGCTGCCGCAGGTCGCGATCGCCGCGATCTTCGGTGGCAACGACAAGACCAACGTGCTGCAGCCGTCGGGGACGGGAGCGGGCGGCAGCCTCTTCATCTCTCAGGGCGAGTGCCGTGAGGCGGTCGAGGAGCTGACCGGCTCCGCGCCCGATAACGAGCCCCAGTGCTCGCCCTGAGCGATCTTGGGCGGTTGTACCCCCTATAGGGGGCACAACCGCCCAAACTCAGTCCGAGGAGGCCTTGCTCTTCGTTGCCGATTCCGAGTCGGACTTGGACGAGTCCGGCTTCTTCTCGCTCGAGCCCGAGTCCGACTTCGAGTCCGACTTGCCCTCGCCCGAGGATGACCCGGAGTCGCCGTCTTTGGACGCCGCGCCGGCTTTCTCCTTGCCCTTGTAGTCGGTGTTGTAGAAGCCCGATCCCTTGAAGTGCACTGCGACCGGGTGGAAGACGCGCTCGACCGGCGCCCCGCATTCCTCGCAGGCGGTGACGGGATCGTCGGACATGCGCTGGAAGACCTCGAAGGTGTGGCCGTTCCGGCAGCGGTATTCGTAGATCGGCATCGCTAATCGCCGCCGCGGCGGATCGGTCCCGTGAACACGTTCGCAGTATCTCAGGCGGATGAGCGCTTCTTCGCGCGTTTGCGCACGACCTTGAACCCTCGTGAGGCGGGTGTTGGATCGAGGTTGCCCGCCAGGTCGAACGCGCGCACCGAGAACACGTGCGGCCCCGCCTTCAGCTTGGTGAGGCGGTGAGGGGAGTCGCAGGGCGTCCACTCCCGGCCGTCGAGCTTGCAGCGATACCCGGGGACGATCTCGTCGGCCGAGAACGAGAACTGTGACGGTGCCACCAGCGGCGCGGACGGCCGTACGGCGCCGCTTCCTCGGCTGGAACTTGATCTTGTTGGGCAGGGCTCCGACGAAGAGGGTGTCCGGGCCCGTCGAGTCCTCGCGGTAGGAGATCGAGTTGGAGCACTGAGAGGCGTTGAGGCCGTCGAAGGAGCGCGCGCTGAAGCTGGTGGTCGTGTCGTCCGTCACCACGACGCTCAGGCCCCCGCCCGCGAGCTGGGCCGGCGTGCCCGTGGCCGCGAGGACTCCGCTGCAGTCGGTGCTCGCATAGAGCTCGACGCTGTCGGCGTCACCACCCGCACTTGCCCTGGACGCGGGGATCGTTCTCGTTGGCAGGAGATCCCGGGTCGGTGCCGATCAGCACCGGCGCCGGCGGCGCGCTCGAGTCCTCGGTGTAGGACAGGGAGGCGGAGCAGGCAGACAGATTGCCCACGGTGTCGGCCGATCTCGCCGAGATCTGGGTGGTCGTGTCGGAGGAAACGGTCAACGTGATGCCGGGGGCCGCAAACGAGGCGGCGATCCGGTCGCGGCTGCGAGCCGGTGAGCGACGTGCGAACAGGACCACGCGGACAGCATCGCCCGTCGCGGTCCCCTTCACCTCGGGGTTGTTGTCGTTGGCGGGAGAATCGGGATCGGTGTCGGTGAGTGATCGGGGCGGGCGGCGCGGTCGAGTCCTCGGTATAGGAGAGAGGCGCAGGAGCAGGACGATGACGTTGCCTGCGGTGTCGCTGGAGCTGTTGGCGGAGAGCTGGGTCGTGGCGTCACCTGGGACGGCGGCGGTGAGACCGGCGCTTGCGAGTTGGCCGGGCGTGCCCGTGGCGGCGGGGGGGCCCGAGCAGTTGGAGCTCGTGAACAGGCTGCACCGCGGTGGCGCCGCCGCCGGCGCTGCCCTTGACCTCGGGGTTGTTGTCGTTGGCGGGGAGTCGGGGTCGGTGTCGGTGAGGGAGGGAGCCGCCGGAGCGGTCGAGTCCTCGGTGTAGGAAAGGGGCGAGGAACAGCTGGACGTCGTTGCCGGCGGCGTCGGAGCTGACTTGGCCGAGATCTGGGTGGTGGCGTCGCCTCGGACGCCGCAGGCGTGATGCCGGCGCCGGCGAGCTGGGCGGGGGTACCGGAGGTGGCCGGCGAGCCGGAGCAGTTCGAGCGTTCGTGAACAGCCGGACCACCGGTGGCGCCGCCGCCGGCGCTGCCCTGGACCTCGGGATTGTTGTCGTTGGCGGGCGAGTCGGGGTCGGTGTCGGTGAGGATCGGAGCCGACGGCGCGGTCGAGTCCTCGGTGTAGGGGAAGGCGGCGGAGCAGCCGGAGTCGTTGCCGGCGGCGTCGGCGGACCTCGCTGGATCTGGGTGGTGGCGTCAGCGGGGACGGCGAGCGTGATGCCGCCGGCGCACGAACGAGGCCACCGAACCCGTGGCCGCGGGCGAACCCGAGCAGGAGGAGTTCGTGTAGAGCTTGACGCTGGTGGCGTCGCCCGTCGGCGCTGCCCTTCACCTCGGGATTGTTGTCGTTGGCCGGGGAGTCGGGGTCGGTGTCGCTGATCTGGGGCGTGGGCGGCGGGGTGATGTCGTTGAAGCTCGCGGTCACGGCTCGTATTCGCGTCGACGGTGACGTTGTGGGTGGCGACACCACCGTCGGACCACGATCCGAAGCCGTAGTCCTGACCACCGAGTGGTCTGAGGGGCTGGAGCGCTGATCGTGTTCTGCGAGCCTTCGATGACGGTGCGCGTGAACGGAGCGGTCGCTGACTCAGAGTTGAAGCCGAGCTGGAGGCCCCCCGGGGACGGAGGCGAGGGTGAGGTTCACAGTGCGGGGGTTGATCGTCACCGACTCGATATCGGATAGGCCGCCCTGATCGGTGACCGTCAGACTGATCGTCAGGGTCGAGGGGTACTCGTGATCGGGGGCGGAGAAGGTGCCGTTGGTCGTGTCGGCTATCTGCTCGGCGACGTGGTCGATGGCAGTTGCTGGGGCAGTGGTTGATCACGACCTGCCAGTCGAAGGCCGTTGCGGGCAGCGTCTGCTGTGCGTCGGTCGCGCTGCCGGAGAAGCCGACGACGTCGTCCACGGCCCAGGTGGTGGGACCGGTGGGCGCGTTGATCTGGGCCACCGGCGGGGTGTTGTCGGCCTGGATCGAGACCGAATCGATGTCAGAGGCTCCGTCGGGGTCGCTGACGCGGACCCTGGCGACGTGGGAGCCGGTGGCGTAAGTGCGATTCAGCGTCTGGCCGGTGCCGTCGTCGAACTGCCCGTCATTGTCGGCGTCCCAGGCGAAGCTGAGGGTCACGAAGGCGTCATCGGGATCGCTCGAGCCCGAGGCGTTGAGCTGCACGTCGAGCGGCGCCGGCCCGTTCGAGGGCGTAGCCGTTGCGACGGCGTACGGGCGGCTGGTTACCGGCCGTGTAGACGATCCGGCGCACGCTGGCCGCCGTCGTAGTCGGTGTAGAAGAGCTCCCCATTGGGGCTGACCTCGAGATCCGTCGGGTTGGAGGCGCCCGGATTGAAGGTCTGCACCTGCGCGGGGTCTGGAAGCCCGTTGCCGCCCGCTGATATCGCCCAGATGCAGTCGCGGGTGTAGTCGGCGAAGAAAAGGGCGCCGTTGTATGAGTTGGGGAAGCCCCCGGTCTCATAGAAGTCAATGCCTCCGACCGAGGAGCCTCCGGACGGGCAGCTCTCGCCGCTGACTACCTTGGCTGCGTGGCTGTAGGAGAAGTAGGGCCTGACGACGTTGGGCTCGCCGGGCGCGTAGAGGGTCTCGCAGAGATTCAGGTTCGCGTTGTCGTAGCCACTCTGCCGGAGCGACCCGGTGCTGTTGCCTTCGTAGCAGGGCCAGCCGAAGTTCTCGACGCCGCCTCCTGGGTCGGGTACGCGGTTGAGCTCCTCCCAGGAGCTCCATCCGGTCTCGCCCGTCCAGACCTCGTTGGTCCCGGGCCGGATCGCAAGCCGGAAGGGGTTGCGCTGGCCGTAGGCGACGATGCGGTCGCGGTTCGCGTCCCCGCTGCCGAAGAAGGGATTGTCGGGAAGGGCAGCTCCGGTGTCAGGGTTGAGACGGAGGACGGCCCCATCGAGAGTCGTCGGATCCCCGGTCGTGCGCAAGTCCTGGCTCCGCAGCGCGCCGCCCTCGGCGGTCGGCGGGGTGAGGCCGGTTCCCGGCGGGCCCGGGGGGTCGCCGCAGGGGTTGACGGGGTTTCCGTCCTGCCCCCAGTCGACGAAATTGAAGCTGGCGCCGTCGCCGCCGCTGACGTAGAGGGCGCCGTCGGCGCCGAAGCCGAGGTCGCCCGTCGAGTGGCTCGGGTACTGCTGACACCAATCGGTGATCAGCGGCGTCGTCGCAGTCGCGGTGTTGCCGCTGGCAGTGAGCCGGGCGAGCCGGCCCGTGATCAAGCAGCCGTCGCCGGTGGCTCCCGGAGGGTTCGGACACCCATCCCCCCACAACGGAGGGGTGTTCGGCGGGTTACCCATGCTGGGGTGCGCGTCGCGCGCATAGAGCACGTAGACGTACGGATCGGCCGGGAACTGCGGGTCCAGCACCATGCCCAGCAGACCGCGGTCCCAGAAGTCGTGGACCTCGGGCCGCAGGTCGGCGAACGTGGTCGGAGTGGTGTCAGCGAGATTGTCGAAGACCTTGATCAGGCCGCTCTTTTCGGCGACGAAGTAGCGGCCGTCGGGCGAAAACGAGACCGCCGTCGGAAACGTGAGCCCGCTGAAGGCCGTGGTCTCCTGGAAACCCGCCGGCGGAGCGGCGTGGGCGCGCCCAAAGCCGAGGGGCGTCAAGAACAGAGCCACCGCCACCGCGATCGCCAAGCCCGCGATGGGAGCGACCCCCCGGCGGGTCATCCCTTCCATGCGTACCTTTCTTAGGGGTTCGGCGCTCTCGTGTCTAGGTGCACAAACGTTCAACGACGTTCGGAGGCCGAAAGGTGCGGCCTGCGCGGGCCGATAACTCTGGCTTGACCTGAGATCCGCCTGCTTCCCCACGCCGCCGCTCCCCCACCCGTCCAACTAGCCTAGCCCCGGATGAGGAGGTGACCCTGGAGAAGGTCGTGGCCCTGTGCAAGCGCCGCGGCTTCATCTTCCAGTCCTCGGAGATCTACGGCGGCCTGGCCTCGACCTACGACTACGGGCACTACGGCGTGCTGCTCAAGAACAACGTCAAGGCCGAGTGGTGGCGCGCCGTGATCCAGGAGCGCGACGACATGGTCGCGCTCGACGCCGCGATCCTGATGCACCCGAAGACATGGGAGGCGTCCGGACACCTGGAGGGCTTCACCGATCCGCTCGTTCAGTGCCTGGGCGAGTGCAAGAAGCGCTGGCGCGAGGACCACGTTCGCGAGGAGCAGCTGGGCGCCGAGGACGCCGAGGGCGAGATCCGCTGCCCCGAGTGCGGCGGCGAGCTGTCGGAGCCGATGAACTTCAACCTCATGTTCGAGACCCACATGGGCCCCACTCGAGAGTCCGGCTCAGAGGTCTACCTGCGCCCCGAGACCGCGCAGGGAATCTTCGTCAACTTCAAGAACGTCCTGCAATTCGCCAGGAAGAAGCCGCCGTTCGGGATCGCCCAGATCGGCAAGGCCTTCCGCAACGAGATCACGCCGGGCAACTTCATCTTCCGCACGCGCGAGTTCGAGCAGATGGAGATCGAGTTCTTCGTGCCCCCCGACGAGGCGCCGGAGTGGCACAAGCGCTGGATGGACGAGCGCATGCGCTGGTACACCGACCTCGGCATCCGCCCCGACCACCTGCAGCTGCGCGAGCACGGGCCCGACGAGCTCTCGCATTACTCCAGCGCCACCTCGGACATCGAGTACCTGTTCCCGATGGGCTTCAGCGAGCTCGAGGGGATCGCGAACCGCGGTGACTTCGACCTGAAGCAGCACGCGAAGTTCAGCGGCGAGAAGCTTGAGTACGTCGACTCCTCCGACGGCAGCCGCTACGTCCCGCACGTGATCGAGCCCTCCGCCGGCGCCGACCGTGCCACGCTCGCCTTCATGGTGGACGCCTACGACGAGGAGGAGGTCGAGGGCCGCGAGCGCGTGTTGCTGCGGCTGCACCCGCGCCTGGCCCCGGTAAAGGTCGCGGTGCTGCCCCTGGTCAACAAGGACGGCCAGCCGGAGAAGGCGCGGGAGATTTACGAGGACCTGCGCACGCGGATGCCGGCCGAGTTCGACTCGGGAGGCTCGATCGGCAAGCGCTACCGCCGCCAGGACGAGATCGGCACCCCGTGGGGGGTCACCGTGGACCACCAGACGATGGATGACGACACCGTGACGCTGCGCGACCGTGACACGCTCGACCAGTCGCGGATCGCCATAGCGGAGCTGGGCGACGAGCTCGAGCGCAGGCTGCACGAGCCCTGGAGCTCGCCCAAGCCGGGCTAGTCGTCGTAGCTGGCGCGGAAGCCGCGCAGGCGGGCGACGCGCGAGACGAGGGGCGACGCGGCACGCTGCAGCCTCACGGGCACGCCGGCGCGGTAGGACTGGGCGTCGGTCTCGTGGGCGAGCAGGAGGATCTGCAGCAGCGGCATCTCGTCCTGGTCGTTGAGCGTCCCGTTCTGGTGGTGGTACGCCAGCGCGTCCGCGAACGCCTCCTGGAAGTCGGTGACCGGCTCGAAGATGCCGCGGATCACCATCTCGTCCTCGCCGGTGAACGGATCCCGGTGCGCGGTGTTGAGGTGCAGCACGACCCGGTCGCCCGCCTTCAGCTCGCGCCGCTCACCCTCGACCTCCATCGCGCCGCTGCCCGTGACGCACTCCCAGGTCTGTACGAAGTCCAGGTGAACGTGGGGATCGGCCTTGCCCTTTCCGGGCTTGACCAGCCGCTCGAACACGAGCTGTTCCGGGGTGCGCCGGGCGATCTGGAACCACCCGCCGCTCTCGGTCCCGTAGCGCTTGCCTACCGGCACCATCGGGACCCAGCCTAATCGGATAAAAGCCCCGCATGGGCCGCGCCCGCGCGACCGTCTTCCTGATCGGCCTCGGGGCCGCTTGGAACGCCGGCAACGTCGGGCCGTTCGTCACCCAGATCTCCGCCGAGTACGACGTCACGCTTGGCCAGGTGGGGCTGCTCTCGGGCTCCGTCTTCTGCATCGGCGTCTCAGGGGCGGGCTTCGCGGGCTCGTGGATCTCCGAGCGGCTATCGGTGATCGACGGGCTTCGGCTCTGCTGCGTGGTCTGCTTCGCGGGCAACGCCCTGATGGCGGTCAGCCCCTGGTTCGAGATGGCGCTTGCCGCCAGGGTGCTGACCGGGCTCGGGCTCGGGCTCGCCTTCCTGTTCGGAGGCGTCTACGCCCGCCACGAGGGCGGCGCCAGGCTAGTGGGGCTGTTCGGCGCGGGGATCACCCTCGGCATCGCCTTCGCCCTCGGCATCGGCGGGGTGATGGAGGACCTGGGCGTGGACTGGCGCTGGGCGTTTGCGCTCTCGGCTCTGGTCGGGGTCTCGGCGCTGCCGCTGCTGCCGCGCCACTCGGAAGCGCAGTCGCCCGAGCACGAGCCGCTGGGGCGGGTCCTGGCCGAGGCCGCGACGAGCGTGCGCTTCTGGCGGCTGCAGGGAATCGCCATCCCTGCCTTCAGCATTCCGATCGTGATCGGCGCCTGGTTCGTGCATTACCTGGTGACCCAGGGCGACGTCGCCCCCGGCGCGGCCGGCCTGATCGGGTTCCTGGTGTTCGCCGTCTCGGCGGTCTCGCGCGACGTCGGCGGCCAGCTGCTCGCCCGCGGTGCGCCCTCGGGGCTGCTCTCGTTCGGGGGCTTGGCGGTCGGGGCCGCGGGCATCGCCGTCCTCGCCGTGGACCCATCGCTGGGTGGCGGCATCGTCTCGGCGATCCTGATGGGCTTCGGCCTCTCGCTTCCCTACGCCGTCGTCTACGACCAAGGCGTGCGCGTGCTCCCGGAGAGCCCGGTGGGCGGGCTCGGCGTCACCCAGGCCACCTCGAACTCGTTCCCGATCGCGGTCACCCCGCTGCTGGGCGCGGCCCTCGCGGCAGGCGACGGTGAGGCGGCCTGGCTCGCGATCGCGGCCTTCGTCTTCATAGGCGGCCTGCTCAACCTGCGTCCGGCGGTGCCGCCGACCAGCGCTCGCCCTGGCTGAGGCGGTCCTGGCCGACCCAGACGAAGTCCATCGCGACCTGGAGCACGCGCTCGCGAGAGACCTCGGGGTGGAGCTCCCACCAGTCGGCCAGCGCCTGCATCGCGCCGACGAGCTGCTGGGCGACCATCTGCAGCATCTGCTCTCGCTCGGGGGCGTCGGGGAAGGCCTCCTCGGCGTCCTCGCTCATCAGGGCGGCGATCGCCGCAGCGACGCCGTCGCGCAACTGGGCGAAGGAGGTGGCGACGTCGGGGTCGCCGGCGTTGCGGAAGATCACCCGCCAGCCGCCGCGGCGGTCCTGGACGAAGTCGAGGAACGCGTTGAGGCCCGCGAGCAGACGGGGCTCCCCCGGCTCGGCGGCCGCGACGGCGGTACCGATGCGGCCCACCAGGTCCTGGGTGTGCATCTCGAGCATCGCCACGTAGAGCTCGCGCTTGGAGTCGAAGTGCTCGTAGAGCAGCGCCTTGGAGACGCCGGCGCGCTCGGCGACGGAGTCGAGCGAGACCTCGTGGTAGGCGCCCTCGGCGAAGGCCATCCGGGCGGCATCGAGAATCGCGGCGCGGCGATCGGCCGCCGCCATGCGGGATCTCGGCGCTCCCTTTCGTGCCTGTTGTGTGGCCGGTGTCACAGAAAGAACCTTCCTAACTGACGCGTCAGTCAGTTATCTTACGGGTCGCGGCAAGCGGAAGCGAGAGAAAGGGAGCGACGATGGTCCCCGAAGGAAGCGCCACCCAGACCCAGACCACCGCCACCACGAACGGCGGGGGCGCCAAGGCCGAGGACGTCTCGGCGGGCGCCGGCGAGCAGATCTCCTACGAGGACCTCTACAAGCGCTGGGAGCAGGGCAACTGGAAGGCGTATGACCTCGACTTCACCGAGGACCGCAAGGGGTGGGAGTCACTGAGCGAGGTCCAGCGCAAGTCGGCGCTGTGGATCTACTCGATGTTCTTCTACGGCGAGGACGCGGTCACCGACGGCCTCTCCCCCTACATCGACGCCGCCCCCAAGGAGGAGCAGAAGTACTTCCTCGCCACCCAGCAGGTGGACGAGGCCCGCCACGCCGTCTTCTTCCACCGCTTCTTCAAGGAGGTGATCGGCGCCGGCGACACCCTCTCGGCCGGCCTCGCTTTCACCGAGCCATACCTCGACTGGGGCTATCGCGGCGTTTTCGGGCGGCTGGAGACGATGTGCGAGGAGCTGCGCAGCGACCGCTCACTCCCCAAGTTCGCCCAGGCGATCACCCTCTACCACCTGATCATCGAGGCCGCGATGGCCCAGCCGGGCCAGCACTACATCGAGGACTTCTTCACCAAGGCGGGCTCGATGCCGGCCTTCTCGGAGGGCATGCACAACGTCGCGCGCGACGAGCAGCGCCACATCGGCTTCGGGGTCAAGGTCCTCTCGGAGCTGCTCGCCGAGTCCGACGAGTGCAAGGCGGCGGTGAACGAGATCCTGAGGGAAATGCTGCCCTTCCTCACCTCCGTCTTCATCCCGCCCAACTGGGACGAGGAGTACACGCGCTGCTACGGCTTCACGCTGGAGGAGATCTTCGCCTTCGGCATGCGCTCGGTCGAGATGAAGTGGAAGGCGATCGGCTACCCGTTCGAGGCGATGCCGCCCGGCATCTTCCCGTTCGACCCCGAGATGCCTCACCTGGAGCGGGCCGAGCGCCAGCTCAAGCTGCTCAAGGCCGGAGTCCTGGGCGAGCCCAACGGGCCCGCGCAGAGCTCGCCCGAGGTGCAGGAGATCTACTTCGACGTCGTCGCCCGCTCGGCGCAGACGGATGCAGTGGATCGCCCGGTCACCTTCCAGTGGCGGTTCGCCGACGCCGAGGACTGGCACATCCGCATCGACAACGGCTCGACCAGCGCCAGGCGCGGCCTCGCCCCGGATGCCGACGTGACCCTCGAGACCACCTGGCCCGACTGGATCGAGATCTCGATGCGCGGCCGCGACATCCGCAAGGCCGTGCTGCGGCGTCAGCTGCGCCCGCGCGGCTCGCTCCGCCAGCTGCGGCGGATGAAGGACGTCTGGGAGCCCCGCAAGATCTCCTAGCCGGCTCGCCTATTCCGACACCCCTGCGGCCGCGAGGGCCTCCGTAGGATCGAGGTAATTCCGCAATCGGACCACGCGACCCGCATCAAGCTCGAAGACCTGGCCCATGTGCCACTCCACGGGCGCCCCGCTCGCCCTGCCGATTGCGTGCTGGTGATGGATGACCACCACTTGGCCTTCCCCCGTGTCGACCACGCGCTCGATCAGAAGCGTGTAGTCCTCGAACTCGGCCGTCCACGCTCTCACGAACTCGGCGAACTCCTCACGGCCGCGATAGGTCGACCTCCCCTCGAAGGGGCGGGCCAGCTCCAGCTCGCAGTCGTCGGCGACGGCATCCAGGTCGAAAATGGCGCCAGGATCGCCCCGGTCCAGCCCCTCCTGGAACTTCTCGAGCAGTCGGCGCACGATGTCGACGTTCTCCTGCGACATCCAGGGCGCAGTATTGCGCCGACCGCTAGGAGTCGCCCAGCAGCTTCCGCTTCTGCGCCTCGAACTCGGCGTCGCTGATGGCGCCGGCGTCGCGCTGCTTGTCAAGGTGCTCGATCTGGTCGAGCGGGTCCTGCTTGGGCGCCGAGATGCCGCCCCCGAAGCCGCCGGCATTTGGGATCTTCAGGCCCGAGGCGCCGAGCGCACCGAGAATCGCCTCCTGCAGGCCGGGGACTTTGGACGCGTCAATCTGCTGGCCCTTCTTGTCGGGATCGATGCCGTGCTCGCGCAGCACCTCCTCGACGTCCTCGCGCGCGCCGGTGCCGCGCAGGTCGATGGTCTCGCTCCCCTGGTGATGGACCTCGGCCTCGGAGGGATCGACCCCGGCCTTCCTGATCGCGTCGTCGGCCGGGTTCCGGCCGGGAGCGGTGCTGACCCAGCCAGGCTCGCCCATCGGGGCCGAACCCGGCAGCGCGGAGCCCGAGACGGCGGCCTCGAACTCGGGCGTGCCGGGCTCGGGGATCGCCCTCTCGTCCTTGCCGCGCAGAAAGCCGAACAGGCCCATCGCCGCGATCTTACGTGTCCCCCGCCCCCTCGGGGTCCTCTGTGGTCAGCTCGACGCCGGCGAGGCCGGCGGGGCTGCCGGGCAGGTACATGCTCGAGCCGGTCGCCAGCGCCACGGGCTTGTCCTCCGCGTTCAGCAGCTCCGCCGAGGCGATCGCGATCGTGCGGCCCCTGTGCAGGACGCGGGCACGGGCGATCAGGTCCTCGCCGTCGGGAAAGACCGGGCGCAGGTAGTTGACCTTCAGGTCGAGCGTCGCGGTCGCGGTCCCCGCGGGAGCGGTGCTGAACACCGCCGCCGCCAGCGCCGCCTCGGCGAGCATCGCCGTGAAGCCGCCCTGCACGGTCCCCGCCGGGGTCGAGAGCCAGCGGCTGCACGGGAGCTTCATCGTCACCTCGCCCTCCTCTGCCTCGGTCAGGGCGAGCCCGGTCAGGTGGTGGATGGGTGCCGCGGGCAGCTCGCCGGAGGCGAGCCCGCGCATCACCTCGAGCCCGCTGCGCTGCTCGAACACGCTCTGCGGGAGCACCTCCCCACGCAGCTCGCGCCTCAGCGGGTCGGCCGGATCGCTGCCCGGCCTCGGCTCGTCCAGCACGGGCAGATCCTCCGGCGGGTCGGGCACAGGGTCCATCGGGGGAAAGACGCTGCAGCGCGAGGTGCCGTGGCAGATCAGCGTTTCGGAGTGGTCGAAGAGAAAGGCCTCCGACAACCCCTGCGAGCGGCCGCGGTGAATCAGCTGTCCCGCCCCGCTGATCAGCTTGCCCGGCTCGGGCAGCGCCGGGCGCAGGAAGGTCATCGAAAGCTCGGCCGTGGTCATCAGCTGGCCGGCAGGCAGGTCGCCGTGTACCACCGAGCCCAGCGCGGCGTCGCCGATCACGGCCAGGGTCCCGGCGATGATCCCAGCCGAGTTGGCGAACCAGAGCGAGGCCGGCATCTCGAACTCGGAGTGCCCCCGCGAGCCCGCGGTCATCCGCAGCTCGGTCAGGTAGCTCATCGGCGAGTAGGGCGTGCGCCCCTCGCGCCCCGCGCGGTGGCGCTCCTGGCCGGGCAGCGCCAGCAGCCCGACCTCGGGATAGCCCCCCTTGGCGGGCTCCTGCCAGATCATCGTCTCGCCGCTCACGGCGCCGACGCTAGCGGGAGCGCCCGCAGGACGACGCGCTCCATCCGGGGGTCTGCGGTGTTCATACGCTGGCGATGACCATGCGAAGCCCGATCCAGCTGACGCTCGCCGCGCTCGCGGCCGCCGTGCTCACCGCCGTGCTCATGCTGGGCTCCGCCGACGCGCACGCCGCCACGCGCAACAAGCCCAAGGTCGTCAAGGCCGTCGCCTCGGCCCCTGCCGCCGGAGCGGTCGCGAGCGCCACCGCCTCGTGCCCCCAGGGCTCTGGTTCGAAGGGCCCGTGGCGCGCGCTCAGCGGCGGCTTCGTCGTGCAGCAGGGCGACGGGATCGTGCACGAGTCCAGACGCGTGGGCCAGCGCTCCTGGCGCGCGTCGGCTCAGAGCTTCTCGGGCGTTGTCAGCCTGGCTGCATACGTCAATTGCCAGCGCGGCGTGCCCAAGGCCAAAGCCGTGAGCTCCACCGTCCCCACCCCGGCGGTCTCGCAGATCGGCCCCGTGGCGACGGCGAAGTGCACCACGGGCAGCGCGGTCGCGGGCGGCTTCTCGACCCCACCGCCCTTCACTGCGATGGGCGCCGCCAACACCGTGATCGGCTCGTTTCCGAGCGGCAAGCGAGCCTGGCAGGCGCAGGCCCTCTCGAGCCAGGCCTCCAGCCTCACCAGCTACGTCTACTGCGCCAAGAGGGACTCCAAGCCGAGGACGAAGCAGGCCAAGGTCGAGTCGTCCAGCGTGGCGACCGACGCCGGCACGGTCGCCCTCTCCACCACCGGGCTCTGCCCCGCCGCGAGGCTCAGCCCCGGCGGTGGCGGCTTCCGGCAGACCGGCGCGACCCCGTCGCAGTACCTGATCCCGGTCCGCTCCACGCAGCGCCCCAGCAACCCCCCTTCCAACAAGCCCCTGCCGCCGGGCTACCACGGCAACGTCTGGGTGGCCCATGGGCTCAAGGTCGGCAGCGGCACGCCCGTGACGCTCGCCGCGGTCTCCCTCTGCGGCTGAGGACCGTAAGACCGCTCCACGCTGCGGCCTCAGACGACCGTCAGCTGCAGCAGCGCGCCGATCAGCCCGCACCCGAGCACCACGTAGAGCACGGTCAGCCTCCCGTGCCAGCGGGTCAGGGCCCCGAACGCCGCCAGCGCGAGCACCGCCGTGTAGACGTCGACGACGCTCGTCTCGACGATGACCACTGCGACCGCGGCGATCAGCCCGATTACCCCGGCGGCGACGCCCAGCAGGAACGGCCTGATCCGCTCGTTCTCGGCGATGGCGACCAGCGTGCGGTGGAAGAACAGCGGAAGCAGGAAGGCGGGCAGGAAGATCCCCACCGTGATCGCGAGCCCGCCCGCCAGCCCCCCGGCCAGGTAGCCGACGAAGGTCGAGAAGATGATCAGCGGCGCCGGCAGCACCCCGCTGATCGCGAGCCCGTCCACGAACTGCTCGTCGCTGAGCCAGCCGTGGCCGTCGACGGCGCTCTCCTGCAGGAACGGGATCACGGTGAAGGCGCCGCCGAAGGTGAGCAGGCCGGCCTTGAGCCCCTCGAAGAAGATCTCGGCGGTGAGCGAGACCGTCACCGCTCCCGCCAGCACTCCGATCGCGACAGGCAGCGGCGACAGCGAGGGCAGCCCGTCGCGCCTGCTCGCCGCGTTCGTCCACAGCTCATAGGCGAGGCCGGCCCCGAGCAGCACCAGCACGAAGCTCGCGTCAAGCAACAGGGTGAGGGCGAAGGCGACGACGGCGATCAGCGCCAGCGGGACGTCGGTGATGAAGACGCCGCTGAGCCGGACCAGCGCCTGGACGACGATCGCGCCGACCGCCGCCGTGAGGCCGTAGAAGAGCTCGTCGAGGTTGTCGGCCAGATCGGCCTCGACGTAGGCGACCGTCAGCGCCAGCATCAGCAGGAAGCCGGGCAGCATGAAGCCCAGGCCCGCGAGGAAGCCGCCGAGCTTGCCGCCGCGGATGCGGCCGAAGTACACGCACAGCTCGGTGGCCTCGGGGCCGGGCAGGACCTGGTAGACGGCGAGGGTGCGCTTGAAGGTCTCCTCGTCGACCCAGCCCTCCTCGTCCACGCACTCGTGCTTGATCCGCGCAATCTGGGCGGCCGGGCCACCCCAGGCGAGTGCCCCGAACCTGAGGAACCGCAGAAAGATCGCGCCGGGTGAGTCCATCAGCGCAGCGAGCCGGTGCCGGCGCGATGAGCGCTAGTCGGAGGCGAGCAGGTGCCTGGCGGACTCGGTCGCGGCCTCGATCACGGCGGCGTGATCGCGATCGGGGTCCGAGAGGGTCTGCAGCGCGATGCCGTCGGCCAGCGCGATCAGGCAGCCGACGACCGCGTCGGCGTCGTAGCGCAGCTTCAGCACTCCCTCGCGCTCCTTGGCGCGGAAGCTGTCGGCCATGTGGGCACGGATACGGTTGAAGAGCTCGCCGACCTCGCGCTGGATCTCGGGGTTGCGCCGCCCGGCGGTGAACAACTCGAAGATCAACACCCAGAAGCCTGGCTCGTTCTGGATCGAGTCCTCGAGGTCGGCGACCAGGACCTGCAGGATCTCCTCGGCGCTGCCCGCGGCGGCGAGCGGCTCGTCGAGGCGCTCGATCCGGTGCTCGGTATCGCGCCGGACCACCTCGACCAGCAGGGCCTCCTTGGTGCCGAAGTAGTAGTGCAGCAGCCCGCGGCTGACCCCAGCCTCGCGGGCGACGTGCTCGAAGGTCGAGCCCGAGATGCCGCGCCGGGCGACGCTGGAGCGCATCGCCTCGACGATGCGGGTCGCCTTCTCGCCGCTGAGCTCCCTCTGCGTAGCCGCTTCCATCGGGGCGAGTCTAGGGATCGCAAGGGCGCCGTACTTTGGAGCGGCGCGCCAGCGCCGCGACTGATGCAGGGCGGCCGCCAGCGATCCCGCTTGATGGCGAAGCCGGATTACCCGGCGGACCTGGCCGCGCGCTCCTTGAAGATGTCCTCGATCTCCTCGAGGCGCTTGCCCTTGGTCTCGGGCACGAGCTTCCAGCAGAACCAGAGCGTGAGCAGGCCGATCGCGGCGTAGAAGAAGAAGGTTCCCGAGCGGCCCAGGGCGTCAATCAGCAGCAGGAAGGTGAGCGAGACGAGGAAGTTGCTGGTCCGGTTCGCCATCGTGCCCGCGGCGGCGCCCTCGCTGCGCACTTCAGGGGGCAGATCTCCGAGGTGAGCAGCCAGAGCCGCCGGGCTCGACTCCAGGCTCTCCGAAACGGCCGCAGAGAGGAGCGCCCCCGTGGGGCGCTCTCCCTCCAGGCTCCTTCCCCGCTAGGAGGAGGAGGTGACGGACTCGGACTCGGGGGCCGGGGTGGTGGTCGAGGTGTACTCGAACTCCTCCTCGGCTCCGAACAGCCGGTCCAGGACCACGCGGCGGGCGTCCTCGCTGAGGATCAACACCAGTGCCGCGCCGATGATCCCGATCAGGATCGCCTTGCCGAGGCCGAAGCCTCCGCCGCGGCTTCGCTTGCCTCGCAGCTTCTGGGAGGCGTCGCGCAGCGATTCTGCGGCCGTGCGCAGGTCGCGCTGGACCTTCTTGTCGTCCATCAGCGCCGTCGCCGGGCCCTTGCCGTTCGACATCCGTGCGTACGCGTGCTTGGCCGCCTCGAAGGCGACCCGGATGTTGTCGCGCAGTTCCTCGTCCTCGAGGATGCGCCGCACGTACGGGTTCGAAGCGACCGACCTGGCGGCGTCTCCGGCCCTCTCGCTTCTGCTTTGTGCCCCCATTGATCTCCTCAATTCGTTTTCCAGGGTGCGTGGGGAGAATACCCGCTGCACGCAGGGCTACGCCTTCGACTTCGCCTCCGCCGCCTGCGGCATGGCAACCGCCAATGCCTCGCCGATCTCGGCGGCGTAGGCGAACTCGAGCTTCTCGCGCTCGCCCTCGGGGATCTCCTCGACGTCGGCCTCGTTGCGGTCGGGCACGATCACGGTCTTGATCCCCGCGCGCTGGGCGGCGAGCGCCTTCTCCTTGACGCCGCCGATCGGCAGCACCTGGCCGCTGAGGGTGATCTCGCCGGTCATCGCGACGTCGTTCGAGACCGGCTTGCCGCTGACCAGCGAAGAGAGCGCGGTCACCATCGCCACCCCGGCCGAGGGGCCGTCCTTGGGGACCGCGCCGGCGGGCACGTGGATGTGTATGTCGTGGGTGGCGAACCAGTCCTCGGACAGGCCCGGCGCGAGCTCGGAGGCGTGTCCGCGCACGTAGGTGAGCGCCGCCTGGGCCGACTCGCGCATGACGTCCCCCAGCTGTCCCGTGATCGTCAGCTTGCCATCGCCGGGTATGGCGCTCGCCTCGACGAACAGGATCTCGCCGCCCGCGGGCGTCCAGGCGAGGCCGGTCGCGACGCCCGGGACCTTGGTGCGGCGGCGCAGCTCGGCGAACACGCGGCGCTTGCCGAGCAGCTCGCGCGCGCGCTTGGCCGAGACCTTGACCTTGCCGTCGGCCTTCCCCTCGGCGACCTGGCGGGCGACCTTGCGGCAGACGGTGCCTATCTGGCGCTCCAGGTTGCGGACGCCCGCCTCACGGGTGTACTCCTCGATCACCGCAATCAGAGCCGGGTCCGCGAACTCGATCTGCGATGCCTTCAGCCCGTTCGACTCGAGCTGGCGGGGGACGAGGTACTTCTTGGCGATGTGCAGCTTCTCGTCGGTCGTATAGCCGGCGAGCTGGATCATCTCCATCCGGTCCTGGAGCGCGGGCGGGATCGGGTCGAGCACGTTGGCGGTGGCGATGAAGAGCACGTCGGAGAGGTCGAAGGGGACGTCCAGGTAGTGGTCGCGGAAGCTGGAGTTCTGGGCTGGGTCGAGCACCTCGAGCATGGCGCTGGCCGGGTCGCCGCGGAAGTCGGCGCCCATCTTGTCGATCTCGTCGATCATGAAGACGGGGTTGCGGGTGCCCGCGTCGCGCAGGGCGCGGATGATCGTGCCCGGCAGGGCGCCGATGTAGGTGCGGCGGTGGCCGCGGATCTCGGCCTCGTCGCGGACGCCGCCGACCGAGATGCGCTCGAACTCGCGGCCGAGGGCGCGGGCGATCGACTTGCCGAGGCTCGTCTTGCCGACGCCGGGCGGGCCCACGAAGCAGAGGATCGGGCCGGGCGATTCCGGGTTCAGCTTGCGCACGGCCAGGTACTCGAGGATCCGGTCCTTGACCTCCTCCAGGTCATAGTGGTCCTCGTCGAGGATCTTGCGAGCGTGCTTTATGTCGAGGTCGTCCTCGGTCTGCTTCGACCAGGGGAGGTCAACCAGCCACTCCAGATAGGTCCTGATCACGCCGTACTCGGCGGCCTGCGGCGGCAGCTTCTCTAGCCGGCCCAGCTCGCGCTCGGCCTGCTTGCGCGGCTCCTCGGGCAGCTCGGCCGCCTCGATCCGCTCGCGCAGCTCGGCGATCTCGGCCTGCTGGTCGTCCTGCTCGCCCAGCTCCTCCTGGATCGCCTTCATCTGCTGTCGCAGGAAGAACTCGCGCTGGCCCTTGTCGATCTCGGACTCGACCTGGGACTGGATCTTGGTCCCCAGCCGGACCACCTCGAGCTCGCGGGTGAGGATCTCCGAGAGCCGGCGCAGGCGCTTGCCGACGTCGACCTCCTCCAGCAGCTCCTGCTTCTCCTCGACCGAGATCCGCAGCGCGCCCGCGATCAGGTGGCCCAGCGCCGAGGGATCGTCGAGATTGGCAACCGCGAGCTGCAGCTCCTCGGGCAGGTACGGGATCTGCTCGATGATCTCGCTGAAGGTGTTCTGGACGTTGCGCGTCAGCGCCTCGAGCTCGGCCGAGGGCTCGAGCACGTCCGGAATCGCATCGATGCGCGCCACCAGGTAGGGCTGCTCGGAGACGTAGTCGTTGATCCGGATTCGCTCGCCGCCCTGGACCAGGATCCGCAGGGTGCCGTCGGGGACCTTCATCATCCGGGCCACGGTTCCGGCGACGCCGACCCTGTGCAGGTCGTCCGGTCCCGGCGCGTCGTTCTCGGGGTCCTTGGAGGCGACCATCGCCAGCATCCGGTTGCCCGAGAGAACGTCGTTGACCAGCTTGATCGAGCGCTCCTGGCCGACCGCGAGCGGGGTGAGCGTGTCGGGGAAGGTGACGGTCTCGCGCAGCGGCAGCACCGGCAAGGCGTCGGGCAGCGGCTGCTCGCCGCGGATCGCGTCCTCGGCGTCGGGGATCTCCACGACCTCGATCTCGGGGAGTTCGGCTTCGGCGGTTCCGCCGGGAGCCAGGGTCTCGGCTCTCTCGTTGTCGGCCACTGCTACTCCCCCGTGCGCTCGATCGGCACCTGGCGCGCCGCCCGCTCGAGCCGGATCGGAAGCTCGATCCGGAGGATCCCGTCCTCGTAGGTCGCCACCGCGTCCTCGGCGGCGACGTCCACCGAGAGCTCGATCACGCGCCGAAACGGGCCGGACGGGAGCTCGACCTGCTGGTAGGTGCGGCCCTCGGTCTCGCGAACCGGGCGCTGGCCGCTGATCACCAGCGTCCGGCCCTGGACCTCCAGATTCACGGCCTCGATCGACACCCCGGGCAGCTCGACCTTGACGACGGCCTTCTCCGGCCGGCCCTCACCGCAGTAGTAGACGTCCAAGCGCGGCACGAAGGCGGTCTGCGGGCGGCGCGCCTTGTAGCCGGCCTGGTCCCAGAAATCGCCCAGCAGCTCGTCCATCTCCCGGCGCATGCGGGCGAAGTCAGCGAAGGGATCCCTTTGTTGAGTCATGCCACAAAGCCTAGCTAGGCGCCGGCTTCGAGCTTGAGCTTCGCTTTGAAAGAGAGGGTCGAGGCCGTGCCGAAGATCGGGGTGAAGCTGATGGCGACGCGGCCGCTGGCCTTGCCTCTTGCGCGCAGCCGCGCCTTGGCGCCCTTAGTCGGGGTCAGCTTCAGCTTCACGGCGCCTGGGGTCGTCGGCTCGACGGTCCTCGGCTTCACCAGCGCGCTCGCCTTTGCCGCCGACGCGGCTCCACCCGCGGCGGACGTCGCCTGGAGGGTCCCCGGGTTCGGGATCTCGACCGTCAGTGTCGCGTTCCCCTTGCGCCTGTTGCGCTTCAGCTTGCCGAGGGCGATCTGGTTGTTCGGCTCGATGTCGGCGTTCAGATAGAGCTCGAATGCCGTTTCGATCACCGTGGAGCCGCCGCTGCCGCCGGCGGCTGGGGTGGGGTCATAGGCCTCATAGGTCCCGCCGGCCGTCATGTTGCGCCCGACCGGGTTGCCTCCGGCTCCGGTGTCCTCGAGTGCGATCCGGTCGCCGATCGAGATCGGGATCGCGGTTGTGTGGGTGGCGCCGTCGTTCATCGCGTCACTGGAGCTGAAGGCGGTGAAGATCGCACCGCCGCTGAACGGCCGGATGACGCTGATGCGAGTCGGACCGCCCCCGGAGTAGTCCGCCCTCCACGCGACCACGATCCCGTTCACGGGCGAAGCGACCAAGCGCCCCGCCAGTGCCGTCTGCGAGACGGAGCAGGGCGGGCTTCCGCAGAATGTGCCGGCGTTCGGGGTCGACGCCATCTGGCTGCCGATGGTCACGGCTGACCAGGCTGTTGAGGCAATAGCTAGATTCGCCGCGAGGGCGAGGGCGAGGACAACCAACGTCCGGCGTCCCATCTGGCCCCGAAGGGTACCCCGAAGAGGTGCCTACGCAACGTCGTAGGTTGCGCCTTCGCGAGCGACCTCGACAGGGCCTCCGAAGGCCGCTTCGGCCAGCTCGCGGGCCCACTCGTCGCCGAGCTCGTCGGAGATGTGGGTGATGACGAGGCGCTTGGCGCCGGCGCGCTTGGCGTGTTCACCGGCCTCGGCGGGGGTGAGATGCCCGCGGACCCCCGTGCGCTCGGGCCGAGGCAGGGTCGCCTCCATCAGAACCAGGTCCGCGTCGCGGGCGATCTCGACGATCTCCTCGCCCGGACGGGTGTCGGCGCTGTAGCAGAGCTTGCCCCCTCCCTCGCTCGTGACGTTGACCGCGAAGGTGTCGATGAAGTGGGGCACCGGGTGGAAGCTGGCCGTGATCTCGCCGACCGTGACCTCGGCGCCGGCCGCGTACTCCTCGAGCTCGAAAGCTTTCTCGACCAGGTCCTCGTTGCCCCAGGCGCCGACCACGCGGCGAAGGGTCTCGCGCGCCCCGGGCGGGGCGACCAGCCGCGGCCGCGCGGGGCTGTCTGTGCCCGGCCAGGTGTGAACGGGGACGGGCTGCTGCCTGGGCGCGTAGGTGAGGGCGTAGGAGTACGGAACCAGGTCCAGGAAGTGGTCCGCGTGCAGGTGGGAGATCAGGACTCCATCCACCTCGGTGTAGTCGACGCGCTGGCGCAGCTTGCCGAAGACGCCGTTGCCGCAGTCGAGCAGGACGGTCGTCTCGCCCTGCTGGATCAGGTAGCCGCTGCAGGCCCCCCCGGCATCCTGCCAGGAGGGCGACTTGCCCAGCACCGTGAGTCTCAACCGATCCTCATCCCAGGTCCCGTGGGGGACTGTAAACAGCGACTACGCGCGGAGCTGCAGTTCGGATGCCGCGGGGGCGGCGTCCGAACGCATCAGCAGCGCGGGCTGCAGCGGCGGGACCAGGCCGTTCGGCGTGTCGGGCCTGAAGGTCGGGCAGGGCTCGTCGAGCCCGAGGGCGCAGAGGTTGTGACGGCGGAAGAAGCAGTCGTCGCAACTCGGTTTGCTCGCGCTCGCGCGCGCCTGGCCTGCGGCCAAGTCTTCGCCTCTCTCTGAGTAGGAGCTGTTTTGGCTGGTGCTGGAACACCGCCCCGGGCCTGCCCCGGTGACGCATCGCCATGATGCCACTTCGCCAGGCGTGCGTCAGGCGTGATTCCGCAAATGGCGACCTCTTTCTCTGTCACCAGCCGGGAGCTAGAATTGCCGCCGATGGCACAGGAGCGAACCAGTCGTCTGGCCGCCTCTCCTCCGATGTTCGAGAGCCGCTTTCTGGACTTCTTCACCCGGGTGCATCCGGCGATGCCGGCGATCGTCTTCCTACCGGTCGTCGCCGGCACCGTCTGGCTCGGTCTCGACCGCGGCCTCAGCGCCGGCACCACGGCGCTGCTGGTGCTGGCGGGGGTCGTGATCTGGACCCCGACCGAGTACTGGCTGCACCGCCTCGTCTTCCACTGGCAGCCGAAGTTCCGTGGCGGCGACCGCCTCCACTTCATGATTCACGGCGTCCATCACGACCATCCCAACGACGCGATGAGGCTGGTCATGCCTCCGGCCGCCAGCATCCCGCTGGCGGCGCTGTTCTTCGGCCTCTTCTCCCTGATTTTCGGGATGCCGCACGCGCTGCCCCTGTTCGCGGGCTTCATCCTCGGCTACCTGGCCTACGACTACACGCACTACCACGTGCATCACCACACCCCGAAGACCGAGTCGGGGCGCAAGCTGCGCGAGCAGCACATGCGCCACCACTTCCAGGACCACCACTACGGCTTCGGGGTCAGCTCACCGATCTGGGACGTGGTCTTCCGCACCCTCCCCCGCGTTCGAAAGAGCGAGCGGCGGACCGAAGCCGACACCGCCGCCGCCGACCAGCCCTAGGCCACGCGGTTCGGCGGTTCCGAGCCCTCGAGGACGGCGATCGCGTTCTCGGCCGCGGTCCTGGCCATGCCGTCGCGCGACGGGACCGTGGCCGAACCGATGTGCGGCAGCAGCACCGCGCGCGGCGCATCGAGCAGGCTCGACGGCACGTTCGGCTCACCTTCGTAGACGTCCAGGCCGGCGGCGCCCAGTCGCCCGTCCTTGAGCGCCTCCGCGACCGCGTCGGCGTCAACCAGCGGCCCGCGCGAGGTGTTGACCAGGACCCCCTGTGGGCCGATCAGGTCGACCTCTGCGCGGCCGATCATCCGGTGGGTCTCGTCGCTGGCGGGAGCGTGGACGCTGACCACGTCGGACTCGTTCAGCAGCTCCGCCAGCTCGACGCGGCTGGCGCCGATCGCCTGCTCGGCCTCGGGCTTGGGAGTGCGGCTCGTGTACAGGACCCGGGCGCCGAGGGCCGCGACCAGCTCCGCGTAGCGAGCGCCGATGCGGCCCATGCCGATGACCCCGACCGTCGAGCCCCGCAGCTCCAGCCCCCTGTAGGCGGCCGGGTCCCAGCCCTGCCAGCGTCCCTCGCGCAGGTCGCGCTCGGCGTCGCTCATGCGCCGGCCCGCCGCCAGGGTCAGCGCCAGCGCCAGCTCGGCCGTCGCCTGCGTCAGCACGTCGGGGGTGTTGGTGACGATCACGCCGCGCTCGCGGCAGGCGTCCAGGTCCACGTTGTCGTAGCCGACCGCGAAGTTGGCCGAGACCTTGAGCCCATCGCCGGCGGCGTCCAGCAGCTCGCCATCGACGGGCACGGTCGGGTCCGGGATCAGGGCCGCGGCACCCGGGACGAGCTCGAGTAGACCCTCGCGCGTCGCCTCCAGGCCGCCCAGCCTGACCTCGTAGCGTTCGCTCAGCAGGTCCAAGCCGGCGGGCAGCAGGACACGGCAGACGACCACGATGGGGCTGTTTTCATTCATATGCACAATCGGTAACAGTTACAGTGAGGTGACACTGTCAGGTAACTACAGGGGGAGGAACTCTCACATGCCACAAGCTTCGAACACGGTTGACAAGGCGAGGGCGCTGCTGGAGCAGCGCCGAGACGAGCTTCAGAGCGAGCTGCGGCAGATCGAGAGCGCGATCTCCGGGCTGGGCGGTCGCAAGCGAGGCCCCGGTCGCCCGCGTGGGTCGGGCGGCGGCCGCCGGCGCACCAGGCGCGGCGGAACCCGAGCCGACCAGGCCGTCAAGATCATCGGCGATAACCCCGGCATCGGAGTCTCCGAGCTCGGCAAGAAGATGCGGCTGAAGGCGCCCAACTACCTCTACCGGGTGCTTCCCGACCTGGAGAAGGAGGGACGGATCAAGAAGAAGGGGAGCGGCTACCACCCCGGCTGAGTCGGGCATCCCGGCAGGCTACTGCCGCTGGACGTCCTTTCCCTTGCCGCCCTTGAGGCGGTCCTTGCCGCCCGGGCCTCCGATCAGGGTGTCGTTGCCCTTGCCCCCGAGCAGGCGGTCGTTGCCCTTGCCGCCCAGCAGGCGATCCTTGCCGGCCTCGCCGCAGATCGTGTCGGCCTTGCCGAGCCCGGAGATCGTGTCCTTGCCGGCGCCGCCGGAGATCACGTCCTTGCGCTTCGTCCCCTTGAGCTTGTCCTTGCCCGGCGTCCCGGTCAGGGTCGGGATCTTGCCCGCGCAGCGAGGCACTCCCTCGTAGCGCGCCAGCGCCCAGTCGCTGAACAGGGTCGCGGTCGCGCCGGCCGCCACGATGCGGCCGCCGCGATCGATCGCCACGCTCTCGGCGAAGTCGTTCGCTGGACCGACGTCGGTGTTGGTCTTGCCGTCGCCGCTGAACGAGGTGTCGGGGTTGCCGCTGGTGAGGAATCGGGCGACCACGAACTCGGCGGGCCCAATGTCGACGGCCCCGGCGATAACGGGCCTGCCGGCACCGTCGATCGCGATCCCATTCGCGAACTCGGTGCCGCCGAAATCCACTGAGGCGACGCCGTTGCCGCCGAAGCTCGCGTCCCGGGTCCCGCCCGTGGTCAGCTGCAGCACGGCCATATCCGCGCCCGTCGTCTCGGCGAACCCCGCCAGCAGGGGTCGATCGCCGGCGGCGATCGCGAGCGCCTCGGCGCCATCGGACTGGTTGGGGGCGACGCCGGCGGACGCGTCGGTGATCGAGCGGCCCGCGATCAGGGGGTTCGTGGCGAACGACGTGTCGAGGGTGCCACCGGTCAGGTAGCGGGCGGCGAAGAAGTTCTCCTCGCCCTGCACGATGTCGGTAACGCCCGCGATCACGATGCGACCGAGGGAGTCGATCGCAACACCGCGCGCCGCGTCGTCGCTGCTGACGGTGTTGACGTTGAGCGAGTCGAAGCCGTCGGGTGCGCTGAAGCCGGGGTCGAGCGTTCCCTGCGACGTCAGCCTCAGGGTCAGCGCGTTCCTCGTCGCGGCGCCGAGCGGGCCGGTGGCGACGATCCGGTCGGCGCTGTCCACCACCAGGTCATCGACGAAGTCCGCGTTCGCGCCGTCGAAGTCCTGCAGGAAGATCCCGTCGCCCCCGCCGAAGCTCGAGTCCGGCGCCCCTGCAGCTGTCAGGCGAACCACGGCCGTCTGGGCGGTGCTCGCCTCGCCGCTCGAACCGCCGACCACCACCCTCCCCTGCGAGTCGAGGGCGATCGCGTTGGCGTGGTCGCCCGCGGTGCCGCCGGCGAGGTTGAGGGTGAGGATTCCGTCCCCTGCGAAGCTCGGGTCGAGGGCGCCGTTGGGCAGGTAGCGGGCGACGGCGAAATCGCCCGTGTCCATCCCGGGGCCGTCGACGTCGGCCGCGATCAGGATGCGGTTCTCCGAGTCGGTGACCACGTCCTCCGCCCCGCCCTGGGTGACGTCCTGGACCAGCTTGCCGTCGCCGCTGAAGCCGGGATCAAGGTCCCCCATCGCGGCGCCCGCGACGCCGGCGCCCAGCGCGGCCACGGCGCCCACCGCCAATCCGACCGACAGCGTTTTCAGAGCCCTCCCCATCTCGTTGAGCGTACCCCTTAAATCAGGCCCAGCTCGGCGACCGCGTCGCGCTCTTCCTTCAGCTCGCCGACGCTCCCGTCGATCCGCTCGCGCGAGAAGTCGTCGATCTCGAGGCCCTCGACGATGGTCCACTCGCCGCCCTTACACGTGCAGGGGAAGCCGCTGATCAGGCCCGCCTCGATCTCATAGCTGCCGTCTGAGGGCACCCCCATCGAGACCCAGTCGCCCTCCGATGTCCCGAGAACCCAGTCATGAATGTGATCAATGGCGGCGCTGGCGGCCGACTTGGCGCTGGAGGCGCCGCGAGCCTCGATGATCGCCGCGCCGCGCTTCTGCACGGTCGGGATGAACTCGCTCTCAACCCATTTGCGCTCGGTGACCAGCTCGGTGGCGGGCTTGCCGTTGACCTCGGCGTGGGTGATGTCGGGGTATTGGGTCGCGGAGTGGTTGCCCCAGATCGTCATCTTCTTCACGTCGCGGGCGTGGGCTCCCACCTTCTTCGCGAGCTGAGCCTTGGCTCGGTTGTGGTCGAGGCGCATCATCGCCGTGAAGCGCTCGGGCGGTACGTCGGGCGCGTGCGCCTTGGCGATCAGGCAGTTGGTGTTGGCCGGGTTTCCGACCACGAGCACCCTGATGTCGTCGGCGGCCCCGGCGTTGATCGCCTCACCCTGGGGCTTGAAGATGCCTCCATTCGCCTCCAGCAGGTCCGAGCGCTCCATCCCCTTGCCGCGGGGGCGGGCGCCGATCAGCAGTCCGACGTTGGCGCCGTCGAACGCGACCTTGGCGTCGTCGGTGATCTCGATCTTCTCGAGCAGGGGGAAGGCGCTGTCCTCGAGCTCCATCACGACCCCCTCGACGGCCTTCATCGCGTCGGGGATCTCGAGCAGGTGAAGCTCGACGGGCGTGTCGTCGCCAAGCAGCTGCCCGCTGGCGATTCGCGGCAGGATCGCGTAGCCGATCTGTCCTGCGGCGCCGGTGACTGTGACCTTGACTGGGTTGCTCACTTCATCTCCTTCTGAAGGTTTTCGTCGATCGAGGCGAGGAACTCCTCGGTCGTCTGGAACTCCTGCTCTGGGCCGACTAGGAGGGCGAGGTCCTTGGTCATATGCCCACTCTCCACGGTCTCGACGCAGACGCGCTCCAGGCTCGTCGCGAACTCGCTCACCTCGGGGGTCTCGTCCATGCGCCCGCGCGCGGCGAGGGCGCGGGTCCAGGCGAAGATCGAAGCGATCGGGTTGGTCGAGGTCGCGTTGCCCTTCTGGTGCTCACGGAAGTGGCGTGTGACGGTGCCGTGCGCAGCCTCCGCCTCGACGGTCTTGCCGTCGGGGGTCATGAGGACCGAGGTCATCAGCCCCAGCGAGCCGAAGCCCTGGGCGACGGTGTCGGACTGCACGTCGCCGTCGTAGTTCTTGCAGGCCCAGACGTAGCCGCCCTCCCACTTCAGCGCCGCTGCGACCATGTCGTCGATCAGGCGGTGCTCGTAGGTGAGGCCCGCCGAGTCGAACTCGGCCTTGAACTCGTCGTCGAAGACCTCCTGGAAGAGGTCCTTGAAGCGGCCGTCGTAGGTCTTCAGGATCGTGTTCTTGGTCGACATGTAGACGGGATAGTCGCGCTCGAGGCCGTAACGGAAGGATGCGCGGGCGAAGTCGCGGATCGAGTCGTCGAGGTTGAACATCGCCATCGCCACGCCGCCGCCCTCGGGGAAGTCGTAGACCTCGAGCTCGATCGACTCGTCCCCGTTGTCGGGGTTGAAGACCAGCATCAGCTTGCCTTCGCCCGGGATCAGGGTGTCGGTGGCGCGGTACTGGTCGCCGAAGGCGTGGCGGCCGATGATGATGGGCTTCGTCCACCCGGGCACGAGCCGCGGGATGTTGGAGATCACGATCGGCTCGCGGAAGATGACGCCGCCCAGGATGTTGCGGATGGTGCCGTTGGGCGAGCGGTACATCTCGCTGAGGCCGAACTCCTTGACCCGAGCCTCGTCGGGGGTGATCGTGGCGCACTTGACGCCTACCCCGTGCTTCTTGATCGCCTCGGCGGCGTCGACCGTGATCTGGTCCTTGCTCGCCTCCCGGCTCTCGATCGAGAGGTCGAAGTAATCCAGCTCGAGCTCGAGGTAGGGCAGGATCAGCTGCTCCTTGATGAAGGCCCAGATGATCCGCGTCATCTCGTCGCCGTCGAGCTCGACGATCGGGTTCTTGACCTTGATCTTCGCCACGGAAGCGGCGATGCTACGCAAGATGAGGAGCCGGACGCTCCTGGGACTGGGCCTAGCGTGTGAGCGCCGGCGGGCGGCTCAGCACTTGCGCTGGATGTCCTTCCCCGGGCCGCCCTTGCAGCGGTCCTTGCCCTTGCCGCCGACCAGGGTGTCGCGGCCGGCCTGGCCGAGCAGCTTGTCCTTGCCGCCGCCGCCCTTCAGGGTGTCCTTGCCGGCGCCGCCGCAGAGGCCGTCCTTGCCGGCGAGGCCCTTGAGCACGTCCTTGCCGCCGAGGCCGAGGATGCCGTCCGCGCCCGCGGCGCCGCTGATCTTGTCGTTGCCCTCGGTGCCGACCTCGTTGACCAGCACCCCGCCGCAGAGCTCGCGCTCGTAGGCGCCGATGTCGCTGCTTCGAGGCACCCCGCGCTGATCGGTGGGGGCCGCCGTCGGGCCGGCTCCATTGATCGCCGGGCTGGCCGCGGGCAGCGCGTGGGTGAAAGTCGAGCCGCCGTTGTCGGCGAGAGGGGCGATCAGCGCGTTGACGCCGAGCTTGTCGCCGCCCGCCGCCGTGAACCCGCAGCCGGTCGTGTTCTGGATCAGGTTGTTGCCCTGAGAGACGAGTGCCGCACCGTTGATGAAGCAGTCCGGCGACTGGCCGCCGCGGTCGACGTTGTCCGCGATCAGCGTGTTCTTCATGTTCACTACCGCATTGGCGCCGGTGCGGGCAAAGCCGCCACCGTCGCCGACTCCGCTCAGGTCGGAGTCCGCGGTGTTGTTGGCGATCGTGACGTTGTTCAGCGTCGCCGTGGCGCTGATGAACACCTCCATCCCGCCGCCGTCGTCGGCGGTCCGGTTGCCGGAGATGGTCACGTTGGTCACGGTTGCCTCACCGAAGACGGAAAGGCCGGCTCCGCCGGTGGCGGACGTGTTCGCGGTGAGCGTGCTGTTCGTGAGCGTGAGGTTCCCGTTTGTGAACAGGCCGCCGCCGGTTCCGGCGTCGTTGGCGTTCCGGATCGTCAACCCGGAGATCGTCCCCGGGGCCGAGTTGAGAAAAGCGACCGCGCGATCCAGGCCGCCGCCGTCGATCACCGTCGACCCCGGGCCCGTGTGCGAGATCGTGGTCCCCGCTGCAGAGAGGATGTCGATCGAGCCGTTGACGTTGTTGCCCTCGTCGCCGGGCAGGGAGATCTGGTAGATGCCCGCGGCGAGCGGGATCGTGTCGGCCCCGGCGCCCGCCGGGCAGCCGCCGAAGGCAGCGTCGGTGTTGGCCGCCTGGACCGCCTCGCGCAGGGAGCAACCGGCACCGACGTTGAACTCGTCGGCGAAGGTCGTTGGGGGTGATCGTCGCCGCGCCTGCGGTCCCCGCAAATGCGAGCGTCCCCGCGATCCCCATCGCCAGAACCCTGCTTAGCGTCCTCATCTGATCCTCCCCCTCGGTCGAATTGGCTGGCGCGAGCTTAGTCGCGCTCCGCAGGGCGGTCAAGCGCAGGCCGCGGGTTGACACAAGATATGAATCATGATTCACTTCTTGGCATGGCCTACCGGACCACCGAGCGGACCGAGGCACGCAGGGCCGAGGTCCGCGAGCGGATCACGACCGCGGCGCGCGAGCTGATCGCCGAGGGCGGCTACGTCGAGGCCCAGGTCGCGCCCGTCGCCCACCGGGCCGAGGTCGCGGTCGGCACCGTCTACCGATACTTCCCCTCCAAGTCCGAGCTGTTCGCCGAGGTCTTCCGCGAAGCCTCTCAGCACGAGGTAGACGCGATGCGCGCCGCCACCTCCGAGCGCCCCGAGGACCCCGCCTCGGAGCGGATCGCCGCCGGCGTCGAGACGTTCGCCCGCCGTGCCCTGCGCGGACGCCGGCTGGCCTGGGCGTTGATCGCCGAGCCCGTCGACCCTGCGGTGGAAGCCGAGCGCCTGCATTTCCGGCGCAGCTACCGCGACGTGATCGCCGCGGTGCTGGATGACGGCGTCGCCGCCGGCGAGCTGCCGCGGCAGGACACCGAAGCCACCGCCGCGGCCCTGGTCGGCGCAATCGGCGAGTCGCTGGTGGGGCCGCTGTCGCCGACCGCCAACGGGGGCGACCCTGAGGCGTCGATCGCCTCGCTCGTCAACTTCTGTACGCGTGCAATAGGAATGGAGCCCTCATATGTCAACGCTTGAGCGGTCCGCCGGAGTCCGCACCCACGACGTCGACAACCAGCCCCAGCCGCTGGTCGACTACAACGTGTTCGAGGCCGACCGCACCCTGGTCGAGGCGGTGCGCCGCGAGGGCGCGGACTGGGCCGAGGACCGGATCTCGGGCATCGGGGAGCTCGCCGGGTCGGGCCGGGTCATTGAGCTGGGGCGCCAGGCAAACGAGAACCCGCCGAAGCTGCGCACCCACGACCGCTACGGCAACCGCGTGGACGAGGTCGAGTTCCACCCGGCCTGGCACGAGCTGCTGGGCGCCTCGGTCGCCAATGAGCTGCACTCGCTGCCCTGGCGCGAGCCGGGCCCGGGCGCCCACGTTGCCCGCGGCGCCGCCTTCATGTGCTTCAGCCAGGCCGAGGCCGGGGTCGGCTGCCCGATCTCGATGACCTACTCGATCCAACCGGCGCTGCGCCACCAGCCCGAGCTTGCGGAGGAGTGGGAGCCGCGCTTCATGTCCGATTCCTATGACCCGCGCAACGTGCCCGCGACCGAGAAGCCGGGTGCGCTGGCCGGGATGGGGATGACCGAGAAGCAGGGCGGCTCGGACGTGCGCGCCAACACCACCGTCGCGCGGCCCCTGAACGGGGGCGGGCCCGGGGCCGAGTACGAGATCACCGGGCACAAGTGGTTCTTCTCGGCGCCGATGTGCGACGCGTTCCTGGTCCTGGCCCAGGCCGAGGGCGGCATCTCCTGCTTCCTGTTCCCGCGCTGGCTGCCTGACGGCGAGCGCAACCGCTTCCGCCTGCAGCGTCTCAAGGACAAGCTCGGCAACCGATCGAACGCCAGCTCGGAGGTCGAGTTCGACGGCGCCTGGGCGCGGCTGGTCGGCGAGGAGGGCGCCGGCGTGCGCACGATCATCGAGATGGTCAACCACACCCGGCTCGACTGCGTGCAGGGCGCGGCCAGCGGCATGCGGGCGGGCCTCGCCCAGGCGATCAACCACACCTCGGGGCGCGCGACCTTCGGCAAGACGCTGGTGGACTGGCCCCTGATGCAGAACGTGCTGGCCGACCTGGCGATCGAATCCGAGGCGGCGACGATCGCGGCGATGCGCCTGGCGCGCGCCTACGACGAGTCGATCGCCGGCGACGAGCAGGCCGAGGCCTTCAAGCGCATCTCCAACGCCGTGCTCAAGTACTGGACCTGCAAGCGCGGGCCCTCGCACGCAGTCGAGTGCCTCGAGTGCCTCGGGGGCAACGGCTACGTCGAGGAGTCGGGCCTGCCGCGCCTCTACCGCGAGGTGCCGCTGGCCTCGATCTGGGAGGGCTCGGGCAACGTTCAGTGCCTTGACGTGCTGCGGGCGATGGTGAAGAGCCCCGACTCGCTCGAGGCGTACTTCGCCGAGGTCGCCGAGGGGGCGTCGGAGCAGCGGGTGGAGGCCGAGGCGAAGGCCCTGCGGGCCGAGATGTCGGACATGGCCGAGATCGAGGCGCGCGCCCGGCGCATCGTCGAGCGCATGGCGCTGCTGCTGCAGGGCTCGCTGCTGGTCCGCTTCGGCGACGAGGCGGTCGCGGACGCGTTCTGCGCCTCGCGCCTGGACGGCGACTGGGGCCGGGCCTTCGGCACCCTGCCCGCCGGCACCGACTTCACCCGCATCATCGACCGCCACCGCGCGGCCGCCTAGCGGGGCCCCTTGAACGCATCTGAGTGAGACTATTCGGCCGTGCCGTTCACGCTCAGGAACCTCAAGGAGGACCTGGAGGACGTCGGGTCCAATTTCGACGGCGCGCCGGACCTGGAGTTCCGCATGGCGACCAAGGCGCTCGAGCTCGAGCAATCCGGCCTGAGCTACCAGCGCGTCCCGCCCGGCTATCGCTTTCCGTACGGCCACACTCACGAGAAGCAGGAGGAGGTGTACGTGGTCGTTGGCGGGAGCGGGCGGATGAAGCTCGACGACGAGATCGTCGAGCTCAAGGAGTGGGACGTGGTGCGCGTCCCGCCCGGTACGTGGCGAGGCTACGAGGCCGGGCCGGCGGGCCTCGAGATCCTCGTCATCGGCGCGCCCAATCTCGGCGAGGATCCGCGCGAAGACGTCGAGGGCCAGCGCGACTGGTGGGCTGACTAACCCGCCCGGTTATCTCAGTCCGGCTGCTTGGGCGGCAGCAGCGCGCCGATGATCCAGAAGAGCGGGATGAAGATGCCGATGATGAACATCACCCAGTGGCCCTTGCGGATCGAGATGATCCCCAGCGTCACCAGCAGGATGAAATAGAGAATCCCTCCGATTACGAACTCCACGCTTCCCCTTTTCGGTAGTTGACGGCCGACAACCTATCCGGGATCAGCGGGCTCGGCGGACCCGGGCGGCGGCCTCTCCAGCATGATCCCGGACGGCGGGCCGAAGCCCAGCGCGGCGTAGAAGTCCTCGGCGTCCTCGGTTCCGAGCAACCACCGAAGTTTCGCCTGAGGCCCTCCGTCGACCGCCTCGCGGACCAACTCCAGGCCCAGGCCCCGGCCGCGATGCCCCTCGAGCACGAACACGTCGGCGAGGTAGGCGAAGACGGCGCCGTCGGAGACCACCCGGCAGAAACCGACTTGTGATCCGTCGGTGGCGAACAGGCCGACCACTCGGGTGGCCTCGTCTACGAGGCGGCGCACCTCGGCCAGCGGCCGGCCCTTCGCCCAGTAGGACTCCTCGGAAAGGTAGGCGTGCACGACGCCGATGTCGACGCGACCGCGGTCATCGTCGAGCTCGTACCCGCCCTCCAGCACCCGCCTCACAGCCCGTGGTTGGGCCACTCGGGGGTGCGGCCCTCCTTGAAGGCCCTGGCGCCGATGGCGTGCGAGTCGCGGCGGGCGAACATCGAGAGGCAGTTCTCGGCCTCCTGGCGCAGCTGCTCCTCGTAGGTGCGGCCGACGTTGCGGACCATCGTCTCCTTGTCGGAGCGGATCGCGCCCTGGGGCAGCTCGGCGATCTGGTGGGCCAGCTCGAGCGCGCGCTCCAGCGACTTGCCCTCGGGAACGACCTCGTTGGCGAGTCCGATCCGCAGCGCCTCTTCGGCGCCGACGGGGCGGCCGGTGATGATCATCTCCATCGCGCGACCGTAGCCCACGGTCAGGGTGAGGCGGACGTTCATGCCGTCGCCCCCGACGATGTTCCAGCGGCGCTCGAGCGCTCCGAACACCGCGTTCTCGGCGACCACGCGGATGTCGGCGAGCAGGGCGTTCTCGAGGCCGGCCGCGACCGCCCAGCCGTTGACGGCGGCGATCACCGGCTTGAAGACGTCGATCCTGCGGGTGTAGCCGCACTCGCCCGGCGCATTGAAGACGCTGGTCTTGAACTGGTCCCAGTCGGGGCGGCCGCCCTCCCCCAGCTCAGCCGCGTCCTGCAGGTCCCAGCCGGCGCAGAAGGCGTCGCCCTCGCCGGTGATCACGAGCACGAACTCGTCGGGGGCGTCCCGGAAGCGCTGCCAGGCGTGGTGCAGCTCGGAGTTCATCTTGCGGCTGACCGCGTTGCGCTGGTCGGGCCGGTCGTAGGTGAGCACGGTCACGTGCCCGTCGGTCTCGTAGCGGAGGGTCTCGTAGTCGGTCGCCATCAGGCCTCCTCGGTCGCGTCCGCAGACCCTATGCGCGCCGGGCTGGGACCACTGCCCCGCGCAGCCATTCCGGGCCTGCGCTGCTCCGCCTAAGATCAGCGGGTGGGCTCGGGCAACATCACGCTGTTCCACGTGCGGGGGATCCGGATCGGGGTCGATTACTCCTGGTTTCTGGTCCTGTTCCTGATCATCTTCTGGCTCTCGGGCTTCTACCGCGACGCGATCGGTGCGAGCGACGATTCGATCGAGCCCTACCTGCTGGCGGTGATCAGCGCCCTGCTCTTCTTCGGCTCGATCCTGCTGCACGAGCTGGGCCACGCATTCGTGGCGATCCGGAACGGCATCGGCATCCAGGGGATCACGCTGTGGATGTTCGGGGGCATCGCGCGGATGGCGCGCGACACCGACACCCCGGGCAAGGAGTTCAAGGTCGCGATCGGCGGCCCGGTGGTGACGCTGCTGATCGTCGTCCTCTGCACCGCCTTGGGCCTGGCGCTGGCGGGCCCCGACGAGTTCCGCGACGCCGCCCTGACCGAGAGCGGCACCCGGACCTCGGGGGCAGCCGCGGTGATCGCCTGGCTCGGCTCGATCAACCTGCTGGTGCTGGTCTTCAACCTGGTCCCCGCGTTCCCCCTGGACGGGGGGCGGATCGCGCGAGCGATCGCATGGAGGGTGACCGGCGACCGTGGCCGCGCGACGCGATTCGCCGCGACCCTGGGCCGTGGATTCGCCTACCTGCTGATCGCCCTGGGCATCTTCCTCGTCTTCCAGGGGGACGCGCTGAGCGGGATCTGGCTGGCCGTCGTCGGCTTCATCCTCAACGGGGCCGCCCGGGGGGCGATCCTGCAGAGCCGCGTCGAGGGCCAGCTCGGCGGGCTCTCGGTCGGAGACGTGATGGACCGCGAGCCGGTCGCGATCCCCGAGGACGCGTCGGTCGAGCGGGCGCTGGACGAGTTCTTCCTGCGTTACCGCTACCCCTGGTTCCCGGTGATCGACGGCTCCTCGCGCTTCATCGGCCTGCTGGACAGCGGCGCGATCGAGGGCGTGGACGAGGGTTTGCGCGACCGGACCACCGTCGGCGAGATCCTCGCCCGGGACGAGGGCGCGCTGACGGTCCGCGAGGACGCGCCGCTGGAGTCGGTGCTGGGCAACGACGCCCTGCGCAGGCTCGGAGCGCTGATCGCGATCGACGAGGACGGCCGCCTCAGCGGCGTCGTCACCGTCGATGCCGTCGGCCGCGCCCTTCGGCCCCCGCCGGTCGGCCCCTCGACGCCCTAAATCCGGCTGCATAGCTCGGATTTCGCCGGCGGGGCCGGACGGTCGCGCTATATAGGATCGGCCCGTGCCTGACCACGATGTCCTCGTCATCGGCGCCGGCCTCGCGGGCCAGCGCGCCGCCCTCGCCGCCGCCGAGGACGGCGTCTCGGTGGGGATCATCAGCAAGGTCCACCCCGTGCGCTCGCACTCGAACGCAGCCCAGGGCGGCATCAACGCGGCGCTCAACCCCGACGACTCCTGGGAGTCGCACGCCTTCGACACGGTCAAGGGCTCGGACTACCTGGCCGACCAGGACGCGGTCGAGATCATGACCCAGGAGGCTCCCAAGGAGCTGCTGCACCTCGAGCACCTCGGGGTCACCTTCCACCGCAACGAGAAGGGCGAGCTGGGCACCCGGGCCTTCGGCGGAGCCTCGGCCGCACGTACCTACTACGTCGCCGACATCACCGGCCAGGCGATCATGCACGTCCTCTACGAGCAGCTGATGAAGTTCTCGGACGAGATCGCGCGCTACGAGGAGTACTTCACGACCGGGCTCGCGATCGGCGAGGACGGCGAGTGCGTCGGCGCGGTATGCCGCAACGTCCGCGACGGCTCGATGGAGCTGTTCGGCGCCAAGTCGGTGATCCTGGCCACCGGCGGCAACGGCCAGGTCTGGCAGCCGACCACGAACGCGCTGATCTGCACCGGCGACGGGATCGCGATGGCCTACCGCGTCGGAGCGACGCTGATGGACATGGAGATGATCCAGTACCACCCGACGACGCTGGCCGGCAAGGGGTTCCTGATCACCGAGGGCGCCCGCGGCGAGGGCGCCCACCTGCTGAACGCCAAGGGCGAGCGCTTCATGGAGCGCTACGCGCCGAACAAGATGGAGCTCGCCAGCCGCGACGTCGTCAGCCGCGCCGAGCAGACCGAGATCAACGAGGGCCGCGGCTTTCCCGACGGCACCGTCGCCCTCGACATCACGGTGGTTCCAAGGAAGCGGATCCACGAGGCACTGAGAGAAATTGTGCTGGTCGGCCAGGACTTCGCGGGGGTGGACATCACCCGAGAGCCGATCCACATCAAGCCCGGCAACCACTACACGATGGGCGGCGTCAAGACCGACGTCTGGGGCCGCACCGACGTCGAGGGCCTGTACGCCGCCGGCGAGGTCGCCTGCGTCTCGGTCCACGGCGGCAACCGCCTGGGCGCCAACTCGCTGCTGGACACGCTGATCTTCGGCCGCCGCTCGGGCGAGGACGCCGCCGAGCGCGCCAAGGGACGCGAGCCCGCCCGGCCCTCGCAGAGCGCCCTCGACGCCGAAGCGGCCCAGATCGCCGAGATCATCGGCCGCGAGAAGGGCTCTGGCCGGCGCGTGAGCGAGATCCGCAGGGAGCTGGGCGAGACGATGGACAAGCACATCGCGGTCTTCCGCGACGCCGAGGGCATCAACACGGCGCTGGAGACGGTCAAGCGGCTGAAGGAGGAGGCGGGCTCCTGCTACATCGACGACCGCGGCTCCGTCTTCAACCAGGACGTGCTGGGCGCGCTCGAGCTGGGCTACATGCTCGACAACGCCGAGACCACCTGCATCGGCGCCCTGCACAGGACCGAGAGCCGAGGCGCCCAGTACCGAACCGACTTCCCCGAGCGCAACGACACCGAGTGGCTGAAGCACATCGACCTCTCGCTCAACGGCGAGGGGCCCGGAGATCAGCTACTCCGACGTGACCATGACCCAGTGGGAGCCGCAGGAGCGGACGTACTGATGGGCCAGCGACGCCCCCAGGTAGGGTGATCTAGATGGCCGAATACACGCTCAAGGTCCGGCGCTTTCAGCCCGAGTCGGGCGAGGGGCCCTACTGGGAGAGCTTCGACGTCGAGCTCGACCCGACGCTGTCGGTGCTCGACGGGCTGCTGCAGGCCAAGGACCGCGAGGACGGGTCGCTGGCGGTGCGCTGCTCGTGCCGGGCGGCGATCTGCGGGTCGTGCGGGGTCAAGATCAACGGCCAGTCGGCGCTGGCATGCAAGACCCAGATCGGCGAGGCCGATGGAGTTCGCCAACCGCAGGAACGGGGGCGGCGAGCCGATCGTGGTCGAGCCGATGGGGAACATGCCGGTGATCAAGGACCTGGTCACCGACATGGAGGCGACCCACTGGACCAAGATCCGCCGGGTCACCCCGTGGCTGCTGCCCGAGGGCGACCCGCCCGAGCGCGAGTACATCGTGCCGCCGGAGTCGATGATCGACGTGACCCAGTCGATGGCCTGCATCCAGTGCGGGGCATGCGTCAGCTCCTGCCTCTCGATGGAGGTGGACCCCGACTTCATCGGCCCCGCGGCGCTGGCCAAGGCCTACCGCTTCGTCGGCGACCCGCGCGACGCCGAGTCGGAGGAGCGCCTGCACGACCTCGCCAACGACCCGCACGGGATCTACGACTGCACCCACTGCTTCAGCTGCATCGACGCCTGTCCCAAGGGCGTGGCGCCGATGGACCAGATCATGCGGTTGCGCCGGATCGCCAACGACGACTTCGAGATCGACGACCACAACAACGGCCATCGCCACGAGGAGGCCTTCGTCAAGATCATCGAGAAGAAGGGGACGCTCGACGAGTCGCTGCTGCTTCAGGAGTCCTACGCGCCGGGCGTCAAGGGCAAGCTGATCCCGCGTCCGGGCGCGATCGTGGGGCTGCTGGAGTCCATCCCCACGGCGATCAGGGGCCTCCGCAGCGGCAAGATGCGCTCCCTTCCGAAGCTGATCCCCGGCATCCACCCGAAGCTGCCGGGCGACGGCCAGGAGAACGTGAAGCGCATCTACGCCCACGCCGAGGACCACGCGATCGAGCTCAACCTCTACATCAAGGGGGAGGAGGCCGAGGAGGACGCGCCGGTGCCGGAGGCCGAGGCCGTGCCCGCGGCCGCGATCGAGCCAGAGCCCGACGAGGCTTCCCAGGTGACCGAGGGCGAGGGCGAGCCCGGTCCTGGGGGAGCCGCCTGATGGCGGGCGCCATCAAGGTCGCGTACTGGCCCGGCTGCGTCAGCCGGGGGTTCACGACGGAGCTGCACGGGTCGATGGCCCTGGTCGCCGACCGGCTCGGGATCGAGCTGGTCGAGCTGGATCGGGCCAACTGCTCCGGCGCGGGCGTGATCGCCGAGCACAACCAGGAGCTGGCCGACACGCTCAACGCCCGGACCTTCGCGCTGGCCCAGCAGACCGGGCTGCCGATGATGAACATCTGCTCGACCTGCCAGGGCGCGCAGTCCGAATGCCAGCAGCGCCTGGACGCCGACTCCGGCTACCGCGCTCACATCAACGAGACGCTCGCCCCCGAGGGCCTGAGCTACTCGCCGGAGGGCTTCTCGAACAAGAACTTCCTCTGGGTGCTGGTCGAGGACTATGGAATCGAGAACCTGACCAAGCAGGTGCAGCGGCCGCTCGAGGGCCTGCGGGTCGGACCCTTCTACGGCTGCTACATCCTCCGGCCCCGCCACCGCCTGGGCTACGAGGGCCATCCCGAGCGCGACCTCTACCTGGAGCAGCTGATCGAGGCGCTCGGGGGCGAGGTCGTGGAGTACGACGGCGCCCGCAAGTGCTGCGGCTTCCCGATCATCACGATGGCCCGCGAGGTCTCGCTGCGACAGGCCGGCACCCACGTCGGCGACGCGCTGGACGCCGGCGCCGACTGCCTGGTCACGCCGTGCCCGCTCTGCCACCTGAACCTGGACATGCAACAGCCCGAGGCGGCCAAGGTCGTCAACCGCGATCTCGGCCTCGCCGTGCTGCACCTGCCCCAGCTGGTCGGCCTGGCCCTGGGCTTCGAGCCGAAGGAGCTGGGCATGAGCCGCCACATCGCCTCGACCGAGTGGGTTCAGGAGCGCCTCGAGGGCGAGCCCGAGCCCGAGCCCGCCACCGCCTAGAGCGCGATGCCTGCCCAGCTCCAGGAGGAGGTGCAGCTGCTCCGGGACGGCAAGAAGATCCAGGCCATCAAGCTGCATCGCGAGCGGACCGGGCTGGGGCTGGCCGAATCCCAGGCCGCGATCGAGCGCTACGAGACCTAGTCCGCTCGCCGGCTCTCGCCATCCGCGCCCGAGCCGCCGCTGACTCGGCGCTCGATCCAGTTGGACCCCACCGTGTCGGTTAGGCCGTGGGCGATGATCGAGGCGAGGATGACGAAGGCGGCTACCTCGAAGATCAGGTCGCGCTCCCCGACGGCCGACTTGAGCACGAACAGCGCGAACAGCATCGAGGCCACGCCCTTCGGCCCGAACCAGGCGATGAACGCGCGGTGCGGCCTCGGCAGCCGCACCCGCAGGAACGAGATCGCCACCGCGAGCGGCCGGGCCACCAGCAGCGCGAACGCCGCGAACACGCAGCAGCAGAGCCGACGTTCCCTCCGTATCCGGTGGCGACGATCAGGGCGCCGAAGATGAAGAAGGTGAAGCACCGAGAGGATCGAGCTCAGGTTCTCGGAGAAGACCTCGAAGTCGTCGGCGATGTCGTGCTCCGCGACCCCGAGGGCGATGCCGCAGGTGAAGGCCGCAATGAAGCCGTTGCCGAAGGTGACGTCGGCGAGACCGAACGCCAGCAGGCCCAACCCGAGCGCGTAGATGCCGTCGTAGCGCCTGGCCAGGCCGCCCATCGGCAGGTGGCTGGGTGAGCCGGCCGCCGGCGGCGCCCAGGGCGACCCCGATCACCGCGCCCACACCGGTCTCGCCGAGCAGCTGCAGCCCCTCCCCGCCCGCATCGCCCGCCGGGGAGGCGAGGACGATGAAGAAGAGCACCAGGGGCAGCGCGAAGCCGTCGTTCAGGCCGGACTCGAGGTTGAGCGTGTGCCGGACCGACTCGGGTACCCCGCGCGACTTGACCACGGCCGAGGTCACGACCGGGTCGGTCGGCGAGAGCACGGCCCCGAGCAGGAAGGCCTCGGCCCAGCTCAGCTCGGAGAACAGCACCTTGGCGCAGAGGGCCAGAAACAGAAGCGTCAGCGGCATGCGCCACCAGCAGTGCGCGAACCGGCGGGCTCCAGTGGACCTTGAGCCGCTCCCGGTCGACCAGCAGCCCATCGGAGAACAGGGTCACGATCAGCGCCAGCTCGATCAGGTAGATGACGGCGTCATCCTCGGCGCTCACCTCGATCACGCCGGTGCCGGCGAGCAGCAGCCCGGCGGCCACGCCTAGCACCGAGACCGAGAGCACGGTGCCGCGGAACACGCCCGAGAGCGCTGCGGCCGCGGCCAGAAGCGCCCCGCCGAACAGCAGCACCTCGCCGAACCCGAGCTCCATCGCAGGGGCTTATACAGTCATGTAGTGCACTTGGCTCGGGTATTCGTCGCAGGGGCGGCCTGCTGCCTGGTCGCGCCCGGCGCGGCCGGCGCGCCGCAGGAGGAATCGAAGAAGAAGGCGCCGCCCTGCGGGGGCAAGCGCGCCAGCGTCGTCGGCACCGCCAAGGCCGACAAGATCAGGCTCGGCGGGCGCAACGGACGGGTGGTCGTTTCGCTGGGGGGCGCCGACACGATCCTCGGCTCGGGCAAGCGCGACCTGATCTGCACCGGCCCCGGCCCGGACAAGATCGTCGCCGTCGGTGGGGCCGATCGAATCGCCAGCGGCGCCGGCACCGACCGTGTCGTGGGCGGCGGGGGGGCCGACGAGATCCACGGGGGCAAGGAAGCCGACGTCGTCTCGGGCGGCCCCGGCCCCGACCAGGTGCTGCCGGGGGGCGCCAAGGACCGCGCCTGGGGTGACCAGGGCTCAGACGTGCTGGTCGGCGCGCGCGGAAACGATCGCCTCGTGGGAGGGCCGGACGACGACACGGTGGCCGGCCAGGTCGGGGACGATCGCCTGTTCGGGGCCGAGGGCGATGACCAGCTCGTCGGCGAGGACGGCACCGACCGGATCACCGCCGGCGACGGCGACGACCGCATCAACGGCGGCGCCGGCCCGGATCAGGTCGACGCGGGGGGCGGAACCGACGTCATGCGCGGCGGCCCGGGCGGCGACACCGCCCTGGGAGGCGACGGCGAGGACCTGCTGATCGGCGCAGGCGGCGGCGATCTGATGGATGGCGCCCGCGGCGCCGACCGGCTCTACGGCGGCCTGGTTGACGACCAACTACGGGGCGGCCTCGGCAATGACCTGCTGGTGGGCGGTCACGGCGTGGAGGGAATCCACGGCGGCGACGGAGACGACTGGATGCGGGGCGACTCCAACCGGGACTTCTTCAACGGCGACGACGGAAACGACACGGTCAGCTACGCGACCTCAACGCCGCCGGGACCGTCCGGGATCGAGGGCGTCCACGTCAACCTCAAGACCATCAAGGCGCTGGAGGACCCGCTGCAGCCGGTGGTCGAGGACGACGAACCCGAGGAGCGCGTGAAGGACATCGAGAATGTCGTCGGCTCCAACTACGACGACATCCTGCACGGCCGCGGGGTCGGCACCGCGCGCGGCCTGGGAGGCATCGAGCTTTGCCCGGCTTTCCCCAGCTACGACTGCGGCGGCGAGCCGGCGCCGAACGTCACGCTCGACGCTCCGGGCATCGACCCCGGCCTGCTGATCCGCGGGGGGACCGGGGGCGAGGCCGACACGCTCGCCGTGAGCGCGACCGTGGACACCTACGTCGTCGCAGGGAGCGCGCCGCTGACGGCGGGCCCGGGGTGCTCCAACAGCTCGCCCGCCGTGATCTCGTGCGCGAAGCCTCAGGCGACCCTGGGCTATGCCTCGGTCTGGGGCGGCGACGGCAACGACCAGATCAGCATCGCCGAGGGCTTTCCCGACCAGGCCACGGTCCTGCTCGACGGAGGCAGGGGGAGCGACACGATCCATGGCTCTTCCGGAGACGAGATCCTGATCGCGGGACCCGACGGCGCCGATGACCTCGACGGCCGCGCCGGTGACGACGCGCTCTTCTCGGGGCCCGGCGGCGATGCCCTCGACGGCGGTGACGGCAACGACCAGCTCGTCACATCGGACGCCTGCGGCGGCCACGACTTCAAGGGCGGCTCCGGCGACGGCGACATCGCGGGCTTCGCCCAGGAGATCAGCCAAGGCATCGTGGCGGAGCTGGGTGGCAAGGCATACGGGCGCGCTCAGTCGCCGTGCCCCCAAACGACGGTCCGGGCCGACAACGAGGTGCTGGAGGGAACCCAGTACGGCGACCTGCTGGTCGGCAGCAGCAAGGACGACGCGCTGATCCTGGGCAACGAGGGCGACGACGTGCTGCTCGGCCTCGGCGGCGCCGACGTGCTGCGCGGTGAGCGCGGGCGGGACGCGCTCTACGGCGGCGGCGGCGCCGACCTGCTCGAGGCGTTCGACCTGCGCCGCGACATCGCCCTCCATTGCGGCCCCGGCGGCAACGAGGTGTTCCGGGACAAGTTCGATCCGCCCGGGGCGAACTGCGGCGAGCCCAAAGCCCGAGGCACGGGCAAGAAAAAGAACGGCGGCAAGCGCCGCGGCAGGAGCTAGCGGGAGTTGGTGACCCGGGTGCGGGCCGCGGCGACGCCCAGCAGCACGCCCCCGAGCGCGACCACGATCAGCAGCGCGTAGCCGCCTCCGGCCGAGGGATTGCCCGTGTCGAGGGTCGCTGCCTTCTCGAGACCGGAGACGTTGTCGCTCCCCTCCTGGTCGCCCGATCCGCCGGATCCGCCCGATCCGGAGCCGCCGTCGCCGCCACCGCTGCCGCTGCTGCCGCCCCCTGGGGCGCCGGGGACACTCGCGGACGTGCCGAAGTTGTTCTCGGAGCGGAAGTTCGAGCCGGACGAGTTGCTGCCCGATTCCCCGCCGCGCGGCGCGGCATCCTTACGTCCGGTGTCAACCGGTAGCTCGTAGACTCTCCCCGGCGGACTTCCCGGCGGGGGATCGGTGGACACCTGTGCAGAGGCGAGCCCGGTCGCGAGAAAAGATGCCGTCAAGCAGGCAAAAAAGAGCGCCCCAGCCGATCGCATGCCCTCAAGGGTAGCCGAAAAAACCCCACCTCAAGGCACCGCACTGACCCGTGCCAAGGGCCTCGTCGTGGCGGCGCCGGTCGCCGTCGTCGCCATGCTACTGCTGCTCGCCACCTGGTTCGACGGCGGCTTCGACATCCGCTACTGGGCCCCGATCGCGATCCTCAGCCTGGCGTTCCTGGTCGGCTCGCTGCTCTCGGGCGGCCTGCGCATCGACCGCGGCCCGTTCGCGCTGGCGGTCGCCGGGCTCTGGGGGCTCACGGCCTGGACGGTGCTCTCCGCTCTCTGGGCGGAATCGCCGGCGCTGGCGTGGGAAGGAGCGGGGCGCACGGCCCTCTACGCGTCGTTGGTGACGCTGGTCGCCGCGCTTCCGGGCCGCAGGCAGGCCCTGCGTGTGGGCTCGGGCATCGTCGCGGGGATCGTCGTGATCGCCGTGATCACGCTGGTGGGCCTGTTCGCCGACGGCGGCGACCTGTTCTTGGCGGGCCGCCTCGACGAGCCGATCGGCTACCGGAACGCCGTGGCCACCCTGTTCGCCTTCGGGTTCTGGCCGATGATCGGTATCGCCGCCGAGCGCGGCCGCATGCCGCCACTGCGGGCGGTCGCAATCGCCGGTGCGGTGCTGCTCCTGGGGCTCGCCTTTCTGACGCAGTCGCGCGGCGTGGTGATCGGGCTCTGCCTCGGCGGAGTGGTGTCGCTTGCGATCGGCCCCGACCGCGTCCGCCGCGTGTGGCTCGCGCTCGCGGCCGCAACCGGAATCGCAATCGCCTCCGGCTCCCTGCTCGTGCCCTACCACGCCTTCCAGGATGGGCAGATCGTGACCAGCTCGCAGGTGGAGGACGCAGCGGAGGCGCTGACGCTGGTCTGCCTCGCTTTCCTGCTGCTGGGGTTGCTTGGCGCCCTGCTGGACAACGGCCTGCGAGCCCGCCTCGGCGTCGCCGCCCGCCAGGTGGCCGAAGCGGGGCTCGCCGTGGTCGCCGTGGTAGGCGTGGTCGCGGCGCTGGTCGCGATCGGGAACCCGGTCTCCTACGCCGACGACAAATGGGAGGAGTTCACGAGCCTCGAGGGTGGGACGGGGACCGAATCCACCAGGTTCGGCTCGGTCGGGGGGCAGCGCTATGACCTCTGGCGGGTCGCCCTGTCGGAGTTCGACTCCCAGCCGCTGATCGGCGTCGGCGAGAGCAACTACAAGTTCGACTACTACCGGGAGCGGCGCACGGACCGCAACCTGAGCGACCCTCACAGCCTTCCCTTCGCGCTGCTATCCGAGAAGGGAATTGTGGGGTTGCTCCTCTTCACCGGTTTCCTGATCGGGATCGGAATCGCCATCGCCCGCTCAGCCCGCTCCTGCCCGCCCGGCGAAAGGCGGGTCGTCGCCGGCCTGGCCGCCGCCGGCGCCGCGGTCGTCGGCCAGACGACGACCGACTGGATCTGGCTGATACCCACGCTGATGGGCCTGGGCTTGCTCGCGCTCGCTCTCGCCGCCCTACCGCGCGGCCGCAAGGAGGACCGGCCACCTCCCCTCGACCTGGGCCCGCACGGCGACCGCTTGAGGCGCGTGGCACGCTACTCGTCGGCGGCGCTGCTGACGGCCACGGCCGTCAGCGTCGGCCTACTCTTCCTCTCCGACCTGTACGTCCGCGAGGCGCGCACCGAATTCGAGCGCCCCTCTGAGCAGCTGTCTGCGGCGCGCCAGGCGGAGGACCTGAACCCGGTCTGGATCACCCCCCTCTACCTGCAGGCGTCCGCGCTGGAGAGCCAGGGGCAGACGGCGGAGGCTCGAGAGGCGCTGCAGGAGGCGCTCTCGCAGGAGCCCGACAACTTCGTCACCCTGGCTCTGCTCGGGGACCTGGAGACTCGCGCCGGCAGACGCAGCGTCGCCCGTGACTATTACCGCCGGGCATCCGAGCAGAACCCGCTCGACATCGGCCTAGAGGAGCTCGCGCAGGGACGGTGACGCGGAGCGAGGACGCCTATTCGCGCTACTCGCGGAGCCCCCGCAAGCGGCGCGCATGGGCCGCCGACAATCCCGGCAACGCCGCGATCCGGCGCGAGCTGAGGGCGGAGCTGCTGCGACTCGCCGCCGCTGAGCTGCGGGGCCCGGGCAAGATCCTCGACCTCGGCTGCGGGACCGGCTGGTGGCTGCGGTCGCTGGCCGAGGCCGGGGTCGATCCGGCTCGGCTGTGGGGGATCGACGAGCAGCCTGCCCGCGTCGAAGCTGCCCGCCGGGCCGTGCCCGGGGCGCGGATCGAGGCCGGGGACGCACGCGCACTCGAGCTCGAGGACGACGGATTCACGCTGGTGCTGCTGTTCACGGTCCTCTCCTCCCTGCCGACGTCCGAGGCCATCGAGGCGGCGCTCGCGGAGGCGATGCGGGTGCTGGCGCCGGGCGGCCTGCTCCTGATCTACGAGCCGAGGGTGATCAACCCGTTCAACCGGCACACCCGCCGGCTCCGAGACGGCGAGCTCGACGCCGCCGGCCTCGTCCCCCGCGAGCAGCTCAGCCTGACGCTGCTGCCGCCGCTCGCACGCCGCCTCGGAGCCCGCACCGAAGCCCGCTACGAGCGCCTCGCGCGCGTGCCGCAGCTGCGTACCCACCGGCTGATCTCCTTCCGCGCCCCGGCCTAGAACGTGGGATCATCGTCACGTCTGGGGGGTTCGATGCGCTCGCACTGGAACACCAATCTCGCCCTGGGGCTGGCGCTCGCGCTCGCCTGCCTGACGCTGTTGGCGCTGGCCCCTCAGGCCTCCGCCGACCAGGGCCACCTGCTTGGCTACGCGAAGTCGTCGTCGATGACCGCCAACACGACCAACGTCATCAACGGCACGCCTCAGCCGGGAACGCTGCTGCCCCTGAACGGCGCGCCGCTCGTGGTGCGCTCGATTCCGCTGGGCACGGTCAGGGCCGGTGAGACGATCAAGGCGCTGGCGGAGGTCGAGGTCACCAACGACCTCGTGACCAAGGACGGGGCGGGAACGAATCAGTTCCACGACGTCGCCACCGAGGTCAGCCTGGTGCTGGCGGCCTCACCCACCGATACCAGCGGGATCGAGATCGCCGAGGCTCAGGAAAGCTCCGTGACCCCACAGGTGCATCACTGGACGTTCGAGAAGTCCGGGGCCCTGGGCGCGTCCCAGCAGCTCGACGACCGGCTATCTGAACATGGTGATGCGGGCGCACAGCCCCGAGAACCTGACCGCAATGCTGGACCTTCCCGCGCTCGAGCCTGCCCAACCCCGCAGCAGCCGCGCGCCTGCGGGATGGACGTCGACTACAACCGCGGCCATCTGAGCGTGCTGCGCTTCGGGGCGCCGGGCGTCGCCCCGCCCGGTGCCGAGCCGTTCTCGCTCGCCGACTTCAGCGGCCAGAGCCTGCCCGAGGCCTCTCCCGCGGACGCCCCGATCACCTACGCCGGCCAGCCGGCACAGCTGATCGTCGCGCTGTCGCGGCCGGTCGGCGCGCTCGAGGAGGGCGACATCCTCACGGCCCACTCCGAGATGCAGGTGGACGCGACGGAGCTGGTGCGAAGCGACGTCAACTGCAACGTCGGGGTCGCAACCAAGCTGTTCCTCTCACCCGACCCCGATTCCCTCGACGACGCCTTCGTCGATCGGCAACGAGGCCGGCAACAACTTCACCGGGCGCGGCAGCGCGCGCGATCAAGACCCTGGAGCGGGGGGTCGTACCAAGCTCGACGACCGTCCGCCTCGACCAGGACTACGACCACGCCGATGTACGTGGTGCTGCGGCTGTGGACGATCGGCAACTCCGCCTGCGCCGCGTTCGGGAACGGCATCCGGGCCGACCTCGACCAGGCGGCCAGCTTCATGCACGTGGTCCGCTACCGGCCCGAGCCGGCCGCCGGCCTGGTCAGCTCGACGTCCAACAGCGGCGACGGCTCAGAGCAAGCCGACGGTCTGGACGTGATCGGCCAGGCTCCGGTCAGCGTCTACTCGCAGCGGATCGACGACCTCGCCCCCGGAGACACGCTCGAGGCCATATCCGAGGTGCAGGTCGAGACGACCGACCACCGCGCGGCCGTTCACAGCACCCTCGTGCTCGCGGACAGTCCCTCTGACACCAGCGGCACACCCCTGCAGGCCGACAACCTGACCGAGGTCAACCCGTACATGGGGAAGCTGCCGATCCACGATTCGACCTCGTGGACGGTGCCCGGCGGGATCAGCGGCTCCAGGTTCCTGAACCTGGTGATGCGGGGAGAGCACCTGCAGACCCTGGGCACCGCGCCCGACGACGAGATCGCGATCGCCCCCGACGCCGGGCGGCTGCTCGTCCAGCACCTTCGCCCGGTGGACAACGACCCGCCGGATACATCCATGACGGCCGGGCCGGCGGGACTGACGGGCGACCCGACCCATGAGTTCGCGTTCACCTCCAGCGAGCAGAACTCCAGCTTTCAGTGCCGGCTCGACTCGAGCCAGGAGGCCGGGTTCCTCCCCTGCGATTCCCCGCACGCGACCGCGAGCCTCGCCGACGGCCCTCATGGGTTCGAGGTCCGCGCCCGCGATCGCGCCGGCAACCTCGATCCCACGCCGGTCGGCCGCGTCTTCACCGTCGACACGACGCCGCCGCAGACGACCATCGTCAGCGGCCGGAGCGGCAAGACGAGGAAGCGCACCGCGAGCTTCGGCTTCAGCGCGAACGAGGCCGGCGCCCGCTTCCTGTGCAGCCTCGACGGCGCCGGCTTCGCCCCGTGCGGCTCGCCGCAGCGATTCGCCCGGCTCAAGAGGGGAGCGCACGTGTTTCGGGTGAAGGCGCTGGACACCGTGGGCAACGGCGACCCCTCCCCCGCCCACCGCTCATGGAAGGTGACGCGTAAGCCGAAGCGGAAGGGCTAGGTGCCGGTGCTTCGCTTCTTCTTCTTGGCCACCCGGAACCGGTGCGACGCCGGAGTCGGGTCGACGTTGCCGGCATCGTCCACGGCTCGTACGCGGAACTTGTGGGCACCGCGCTTCAGGCCCTTCAAGACCAGCGGTGAGCTGCAGGGAGCATAGGCACGGTTGTCGAGTCGGCATTGGAAGCCTGATACGGGCTCCGTGGCGGAGAAGGTCAGCTTCAGCTTGCCCCCCCTGGCCTTGCCCGTCCGTTCCGCTCGCTTCCTCGACAGGGCCTTGACCCTTGCGGGAGGGCCGCCGGTGATCACGGTGTCGGGGGGGGCGGCCGACGCGGTGGAGGTGAAGGTCGCCACCAGGGTCTCGGTCTGATCGGCCGTGATGTTGTGGGTGGCGGCGCCACCGTCGGACCACGAGCCGAAGACGTAGTTCTCTCCCCCCAGCACCTGGTCCGTCGGCGCGATCACGCTGTTCTGCGAGCCCTCGATCACGATGCGGGTGAAGGGCGCCGTCGTGGGGACCTCGTTCAGGGTCAGCTCGAGCCCCGCCGGGACGGAGCTGAGGGTGAGATCGACCGTCCTCGGGTCGATCGTCACCGAATCTGTGTCGGTGAGCCCGCCGGCGTCGGTGACGGTCAGGTCGAGCCTCAGCGAGGTGGGATACTCGTGGTCCGGGGCCGAGAACGAGCCGGCCATGACGTCGTTGAACTCCTGCAGCGCGTGCTCGTGGCAGTTGCTCGGGCAGTGGTCGATGATCACCTCCCAGTCGAAGGCCGACGGCGGCAGCGTCTGTTGGGCGTCGGTGGCCGTCGCGGAGAAGTCCACCGTCTCGTCCACCGCCCAGAGATCGGCAAAGGTGGGCTCGTCGATCTGGGCGACCGGCGGGGAGTTGCCCGCCTGGATCGAAACTGAGTCGGTGCCCGACGCGTCGTCGGGGTCGGTGACCCTGACCGCTGGGTCATGGGTGCCGGGCTGCGTGAAGGTGTGCATGAGGGTGGCCTGCGTGGAGTCGTCGAACTGGCCGTCCTCGTCGAGGTCCCATGCGTAGTCGAGCGGCGTGTCCCCGTCCGGGTCGCTGGAACCGGAGGCGTCGAGCTGCACCTGGAGCGGAGCGGGGCCACTGTCCGGGGTCGCGGTCGCCACGGCTGTGGGCGGCCTGTTCCCCTCCGAGTAGGTCACCCGGCGGATCGTGCCCCCGTCGAAGTCCGCGTAGAAGAGATCGCCCTGAGGGCCGACCTCGAGGTCGACCGGATTGGCGGCGCCGGCGTCGAAGATCTGGATCGTCGCCGGGTCGGGCAGGCCGTTGCCGCCGGGGAGCATCGCCCAGATGCAGTCGCGCGAGTAGTCAGCGAAGAAGAGCGCGCCGTCGTAGGAGTTCGGGAAGGGCCCGGACTGGTAGAAGTCGAGCCCGGAGATCGAGGAGCTCCCGAAGGGACAGGTCTCGCCGGGGACGATCGAGGTGGCGTGGTGGTAGGTGAAGTAGGGTGGGACCACAGCGCCGGCGCCTTGGTCGTAGAGGTTGTCGCAGAGGTCGAGATTGGCGTCCTCGAAACGGTCCTGACGCGGAACGCCCTCGTAGCAGGGCCAGCCGAGGTTGTCTGACGTGGCGTCGGTCGGGTCGACGATGCGATTGATCTCCTCCCAGGCGCCGCGGCCGACGTCGCCGACCCAGACCTCGTCTGTGCCGGGGCGGAGCGTGAACCTGAACGGGTTTCGCTGGCCGTAGGCGACGATTCGCTTCGCTCGTTGGCGTCGGAGCTGCCGAAATGGGGGTTGCCGGGCAGGCCCTGGCCGGTGTCGGGGTCCAATCTGCAGGATGGCGCCGTTCAGCCCTGTCGGGTCGCTCGGGCTCGACGGGGTGCGGATGTCCTGGCTTCGCAGCGGTGCCGCCTTCGGCCGTGGGCGGGGTCAGCAAGGTGCCCGGGGGGCTGGGAGGATCGCCGCAGGGATTGACGGGGTTTCCGTTCTGCCCAAGTCGGTGGCGAGGTGCCACGCCGCACCGTCGCCGCCGCTGACGTAGAGGGCGCCGTCGGCGCCCGAAGTTGAGGTCGCCGATGGAGTGGCTCGGGTACTGCTGGCACCAGTCCGTGATCAGCGGCGTCGGCGGCTCCGACATCACGCCCCGGTGAGGGTCAACCGTGAGAGGCGAGCGCTGACGACGCATCCGTCACCGAGGGCGCCCGGCCCGGCCGGTGGGCTGGGGCACGGGTCGCCCAGCACGCCGGGCGACCCCCATCCTGGGGCTCGCCACCCGGGAGGGCGTCGCGCGTGTAGAGGACGTACAGGTAGGGGTCCGCCGGAAACTGGGGATCAACGGCCATCCCGAGCAGGCCCCGATCCCAGAAGTTGTAGACCTCGTCGCTGAGGTCGGCGACCGGGTGGCGGTGGTGTCCCCGAGCCCGTCGAAGACCTTGATCAAACCGCTCTTCTCGGCCACGAACACCCGGCCGTTCGGAGCGAAGGAGATCACGGTCGGGTTGC
>CAWABY010000006.1:0-170880 GCA_963780395.1 uncultured Solirubrobacterales bacterium
GCTTCTCGCGCAGGTCGTCGTAGGTGTCTTGCGGGTCCTCGGGGTCGATGTCGGTGGTGGGGTGGACCGCGCTCTGGATCGCCAGCGAGATGTCCTGGTAGGCGGGGGACACGGAGGGGCGCGGCGCCGCGTCCGCGATCGAGTCACGGATTATCTGCGCGTAGCCGGGATAGACCTTCGCGATCTCGGGGGTGTCGTAGAGGTCCTGGCGAACCGGCGGCAGGCCGCCCAGATCAGCGGTCGCGATCTGGTTCTCAGCGCCGACCAGGCACTCGATCGCCTCGAAGGCGAGGTCCTTGTTCTCCGAGAAAGCCGAGACGCCGAGGTTGATGCCGCCGAGAGGCGGGGCGCTGGGAATGTCTGGGGAGATGCCCGGGTACTTCGCCGCCTTCATCACCTTGAAGATGTCGGGTGCGTTCTCCTCGGCGCTCGGGTAGACGAAGGGGTAGTTGACCATGAAGGCCGAGCTGCCGGACTCGAATGCGAGCCGTGCCGGATCCTCCTCGGAGGTCGTGATCCCGGGATCGGCGGCCGACGAGACCGACAGCGCACCCATCGTCGCCAGCGCCTCCTTCGTCGGCTCCTCCTCGAGCTCGACCTCGTCGGGGTTGGCGAGGATGCTGGTGCCGGCCGACTCGATCATCTGGTTCGCCCAGACGACCAGGCCCTCGTACTTGTTGGCCTGGACCTGGATCAGGTTCTCGCCCGCGGGCAGCTTCTCGGCCTGCTCGATCATCTCCGCCCAGGTCGTGGGCGGATTCGGGACCAGGTCGGAGCGGTACCAGAGCAGCTGCGTGTTCGACCACAGCGGCGCCGCGTAGAGCTCACCTTCGAACTCAGCGGTCCTCAGCACGCTGGGGAAGACGTCCTCGCTGACGACCTCGGCGGTCTCGGCCGGAAGCGGTTCGATCCAGCCCGCGTTGGCGAACTCGCCGGTCCAGATCACGTCCATGCCGATCAGATCGACCGATGAGTCCTCGGCGCCGAGGCGCCGCACCAGCTGCTCGCGCTGGCCGTCCGCGTCCGCGGGCAGCAACTCGAAGCTGATCGTGTAGCGGCCGCCGGACTCCTTGGCGCACTTGTCGGCGGCGGCTTGGGGCGCGCCCCCAGGCTCGTTGAAGATGAACCAGGTGAGCTCCTTGGAGCCGCTGCCGCTGTCGTCGGAGCCGCAGCCGGCCCCCACGAGCGCCGCGGCGAGCACCAGTGAAAGCAAGAGCTTGTGGGTGCGTGCTGCTACGCCCTCTCCTCTCCTCGGGCGCCTCGGCTCCATCCGGGCGCCGATTTCGTCCTCCCCGTTTCGGGATCGGGCTAAACCCGCTGCTCGCGAGCGACGACCCCGCCCGAGGGAGGGATCGGCGCCGAGGCCCCGGCGCCATCGGTGCCCGAATCGGTCGCCAGGAGCACCTCCCCCGCGAGCGGCGAGGCGGCCGCCTCGCTCGCCGAGGTTGATCGCGACCGCGTGCCGGCCGCGGCGGAAGGCGAGCACGTCGGGCGGCGCCTCGAGCAGCTCGAGCGGCCCGCGCAGCTCGCGGCGGAGCGCGATCAGGCGCCGGTAGAGGTTGAGCAGCGAGCCGGGGTCATCGCGCTGGGCGACGACGCTGCGGCGCTCGGGGTCGGTCAGGTCCAGCCAGGGCTCGCCCTCGCTGAAGCCGCCGTCGGGGGTCGGCTCCCACTGCATCGGGTGGCGCTGGCCGTCGCGGCCGAAGCGGTCGACGCCGCCGTAGGAGCCGTTGACCATCCCGATCTCCTCGCCCTGGTAGACGAAGGCGGTCCCGGGCAGGGTCAGCAGCAGCATCGCCGCGGCGGGCGCCGCGTGCCTCGCCGAGCCGGGTCGCGAGGCGTGGGAAGTCGTGGTTGGAGAGCACCCAGGCGACGCGCTCCAGCTCGGCGGCCTCGGCGACGACGCGCCGCAGCTCGGGCGCGCTCCAGGGCGCGTGCAGGAACTCGAAGGCGAAGGCGAGGTCGAGGTGCTCGAGGTAGCGCGGCAGCATCGCGCTCGGCAGATAGACCTCGCCGACCAGCAGCGCCTCGCCCGCCGCCTCGCGCAGGGCCGCCGAGCGCGAGCCCGATACTCTGGGTCGTTGCGGGAGTGGACCGTGTCGAGCGCCGCCTGCTCTGGGTGGAGCGGCAGCGGCGGCTCGGCGGTGGCGGGCGGGTCGTCGCGGAGCTCGGCGTCCTTCATGATCCGCTCGATCGCGTCGACGCGGAAGCCGGCGACGCCGCGGTCGCGCCAGAAGCGGACCACCTCGCCGAAGGCGGCCCGGACCTCGGGGTTGCGCCAGTCGAGGTCGGGCTGCTCGGGGAAGAAGGAGTGCAGGTAGTAGCGCCCGCTGCGCTCGTCGAGGCTCCAGGCGGGCCCGCCGAAGCTCGCGCGCCAGTTGTTCGGCGGCTGATCCGCCCACACGTACCAGTCGGGGTGCTCGCGGAACCAGGGGTGCTCGATCGAGGTGTGGGAGGGGACGAGGTCCATCAGCAGGCGGATGTCCGCGGGCGCGGCACTCAGCCGCCAGCCGGTCGAAGTCCTCGAGCCGCCGTAGACCGGGTCGATCCCCGTGTAGTCGCTGACGTCGTAGCCGGAGTCGGCGCCCGGCGAGGGATAGATCGGCGAGAGCCAGAGCGCGTCGACCCCGAGCCAGGCGAGGTGGTCGAGCCGCGAGGCGATCCCGGCCAGGTCGCCGACCCCGTCGCCGTCGGAGTCCTGGAAGGAGCGGGGATAGACCTGGTAGACGACGGCGTCGCGCCACCACGGCTCGGGGGCTGCCTCTGGCGCCTCGGACCCCGGCATCTAGTCGAGCGCGCTCCAGCGGGTGCAGGCCTCGCCGGCGGCGGCGAGCGCGGGGCCGAGGGCCTCGGCGCCGCGGGCGGCGTCCCAGTCGCGCTCGGCGAGGCCGGCGACGAGGGTGCCCATGAACGCGTCCCCGGCCCCGAGCGTGAGCCACGACCTCGACCTCGGGCGCCGGCTGCTCGTCCTCGCAGGCGCCGCGGATCACCGCCCCCTCGGGGCCGAGCGTGACCACGGCGAGCTCGACGTCCATCGCCGCGAGCTCGTCGGCCGCGCGACGGGGGTCGTCGGCGCCGGTGATCGCCATCGCCTCGTCGCGGTTCGCGCGCACGAGGTAGCTGCCCTCGATCCGGGCACGGCTCTCGCGGACGGCCCGCTCCCGGTCGCCGCCCCAGCGATTGGGGCGGACGTTGGGGTCGAAACAGACGCGCAGCCCGCCTGCCAGCGCCAGCTCGCGGACGGCGTCGGTGACGCGCCGCTCGCCGTCCTCGGCGAGGGTGGTCGAGCTGAAGACGAGCGCGTCGCTCGCCTCGGCCAGCGCCTCGAGCCGCGGGCCGAGCAGGTCGAGCGCGTTCGCGATCGCCTCGCCGTAGATCAGGAAGCTGGGCTCCCCGGTCTCGTCGACGGTCGCGAACGCGACCGGGGTCTGGGCGCCGGGGGCGAGGTCGAAGAACTCGAGGTCTACGCCCTCGGCCTCGAGCCGCCCGCTCAGCCAACGGCCCCACTCGTCGTTGCCGGCGGCACCGGCGAGCCCGGACTCGGCGCCCGCGCGGGAGGCGGCGACGGCGACATTGGCGAGGGCGCCGCCGAAATGGGGGCGGAAGGCGTCGGCCTCGGCCAGCGAGGCGGCGGGCCGCTCGCAGATCAGGTCGACCAGGGCCTCGCCGAGGCAGCGGATCATTGCGCGAGCGTACCCCGCGCTGAATAGCGGCGAAGCAAGGCGGGTAAGGTCGGGCCATGAAGTACCGCAAGCTCGGCGACACCGACCTCGAGGTCTCGGAGATCTCCCTCGGCTCCTGGCTCACCTACTCGGGTGGGGTGGAGCAGGAGCACACCGAGGCGTGCACCAAGCGCGCCTTCGATGAGGGGATCAACTTCTTCGACACCGCGAACGTCTACGGGCAGGGAGCCGCCGAGGAGGCCTGGGGCGAGATCCTCAGCGACTTCAAGCGCGAGGAGTTCATCCTCGCGACCAAGGTCTTCTTCCCGATGGACGAGAAGGGGGAGGAGCGCGGGCTCAGCAAGGCGCAGATCGAGAAGCAGCTCGACGCCTCGTTGAAGCGGCTGCAGACCGAATACGTCGACCTGTACCAGTGCCATCGCTTCGACACCGAGACTCCGATCGAGGAGACGATGGAGGCGCTGACGGCGGCGGTCGAGTCGGGGAAGGTGCGCTACATCGGCTTCAGCGAGTGGACGCCGGAGCAGATCGCGGCGGCGATCGAGCTCGAGCCCGACGGGATTGCCGAGATGCAGTCCTCTCAGCCGCAGTACAACATCATCTGGCGGGCGCCCGAGGCCGAGGTGTTCGAGCTCTGCTGGGAGGCCGAGATCAGCCAGATCGTCTGGTCGCCGCTCGCACAGGGAGTGCTGACCGGCAAATACAAGCCCGGGGAGGAGCGTCCCGAAGGATCGCGCGCGACCAGCAGCGAGATGGGCTGGGCGATGGACCGCTACATGTCGGACGAGGTGCTGACCGCGGTGCAGCGGCTGGAGCCGATCGCCGACGCGGCCGGGCTGACGATGCCGCAGATGGCGCTCGCCTGGGTGCTGCGGCGCAAGGAGCTCGCCTCGGCGATCATCGGCGCCTCGCGGCCCGAGCAGGTGACCGCGAACGCTTCGGCGTCGGGGATCGAGCTCTCGAAGGACGTTCTGGAGGCGATCGACAGGGCCGTCGAGGACGTCGTCGTCACCGAGCCGACGCTTGCCGGCTTCGCCAAGGAAGGCGTCAAGCACCGCTGACCCGGTCGACCACCGCCTGGGCTGCCCGGGAGATTCCAGCGGGGGTCCAGCGGAAGCGTCGTCGCCGGCCGCGGTGGTAGGGGAAGTCCGAAGTTTCGCGCGGGGCCAGGGCGAGGTCGATGACTCGGCCGGAGGAGTCGAGCAGCCACCAGCGGCTCCTGCCGCGGAAGGTCAGCTGCATCGGCTGTAGGCCCGCCTCCACTCCGCCGGCGAGGCCGAAATAGGCCTCTGCGCCGACGTATCCGCATCCGTCGTAGCGACCGTGGCCGGTGCGGTATCGCTCGTCCGCCAGGCCCTCGTCGAAGGCCGCCTGGATCTGGCGCTTCAGCTTGTCGGCCGGTGCCAGCCGGCTCTTCGCGGGCTTGGGTGCCACCAATGCCTAAGCAGGCAGGGTCGGAAACTAGTCGCGGCAAACGCGACCGAACGCAACGAGGCCGGCGTCTTCCCGACGCCGGCCTCTGTGAGGAGAGCCCCCAAGTAGGGCCACAAACTTGTCTGCGAGCGCTAGGCGGCGCTCGGGATGCGGAAGAAGCTCGTCATGCGGGAGGCGAACATGAGGTCGCCCTCGATCTTGAGCTTGCCCGTCATGAACATCGTCGGGCCCGATTCCTGGCCGGTGACCAGCTTCAGGAAGGGGACCGGGTCGGCGCTGATCGCCATCTTCGGCGAGTCCGTGGTCGGCTCGTCGTTGACGGTGATCGAGCCGTCCTTGATCACTGCCTCGTAGGTGTCCACGCCTCCGCCGGGGGCGTCGTTGATCTTGAACTGGACGATCGCGTCGACGTCTTTGATCTGGGCGGGATCGGCGTGGTCGGCCATGCGGCCGAAGATCTCGTCGAGGATCTTCTTGCGGGTGGGGGCGTCGCTCATCGCGGCGGCCAGTTCCTCGTCGCTCGCCTTGCTCGCCAGCGCCGCCAGCTCGGTGGCGTCGGCCTCGGCGATGGCGCCGGGTTCGACGGGGCTGTTGTCCTGGTTCTCGCTCACGTCATGCCTCCCATGTACAGTGGGTGCTCGATTGCTACCGAGAGTAAGAAAAAGCTACCATAAGTAGGAAATGGCTGCCGAAACCAAGACCGAGAGCGGCGAGAAGCAGGGGAGAAAGCGCGCTGCGCACCTGGGCCCCGAGCGCCGCCGTCCCGAGGTCCTGGACGCCGCCCTGAAGCTGTTCCTGGAGCGCGGCTACCAGGGGACCTCGATGGAGGCGATCGCCGGCGCCGCCGGGGTGACCAAGCCCGTCGTCTACGCCTGCTTCCCCGGCAAGGACGAGCTCTTCCGCGCACTGCTGGCGCGCGAGGAGGAGCGCATCCTGGGCGAGATCCAGTCCGCCTTCGAGGGAACCGACCTCGGCGACCCCGAGCCGACCCTGATCGAGGGCTACACCGGCTTCCTGCGCGCGGTCGCCCGCTCGCCCGACGTCTATCGCCTCATCTTCCTCGGCGAGGGCGGGGGCAACATGGCGGTCGCCAAGCGCATCCAGGCCGGGCGCGAGGCCCAGGCCGAGGCGCTGTCGGCGCTGGCGCGGCAGTGGGTCGAGCAGCGCGCCGGCGACCGCCTGCCGGACGAGATCGACCGCACCGCGCGGCTGGTGGGCAACGCGATCGTGGGCATGGCCGAGTCGGCCGCCCGCCTGATGCTGAGCGAGCCCGAGCAATGGACCCCCGAGGACCTCGGCCGCCAGGTCGGCCGCCTCGCGGCGGCGGCGCAGGCGGCTGTCTAGGGCGTCAGCGTCACGCGCCGCGGGCGAGGATCGCCGCGATCACGCCGATCAGGGCGACGATGATCCCGCCGCCGAAGGTGAACAACACCGTGCGAAGCGATGAGAACTCCTGCTGCATCTCGGTGCGAAGTGCCTGGATCTCTCGCACGAAGACCGCCCAATCCCTGATTCAGATCCGAGCGAAGGTCCCGGTTGTCTTGGTCCAGACGGCCGAAGCCGGTTCGGATCGCCTCCGCGAGGTCATCGAGCCGCTCGTCTGTCCACGCCGCGCGCTCCATCCCGACAAGCCTACCGCCGGCAATCAACGCCGATACGCGCCGGATGTGGCGAAACGTTCAGGAAACATTCCACGCTGCCGATCACTAATAAGCTCGCGCTGCAAACGAAATCTGAGACCCGGGAGGTCGCAATGTCGGTCGAGGCGTCGCTGCAGGAGTTCAAGGAAACCGAGAGCACGGAGTCGTTCAGCCTGCAGAACTCGAAGTGCCTGAAAGTCGAACTGGCGGACGAGACGATCCAGGCGAAGCTGGGGTCGATGGTCGCCTACCAGGGTGACGTCAACATCGAGCACGCCGGCTCCGGCGGCCTCAAGCGGATGGCGAAGAAGGCGGTGACCGGCGAAGGAGCGTCCCTGGCCAAGATCTCCGGCAAGGGCGAGGTCTTTCTGGCCGACATGGGCCAGGACATCCACGTGCTGAAGCTGGACGGGGAGTCGATCACCGTCAACGGCGCCAACCTGCTGGCCTTCGACGCCGACATCGACTGGGACATCAAGAAGGTCGAGGGCGTCTCGGGGATGCTCGGCGGCGGCCTCTACAACACCCACCTCGAGGGCTCCGGATACGTCGCCGTGATCTCGGACGGCAGCCCCGTGCTGATGGCCGTGGATGGCGAGGAGACCTTCGCCGACCCGCAGGCCGCGATCACGTGGTCGGACGGGCTCAAGACCGGGGTCAAGACCAACGTCAGCATGAAGAACCTGATCGGCCGCGGCTCGGGCGAGACCTTCACCATGTCCTTCTCGGGCAAGGGATGGGTCCTGATCCAGCCCTCCGAGGGTCGCGTCGTGCCCGGCACGCCCACCGGTGGCGCCGGCGGCGGGCTCAGCAACCTGCTGAGCGGTTGAGGAACCGAGCGGGTTGAGGCGCGGCTGGGCTGATCGCCCTTGCGGCCCTCGCGGTCGCGCTGACGCTGGCCGCGTGCGGCGGGGACGAAGAGCAGGGCACGGTCGAGTCGCCCGGGGTCGACGAGACCTCAGCCGCGGAGACCGGCAGCGAGGTGACCGAGACCTCGGAGGGGACGCCCTCCGCGCCCGAGGGGGTGCTGACCAGCAGCGGCGTCGGCGAGGTCAGCCGCGGCGACAGCACCGACCAGGTCGAGGAGCTGTTCGGGCCCGCGGACGAGACCCAGACCGGGCCCGGCTGCGAGCTCGCGCCCGATAGCCCGGGCGCGCTGGCGTGGACCTACGATCTGGGCGACGGCACGCTGATCCTCAGCTTCGACGCGGCCAGCGGCGAGCTGGGCTTCTACCGCAACACCAGCCCCAGCCTGCTGACGACGCTGGGGGACAGCGTCGGCGAGGAGTTCGGGATCCTGCGGCAGAACTGGGGCAGTTCGCTGGAGCCGTTCCCGATCGGCGAGCCGACCGCAAAGGCCGGACTCTGGGTCGTCCGCGACAGCGCCGAGGAGGAGCTGCTGTTCGAGATCTTCAAGGGCAAGGTCACCGCCATCTCGGGCGGCGACATTCAGATCTGCGAGTAGCTACCCCGCCTCGTAGGCGGCGATCCGGCCCGCGGCCGCCTCGACCGACTCGTCGGTGGGGAAGTAGGAGACGCCGAAGTCCAGGCTGCGATCCTTTCAGGCGGCGCCGGGCCGAGCGGTCAGGTGAGCTAGGCGCCGCGGACCAGAATCGCGGCGAGCACGCTGATGAAGCCCAGGAGCATTCCGCCGCTGAGCTGGAGCATCAGATGACGAAGATCGTTGATTTCGCTCCGGAGGCCATTGATCTCGCCGCGGCCCGATGCGAGCCCTTCGTGAAGTTCCGACCGGAGGTCCCGAAGGTCCTGGTCGACACGCGCGAAGCCCGTCCGCATGCTCTCCGCGAGGTCGTCGAGGCGCTCTTCTGTCCAGGCTGCTCGCTCCACACCGAGAAGACTACGCACCGAAGCGCAAGCGTGGTCGGCGTCTGGTGGCGAAACACGCCCAAATCTGTAGCCTCGGCGCGCGATGAGCGAGCCCAACAAGCCGGATCTGGGGCAGCCCTCCTCATACCTGACGCTCGAGCAGGGGGCGCCCGTCTATTCATGCGATGGCAAATCCCTCGGCGAGGTCGAGGGGGTGCTCGCCGATCCCGAGGTCGACATCTTTGATGGCGTCATCCTCGACACCAGCGTCCTGCCCGGGGGGCATCGGTTCGTGGACGCCGATCAGGTCGAGGAGGTCTTCGAGCGCGGCCTGCTCCTGAAGCTGGACGCCGCGGCGGCCGAGCAGCTCCCCGAGCCCAAGGCCAACCCGGCCGCCATGGAGGCCGACCCGACCGAGGAGCCCGACTCGAAGCTCGAGCAGCGCCTGCACCGAGCGTGGGAGCTGCTGTCCGGCAAGGAGCCGAAGGGCTAGACGGACTGTGCCGCGGCCTCCCGCGGCTGCGCCCCCTCGGGGCGGACGCAGAAGGAGCCCTCGCTGTAGCCCTGGGAGCCGATGCCCAGCGCCCAGTTGACCCGGGCGCGCAGGTTCTCGATCCCGGCCGCGAAGGTGAGCTCCACGATCTGGGGCTCGTCGAAGCGCTCGCGCAGCCGGGCGAAGAGCTCGTCGGGGACGTTGACCGGGGTGCGGCTGATCCCCTCCGCGTACTCCAGCACCAGCTTCTCGTCCTCGTCGAAGAGCTCGGAGTCGCGGAAGGACGGCATTGCGCGCAGCTGCTCCTCGCTGATCCCCTCGCCGCGGGCCAGCCAGGAGCCGTAGTCCATGCACCACTCGCAGCCGCAGACGGCGCCGGCCTTGAGCTCCGCCAGCAGCTTCAGCCGCTCCTCGACCTTGTCGCTGCGCCCGAACGCGAGCTCGAACATGCTGTAGCCGCGCTGCAGGGACGGGTGGTGGGACTGGATCGCGACCGGCTCGGGGACCCGGTCGCCGCCGGCCTTGCGCTTTGCGATCCGCCACGTCAGGCGGGTCAGCGGGTTGGGCTTTTGGGGTGGGTCAATGCGTGACATCTCATGCCTCCTTGGGGGTCGCTTGCGTCGGCGCCGGGGCGGGCGCCGGGTCCTGGCGGGAGCCGCTGGCGAGGTAGAGGATCGCCAGCGGCAGCAGGCTCTGGAGCACGAGGCCGCCGAAGCTGACGATGTTGTCGCCGGTCGAGTAGCTCTCGAAGGTGGTGCCGTGGTAGATCGTGTGCGGCAGCGAGCCGACGAAGAGCGAGATCGCGGCGGCCTGGACCAGTCGGCGGTCCATCCAGGCGGCGGCGAGCCCCGCCAGCACCGCCAAGCCCAGGCCGGCCGAGCCGAAATCGCGCAGCAGGTGCTCGTTGTAGGGCGGCAGCGCCGAGACCCAGGCCGAGGGGCCGGTGGGGAAGTCGTCGTAGAAGCCTCGGGGCGAGATCAGGATCATCGCCGCGACCAGGCCGATGATCACGGCCAGGTAGATGAGGCCGATGCGGATCGCCGTCGCGTGCCGTTCAATCTTCATCTCGTCCGGTCCTTTCTCTCCTGGTTGGCGGTGCCTCGGCGAGCGCCATCGCGGCGTCGACGACGGCGTCGATGAAGCGGTCCTCGCCCACGCCAGCCGGTTGGCGCCCGAAGACGTCGTACTCGACGCTGTAGCCCAGCAGCGCGCCGACCATGACGACCGCGACGGCCTCGACGTCGCAGTCTGGGAACTCCCCGGCGGCGACCTTGAGGCTGATGAAGCCGATCACCTCCTCGTAGGAGCGGTCCACCACCCGCTCGCGATAGCGGCCCTTGAGGTCCGGGAAGCGGTCGCCCTCGGTCATCACGATCCGGCGCAGGGCTCGCTCGCGGACGAGGGTCTGCATGCCGAAGCGGGCGAGCAGGGTGAGCTCGGCGCGCAGGTCGCCGAGCGGCATCAGCTCGATCGCTGAGTGCAGCGCCTCGACCTCGGCGACGTGGCGCTCGAAGGCGGCCTCGAGCACGGCCTCCTTGCTGGGGAAGTGCTTGTAGAGGGCCCCGGCGCGGGGCGTGAGCCCGGCGGCGCGCTCGAGCTCGCCGACGGTGGTGCCCTTGAAGCCGCGGTCTGAGAAGAGGGTGATGCCGGCTTCGACGATGCGCTCGGGGGTCGAGCGCGCCGGCTCGGCGCCGTCCGTGTGGGTGCCGTTGTCAGCGCCTGGTTCCACTTGGTAAGCAACTGATTACCATAATTCGGCCCCGAAAGGTTTGCGGGTTTCTACGGATTCGCAAGTTGCACCAATGTCCGAACCTTTGCGTAATGCCACGTATGAGGCTGAGCAGAGCGCGAAGCCGGCTCGAGTGCCCGAGCTGCCGCGTGCAGGCCTGGAAGGGCAAGGTCACGTCGTGTCCCAACTGCGGCCACGCCTACGTGATCCCGGTGAAGCAGCTACTTGCCGGCAGCCCGGGCCTTCAGGTGGCCCAGCAGCGGCTCGACTGAGAGCTCCCCGCACCCAGCCCGCTCCAGGATCTGGGCGGGCGAGAGCCTGCGCCCGTGGCGGTGGACCCGGTCGCGCAGCCACTCGCCGAGCGGGGCCAGCTCGCCTGCGGCGATCTGGGCGTCGAGGTCGGGCAGGTCGCGCGCCGCCGCCTCCCAGAGCTGCCCGGCGATCACGTTGCCGAGGCTGTAGGTGGGGAAGTAGCCGAAGGCCCCGCCCGACCAGTGCACGTCCTGGAGCACGCCGCGGGCGTCGTCGGGGACATCGAGGCCGAGGTAGTCGCGGTAGCGTGCGTTCCAGGCCGCGGGCAGCTCTGACAGCTCCAGCTTGCCGTCGAAGATCTCCAGCTCCAGCTCGAAGCGGATCAGGATGTGCAGGTTGTAGGTGACCTCGTCGGCCTCGATCCGGATCAGCGATCGCTCGACGCGGTTCGCCGTGCGCTCGAGCTCGTCCAGCTGGAGGCCGCCGAGCTGGGCGGGGAAGCGCTGGCGCAGCCTCGGCAGCAGGTGGCCCAGGTAGGGGCGCCCGCGCGCGACCCAGTTCTCCCAGAGGCGGCTCTGGGACTCGTGCAGCCCCAGCGAGCGCGGTTTCTCCAACGGAGTACGGGCCAGGGCCGGGTCCTGGCCGGCCTCGTAGAGCCCGTGGCCGGCCTCGTGCATGGCGCTGAACAGCGCCATCCCCAGGTTGTCCTCGTCGTAGCGCGTGGTCAGCCGCACGTCGCCGCGGCCGATCGTGATCGCGAAGGGGTGGTCGGTGGGGTCGATCCGCCAACCGCCCTCGGGGAAGGGAAGCTCGCCGACCATCTCGGCGATCAGCTCACGCTGGGCGGTCTCGTCGAACTCGCCGCGAAGGACGTCGCCGCCGTTCGCCCCGGTGGCCTCGGCCACGAGGGGCACCAAGCCCTCGCGCAGCTCGCCCAGCAGCGTGCGCATCTGCTCGGTCGTCATCTCGGGCTCGTACTCGTCCAGCAGGGGGTCGTATGGATGGCTGAAGCCCGGAAAGCCCTGGTAGCAGTCGGCGTAGCGGCGGGTCAGCTCGACGTTCCGTTGCAGGTGCGGCAGCAGGATCGAGTAGTCGGATGCGCTCCGCGCCTCGACCCACGCCTGCTCGCCCGCCGATCCGGCCCGCGCCATCTCGGCTCGGAGCTCGGAGGGCACGCGGCGGGCCTTGGCCCAGTCGCGGCTGACGACGCGGACCAGGTCGGCGTTGATGCCGTGTTCCGATGCTTCGCCGGGCTCGGCCTCGCCGACCTCCGCGCCCGCGGCATCGAGCAGCCTCCCGACCTCGTCGTCGCAGAACATCTCGTGGCGGACCTTGGCCAGCGTCGCGAGCTGCTCCGAGCGGGCCTCGCCGCCAGCCGGCGGCATCATCGTGCGCTCGTCCCACGCCAGCAGCGCCGCGGCCCGGCTGAGGTCGCCGATCTCGCCCAGACGCCCCCGCAGGTCCTCGATCGCGCTCACAGTTGCCACCCCGCGAGACCCTACGTGGCGGGGGGTGGTGGAGGGCCCTCGGCGGCGACCCGCGCCAGGCCCTCGAGCCAGCGCTGATGGAAGCGCACCATCAGCGGCTTCATCACCGGCTTGGCGAGGGCGACCATCCCGCCCTTCTGGGTCTCCTCGGTGCGGACGAAGGTGCCGCCGTCGCGCGCGCTCAGCACCCAGCCGTGGTGCCCGCTGGCGCCCAGCTCCTTCGCCGACCAGGCGATGCGCTCGAAGGGGCTGTACTCGACGATCTCCGACTGCACGAACACGCCGAAGGTGAACCAACGGAAGCGGGAACCCGGCTTCACCTCCGGCCAGGCGCCTTCGAGGTGCTTGACCAGGCGCGCGTTGCCGTAGTAGCTCGGCCACAGGTCGGGCCGGGTGAGCCAGGCCCAGACGCGGTCGGGCTCGGCCGCGATCTGCAGCTCGTTGACCGCGAGGAAGCTCGAGACCTCGGGCCGGTGCGCCTCGGGCCAGCTGATGACGCTATCGGCGTCGCTCACGCGACGCACGCTATTTCAACCCCGGCGCGCCCGGCGGGCGCTAGCGCCGCTCGGTCTCCCGCCGGCGGCATCATCGTGCGCTCGTCCCAGGCCAGCAGCGCCCGGCACGGCTGAGGTCGCCGATCTCGCCCAGGCGGGCCCGCAGGTCCTCGATCGCGCTCACGGCCTGAGCCTACGAGAGCGCAGCCCTGAATCGCTCGGCCCTGGTGGCGCAAGTCCCGGGGCCGAGACGTCAGTCGTTCAGGGTCCCGGCGGGGGTTAGCGCCTGTCGCGCTCTGTGTCGACGTCCTCGCGGGCGACTGAATCGTCGCGATCCACGACTTCGTCGCGATCGACCCGGTCGCGGTCGAGGTCATCGCGATCGACCCGGTCGTCGCGATCGACCCGGTCGTCGGTGTCCAGGTCGGGGTCGACTTCCTCTGCGCGCTCTTGGTGAAGGCTCGCGCTCTCGCGCTCGCGCTCTGCCTTGGCGGCCAGCTCATCGGCCTTGCGGTCATGCTCGCTGGCGATTGAGCGATGGCCCTCTGCCTGGGCGCCCAGGGCCTCGCGGCGCTCAGCCTCCTTCACCTGGCGCCTGCGGTTGCCCAGATAGAGCAGGTAGGCGATGACCAGCACTGCGACGATTATCAGGATGATCTCCATGGCTCTCCAGCCTTCCTTGCTACTTGATCCGTAGGTTGACGTCCAGCAGGACGAGCGGCCACAGCAGGATCGCCAGGATCGCTGAAAGCACCGCCTCGACCGTCGTCGATGTCTTGAGACTGCCCCGCCTGGGGTGACCCCAAACCCGAACGGCCGAGAGCTAGCCGGAGCTTCCGGCCTCGATCGGGCGGCCCTGGCGCTCCCAGGTGCCGACGCCGCCGTTGGCGACGTGCAGGACGCGCTCGAAGCCCTCGCGCTGCAGCAGCGATGCGGCGAGGCCGCTGCGCTTGCCGCCGCTGCAGACGGCGGCGATTGTGCCGTCGCGGGGCAGCTCGCCGCTGCGCTCCGGCAGCTCGCCGAAGGGGATGTGGACCGAACCCGGGATGTGGCCACGCCCGAACTCGTCGGCGTCGCGCACGTCGAGGACGATGATGTTCGGGTGGGCGGGGCTCCCGTTGGCGGGGCCGTCCAGGCGCTCGGCCAGCTCGTCCGGGTCGATCATCTCGATCCGGCTCACCGGGCGGCCCTCCGAGCGCCAGGCGGTCATGCCGCCGTGCAGGTAGCCGCGGACCGGCAGCCCGACCGAGGCGAGCTGCTCGGCGGCGTCCAGCTCGTAGCCGTCGGATGCCGCGACCACGATCAGCTCCTGGTCGGCGGGGACGACGCGGCCGACCTTGGTCGCGAAGCCGGTCTCGTACGCCGAGGCGCTGATCGCGCCGGCGATGTGCGCCTCGTCGAACTGCTCGTTGGTACGGGCGTCGATCAGGACCGCGCCCTCGGCGATGGCCACCTCGACCGCGCGAGGGGTCAGCGGAGCCGGGTTGCCGAGCTGCTCCAGCAACGGGCCGCGGTTGAGGCCGACGATGCGCTCGACGTTCGGGGGCTTGCTACCGATCGAGCCGACGGCGTCCTCGACGAACGCGTCGGAGTCGGTGAACTCGAGCGCGCGGTTGTGGGCGCGCTCGAAGCCGATCGTCGAGGAGGTCTTGTGGTCCAGCCCGGCGCTGCCGCAGAGCGAGCCGCCCAGGTGCCCGGGCCAGACCTCGACCTCGTCGCCGAGCGTCATCAGCCGCTCGTGCAGCGAGCGGTAGATCTCGGCCGCGCCCTCGCGCGGCTCGACCGCGAGGTCGGGGCGGGCGACGTCGCCGACGAACAGCGAGTCGCCGCTCAGCAGCGCCCAGGGCTCCCCGCCGCGCCCCTCGTCGCGGAGCAGGAACGAGGTGTGCTCGGGCCGGTGGCCGGGGGTGTGCACGGCCTCGACCTGCACGGATCCCAGCGTCAGCTTCCAGCCGTCGGCGAAGCCCTCGTGCGGGTACTCGGCGCCTGCCAGCTCGTTGACGTGGATCGTGGCGCCGGTCGCGGCTGCGAGCCGGCCGTGGCCGCTGACGTGGTCGGCGTGGTTGTGGGTCTCGAGGATGTGCTCGATGCGAACGCCGTGGATGCGGCTCAGGTGCAGGTAGGGCCCGATGTCCCACTGCGGGTCGATCACCGCCGCGACGCCCTCCCGGGGGTCGCCGAGCAGATACGACGCGCAACCGAGGTCCTCGTTGACGATCTGGCGAAACAGCACCGCGACTCCTTTCCGGCCTGCTGCAAGCTACACCGGAGTAGGGTGGGAAAGGATGACGGCGGTCACCTACAAGAAGCCTGGCTGGTTCACCAAGCATGTCTTCAACCCGGCGGTGGCGCTAGCGAGCCGGCTCGGGATCAGCATGGCGGGGTCGCGGCGGCTGACCGTGCTGGGGCGCAAATCGGGCAAGCCGCACTCGACCCCTGTCAACCCGCTGGAGATCGACGGCGTCACATACCTGGTCGCGCCCCGCGGCAACACCCAATGGGTGCGCAACCTGCGCGCGGCGGGCGAGGGCGAGCTGCACCACGGCCGCGAGGCGACCCGCTTCCACGGCGAGGAGATAGCCGACGCCGACAAGCTGCCGATCCTGAAGACCTACCTGGACAAGTGGGCCTGGGAGGTCGGCGCCTTTTTCGAGTTGGAGAAGAACCCCTCGGACGCCGAGATCCAGCGCATCGCTCCCGACCACCCCGTCTTCCGCATCAACCTCAGCGACTGATCAGGCCTCGAGGTCCACGGCGACGGGAAGCGCCGTCTCGCCCCACTCGGTGAGGTCGCCGGAGTAGCTCTGCTCGTACTTGGCCGGCAGGGCTCCCGGACCGTCGCTTCCTCCTCGTCATCCTCGACCACCCGGGCAGTGCCGGCGAAGGTCTGGTCGGCGATGCGGACGTGACCCGCGGGTCGGCGAGCAGGTTCCGCACCCAGTTGGCGCGGCCGCGGCCCTCGGCCAGCATGTACACGGTCCAAGTGCGCGAAGAGCCTGGGTCCTCGCTGTCCCACATCACCACCTGCAGCATCAGGGGGAACCAGATCTCGATCTCGCGTGGCCTCCCGCTGACGCGGCCGGTCGTGGTCAGGTAGCAGTAGCGCTCGCCGGCCAGGTCCGCGAGTCGCTCACGCCATCCGGCGCTCGATCGAGACGGAGTAGGCGGGTGCAGCGGGCGGCGAGGATCTTGTCGTCGGAGGGGACGATGCCGTCGGTGAGGTTGTTGGGGTCGAACACCAGCGGTCCGTCGCTCGGCTCCTCGATCACGCCGGTGACCGTGAGCGTGCCCAGGGTGACGACCTCGTTCTCGCCCTTCCACTCCTCGGTCGGGTCGGTGAGCGAATCGCCGTCGTCGGCGAGCACGAAGTCGAGGCGGAACTCGGCCTTGCCCCCGGATCCAAGGTGCTCGCGGATCTCGTGCCTGGAGGTAGTCGCGGTCGGCGGCCTCGCGCTCGTCGTCGCTCAGGTAGTGCTCGCCCTCGAGCGGGTGCCACTGGTAGCGGCCCCAGGTGCTCGTTTCCGTCGGCGTCGACGAGGCCGAAGGCGTGGAGGCCGTTGTAGCCCGAGGTTGCAAGCTCTTGGTCGGGCGCAAGCTTGGGGAGGCCGAGCTGCAGCGCGTTCGCGGTCTCGGGATGCTCGGCGATGAAGGCGATCACCTTCTGCGGGTCGGGCTCGCCGGTCCCGGGGTCGGGGACGCGCGCCTGGGTGAACGCGAGGAAGTCCTCGGAGTTGCGCACCATGAACACGGCAGCGGCACCGCCGCCATGTCGGTCGCGTCGCCGTCGGGGAGGTGGAACTTCACAGCCATGCCCGCGCCCCGCGATTGGGTTGGCGTCGGAGGTCTTGGGGTTGCCGCTGGCGTTCGAGAAGCGCACTGTCGCCTTCACCGGTCGCCCGGCGAAGTGGGCGGCGCGGGAGAGCTTCGCCGCCTCGGGGGTCGCGGTGAAGGTGCCCTCGCAGACAGTTCCCTTGGCGTGGATCGCGCGGAAGCCGGGATGCGAGCCGTTGATCGCGTTGACCGCAGTCGACGATCTCCTCCCACAGGGTCATCACGAGGAGCCTACCCTGGCCCGCGTGGAACGAGCGACCGTGCTCTACGACGAGGACTGCGGCTTCTGCCGCTGGGCCCTGGCGAAGCTGCTGGCCTGGGACCGGTCGCGGGCGGCTGCGCCCCGAGCCGATCCAGGGCCCCGAGGGGCGAGCGGCTGCTGGCCGGCATGCCCGAGGAGGAGCAGAGGCTCGCCTCCTGGCACTTCGTCGGCCCCGACGGCGTGCTTCGCTCAGGCGGCGCGGCGATCGCGCCGCTGCTGGAGATGCTGCCTCGCGGGCGAGCGGCTCGCCGGCCTGGCAGAGCGGGCGCCCGGGATGCTGGATCGGGTTTACCGCTGGGTCGCGGGCCACCGCACGCTGCTGGGCAAGCCGGTCAGCATCGGCGCCCGTCGGCGCGCCGACGCGGCGGTTGCGCGCCGGCGCGTCCGGCCAGTTCGCTGACTACCTCGGCTCTTGGTCTCGAGGTACATCTGCAGCGCGATCAGGTCGACCATGCGCTGGGGATCCTGGAGGCTGCGCGGCATCGCTATCCCGCCGTCTCGGCCTTGCGCAGGCCGCGGATCGCGAACACGAGCATCGCCGCGACCAGCCCGGCCGCGATCGCGAGCGCGCCGAGCACGTCGGCGGGCTGGCCGGCGAGCAGCTCGCGGCCCGTCTCCATGATGTGGGTGGCCGGGTCGAAGCCGGAGACGGCCTCGACCCAGCCGGTGAGCAGCTCGCGCGGCACATAGACGGGCGCGAGGAACAGGAAGAGGAAGACCGGCACCTGCATCAGCGGCGTCGCCTGCAGGCTGCGGAAGCGCAGCGCCACCCCGGCGGCGAACAGGACCCCGGCGACGTTGACGATCGCCGCCAGCCCGTACATCGCGGCCAGCTCGGCGGGGCCGGCGCCGATCTCCATGCCGGCGGCGACGGCGATCCCGGTGACGACGCCGAAGGTGATCAGCGCGCGGGTCAGCGCGACCGCGCCGTAGCCGGCGATCAGCGCGCTGCGGTTGGGGGTGGCCAGCATCAGCCGCCGGCCGAAGCCCATCTGGAAGTCGGCGGCGATCGAGAAGCCGGTGAAGACGCCGCTGAAGGCCGCGGTCTGCAGCAGGACGAAGCCGAACACGAAGGCGGTGTAGCCGCCGGGGTAGTCGAAGCCGGGCGCCTCGGAGATCGCCGAGAGCCCGCCCGCGAAGGCGACGAAGAAGAAGATCGGCATCAGCATCGGCGGCAGGAACAGCGCCGGGTTGGCGAACAGCTTGCGCAGCAGGCGCGAGCTCAGGCCACGGGCAACCGAGACGTAGCGGCGCACCATCAGGTCCGCTCCAGCCGCGAGCGCAGGGAAAGGGAGGCGGCGGCGAGCCCGGCGACGAGGATCGCGAGCGCGCAGCCGAAGCCCAGCGCCAGCGCCTCGGCGTCCCAGCCCACGATCAGCAGGCTGCGGATGCCCTCGATCATGTAGCTGATCGGGTTGTAGGTCGCGACGGTCTGGAACCAGTCGGTCTGGATCAGGTCGCGGGGCAGGCTCATCGAGCTGAGGAAGAGGAAGACGAAGAGCAGGGGGAAGAGGCCCTGCACCGACTCGGCCGACTTGGCTCGTGTCCCGGCGACGAGGCCGATCGAGCCGAAGGCAAGGGTGATCACGACCGAGAGGGCGATCATCACGAGCACGCCGGGGACCCCGGCCTCGACCTCGGCGCCGGCCAGCAGCCCGATGGCGATGTAGGTCACGGCCTGAAGCACGCCCAGCACCAGCGTGCCCGCGAGCTGTCCGGCGAGCAGGGCCGAGGGGCGGATCGGGGTGAGCTGCAGGCGGCTGAAGAAGCCGTTCTCGCGGTCCTCGGCGAGGTTCTGGCCCGCGCCGATCACCGCGAACACGCCCGCCTGCAGGAAGGCGAATGCCAGCGCGAAGGTGACGTAGGAGTCGGTGGGGAAACCCGGCAGGTCGGTCGCCGAGTCGAGCCCGGCGGAGTTGATCGCGAGCAGGATCAGCGGGAACAGCGTCGCCGGGACGATCGCCGCCGGCTGGCGCAGGGTGCGCACGATCGAGCGTCGCGCCAGCTCGCCGATCTGGAGCCGCAGGGGCGGGTGCGAGCGGGCGGGCGCCGCGCGAAGGCCGACGGTGGCGGCGGTCAAGCCGCTGATCCCTCTATCGCGGGCTGGCCCTCGGCCACGGCCTCCTCGCGGGCCTCCTCCTCGGCCCCGGCGCCCTCGAGCGAGCGGCCGGTCTTGGCGAGGAAGACGTCGTTGAGGCTGGGGGCGTGCAGGTCGATGTTGGCGATCACAAGCCCGTCGTCGTCGAAGGCGCGCACGATCGCCGCCAGCGTCTCCGGCCCGTTGTCCAGGCGCACCGCCGCGCCGTTGGGCGAGGCGGGTACGAGCTCGCCGAAGCGGTCGAGCACCTGGGCCGCCCGCTCGCGCTCGCCGAGGTCGGCCGGGACCGCCTCGACCGTCGGGCGCCCGACCTCCGCTTTGAGCGCGGCCGGGGTGCCCTCGGCCACGATCTTGCCGTGGTCGATGATTCCGACGCGCTGGGCGAGCTGGTCGGCCTCCTCGAGGTACTGGGTGGTGAGAAAGACGGTCATGCCCTGATCTCGCGAGAGGCTCGCGACCTCATCCCACAGCGCGGTGCGGCTCTGGATGTCGAGCCCCGTCGTGGGCTCGTCGAGGAACAGGACGGAGGGGCCGTGCAGCAGCGCCAGCGCCAGGTCGAGCCGGCGCTTCATGCCGCCGGAGTAGCCGCCCACCTTGCGGTCGGCGGCGTCGGTGAGGCCGACCCGCTCGATCAGCTCGTCCCCGCGCTTGGTGCGCTCGGCCTTGGAGAGGCCGTGCAGCGCGCCCTGGAGCCGCATGTGCTCGTGCGCGGTCAGCTGCGGGTCCAGCGCCGCCTCCTGGAGGGCGGCGCCGATCGCGTCGCGGACGCGAGCGCCCTGGGTCAGCACGTCGAAGCCCGCGACGGTCGCGGAACCCGCGGTCGGCGGCAGCAACGTGGTCAGCATGTGGACGGTGGTGGATTTGCCGGCGCCGTTGGGGCCGAGGAATCCGTAGATCTCGCCGGGGCGGACCTCGATGTCGATGCCGTCGACGGCGCGGACGCCGCCCTTGAACTCGCGGGCCAGACCCGACGCCTTGATGCCGTTCTCACCCATATGCTTTCCGTTCGAAGTCATTGCGATTACGGACGGCAGAGTAGCACAATAGTTGAGTACCACAACTGTTGATGACAACTGATAGTATCTGGGCAAATGGGCACCGAAGAGGCGACAACCAGCACGGCGGCCGAGGCCAAGCAGGCCGCGTTCTCGTGGCTCGCCGAGGAGACGGGGCGCACCGACCCCGCCAGCCAGGCCTGGAGCCTGCTCCACTGGCTGATGATCTCCAGCAAGCCCCGCTTCATGGCGATCAACCAGGAGTTCGACTTGGCGCCCCAGCAGGCGATCGCCCTCCGCATCCTGGGGGGAGGCCCTCAGCCGATGGGGGAGCTGGCCCGCTACCTGATGTGCGACAGCTCCAACGTCACCGGCATCACCGACCGGCTCGAGGAGCGCGGCCTCGTCCGCCGCGAGCCCGGCGAGAAGGACCGCCGCGTGAAGATGCTCGTCCTCACCGAAGAGGGCGAGAAGATCCGCACCGAGGTGACAAAGCGCCTCGCCGAGCCGCCCCCGTGGCTGGCCGATCTGCCCGAGGCCGACCAGCGCAAGCTGAAGGAGATCCTCGAGGCCGCGATCGAGCACGGCGACGTCACCGGACCCTGACGGAGGGCGCTGCGCGGCTAGTCTGAGGCCGCCGATGCGAGCGGTCCAGGTCACAGAGGAGCGAGGACTGGCCGAGGGCGAGCTGCCCGATCCCGAGCCCGGCGCGGGCGAGGTCGTGGTCGAGATCGCCTTCTGCGGCATCTGCGGATCGGACCTGCACATGCTGCCCTCGCCGGCGATCGCGCCCGGGTCGGTGATGGGCCACGAGTTCTCGGGCAGCATCTCGGCGCTGGGCGACGGGGTCGAGGGGTGGTCGGTCGGCGACCGCGTCTCGGTGCTGCCGGGGACGCCCTGCGGGGAGTGCCCCCAGTGCCAGTCCGACCGCGAGCACCTCTGTATGCAGGGGGTCATTCGAGGCCACGGGCTCGGCGGGCGCCCCGGCGCCTACGCGGAGCGGGTCGCCGTCAGCGCCGAGAGCCTGTTCGCGCTACCCGACTCGGTCAGCGACGAGCACGGCGCCCTGGTCGAGCCGCTGGCCGTCGGCGTCCACGCCGAGACCCTGGCCGAGTTGGCGCCCGGCGAGCCCGCCTGCGTGCTGGGAGCGGGGCCGATCGGGGTGATGACGGCGCTGGCGCTCCGCGCCGGCGGAGCGGAGCGGATCGTGATCGTCGAGCCCGGCGAGCATCGTCGCGAGCGCATCCAGGCCCTGGGCTTCACCGCGATCCCGCTCGACGGCGTCCACGAGGCGCTGATCGCCGAGCTCGACGGCGAGTTGCCGGTGGCGGTGTTCGAGTGCGCCGGCCATCCGGCGGCGCTCGGGCTGGCGCTGGAGCTGGTCGCGCCCGCGGGCACGATCGTGGCCTGCGGCGTGCTCGAGGAGCCCGTGCCGATCAACCAGCTGCTGCTGATCATGAAGGAGGCCCGGATCCTCGGCGCCTTCGCCTACCGCCGGGAGGACTTCGAGCGCGCGATCGAGCTGCTCGCCTCGGACGAGCTGCCCGCGGCCGATCTGATCACCGAGGTGGTCCCGCTGGGCCGCGCCCAGGAGATGTTCGACGAGCTCGGCCGCCCTGGGACCGAGCAGCTGAAAGTGCTGCTGGCGCCCTAGGCGACTAGGCGGTGCTGGGCCCGCGGCGCCCGAGCCAGCGCTTCAGCCTGGAGCGGGGCTGGGGTTCGTTGGGAGGGATCGGGGGCGAAGGCGGCTCAGACAGTGGGTCCGGGGGGCCGCCCGGCAGCATCGCGGTGGGCCCCTCGCCCGAATCGCGCAGATAGCGGCGCCACTCGCTGAACGTGATCAGGATCGCGGCCGCGGCCGGGATCGCGAGGATGGCGCCCATCACCCCGAACAGCGTCGAGCCGAACAGCACGGCGACCAGGATCAGGAAGGGGTCGATCTCCGTCGCCCGCTTCTGGATCTGGGGCTGGATCACGTAGTTCTCGAACTGCTGGTAGGCGATCGCGAACACCACCCAGATGATCAGGGCCACCGGGAAGTTGACGAAGATCATCACGAGCGCAACGAGGAAGGCCGCGATGGTGGCGCCGACGACCGGGATCAGGTCGAAGAAGAACACGACCAGGGCGAGCGGACCGGCGAACGGCGCGCCCAGGATCGTCAGCACGATGAAGGCCAGGAGCCCCGCGATCGTCGCCTGCAGCAGCGCGCCGCCGACGTAGTTGCCGACGGCGTTCGCGATGCGGCGCAAGGTGCGCTCGATGCGCTCGGCGTGCTCGGGCCGCTGGGCCTCGACGAACATGCTCACCCACCTCGGCCCGCCGGCGACCATGAAGACGCTGAGGATCAGGATCGTGACCGCCGCGAAGATCGAGTTGACGAAGCCGACGCCGATGTCGCTCAGGGCCCCCGCCGCGTCGGGGATCCGCTCGGGCAGCTTCTGCGCCTCCTCCTGCAGCTTCGTGGTGATGTCGTAGTCGTCGTTCAGGTTCTGCAGCGTCTCGTTCTTGTTGACGTAGTCCTCGACGTCCTGGACGTACTCGGGGGCGTTGTTCGCCACGTCCTCGACCTCACCGACGATCGGCGGCACAAGCAGAGCGCTGAGCCCGATCGGGATCAGCACGATCACCGCGTACACGATTGCGATCGCGAACCCGCGCTTCATGCGGCGCTGCAGCACGTTCACGGGGCCGGCCGCGGCGATTGCGATGAAGGCGGCGATGATCAGCCAGGCGAGCGGCTTGCGCAGCAGGTAGAGCACGTAGATCGTGAGCAGCACTGCGACCACGATCAGGACCGTGCGCGCGATCGAGCGTGCAGTCAGCTCCGTACCAATGGGCATTGCCGTTGCTATTCGCCGCCGACGCGTAGCCTCCTCGCCTCATGAAGCACGATCCACAGGGGTATTGGCTGGCCGAGGCGGGCCCGCCCGAGGCGCTGCCCGCGGCCACGGGCCCGATCGACTGCGACGTGCTCGTGGTCGGCGGCGGCTACACCGGGCTCTGGACCGCGTGGCAGCTCGCCGAGCTCGAGCCCGAGGCGCGGGTGGTCGTGCTCGAGGCGGGGCGCTGCGGGTACGGTCCCAGCGGCCGCAACGGCGGCTTCGCCAACGAGATCTGGTTCGGGCTGCCGCTGCTTCGCGACCGCTACGGCGCCACCGATGCGCTCGCGATCGCAAGGGCCGCCCAGGACGCGGTCGAGGCGATCGGGCGTTTCTGCTCCGAGCAGGAGGTGGACGCCTGGTACACGAGGGCCGGCTACCTGCTGCTTTCCGCCGCCCCCGCCCAGGACGGCGTCTGGTCAGAGGCGGTCGCCCTCTGTCACGAGCTCGGCGAGCCCGAGGCCGCTCGCGAGCTGAGCGCGGAGGAGGTGGCGAAGCGCTGCCGCTCGCCGCGCTTCCGCGGCGGCGCGTTCTTCCCGGGCGCGGCGACCGTGCAGCCCGCTCGGCTGGCCTTCGGCCTGCGCGACCGGGTTGCGGGCCTCCCCAACGTCAGGGTCTTCGAGCAATCCCGCTTGCTCCGGCTCAGGGCCGGCTCCTGGGGCTGTGTCGCGGAGACGCCCGCGGCCACGGTTCTGGCCCGCTCGTGCGCGCTGGCGCTGGGGGCGGCCAGCAACGCGGCCGGCTCGCCCTTTCGCAACCGGCTCACGGTCACCTCGAGCCACATGGCGATCACCGAGCCCGTCCCCGACGTTTTGGAGGAGGCCGGCTGGACCGGGGGAGAGTGCATCACCGACAGCAGGGCGATGCTCCACTACCTGCGCACGACCCCGGACGGGCGCATCGCCTTCGGCTGGGGCGGGGGCAGGATCGCCTGCGGCGCCCGGCTGGGCGGCCTCACCGAGCTCGACCGCGGGGCCGTCGACCAGGTGATCTCCGACCTGCGCTCGTTCTTCCCGGGGCTCGATGGCCGCTCGATCGCGCACGCGTGGGGCGGCCCCATCGACGTCTCGCCCACCCACCTTCCGGTGGTGATGCGGGTCGGCTCGGACTCCGTCTACGGCGCCTTCGGCTACACAGGGAACGGCGTCGGCCCCTCCCACCTGATCGGAGGGGTGCTGGCCTCGCTGGCGCTCGACCGCCGCGACGAGCGCACGAACCTCGCCCTGGTCGAGCCCGATCCCCCGCGGGTACCCGGGGGGCTGCCCGGCTGGGTCGGCGGCAACGCGATCCGCGCCGGGCTGCTGGCCAAGGAGGCCGCCGAGGAGGAGGAGCGAATCGCGCCCGCTATCCACCGCGGGCTCGCCTCGATCCCCGAGCGGATCGGCTTCCACATCGGCCGCTAGGTGGCCTTCGTGATTCGATACCGGCATGGCCGCTGACGAAGCCGGGCCGCGCCCGCTGGCCGCAGGCGTCGAGATCCGCGATGGGCGCGTCGAGGACGCCGAGGCCCTGCTGCCGCTGTTGCGGGGCTACTGCGACCACTACGAGGTGAACCCCCCCGATGCCGGGCTGCTGGAGCTGGCGCGCACCGTCGCCACCGACCCCGGGCAGGGCCAACGCGACCAGGGCAGCATCTACGTCGCCGAGGAGGAGGGCCGGCTGATCGGCTTCGCGGTGATGGACTGGAAGTGGGCGAGCACCGCCGGCGCCCGGGTGGCGCACCTCGAGGACCTGTTCGTCGATCCCGATGCGCGCGGCAAGGGTGTCGCCGACGCGCTCATCGCCCGCTGCGCCGAGCGCTGCCGCGAGCTCGGCATCTCCTCGCTGGGCTGGATGACCGCGCCCGACAACCACCGCGCGCACAAGGTCTATGACCGCAGCGGGGCCGAGCGCTCGGAGTGGATCGAGTACGAGCTGGAGCTGTGACGCCGAGCCCCGAGCTGAACCACGTTCGCCGGGGCAGCGGCGATCCACTCTTGCTTCTCCACTCGCTGGGGGGCACCCTGGCGCAATGGAACCCGGTGATCGACAGCCTTGCCGAAAGCCGCGACGTGATCGCCGTCGACATGCCCGGCTTCGGGCGCTCGCAGGAGCTGACCCAGGGGGTGGAGCCGACGGCGCGGAACCTGGCCGCCGCCGTGCTGGCCTTCGTCGAGGGCCTGGGCCTGGGCTCCAAGCCGGGCGTCGCGGGGATCTCGCTGGGCTCCTGGGTGTCCATCGAGTGCGGGCGCCAGGGTGGGGTGGACTCCGTGGTTGCCCTCTCTCCGGCCGGTTTCTGGCGCGAGCCCCTCCAACCCCGGCGGAACTCGGCGTATGACCTCGCCAGAGCGATGCGTCCCCTGATGCCCCTCGCATTGCGGATCCGGGGCCTGCGCCATCGCGCCCTCGCCGGCAACGTCCATAACCCCGAGCGGGTGCCGCTGGCCGACGCGATCGCGCTGGTCCAGGGCTATGGCTCCGCCCGGGGCTACCCCGAGTCGAGTCGCCTGATGCGCGCCGGCACCGTCGGCGATCTCTCGGGTCTCGTGGTGCCGCTGACCCTCGCCTGGGCCGAGTACGACCGCCTGGTCCGCAACCGGCCGCTACCGGACGGGGTGCTGCCTCCGGGGGTGCGCCAGGTTGTGCTGCCCGGCTGCGGTCACGTCCCGACCTGGGATGACCCCGAGCTGGTTTCGCAAGTAATTCTGGAGGGAACGACAGCGATGAGGAGGGCAGCATGAGCGAACGCGACAGCTACAACCCCGGCGAGTTCTGCTGGGTCGACCTGGCCGTCCCCAGCACCGAGGCCGGCGCCGAGTTCTACAACGAGCTGCTCGGGGTCGACTGGGAGCAGGGGGCCGAGGAGTTCGGCGGCTACGGCATGTTCACCCAGAAGGGCAAGGTCGTCGCCGGCATGGGCCCGCTCCAGAACGAGGAGCACCCGCCTGCGTGGTCGGGCTACATCAGCGTGGAGGACGCCGACGCGACCGCCGCAAAGGTGAAGGAGGCCGGGGGAACCGTCTTCGTCGACCCCTTCGACGTCGCCACGGCGGGACGGATGGCGGTCTGCCACGACCCGCAGGGCGCCTTCTTCAGCATCTGGCAGCCGGGGGAGACCGCCGGGGCCCAGCTCGTGAACGAGGTCGGCACCTGGACCTGGAACCACCTGACGACCACTGACCTCGACGGCGCCAAGAAGTTCTACGGCGACGTGTTCGGCTGGACGCTCGAGAAGGCCGAGGAGGCGCCGCCGGAATCGCCCTTCTTCATGTGGCAGGTCGCCGATCAGAAGTGGGAGGAGGGGATCGGCGGCGCGATGGCGATGGGCGATGACGTGCCCGAAGGCATCCCGCCCAACTGGTCGGCCTACTTCGCCGTCGAGAACGCGGATGAGGCCGTGAAGACGACGAGCGAGGGCGGGGGCCAGGTGGTGATGCCCGTGACCGAAATCCCGATCGGCAGGCTCGCCGTCCTGATCGATCCCCAGGGCGCATCGCTCGGGATCATCGAGCCGAACTACCCGGAGCCGCGCTAGCTACCAGCGCGCCGTCACGACCTTCTTGCGGGTGTAGAACTCGACGGCGTCGTTGCCGTTGGCGTGCAGGTCGCCGTCGAGGGAGTCCTTCCAGCCCGAGAAGGGGAACCAGGCGACCGGCGCGGGGACGCCGATGTTGACGCCCAGCATGCCGGCCTCGACGCCGTAGCGGTACTCGCGGGCGGCGTCGCCGGACTGGGTGAAGATCGAGCCCGAGTTGCCGTAGCGGGAGCCATTGACGAACTCGAGCGCGTCGTCGAGGTCGGCGGCCCGGACGAAGGCCAGCACGGGGCCGAAGAGCTCCTCGCGGGCCAGGTCCGACTCGTGGTCGTCGGTCTCGACGATGGTGGGCTCGAGGAAGGAGCCGGCCTCGCCGCCGTTGATGCGGCCGTCGAGGACGATCTCGGCGCCGCCGTCCACGGCCTCGCCGACCATGCGCTCGGCGCGCTCGCGGGAGTCGGGGCCGACCATCGGGCAGACGTCGGTGTCGGGATCGGAGCCGGCGCCGACCTTGAGCGCCTCGGCAGCGGAGCGGAGCGCTTCGCGGACCTCGTCCTGGCGCTTGGCATCGCCGACGGCGACCAGGACCGAGCCCGCCAGGCAGCGCTGGCCGGCGGCGCCGAACGAGGACTGCATGATCGCGGGCACCGACTTGCCGAGGTCGGCATCGGGCATCACCACCAGCGAGTTCTTGGCGCCGCCCAGCGCCTGCACCCGCTTGCCCGTCTCGGCGCTGCGGGTGGCGACGAACCTGGCCGTCGAGGCCTGGCCGACGAAGGAGATGGCGTCGATCCCGGGGCTGTCGAGAATGGCGGTGACGGCGTCGCGGGCGCCGTGCACGAGGTTGACGACGCCGGGCGGGAAGATCTCGCGCTCGGCGATCAGCTCGAAGATCCGCTGCGAGGGGCGCGGGTCGCGCTCGGATGGCTTGAGGATGAAGGTGTTGCCGCAGGCGACCGCGTAGGGCAGGAACCAGAGCGGGATCATGGTCGGGAAGTTGAAAGGGGTGATCGCGGCGACGACGCCGACCGGCTGGCGCACCATCTCCACGTCAAGGCCCCTGGCGACCCCCTCCAGGTTCTGGCCCTTCATCAGGTGGGGGATCGCGATCGCGGACTCGACCGACTCGATCCCGCGGCCGACCTCGCCGGCGGCGTCGTCGAGGGTCTTGCCCATGTCGGCGGTCACCAGCGCCGCCAGCTCCTCGCGGTGCTCGTCGAGGACCTCGCGCAGCGCCATCATGGCGCGGGCGCGCTGCGGCACGGGGGTCCCTCGCCAGGCCGGGAACGCTTCGCGCGCGGCGCGCACCGCCTGCTCCACGTCCGCCTCGCCCGAGAGCGGCACGTAGGCGGCCAGCTCGGCGGTGGCGGGGTCTCGGTCCTCCAGCGTCGAGTCGACGGCGGCCTGCCGGAACTCGCCGCCGATGAAGTTTGGGAGCGTCTGGACGTCCGTGACCGTGCTCATGGGCTCAACGTCAGCGTAGCGCCGCGCGGGCCCCGCGCGGTCAGCGCTTCTTCTTCTTCTTGCACTTCTTCTTTTTCGAGGCGGCGGCCAGGCTCTTGCCCTTCTTCTTTTTCTTCTTGCACTTCTTCTTGGGCAGCGGATAGCCCCGGAAGGGCGGGGTGACATAGGTCTTGAACCCCAGATCGTCATCGACGCCGCTGGCCTGTTGCCAGTTGCCACCCGGGGGGAGGGGGTCGTTGCTGACGAACATCGCGCCGGGCGAATACGGGTTCCCTGCGTTCTGATAGCGCCACCCCACGGTGTCGCCGGCCGTCCCCGGCATGTAGGCGAGGACGGCGTACTGCGTGCCTGCCGTAACGGGGACGGGCGTCGCGAAGGTGACCGGTTCGAACGCCTCAGTAGTTCCGATAGCCGAGGTAGGGAGGCTGGCGGTGGCGAGAACCCCGGTACCGGGTTGACCAGCGGAGGTGTTGCGTATCTCGACGGTGACGGAAGCCGGCGGGGTGCCGACCTTCAAAAGCAACAGATCGACTCGGTCCAGCCCCCCGCTGATGCCCGCCGTGAAGGTCTGAGCAGGGGTACTGGTTTGGAGGAGACCGGCACCATTGGTGGAGTTGGTTTGCTGCTGATCGAGCGTCCCGGCGGAGGCCGTAGACGCGGATGCAAGCACGAGCGCAGTCGTTGCCGCCAGCGCGGAAAGCAGGATGCGCGAACTCCTCATTCTCATACGGTAGACGCTTAGTTGCCCTGCTTGCGGAGCTGCTCGATCGTGAGACCGCTCAGGACCGACTCGGGCTGGCTCGACGTCGGGCGCCGGCGGGCGTCGGCGCCCTCGCCCTTCTTCTTGATCAGCAGCCACTGCTCGCGGTCGCCGGGGTCGCTCGTGCGGACCAGCGCGTAAGGGCCCTTGATCTTCTCGCCCAGCAGGAACAGCTTCAGGTCGCCTTTCTCCAGCGCCTCCTCCAGGCTCAGCTCGCGGCCGCTGCGGGTCTTGGAGATGTTCTCGTAGACGCCGCGGTCCCAGACGATCATCTCGCCGCCGCCGTACTCGCCCTTGGGGATCACGCCCTCCCAGGTCAGGTACTCGAGCGGGTGGTCCTCGGTGCGCATCGCCAGGCGCTTGTCGCGCGGGTCCAGCGAGGGGCCCTTGGGCACGGCCCATGACGCGAGCGTGCCGCCGATCTCCAGGCGCAGGTCGTAGTGGAGCGAGGTGGCGGCGTGCTTCTGGATCGCGAAGCGGGGGTGGCGGCGCTTCGCCTTCGAGCGCTTGCCCTTGCCGCTGGGCTCGCCGGTCTTGCTGAAGTCGCGCTTGCGCTCGTACTCGGAGAGCTTGGACCGCCCCTTGGCCGGCTTTTTCGCGGGCTTCTTGGCGGCCACGTCAGCTCCCCCCGCAGGCCTGCTCGAGCTCGTCGACGGAGTCGTCGAGGGCCGCGGCGAGCTCATCGAGGGCCCCGATCGCATCCGGGTCCGAGCAGAGCCCGAAGGCGAGGTCGCCGCCCAGCGACACCACCGAGACGCGCAGCGCGTGGCGGTCGGCGGGCTCGGCGAAGGAGACCAGGCCGGTCACCTCGTGCCCGAGGATCGAGGGCCGCTCTCGCGGGCCCGGCACGTTGGAGACCGAGAGCGCGAACTCACGCGGGCCCGAGGTGAGCCGGGTGACTCCCTCGTAGAGCGGACGAAACCGGCCGACCGCGTGGAAGAAGTCATAGAGGGTCTGGGCGTCGTGGTCGAGCTTGCGCTCGCTGGTCTCGGTGTTGACCGCGAGCAGCCGCGCGAGGGCGTCGGGCTCGGACAGCGGCAGGTCGACGTTCAGGAACGAGTCGCGGTTTCCGCTCTTGCCTTCATCCTCTTCGCGGCTGTGCAGGCAGACCGGGATCTGCACGCGGATCGTCTCGCCGCTGTCGTCGAGCCAGCGGCGCAGGCCGCCGGCGACCGTCGCCAGCACCACGTCGTTGACGGTGACGCCCTCGCCCGCGTTGTGCTCGATCGCCTTCAGGCGCGCCAGAGGGAAGGCCCTCCAGGCGACCTCGCGGTCGGGGCCGATGTGGCGGTCGAGGACGGTGTCCGAGCCCGGGCGCAGCTCGCGGCGGAGGGCACCGCCGATTTCCTTCGCGCGCGCAACGCGACCCGGCTTCGCCACACCTTGCAGCGGCTGCGCCGCAGGCGATCGTCGCGGCGGCTGACGCCGCCGCTCGTCAGGAGGGCGGCTTGCCGCTGCAGAGGGATCCCAGAGCAACTCGCCGACCAGCCGGATGGCGGTGACGCCGTCGGCCATCGCGTGGTGCACCCGGACGATCAGGGCGGTGCCGCCGTCGTCGAGCGGAGCCACGTCTATCCGCCACAGCGGCCGCTCATGGTCGAGGCGCTCGGCGAGCAACTCGCCCGCCAACTCGCGCAGCCCCGCGTGATCCAGCGGAACCGCGGTTGCCGCCTCGGCGACGTGCCATTCGAGGTCGGGGTCGGCGTCCACCCAAGTTGGGGCATTGGCGCCCGGATCGTCGACGCGCTGGCGCAGCCTGGGCAGCGACCCGATGCGCTCGGCGACGCGCTCGCGCAGGCGTGCGGCGTCGAGAGCGCCGCCGCTCCGGTCGGGCCCAAGCAGGAGCACCTTGCCAGTGTGGCCCTTGATCGCCGCCGACTCCAGACGCAGGATCTGGGCGTCGTCGAAGCTCAGCGGCTCGGGCTCGATCGTGCTCATCGCCACCAATGATGCCCGCGGGCGCGGGTGTTTTCCTCGCTGAGCGCCGGGTACGCGATGGGGGACCAATCAAAAGGAGTTGTGAGAAACGATGGGCGAGAACATCGATGAGGCCAAGGGCCGCACCAAGGAAGCTGCGGGCGACCTGACCGACGACGACGGCCTGAAGCGGGAGGGCAAGGTCGACAAGGCCACGTCCGATATCAAGGAGAAGGGCGACGACGCCGCGGACAAGGTCAAGGACGTCCTCAACCGCGACAAGGACAGGGACTAGCAAGGGGAAGCCGGCCGGGGCAGCGCCCCGGCCGGCTTCGTGTTGCTTGCGCTGCTTTGGCCTGACTACTCGACGTAGCCCTCTTCCTGCAGGTACTGGGTGGCGACCGCGGTGGCCTCCTCGCGATCGATGTCGACCCGGGCGTTGAGCTCCTGCATGACCTCGTCCGTGAGGCCCTCCTGGACGAGCTCGATCGTCTCCTGGTAATCGGGTCCGGCCTCGTCGACCGTGGCCTGGTCGGTCACGAACGCGGGGTTGCCCGCTGCCGGGAAGACGTTCTGGTCGTCCTCGAGGATCACGTAGTCGTCCGAGGCCGCGAGCTCGCCGTCGAGCGTGAACAGGATCGAGAGGTCCGCCTGCCCGTCGTCGAGCACCGGATAGCGCTGCTCGATGTCAACGGGGGTGAACTTCTTGAACTGAAGGCCGTAGCCGTCCTCCAGCCCGACCAGGCAGTCCACTCGCTGGCGGCACTCGGGCGAGCCGAACAGGACCAGGTCCTGGCTCTGGCCCTCGAGATCGGAGATCGTCTCGACCCCGAGCTCATCCGCCCTTGTGGCGAGGAGCCCGACCGCGTTCGCGCTCTCGAACGGGGCCGGCTCGAACATCACCAGGCCGTCCTTCTCGAACTCTGCGCGGGCCTGAGTCGCCGCCTCGCCTACGTCGGTCGGCACCGCGTCGGGCGCCGCGCCGTAGAACGTGGTCAGAGCGGTCGTCGTGTACTCGGGATAGCCGCTGATCTCACCGGCCTTGAGCGCCTCCAGGGCGACCTGCTCGGAACCGAGGCTGAGGTCGGTCTGGACCGTGTAGCCGGCCGCCTCGAGCGCCTGGGCGTAGATCTCGCCGAGGACGATCTGCTCGGTGAAGTTCTTCGACCCGACCGTGATCTGCTTGCCCGAGTTGTCGGAGTTGCTCTCGATCAGCGAGCCGGACGCTATCACCGCCCCCATCTCCTCCATCGTCATCGTCATCGCCGCACGCGGCGACGCCAAGCGCAAGCACGAACGCCGCCATCAGCGCGAACAGGGTGCGCCACCGCTTGTCGTGCATTCAGCACTTGACCCTCCTGTCTTTCGGGGCGCCACCTACCGATGACCGGGGGCGTGTGAACGCCGTGATCCTATGCCGCTGCGCGCTGGCGTGCCAGCTTCAGCCCCTTCGGCGTCAGCAGCCGCTGCAGCCCGGCCAGGCCCAGCTCGACCAGGATCGCCAGCAGCGCGACCAGGATCGCGCCCGCGATCACGCCCTCGTCGCCGTAGACGTTGGGGCCCAGGATGAAGTCGCCGAGCGTGATCACCCCGGCCAGCGGGGCGATCGTGGCGGTGGCGATGATGTTGATGGCACCCGTGCGAACCCCGCTCATGATCGTCGGCACCGCCAGCGGCAGCTCGACCCGGGTCAGGATCTGGAAGTCGTTCATCCCCATCCCGCGCGCCGCCTCGACGGCGTTGGGATCGACCTGGCGCACTCCGACGAACGAGTTGGTCAGGATCGGCGGGATCCCAAGCACCATCAAGGCGATTGCGACGTTGAAGAAGCCGAAGCCGACGAAGGCCACCACCAGTGCGATCAGGGCCAGCTCGGGGACCGCGCGCCAGGAGTTGCCGACGCTGATCGCGAACGTCTCTCCCTTGCCGTAGTGGCCCAGCACCGCGCCCGCCGGCAGCGCGATGACGAGCGAGACCGCCAGCGCCACCGCGCTGATCTCGATGTGGGTCTGGGTGAACTCCCAGACCTGATCGAGGCCGCCGACCTCGCGGCCGCCGGTGAAGCGAGTGGTCTGCGGCTCGAAGATGAACTCGATGGCGCCGCCGAAGTTGCCGAGGAAGGCGAGCGGCAGGATCATGAGGCCGTCCTGCGGAACATCTCGAAGAAGCGCCCCTTGCGATGCTCCTTGGCGCCCTCGGAGCGCCAGGGCGTGATCAAGGCCTGTAGCAACACCAGCAGCAGGTCAAAGATCACCGCCATCACCACGCAGATCAGCGAGGCGATGATCACGTTCGTCTTGAAGTCGATCTGGCCGGTGAACTCGCCGCCGAGCCCGCCGCCCCCCGCGAACACGGCCAGGGTGGCGATCGCGACGGTGGAGACGGTCGCGATCCGCAGCCCGGCGATGAGCTCGGGGACGGCCAGCGGCAGCTCGACCCGGCGGAAGAGCTGGTTCTCGGTCATGCCCATGCCGAGGCCTGCCTCCTTGGCGCCCTCGGGGACGTTGGCCAGCCCGGCGACGATGTTGCGGTAGATGATCTGGAGGTTGAAGGCCGTCAGCGCGATGATCGCCGTGACCTGCCCCCGCCCGGTGATCGGCAGCAGCAGCGCGAAGAACGCCACCGAGGGGATCGTGTACAGGATCCCGGTCGCGCCCAGGAAGGTGGGCATGAGCCAACGCCGGCGGTGCGAGAGGAAGGCGAGCGCGAAGGCGATCAGGAAGCCGGCGACTACCGAGACCCCGACCAGGACGATGTGCTCGAGGGTGGGGTCGACATAGCGGTCGTAGTTGTCGGCGGCCCAGTCGAAGCAGAAGAAGGGGTTGCGCTCGGGACAGCTCTCGCCCGTGCGCTCGCGGATCTCGACCTGGGCCAGCAGCTGCGCCGCAGCGCCGGCGTCAGGCATCGCCATGGGGCCGCTCGACCGCTGAGTGCTCCTCCACCGCCGCCTCGGGCGAGCTGAGGAAATCGGAGATGATCTCGACGCTGAGCACCCCCGCGATGCGTCCCTCACCGTCCACCACCGGCGCATAGAGCGTCTCGGCCTGGAGCACGTCGGCGAGCGCGTCGCGCAGCACGTCGTCGGCCTCCAGGATCGGGTCAGGCCCCGAGCCGGGCTTGGCGGGGACGGTCTCCTGCTGCAGGTCGCGCTCCGTGAGCCACCCCAACGGGCGGCGCTCGGAGTCGACCAGCAGGGGATGGGGGACCTCGGCGCCCTCCAGCTTCGCCCGCACCTCGCCCATCGCCTGGCCGACGTAGGCCAGCGGAGCCTCCCAGAGGTCGATGTCGCGGACGCGCATCAGCGCCAGCCGCTTCAAGGCGCGGTCGGCGCCGACGAAGTCCTGGACGAACTCGTCGGCCGGCGCCATCAGCAGCTCGGCCGGTGTCGCGTACTGAGCGAGGACGCCGCCCTGCTTCATGATCGCGATCCGGTCGCCCATCTTGATCGCCTCGTCGATGTCGTGGGTGACGAACAGGACCGTCTTCTTAATGTTCGCCTGCAGGCGCAGGAACTCGTTCTGGAGGCGCTCGCGGTTGATCGGGTCGATGGCGCCGAAGGGCTCGTCCATCAGCATCAGCGGCGGGTCGGCGGCGAGGGCGCGCGCGACCCCGACACGTTGTTGCTGGCCACCGGAGAGCTGCGCCGGATAGCGGTCCTTCATGTCGGGCGGCAGCCCGATCAGCTTCAGCAACTCGTCTATTCGTGTCTCCACGCGCTCGGAGTCCCAGCCGACCAGCGAGGGCACGGTGGCGATGTTGTCGCCGATGGTCCGATGCGGGAAGAGCCCGGTCTCCTGAATCACGTAGCCGATCTCGCGCCGCAGCTGCGCCGGCTCGCGCTCCTTGACTGAGGTGTCGCCGACGAGGATGTCGCCCTCGGTGATCGTGACGGTGCGGTTGACCATCCGCATCGCCGTCGTCTTGCCGCAGCCGGAGGGCCCTACCAGCACGCAGATATCTCCCGCCGGCACCTCCAGCGAGAGGTCGCGCACGGCGGGCTCGTCCTGTCCGGCGTAGCGCTTGACGACGTTGCGGTAGGTGACCTCGACCGCGTCCAAGGTGCCGCGATCCTATCCCGCTCGCGGCGGGGCTAAGCGGGCGCGGAGGGCCGCGCGAACCTGATCACGGTCACAGCCGCCAGCGCGGCCATCACCACGGCGCTCGCCACGCACCACTGGCAGATCGCGTCGATCACGAACAGCTCCAGGTAGGTGAGGTAGACGCTGAACCCGACGCCGACCAGCCCCAGCAGCGCGCCCGCGAAGCGGCCCGCGTCGCCGGGCACCAGCAGCGAGGCCAGGATCAGGGCGTAGCCGATCGTCCCCAGCACCGCAACCGGCACCCCGGCCAGCTCGGCGTAGTCCGAGCTCTGCACCTTCTCGCAGCCGCCGCCCCCGCCGACGCAGACCGGCGAGGAGTGGTCGTAGTGGACGACCGTGAGGTAGATCGCGATCGCGAGCCCGGCCAGCCCCAGCGCCGCGGCCGCCAGTCGGAGCTGGCCGTCGCTCACCCGCCGCGCGCCGCGGCGAGCGCCTGGCTGAAGGCCTCGGGCGTGAGGTCGCCGAGCTCGAGCGGGGTCGGCTCGCCGCCCTCGGAGGTGAACAGGAAGGTCGGCGTCGAGTTGACGTTCAGATCCACCGCCCGCGCCTCGTTCTCGGCGATCAGCGCCTGGGCCTCGGACGAGGTGCGGTCCTCGAGCGCCTGCTCGACGTCGAGGCCCGGCGTCTTCTCGCCGATCTCGCGCAGGAACTCCTCGGTCACGTAGCCCGAGTTCTCCTCGCCCTGATTCGCGTAGAAGGTCTCGACGAACTCGTAGAGCTTGTTCTGCATGGCCGCCGCGGCCGCCATCTCGGCCGCCTCGCCGGAGTCCTCGCCGAGGAAGCTGATCACGCGCAGCTCGTATTGGATGTCGCCGGGGCGCACGTTCTGCTCGACCACGTCGTTGAAGGCGTTGTTCGAGAACTCGGCGCAGAAGGGGCACTGCAGGTCGATGAACTCGGTGACTACGGGGGCGCCGTCCTCGCCGAGGAAGACTCCCTCCTGGGGGATTCCTTCCAGTGCCGCCTCGACGGCGGCGGTCTCGCCGCCGCTCGACTCGCCGCCGGAGTCCGAGTCGTCCGAGCCCGACTGACTGATCACGATCGCCGCGATCAGGATCAGCACAGCGAGCACGCCCAGCACGATCAGCTGCGTGCGCCGGTTTCCCGATGCCGGCCCTGGAGCAGGGCTTCCTTGACCGGGGGCGCCGCTCATTCGACCGGCTCGAGCGCCCCGAAGATGTTGCCCTCGGTGTCCTTGAAGTAGGAGACCTTGCCGACGCCCGGGAATCTCGTCCTGGGCGACGACCTGCTCGCCGCCGGCGTCCGGGACCTTGCGTTCGGTCTCCTCGATCGAGTCCACCTGGATCGTGTTGACGAAGGCGTTCACCGCCTGGCCGTCGCCGGGAGCGCCGCCCATGCGGCGGATGACGGCACCGTTGATCCCGTCCTCGTCATCGGGTCCCGTGGTGATAAGCCAGTAGTCGACCGGGCCGTCCCACTTCTGGATCTCCCAGCCGAACACGCCCCGGTAGAACTCGGCCGCCCGCTCAGGATCTTCCGCGTGGATCTCGAAGTGGACTACGCGCCCCATCGCCCGCGCAGTCTAGTCAGCACCCCTGGTGCGCTCGATGAACGCCGCGAGCCTGTCGTCGTGCCCGTGCAGCCCCAGCAGCGCGAGGGCCAGGAAGACCGTGGTCAGCCCCTGGAAGGGCTCGACGACCGCCTCGATCAGCAGGTTGAAGACGAGCTCGCCGTGCACGCCGTGGATCGGGGACTCGAGCAGGGTCGCGGCCGAGTCGGTGACGACGAGCACGAACAGGGTGAACCCAGGACGCGCCAGAAGTTGCCGCGGACCAGCTGCACGCTCCGGCGCAGCGCCCGCTTCACGGTGTCGCCGTCCAGCTCGATCAGGGCGGGTGAGACGGCCATGTAGGTGAAGAAGACCAGGCCCGGAACGATCAGCAGGACGAGGCCGATCACGGTGCCGATGGCGAGGATGATGTCGAGCGCGATCAGGCGCCCGTATTCGATCGAGCGGGCCGCCCCGGGCACGTCGCGCAGCTCGCGGCCCCGCAGCCACTCCACGACCGCGGCGGCGACGATCCCCGCGTACAGCGCCTCGCCCGCGAGGTTGATCGCGACGGCGAGCGGGATCGAGGCGAGGTTGACGATGTCCTCGACGGTCTCGACGCGGTCCACCTCGACTTCTCCGAAGATCGCGTCCGCCGCCGCCTGGGGCAGCAGCACAACGATCGACAGCGGCACGAGGAACTTCCACTTGCGCCGGTAGACCCACCAGACGACCCGCAGCACCTGCACCACCGGCAGGCGCGGCACCTCTTCAGCGGCCCCTTTCGTCACCGCCCGATCCTATGAACCGTCGGGAACCGGCGCTCGCGTGGCAGCTACGCCGCCAGCTTGCGCAGCGCGCGGCCCTGCCGGAACTGGATCGAGACGACCTTGGCGTCGTCTGGGCGCAGCTCGGAGACGCTGGTGAGGACGAAGCCGTGCCCGCACTCGCAGGTGAGGCCGCCGAGCTCGCCGAGGTCCTCGATCACGATCTCCAGGTCGCCTTCGCACTCGGGGTCGGAGCAGTCGATCTTCGCGAGAAGCATCGGGCCGATCTTCCCTTCCCGCCCGGATGGATCGGCGCCGTCGCTCGCATACGCTGCCTTCCCGTGGCGCGCAGAAAACTGCAGACCGCCGACGGCAAGCCCGACATCAGCGCCGCCGGGGGCGTGCTCCTGCGCCGCGACGACGATCGCCGCACCCGGGTCGCGGTGATCCACCGGCCCAAGTACATGGACTGGTCGCTGCCGAAGGGCAAGCTCGAGCAGGGGGAGAGCTGGGAGGAGGCTGCGCTGCGCGAGGTGAAGGAGGAGACGGGATACAGCTGCGAGCTCGGCCTCGAGCTGCCCCAGGTCTCCTATCTCGACCGCAAGGCCCGGCGCAAGCTCGTCCGCTACTGGTTGATGGACCCGATCGACGGGGAGTTCAAGCCCCACGGCGAGGTCGATGAGCTGCGCTGGGTCACCCCGCGCGAGGCCCGTGACCTGCTGACCTACGACCACGACCGCGAGCTGGTCCGCAAGGCGATTCGCAAGCGCCGCTGGGGTCGTTTCGGGCGGGCTTAGGCCCACGGCCTACCATCTGTGGCCCACAACGAAGGAGCGGCCAGATGACTGACAACACCGAGACTGCGATCCTCGCCGGTGGCTGCTTCTGGGGTGTCCAGGAGCTACTGCGTCAGCGCGACGGCGTCATCTCGACTCGAGCCGGATACACGGGCGGAGACGTGCCGAACGCGACCTACGGGAACCACGAGGGCCACGCCGAGGCGGTCGAGATCGTCTTCGATCCCGAGCGGATCTCCTATCGCGACATACTCGAGTTCTTCTTCCAGATCCACGACCCGACGACGATGAACCGCCAGGGCAACGACATCGGCTCGAGCTACCGCTCTGAGATCTTCTACACGAGCGACGAGCAGCGCCAGGTCGCCGAGGAGACGATCGCCGACGTCGAGGCGTCAGGCCTCTGGCCGGGCAAGGTCGTGACCGCCGTCAGCGAGGCCGGCCCCTTCTGGGAGGCCGAGCCCGAGCACCAGGACTACCTGCAGAAGTACCCCGACGGCTACACCTGCCACTTCGTGCGCCCCGGCTGGAAGCTGCCTCGCCGCGAAACGGCCGCGTAGTTCCGCAGTAGGTTTCCTGCCGCCTTGGCGTACCTGATCAAAGCGGGGATCGGCCTTGCCCTCTTCTTCGGCGGGGTGATCCTCTTCAACGTGACGCTGCAGGAGCTGCTCGACATCGGCACCTGCGCCTCGGGCAACGTTCCGTTCGAGATCCGGCAGGGTTACGAATGCCCGGAGGGGACGGGGACGAACGCGCTGCTGCTGTTCGTCTCGATCATCGGCGGCCTGATCGGCTGCGCGATCTTCGCCTTCCGCGGCGACCCGCCCTGGGGCGAGCGCCGGCGCTCGATCGGGATGTTCGGCTGGGGCACCCTGGCCTGGGGGATCTTCTTCGCCGGCACCGGCGCCGCCCTGATGCTGGGCGGGCCCTACGGCGAGATCACCGATCCCGACACGGGCGAGGTGGTCGGCAGGCCCGACAGCGAGCTCGGCGCGACGATCACCGGCATCACCTTCCTGGTGATGGGGGTGCCGGCCCTGCTGATCGGGCTCTGGAGCGCCTTCAAGGGCGTCACGAGCCGAGGCGAGGAGCGATCCACCAGCGCAGGCGGCACCGGCGGCATGAGCGCCGGGGTGATGGGGCGGATGCGGGCCGGCATGGACCAGGCGCAGGCAGCCCAGGGCATCGGCCAGAAGATGAAATGGGGCTCGGCCGGCGGGTCGACCGCCAAGTCCGGGTCCGGCGACGCGATCGGCAAGATCGAGCGGCTGCAGAAGCTGCGCGAGGACGGCGCCCTGACCAAGGCCGAGTTCGACCGCGAGAAGGCGAAGATCCTGGCCGAGCAGTAGGGCGGAAACAGCGAGGGGCCGCTCGCGCGGCCCCTCGCCGCCCGCCTGGTCCAGCCGTCAGGCTGGGCCGTCTACTGGGTGACCTCTCCGTCGTCCTCCTCCTCGCGGGGCGGACGCGGGACCACGATCTCGCAGTTCACGAGCTGGTCGAGGTCGCCGGGGTCGACGATGGCGCGGTCGCGGCGTCCGCGGCCGCAATCGACGCGGTCGGCCTCGCCGTCGGAGACGCGGATGACGTCGTTGCCGCGCCCGCCGAACAGGGTGTCGCCGCCGGGGTTGGCGGCGTCCGCCTTGGCGAGGGCGAACATGACGTCCGCGCCCGGTCCGCCGAACGTGGTGTCGACGCCGACGCCGGCGAAGACGAGGTCGCGCCCGCGGCCTCCGCGGACGACGTCGTCGCCGCTACGGCCACGGACCTCGTCGCCGGCCTGGCGGCCGAGCACGTTGTCGTTGCCGTCCTGGCCGAAGACGATGTCCCGGCTCTCGCCGCCGTCCAGCACATCGTCGCCGGGGCCGCCCGTGATGTTGTCGCGGCCCTGGTTGCCCAGCACGCTGTCGTTGCCGTCACCGGCGTCAACGCCGTCGTTGCCGGCGGCGGCGACGACGCCGTCGTTACCGGCCTTGGCCAGGATCAGGTCGCCCTGGGGCGTCCCCATCAGCTGGTCGTCACCGTCTGTGCCCTCGATGAAAGCTGCGAAGGCGGTCGTCGCGGTCAGAGCCGCGAGACCGGTCACCGCCGCAAGCACGAGTGCCCTGCTCTTCTTGGTTCTCATGGATGAGTCACTCCCTGGATCGATGCTGTTTCGGTGCTGCTTTGGCGCTACTGAATATTGAGAACAGATTGACCGGCCCAGGGTTGCGCTCCCAGCGCTAGGTTTGCCCCGTGGAGCGAGACGTGGTCGTGGTCGGAGCCGGCATCGCCGGGCTCAGCACCGCGCGGCGGCTGGCCGCTGCCGGCCGCTCGGTCGTGGTGCTCGAGGCCCGCGACCGCGTCGGCGGACGGACCCTGAACATGCCGCTGGGCGACGGTCAGGTGAGCGAGATCGGGGGACAGTGGGTCGGCCCGGGCCAGGACCGGGTGCTGGAGCTGGCCTCGGAGCTGGGCCTGGAGACCTTTCCCACCTACCACGAGGGGCGCAACCTGCTGCAGCTTGGGGGCAAGCGACGGCGATACAAGGGGACGATCCCGAGGCTGTCGCCGCTCGTGCTGCTGGACATCGATCGCGCTCGCCGGCGGCTGAACCGGCTGGCGGACAGTGTCCCGCCCGAGGCGCCGTGGTCGGCGCCGGACGCCGAGGCGCTGGACGGGACCACGGTCGCCGCCTGGCTGCGGCATTCGGTCAGCACCCGCAAGGCACGCGCCCTGTTCGAGATCGCCGTCGGGACGGCGTTCGGGGTCGCTCCGCAGCAGATGTCGCTGCTGTGGATGCTGCACCTGGTCCGCTCCTGCGGCGGCTTCGACGCCATGCTCGACGTCGAGGGCGGGGCACAGCAGGACCGGATCGTCGGCGGCTCGCAGGCGATCTGCCTGCGGATGGCCGAGGGGCTCGGCGACTCGGTCGTCCTGGGATCGCCGGTGGAGCTGATCGAGCAGGGCCCCGACGGGGTCCGGGTCGGCGCCAACGGCCTCGTCGTCAGCGCCCGTCGCGCCGTGGTCGCGATGCCGCCGGCGCTGACGACGCGGATCCGCTTCAGCCCGAGCCTCTCGGCCAAGCGCGACCAGCTCGCGCAGTGGATGGCCAGCGGCGCCCTGACCAAGTGCACCGCTGTGTACGAGACGCCGTTCTGGCGCGAGGACGGCTGGAGCGGCGCCGCGGTCAGCGACGAGGGGCCGGTGGAGACGACCTTCGACAACTCGCCGCCGGAGGGCTCGCCCGGGGTGATGCTGGGGTTCATCGCCGGCCCGAAGGCCGTCGAGCACGCTCGCAAGCCCGAGTCCGAGCGCCGCCGCATCGTGCTCGACTGCTTCGCGCGCATGTGGGGCGAGGGGGCCCGCGGGGCGAGCGCTTACTTCGAGCAGGCGTGGGCGGACGAGGAGTGGAGCGGCGGCGGCCCCGTCTGCCACCCGGCCCCCGGCGCGCTGGTCGCCTACGGCGAGGAGCTGCGCCGCCCCTCGGGCCGCGTGCACTGGGCGGGGTCCGAGACCGCGACCACCTGGTGCGGATACATGGACGGCGCGGTTCGGAGCGGCGACCGCGCGGCGGGCGAGGTGCTGGATGCGGAAGGATGGCGGCTGTGAGCGATACGGCTGTGAAGGACGAACTGGCCTTCGCGGGCGCGGCGGCGCTGGCCGCCAAGCTGCGCGACCGCGACGTCTCATCCCGCGAGCTGACCGAGATGTTCCTGGAGCGGATCGAGCGCATCGATCCGCAGCTGAACGCCTTCAGGGTGGTCTGGCGCGACGATGCGCTCGCCGCCGCCGACGCGGCCGACGAGCGCCTCGCGGCGGGGGAGGGGGCGCCCCTGCTGGGCGTCCCGATCGCGATCAAGGACACCGTCGACGTCGCCGGCGACGTGACCATGTTCGGCACCGACGGCTTCGACCGGCCCGCCGATTCGGACTCGGAGATCGTCGCCCGGCTGCGCGACGCCGGCGCGGTCATCCTCGGCAAGACGAACCTGCCCGAGCTCGCGATCCACGGCTTCACCGAGAGCGAGCGCCACGGCATCACCCGCAACCCCTGGGACCCCGGGCGCACGGCGGGCGGTTCCAGCGGCGGCAGCGGCGCCGCCGTCGCCGCCGGGATGGCGGCCATTGCCCACGCTTCCGACGGCGCGGGCTCGATCCGGTACCCGGCCGCCAACTGCGGCCTGTTCGGCCTCAAGCCCCAGCGCAACCGGGTCCCGATCGACTCCGAGCACTGGTACGGGCTGTCGGTCAACGGCTGCGTCAGCTGGACCGTCGCCGACACCGCCCTGTTCCTGGACGCGGTCACCGCGGGCCCCTCGTGGTCGGCGAACGCGCCGCCGCCGCCCGAGCGCAGCTTCAGCGAGGCCGCGGCGAGCCCACCGGGCGAGCTCCGGATCGTGGTCAGCACGAAGCCGCCGCGGGCACTCGCCAAGCCGCTGCTGAGCGAGGAGTCGAGGCAGGCGCTGGAGGAGACGGCCGAGCTGCTCGCCGGACTGGGTCACACGATCGTCCGCAAGGACCCCGATTGGGGGTCGATCGGCAACCAGATCCCGGCTCGCTACCTGGGCGGCATCGCCGAGGACATCGACGAGGTCCCCCACGGCGATCGCCTCGAGGCCCAGACCCGCAGCTACAGGCGGCTGGCGCGGCTGACGGCGCCCGGCTGGGCGGTGCGGCGGGCGGTGCGCCTTGAGCGCGCCGACAGCGAGCGCATCAACCGCATCTTCGACGATGCCGGCGAGGGCGCCGACCTGTTGCTGACCCCGATGACCGCGGGCCCGGCCGTCGAGATCGGCCGCTGGCACGGCCAAGGTGCCGTGCGCACGATCCTGGGCCAGAGCCGCTGGTACCCCTACGCGGTTCCCTGGAACCACACCGGCCAGCCCGCCGCAGCGGTCCCGGCGCGGCTCAGCTCGGAGGGGCTGCCGCTGGCGGTGCAGCTGATCGCGCCGCACAACGACGAGGCGACGCTGCTGTCGCTGGCGTCCCAGCTCGAGTCCGAACGGCCCTGGGCCGAGCGCAGGCCGAGCCTCGAGTCAGCGTTCAGCTAGGCCCCGGCGGCGACCGGCTTCGCCGGTGCGACCTCGAGCTCGAGGCGCTCGGCGGCCATCTCGATGCAACCCGGCTTGCCGCCCATTTCCTGCCAGCGCTCGGCGGCGGTTGCGAAGAACTCGTCGAGGAACTCGTCGGAGTGAAGCGGGTCGTGGTGGAAGAGCAGCAGCCTGCGGGCTTCGACTCGGCGGGCGAAGGTGAGGGTGTCGGTGAGCCGGGAGTGGCCCCAGCCGACGTGGTCGGGGTACTCGTCGTCGGTGTACTGGCAGTCGTGGATCAGCAGGTCGGCCTCGGCGGCGAGGCCGTGTCCCGAGATCCACTCTGGCTCGAGCGAATCCAGCGGCGCGCCCAGGCCGGGCTCGTGATCGGAGATGTAGGCCAGCGAGGTGCCGCCGTCCGTGATCCGGTAGCCCAGCGTCGGGCCGCGGTGGGTGACGGATTCGGCGCGGATCGTGGCCGGGCCGATCTCCCACTCGCTGGCGGGGGTGTCGAGGAAGGAGACGTCGCAGGGGAGCTCCTTCACCTCCACCGGCGAGAGCGGGGCGGAGATGTAGCGCGAGATCCGGGCCTCGAGCGAGGCCTCGGGCGACGCCGGTCCCCAGATCGTGATCGAGGAGTCCGAGCGGAAGCAGGGCGCGAAGAACATCAGCCCCTGGATGTGGTCGAGGTGGAGGTGGGTGAGCAGGATGTTGATGTGCCGGCTCTCGGCCGCCGACGCGACGCCCAGCCCGCGGATGCCGGTGCCGGCGTCGATGATCAGCATCGAGCCGTCCGAGAGCTCGAGCTCGACGCAGGAGGTGTTGCCGCCGTAGCGGTTCATCTCCGGGCCGGGCGCCGGAACCGAACCGCGTGCTCCCCAGACCTTGGCTTTCATCCCTTGCTACTTCCGTTGCTTACCCAGAAGAAGATCATTGCGCCCTCCTGCCCGTTTTCGGCCACGATCGGCAGCGCGGTCGATTCGATCTCGTGCTCGTCGCCGTTGATGGAGTGGATGACGAACCTGCCGTGCGCCGGGCGGCCTCGACGCAGCGCCCGCGTGGTGGGCAGCTCCTCGATCGGCAGCGGCTTGCCATCGTCGCCGAAGGGGCCGATCGCCCCGCTCCACTCGTCGGCCGGCTTCTGGCCGAACTCCTCGAAGGAGATCCCCAGCAGCCCGCCCGCGGCCTCGTTGTAGAAGATGATGCCGCCGCCCTCGTCGACGAGGAAGGCAGGGGTGGAGAGGCTCGTCAGAAAGTTCCGAGCCAGGATCACCTCCAGCGGCCTCTGATCCATTCACCTCTCCGAATCCCTCATCAGCGCAAATCCCTCGTGGGCGCTGGAATTCTGTCACCAGCGGGCATCCCGGTGTGGCCGCAGGCGTGCGGTGTGACGAATCGCACGTGCCGGTGCGGCGGTCGAGTAGAAATCCCGAGTGCTATACGACCTGGCCGCGGCGCTGATGCGGCCCGCCGCCTGGTGGGGGCGCCTGCGCGTGGAGGGGCTCGAGCAGGTGCCGGCCGAGGGGCCGCTGCTGGTCGTGCCCAATCACGACAGCCAGTGGGACCCGATCCTGGTCGGGCTTGCGATCAAGCCCCGGCGGCGCCTGCGCTTCCTCGCCCGGGCCAGCCTCTGGCGGATCCCTGGCCTGGGCCCGCTCCTCTACGGCCTCGGGCAGATCCCGATCAGGCGCGGCGCCGGCGACGTCGGCGCGCTCGAGAAGGCGGTCGAGGCGCTCGCCGGCGGCGAGGCGATCTGCGTCTTCCCCGAGGGCGGGCTCTCGTGGGGCGAGCGCCTGCGTGCGCGCAGCGGCGTCGGACGCATGGCGAACTGGTGCCCCGGGGCACAGGTCGTGCTGTGCGCGGTCGAGGGCACGACCACCTACGCGCGCTTCCCGCAGCGCCCCCGGGTCAGGGTGGCCTTCTTTCGCCCGGCCGCGGGAAACCCGCAACCGGGCGAAGAGGCCCCAGTGCTTTCAAAACGCCTACTCGACGAGATCAGAGATCGCGTCGCGCCCATGCCAGCCGGCCGCCGCGCACTCGTGGGTGGGCCCCCACGGGTGCAGAAGAGGCGGGTTACTGGTTCTCGAGCTTCCCGATCTTGAAGATCTTGGTGCCGCAGTCGGGGCACGTGCCCTGAATTGCCGGGCGACCGTTCTTCATCGTGACCTGCTGCGGATCCTTGATCTCCACCTTCTTGCGTTCCTTGACGCAATAGCCCTCAGCCACTGAGAGCCTCCTTTCAGAGCCGAAATTGGCCTTTTCCAGGGTACCCACGCCTATCCGTGCGTAATCCCTAGTGAGATGACGCTACGGCAATCGTCGGACGCCCACGCACGGACGCCCGCGCAGGCACGAAATCCATGTGCGTATCGCCACAAGCGCCCCCTGCCTAGGGCTGCTGGTTGTCGGCTCCGCCGCCGCTGCTCGGCGCGGGCCTGGCTGCGGCCGCCGCGGCGTCCGCCGCCGCGGCGTTCACGTCTTGCCTCAGCGTCGCGATGTCGGCCTCGGTCTTGCGCTGGCGCTCGTTCAGGCTCGCGACCTGGCGCTCCAGCGAGCCCAGGCGCTCGTTGATCCCTTTCAGCTGGGTCTCGGTCTGCTTCTCGACCGAGGCGCCGAGCGCGTTCACCTTCGAGGTCAGCTCGTCAACGTCCTCGGTGGTCGCCGCGTCCTGCTTGTTGAGGATTCCCAGCGCCAGCGCACCCCCGGCGGCGAGGATCGCCAGCAGCAGCGCGATCCCGCCGACGCGACTTGTGCGCTCCTGGCGTTTCTCCAGCTCCGCCATCCAGCCCTGGACGCCCTCCATACGATCCTCGATGTTGGCGATGGGCTTGGCCGCAGGCTTCTGCTCGGCCTTCGACTCCGTTTTCGCCTCGACCTTCTGCTCGGCCTTCGGCTCCGTTTTCGCCTCGGCCTTCGGCTCCGCCTTTTCGTCAGGCTTCGCCTCGTCCTTAGATGCAGGCTTTTTCGGCTCCCCGCTCGACTTCCGCTCCGCCATCGCGCGCATCCTAGACTGTGCGCCCCTTCACCCGTTCCACTCAAGGAGACCCCTAGATGCCCGAAGCAGTGATCGTCGACACCGTCCGCAGCCCGATCGGGCGCGCATTCAAGGGGTCGCTCGCCCAGCTGCGGCCCGAGGAGACCGGCGCCTACGTGATCGACCAGCTGCTCGAGCGCAACCCGGACGTCGATCCGACCACGGTCAACGAGGTGTTCGCCGGCTGCGGCATGCCCCAGGGACTGCAGGCCTTCAACGTCGCCCGGATCATGACCCTGCTCTCCGAGAAGCTGCCGCAGGAGACGACCGCGGTCACGATGAGCCGTTATTGCGCCTCCAGCCTCGACTCGATCCGCCACGCGGCGAACTCGATCAAGGCCGGCCAGGGCGACACCTACGTCGCCGCGGGCGTCGAGTGGGTGAGCCGGTTCAACGAGCGCACCGAGCCCGCGGGCGCCGCCGACCGCAACCCCAACCTGATCGGCGAGAACGGCCAGCCGAACGCCTACATCGACATGGGCATCACCGCGGTCAACGTCGCCAAGAAGTACGAGGTCAGCCGCGCCGACATGGACAAGTACGCCCAGCGCTCGCAGGAGCTGGCGGTGAAGAGCCAGGAGGACGGCTTCTTCGACCGCGAGATCGTCGCCGTCAAGGACCAGGAGGGCAACGAGGTCGTCAAGGACGACGGCCCGCGCGCCAGCTCGACGCTTGAGAAACTCTCCGAGCTGCCGGAGGCATTCGAGGGCGGCGGCGGCGTCACCGCCGGCAACTCCTGCCCGCTCAATGACGGCGCCGCGGCTGTCCTGGTGATGTCCGACGAGCGCGCCAAGGAGCTGGGCTTGCAGCCCCGCGCCAAGGTGATCACGGCCGCCACGCACGGCAACGAGCCCGAGCTGATGGGCGTCGCTCCGATCGGCGCGATCAAGACCGTGCTCGAGCGCGCAAACATGAAGATTGGCGATGTGGATGCCGTGGAGTTGAACGAGGCCTTCGCCGCCCAGGTGATCCCGATCATGGCCGAGTGCAACATCCCGCTGGAGAAGCTGAACACCCACGGCGGCGCGATCGCACTGGGCCACCCCTTCGGCATGACCGGCGCCCGCATCATGGGCACCCTGCTGAACGTGATGGAGACCGACGATCACCAGGTCGGCCTCGAGACGATGTGCGTCGCCGGCGGCCAGGGCGAGGCGATGATCGTCGAGCGCATGAACTGAGCAGTTCGGGCGACGCTCGCTCGTCGCGCTGAACCGAAAGCGGCTGAAGAGTCAGCTTATGATCGTGCTGTGACCAGTCGCGGAGCCGAGCGGTCCGGGTGACCGCGGTCTTTCGCACGGCCGAGGAGCGTTTCGAGGGGCTCCCGGACTTTGGCTACAAGCCGAGCTACAGGGCTGTCGGCGACCTGCGATTGGCCCACCTCGATGTTGGCGAGGGTGCGCCGGTCCTGATGCTTCATGGGGAGCCCGCTTGGTCCTTCATCTGGCGCAAGGTGATCCCCGCGGTTCGCGACGCGGGCTATCGCTGCGTGGTCCCCGATCACGCGGGCTTCGGGCGTTCCGACAAGCCGACTGATCCAGCCTGGCACTCGCTCGAGCGCCACGTCGAACTGACGAGCTCGCTGCTCGAGGAGCTCGACCTGCGCGATGTGAGTCTCGTGCTCCACGACTGGGGTGGTCCGATCGGGCTGACCCTGGCTCTGGCTCACCCGGACCGAATCGCTCGCATCGTGATCCTGGATACCGTGATCGACCCGCGTGAAGCGTGGATGAGCGAGGTCTGGGTCCGCTTCCGTGAGTTCATCGAGCGCACCGAGGACCTGCAGGTCGGGGAGCTGATGCGCGGGACGTGCTTCCACGAACTCGGAGATGACGTCGTCGCTGCGTACGAGGCGCCGTTCCCGACGCCCGAGTCCAAGGCGGCCCTGAGGGGCCTACCGATGAGCGTCCCGCGAAGCGACGACAAGAGCGCCGGTGTGGCCGCGGACGCCTTCTACGCCGCTCTCGGGCCGCGACTCGAGGCCGTGCTGATGCTTTGGGCCGAACACGATGTCGTCCTCACACTCGCGAGCGGCGAGCGGCTCGCGTCCCGAATCGGCCACCGCATCGACCATGTGATTCCGGATGCGGGACATGGACTCCAGGAGGACCAGGGCCCGATGATCGGTGAGCTGATAGCCGGGTGGCTCCTTAGCGGGGCTTAGCTAACCCTCTCGCCGGCGGCCGACTCCTGCTCGACGAAACGCGGGCGTCCGCGCTATCGAAATGGGCGGTCTCGTGGGGGTAGGCTCCAGGCGAATGACTCTGGTTGCGCAGGCCGGGATCGTGATCGGCGTAGTGATCCTCTCCCTCGGTTTCCTGTGGGCGGCGCGCCGCAGCCCCTACAACGAGCGCTTTGCGGGCGAGGTCGGGGAGCACAACAAGGCGTTCGATTTCCTCGGTACCGCATTCGCGGTTCTGCTCGCCTTCGTCGTGCTCGAGGCCTACGACAGCTACAACGAGGGCAAGCGAGGCGCGGAGCTCGAGGCCCAGGCCGTCCTTGAGCTCTCCCGGACGGCGGAGGCTTACGAGCCCGAGCAGGGCGCGCTGCTGAAGGGCACCCTGGTCTGCTACGGCCGCGCCGTGATCCATCAAGGCTGGCCCGCGATGCGGGACGAGAGCTCAAGCCCGGTCGTGAACGAATGGGGCACCCGCTTCAGGGAGCAGTCCCTGGACCTGACGCTTCATAGCTTCATCCAGAAGACCTCGTTTCGCCAGATGCTGATCGAACAGGACGAGCGAATCGAGGGACGGCGCACCCGGCTGGCGGAGGCCATCCGCGTCGTGCCGCGCCCGCTGTGGATCGTGCTCTTGATCGGGGCCGGGCTGACCATCGGCTGGGTGGCTTTGAGCGCCAGCCGTCGCGGGAGCTTCCTGGTCCAGGCGGCGGTCGTGGCATCCGTCGCGGTGATGGTGACCGCGGCGCTGCTGCTGGTGTGGTTCCTGGATCACCCCTTCGCGGACGAGCACGGGAGCATCACGCCGATCGAGATGGAGCACGTGCTCCACACGATCGAGGAGGAGGCGGAGGAGTCGCACGCCATCGAGGTGGCTCCTCCCTGCACCGAGACGGGCGATCCCCTGGAGGCTTGATCAGGCGCGCCGATGGCGGACGCAAAAAGGGCCCCGTCCCTGGGGCCCTTTTTGCGCTACCCGTCCGTTTTCCCCTGGTGGCCCTTGCGGGTCACCGTGTCGCCGTGGGCTGCTCCTGCTCTTTCTCCTTGGCCTTCATCGAGACGCACTTGCCGAACGCGTTCTTCTTGTTCCCGTTCGTCCCGTAGAACTCGTCGAACGTCTTGCCTTCGTGGGCGTCCGCGAAGGCGGGGTCGGCCTGCTCCGCCTTGCACTCCTTGGCGGCGTTCACCTTCTCCTCGACGCCCACGCCGTCGTCGCCGAGGGCCTTGCAGTTCTTCATTGCCGGCTTGCCGTAGAGCTCACGGAACGCGTCCTTGCCGAGCGCCTTCTTCTCCTTGGCGCACTGCTTGGCGACTGACCTTGTCGTGGCCCTTGGCCTTGCCCTTCCCGTTCCCGCCGGGCTCGGCGCTCGCCGTGACGGCCAGCGCCAGCGTGGCGATCCCGGCCAGCGCCAGGCCACGCCCGATAGTCCTTCTCCGCATCGTTCCTCCTCGGATCGTCATTAGCTTTGCGGTAATCAATCGGTTCAAGCGCCGCCGGATCCAACTGAGTTACGGGCATTGGCCAAGCCTCGTAGGCTGGCGCGCGCATGGACCTCGTCCCGACGGTGATCAGCACCGGCTACGCGACCGGGATCAACGCCTACGGCACCGTCGTGCTGCTGAATCTGCTGGGGCGGGCCGGCTTCGGGGAGGTGCCCGAGCCGCTGATGGGGGACACGGTGCTGATCGGGGCGGGGGTGATGTACGCGATCGAGTTCGTCACCGACAAGATCCCGTACCTCGACAACCTCTGGGACGTCGCCCACACGGTGATCCGCCCACTCGTGGCGAGCCTGATCGGGGTGGAGTTCGCCGAGTTCGACCAGGTGAGCGAGGCCGAGCAGGCGATATCGGGCGGTGCCGCGGGTGGCACGGCCCTGACCAGCCACGCGATCAAGGCGGGGGTACGCCTGGGCATCAACGCCTCGCCCGAGCCGTTCTCGAACATCTTCGTCAGCCTGATCGAGGACGGGATCGTCGCGGTCGTGATCGCCCTTGTGCTGGCCGAGCCGCTGATCGCGCTCGCCGTCGTGTTGGTGCTGCTGGCGATCGGGATCGGCCTGATCCTGATGCTGCGCAAGGCGATTCGGCGGGGGATGAAGAACCGGGGTCGCCCGCCCGACGACCGCGGACCGCCCTCAGGCCCGCAGCCCCTCGAGCAGCGCGAATAGAGCCGTCTCTGACTCATCCCGGGCGGCTGCTGGATCCTCGGCGTTGGCGATCACGAACGCCGCTTCGGCCAGCGCCCCCAGCATCAGGTGGCTGAGGGCGTCGAGCGGTGCCGGGCGAAGGACGCCGGCCTCGATCGCACCGCCGAGGGCGGCCTTCATCAACCCCAGTCCGTAGCGCTCGTCGATCTCGCGCCACTCGCGCCAGCCGAGCACGGCCGGGGCGTCCACCAGCGCGATCTGCTTCACGGCCGGCTCGTCGCAGGCGTCGAGGAAGGCGCGTGTGCCCGTCACCATCACGTCCCAGGGGTCCGAGACTCCCTCCATCTGCGCGGCGATCCGGGCGACCAGATCCTCCTCAACCCGCTCATGCACCGCCCGGAAGAGGTCGCGCTTGTCCTTGAAGTGGTGGTACAGGGCGCCCCTGGTGACGCGGGCCCGCTCCACGATCTCCTCGGTTCCGATGGCCGAATAGCCGCGCGCCGTGAACAACTCGAGCCCGGCGGCGACCAGCGCATCGCGGGTCGCCCTTGCGTCCTTCTCGCGCCGGCCGGCACCCGGCGACGCGGCTTTCTTGCGGGCGCGAGCTTCGGCCATACAGGCTGTATGTTAGATACACTCGCGGCCGATTCGGCTACCGTCGCTCGATGAGTCCGGATCGCTTCGAGGTACTGATCGAGTCGGCCCGAGGCGGAGACGAGCGGGCCTGGTCGGAGATCTGGGGCGAGCTCTCGCCCGCCGTGCTCGGCTACCTGCGCGGCAGCGGCGCCCCTGATCCCGAGGACGTCCTGGGCGAGACCTTCCTCCAGGTGGCCCGCGACGTGGCCGAGTTCGAGGGGGACTGGGACCGCTTCCGCTCCTGGGTGTTCACGATCGCCCACCACCGCCTGATCGACGCCCGGCGCCGCTCGGCCCGCCGCCCGATGGACCTGGTCGCCGAGGTCCCCGAGCCGCTGGGGGAGGCGGGCGATGACGCCGCCGAGCAGGCCCTGGCCCGGATCAGCCGCGAGCAGGTACTGAAGGTCCTCGAATTGCTCTCGCCCGACCAGCGCGCGGTGCTGCTGCTGCGGGTGCTGGGCGACCTCAGCCTGGAGCAGGTCGCGGAGGCGCTCGGCAAGCGGACGGGCGCCGTCAAGCAGCTGCAGAGGCGCGGCCTGATCGCAGTCCGCAAGGCGCTTGCGCAAAAGGGGGTAACTCCGTGACCGGCAACGGCGCTTACCCGGACGAGATGGACTTTTCCCACCCCGAGATCGCGACCTTCTCGCGCGCCCTGCAGGCGACGCTGATCCGCGAGCCCGATCCGGCCGCTTCGGAAGCGATGGTGCGTCGGCTCGCCGACGAAGCCCGCGCCTCCGCGACGGTCGCGGCCGAGCGGGCTTCGCGCCGGCCGACCGCTCCGCTGCGGAGCGGACGCCGCTCGAACCCGCGCCGCCGCCTGGCGCTCGTCGCGCTGGCGGTCGCGCTGGTGCCGCTGCTGACGGCCTGCCTCGCGGTCGCGGGCGTACGGCTCCCCGACGCCGCTGAGAGCGCCTTCGAGACGGTCGGCATCAACCTTCCGAACCAGGGCAACTCAGGCTCCGACGACCCGGCCGACCGCGATCAGGGCTCCGGAAACGACGGCGAGCCCGCCGCCTCGCCCGCGGCCGAGCCCGGCTCCGAGGACGCCGTCAAGGGCGACCGCAGGCAGGGCAACGGCCCGCCCAGCAACAGCAACGCCGGCGGCAATCAGAACCCCGGCTCCAGCTCGAACAGCAAGGCCAAGGGCAAGCCCGCGGCGCCCCCTGGTCAGAGCAAGCCGAAGCCGCCCAGCAACGCCGGTGGCAACGGCAATGCCGTCGGCAAGGACGGGACCCCGCCCGGGCAGGCGAACAGGCCGGCCAGCCCCGGCAATTCGGGCTCAGCGGGCAGCCAGGGCCAGGGCCAGTCCAAGGCCAAGGACTAGCGCTCGCTCCGCGAGCCGCTCAGTCCTCGAACAGCGCGTAGCCGTACTCGCCGCGCTTGTAGGCCAGCTTGGCGATCGAGGACATGCGGTCGTCGTCGTTGGACTCGATCTGGTCGAAGTTGGCCTCGACGCGAGCGGCGGCGCGGGAGCAGAAGGTGTCGGCGATGAACCGCTCCTGGCCCGATGCCTCGGCCCCCTGGTCGTCGAAGATCGAGCTGACGCGGGAGAGCACCGAGACCTGGGCGAAGATGTCGGCGACGGCGTCGGCCAGGCGCTTCTGGGCGAACTGGCGCTGGATGATCTCCTGCTTGTGCTCGCGGATCAGCTTCTCGGTCACGCCCGCCAGCTGCTTGACCTGGCCGCTGACGGCGTCGGCGTGGTCGGAGAGCTCCTCGTGGGCCTTGCTGACCTTGTCGGGGCGGACCTCGCGCTTGGCCCGATCAGCGACGTAGTCCACCAGCACTCCGATCGAGCCGATCGGGTCGCCGAGGGCCAGGTCGCCCATTCCCTCGAGCTTCTCGCCGACGGGCTTGATGCCGCCGAGCGCGATGAAGGCCCGCAGCACGTCATTTGCGCCCTCGAAGATCGGGAAGATGCGGATGTCGCGCACGACCTTCTCCCAGGGCTCGGTGCGCAGGTAGCCCTGGCCGCCGGCCAGCTGCAGCGAGCGGTTGGCCGCGTACCAGAGGAACTCCGTTCCCGAGACCTTGCAGATGGCCGACTCCAGTGAGTAGTCGGGGACGCCGGCGTCCACCAGCCCGCAGGTCATGTAGGTCATCGCCTCCAGCCCGAACAGGTAGGAGACCATCCAGCCGATCTTGTCCTGGACGAGCTCGAAGTCGGCGAGCGGCTGGTCGAACTGCTTGCGCTCCTTGACGTGGTCGATGGTCAGGTCCAGCAGCGTCTTGGTGGCCCCGACCGAGCCGGTGCCGAGGCCGATGCGCCCGTTGTTGAGGATCTGCATCGCGATCCGGAAGCCCTGCCCGGGCTCGCCGAGCACGTTCTCGGCCGGGACGCGGACGTCCTTGAAATAGAGGCGGCGCAGGTCGTTGCCGCGCAGGCCCATCGTGTCGTAGCGCTCGCCGACCTCCAAACCCTCCATCCCCTTCTCCAGGACCAGGGCGATGTGCTTGTCCTTGCCATCGACCTCGCAGCGGGCGAAGGTGGTGATGACGCCGGCGCGCGAGCCGTTGCCGATGTAGCGCTTCTCCCCGTTCAGCACCCAGGACCCGTCGGGCTGCTCCACGGCGCGCGACTGGATCCCGTACGCGTCCGAGCCCGCCTCGGGCTCGGTCAGGGCGAAGGCGGCGAGCTTGCGGCCGGTGGCGAGGTCGGGCAGCCAGCGCTCCTTCTGCTCGTCCGAGCCGAACAGGGCGATGCCCTTGTAGCCGATCGACTGGTGCACGCCCAGCACGATCGCGAGGGTGGCGTCGATCTCGCCGATCGTCTCGAACACGCGCGCGTAGCCGGTCTGCGAGAGGCCCTGCCCGCCGTAGCGCTCGTCGACGTAGAGCCCCATCACGCCGATCTCGCCGAGGGCAGCGATGACCTCGTCTGGGACCCAGCGCTCCTCCTCGACCCTGCGGGGGTCATAGCTCTCGGCGCAGTAGTCGCGCAGCTGCCTGTTCAGCTCGCGGATCCGCGCCTGCTCGTCGGCATCCGGCGAAGGCCAGGGGAAGACCAGCTCCTCGTGGATCTCGCCCAGGAACAGGGACTTGGCAAACGACGAGACCTCCTGCTCGGTCTCGGATTCCGGCTGCTTGGGGATCGCTTCCCGGACCGCCATCGGGGTCAGCCTAATGCAGCGGAGCAGTCACCCCAGGCGGCCGTCGGCCCTAAAGTTCGGGTGCATGGAGCGCGGTGGAGGCAGAAGCGCTGACGAGCGAGCGGCGGCGGCCGAGGAGCGGCTGCGCGCCCGCGAGGCACGTGAGCAGGGGGCCCCGATCGAGGATGAGGAGCCGCCGGAGGAGCAGGAGAGTGGACGCGGAGGGTGGCGGCGCCCTGAGCTGGGCTCGATGAGCCGCTACGGCGGCGGCATCGACGTCTACACCCGGCGCCGCGTGGTCGCGGGCCTGGTGGTGATCGCTCTGATCGTCGCCGCGTTCCTGGCGCTGGGCGGCTGTTGAGGGCGGCTCTCGCCGTCTCGGTGCTGGCGCTCGCGCCGGCCCTCTGGGGCTGCGGCGGCGGTGAGCGCGAGGCGCCGAGTGAGCCGCCCGCCGAGCTGCTGCGCGAGGCGGCCGCGAACCCGGCTCAGAGCGGTGAGGCCGCGATCGGCCTCGACCTGGTGCTGGAGGGCGATTCGCTGCTGGCCGGCGCCAGCGAGGCCGATCTGCAGGGGCCGTTCGCGCTGGACGAGGCCGGCGGGCTGCCCAGCTTCGACCTCGCGCTCGACGCCAGCGTCGCGGGATTCGGGGTGGACGGCGAGCTGGTCTCGACGGGCGAGGACGCCTACGTCGTCTTCTTCGGCGAGAACTACCGGGTCGGCGCAGCGCGCGTGGCCGAGCTGGAGCGGGGACTGCGCGCCGCCCGCGAGGAGGGCGGACCGCCGTCGCTGGCGCTCGAGGTGGACGGGTGGTTCGAGGATCCGCAGTACGCGGGAACCGAGGAAGTGGCGGGCACCGAGACGGAGCGAATCGAGGGAACGCTGGACTCACGCGCGGCCGCCCAGGATCTCTCGGGGCTGATGGCCGCGCTGGGCGCTCCGCAGCTGCTGCGCGAGCTGGCGTCCGGTGCCCGCGACGGCCCAGTCGAGGCCTGGGTCGCCTACGACGATCACACGATTCGGCGCTTCCGCGCCCAGTTCCCGTTCTCGGTGCCGGCCGCCAGACAGGCCGCCGTCGGCGAAATCAGCGGCGGCGCGGTCACGATCGACGTGGAGATCTCCGACGTCGGCGCCGAGGTCACGGTCGAGCCGCCGCCGGGCGGCGGCTTCAAGCCGATCGAGGACCTGACCGACCGCCTCGAGAGCCTCGCCGGGCTAGCGCTCTGACTCGACCCTGTCCGCGATCAGGCGGGCGAGGGCCAGTGACGAGGTCGCGGCGGGGGAGGGGGCGTTGCGGACGTGCAGCGCGCGCTCGGTCGTGTGCACGACGAAGTCGTCCACCAGGGTGCCGTCGCGGTTGACGGCCTGGGCGCGCACGCCCGAGGGACCGGCGACGAAGTCGCGGCGCTCGAGCTCCGGCATCAGCTTCCTGGCGTCGGCGACGAACGATCGCGGGCTCGCGGCGCGCCGGATCTCGATCAGCCCAGCGCGCCAGTTGCGCGCCATCACCCGCCAGGTGCCGGGCCAGCCGAGCCCCCCGACCAGCAGCGCCGATGGACCGAGCAGGACCTCGCCGTCGAAGGTTCGAGTCAGGTGCGCTCCGAGGAACGGCAGGTCGGGGTCGGGCACCGGGTAGACGTTCGCCCGCACCAGCTCGGCGCGCTCGGGCCTCAGTCGCAGATAGGCGCCCCGGAAGGGGACGATGCGCGGCTCGGCGGGAGCGCCGGCGGCCACGGCGAGCCTGTCGGACCCAGCGCCGGCGCAACAGACGACGTACCCCGCCCGGATCGTGGACCCGTCGGGGCCGCGCACCTCTATCCCCGCGCCGTTCGCCTCCAGGGCGCTGACGTCGCGTCCGGTCTCGATCGCGCCTCCGGCCTCGCGCACTTCCGCCGCCAGCGCGGCGGCGACGGCACGAAAGTCGACGACTCCGGTGGCCGGCGAGTGGAGGGCGGCGACCCCGCGCGCGTGCGGCTCGATCTCGGAGATCTCCTCGGCCCCGACGCGACGCAGGCCGGGGACGCCGTTGGCCCTGCCGCGGTTCTCGAGCTCCTCGAGGGCGCCCAGCTCCGACTCGTCCGTGGCGACGATCAGCTTGCCGGCGCGCCGCGCCTCGATCCCCCGCTCGGCGCAGTAGCCGTAGAGCAGCTCGGCGCCATCCACGCAGAGCTTCGCCTTCAGCGAGCCCGGCGCGTAGTAGACGCCCGCGTGGATGACGCCGCTCGAGCGCCCGGTCTGCTGGGTCGCGAGCTCGGGCTCGCGCTCGAGCACCGTCAGCGTGCGGCCCGGCTTCCGCGCGAGCAGCTCGCGCGCGACCGCGAGCCCGACGATCCCACCGCCGACGACGACCAGGTCCGCCTGCTCGGGTTGCGCGGCTGCCGACATGGTCGCGATGGTATGGCGGCCGCGGACGCGAAGCGGAGGAGCCGCCTAGGATCGAGTCCATGGCGTTCCCGATCCGTCCGCCCGTCCAGCCCCAACTCGCGCTCTCGCGCAAGGTCCTGCCCGAGGGCGACGAATGGGCCTACGAGCCCAAGTACGACGGCTTCCGGGCGCTGGCCTTCGCCGACGGCGAGAAGGTCTACCTGCAGTCACGCGGCGCGAAGCCGCTGCTGCGCTACTTCCCCGAGCTCGTCCTGCCCAAGGGCCGCTACGTGATGGACGGCGAGCTGGTCATCCTCGACGACGAGGGCCGCGAGGTCTTCGACCACCTCCAGGCGCGCCTGCACCCCGCCGAGTCGCGGGTGAAGATGCTTGCCGAGCAGACCCCCGCGATCTTCCGCGCCTTCGACCTGCTCGCCGAAGGCAAGAGAAAGCTGATGAGGGAGCCGTTCTCGGAGCGCCGCGAGGCGCTGAAGGAGCTGATCGCCGCCGCGCCGGGGCGCAAGAAGTCGGCGAGCGGGTCGGTCGAGCTGACGCCGCTGACCAAATCGCTGAAGACGGCCGAGCCCTGGTTGATGTCGGGCGAGGGCGTGATCGCGAAGCAGCTGGACGCCCCCTACGTCCCGGGCAAGCGCAAGGGCATGGTCAAGATCAAGCACGTCCGCACGATCGACGTCGTCATCGTAGGCTGGCGGCCGGGCAAGGAGGAGGGGACCGTGGGCTCACTGATCCTCGGCCTCTACGACAAGAAGAAGAAGCTGATCCCGATCGGGCACACCTCTGGCCTGAAGGCGAAGGAGAAGCGCGAGCTGGTCAAGACCCTGGCGCCCTACGAGACCGGTGAGGTCGGCAGCGGCGACCCGAGCCGCTGGGACTCGGACCGGGAGCTCGAGTGGCGCGAGCTCCGCCCCGAGCTGGTCGTCGAGATCACCTACGACCACACGAGCGGCGGCCGCATCCGCCACGGCTCCAAGATCGTGCGCTGGCGCGACGACAAGAAGCCGAGCGAATGCGGCCTCGATCAGCTCGTCTGAGGCTCAGGCCAGCAGCTTCCTCTTCTGCGCTTCGAACTCCTCGGCGCTGATCGCGCCGTCGTCGCGGAGCTTGGCGAGCTTCGCGATCTCGTCGGCGCTCGAGCTGCCGGCGGCCTGCTTGACGTAGGCGTCGAACTGCTTCTGGCTCTCCTCTTGGGCCTTGATCGAGCGTTCGCGCATGCCGCCGCCCCTGGCGATCAGGTAGACGAGCGCGGCGAGGAACGGCAGAAAGATCAGGAACAGGACCCAGAACGCCTTCGCCCAGCCCGAGAGGTCGTGGTCGCGAAAGAGGTCGCTGAGGATCGTGAACAGGACCAGGATCCAGGCCGCGAAGACGAAGATGGCGAGGACCGTGAGCAGGCCCTGGCCGAAGGTGTACTCGGCGATCGGGAACAAAGTGCTCCTCCTTGAGTCGATTTGGCAGCGACGCAGCCTAATCCCTTTTATCCTGCGCGCATCGCTACCTGCAGCTTGGAGAGGGTGTGGACCGGGATGGTCGCGTCCGTATTGGCGCTGGTGCTGCTCGTCTTCTCCGCCCCCGTCTTCGGCGGTACCCCCGTCTCGTCAGACGCCTCAGCGCAGGCCGCGAAGAAGAAGAAGTGCAAGAAGTCGAAGAAACGCGCGGCCGCCGCCGCGAAGAAGTGCAAGAAGAAGAAGCCGGTCACGCCGTCGCCCGCGACCCCGACGCCGCCTCCGCCGCCGCCACCTCCCCCGCCGCCGCAGACGACCTTCGAGAAGATCGACGCGGCGGTCGCCAGCGGCGCGATCACCCCCGAGCAGGGCCTGACCTACAAGGTCTTCGCGGCGTTCGGCGACCCCCGTCTCCCCGGACAGTACGTGGGCAGCGTGCCCGATCCCCTCGCCGAGCCGCCGCTCGACGATGTGACGGCCCAGTGGAGCCAGCTCTCCGCCGGGGTCCAGGCGACGCTTGGGCCGTTCCTGATCCCGCCGTTCCATCAGGGCAGCTACTGGGATCAGCAGGTCAACCCGAGGTCGACGGTGCCCCGCGAGTTGTGACGCCGCGGGACGCCGATCCGAGCCAGACCCTGGTGCGATCCGACCACCAACAACCAGATCCTGCTCCAGGACTGGAGCTACGTGGAGGCGACCTCGGGGGCGGCCGCCGGCAAGGTGCGCATCTGGTACCAGAACCGCTACGCGGCCACCGACGCTGCACTGGCCGGCAGCCTCATGAGCGCGATGGAGACCAAGATCTGGCCCAGCCTGACCACGCTCATGCAGAAGGAGCCCAACCCCGACGGCGGCTCGACCGAGTCCTGTTCCGGGGGCTCGGACGCAGTCGACATTTCCCTGGTGGACGGCATATAACAAGGCGACGACCTACGCCAGCGGTCTGAGCCAGGAGGGCACCTCGGCAAAGATGATCTTTCCCCGTGCGGGCTCTGGCGGCACGACGCCGTTCCTCGCCCACGAGTTCATGCACATGATCCAGTACGCATTCATCTTCAGCTCGGGCGACATGTCGAGCGGCGAGAACGCCTGGCTCAAGGAGGGGACTGCGCAGTGGGTGCAGGACTACGCCAGCTCCATCGGCCTGACCCCGAACCAGACGGAGCACCAGGCCCTCCAGTACTTCTTCCCCTACCCGGAGAAGTCGCTCGATTCGACCAGCCCGAACCACCATGATTACGGCTCCTACGTCTTCTGGCTCTGGGCCGTCCGCAAGGCCAACGACCCGACGCTGGTCCGGCAGGTATGGAACGCCGTCGCCTCGCAGAAGAGCCTCAACGCGGCCAAGTCGCTGTTCGCCTCCGGCTGGGCCCAGGCCTGGAAGGACTTCACGAAGTCGAACTGGAACAAGGACCCCGTTACGGACTATCAGGGGTGGGACTCGATCACGAGTACCCCGCTGATCGCGGCGGAGGGGACCCTGCCGAGCAACACGGTCACGCCGATCTGAACACTCGTCGACCCGGTCGCGGCGAAGTACCTGACGCTTCGAGCCGGCCGACGACGCCACCGAGCTCACCTACAGGAACGTCGGCGGCGTCAACGACGAGGCCGGGCGTGCAGGCGATCATCAAATACAAGGACGGATCGAAGGCGACGGAGGACTGGACCCAGAAGACCCAGGAGGACGTGCCCTTCTGCGACATCGAGGAGCTGGTGCTGGTGCTCTCCAACGCCTCGGTCACGCCGAGTCAGAGCCGGGTCTTCAGCCTCAGCTTTACGCCGCCCACCCCGGGTCGTGCCGCGGGCGCTCGAGCGGCGGGCGTCTGCATCCCGGAGCCGACGGGCACCTTCAGCGGTACCGCTCACTACGACGACACCGTGACCACGATCGTGGATTGGAGCTGGAGCGGGAACGTCACCTTCAAGTCGAACGGGCAGGTGAACCCGTGGTTCCCCGAGTTCACCGGCGAGACCTGGAGCGAGGCAATCGTGGAGAGCGGATCGGTGACGGCGAGCGGCACCGGGACCGTCGAGGGTGACGAGACCTGCACGATCGACATCCCCGCAGCGAACTACTCGCTCGAGCCCGGCGACGGCACGATGATCATCCAGCCCGGAGACGAGCCCCACTACGGGATCCAGCTCAATTTCCCCGGGAACGAGTTCCCGATGGGGACGATCACCTGTCCCGGCGATGATCCCTTCGACACCTTCGTTCCCGGTGCCCGGGCTGGTCTTCACGGAGGAGGCCGAGCAGGCGGCGGTGCGCGGCACATACCAGGGAGCAAGCACGTTCAGCAACGAGTTCTTCACCCAGAACATGAACTGGAACTTCAGCGATCCCGAGGAGTGACGCCGGGGCCTAGTAGACCGGCGAGGCGGCGCGCAGCAGGTGCGGCCAGACGTGGACCTCCCAGGCAGCGGAGGCGATCAGCATCGGGATCGCGACCGTGACCGTGACGGCGGTCGCGGCCAAGAGCTGGTCCCACTCGTCGCGGCGGCTGGCGATCGTCCAGGCGGCCAGCGGCAGGAAGACGGCGGTCAGCTCCAGCAGGGCGTGGGGGAGGACGGTCAGCACCAGCACGCGGGCGAGATCGTTGGCGCTGTAGGAGAGGGTGGAGCCGATCACGCCGAGCGCGGCGGCCTGGGCCAGCAGCGAGAAGCCGGTCACGAACACGACCCAGGCGAAGGCGACAGGGCGCGCGCGCTCGTGGACCCAGCGCGAGATGCCGCGGCGCCTCTGGGTCGAGAGCGGCAGGGCGCTGCCGGCGATGAAGCCGGCGACGCAGGCGAATGCGTGCAGCGCCAGCACCAGCGAGTTCTTGCCGACGATAAGGGCCATGCGGTCGGCCTCGGTCCCCTCCGGGAGGCTGGGGACGTAGTGGAAGCCGATGTCCGGCTTGACCAGCGAGGCGATCACCAGCACCGCCGCCAGCAGCACGAGGCCGATCGCGACGGCGCCGAGCAGCCACGAGCGCAGCACCGGCCACGGGTCCCGCTGCCAGCGCACGAGCGCCATCTGCGTGCGCCGGACGCCGTGAGCGAGGGCGTACTGGTTGGCGTCCATCCCTTCCGAATCGGCGCGCGGCCGTGACAACATGAGCCGCATGGCCTATCGGTTGTTGCGCGCCGCCGATGCCCACTGGCGGCCCTCGAACCAGATGAAGGTCGAGAACACCGATCTCGCCAAGCAGCTGGACGCAAGGACGATGGGGGCGCGGCTGTGGCGGCTGCGCCCGGGCCAGGCGTCGACCAAGCACCGGCACCGCGATACGGCCGAGCTCTACGTGCTGCTGGAGGGGACCGGCCGCCTTCGCGTCGACGATGAGGTGCTCACGCTCGGCCGCCTCGACCACGGCATTCGTCGAGCCCGAGCACACGCGCCAGGTGTTCAACGACACCGAGGACGACGCGCTGTGGCTGATCGTGGGAGCGCCCGAACGCCCGGCCGCCAGCGCGAGTTGTGGCGGCGAAATAGTCCGTGCGCGTCTTCGACCAAGGTGTTCAACGACACCGACGACGACGCGCTGTGGCTGATCATGGGAGCGCCGAACGAGGCCGCCAACACACTCGAGATGAGCGAAGAGACCATCGCCTTCCTCTACCCGGATGGGCCGAAGGCGCTGCCGCCCGAGCTGTCCTAGGGCTTCTTCTTCGCCTTGCTCGGCTGCACCCGCTTCGGCTCGCCGCGCTGCTTGCGGAAGTGGGGGGGCCAGGGGGCGTCGCCCAGGCCCTCCTCCTCGTCGCGGCGGGCGAGGTCGAGCAGCTTGTCGAGCGAGCCGGCGTGCTTGTCGATGTCGGCCGCCGGGTCCCGCTTCCTCTTCAGCCGGGCGGGGACGGTGTCGAGGCGCAGGTCGCCGGGCTCGACGTCGGGCACCTCCTTCCAGCCGATCGGGCAGCAGACCTTGGCGTCAGGAACAGGACGGACCGAGTAGCCGGAGGCGATCGTGCGGTCCCGCGCGTTCTGGTTGTAGTCGACGAAGACGCCGTGGCGCTCCTCCTTCCACCATTTGCTGGTCGCCTTCTTGGGCACCCGGCGCTCGACCTCGCGGGCCAGCGCGAGGGCGGCGCGGCGGACCTCGACGTAGTCCCACTCGGGCCTGATGCGGACGTTGACGTGGATGCCGCGCGAGCCCGAGGTCTTCGGGAAGCCCACCAGGTCGTGGTCCTCCAGCACCTCCTTGACGCACATCGCGACCTGGCGGACCGTGTTCCAGCGCACGCCGGGCTGCGGGTCGAGATCAACGCGCAGCTCGTCGGGGCAGTCGAGGTCGGCACGGCGGACGGGGTGGGGGTTGAAGTCGATCACGCCCAAGTTGACGGCCCAGGCGAGGTGCGCGCCGTCGTTAGCGACCAGCTCGGTCGCGGTGCGGCCGCTGGGGAAGGTGAAGGTCGCGGTCTCCAGCCACGGCGGTGCGTTCTTCGGGACGCGCTTCTGGAAGAAGAACTCGCCGGCCGCGCCGTCGACGAAGCGCTTCATCGTCCCCGGCCTCTCGCGGAGCTGGTTCACGGCAGCCTCCTCGACGGCGAGGTAGTACTCCACGAGGTCGAGCTTGGTGTGCTTCGGCTTCGGGAAGTAGATCTTGCTCGGGCTCGAGATCCGGACCTCGTGCCCGGCCGCCTCGACGGTCGTGTACTCCTTCTTCGCCATGGCGGACTGATTGAATCGACGTCATGGAGACGAGGGGTGAACGACGCACCGGCGCCGAGTCGCCTCGACCATCCTCGGGATCGCGGGCGCGGTGCTGCTCCTGATCGGCGGCTTCGCCCTCTACGCCCGCCAGGAGCTGTTCGACTCCGACAACTTCTCGAAGACCGCCGCCAAGTCGCTGCGGGACGAGGCCGTACGCGAGGCGCTCGCCAGGCCGATCGTCGAGCAGATCATCAACGTCGGCCCCGACCAGCTCGATCAACGTGCAGCCGCTGCTGAGGGCGCGGTGTCAGCGGGATGCTGGAGACGAACGCGTTCAAGGACGTGTTCCAGAACGGGGTCCGCAAGGCGCACAAGGCGCTGTTCGAACAAGGACGGCGACCAGCTGGTGCTGACGATCTGAAGGACGCGAACCGGTGATCGTCAGCGCGGTCCGCGTCGGTCAACCCAAGGTGGCGAAGAAGATACCCGACGACGTCGGCCAGCGGCTCGTCCGGGTCACGAACAGCAAGGTCGCCCTGACCGGCGCCCGCTGGCGCGGAGCACGCCCGCATCCTGGGCCTGCTGCTGCCGCCGCTCGGCATGCTGATGCTCGCCGGCTCGGTCTGGCTCGCCCCCGAGCGCCGGCGCGCCCTCGTCAACTGCCTGATCGGCGTCGCCGCGGCGGGCGCCGTCGGCTTCATCGCGCTGCTCGTCGCCCGCACGCTGCTGCTTCGCAAGTTCGGCGAGGGGAGACCTGCACGACGCCGTCGCCGACGCTCTACGACAACTACATGGGCGGGCTCGCCAACTGGATGCTGCTCGGCGGGGTCCTCGCCGTCGCGCTCGCGGCGGCGGCCGCCACGCGCGAGCCGGAGCCGTTCGAGCGGCTCCGCCGCGTGCTCGCCTGGTTCGGCCGCGCGCCGGACTCGAGCCTGGGCGCGCGCCGGACGCGCCCTGGCGGTCGGGATCGCGGGGATCGTGGCGTTCCTGGAACCGACCCTTTCGGTGCAGATCGTCGCCGTGCTGCTCGGCGCCGTCGCGATCTACTACGCGGTCGTCGAGCTGATCGCGACGATCGCGCCGGTCGCGACCCGGCCCAAGGGCCGCACGAGAGGGTGCGAAGGGCAGCTGCCTCGCCGCGGCGAGCTGGCGGACGCCGGCGCTGGCGGGGGCGACGATCATCGCGGCGGCGATCGCGGTCGCGTTCGTGGTCACCGACGAGGACAAGGCCACGAAGGTCGTGCGCCCGGCCGGGCCCGTCAAGAACTGCAACGGCTACGCGAAGCTCTGCGACCGGACGCTCGACGACGTCGCATTCCCGGCGGCGCACAACGCGATGTCGGCCGCCGAGCTGCCCGGCTGGTACGCGCCGAACCAGCGCCGCGGCATCCCGCGGCAGCTCGACGACGGCGTCCGCGCGTTCCTGATCGACACCCACTACGGGATCAAGCGCACGAGCGGGCCGGTGCTGACCGACCTCGAGCGAGGAGCGACCAGAGCAAGGTCCACGAGTGCGGTCAAGCAGCAGCTCGGCCCCGAGGGCGCGAAGCAGTTCCGCAGCCTCCAGCGACGCAGTACGCGCAGCGCGGCGAGGGCAGGGACGCGCGGCGTCTACTTGTGCCACGTCGTCTGCGAGCTCGGCTCGACCCCGCTGACACAGGCGCTCGGCTGGTTCAAGGAATTCCTCGACACCCATCCGGACGAGGTCGTGGTCCTGTTCATCGAGGACGACGTCAGCCCCGAGGACACCGCCAAGGCCTTCGAGGAGAGCGGCTCCTTCGCTACGCCTACGTCCACCGCCCGGGCCAGCCGTTCCCGACCATGCGCTCGATGATCGAGGACGACAAGCGTCTGTTCGTGATGGCCGAGCGCAACGCCGGCCACGGCAAGTTCCCGTGGTACTCGGAGGGCTTCGAGCTGACTCAGGAGAACCCGTACACATTCCACACAGCCGCCGAGCTCGAGGACTTCGAGTACGCGTGCACGCCGAACCGCGGAGACGGCCGAGCAACCCGCTGTTCCAGCTCAACCACTGGGTCGAGAAGATCCCCCGCTCCCCCGCACCGGCGGCGAAGGTGAACGCGCTTCGAGTTCCTGAAGCGGGGCGCGCAGGGAGTGCGAGCGCCGCCGCGGGCTGCTGCCCGAACATCGTCGCGGTCGACTACTACGACCAGGGCGACCTCCAGGAGGTGACGCGCGTGCTGAACGGCATCCCGCGCGACGGCAAGCCGCAGACCCGGACGACTGGCTGATGGACGAGCTGTCGACCCTGACCTACGAGGCCGACGGCCGGATCGCCAGGATCACGCTGAACCGCCCCGAGCGCGGCAACGGGATCACGCTCGAGATGCCGCGCGAGCTGTCGGCCTGCGTCGAGCGCGCCAACCTCGACCCCGAGGTCCACGTGATCGCGCTGGCCGGCAACGGCACCGGCTTCTGCGGCGGCTATGACCTCGTCGCCTCGGCCGAGGGCAGGATGGAGGGGTGGCGGATGAAGCCGCACCCGAGGGGTCGCCCCTGGACCCGGTGGTCCAGGCGCGAAACCACGACCCCGACGGCACCTGGGACCCGGTCACCGACTTCCAGATGATGAGCCGCAACGTGCGCGGCTTCATGAGCCTGTTCCATTCCGAGAAGCCCGTCGTCTGCAAGGTCCACGGCTACTGCGTCGCCGGCGGCACCGACATGGCGCTCTGCTCGGACCTGATCGTCGCCGAGGACCGGGCCAAGATCGGCTACCCGCCCGCGCGCGTCTGGGGAGTCCCCACGACGGCGCTGTGGGCCTACCGGATCGGCCCCGCCCGCGCCAAGCGGCTGCTGCTGACGGGCGACTCGATCGACGGCACCACCGCGGTCGAGTGGGGGCTCGCCACCGAGGCCGCGCCCGCTTCCGAGCTGGACGGCGTCTTCGAGTCGCTGCTGGAACGGGTCGCCCGCCTGCCGATCAACCAGCTCGTCATGCACAAGCTGCTGGTCAACCAGGCCCTCTACTCGCAGGGCCTGCACGCGACCCAGGTGCTGGGCACCGTCTTCGACGGCGTCGCCCGCCACACCCCCGAGGGCTTCGAGTTCCAGCGCCGCGCCGCCGAGGCGGGCTTCAAGGAGGCCGTCAAGGACCGAGACGAGCCCTTCGGGGACTTCGGCCTCGACCGCTAGCCGAAGAACTTCGAGGCCATCTGCTCGATCGTGCCCTGGGTGCGGATCGTGTTGAGGCCGATCGACCTGTCGATCGCCTTCATGTCCAGCGCCGACTGCTGGGTGCCCCCGCTCGGCAGCCAGTAGAGCTCGGTGTCCTTCAGCGCCAGCCGGTCCTGCTCGCTGGCCAGCGACATGATGCGCTTCTTCGCCGCGGCGGGCGGCTTCTCCAGCAGCAGCGCGACCTGGAGCTTCCCCTTCGAGGCCTCGACCGCCTTCGCGGCGAACGGGCGCTCCGCCGCGATCGCCTCCAGCTCGGGCTCGGTGCGCACGAAGGCCGGCACCTCGAAGCCGAGCTCGTCGCGCAGAGCGGCCTCGATCGCGTCCACCAGCTTCGGCTTCGCTGGCCCGCCCCGGCGCGGTGAAGGCGACGTTGCCGCTGTTGCGGAAGGTCGAGACCTCCTCGAAGCCCGCCTGCTCGAAGGCCGAGACCAGCTTCGCGCTGGGCGCCTTGCGGCTGCCGGCGAGGTTGACCGCGCGCAGGAAGGCGGCGTAGCGCGCCACCTCAGCCGCCGATCATCAGTCGATCAGCCGCTTGGTCATGCGGCTGACCGCGATCCGCCAGAGCACGAAAGCGAAGGCGAGCAGCGAGGCGAAGCGGAGCAGGTCCACGGCCTCGAAGCCGAAGGCGGCGCCCCGGACGAGCTCGACCAGCTGGTAGAGCGGGTTGAAGTTGGCCGCGATCTGGAGGCCCTCGGGGAGCTGGTCGATCGGGAAGAAGGTTCCGGCGACCAGGAACATCGGCGTGATCACCAGGGTGGTCACGTAGTTGAACTGATCGATCTTGGCGACGCTGGCCGCGACGGAGATCCCGAAGGCGGCGAAGCCGAGCGCGGTGAAGAAGGCGAAGATCGGCACCAGCAGCATCGCCCAGGTCGGGCTGAGGCCGAAGGCGATGCCGACCAGCAGCGGGAAGCAGCCGAAGAAGCCGGCGCGGATCCCGATCCAGAGCATCTCGGCGGTGACCAGCTCCTCGACGTCGACGGGCGCCGCCAGGATCGCGTCGTAGGTGTTCTGGAAGCGCTCCTTGACGAAGGTGCCGAACATCGCCGGCAGCGCGCTGGAGAAGATCACGGCCGTCGCGACCATGCCGGTGGCGACGAACTCGGCGTAGCTGAGGCCGTCGACTCCGTCGATCAGCGTCGCGCCGAGCCCGACCCCGAAGGCGAGCAGGTAGACGATCGGCTCGAGGATGCTGGAGAAGGCGGTGCCCTTCCAGTAGGTGCGGAAGTTGGCGGCCTCGCGGCTCATCACGCCTGCGATCGCCGCGGGCTCGAGCCGTCCCATGCGCTTGGTGGTGCGGCGGGTCGCCATCACTCGGCCTCCCACCTGACTACGGAGGCCGATCACTCGGCCTCCTCACCGGTGAGGATCACGAACACGTCCTCGAGCGTGGCGGCGCGGCGGATCGCGTCGTCGGGCACGGCGCCGTTGGTCGCGTTCTCCGAGCCGACGATCGCGATCGCAGGTCCGGCGGGCCGGACGGTGAGGCCTTCGCTCTCCGCGAGCGCCCGCGCCTCGGCGAGCCGGTCGGGAGGCCCGTAGAGCTCGGCGGTCTCGCGCCCGGCGTGCTCGGCGATCAGCTGCGCCGGGGTCGCGCGAGCGATCACCTTGCCGTGGTGCATCACCGCCACCTCGTCGGCGAGCCGCTCGGCCTCCTCGATGTAGTGGGTGGACATGAGGATCGTCTTGCCTTGCGTCCGCAGGCCGTCGATCAGGGACCAAAGCTCGGTCCGGATCTGGGGGTCGAGGCCGACGGTCGGCTCGTCCAGCAGCAGCAGCTCGGGCTCGTGCACGAGGCCGCGCGCCAGGAGCAGCCGGCGGCGCATGCCGCCCGAGAGCTTGTCGACCGCCTCGCGGCGGCGCTCCGTCAGTCGCGCCAGGGCCAATCCCCGGTCCACCGCCTCCCGCACGTCCCTGACCCGGTAGAGGCGGGAATAGACGGCGAGGTTGTCCTCGACCGTGACGTCGACGTCGAGGTTGTCGAGCTGGGGGACGACGCCCATTCGCGCCCTCGCCTGCTTCGAGTCCTCGGGCAGCTCGTGCTCGAAGACGCGGATCTCGCCCTCGTTGGCGATCACCTGCCCGGTCAGCATCCTCATCGTTGTCGACTTGCCGGCGCCGTTGGGGCCGAGCAGGCCGAGGCAGATCCCCCGGGGAACGTCGAGATCGAGGCCGTCGACCGCTGTGATCTCGTCGAAGCGCTTGACGGCGCCGCTGATCGAGATCGCGGGGGCGCTGCCGGGGCCGGAGGAAGTCATGGCCCTAGTAAAGCGATAGCGCCGCGGCTACCGCTTCTTGCGCTTCTTCTTTTTCTTCTTCTTCGCCTTCGGGTTCTCGACCACGACCCGCTCGGTCATCTGCACGGGGTGGAGGCCGCAGAAGAAGCGATAGGTGCCGGGGCGGTCGAATTTCTGGCTGTAGACGAAGCCGCCGTTGGCGTCGGGCGAGCCGATCCCGAGCGGGCCGTTGGCCAGCGTCAGGTTGTGCTGCTCGCCGCCGGTGAACGCGTAGTTGAGCGTGGTCCCGGGCTTCACCTTCACGTTCGGCTCTGAGAAGAAGCGATCGCCGACTGTAATCGTGGCGCCGTTGGAGAGGGTCTTGAAGTCGCCGGGCGGTCCGTCGATCTCGATTGCGTTCAGGTTCGAGTCGAGGCCCGTCAGCGGGACCCTGAAGGGGACGGGGCCGGGGCGGCCCTGGACGTCGGTGCCGGGCCCGATCTCGGTGCCTGCCGGCGCGCCGGCGCAGTCATCGATCGGCGGGTCGGTTCCGTTGTCCCTGGGGACCACGTAGACGACGTAGATGCCCATCACGCGAGTGTGGGGCTGCAGGTCGTCGTAGACCGAGTTCAGCCGCAGTGTTTGGCCGTTCCTGATCGGGATGCCCGGCGTGCTCCCTGGGTTCGCCGCCGGCGCGCGGAAGGCGCTCATCCCAACGGGCCCCGGCTCGTGGAGGATCGGCTTCACGTTGTAGAAGGGGTGGTCGGGATTGCCCCAGGTCGGGATCGACTCCGCGACCTCGGGGTTGCCGGGGCAGGTCGGCTTCGTCAGGTTCAGCTCCTTGGCGCCGCCGTGGACGTGGCCGGCGCCGGTGACGATGTAGCCGTCGTGCTTCGACTTGACGTCCTTGCTGACCACGTTGCTGGCCTCGGTCGGCATCGCCGCGCGGATGCTCTTGGCCTTGCGCTCGCAGTTCTTGGCCTTGCGACGCGCGCCCTTCGTGCCCTTCTTCTTCGCTGCCTTGCGCAGCTTGCCGCAGTTGGGGAGCTGGGGCTGATCGATGCCCGGCACGTTGTAGATCGGGTCGAAGGCGCAGTTGCCGACGTCCAGCCAGTAGGAGCGCGTGGAGCGGATCAGCGGATCCGGATCGACCGTGAACGAGTACTTGATCCAGCCGGTGTCGGTCTCGGGGCGGTGGTTCATGTACATGTAGACCGCGTACCAGCTGTCGGCCGTGTCGATCTTGTACCCGTAGCCGTCGGGGAAGCTCATCTTCAGGCGCTCCTCGCCCGCCCCGTAGAAGCGCTCGTTGCCGCCGCAGGCGGAGTCGTTCTTGCCGGGCCCGGCGTTGAAGAAGACGATGTGGTGCAGCATCAGGCGGCTGATCGGCACCGGCCCGTTGCCGTCGGCGACGTCGACCTCCATATGCGTGATGTTGCCCTCGACGCCCGCGGGCTTCGGGATGGTGACGACGCCTCGCTTCACCTCGTATCCGGAGACGCTCGTCGGCTGCGAGTAGCAGGTCCATTCGGTCGGCTCTCCGGCCGGGGGCGCGTTGGTCTGCGTACAGCCTGGCGCCGGGTCGGCGGCGGCCGCCCCCGCGGGCGCGAGCGCCAGCGCGCAGATGCCCGCCGCGAGCGCCGGCAGAACCTTCCAGCCCCGCCCGAATCCCTGTGGTCTCCGTACCACGCCTTGTTTATAGCGCAGGGAGGGGCGATGTTGGGGCAAAGTCAACATTTCCTTTCTGCGGTCGGTCGCGCGCAAGCTGGGGCTAGGAAACCCTGTGGACCTCGAAAAGGTTCGTTCCCAGCTCCTGGCTGGGGAGCCCGGCGGTGACCGCGATCAGGTCGCCGGGCTTCGCGTAGCCGCCCTCGCGGGCGAGCGAGGCGCAGTCGTCCAGGAGCTGGCGCAGGCTCTCCCACGGCTCGGCCTGCACCGCGCGGACGCCGAACAGCAGGTTCATGCGCCTCACGGTCTCTAGTCGCGAGGAGACCGCGAGCACCGGCACCCGCGGGCGGAAGGCCGAGATCAGCCGCGGCGTCCGCCCCGAGCCGGTCGGGACGACGATCGCGGCCAGGTCGAGGCGGTAGGTGGCGGCGACCGTGACCTGGGCGACCGTCTCGGCGACGTCGCGCTCGCCCTCCTCGACGCGGTTGTAGAGCCACTCGCCGTAGGGGAGGCTGCGCTCGGCCGCGCGCGCGACCCGGTCCATCACCCGCACCGCCTCGACAACGTGCTCACCGACCGCCGTCTCCTCGGACAGCATCACGGCGTCGGTGCCGTCGAAGATCGCGTTGGCGACGTCGGTGACCTCGGCCCGGGTGGGGCGGCTCGCCTTCACCATGGTCGCCAGCATCTGGGTGGCGGTGATCGCGGGCTTCGAGGCTTGGCCGGCAAGCGAGATCAGCCGCTTCTGCGCCTCGGGCACCTCTTCGATCGGAAGTTCCACTCCGAGGTCGCCGCGCGCGACCATGATCCCGCTCTCGGCCGCGTCGATGATCTCCACGGCCCGCTCGGCCGCCTGGGGCTTCTCGATCTTGGCGATCAACGGGATGTCGGCGCCTCGCTGCTGGATCTCTGCGCGGACCTTGTCGAGGTCGCTGGGGCGGCGCACGAAGGAGACCGCGAGCAGGTCGATCCCGTTTTCGCATGCGAAGTCGACCCAGGCTGCGTCCGAAGCGCCCGATTCCGGCAGGTCGGCGTCGGCGCCGGGGAGGTTCACGCCCTGGTGGGAGCTGACCGCACCGCCCGCCTCGACCTCGGTGCTGATTTCGCCGCCGGAGACGCCGGTTACCCGCAACCGAATCCGGCCGTCGGCCAGGAAGATCGGATCCCCTGTGGTGACGGCCTTCGCGATTTCCTCCCACAGAACCGGCAGGCGCTCGGCGTTGCCGGGCGGCCCGCCGTCGGCTTGGCCGTGCAGGACCGCGGTCGATCCCGAGTGCAGAACGGCGACGTCGCCCTCGAGGTCGCCCAGCCGCAGCTTCGGGCCCGGCAGATCACCGAGGATCCCGATCTCCACCCCCAGCTCGCTCGAGACCTCGCGGATCCTGCTCACGTTCTCGGCGTGCTCGGGGGCGCTGCCGTGGCTGAAGTTGAGCCGGAAGAAGTCGACCCCCGCCTCGATCAGCTCGCGCAGCACGGCCGGCTCGCGGCTGGCCGGGCCGACGGTGGCGACGATCTTGGTGCGGCGCAGGGTCTCGGCGGGGTCGGTCATCCCAGCAGCTCCGGCCGTTCATGCAACTCGGCGACGGATTCGAGCACCTCGCCGGCACCGGCGGCGGTCAGCTCGTTTGGGGAGGAGCCGCCGCTGATCACGCCGACGGTGGAAATCCCGGCGCGCTTCGCGGCTTCGACATCCCAGATCGAGTCGCCCACCATCACAGCTTCGCGGGTTCCCGCCTTCTGCAGCGCCACCTCGACCAGGTCGGGCTGGGGCTTGGTCCGCTCGACGTCCGCGGAGGTGGTCCAGCCGGTGACGCGATCGCGCGCCTCGAGCAGGTCCACGTAGTGCTCGACCTCATCGGCTTTCGCCGAGGAGGAGAGGATCACGGTGCGGTCCTGATCTGCGAGGTCGGCCAGCAGCTCGGGCGCTCCCTCGAACGGGACCACCTCCTCGATCATCTGCTTGTACAGCGGGCCCTCGGCATTGCGAATCTCGTCCCCCTGCTCGCGCTCGACCTCGGCCCCGGCCAGCGCCTCGATGAGCTGGTCGCCGCCCATCCCGATCGCGCGGTGGATGCGCCAGACCGGCACGGTCAGCCCGTGCCGGCGAAAGGCCCGGAACCAGGCCAGGGCGTGCTGGTAGTTGCTGTCCACGAGGGTGCCGTCGATGTCGAAGATGACCGCGGGGCTCACGGCTGCAGCTCCCGCTCGGTGGTGGGGGCGGGCATGCGCCCCGCGGGCGTCCACTCCTCGTCGGGAGGGGACTCCTCCTGGACCTCCTGCTCGAGGCGCTCGATCGCGGGCAGGCGCCAGATCGCGCTCGCCAGCACCAGGCCGCCGGCGGCCGAGAGCAGCGACAGGAACAGCTCGCCGCCCGCCAGCTGGGTGAGCTCGAAGAAGTCGCGCAGGGGCTCGAAGGCCAGCACCAGCGCGTACAGCGCTCCCAGGGCCGCGACCAGCGCCAGCATGTAGCTCTGGATCGCGATGTGCTCGCGGCCGGGCCCGCGTTCCAGCAGCAGGATGAAGCAGAGGCCCAAGACGACCAGCGTGGTCGTGGCGGCGGTCCGTCCCTCCTCGAGGCCGCCGCCGAAGACGGTGTCGACGAAGAAGAAGCTGGCCAGCGACGCAACCGCGATCGCCAGCCCCGCCGGGACGGCGAAGGCGGCGAGCGCGCGCAGCAGCCGTCCCCGGTAGAGCGGCCCGTCGCTGGGGGCCAGCGCCAGCACGAAGGAGGGGATCCCGATCGTGAGGAAGGCGGCGATCGTCAGGTGCCGCGGCAGGAAGGGGAAGGCGAAGCCGGGAACCGAGACCAGCAGGATCAGCGCCGCCGCGTAGACGGTCTTGGTCAGGTAGAGCCGGCCGAGGCGGTGGATGTTGCGGGCGATGCGCCTCCCCTCTGCGACCGCGCGGGGCAGCCGCGAGAACTCGTCCTCCAGCAGCACGATGTCGGCGACGCCCTTGGTGATCTGGCTGCCCGAGCCCATCGCCACCGCCATCCGCGCCCGCTTCAGGGCCGGCACGTCGTTGACGCCGTCGCCGATCATCGCGGTGAAGCGTCCCCGATCCGACAGGGCCGAGACAAGCCCCTTCTTCTGCTCGGGGCTGATGCGGCAGAAGATCGTGTTGCGCTCGGCCACCTCGCCAAGCGCGGCCCGGTCGCCCGGCAGCTCGTCGCCGGTGACCACCCCGGCCCCGGCCGGCACTCCGACCGAGGTGGCGACCGCCGTCACCGTCTCGGGGGCATCGCCCGAGATCAGCTTCAGATCGACCTGTTGGGAGCGCATGAACTCGATCGTCTCGCGCGCGTCGGGCCGCAGCGTCTCCTCCATCACGATCAGCGCCAGCGGCGTGATCGGCGGCATCGGGTCGGCGGCGGGGTTGGAGGGCAGCCCGCCCGAGGCGCGGCCGAAGACGACGACCCGTCGTCCCGAGCGCGTGTGCGCCTGGAGGCCCTTCAACAGGGGCACCGGCAGCGACAGCGCCCCGCGGGCCATCATCACGTCCGGCGCGCCGAGCACGAAGGTCTCGCCTCGGCTGCTTCCCAGGGTGAGGCCGCTCCACTTCCACTCCGACGAGAACGGGACCTCGGCCGAGACGCGCTCCGCGCTGCCGGGGAAGCGCTCGGCGATCGCCTCCAGGGTGCGGTTGCGCTCACCCGAGCTGGCGGCAAAGCGCGCCAGCGCCTTCTGCGCGGCTGAGGACTGGGAATCGTCGGCGACCTCGATGGCAACGAGCTTCAGCTCGCCGGTGGTGAGGGTGCCGGTCTTGTCCACGCAGATCGTGTCCACAGCGGCCAGCGACTCCGTCGCCGCCATCTGCTGCACCAGCGTGTTGAGCCGCGCCAGGCGGATCGCGGCGACCGCGAGGGTGACGCTCATCAGCAGCACCAGGCCCTCGGGGATCAACGTGATCAGGCCGGCCGTCGCCGTCTGCCCCGCCTCGTCCAGCGGGGTGTTGCGCGCGACCAGCGCGAAGATCAGGATCGCGGCCAGCGGGATCAGCAGCCAGGTGCAGGCCTTCAGCACCTGGTTCACCTCCTCCTGCAGGGGCGAGGGCGGATGGCGGAACCGGCGGGCCTCGCCGGCGACCTTGGCCGCGTGGCTGTCCTCGCGGACGGCGTCGACCTCGTAGTAACCCGAGCCCGCGATCGCGAACGAGCCCGAGAGCACCCGCTGGCCGGGCCGCTTTCGGACCCCGTCGGCCTCTCCGGTCAGCATCGACTCGTCCACGGTCAGGCCCCGGCTCTCGACCACCTCGCCGTCCGCGACGAGCTGGTCGCCGGGCTCGACCCGCACGTAGTCGCCTGGCACCACCTCGTCGGCGGGAACCTCGACCACGGCGCCGTCCCGGATCGCCTTCGCCCGAGGGGCGACGAGCAGCGCCAGGCTCTCCAGCGTCTCCTTCGCCTTCAGCTCCTGGCGGATGCCGATGTAGCTGTTGATGATCGCGATGAACCCGAACAGCGCGTCGGCGAACAGGCCCAGCGCCAGGATGAAGATGAAGAAGACGCCGATGATCGCGTTGAAGAGCGTGAAGACGTTGCCGGCGACGATGCTCGCGACCGAGCGGCTGTTGGGATCCTCAGCCGGGCCGAGCTGCTGGAGCCGCTTGGCGGCCTCCTGGCCGGACAGGCCTCCCGGGTGGCTGCTCTGGCTCACCCGCCATTCATAGCGAAGCAGGACTCTGCGAACGCCCGGGGCTTGAAACTAGGGCGTAGCGCCCTCGGCGCGGGAGCGCCAGTAGATCGCGGCGGCCTCCTGCTCGTGGCGCATCCGCCGCGCCTCCAGCGCCTCCTCATAGAGCCCGGAGCGCTCCCGCTCGCGCTCGAGCTCCTCGTAGCGCTCCTTCAGTTGCTCGGCCTGCTCCGCCCTGAACATCATCTGCTGCTCGGTCATACCCGTTCCTATCGGCTACCCGCCGGTCTCGGATCACCCCAGAAACGACTAGGGTTGCGGCGTGGCCCTGAAGCTCGGTTTGAACCTCGGCTACTGGGGGATCGGCCCCCAGGGCGACGAGGCGGTGGAGATCACACGCGCCGTGGAGAAGGCCGGCTTCGACTCGGTCTGGGCGGCGGAGTCCTACGGCTCCGACGCCGTCAGCGTGCTCGCCTACCTGGCCGCGAAGACCGAGACGATCCAGCTCGGCGCGGCGATCCTGCAGGTGCCCGCGCGGCCGCCCGCGGCCGCGGCGATGGCAGGGGCGACGATCGACGCGCTCTCGGGCGGGCGGTTCATCTTCGGCTTCGGGCCCTCGGGGCCCCAGGTCTCCGAAGGCTGGTACGGAGTGCCCTACGCGAAGCCGTGGGGGCGCACGCGCGAATACGTCGAGATCGTGAAGGAGATCGTCGCCCGCGAGGGGCGCCTCGAGCACTCCGGCAAGCACTACACGCTGCCGCTGAGCGAGGGCGAGGGCGTCACCGGCCAGGGCAAGGCGCTGAAGCTGAACTTCCACCCGGTCCGCGATCGCATTCCCATCTACATCGGGGCGATCGGCCGCAAGTCGGTCGAGTTCGCCGCCGAGGCCGCGGACGGATGGATCGCGATCTTCTTCTCGGTGGACGAGTGGGAGTCGACCTGGGGCGAGCACATCGAGGCGGGGCTCGCCAAGGGCGGGCGCTCTCGTGAGGACTTCTCGGTCTCGCCCTCGGTCCAGGTGGCGATCGACGGCGACCTCGATGCCGCCCGCAACGTGGTCAAGATGGGCCTGCTCCTCTACCTCGGGGGCATGGGCTCACGCGAGACCAACTTCTACGTGGACCTGACCCACCGCTTCGGCTTCGGCGAGGTGGCGGACGAGGTGCAGTCGCTGTACCTGGACGGCAAGCGGGAGGAGGCGTTCGCCGCGATCCCCGACGAGCTCGTCGACGCCACCTCGATGATCGGCAGCGAGGACGAGGTCGCCGAGCGGGTCAAGAAGTTCGAGGACCAGGGCGTCGACCGGCTGATCGTCTCGCCGGTGCAGGCGACGCCGGAGGAACGTCTCCACACGGTCGAGCGCATGGCCTCCCTGGTCGGCGCCGGCACCCCCGCCTAGGGACGCGCCCCCGCCTGTTTGTGAATAGCCTTCCGCGCCGCTGATGCGAATCGGAGTCCCCAAGGAGACCGCCGAGGGTGAACGGCGCGTCGCCCTCGTCCCCGACGTCGTCAAAGCGCTCACCGCCAAGGAACTGGAGGTCGCCGTCGAGCCGGGGGCGGGTGAGGCCGCCGCCTATCCGGATTCGGCCTATGGCGAGGCCGGCGCCAAGCTCGAGGACGCGTGGGACGCCGACGTCGTGCTCCGGGTCGCGCCGCCCAGCCAGCAGGACGTCGGCCGCCTGAAGTCCGGCCAGGTGCTGATCGGGTTCCTGGCGCCGCTGACGGACACCTCCCTCGCCAAGGCGCTTGCCTCCGGCGGCGTCACGAGCTTCGCGATGGAGTCGATCCCGCGCATCACGCGCGCCCAATCGATGGACGCGCTCTCCTCACAGGCGAACCTGGGCGGCTACATGTGCGTGCTGATCGCCGCGCGAGACTCGGGCAACCTGTTCCCGATGATGACGACGGCCGCGGGCACGATCCCGCCGGCCAAGGTGCTCGTGCTGGGCGCGGGTGTCGCCGGCCTGCAGGCGATCGCCACCGCCAAGCGCCTGGGCGGCGTCGTCACCGGCTTCGACGTGCGCTCGGTCGTCAAGGAACAGGTCGAGTCCCTGGGAGGCCGCTTCCTCGAGGTGGAGGCGGTCAAGGACGCCGAGGGCGAGGGTGGCTACGCCCGCCCCCTGACCGACGAGGAGAACGCCAAGCTCCGAGAAGAATTGGGCGAGGCCGCAAAGCGCATGGACGTGATCATCAGCACCGCCGCGATCCCGGGCCGCGCCGCGCCGCTGCTGATCACCGCCGACGCGGTTCGCGGCATGGCTCCGGGCTCGGTGATCGTCGACATGGCCGCCGAGACCGGTGGCAACTGCGAGCTGACCGTGGCCGGCGAGACCGTCGATGAGGGGGGCGTCAAGGTGATCGGCCCGGTCAACCTGCCGAGCGAGATGGCCAACGACGCCTCTGCCCTCTACGCCAAGAACCTCTCCAACCTGCTGGACCTGCTCGTCGAGGACGGAAAGCTGAATCTTGATTTCGAGGACGAGGTGGTCGCGGGCGCCGCGCTCACCCACAACGGTGAGATCGTCAACGAGCGAGCCAAGGAAGCCGCGGGAGGTTCCTGATGGATTTGATGACCGAGATCACGATCTTCGTGCTCGCCGCCTTCGTCGGCTTCGAGGTGATCTCGAAGGTGCCGACGACGCTGCACACGCCGCTCATGTCCCAGACCAACGCGATCCACGGCATCGTCGTGCTGGGCGGCTTCATCGTGCTCGGCTACGCCGACGACACGCTGGAGAAGACGATCGGCTTCATCGCGGTCGCCTTCGGCACGATCAACGTGGTCGGCGGCTTCATGGTCACCGACCGGATGCTGGGGATGTTCGTACGCAAACCGAAGCCTGCGATCGAAGAGAGCTCGACCGAGCCGCTTCCCGCCGAGGGTTCGGGGAGCGCCGAGACCGAGGAGAGCTCTTCCTGATGCGCACCCTCGCCGCGCTGGCGCCCGACTCGGACTTCGTGCGGGCCGCATACATCGTCGCCTTCGTCCTCTTCATCGTCGGCGTCCGCCAGGGGACCCACCCGACCACCGCCAAGCGCGGCAACCTGATCGCCGCCGCCGGCATGGCGGTCGCGGTCGCGACCACGCTGGCTCTGGATGGGATCGGCAACTGGGGGCTGATCATCGGCGGCATCGTGGTCGGCACGGCGGTCGGCGCCGTCGCCTCGATCCGGGTGGCGATGACCGCGATGCCGCAGATGGTGGCCCTCTACAACGGCGTCGGCGGCGGGGCCGTGGCGCTGATCGCCTGGTCGGAGTTCCGCGAGGAGTTGCACCTGCTGGGCGAGGGCGCGATCAGCCAGATCCCGCTCGAGATCTTCGTCCCGATCATGTTCTCGATGGTGGTCGGCTCGGTCTCGTTCTGGGGCTCCAATGTCGCCTTCGGCAAGCTCCAGGACCTGATCCCGCAGCAGCCGGTGAAGGTCCCCGGCCAGCAGGTGATCAACGCGGCGCTGCTGTTGGGGATCATCGCCGCCTGCATCTACCTGGGGATCAGCAATGACGACCCCAGTCAGGGCCTCTTCATCGCCGTCCTCATCGCAGCCGCCTTCCTGGGGACGCTCGTGGTGCTGCCCATCGGCGGGGCGGACATGCCGGTCGTGATCTCGCTGCTCAACGCTTTCACGGGCCTCTCGGCGGCCGCGGCCGGCTTCTCGCTCGACAACGTGGCGCTGATCGTCGCCGGCACGCTCGTCGGCTCATCGGGAACGATCCTGACCATGGAAATGGCGACCGCGATGAACCGCTCGGTCGCCAACGTCCTCTTCGCGGGCTTCGGCGGGGCCCCGGCTGCTGGGGCCGCGGGCGACGGCGAGGAGCGGCCGCACCGTTCGGTCGGCCCGCAGGACGCCGCGATCGCGCTCGCCTACGCCGATTCGGTCGTGATCGTGCCCGGCTACGGGCTCGCCGTCGCCCAGGCCCAGCACGCGGTGAAGGAGATGGCCGACGAGCTCGAGAAGCGCGGTGTCACGGTCAGCTACGCCATCCACCCGGTGGCCGGCCGCATGCCGGGCCACATGAACGTGCTGCTGGCGGAGGCCGACGTGCCCTACGACAAGCTGCGCGAGATGGACGAGATCAACCCCGAGATGCCGCGCACCGACGTGGCGGTCGTGATCGGCGCCAACGACGTCACCAACCCGGCGGCGAAGAACGACCCGGACTCGCCGATCGCAGGCATGCCGATCATCGAGGTGACCGAGGCCCAGCAGGTGATCGTGATCAAGCGCTCGCTCAGTCCCGGATTCGCCGGCATCGACAACGACCTCTTCTACGAGGAGAACACCTCGATGCTGTTCAGCGACGCCAAGGCCGCCGCCCAGGAGATCGCGGGCGAGGTCGAGGGGCTGTAGCCGGACCCGAACCCGGGTTGACGGCCTCGCCATTAGGTCGCGGCTACGAGTGGCCGCTAGGCGCGAGCGCGACTGGAACTAGGGGGTTACCCGGTGCTTTTTCGCCTGCTAGCCGCCTACTTTGGCCAGCGCAAGCGACCACTGACCTCCACTGAAGGGGAACCAAGATGCGACACGTTTTTGCAGCCATGGCCCTGGGCCCGCCGGTCGGCGGCACGGGCAGCTCGATGCCGGGAGCCCCGAAGCGCGGTCCGCGCCGGGCGCAGCGCCGCAGGCGGCCGCCCCGCCAGCGCTAGGGGACCCACGGGGGTGCCGGCTAGGCGGCCGGCTCGCCCTCGAAGTCGGCGATCGCCTGCTCGCGCTCGCTGTAGCCGGCGTAGTAGGCGACGAGCTGCTCACGGACGCGCCACACGGTCCAGGCTCGCCAGCCCATTTCCATGCCGCGGCTGCCGGTCATCTCGACGCTCATGTCGATCAGCGCGGCCTGCCCGCGCTCCTGCATCTCCCAGTTCACGAACCTGATCCGGTCCGAGACCCCGAGCAGGTCGTCGGCCCAGTCCGCGACCTCATCGGGGCCGCGGTAGGTCCGCGCGCCCGGGATCTCAGGGACCTCGTGGAACTCGATCCGCGGGCTGCAGAGCGCCGCGAAGCCGCTGATGTCGCGGGCGTTCAGCCGCTCGAACGCGAGCCGCACTACCTCGGCGGTCTCGCCCACTTCAGCGGTCGTGTTTTCGCAGGCGCCCGGTGCGGCCCATCAGCAGACCGATCAGCAGCCCGAGGACTGCCGCGAGCAGCAGGGCGAAGATCAGCGGCGCGGTGATCGACGCGAACAGGAAGTCGACGGTGACTTCCTTGGAGTTCTGGAGGATGAAGATCGCCGCGATGACGACGAGCGCGATCGCGGCGTAGAGCCGCCAGCTCGTCGATCCAGCACTCGTTCCTGAGCCCGCTCCAGCTGACACGACGGGCGACCCTAGCACGGGGTCCGACCGCCAATGGCGACGGAATCGTGACCCGCTCAGGCCATCCGTATCGCTGGCCGCGGCAGTCTCGCCCGGGTGAGATCCGAGCGCGGCCAGGCGACCGTCGAGTGGCTGGGGTTATTGCTGCTGGCGACGCTGGTGATGGCCGCGGTTGTCGTATCGCTCGGCTGGCGCACCGTCCGGGTCTCGCTGCGGGACGCCGTGCTCGCGAACCTGGTCTGCGCCGTTCGCCTCGTCGAGGACTGCCGGGAGGAGCCGAAGCTGCGTGAGGACTATGGGCACGAGCTGGCGGCCCTCGTTCGCGCCAACGCGCCCGCGCTGCTCTACGAGGACGGGATGACGGCGATGCCGGTGGATTACCGCCGCTGCCGCATCGACCAGTGCGCGGCCGGGGCGGGGGAGGGGACCGTGCTGCGAACCGATCGCGGCGAGCGGGCCGTCGCCTTCACCCACGCGATCGACTGCCGCGACGGCACGGCGCCCTCGCAGGCCGACTGCTCGGGCGAGCGCGCCGGCAACCTCTACCTCCAGTACTGGTTCTACTACCCGGGCTCCGCCACCGGCGAGGGCAGCACGCCGCTGAAGGGTGCGGTCCGCAAGGTCAGCTCCGCGGTCGGCAAGCCGAGCTGGCACCGGGACGACTGGGAGAGCTTCCAGGTCCGGATCGAGCCCGACGGCCGGCGCCTCGCCCGCGCCAGCTCCCACCGCGGCTACGGGCCCGGCTGGGTCCCCGGGCGGGACCGCGTGTACGTCGCGGGAGGCAGTCACGCGGGCCGCGCGGAGGCACGCACCGTCGCGCGCGCGACCAAGGACGACCGGCTGGTGCTGATCCCCCTGACCGAGATCGCCCGCAGCGACCGCACCCCGTTCGTGGTCACCCCGCCATGGCGCAAGCGCGTCTACTTCGACCCCGAGTACAGCGGGACCGACTAGCCCAGCGGCCGGCGCTAGCGCGGCGCCATGCGCAGGGCGCCGTCGAGGCGGATCGTCTCGCCGTTCAGCATCGGGTTCTCGACGATCTGGACCGCGAGCTGGGCGAACTCCTCGGGCAGCCCCAGGCGCGAGGGGAAGGGCATCGTCTCGCCCAGCGCCCGCCGGGCCTCCTCCGGCAGCGCCGCCAGCAGCGGGGTGTCGAACAGGCCCGGGGCGATCGTGTTGACGCGGATGCCGCGGCTGGCCAGATCGCGCGCTGCGGGCAGGGTCATGCCGACGACCCCGCCCTTGGAGGCGGCGTAGGCGACCTGGCCGATCTGGCCGTCGTAGGCGGCGATCGAGGCGGTGTTGACGCAGACGCCGCGCTCGCCCCCGTCGTCCGGCTCGGTGGCGTTGATCGCGGTCGATGCGAGACGCAGCACGTTGAACGTGCCGATCAGGTTGACCTTGACGACGTTGTGGAAGATCCCGATGTCGTGCGGGCCCTGCTTGCCGGTCACCCGCTGGGCCCAGCCGATGCCGGCGCAGCAGACCGAGATCCGCAGCCCGCCGTCGGCCTCGGCGGCGGCATCAACGGCGGCCTGCACCGGTTCGGGCTCCATCACGTTCATCTCCACGAAGCGGGCGCGGTCCCCGAGCTCGGCAACCAGCTCCTCGCCCTTCTCGGCGTTGAGGTCACCGATTACAACCGACGCCCCGCGCTCGTGCAGCGCGCGTGCCGTCGCGGCCCCGAGCCCGGAGGCCCCGCCGGCGATCAGCGCGCTGGCTCCCTCGACCTTCATCGGCGGGTCAGGCTAGTTCAGCGCGGCCACCGGCGCGTAGCGGCTGAGGACATTCCGGCAGCCGGCGAGGCGGCCGAGGCGCCTCTGTAGGCTTTCCGGATCGTCCCTGGCGCGACGGCCACCGATACGAAGGGTTCGATCGCTGACCGCCTCGCGGAGGCTCGTGCGCACACGCTGAAACTGATCGAGCCGCTCGACGACGAGCAGCTGAACAGGGTTTATTCGCCGATCCTGAGCCCGCTGATCTGGGACCTGGGCCACATCGGCAACTTCGAGGAGCTGTGGTTGGTCCGCAACATCGGCGGCCGTGAGCCGCTGCGCGGCGACCTGGGCGACTTCTACGACGCGATCGAGCAGCCGCGCAAGATCCGCGGCGAGTTGCCGATCCTGAAGGCCGACGAGGTGCGGCCCTACATGGAGCAGGTGCGGGAGCGCACGCTCGAGGTGCTGGACGAGATCGACCTCGACTCCGGTGACCCCCTGCTGGCGCACGGCTACGTCTACGAGATGCTGCTCGCCCACGAGTACCAGCACAACGAGACGATGCTGCAGCTGCTGCAGATGATCGAGTCCTACGAGCCGGTCGAGGTCGATCGCGGCCCGGCCGCGGAGCCGGTCAGTGACGGGCCGGAGATGGTCGGCGTCGAGGGCGGGCGTCACGGGATCGGGGCGGGCCCCGCGGCCGAGGGCTTCGCCTACGACAACGAGCGCCCACGACATGAGGTCGAGCTCGACCCCTTCGAGATCGACCGCACCCCGGTCACGAACGCCGCCTTCGTCGAATACCTGGCCGAGGCCGACGCCGAGCCGCCCATGTACTGGGAGCGCGACGGCGAGGGCGGCTGGGCTCGCACCACGATGGGCAGGACCGAGTCCGTCGATCCGGCGCATCCCGTCATCCACGTCAGCTGGGAGCAGGCCGACGCATTCGCGCGATGGGCGGGCAAGCGCCTGCCGACCGAGCTTGAGTGGGAGGCGGCCGCCGCCGGCGCCGACCCAGAACGCGCCAACCTGGACGAGCTCTCGTTCGGAACGGCTCCGGCCGGCGCCTACGGGGACGCGGCCTCGGACTGCGGTGCCGTGCAGATGCTGGGAGACGTCTGGGAGTGGACGGCAAGCGACTTCACCGCCTACCCCGGCTTCGAGGCGTTCCCCTATCCCGAGTACTCCGAGGTCTTCTTCGGCGACACCTACAAGGTGCTCCGCGGTGGGGCCTGGTCGGCGCGCCGAGACGTCATCCGCACCAGCTTCCGCAACTGGGACCTGCCCGAGCGCCGACAGATCTTCTCCGGCTTCCGCTGCGCGAGAGACCGGTGACCATCCAGAGCTCAGTCGACGTCGAGGTCCACCTGCCTCCGGGCGGGCCCCTGTCGGGGATGGCCGCCGACGTCCGCGCCGGGCTGACCAAGCCCTTCAAGGAGCTCTCGCCGCGCTACTTCTACGACGAGCGCGGCTCGGAGCTGTTCGAGCGGATCACCGAGCTGGATGAGTACTACCCGACGCGGTGCGAGCGCGAGATCCTGCAGGAACGGTCCAACGAGATCGTCGAGGCCGCCCAGCCCAGGGCACTGATCGAGCTGGGCTCGGGCTCGGCCGCCAAGACCCGCGTGCTGCTGGACGCGATGAGCGAGGCGAGCTGCCTGGAAGCCTACGCGCCGGTCGACATCTCCGAGGAGATAACCCGCGACACCGCCGACCGCATCGCCTCCGAGTACGAGGGCGTGACGGTGCTGGGCCACGTCTGCGACTTCGAGCTCGACCTCGAGCGGGTGCCGGTGGAGGGCCCCCGCGTGATCGCCTTCCTCGGCGGCACCATCGGCAACTTCCCGCCGGCCCAACGGGCGAGCTTTCTGCGGCGGATCGCCAACCTGCTCGACCCCGAGGATCGCTTCCTGCTCGGCACCGACCTGGTCAAGGACCGGGCCACCCTGGAGCTCGCCTACGACGACCCCGAGGGTGTGACCGCGGCCTTCAACACGAACGTGCTCGCGGTGCTGAACGACCGCCTCGACGCCGACTTCGACCTCGACGCGTTCGAGCACGTCGCCCGCTGGGACGCCGACAACCTCTGGATGGACATCCGCCTGCGCTCGCTCAAGCACCAGGTGATCGACATCCGCGCCCTCGACCTCCAGGTCGCCTTCGCCGCCGGCGAAGAGATGCGGACCGAGATCTCCACCAAGTTCATGCGCCCCGGCCTCGAGGGCATCTACGCCGAGGCCGGCCTTGAGCTGACCGACTGGTGGACCGACGACGAGGGCCTCTACGCCCTCAGCCTCGCCCGCGCGGTCTAGGCAGCGAAGAGGCCTTCGACACCCCATGGGGTGCACAAGCGACCAAACGCACCGATTCGCCCCCTAGGCGCGGGCGAACTGGCCGTGGAAGCCGAAGGGGATGTGGTGGGGGGCCTCGGCGCGGGCGAGCTCGGAGAGGTCCTGGGCGTCGAGCACGAGCAGGAACGAGCCGCCGGACTCGCCGTCGAAGACGACCGAGAGCAGCACACCCTCGTCTTCGGCGCCTTCCTCGGCCCCTCCGTCCCCGCCGCCTTCATTGCCGGGTTTGGCGACGAACACGGGCTCACCGGGAAACGCGCCCGGCTCCTCCCACGTCAGGGTCGTCCGCTCCTCGACGTCCGCCTTGACGATGCTGTCGAGCCAGCCGCTGGCGCCGAAGCCGACCCCCCACGTGTAGCGGTAGGGGCGCTCGTTGCAGCGGCCGTAGTTGATCCGCGGCAGGTCCATCGGCTCGTCGACCAGGCGCTCGCTCGTCACCGTCCCCGATTTCGGCGTGATCCGGAACCGCCGCATCTCGGGCTTGGCCACCGGCTTGCCGGCGCGCAGGCGCTCCATGTAGAGGTCCTCCACGATCTGGGCGTCCTCGAAGACGCTGATGTCGACGACCACGTCGTCGCCATCTTCATAGGAGTTGACGTGGTGGAAGCCGAAGCAGGCCTCGGCCTCGAACGGGCCGAGCGCCTCACCGCCTTCGCGGGGCAGCAGCCAGAAACGGGTTCCGAGCTCGGGCTTCCAGCGGTAGTTCTCGATGTACGGGCGGCCACTGAGCGGGATCGAGATCGGGTTGACGACGTAGGGGAACTCGGCGAGCACGAAGTGGCGCTCGGTGAGGCCGAAGGAGTGCTGATAGGCCGGATGCTTGACCGGCATCTGCGCCACCACCTCGGGCTCCTCGGCGCCGGGAGCGAGGTGGAAGAAGCGGTAGCTGTTTCTGCGTCCGACCTTGGCCGCGTAGTTGAGCATCCCGCCGGTGGCGCGATCGAGGTGGGGGTGGGCCGTGGTCAGCATCCCGGGTACCTCGTAGGCCACCCCGACCGTGTCCAGCGTCTCGCCGTCGAACTCGACCGGGATCGGCGTCTCGGTCATCGTGATGAAGCGCTCGCCGAGCTGGGTCAGGTTGACGTTGGCGTTGTCCGAGAGCTTCGGCGAGAACAGCGAAAAGACCCGCTGGAAGAGGTTGAGGCAGGGATCGGTCGCGAACTCGTGGTAGGTGATCTCGCCCGTCTCCTCCGCCGCGCGGTAGGCCTTGCTTTGCAGGAAGCGGTTGGCGTAGGAGACCCTGCCGTCGGCGATGCCGAAGCGGTGCAGCATCGCGAACCCGTCGAACCAGTGGTTCATCGTCCGCTCGCCGACCTCCCAAAGCGCGGGCCCGGTGCGGATCAGCGATCCCTGCAGCCAGGGTGGGAGGGTGCCTTCGACGGGCAGCTCGTCGACCTGGGTCTCGACGTCGAGCGACCGCAGCCCGTCGACGTAGGAGGTCCCGGCGACGGTCTCGGTGGCTGGCGAGGCGATGGTTGAACTCTAGGGCGCGAGCGCCTCGATCAGATCGCCCGTCTTGTCCGGGGTCGTGATCGGGGTGATCACCGGCAGGGTGATCCCGCCCTCGACGTAGGCGTCGAGCCGGGCCTTCATCTCCTCGGGGGAGCCGAAGATGAAGGTGTCCTCGATCAGCTCCCAGGGCGCCACCTCGGCCGCCACCTGGCGGTCTTTTCTGGACCAGGCCGCGACCATCTCGTCGATCTTGTCGCCGTGGCCGAGCCAGCGGTAGAACTTCTCGTAGACGGGGACCGTGATGTAGGAGGAGAACATGAACCGCGCCAGCGGCTCCACCTGCTCGCGCTCGCCGGGGATGCAGAAAAAGCGGCAGAGCAGCTCGAAGCCCTCGGGCGCTCCTGCGTCCTTGACCTGGCCCGCGACCTGCGGCAGCCCCGAGAGGGGCAGGAAGTTGGTCATCGCCCCGTCGCCCTTCTCCACCGCCAGCTCCAGCATCTTGCCGCGCAGTGCAGCGACGATGATCGGGATCTCCGATGCGGGCGCGGTCTCGAGCTTGAAGCCTCCATCCGCGCGCTCTCCGGCGAGCGCGGTGCGCAGGAAGTCGATCGTCTCGCTGACCCGTGAGCGCGGTCGCTCGAACGGCATCGCGTTCCAACCCTCGATGATCCGGTCCGAGGAGGCGCCGATCCCGAGCGCGAAGCGCCCGCCCGAGGCGTCGGCCAGCGCAGCGGCCTCCTGGGCCAGCAGCGCGCGGCCGCGCTGCAGCACCCCGACGACGCCGGTCCCGAGGCGAACCTTCTCGGTCCATTGCGAGCACAGCGCCAGAGGCGTGAACCCGTCGGGGCCGTTGGTCTCGCCTGACCAGATGTCCGTGTAGCCGGCGGCCTCGGCGCGCTTGACGCTCGCCTCGCTGTCGGCGAGCGAGGTCGCCGGCAGCGGCAGCGTCAGTCCCCAGCGGCTGGCCATTGGCGCGACCCTACCTGAGCCGGTCCCGGCACCAGCACCCAACCTAAGCGCGCCAGCAGGGAAATCGCATAGAGTCGCGCCAGTGGACTTCTCGAAGCTCGATCGCTCGGAGCTGGTGGGGGTTATCTCGGGCGTGATCCTCGCGATCAGCCTGTTCCTGCCCTGGTACTCGCTGGCCACCGACGTCACCCGCGACGAGTCGTCCGACTGGGTCTGCGGCGTCGGCGACAACTCGTGCAGCGCCTGGGGCACCTTCCCGATCCTGAAATGGCTGCTGCTGCTGGCGGCAGCCGCGCCGCTGATTCTGAGCTGGATCGTGCTGCGAGAGCACCAGCTCACCTGGCCGCGCGGCGAGCTCACCGCCATCGCCGGGCTCACCGCGCTCGTCCTGATCGGCTTCAACGGCTTCGTCGACAAGCCATCGGCGAACGACATCGGGGTCAGCCTCGACTTCGGCTACTTCATCGCGCTGCTGGCCTCGATCGGGATCTTCATCGCCGGGGGCTTCAGAGCCGTCGAGAGCGGCGGCGGCGCGCAGCGAAAACCGCCGGCCACCTTCTAGCTCCAGTTCCAGCGCTTACCCTCTGACCGTGGCCGAGACGCCCGACGACAGCGTCATCTCCCAGGACGTCCGCGACGCGTCCAAGCCCGATCGCAACCTGGCGATGGAGCTGGTTCGGGTGACCGAGGCCGGCGCGCTCGCCGCGGGCCGCTGGATCGGCCTCGGCGAGAAGGAGAGCGCCGACGGCGCCGCGGTCGATGCGATGCGTCTGATGCTCGACACCGTGCCGATGGACGGCGTCGTCGTCATCGGCGAGGGCGAGAAGGACGAGGCGCCGATGCTCTACAACGGCGAGGAGATCGGGGACGGCAGCCCGCCCGTCTGCGACATCGCCGTGGACCCGCTGGAGGGGACGACCCTGACCGCCCGCGGCATGCCCTCCGCGCTGTCGGTGATCGCGCTCTCGCCGCGCGGCACGATGTTCGACCCGGGGCCCTGCGTCTACATGGAGAAGATCGCGGCCGGCCCCCGCGCCGCCGAGCTGATCAGCCTCGAGGATCCGCTCGAGGACGTGATTCGCAGGCTCGCCGAGGCGAAGGGCGGCGAGCCCGGCGACGTGACCGTGGTCATGCTGGACCGCCCACGCCACGAGCAGGCCGTCCAGAACCTGCGCGAGGTCGGCGCCAGCATCCGCTTCATCTCCGACGGCGACGTCGCTGCGGCGCTGTTCGCGGTGATGCCGAACACCGGCATCGACCTGCTCTGGGGTATCGGGGGGACGCCCGAGGGAGTGCTCTCGGCGGCGGCGATCAAGTGCCTCGGCGGCCGCATCCTCGGCCGACTCTGGCCGCGCGACGACGACGAGCGCAAGGCCGCCGAGGATGCGGGCTACGACATCTCACGGGTGCTCGACACGGACGACCTCGTCGGCGGCGACGACGCCTTCTTCGCCGCCACCGGCGTCACCGACGGCGACCTGCTGAGCGGCGTGCGCCGCCTCGACGACGGCATGGCGACGACCGAGTCGCTGGTGATGCGCTCGCGCTCGGGCACCGTGCGCCGCATCCAGGCGACCCACGACCGCCCGAAGCTGCGCGAGGTCACCGGCGGCCGCTACGGCTGAGGGGTCGTCAGGCCGCCGCACCTGGAGCGGCAGCTTGCTGCCGCGACTGATGCGGGGCGGCCGCTACGACCCCGATTGATGGCGAAGCCGGTGACTCCACCGTCGGTTGATGGCGAAGCCGGTTAGTCCACCGCCGCTTCGGGAAGCGTAGACAGACCATGGTCGCCAACGGCAAGACACTGATCGCAGGCGCTACCGGCTACATAGGCCGGCTGCTCTCGCAAGAGCTGGCACGGTCCGGCGACCCGCCCCGGGTGATGGCGCGCAACCCCGGCAAGGCGAGGGACCTGGCCGACGCGGGGTGCGACGTGGTGGCGGGCGACGTGCTCCGACGCGAGACGCTGGACGAGCCCTTGGATGGGATCAGGTGCGCCTACTACCTGGTGCACTCGATGGGACGCGGGGGAGAGGGGGATTTCGCCGAGCGCGATCGCGAGGGGGCCGAGAACTTCGCGGCGGTCGCATCTCGGGCGGGCGTCGAGCGCATCGTCTATCTGGGCGGCCTCTCGGACGGGGGCTCCAAGCACCTCGAGAGCCGCCACGCGACCGCCGGCTACCTGGGATCGACCGGGGTGCCCGTCACCTACCTGCGGGCCGCCGCGGTGATCGGCTCGGGCAGCGAGTCGTTCCGCACGGTCTTCTTCCTGGTCAAGCGCCTGCCGGTGATGATCACCCCGCGCTGGACCACGACCCGAACCCAGCCGATCGCGATCGCGGACGTGATCGCCTATCTGGCGCAGGCTCGTGAGAATGCGGCGGCGCGAGGCCGCTCGATCGAGATCGGGGGCCCGGACGTCACCACCTACGGGGGCATGATGGACGCGATGGCCGCGGCGATGGACCGTCGTCCCCCAAGCAAGCTCCCGGTGCCGCTGTTGACCCCTTACCTGTCCTCGAAGTGGATCGGCCTGGTAACCCCGGTCGACGCCGAGGTCGCGAAGCCCCTGATCGAAGGGGCGTCGACGGAGACGGTGGTCAAGGACAGCTCCGGCATGGAGTTGTTCGAGGTCAGCCCGACGCCGATCGACGAGGCGATCAGGGCGGCGCTCGCCGAGGGCGAGGGCCAGGGCGTCTAGGGGGCGGTCTCGCGGTAGACGGCCGCGCGCTCGGGCCGCAACGGTGGCAGCTCGCCTCGCTCGAGCGAGCGCAGGTAGCCGCGCGTGACCAGCACGTGGATCCGCAGCTGGGTCTGCGAGTAGACGAAGGAGCCGAGGCGCGCGACGCGTCCCGATCCGCGCAGGAAGGGATAGAAGTTGGCGACGACCGCGCGTACGCGGATCCGCCCCTCGCCATCGGGGCCCGGCTCCAGGCGTCGCACGTCGAAGCGCAGGTATCCGCGGCCCCGGCCACTGGGGGAAACCAGGACGCCGCGCTCGATCGGCCAGGTGACCCGGCCGAACTCGGGGCCCGTGTCGTACTGCGGCTCGCGGAAGCGCAGAAGGTCGAACCGGCGCCAGACCAGCACAACCGAGCGCGAGGCGCCGGAGTACGCGATCCGCAGCAGCCCCAGCGAGATCCTGTTCAGGTAGCGCCAGTACCCGCGGGCGAAGCGCTCCAGGTTCGCCGGGGTCCAGAGCTCGTCAAGCCGCTCCGCGGTCATCGCCAGCTCGGCCTCCTGCACCGAGCGCAGCGGCCCGTTCGCGGTCACCGGCCCTCGCTCGGGGTCGGGCAGTATCCGCACCTTGATCGGCCCCGCGTTGGACGACGAGGGCGGGGTCATCAGCCGTCGGTGGGGAGGGAGCCCGTGTCGTCGCGCTCGTGGCGCAGCGAGTTGATCACGGCTCCGGCGAGCATCCCGAGGCTGATCGCGTAGAACCACAGCAGCGCGACGAGGACGAAGCCGATCGCGCCGCCGACCCGGTTCAGGTCGGAGACAGTGGTCAGGTAGAAGGGGAAGACGTAGTTGGCGATCGAGAGCGCGGTGGAGAAGAACAGCGCGCCGGGCCAGACCGAGCGCCAGGGCATGTGGCCCTTCGGCACCGCCCAATAGATGGCGCTGACGATGAGGAAGGTGACCACGAAGCCGCCGACCACGACGACCGCGGTGCGGATCGGCCCGAACTCGTCAAGCCCCCACGGCAGGTCGTCGGTGCCGGCGAGAGCGGCGCTCTCGATGATGGGGACGGCGACGCTGGCCGCCAGCAGCAGGGTCAGCGCCGCCAGCATCACCAGGGCGAAACGCTTCTGGGCGACCCAGCTCCGGCACTCGACGTGGTAGATGCGACAGAAGGCGGTGTCCATCGCGCCCCAGAAGCTGGCTCCGATCCAGATGCCACCGACCGCGGCCGCGACGCCGATCGTGGTCGAGCTGTCGCGCACCCGGTCGATCGCGTTCTCCAAGCCCGCCTGCTCGATGTTGGGGAAGAGGCGCTGGATGTCGACGATCACGCTCTCCTCGATCTCGGGGCTGTCCACGATCTGTCCGAACACGAACAGCACCAGCAGCGCGAAAGGGAAGATCGCGAGCATCAGGTTGAAGGCGACCATCCCGGCGAGGCCGGTGATGTTCTCCTTGTAGGCCCGGTTCCAGAACGCGATCGCCCAGGGCGAACGCCAGGGGACCCGGCGTTTGCGCTTGTCGGAGGAGGGCAAGAGTCGTTGCAGCGAGTTCATCCGAGCACTGCGTAACGAACGTCCAGGACGGTGTAGACAGGGGGGCTTGCGGAACTTTTGCCCAAGTTGGCTGTTTCCGCTTTGGAATGGGGGCCAGCGGGGGTCCCGCGAGCGTTGACTTCAAAAAATGTAGTGGCTAGGATGCGAACAGACGTTTGACGATGTACGCGGGGCAAGGGTCCCTCTTCATCTCGGACGAGGACGCAATCGGATCCCGTCCGATCCGCGTTTCTGTCGCCTTTCGAAGTCCACGGTAAAGGTTTCACGGCGCCGACCGACACCGAAAGAGATGGCCCAGAAATGGGTAAGAGGAATCGATAGGCCAGGAAACGAGTAGAGAGCAAGGAAGGAAGTCTTAGGCAGATGCTAGTCGCGGATCTTCAGGAGCTTGAGGAAGTAAAGACGCTGATCACCAAGGGTCAGCAGCTGGGCGTGCTCACCTACGGCGACGTCTCTGCCGCCGTGTCCGAGGTCGAGCTGGACGAGTCCGACGTCGAGGACCTCTACGGGCACCTCGAGAAGTCGGGGATCGAGCTGGTCGAGGACGTCGACCCGGCGCAGAAGCGCGCCGAGGAAGTCGCGTCCGAGGGCGCCAAGGGCAAGCGCGGCGGGCGCAAGAAGGCCGCGCTCGACCTGAAGCCCGACATGACCACGGATTCGCTGCAGCTGTTCCTGAAGGACATCGGCAAGGTCCGCCTGCTCACCGCCGCCGAGGAGGTCGAGCTCGCGAAGCGGATCGAGCGCGGCGACCTGGACGCGAAGCAGAAGATGGTCGAGTCCAACCTGCGCCTGGTCGTCTCGATCGCCAAGAACTACCGCAACCAGGGCCTGCCCTTCCTCGACCTGATCCAGGAGGGCACCCTCGGCCTGGTCCGCGCGGCCGAGAAGTTCGACTACCGCAAGGGCTTCAAGTTCTCCACCTACGCCACCTGGTGGATCCGCCAGGCGATCGCCCGCGCGCTCGCCGACAAGGCGCGCACGATCCGCATCCCGGTGCACGTGGTCGAGAAGCTGAACAAGATCGGCCGCGCCGAGCGCAAGCTGGTCACCGAGCTGGGCCGCGAGCCGACCCCGGAGGAGATCGCCGAGGTCACCGGCATCGAGCCCGAGGAGGTCGACTCGATCAAGCGCTCCGCGCAGGCCCCGGTCAGCCTGGAGAAGCCGGTCGGCGACGAGGAGGAGTCGGAGTTCGGCCAGTTCATCGCCGACGAGCGCGCCGAGTCCCCCTTCGAGCGCGCCGCCGAGCTGCTCACCAAGGAGGCGCTGAAGGAGGCCCTCGAGAACCTCTCCTACCGCGAGCGCCGCGTGCTCGAGCTCCGCTACGGGCTCGGCGGCGAGCACCCCCGCACCCTGGACGAGGTCGGCCGCACCTTCAACGTCACCCGCGAGCGGATCCGCCAGATCGAGAACCAGTCGCTGAAGAAGCTTCAGTCACTGGCTGAGGCCCAGAAGCTGCGCGAAGTCGCCTAGCGGCCACCGGCCTCAGCGGCATATTGTCTGCCCCTCCCGACCGAGGAGGAGCACGATGCTTGTTTTCTTCAGTGGACGCCGGCTGAAGCCTGGGCATTGGGACGATTTCAGGAAGGCCTGGGATCCGGGGGATGCGGAGCTGCCGGAGGGGGCGGTGATCTACCACGCGCGGAACGTCAAGGACGAGAACGAGGTGATCTCGTTCGGGATCTTCCCGATCGACAGGGACTCGATCTCAGAGGTTCGCGGCGACGAGGAGGACGCGCGCAAGCGGGAGCTGGCGATGGACGAGCACGTGCACGACGTGCCGCTGGAGGGCGTCTACGAGGTGGTGGAGGAGATCAAGCCCTAGGGCCGGCGTCAGCGTCGCAGCGGCACGGCGATCCCTAAAGGTCGTCGCGGCGGGGCCGATAGGCAGGGTGATGGCTATCGACATCGACGCTGCGCTGACTTATCTGGTCGAGCGGGAGGGCTCGGACCTGCACCTGAAGGTGGGCTCGCCCCCGGTCGCCCGCGTCCACGGGGACCTCTGGGCCCTGAAGGACGCCGAGCCGCTGCAAGCGGAGGACACCGACGGGGTGCTGGAGCACATCTCCAAGCACCGGCCCGAGGTGATGAAGGAGTTCGCCGAGGACGGCGAGGCCGACTTCGCCTACCAGCTCGAGGGCGTCTCGCGGTTCCGCGTCAACGCCTTCCGGCAGCGCGGCACGACCTCGATCGCGCTGCGGGCGATCCCCTACAACGTGCGCACGATCGACGAACTGGGGCTGCCCGACGTGGTCCGCAAGCTCGCCGACGAGCCACGCGGGATCATCCTGCTGACCGGCACCACCGGCTCGGGCAAGTCGACGACGCTGGCGGCGATGATCGACCACATCAACTCGACGCGGGCGCGCCACATCGTCACGCTCGAGGACCCCGTCGAGTACCTGCATCGCGACAAGCTCTCGATCATCAACCAGCGCGAGGTAGGCGCCGACACCAAGAGCTTCGCCCGGGCGATGCGCAGGGTGCTGCGCCAGGACCCCGACGTGATCCTGATCGGCGAGATGCGCGACGAGGAGACGGTCCGCACCGCGCTCTCTGCCGCCGAGACCGGGCACCTCGTGATGTCCACCGTCCACACCCTGGACGCGACCGAGACGATCAACCGCATCATCGACTTCTTCCCGCCCCACCTGCAGCAGCAGGCGCGGGTGATGCTCGCCTCGACGATGCGGGGAGCGATCTCTCAGCGGCTGGTCCCGCGGGCCGACAGCGGGGGGCGGGTCGCGGTCTCCGAGGTGATGGTGGTCACCGGGCGTATCCAGGACCTGATCCTGAACCCCGAGGAGACGGGCAAGATCACCGAGGTGATCGGGGAGGGCGAGTTCTACGGGATGCAGACCTTCGACCAGGCGCTGCTGGGCTTCGTCATGGACGGCGTCGTCACTGAGGAGGTCGCGATGGAGACCGCCTCGAGCCCGCACGACTTCAAGCTCATGCTCGCGGCCAAGGGCGAGCGCGCGAGCGGCATCGAGCAGGTCGCCAGCGGCAACGGCGATGGCGCCGACAAGGGCGCCGACGTGTCCACGCCCGCTGCCTGAGCGCCCGCACCGCTCAAGCTTCGGGCCACGCCTGCCGACTCAGTTCTTGAGCACGCGTCAAGGGCTTCAGCGATGCGCAAGGCAATCAACGAAAACCCCACCGTCCAGATCGCCCTCGTGGCCGGCCTGCTGCTGGCCGCCGCGCTGATGTTCCTGATGGGGCCGATGAAGAAGAAGGACGAGCCCGCGACCGCAGCCGCAGGCGCCGCCCCGGCCGTCGGCTCGACGGCGAGCGACGTCGTCCCGGGCGCCCCCGCGGCTGGGACCGCGGCCCCGGCCACCGCGGCGCCGGCCGCCCCCGCCACCACCGCGCCGACGACCGGCACGGCGGGAACGGTCTCGCCCGAGGCGCTGATTCCTGGCCCGGGGCTGCCGCGCGAGGTCGCCCAGGCATGGGCACGCGGCAACGCGATCGTGCTGCTGATCGTCAAGCAAGGGGCGAGGGACGACGAGCTCGTGCAGGCGTCGGTCAAATCCCTCTCCAAGCCGGGGGTATCGGTCTTCGTCGCGCCGGCCGGCAAGGTCGCGCGCTACTCGCGCATTACCCAGGGGGTGGGCGTCAACCGCGTCCCGGCACTGGTGGTGGTCAGGCCGCGAAGCGTCAGCGGACCGACCCCGCAGGCCGTCGTGAGCTACGGCTTCCGCAACTCGCAGAGCGTCGTCCAGGCAGTAAACGACGCGCTCTACGACGGCCGGGACGACGTGCCCTACCACCCCGGCTGAGGCGCGCGGCAATGACCCCGCGGGAACTTCCCGACTACCTGCGACCCGTCCCGGGACCGGAGACTCCGGCTGAGACTGGCGCCCCCCCGCCCGAGCCCGAACCGGCCCCCGCGCCCGAACCGCCCCCTGCGCCCGAACCGCCTCCGGCGCCCGAACCGCCTCCGGCGCCCGAACCGCCGGCGCCCGAACCGCCCCCGGCGTCCCAGCCGCCCTCCGGCGGCACGCCGCCATCCGGCGGCACCCCCGGGGGCGACGCCGGGCCCGCGGGGTCCACCGGGGCAGCGACCGCACGCGCGCCCGCCGGCGACGCCCCCGCAGCCGAGCAGGGACCCCTGGGCGTGGTCGCGCCCCAGCGCCGCGGACACTCGAGCGGCTTCATCACCGACGTGATCGTCGATCTCGGCTTCGCCACGGTCGAGCAGGTGGAGGCCGCGGTCGAGCAGTCGCGCACGGCCGGCCAGACCCCCGAGCAGGTGCTGCTGGGCCAGGGCGTGATCGACTCCGAGCGCCTGGCCCAGGCCACGGCCGAGCGCTACGGGCTCGACTACGTCGACCTCGCCCTCTACCAGATCGATATGGCCGCGGCGAACATGATCTCGGTCAAGTCCGCGCGGCGCCACGAGGCCGTTCCGATCGGCTTCATCGACCAGGAGACCCTGCTGCTGGCGATGGCCGACCCAGCCAACGTGCTCGCGCTGGACGACGTGCAGATGGCGACTGGGCTCAACTGCCGGGTCGCGGTCGCCCCGGGTGAGGACATCGAGGCGCTGATCGGCAAGCTGAGCACGCTGCAGAGCACCGTCGCCGAGGCGATCGCCGAGGACGAGGAGGAGGAGTCCGGCGAGCCGGCCGAGATCACCGACATCCGGGCGACCGCCGAGGACGCGCCGGTGATCAAGCTCGTCAACAGCATCCTCGGGCAGGCCGTCTCAGAGGGCGCCTCGGACATCCACTTCGAGCGCGAGGAAGGCGAGATGCGGATTCGCTTCCGCATCGACGGCGTGTTGCAGGAGGCGGCTCGCGTGCCGAAGCGCATGGTCAACGGGGTCGTCTCACGCATCAAGATCATGAGCGAGCTCGACATCGCCGAGAAGCGCGTTCCCCAGGACGGGCGCGTCGGGGTCACGATCGAGGACCACCGCGTCGACCTGCGCGTGACCACGCTGCCGACCCAGCGCGGCGAGGGCGCGACGATCCGCATCCTCGACGAGTCAGCCGCGCTGCGCTCGCTCGACGACCTCGGCATGGCCGGGGAGGAGCGTGAGCGCTTCGAGAACTCCGTACGCCAGCCCTACGGCGCCGTGCTCGTCACCGGCCCTACGGGCGCCGGCAAGTCGACCACCCTCTACGCGGCGCTGCAGGAAATCAACGACGTCGACAAGAACATCATCACGATCGAGGACCCGGTCGAGTACCGGCTCAACGGCGTCAACCAGATCGGCGTCCACCGCAAGGCGGGGCTGACCTTCGCCAACGGGCTGCGCTCGGTGCTGCGCGCGGACCCCGACGTGATCATGGTCGGCGAGATCCGCGACGCCGAGACGGCCCGAATCGCGATCGAGGCCGCGCTGACCGGCCACATGGTGCTGAGCACGCTTCACACCAACGACGCCCCGGGAGCGATCACCCGCCTGACCGAGATGGGGATCGAGTCCTTCCTCACCTCCTCGGCCGTCGACTGCGTCGTCGCCCAGCGCCTGGCGCGGGTGCTCTGCCCGCAGTGCAAGCAGCGGACCGTGATCCCGCAGGCGGCGCTGGAGGAGGCGGGCTTCCGGGCCGCGGCCGACGTCGAAGCCTTCGAGCCCGTCGGCTGCGCCCGCTGCCACCGGATCGGCTACCGCGGGCGCATCGGCGTCTACTCGGTGATGGTGCTGAGCGAGCGGATCAAGGAGATGGTCGTCGGCGTCGCGCCCGAGGCCGAGATCGGCAAGGCCGCGCGCGAGGAGGGGATGTTGACCCTGCGCGAGTCGGGCCTGGCCAAGGTGCGCGCGGGCGTCACCAGCATCGAGGAGATCGCCCGTGTTGCGAGTTAACGCACAAGGCCGCCCCCTCCGGCGTGCCTCGTGCTTCGCGCACCTTTGGTCCGCTCAGGCGTCCGGGGGCGGCCTCATGGCAGGGAGCGGCTCAAGTCTTGTGCCTGGGCGGACGATCTAGAGGAGAGCCATGGAAGCGAGCAAGAACTTCGACTTCGCGGACGTGCTGACCAGGATGGCCAGCGAGCGGGCCTCCGACGTCCACCTCAGCCCCGGCTTTCCGCCGGCGATCCGCGTGCGAGGGCGGATCGTGCCGCTGGAGGAGTACGGCCCGCTCCTTCCCCAGCAGACGCGCGACACCGTCTACGGGCTGCTCAACGACGACCAGCGCAAGCGCTTCGAGTCCAACAAGCAGCTCGACCTCGCCTACGCGGTCCCCGGCGTCGCCCGTTTCAGGGTCAACTGCTTCTTCCAGCGCGGGGCGATCAGCGCCGCCTTCCGGCGCATCCCGCATGAGATCCCGAACCTGAGCGCGCTCGGGCTGCCGCCCGTGATCGAGGAGTTCACCCGCAAGCCCCGCGGTTTCGTGCTGGTCACGGGCCCGACCGGCTCGGGCAAGTCCACGTCCCTCGCGGCGATGATGGACATCATCAACGCCGAGCGCGAGGAGCACATCCTCACGATCGAGGACCCGATCGAGTTCCTGCACTCGCACAAGAAGTGCATCGTCAACCAGCGCGAGATCGGCGCCGACGCCGACGACTTCTCGCTGGCGCTGAAGTCGGCGCTGCGCGAGGACCCCGACGTGATCCTCGTCGGCGAGATGCGCGACCTGGAGACGATGTCCACGGCGCTGACGGCCGCTGAGACCGGGCACCTGGTGTTCGCCACCCTGCACACCCAGTCCACCGCCCAGACGGTGGACCGCATCATCGACGTCTTCCCCGCCGAGCAGCAGAAGCAGGTCCGCATGCAGCTCTCGATCGCGCTGCAGGGGATCGTCACCCAGCAGCTGCTGCCGACCGCCGACGGCTCCGGGCGCGTCGTCGGCTGCGAGATCCTGATGCCGACGCCGGCGGTGAGGAACCTGATCCGCGAGGGCAAGACCCACCAGATCTACTCGACGATCCAGACCTCGGGCGCGCTGGGGATGCAGACGATGGACGCCCACCTCGCCCAGCTGGTTCGCATGGGCAGGATCACGCGGAAGCTCGCCGAGCAGCGCGCCTCGGTGCCCGAGGAGCTGAAGCGCCTGCTGGGGCCCGCGCAGGCTCAGGTCCAGGGCCAGCCCGAAGCCCAGCCGCGGCCCGTCCCCGTCGGACAGAACGGGGGCTGAGCCGTGAGCACCTTCGCCTTCCGGGCCATCGACGTCGCCGGGATTCCCTCGCGAGGCGAGGTCGAGGCCGACACCAAGGCTCAGGTCACCGAGCAGCTGCGCGACCGCGGCCTGATCGTCCTCGACGTCGAGGAGCAGAACGAGGCGATGAAGCTCGAGGGGGTCTTCGACCGCTTCAAGGGGATCGGCATGCGCGAGATGGCGATCTTCTCGCGCCAGTTCGCGACGCTCGTCGCCTCGGGCATGCCGATGCTGCGCTCGCTCTACACGCTCGAGGACCAGACCGAGGACGAGCGCCTCGCGGCAGCGATCGGCAGCCTGCGCAAGGACGTCGAGGCCGGCAGCGGCCTGGCAGACGCGATGGAGCGCCAGCCCGAGGTCTTCGACCAGCTTTTCCGGTCGATGGTGCGCTCGGGCGAGGGCTCGGGCCGCCTCGACGAGGCGCTCGAGCGCGTCGCCTTCCATCTCGAGAAGCTGGACGCGCTGAAGCGCCAGATCCGCTCGGCGATGATGTACCCAGCCTTCGTGTTCGGGCTGGCGGTCGTGATCCTGCTCGTGATCGTCTCCTTCATCGTGCCGATCTTCGTCGGCGTCTTCGAGGACATCGCCTCGGAGAGCCCGGGGGAGAGCTCCGAGCTGCCGTTCATGACCCAGATCACCGTCGGAATCTCGGACTTCATCAAGGGCTACTGGTTCATCTGGCTGCCGGGCCTGATCGGTGGCGGTTTCGCCTTCTCGCGCTGGAAGAAGACCGAGCGCGGTCGCTACAGGTGGGACAAGATCAAGCTCAAGATCCCGGCCCACATCGGCGACATCGTGCAGAAGGTGGCGCTGGCGCGCTGGTCGCGCACCTTCTCGGGCACCGTCTCCTCGGGCGTGCCGATCCTGCAGTCGGTCAAGATCACCGGCCAGACGTCGGGTAACGCGCTTGTCGAGGAGGCCATGGACGACGTCTATGCGTCGGTCAAGAGCGGCGGCACGATCGCCCATCCGATCGAGCAGAACCCGGTCTTCCCGGCGATGGTCGCCCACATGGTCGCCGTCGGCGAGGAAACCGGCCAGCTCGAGCACATGCTGAGCAAGGTCGCCGACTTCTACGAGGCCGAGGTCGACGCCAAGGTGAAGGCCCTGACCTCGCTGCTGGAGCCGGTGATGATCTGCTTCGTCGGCGGCATCGTCGGCTTCATCGTGATCTCGATGTACCTGCCGATCTTCTCGCTGTACGACAAGATCCGCTGAGGCGCCACCAGGCCGCGCTCCTCATCGCAGCCGCTTGCGGCTGCGATTTGCGCTGGCGGCCGCCAGTGGCCCCGACTCATGGCGAAGTCGGTCACAGGGCCGTGATCGACCCGTCGGGCCCGATCTGGGCGTTGTAGGCGGTCTGGGCGTCGCTCTGGAGGGTGGCGAGCCGGTTGAAGTCGGTCAGCTGGCTGAGCGGGACCCAGGCGCCGCGCTTTTCGATCTGGGCGGCCGAGATCGGCTCCGCGTCCAGCGCGCTGGCGGCGAAGACGACGGCGCAGCTGGCGCCCTCTGTGCCCGGGTCGGCGAGTTCGGCGCCGTCGTTGCTCAGGGTCAGCACCTGGACCTCGTAGTAGCCGTGTGAGCCGGACTGGTGCTGGCCGAACGCGAGCGCGGTCTGGTCGGCGTTCCAGCTCTCGATGCAGGCGGCCGGCGCGGGCTCGAACTCGCGCGGCTCACCGGAGCCGCGCAGCACGATCACCAACACGACGACCAGCGCCAGGACGGCCGCCAGGACCCCTGCGATCAGGAGGCGCCCGCGCGAGGTAGACGAACGTTGGATTGCGGGAGCCTAGGCGTTTTTAGGGTTCTTGCTAAAGGCGCTCAGACGGTGGTCCGATGGAGCGGTCGTAAACAGAACTGCCAGCGCCACGGTGCAAAGGCAAACCCGTCGTGAGGCGGGGACGCAAAGCCAGCGGGGCTCTTTCGAAAGCGAGAGTCGGCCGGGCTGCCACCGGGGTCAAACGACACCGAGGGGAGCGACGGGGCGATGGCAGCGGCAATGGAAATCAAAGGAGATCCAAATGCTGCAGAAGCTCCGTGAGCGAATTGGGCGCGAGGAGGGTTTCACCCTCGTCGAGCTTCTGGTCGTGATGCTCATTCTGGGCATCCTGGCCGCTATCGCCATCCCGTCCTTCTTCAACCAGAGGGACAAGGCACGTGACGCCGACTCGAAGTCGGCGGTGCGTACCGCTCAGACGGCGATGGAGACGTATGCAACCGACAACGGCGGCTTTTACACTGGTGCTAACGCCGCCGACCTGCGCAACATCGAGGGGACGCTGAATAACGCCAACCTGGCGCCGGCGCCCGTCGTTGCTGCGGATTCCTACACGGTCAGCGTTACCTCGGATACGGGCAATGTGTTCAACATCACCCGTAACGCTCCAGGTACCACCAGCCTGACCTGTACGACCACAGGCAACGCCGGTTGTCCGACGGACGGGACCTGGGGCGACTAGCCCATCTCTCGTCTGACGTACGTCAGGACGCAGTTGCGGAGGGCGGGCCTGAGGCCCGCCCTCCGTTCTTCTGTCGAGACGGCGGCGGCCAGTGCATTTGGCGGGCCGGTGGAGCCGATAGGACGATCATGCGAGCCAGGACGCGACGCATCCGAGGGGACGAACGGGGCTTCACCATGGTGGAGCTGGTCGTGGTGATCTCGATCATCGGCCTGATGTCCGCGATCGCGGTCCCGGCCTACTTCCACTACCGCGACCGCGCCCGCGACGCCCAGGCGACCGCGGACGCCCGGGCCGCACAGGGCGCGGCGCTCGAGATCGGCCGCGACAACGGCGGCCGCTACAACGGCCCCCACGGGGTCACCGTGGCCCGGATCGTCGCGATGGAGCCGGCGCTCGACAAGGTCGATCTGACCGTGCCGCTGGTCCTGCCCGAGACGGTGACGGTGCGCGTCCAATCCGACACCGGCAACACTTTCGACGTCAGCCAGGACGGGGACGGCAACGTCGATCTCACCTGCGCCAGCGCGGACGACGCCGGCTGCCCGGCCGACGGGACGTGGGACTGATGTCCGTCCGGCGCTCCGACGGCTTCACCCTGGTCGAGCTGCTGGTCGTGATGCTGATCATCGGCCTGCTCGCGGCGATCGCGGTTCCGGCCTTCTATGGGCAGCGCAACAAGGCCAGCGACGCGGACGCGAAGGTGGCCGTGCGGACCGCACAGACCGCCGCCGAGACGATCTTCGTCGACAACGGCGGGGCCTACGACGGCCCGGGCGGGGTCAACGTCGCCAACCTGGTCGCCGCAGAGGAGACCCTCAGCGACAGCAACCTGTCCGTGCCGGCTGTCGCCTCCGGCGGATACACGGTCCGCGTCCAATCCGACACCGGCAACACCTTCGACATCACCCGCAACGTCGACGGCACCATCGACATGACCTGCGCCGTCCCGGGCGACGCGGGCTGCCCCCCCGACGGAACCTGGCACTAATGCCCGCGGGGACCAGCAGCCGTCTGACCCCCTTGCGCGGAAAAGTCATACGTACGGCCAGTGCCGCCCTCGCCAACGCCTGGCCAGGCTCAGGATTGTGCCTGGCGCGCCGATAGCTAACCCCGTGAGCGGACCCGTGCCCCGTGAGGGGGAGAGCGCACGCAACCGGCTCGATCCGCGCGATCAGTCGGGCATCGCCCTGGTCGAGACCCTGGTCGCGGCGATCCTGCTGGTGATCGTTGCCGTCGGCGTCTTCGGCGCCTTCGACGCGGCGACACGCTCGACGGCCGAGGAGCGCCACCGCGCCCGCGCCCACGCCCTGGCCCAGGCAGGACCTGTCGCGGATGCGGACGATGCGCATCTCCGACCTCTCGAACCTGAACCAGACGCGGAACGTCGAGCCAGGACGGCCAGACCTACACAATCCACTCCCTCGCCGCAGTACCAGACGGACGCGACCGGGACCCAGTCGTGCGAGACGGGCACCGCTGCGGCCGACTACATCAGGATCAGCTCGACGGTCACCTGGTCCAGCATCGGCACCCGGCCGCCGGTCTCGCGGCGACCCTGGTGGCGCCGCCGAACGGATCGATCTCGGCCGACAGCGGCTCGCTGGCGATCCAGGTGGTCGACTCACAGGACATCGGCGTGGCGGGCATCGGGCTCGCCGGCAGCGGCGCCGGCAGCTTCAGCGGCAGCACCGGCGCCAACGGTTGCGCGATCTTCGGAAACCTGGCCGAGGGCGACTACACGCTGACGCTGTCGGGGTTCGCGTCGGGCCTGGTCGACAAGGACGGCAACCCGCCAGGATCGATCACGACCAGCGTCGTCGGCGAGAGCACGAACACGGTCGTGCTCCAGTACGACAACCCAGGCGAGATCGAGGCCAGCTTCACCACGCCCGCATACGAGCGGCACCGTCGTCCCCTCCACCGCCGACTCGCTGATCACCTTCAACACCGGGATGACGTCCTCGCGGGTGTTCCCGCCGACGCCCGGGGCCAGGGTCGCATCGATCACGGCTAGCTCGATGTTCCCCTTCAGCTCCGACTACGCGCTCTACGCCGGCACCTGCGGCGGCGACAATCCGAATCCGCTCGACCTCGACCCGCCGCCGGCGCCGCTGGCGATCGCCAGCGTGCTGCTGCCGCCCGGCGGAAGCGAGGTGGCGACCGTGCAGCTGCCGGCGCTGCACATCACCGTCTACCAGGGCTCGACCACCGTCCAGCGCCAGGGCGTCCGGGGGCGACGATCAAGGTCCGCGACACCCTCTGCTCGAACTTCCTGCGCACCTTCACGGCCAACACGCAGGCCCAGCTGAACGACCCGGGCCTGCCCTACAGCGACTACTCGGTCTGCGCTCGACGGCCTGGTCGGCGGCGTCAACCGCCGCCGTACCCAGAACGTCTCGATGAACGACCCGCCCGACGTCACCGGAGGCCAGACGGTGAACGTCTTCCTCACCGGCGGCACCTCGCAGTCCGGGACCTGCCCATGAGCGGCCTGCGCGACCAGAGCGGATTCACCATGGCCGAGCTGCTGATGTCGATGGCGGTGTCGCTGGTGATTCTGACCGCGATCCTGGCCATGACCTCGGTCGCAACTCACAACCAGGACCGGATCGCGAGCCGCGTTGCAGCCAACCAGCGTGCCCGTCCCGCGCTGACGAACATGCTCGACCGCCTCCACTCCGCCTGCGTCGCACCGGGGATCGCCCCGATCAAGGCGGGCAGCAGCAAGCAGCTCGATCCAGTTCCTCTCTCAGCCGGGCTCCGCGGTCAGCCCGACGCCGAGCAAGTACGTGGTCACGCTTTCGGGCACCGCAGCTGACCGAGCAGCGCTTCGCAGCCACCGGCGGCGCGCCGCCGACCTGGACCTTCTCCGGCCGTCCCCAGCTCCACCCGCCAGCTGCTGACCGGGGTCGGGCCCGGCCAAGGTGGGCGGCACCACCGTGCCGCTGTTCCGCTACTACGCCTACAACGGCGGCCAGGTCTCGACGACGCCGCTGCCGACGCCGCTCAGCGCCGGCGACGCCGCGCTCGCCGTGCAGGTGGACATCGCGATGGCGGTCTCGCCGGGCGGCGGCCCCGTGGCCGACGCCAACACGCCGATCACGCTGACCGACTCCGCGACGCTGCGGCTGGAGCCGGCCAGCGAGGACAGCGCGGAGGTGAACCTGCCATGCGTCTGATCAAGGCCTGCTGGGCAGGCTCGGCGCCGAGGAGAGCGGCTACACGATGATCGCCGTCGTCGGCGCCATCGCCCTGGTCACCACGCTGGTGGGCGCGGCCCTGGCGGCCACCAACGGCGACCTCAGCCTGACCCGGCGCGACCTCGACACGAAGCGGGCCTACGCGGCCGCCCAGGCGGGCATCGCCGACTACTCCTTCCACCTCAACAACGACAACGGCTATTGGGCCCGCTGCACCTCGGTGCCGGCGCCGCACGCCGTCAACCAGGTCGGCAGCACCAGCCAGAAGCGGCTGGTGCCGGGCTCGACCGACACGAGCTACGCGATCGAGCTGCTTCCGGCGACCGGGCAGTCCTCGTGCAGCACCGGCAACCCGGTGCTGACGATGCTCGAGGCGAGCCGGGCCGAACACGGGCTCCTTCCGGATCCGCTCGACCGGGTTCGCGCCCGGGGGTCGACCGCTCGATCGTCGCCACGTTCAAGCGCGCCAGCCTGCTCGACTACATCTACTTCACGCAGCTCGAGACCTCCGACCCGGTCACCTACGGGTTCGCAAACCCCTCGGCGGCGCTCACCGGCGCCTACTCGCAGTGCAGCAAGTTCATCCGCGAGGGCCGCTACAGCCAGTCGATCCCCGGCACCAGCGGCCAGTTCTGCAACAAGATCGTGTTCGTCAGCGACGACAACATCAACGGTCCCCTGCACACGAACGACGCGCTGATGATCTGCGGCACTCCGACCTTCGGGCGCACGGCCGCCGACGTGATCGAGGTCAGCTCGCCGCCGGTCGGCTGGACCGGCGAGTGCGGGGGCACCAACCAGCCCAACTTCGTCGGCCCCTTCGTGACCACTGCGCCGGTGCTGACCCCGCCGGCGACCAACGGCAAGCTGAAGACGATCGCCGGCCCGACCTACACCCGGAACTGCCTCACCAACATCACCCTGAGCGGCACCAACATGACGGTGCAAGTCGGCACCGGCACCCCCTCGACCTTCCCGTTCCCCACCGACGGCGTCTTCTACGTCGCCAACGGCAACTCCGCGTGCTCGGCCAACACCTGCTCGGCCAGCTACTCGCCGTTCACCGCGACATATCCGACTTCCTCGCAGTGCGGCAACGTGGTCGTGCGCGGCAGCTACTCGGGCCAGCTGACGATCGCGGCCGAGAACGACATCATCGTCGACGGCAACATCACCCGCTCGGGCCAGGGGCTGCTGGGCCTGGTCGCGAACAACTTCGTGCGGGTGAAGCACCCCTTCTCGGCCCAGACCGGCGTCCGGCAACTGCAACGGGGGGAGCAACGGCAGCGGCACGGTCTCAAACCTGCGTATCGATGCCGCCATCCTCGCCATCCAGCACTCCTTCATCGTCGATCACTACGACTGCGGCGCCGACGCTCGGCACGCTCACGGTCAACGGCGCCATCTCGCAGAAGTTCCGCGGGCCGGTCGGCACCACCGGCGGCACCGGGTACTTCAAGAACTACAACTACGACGACCGCCTCCGCTACCAGGAGCCGCCGAACTTCCTCGACCCGGTCGAGTCCGCCTGGCACATCCAGCGCGAGACGCTCGACAACCCCTAGGGCACTGATGACGCGTGCGGCGCTAAAGCGGTCTGCGCGCCTGGCCGAAGGTAATAGGCGATGACCGCCCTGGCCCCCGTCGCCTTCGTCGGCGGCATGATCTTCGGAAGCTTCGCGAGCGTGGTCGCGCACCGCATCCCTCGCGGCGAGTCGTTCGCGACCGGGCGCTCGCGCTGCCCCGGCTGCGGGCACCAGATCGCCGCCTACGACAACGTGCCGGTGCTGTCCTGGCTGATGCTGCGGGGGCGCTGCCGCAACTGCGACGAGCGCATCTCGCCCCGCTACCCGCTGGCCGAGCTGGCGATGGCGGTCTCGTTCACGGCGACGGTCGCCGTGCTCGGCACCGGCGACCCCGCCGAGCTGGCGCTGGGGCTGATCTTCTGCACGATGCTGGTCACGGTCACGCTCACCGACCTCGACCGGCGCGTGATCCCGAACGCGATCCTGGGCGCCGCCGCCGCCGCGGCGATCGTGATCGTCGCCGCCAGCGATCCCTCCAGCCTGCCCGAGCGCGCGATCGCCGCCGCCGGCGCCGGGGGCTTTCTGCTGCTGGCGGCGCTCGCCTACCCGCGCGGAATGGGAATGGGCGACGTCAAGCTCGCGGCGGTGATGGGCCTCTACCTCGGCAAGGCCGTGATCCCGGCGATGTTCGTGGCCCTCGTCGCCGGCGCCCTGGTCGGCATGGCGCTGCTGGCGCGGCACGGCTCCGCCGCCCGCAAGACGGCCGTGCCCTTCGGCCCCTTCCTCGCCCTGGGCGGGATCGTGGGGTTGCTGGCGGGCAACGAGATCCTCGACTGGTACCTCGACTCCTTCGTCCGCTGAGGCGCCCTGTGAGCCCCGAATTTCAATCCACAAAAGTTGGTATGGCGACTCGGGCCGCGGATACCGATGGAGTCATAGGACGCACCGAGGCTTAGACGCATGTTTGCGAACAACAAGAAGCCAAACACCACGGTCGGGCTCGAGATCGAGACCGGCAGCATCGCCGCCACCGAGGTCCGCCGGGGCAACGGGGGCACGATCGCGCGTACCGCGATCGCCACGCTGCCGCCCGGCGTCATCAACGAGGGCGAGGTGACCGACGCCGAGACGCTTTCGAGCGCGCTGCGCTCCTTCTTCTCCAAGAACAAGCTCGGCAAGTCGGTCCGCCTCGGCGTCGCCAACCAGCGGGTGGTGGTGCGCACGCTGCGCCTGCCCCTGATCGAGAAGGGCGACGAGCTCGAGACCGCTATCCGCTTCCAGGCTCAGGAGCACATCCCGATGCCGCTCGATCAGGCGGTGCTGGACCACCAGGTCGTCGCCAAGGAGCAGGGGCCCGACGGCGACAAGCACATGGACGTGGTCGCCGTCGCCGCCCGCCGCGACATGGTCACCTCGCTGCTCGGCGCCCTACGCAAAGCCGGACTGCGGCCGCTCGGGATCGACCTCTCCGCCTTCGGAATGATCCGGGCGCTCGGCAACGGCTCCGCGACACCGCAGGAGGGCGACATCGTCCCGACGACGCTCTACTGCCACTTCGGCGACATCACCAACCTCGCCGTGGCCCGCGGCCAGCAGTGCCTGTTCACGCGCATCGCACCCTTCGGGATCGAGAACATCGCTGCCCGCGTCGCCGAGAAGACCTCGATGCCGCTCGAGCAGGCGCGCGAGTGGCTGGTCGAGGTCGGCCTCGAGGACGACTTGGACCTGTTCGACACCGACCGCGACGAGGCCGTGGCCGCCCGCGAGGCGCTCGAGGACGGCGCCTCCAAGCTGGCCGACGAGCTGCGCGTCTCGGTCGAGTTCTACGGCGCCCAGGAGGGCGCTTCGGCGATCGATCGGGTCGTCGTCTGCGGGCCGGGCAGCACCATCCCCGGCCTGCCGGATCGCCTTCAGGGCAGCCTCGGGCTCAGCATCGAGCAGCTCAGCCCGCCGGCCCTCGGCCAGCTCGACGCGGAGGATGCCGCCCGGCTCACCGTCTCCTACGGACTCGCCCTGGACGGCTAGGAGAGAGCCATGCGCCCAGTCAACCTGATTCCCGCCGAGGACCGCCGCGGTGACCGCGCCCCGATGCGCACCGGCGGCACCTCCTATGTGCTGCTGGGGGCGCTGGCGCTGGGCCTGATCGGGATCATCGCCGTCGCCCTGACCAGCAAGCAGATCTCGGACCGCGAGTCCGAGGTGACGCACCTGCAGGGCGAGCTGGCGGCCGCGACGGTCAAGGCCGACAGCCTGCGCGCGTTCACGGACTTCCGGGCGGTTCAGCAGAGCCGCACGACCACGCTCGCGAGCCTCGCCCAGAGCCGCTTCGACTGGGAGCGCGTGCTGAACGAGCTGGCTCTGGTCATCCCAAGCAACGTCTGGCTGCTGAAGCTGACGGGCACCGCCAACCCCGCCGTGCAGCTCGAGGAGGGTGCCGATATCCAGGCGCGCTCCACCGTCCCCGGCCCCGCTCTGGAGATCGTCGGCTGCGGCCCCGACCAGGACGCCGTCGCGGGCTTCATCGCCTCGCTCGAGGACATCGACGGCGTCACCCGCGTCGGGCTCGCATCGTCTTCGCAGAGCGACCAGGAGGAGAGCGGGGGAGACGTCACCGCGGGCGCGGCGTCCGGCGAGAAGGTCGAGGACTGCCGCACCGAGTCCTTCATCTACCAGTTCGAGATCGTCGTCGCCTTCGACGCCGTGCCGACGCCCGAGACCGCGACGGTCTCGCCCGGCGTCCCGGCTCCCGGCGGGACCGCCCCGGCGGGCCAGCCGGCCAGCACCGGCACCGCCGGCACCACCGCCGAGCAGACCGCGGCTGCGCAAGAGGCCACCAACCTGGTTCCGGGAGGCTGAGGTGAAGACCACCGACAGAGCCGTCCTCTCAGGGCTGTTCCTGATCGTCCTGCTGGCCGCGTTCTACTTCCTGGTGCTCGCGCCCAAGCGCCAGGAGGCGAGCAAGCTCGGGACCGATATCGCCGCGCTCGAGGCCTCGATCTCAGAGCAGGAGCAGACCGTCGCCTTCGCCGAAGAGGCCCGCAAGTCGTTCCCCAAGTACTACAGCCGCATGGTCGTGCTGGGCAAGGCGGCGCCCGAGCAGGCCGACTCGGCCTCGATGCTGGTCCAGGTCAACTCGATCGCGGACCGCTCCTCAGTCAAGTTCCGCAGCCTGGCCCTGGCCGAGGGCGGCGGCGAGTCCGCCGGCCAGACCGCAGCGGCCGCGCCCCCCGCCCCGGCGGCGCCCGCCGAGGGCGCTCCCGCCGAGGGCACGCCCGCCGAGGGTGCTCCGGCCGAGGGCGCTCAGAGCTCGACCGACGCGACCTCCACGCCGACCACCGCCACCACCGCGCCCGCGCCAGCGACCGAGTCCGCAGCGGCCAACCTTCCGATCGGCGCCACCGTCGGGCCGGCCGGGCTGCCGACGCTCCCCTACAACTACGTCTTCGACGGCACCTTCTTCGACGTCGCCGACTTCATGTCCGGCATCGACGACCTGGTGCACGCGCGCGACGACGGCACCGAGGTCGATGTCAACGGTCGGCTGCTCACCGTGGACGGCTTCTCGCTGCTGGGCGGCTCGCCCGGCTCGGATCCCGAGCTCGAGGCGTTGTTCGCGGTCACCAGCTACACGGTCCCCTCCGAGCAGGGCCTGACCATGGGAGCCACCCCGGCGCGCCGGCAGCGCCGCTGCCCGGCCAGCCCCAGACCACACCGGCCAGCACGGTGACGACGCCATGAAGTCCTGGAAGATCCAGAAGTTCTTCGGCGACGTCGTCTATGACCTGCGGAACCGCGGCCTGCTGCCGCTGGCGGTCCTGCTGATCGTCGCCATGGTCGCGGCGCCGATCCTGATCCTGCGCTCGAGCGGGGGCGAGGGCGCGCCGCCGCCGACCGAGCTGGCGGCCAAGACCGCCGCCGATCTGGCGCCCGAGAACCAGGCGGCGGTGCTGGCCTACGACCCCGGCGTCCGCAACTACAGGGAGCGCCTGGACGACGCGGTCTCCAAGAACCCCTTCAAGCAGCAGTTCAGCGCTCCGGTGGTGGCCGCCGGTGACGCCGCCGACGGCGGCGGCGCCTCGGCCGCCAGCGGGGGCGGCGGCAGCCCGGCGACCGGGGTCTCGGTCGAGTCCTCCAGCTCCACGCGCTACTTCTTCTACGAGACCGACGTCGCGGTGGGCGCCGCCGACGGCCAGCTGGCACGGCACAACCGGATCGAGGTCTTCTCCTTCCTGCCCAGCCAGAAGGCCCCGGTGCTGGTCTTCCTCGGCAACGTCGCCGTCGGGGGCAGCAACGCCGCCGCCTTCCTGGTCGCCGAGGACGTGACCGCGGTGGAGGGCGGCGGGGACTGCTTCCCCTCGCCCGACTCCTGCCAGATGCTGGCGCTGAAGCCCGGCGCGACGGCCGACCTCACCTATGCGGTCGACAACAAGACCTACCGGATCAAGGTGCTGCGGGTGGAGCTGGTCACGACCAAGAAGCCGCCGAAGCAATAGCGCCGGCGCGCTCGCGGCAGCGCTTCACTTTGTAAAGCTTTGACGCTATCCTCAGGTTCATGTTCGATACGGGTTGTCCTGTCTGCCGGACGGCCGAGGTCATCTCCGGCAAGTGGACCCTCCTGATCATCCGCGACCTCGCCGACGACTCGCTGCGCTTCTGCGAGATCGAGCGCTCCCTCTCCGGCATCAGCCCCCGCACCCTGTCCTTGCGCCTGCGCGCGCTGGAGGAGCAGGGGATAGTCGAGCGCCGCACCTACCCCGAGGTCCCGCCGCGGGTCGAATACGCCCTCACCGACAAGGGCAAGGCCCTGGTGCCGCTGATCGAGGACATGCGCTCCTACGGCAACCGCTGGCTGCCCGAGCAGCACGCGGCCGCGCAGACCGCCGCCGCCGTCTAGCCCCCGCGCTGCAATCCACCCTGCACGCGCAGGACGCGCGCCCACGCGGGCGAATCCGGCTTGCGTGACCACTTTGGAGAGCACGAGCGAGCGCCTCGAGGACGCGCTCAGGAGGCTGGCCGTGGAGGCCGCCGACCTGTTCGAGGAGCTGCTGGCGTCGGGGGCGGAGCTGCCGTTCGATCTCGAGCCCACCCCTGGGGAGGGGCCGCTCCCGATGTACCAGTACTCGCCTCTCACGGATGAGTTCATCGCACGGCACATCGCCGAGCTGCGGCGCCTGGAGGCGTTCGCGGAGGTCTGCGAGCTGGCCGGCGAGGAGGCTGCGACGGGGTTCCTGATCGGCCTCTGGGAGGGCCGTAGCGAGTTCGACGTGGCCGGCGACCGCCTCACTGGCGCGATCGACGGCGTGCTCGCGAGCGTCTCCTCGCCGGCCGCAAGCGGCACCCAGGTGGGCGAGGTGATCGTGCCCCTGATCGGCTTCCACATGCCCGCCGACGAAATCGTGCTGGACGGGGTCACGATCGTCCGCGCCGACACCGTCGCCGATGCGCCGCTGGACGCGGTCGAGGCGACCCGCCAGGGCGCCAAGGTCGGCTTCCTGGCGATGGTCAGCTGCAACTACTCCAACCTCGCGCCCGCCGCCGCGGTCGCCGACGACCTGCGCCGCACACTGCGAACGCTGCGGCTGTTCCGGCCAGGGGCCGTCGGCCTCGCCCAGCACGGCTGGGCCCGGCGAGCCAGTGGCTGGGAGCGCTTCGGCACCGCCGCCGCCCGCCCCCGCCACGGCGGCTACAGGCTGACCGGGCACGAGGTCGCCGACCTCGAGGCCTTCTCCAAGACCCTGACCGAGCGCGGCGCCCGCCTGCCCTCGCTGTCCTGGGCGATCTCCCGCTTTGACCTCGGAGCCGAGCGTCCCTCGCTGATCGAGGCCCTGAGCGACTACCTGCTGGCGCTGCGCGGCCTCCTCGAAGGGGGCGGCAGCGCCAACCTCGGCCTCAGCGCCAGGGTGGCGGCGCTCGCGAGCGAGCCCCACGAGCGCGAGCAGGCGCGGATCACGGTCGAGAGGGCGCTGACGATCGAGCGCAAGCTGATGAGCGGCGCCCGTTACCGGCCCGTCGCCGGGTCCTCCCCGCTGGGCGTGATCGCCGAGGTCGAGGAGCTGCTGCGCCGGGTCCTCAAGGGCCTCGCGGCCGGCGAGCTGGAGGGCGACCTGCGCACGGCGGCCGACGAGCTGCTGCTGGCCGACGGACTGCGAGCGGCGGAGGTCGCCCAGCCCGGGATGGGGGGGAGCGCCGAGTGGCGCCTGCCCGACCCCGAGCCCGACGTTGAGCTTGACCTCGCCAGCATCGCCGACGGAAACGCCGGCGAGATCGAGGTCCACGACACCCGTGAGCGGGCGGTGACGCCTGAGAGGGCCGCTGAGAGCGCCCAAGAGGCCTCTGAGGCGCCCCCTGCAGCGGATCCGTCCGACGCGACGAGGATCGTCCTCTCTGACGTCGAACTACCGGAGATCATGGCCGCCAAGGATCATCCCGGCCCCTCCGGGGAGAAGCCGATGGCCGACTGGTTCAGCGCATCCGACGGCAGCGGGGAGGTCGACTGGCCTGCCTTCGCCAGCCCTCGCCGCGACCCCGGCGAGAAGCGCGAGCTCGACGAAGAGGCCGCCGACCGCGTCCGCTACCTGTTCCCGGTCCCGGACGCGACCGACTGGGACGTCGGCGAGCTTCGCTACGAGCGCAAGCACCCCAACTAGGCAGACCTCAGAGCCCCGACTCGGGCTATGCCGCTCCGGTAGCGGCCATTTCCTGGCGTTCTTGTTCGCTCGCGAACAGATAGCGGTTGATCTTCAGCAGGCCGCCGAGGTCGTGGACGTCCTCGTCCATGTAGGGGACCCGGATCACCTGCTTGGCGTCGAGCTCGCGGGCAAGGTGCTTGACATTGGCGGCATCCCGCTTGGCCAGCGCCTGGTAGTCGCGGAAGTTGGCGGCGACGCGCTCGGCGAGGTCGGCGTCCAGGAGCTCCCGCAGCTCCTCTTCGACCCCGTTCTCCGAGAGGTCGGCCTCGCTCTCGTAGTGGACCTTGTTCACGATCACGCCGCCAACCGGCAGCTTCGCTTCGACCAGCTTGCGGTGGAAGAAGACGGCCTCCTCGATCGGCTCGCCCTGGGGCCCGCAGACGATCATGAAGCAGGTCGAGGGGTCGGCGAGCAGCTCGTTGACCCGCTTGGCGCGCTCGCGGAAGCCGTCCACCATGCCGCTGAAGGCCTGGAAGAACTCGCCCAGGTCCGCGAGCAGGTCGATTCCCACAACCCTCTTCAGCATGCCGAAGGCCATCGAGCTGCCGCGCCCCACGACCTTCGTGGCGAACCCGGTCGGCTTCATGAACATCTGCATCCCGCGCCCCTCGATGAACTGGGTCAGGCGCTTGGGAGCGTCGAGGAAGTCCAGGGCGTTGCGCGAGGGAGGGGTGTCGAGCACGAGGAAGTCGAAGCGACCCTCCTGGTGGATCTCGAACAGCTTCTCCATCGCCATGTACTCCTGTGAGCCGGCGAGCGCGTTCGAGATCTGACGGTAAATGCGGTTCTGGAGGATGCGGTCGCGGGTCTCCTCGTCGGGGGCGTGCTTGCGCACCAGCTCGTCGAAGGTCGCCTTCGCGTCCAGCATCATCGCCCACAGCTCGCCCTCCATCTCCATCCCGGCGCTCTCGAACAGCGCCGGATCGACCCGGCGCGGCTCGTTGCCGAGCTCCTCCAGCCCCAGCGAGTCGGCCAGGCGCTTGGCGGGGTCGATCGTCAGCACCGCGACCTTCTGGCCGCGCGAGGCCAGCCCGGCGGCGAGGGCGGCCGAGGTGGTGGTCTTGCCGACGCCGCCCGAGCCGGCGCAGATGCAGACCCTGCGGTCGCTGAGGATGTCGGCGACGTTCGCCATCAGCGCCAGGGCCAGCTCACGCCAGCGCCCCGGCGAGCTGCTTCAGGGCGGGCACGTCCAGCCGCGGCTTGAAGATGAAGGGCAGCGTCCTGATCGGCACGCTGACGCTGCGCTCCAGACGCTGAAGCTGCGCGCGCTGGGAGCGCGCCCGGCGCTGCTCGGAGACGGCCGCGCGCACCGCCGCCTGCGGCGGGCCCTCGGTGATCTCCAGCACCCGCGCGAGCTTCTCGGCCTCCTGCTCGGAGAAGCGCTCGGGGTACATCGCGTTCATGTAGACCTGGTCGACGGCGACGCCGACGTCCTCCGTCAGCGAGCGCTCGAGCGCGGCCGTCTCGTTCACGGGCATCTCCTCGGGCAGGGAGACGATGGCCACCCCGGTCATCTCATGCCGGGTGATGAAGGCGTCCAGCGCCTGGGCCTGGTTGTGGATCGGGCCGACCCTGGCCATGCCCGCGAACGTCCGCGGCGTCTGCAGGAAGCCGATCCCGTGGCCGGTGGCCGGTGCGTCAACGATCACCAGGTCGTACTCGCGCCCCTTCTTCACCCTGCGGTCGGGCTGGGCGAGCTCCCAGACCTTGCCGATCGTGACCATCTCCTTCAGGCCCGGGGTCGCCGCCGCGAGGTAGTTGAAGAGCCTGGAGCGGACCAGCATGTCCCGCATCGCGCGCACCTTGAGCTGCAGCAGCAGGTACTCGCGCAGCGACTCGTCCGGGTCGATCGAGATCGCCCACAGGTTCTCGGAGACGGACACTTCGTTGAAGCCGACCTCGCCCTTCTTGAACAGGCGCGACGCGTTCTCCTGGGAGCTCACCTCGCAGACGATCGTGCGCTTTCCCTGGGCCGCCGCGGCCAGGCCCAGCGCGATCGAGATCGTGGACTTGCCGACGCCTCCCTTGCCGGTCACGAAGACCAGCCGCTTGTCGAATAGCTCAGGCACGGGGCGGGATTCTGTCAATGCCCGGCACCAGGCGAAGGAAACCTTGCAATCCGCTGCAGGAATGCGGGCCTGCCCTGCGAAAAAAGCCGCAGAGATGGCTCGAATCCTGCGCAAGAAGAAGCCGGCCCCCGCGGCCGACGAGGTTGCCCAGAGCGCCCGCATGAGGGCGGAAGAGGCCGTGGGCCCGACCCCTTCGAGGAACCCGACAGCCGGACGCCCCCGAGGCCCAGCCCGAGCAGGCCGCCAAGGAAGAGAAGGGCGATTCCAAGGCCAAGAAGGGCGACCGCCGCGCGAAGGTGATCGCCTTCGCCAACCAGAAGGGCGGCGTCGCCAAGACGACCACCGCCCTCAACCTTGCGGTCGCCTTCAAGGAGTCGGGCCACGACGTGCTCGCGGTTGACATGGACCCCCAGGGCAACCTGACGATGAGCCAGGGCATCGACCCCGACAAGGTCGAGAAGAGCATGTTCGACGTGCTCGTGCACCGGATTCCGCTGCGTGAGGTCATCGTCGAGCGCGAGATCGACGTCGCCGTCGCCTCGATCGACCTCGCCGGCGCCGAGATCGCGATGAGCGCGCAGATCGGGCGCGAGCGCTCCCTGCAGAAGGCGATCGACGAGGTGCGCGGCGACTACGACTTCATCTGCATCGACACGCCGCCCAGCCTGGGGCTGCTCACGGTCAACGCGCTCACCGCCGCCGACAAGGTGATCGTCCCGGTGCAGTGCGAGTACCTCTCGATGCGCGGCCTGGTGCAGCTACAGAACACGCTGCAGATGATCCGCGAGAACCTCAACCCGGACGTCGAGATCGAGGGGATCCTGCCGACGATGCTCGACTCACGCACGGTCCACGCCAAGGAGGCCGTCGAGATCCTCGAGGAGAACTTCGGAGACCTGGTCTTCCAGTCGCGGATCAAGAAGGCGATCAAGTTCGCGGAAGCGCCGGTTCGCGGAAGCTCTGTGCTCAAGTACGACCCGCAGGGCAGCGCTGCGAAGTACTACCGCGCCCTGGCGAAGGAGGTCCTGACCCACGATGGCTAAGAAGCGCGCCAGCATGCGCGAGGGCCCCCTCGCAGACCTGTTCCGCTCCACCGACGAGTCGGTGCGCGAGGACGAGATCACCGTCACGGCCACGGCCGACGCCGGCTCCGGCGTCGAAGTCGCTCTGGCCGAGGAGATCACCGTCGAGCGCACCGAGGACCTGGTGGAGGAGGCACCCGTCCAGGAGCCGCCCCCCGTCGAGGAGCCGCCCGCCGAGGAGCCTCCCGCCGAGGAGCCCCCCGCCGAGGAGCCCGCCACCGGCGAGGCGATGATCGAGCCGCACAAGGACCCGGCCGTGGAGGAAATCGAGCGCCGCCGGGCCCCGCGTGTGGACGAGGAGCCCAAGGTCGAGGAGGCCAAGGTCGAACACGAGGGCCTCGAGCGCCTGATGGGAGGCAGCGGCCCGGATGTCCGCCCCGCGTTCGGACGCGATGAACCCGACACCGCATCCCACGCGGTCGTGCCGCGCACCCACGAGGCCGTGCTGCGCGTGGTCGGCGTCGGCGGCGCGGGCGTCAACGCGGTCAACCGCATGGTCGAGGCACAGCTCCCGGGCGTCGAGTTCGTCGCGATCAACACCGACCTCCAATCCCTGCAGAGCTCGAACGCGGACATCACCCTGCACATCGGCTCCGAGCTCACCAGAGGTCTGGGATCGGGCTCGGACCCCCGTGTCGGCTACCGCGCCGCCTTCGAGGAGCAGGACAAGATCAAGCAGCTTCTGAAGGGCTCGGACATGGTCTTCCTGGCAGCGGGCGCAGGCGGCGGCACCGGTACCGGTGCCGCCCCCGTGGTCGCCAAGCTCGCGCGCGACGTGGGCGCGCTCACCGTCGCCGCCGTGAGCAAGCCGTTCGCATTCGAGGGCGCGCGCCGCGCCGCTCAGGCGGAGGAGGGCATCGCCGCCCTCGGCGCCGAGGTCGACACCCTGATCGTCGTCCCGAACGAGCGCCTGCTCCAGATCCTCGAGCGCCGCACCTCGATGACCGACGCCTTCCGCGTCGCCGACGACGTGCTGCGCCAGGCGGTCCAGGGGATCTCGGACCTGGTCATGCTGCCCGGCCTGATCAACCTCGACTTCGCAGACGTCCGCACCACCATGCTCGAGGCCGGCGACGCCATCCTCGGCATCGGCATGGGCGTGGGCGAGCATCGCGCGATGCTGGCCGCCGAGAAGGCCGTCTCCTCGCCGCTGCTGGACAGCTCGGTCGAGGGAGCGCACTCGCTGCTGCTCTCGATCACCGGCGGGCCCGACCTCTCGCTCGTCGAGGCGGGGGAGGCCGCGGAGATCGTCCAGCAGGCCGCCCACCCGGACGCCAACATCATCTTCGGCGCCAGCATCGACGAGGACATGCATGAGGAGGTCTGGATCACCGTGATCGCGACCCGCTTCGACTCCCCGTTCGCGCGCCGCCACCAGCGCGACTCCCACTCGGGACCCAGCGAGCCGCGCGACCGCGACCGCGACGACCGCCGCGAGCGCGACTACGGCGACCCGGTCGGCGACTGGCGCTCGGACGGCGATCGCCGCTCACGCGGCGCCCGGAACGCCGCGACCGATGGCCGCCTCGCCAGCGCTGACGAGATCTACGGAGGCGACCTGCGCGGCCGCGGCCAGGACCGCCGTCCGACCCACCCCTCAGACACCCGCGGCGGCTTCGTGCTCGACGTGCCCGAGTTCATCCCGGGCCACTAGCCCGCCGGGCTTCAACAGCCATAGACTCGCCTCCACCGAACGAGCGGCCCCAAGGGTCGCTCCAGGGGGGAGCGAGAGGAGAGGACCCATGAAGCGATGGAGCGCGATTGCATGTTTCGGGCTGGTTGCCGCCGTGGCGCTGACCACGACGGCGCCCGCGGCCGGCCCGAGTTCGGGTGCGGCGGCCGACGGGGCGAGCGCGGCCAAGAAGGGCTGCAAGAAGGGCAAGAAGAAGTCCGCCGAGGCGGCCAAGAAGAAGAAGTGCAAGAAGAAGAAGAAGAAGAAGAAGCCGGCGCCTCCGCCCAGCTCGGCCGTGCGGGCGACGCTCACCTGGGACACGGTCTCCGACATCGATCTCGTCATCTACGCGCCGGAGGGCACGAACAGCCGGGTGGGTCAGAGCCCGAACGCGATCGCGAGCTCGAGCTTCTCGGCCGACGACACGAATGGTCTTGGGCCCGAGACGTTCACCGACCTCGCCCTGCAGGACAACCGGCAGTTCACCTACATGATCTGCATGGATGACGCCATGGCGAGCGCCGACACGGTGGCGACGCTGACGTACCGCCGCGCCGACGGATCGACGAACACCCTCCCCACGCCCGCCGGGGCGATCGACCAGACGGGCGAAGCGGTCTTCCTCCAGCCCAGCGGCGGACCGGTTCCGCCGGCCGTTCCCGATCCCTGCACATAGGGACGAACGAGCTGCCTGTCGGGCGGCCGGCCTTCGGGCCGGCCGCACCCGGCTGATGTCGTAACGGAGGTCTAGTCTGGCCGCGTGAGCGCCGCACGGGGAGTAGTGGCGGCCGGCCACCCGGTCACGGCGGAAGCCGGGGCGCAGGTGCTGCGAGAGGGCGGAAACGCCGTGGATGCCGCGGTCTGCGCTGTGCTGACCTCGTTCATCACCGAGAGCCCGTTGACGGGATTCGGCGCCGGCGGCTTCATGTTGGTTCACACCGCCGACGGGAGCGACGGTCCCGCGACCGAGCTGACCGACTTCTTCGTCGCCGCGGGCGGGGCGGACGGCGCCGAACGCGATTCTGAGCTGGTTGCGGTTCCGGTCGATTTCGGCGACCAGATCCAGGACTTCCACGTGGGAGCGGCCTCCTGCGGGGTCCCGGGCAACCCGGCCGGGCTGGAGCGGGTGTCCGCGCGCCACGGCTCGCTGCCGCTGGCGAGGCTGATCGAGCCCGGCGTGAGGCTTGCGCGCGAGGGGGTCACGATCACGGCCGAGCAGGCCTACTTCCACCAGATCCTGCACCCGATCCTGGCCTCGACCCCGGAGGCGGCGGCCCTGTACGCGCCCGAGGGAGAGGTGCTGCGCGAGGGGGACATCTTTCGCTTCCCCGATGCGGGAGACGCGATGGAGCGGCTCGCCGCCGAGGGTGCGGAGCCGTTCTACGGCGGCGAGATCGGGACCGCCGTGACGGAGTGGGTGCGCGAGCGCGGCGGCACCCTGGGGCCCGACGACATGGCGGCTTACGAGCCGATCGAGCGCGAGCCGGTCCGTGCCACCTTCAGGGGGGCCGAGGTGCTGACCAACCCGCCCCCGTCCTCGGGCGGCCTCCTGATCGCCTACGCGCTCGCAGCCCTGGAGGAGATGGGGCCTCGCAGCGACGTGGAGCAGCTGGTGCGGGCGACCGAGGCCGCCAACGAGCTGCGCACCCAGGAGTTCGCCGAGGGCCTGCACGACGCCGATTTCGTTGCCAGGCTGCTGCGGGAGATCCCAAGCGACGGCCTCGGCTCCACAACCCATATCTCGGTGCTGGATGCCGATGGCGTCTGCGCCTCGGTCACCTGCTCGAACGGCACCGGCTCGGGGCTGGTCGTCCCCGGCACCGGTGTCCACGTCAACAACATGCTGGGCGAGGAGGACCTGAACCCCGGCGGCTTCCACCGCATCCCGCCCGGGCGCAGGGTGAGCTCGATGATGGCCCCGACCGTGGCGCTGCGCGACGGCGAGGTGGCGCTGGGACTCGGCAGCGCCGGCTCCAACCGGATCCGCTCGGCGATCCTCTCGGTCGCCGTCCGGGTGCTCGAGCAGGGCATGGACGCCGACGCCGCCGTGCACGCGCCACGCATCCACTTCGAGGCCGGGACGCTTCAGGCCGAGCCCGGGGTGGACGAGAAGGGGCTGGCCGAGATCGAGCGGCGCGGCGTCCCCGTCGATCCGCTGGAGCCGCCAGAACCTGTACTTCGGCGGCGTCCAGGCGGTGGCCCGCGATCCGGCCACCGGTGAGATGAGCGGCGGCGGCGACCCCCGCCGCGGCGGCGTGGTGGTCGTCGTCTAGGCCTCGGTGCTCAACCTGAGAAGAAGCGCTACTTCTTCTTCTTCTTCTTCTTTTTCTTGCACTTCTTCTTTTTCTTCTTCTTGGCGGCCGCGGCGCCCTTCTTGCCCTTCTTTTTCTTCTTCTTTTTCTTGCACTTGGCGGCGCCCTTCTTCGGCTCCGCGCAGTTGACCGCAGGGCCCGTGGTCACGTAGCGCGCGACGCCGAAGTCCAGGCCGGCGTTCCCGGCGGCCACGATCCTGCCGCTGCTGTCGACAGCCATGCCCTCCGCGCTATCGAAGTCGCCGAAGTCGGTGCGCTGGCGCCGGAGCAGGGCTTGAACTGGCGGTCGACCGCGCCGTTGGAGAAGAAGCGCCCGATGGCCCAGTCGCCGCCGGCGCCCATGTCGGTGACGACCTGCCGTGACGATCGTGCCGTCAGGGTGCAGCGCGATGTCGTTCCAGACCTGGTTGAAGGTGGAGGAGTTCCGAAGGTCGTGGGGATGTAGCCGTTCTCGTCAAAGGTGTTGTCGTCGCTTCCGTTCACGTTCCAGCGAGCCACGGCAAAGTTGTCGCCGATCATGCCGCCGGTGACGATCTTGCCGTCGCCCTGCACGGCCACGCCGTGCAGCTCGTCGACGGTGCCCGAGAAGTTGCGGGTCCGGATGCCGTTGCCGTCGAAGCTCAGGTCGGGGTCTCCGTCGGACTCAAACTGGGCGAGGGCGAACCCCGGGCCCAGGTTCAACTGGCCCGAGCCGACCACGAGGACCTTGTTGCCGGGCAACAGTGCGAGCGCGCGGCCGAAGTCGCTGCTGTCAGTGCCGATCAGGTCCCTCGTCACGCGGCCGTCGCCGCCGAAGCCGTTGTCGAGCACGCCGTTCGAGTCGTATCGCGCGACCGCGAAGTCCTCCACCACCCCGTCCCCGAACGTGTCCCCGTAGCCGGCGGCGACGATGTCGGTGTCGGCCTGAACCGCCACGGCCTGGGCCCGGTCGATGTCGAAGCTGCCATCGTCCGGCGTATCGATGAACCGGGTGAACACGGTCCCGTCCCCGCCCCCGAACGGGAGGTCGAGGTCGCCGTCGGGCTCGAAGCGCGCAAGGGCGAAGTCCTCGGACCCGTCGGCGGGGTCGTCGTTGAAGCCGGACCCGGCGACGACGATCTTCTGGTCGCCCGGCTGGATCGCGACCCCGAACGCCTCCGAGAGGTCGCCGTCGGAGGTGGTCAAGACCGCGGCGACGCCGTCGTTGCTGAAGTGGGTTCCCGGAGTGGAGTCGGTGTTGGTGTCGAGGCTGCCGTCGGGGTTGTAGCGGGCGACGGCGAATCCGCCGCCGAGGTCCTGGTAGCCGACCACGACGATCTTGCCGTCGGCCTGAATCGCCATGTCGTTGGCGCCGTCGACGCCCGCTGTGAAGCTCGTCACCAGCTTGCCGCCGACTGCGAAGGAAGTGTCCAGATCGCCGGCAGCGCCGTGGGCCATGGCGGCCCCGAGCGTCAGCGACAGCACCGACGCCACGGATGTCGCCGCGAGAACCCCCCTCCTGAGGTGCCCTGAAGCCCCGAGAGTCCGTTTCCGCATCGGGTCCATCCTCGCACAGATGGGGCGGCCCGACGGGCACGGCCGGCCCTATTGCCCGAAGTCCACCTTCCCGTTCGAGCGCGCGTGCTCTGCGGCCGCCTCGGCGCGCTCCAGCGCCTCCTCGACGGCCTTCAGCGCGCTCGCCAGCAGCTCCATGCGCTTGTCCTCGTCGCGGGTCTCGAGCAGCTCCTGCTTGGTCTCGGGGGGCAGCTCGATCCGGGCCGCGATCGCGTATGCCGAGGCGTCCGAGAGCTGCTCCTCCTCGGGGCGCTCCCCGGTCGCGCGCTCGGCCAGCTCGGCGAAGGCCTCGCGGGCGGCCGCGGCCGAGTCCTCGTCGCCGCCCCTCTCGCCGCCCTCGGCGATCACCTCGACCTCGCCGGCGGGGTACTCGGGCGCTTCGAAGCGATCGAGCACCTTGAACGGCTCCAGGCCGCTGACGACGATATTCATGCGCCCGTCCTCGAAGCGCTCCAGCACGTCGTCGACGCGCGCCGTGCAGCCGATCGAGCGGGCGCCGTCGTCGTCGCGCAGCACGATCCCGAACGGCTCGCCCTCGTCCAGCGAGTGCCCGACCATGCGCTTGTAGCGCTCCTCGAAGATGTGCAGGGGCACCTGCTCTCCCGGCAGCAGCACCAGCGGCAGCTCGAAGATCGGTAGCTCGTGTCCCGCCACGCCGATCAGTTTAGGGCTGCGTTATGGCCCGCTGAGAGGCTCGCCTCGTGGCGCTGCTGATGGTGTTCGCCCTCGTCGCAGGGGCCGGGACCGCGCTCTCGCCCTGCGTGCTGCCGATCCTCCCGGCGGTGCTCTCGGTGGGGGTGACCGGAGGGAGGCGGCGGCCGCTGGGGGTTGTGACCGGTCTCGCCCTCTCCTTCACCTTCGCGACCGTGGCGCTGGTCTACGTGATCGACGCCCTGGGCCTGCCCGACGACATCGCCCGGACGCTCGCGATAGTCGTGCTGGCCGGGTTCGGGATATCGCTGCTGGTGCCGCCGATCGGCGACCGCATCGAAGCGTTCGCGTCGCGCATCGCTCCCGGCCCCGCCCGCTTCCGGGGCGAGGGGTTCGGCTCGGGGCTCGTCGTCGGCGCCAGCCTCGGCCTCGTCTACGCGCCCTGCGCGGGGCCGATCCTTGCCGGGGTGATCACGGCCTCGGCCGCGCAGGACTTCACCGCCGGGCGCCTCGCGGTCGCGCTCAGCTATGCGCTCGGCTCGTCGCTGGTGCTGTACGCGCTACTGCTGGGCGGGCGCCGGCTCTCCGACCGGCTCTCCCCGATCCGCGGCCAGGTGCAGACCGTGATGGGCGCGCTGATGATCTGCGTCGCGGTGCTGATCGCGACCGATGCCGACACGCGCTTCCAGACCGCGATCGCCGACGACCTGCCCGCCTTCCTGGTCAACCCCACCGGCGAGATCGAGGACGAGCAGGCGGTGGCCTCGGAGCTTGCCGCTGTCAGCGCGCACGGGGGAGGGGCTGAGGAGGCGGGGGCGGGCGAGCTCGACCGCGGCCTGGACCTGCCAGCGCTGGGGGTGGCGCCGGACTTCACGGGCACCCAGTCGTGGTTCAACACCGAGGACGGGGCAGCCCTGCGGATGGAAGAGCTGCGCGGCCAGGTCGTTCTGATCGACTTCTGGACCTACACCTGCATCAACTGCATCCGCACCTTCCCCCACCTGAAGGCGTGGGACGAGGAGTACCGCGACGACGGCCTCACCATCGTCGGCGTTCACACCCCCGAGTTCCCGTTCGAGCGCGACGCCGGGAACGTCGCCGACGCGGTCGAGCGGAACGAGATCCGCTACCCGGTGGCCCAGGACAACGAGTTCGGCACCTGGTCGGCCTACGGCAACCAGTACTGGCCGGCCAAGTACCTGATCGACGCCGAGGGCCAGGTCCGCTACGTCCACTTCGGCGAGGGGGAGTATGAGACGACCGAGCGGGCGATCCGCACCCTGCTGCGCGAGAAGGGCGACGACGAGCTCGGAGCCGGGGCCCGCGCCAGCGCCGAGTCGGCCAACCTCGCGACCCGCACCCCGGAGACCTACCTCGGCTCGGCGCGCGCCGAGGGCTGGGTGGACGGCCCGATCCGCGACGGCACCCAGAGCTTCGGAGCCGCTCCGGGCGAGCTCAGCCCCGGGGCCTTCGCCTACAGCGGCAGCTGGCAGATCACGCCCGACGGCGCCACCGCGGCGCGCTCGGCCGGGATCGACGCCGAGTTCGAGGCCGAGGAGGTGTTCCTCGTGCTCGGCTCGCCCGGCGAGGCCCGGCGCGTGCGGGTGCTGCTCGACGGCGAGCCGGTCGCGGGCCGCATCGCCGGCGAGGACGTCAGCGGCGGCGCCGCGACGATCACGGGAGAGCGCCTCTACCGACTGATCGACCTGCCCGAGGCGGGCCGCCACCGCCTGCAGCTCCGCTTCGACCCCGGGATCGAGGGCTACGCCTTCACCTTCGGCTAGGACGCCGGCCTCTGTGATCCATGTCCTGGTCCAGGCCGGGCACGGGCGTCAGGATGCCCACATGATCGAGGAAGCCACAGCAGTGGCCGAGCGGATCGGCGAGATCACCATCCCGGGCCGCTTCAACGGCCCGGAGGCGAGCGCCAACGGCGGCTACGCATGCGGCGCCGTCGCCCGCTTCGTCGGCGAGCCCGCCGAGGTGACGCTGCGGACGCCGCCCCCGCTCGACACCCCTCTGGCGGTCGTCGGCGCCGAGGATGACGGCGTCCGGCTGCTGCACGGCGACGCGCTCGTGGCCGAAGCTAGGCCCGCGGAGCTGCCGAGGCTCGATCCTCCCCTGCGCCCGACCTACGAGCAGGCCCTGGAAGCCCGCGCGAAGCATCCGGCGCTAGGCGTCCGCCATCCGCTCTCGGACTGCTTCGTCTGCGGGCCCGAGCGCGCCGATGGCCTCCACGTCAGCCCTGGCCCGATCGACGCTGCGGCCGATATCGGCGGCGCGCCTTTCGAGCCCGACGAGACCTTCGCCGAGGACGGGATCGTGCGCCCAGAGGTGGTCTGGGGAGCGCTCGACTGCCCCAGCTACGTCCCGTCGATGTGGAACGGCCGGATGGACGCCGGTGCGATCAGCCTGCTCGGCCGGCTCACCGCCGAGCGCCTGCGCGAGATCGAGGTCGGCGAGCGACTCGCCGTCGTCGGCTGGCCGCTCGGCCACGAGGGGCGCAAGCGCCACACCGCGACCGCGATCGTCGACGCCGACGGTGAGATCGTCGCCCGCGCGATGGCGACCTGGATCGAGCTGCGGCCTCCTGTCGCTGGCCGGCGTTCCAGCTGACCGCAAGCACAGGCTTCGGCTGACTGCGGGCACCGGCGGCAGGCCGCGTCGCGGCGCTGTGCTGGCGCTTTCTCCGGCGTATGCCCCGAGAAGGCGCCACCGCTCCTCCGTTTCGGCCCCAGCCGCCCTGGACCTGGCGCTTTATCCGACCCATGACCCGAAAAGGAGCCACCGGCGGCGGTTGCAGGGGACCGGGCGGTGCCCGGCGCGACGCGAGAGGGCGGGCGCCGGGCTCAGGGGCGGCCGCTAGGGCTTGCGGGCGCTGACCAGCAGGTTGTAGAAGAGCTCCGGGGGCAGGTGGGGCTCCAGCACGCGAGCGTCGAGCTTCTGCAGCGCCAGGTACGAGCGGAAGGCGAATGAGCGCCATCCCCAGGGGATCTGGTCGGGCTCGGCGCCCGCCTCGAGCGTCCGCATCGTCCAGCCGTGCATGTTCGCCAGCAGCTCCTCGCCCTGCACGTGGACGCCGTCCAAGCCGGCACCGCGGGCGAACCCGGCCAGGTCGCCGGGGCGAAAGGCGTGCACGTCGACCTCGCGCTCGAGGGCGTGGCCATTGTGGTCGTGCTCGCTTCGGTAGTCCCGCGCGCCCGCGCCGATCGCACGGCGCCACAGCGGTCCCGCGACCAGGGCTGCCCGCTTCGGGAGCGCGGCGATCAGGTCGCCGTAGCGCGAGGGCTCGCCGCAGAAGGCGAGGACGCCGCCGGGGCGCAGCACCCGGTGGAACTCGCCAAAGGCGCGCTCCAGGTCGGGAATGTGGTGCAGCACGGCGTGCCCGAAGACCAGGTCGAAGCTGCCGTCGTCGAAGGGAAGCTTCTCGGCATCGGCCTCGACGGTCTTCACCTTCAGCCCCAGCTCCTTGGCGTTGGCCGTCAGCGTCTTCAGCATCCCGGGCGAGATGTCGGTCGCGGTCGCGCGCTCGATGACGCCGGCCTGCATCAGGTTGAGCGTGAAGTAGCCGGTCCCGGCGCCGATCTCGAGCGCGTCGCCGAAGGGCTCGGCCGGGAGGGCGCCGAGCGCCTTCCCCATCTTCGCCAACACCTGCTGCCGGCCGGTGTCGTCGAAGTTGATCCCCCACTTGGAGTCATAGGAGCCGGCCGCGACGTCGTGGTAGCGCTCGTTGACGTCCTTGATCCGCTCCGGGCTGGGGGCGCTCATGCGGGGGCGATGTTAGGACGTAACCGAGCGCGGTCACCGCATCGGTGGCGCACGCGTACCCTCCGCGACCCATGCCCTACACCCAGCGAGACCAGCCCGAGGGCGTGCCGCCGCTGGAGCTGACCGGCGAGCGCACGCTGCCCGACGTGCCCGAGGAGAACTACTGGTACCGGCGCCACGTCGCGGTCTATGAGTGGATCGCCGAGCGCTGCGGGGGCAAGCGGGTCGTGGACCTCGCCTGCGGGGAGGGGTACGGCTCCGACCTGCTCGCCGCACGCGCCGCAGAGGTGGTCGGCGTCGACGCAAACCCCCAGGCCCACGAGCACGCCCGGCTGCGCTACAGGCGGCCGAACCTGAGCTTCAGGCGCGGCCTGGTCGAGGAGTTCGACGAGCCGATGGACGTCGTCGTCTTCCTACAAACCATCGAGCACGTGCACGAGCCCGACCGGCTGCTGGAGGGGATCGCGCGGATCGCACCGACCGCCTACATCTCGACGCCGAACCGGCTCACGCTCGCCCCGCCGGGAGCCCAGAAGTCCGACAACCCCTGGCACCTGCGCGAGTACGACGCGACCGAGTACCGCGCGCTGCTCGCCGCCCACTTCGACCGGGTCGACCTGCTCGGCGTCTTTCACGCTCGCCGGCTGCGCGCCCACGAGCTCGCGCTCCGCCTGGGCTGGGACCGGATCCACCCGGCCACCCGCCTGACGAAGCCCTTCTACGACCGCTTCATCCCCGCGATCAGCTCGTCCGACTTCAAGCTGTCGCCCAACAACCTCGACCGGTCTCTCGACTTCCTCGGCATCTGCGAGCGATGAGCCCGAAGGAGTCGGTGGGTGACCTCGCGATCGTGCTCCACAGCCATATGCCCTACGTCGAGGGCTTCGGGACTTACCCGTTCGGCGAGGAGTGGCTGTTCGACGCCGTCGCTCGCTCCTATCTGCCGGTGCTGGAGGCGGCCGAGCGGCTGACGGTCACCGTCACCCCGGTGCTCGCCGACCAGCTCGAGGCCGAGGGGGTGGGTGAGCGGATGCTGGAGTTCATCAGGCGCCACCGCTTGGGCGCCGCGGAGCGCGACGCCGCCGAGGCCGAACCGCCGGTGCGGGCGGCGGCGGCAGCCGACGCCGAGGGCTGCCGCCGCGCGATCGCGCGCCTGGAGGAACTGGACGGGAACGCCCTGGGCGCCTTCCAGGAGGCGGCCGGCCGGGTCGAGCTGATGGCCTCGGCCGCCACCCACGCCGTGCTGCCCAAGCTGGCCACCCGGGCGGGCCGCCGTCTTCAGATCGACGCCGGCCTGCGCTCGCACTACCGCCGCTTCGGCGCCCCGGCCGGCTTCTGGCTGCCCGAGTGCGCCTATGTGCCGGGCATCGACGGGGTGCTGGCCGAGCGCGGCATCTCCTACACCTGCCTCGACCTCAGCGCCGGCGAGCCCGACGGCGCCGCGCTGGCCCCGGCCTTGCTGCCGGCGGGGCTGACCGCGTTCACGATCGACTGGCCGGCGGTCGAGCTGGTCTGGGCCAAGGACGGCTATCCCTCCGACCCCGCCTACCTCGAGTACCACCGGCTTTCGCCCAACGGGGTCCGCCTCTGGTCGATCTCGGGGCGGGCCTATGACCCCGAGGCAGCCCGGGAGCGCGCGGCCGCACACGCGCGCGGGTTCCTGGAGAAGGTGCGCTCACGTCTGGCCGAGCACGCCGAGAGGAGGGGAGGCCGTGGGCTCTGTGTGTTCGCAATCGACACCGAGCTGCTCGGGCACTGGTGGGCGGAGGGGCCGAGCTGGCTCTCGGAGGTCCTCGCCGCCGCCGCGGGGGAGGGGGTGCGCCTGCTGACGTTGTCCGAGGCGCTCGGCGAGCACGAGCCCGAGCCGCGGCACGCGGGCGAGTCGAGCTGGGGCGAGGGCAAGGGGCTCGAGACCTGGGACAGCCCGGCCGTGGTCGACCTCGCATGGGCCGCCCGGCGCCTGGAGCTGCGCCTGCTGGGCGCGCTGCGCGGCGAGGAGCTGATCCCGGACTCGCCCGGGGCGCTGCGCGCGGCGCGTGAGCTGCTGGCCGTGCAGTCAAGCGATTGGGCATTCATGGACCACCGGGGCCAGGCGGGCGACTATCCCTACGCCAGGGCCACCGCCCACGCCCAGGCGATGCTCGAGGCCCTGGGGTCGCCGCAGAGCGCCGAGCCGCGGCTGCGGAACCTGGCCCCCGAGCTCAGCCTGGGTCCGCTGCTGGAGCCATGACCTGCGACGATTCGGCCGTGGCAAGCAGTCGCGTGCTGATCCTCTCCTGGGAGTACCCACCGCTGATCGAAGGCGGGCTGGCGCGCCACGTGCGAAAGCTCTCCGAGGGCTTGGTCGAGCGCGACATCGAGGTCCACGTGCTCACCCGCGGTGGCGAGGAGTCCCCGCCGGAGGAGGTGATGGCCGGCGTTCACGTACACCGCGTGCGCGAGCCGACCCGCCCCTCGGACCTGAACGAGTTCGTCGCCTGGGTCGAGCGCATGAACTCGGACATGCTCGCCGCCGGCGTCGAGCTGGGCGACCGCCACAGCTTCGACGTCGTTCACGGCCACGACTGGCTGGTCGCCAACGCCTGCGACCACCTCGCGAAGCGTTTCGAGGCTCCGCTGGTGACCACGATCCACGCCACCGAGCACGGCCGCCACCAGGGCTGGGTCAACAAGCACCCACAGGTCTACATCCACGGCGTCGAGCGCTGGATCACTAACCGCTCCGACCGGGTGATCGCCTGCTCGACCTTCATGCGCGAGCAGATCGTCGATGTCTTCGGCGTGCCTGAGGAGATGGTGGAGGTGATCCCGAACGGGATCGACCCCGAGGACATCCGGCCACAGGACGACCACGAGCTGCGCCGCCTGCGCTCCGAGTTCGCTGCACCCGACGAGCCCCTGGTGCTGCTGGTCGGCCGCCTCGTCTACGAGAAGGGCTTCCAGTTCGCGCTCGAGGCGCTGCCCAAGATCATCGAGCGACTTCCCAGCACGCGCTTCGTGGTCGCCGGCTCGGGCACCCACGAGGAGGAGCTCCGCCGCCAGGCCGAAGAGCTGGGCCTGATGGAGCACGGCACCTTCGTCGGCTGGATCGGCGACGACGTGCTGCACTCGCTCTACGCGATCGCCGACGTCTGCGTCGTTCCCTCGATCTACGAGCCCTTCGGGCTGGTGGCGCTGGAGGCGATGGCGTCGAGCTGCCCCTGCATCGTCGCCGACACCGGCGGCCTGCGCGAGGTCGTCCCCCACGACGAGGTCGGCCTGCGCTTTCGCGCCCGCGACCCCGAGTCGCTCGCGGAGATGACGATCCGGGTGCTGGAGGACGCGCAGCTCTGCCGCCGGCTCACGGCCGAGGCCTTCAACCACCTGCGCCGCTTCGACTGGGCCGACGTCGCCGAGCGCACCGCGGGGATCTACGAGGAGCTGGTCGAGCTTCGCTCCACCCCGGCGGCCGGGGGCTAACCCGCCGTGGCCCCGCTCCCCGAGGGCCGCCGTGAGGTGAACCCCTCGCGGGAGGCGATGGGGGATCGGCGCAAGCCCGGCTTCGGCTCCAAGACGGGGATCTCGGTGCCGATCTCGTTCGGCCTGCCGCTGATAGTGGTCGGCCTCTTCCTGCTGGTCACCGGCGTGACTACGGGCGGGATCTTCTTCCTGGTCCTAGGCGGGGTCGCCCTGGTGGCAGGGGTGATCCTGTTCGCCTCGGGAAAGCGGCTCTAGCCCCGGGAGCGCGCGGGACCTACTTCTTGCGCTTCTTGCGCTTGCATTCTTCTTCTTCTTCTTCTTCTTCTTCTTCTTCTTCTTCTTCTTGGACTTCGCGCCCTTCTTCTTGGCCTTCTTGCACTTCTTGCCCTTGGCTCCGCCCTTTTTGCCGCTCCCGGCGCCGGTGCAGCCTTCGATCACCGCCGCCTTCGCGCCGGTCAGGCTGGCGCCGCTGTGGGCGTCGAACGCCGTGTTGAAGACGCTCGGCCCGCCGGTGCAGAGGTCAGCCCTGTTGATCAGCGAGTCGTAGGCGTTGAACGAGAGCGCGAAGCGCGCGATCGGGATGTCGGGCAGTCCGCCGAACTCGACCCCGCTGCCCGCTCCCGAGATGACCAGGTCGCCGAACAGTTTCAGCGACATCGGACCGGTCAGGTCCAGTCCGATCCTCGGCAGGCCGCTGGGGTTGGCGACGACAATGACCGGACCGGTCAGCGGGTCCGTGAGTAGCGGAGATGCCGCCACGGCGGACCCGATCACGGTGCTGGGGGGACAGGTGCCGGCCTGAAATTGGGCGGCCGGGCAGTCGTCCGCGAGCGCTGTCAGGTCGGTCGTCAGGGTCGACGGCAGAAGCACCTGGGCGGAGCTCAGCCCCGCCTCGTCGATGCTCTGCTCGATCACGCTGGTCAGCGGCGGGTGCGCGTTCTCGGCGGTCAGCCCCGGGGCGCCGACCCTGGCGCTGAACTCGGGCGAGAACGGCACCTGGTCGCAGCCGGTCGGGGTGAACGGGGCCGCGTCCTGGCTGACGGGAGCATCCGGGTCCGCGTAGGAGGTGACCGAGAGAAAGGCGTGCGCGGGGACGCACGAGGTCGGGTTGCGGATGAACCCGCCGAGCGGGTTGCCCGCCTGGCCCTTGAGGCTGACCGTCATCGAGTTGATGTCGATCGGGATTCCGCCCGACGTGTTGGGGATGTCCTCGATCACCGTGTTCAGTCCGAAGTCGCTGGGGCGCAGCACGGCACCCGACTGCATCACGACCTTCTCCAACAGCCCGCCGGCGGGGCGCAGCACGATCCCGAAGCGGGCGGGCTCGCCGGTGTTGGCTGGGATGTTGTAGAGATTGCCCGGAATGTCGATCGGCAGCAGGCCGAGCGGGCTGGCGTTGGTGTTCACGTCGCCCACCAGGCTCGCCGCCGGGCAGGTGTCGGCGTTCAGGTTCGCGACCGGGCAGATCTCCGCCACCGTCGGATTGCCGACCAGCCCCGGCGGAAGCCCGATCGTGAGGTCCTTGACGTCGTCGGCCTGGTCCGAGAACGACATGGCGATGTCGAAGTCGGTGTTGGCGCCGGCCTGCGTGCTTCCCGGCTGCGCCGTGAACGACGCGATTCCCAGCGCGTGGGCCGAGCTCGGCCCGGTCAGCGCGATCAGGCCGATCGCCGCGAGCGCGAACACTGCTGCCTTCCTCTTCATCCTTGAACCCCCAAGCTCGATGATTTCCATACCCCGAAATCAGTAATACCGGAAATCAACCGCGCCCGTCGCGGTTCCCCTCCGGCTCCACGGGGGAGGGCCACCGCAGCTCGGTCGGCGCCTCGCGCATCCGGATCAGCTTTGCGGGTACCCCCCCGACGACGGCGTTGGCGGGGACGTCCTTGGTCACAACCGAGTTGGTGCCGACGATCGCGTTGTCGCCGACCCTGACGCCGCGCAAAAAGCAGGCGCCGTAGCCGATCCAGACGTTGGAGCCGACGACCAGCTCGCGCATGTAGATCCCCTGGTGGCGGATCGGCTTCTCGACCTCGACGACGCCGTGGTCGAAGTCGATGAACATCGCCCGGTCGGCGATCACGCACTGCTCGCCGATCCGAACGTGCTTGTAGGAGGAGACGGTGCAGTCCTGGCCGAACACCGTCTTCGCCCCGATCTCGACCGCGCCCTCGTGGCTGCGGATCTTGGTGCCGTCGCCGATCCAGCAGAAGCGCCCGAAGCGGATCTCGGCTCGCTTACCGATTTGCAGCTGCAGCCGCTTGCCGAAGAAGACCGGGCCGTCGGTCTTCCAGCGCCACCCGGCGGGCGTCAGGAACCGCCGCCACAGATAGCGCCAGAGCAGGCGCGCGTAGAGATGGTTGAGCATGCCGTTCTGGCGCAGGAACCGGATCAGGCGGATCACGGCGGCTGATCATAGGTTTCCCGAGCTGCTCCCCTCGGTGGTGGCACACTGGATGCAAGCGAACCGGAGGAGACGGGTATGGAGTCGAAATCGCTGGATTCTGTTGAGTTTCGACGTGCCCAGCAGCAGCAGTGGGATAGCGCGGCGAAGGGCTGGCTCAAGTGGTCCGAGTTGATCGATGGGGCCAGCGCCGAAATCAGCGAGCGCCTGGTCGAGCTGGCCAGCGTGAAACCGGGGAGCCGGGTACTCGACGTGGCCGCCGGCTACGGCGAGCCCTCCCTGACGGCGGCCAGGGCGGCTGGGCCAGAGGGCAGCGTGGCGGCCACCGACATCTCCGCCGAGATGCTCGCCTTCGGCCGTGAACGCGCCGCCGCCGCGGGGCTCGGAAACATCGAGTTCGTCGAGTCGGATGCTGCGTCGCTGGAATACCCGGAGAACAGCTTCGACGCCGCGCTCTCGCGCTGGGGGATCATCTTCGAGCCTGACGGCGAGGCGGCCGCGGCGCGCGTCCGAGGGTTCCTCGAGCCCGACGCGCGAATGGCAATTAGCTCCTGGGGACCGCCGGATCGTGTGCCGTTCCTGGCGATCCCAATGAGGACCGCGATGGAGCGGCTGCAGGTGCCACCGCCGCCGCCGGGAACGCCGGGCCCGCTCTCGCGCCCCACACCCGAGGCGCTGGGCGGCTTGCTGGAATCGGGCGGGTTCTCCGATGTGAAAGTCGAGGAAGCCACCGTCACCTTCGAGTGGGGATCCCCCGAGGAGTTCACCACCTTTATCAGGGAGATCGCTCCGCCGATCACCGCGATAATCGAACCCCACCCGCAGCAGGTGCAGGACGAAACCTGGGCCGCGATAACCGAAGCCACCCGGGAGGTCGCTGCGGATGACGGCGCCGTGAGACTCTCGAACCTGGCGCTGCTGGCGGTCGGCCGGAACTAACTGAGACCGTCGACAAGCCGGGGCTCGCATCTAGACTGCGCGACCGGTGCCGGCGATGACCGATGAATCCCTCGCGAAGCGGCTACTCGATGGCGACAAGCGCGCGCTGGCGCGCGCCATCACCCTGATCGAGAACGACGACCCCGCCGGCTGGGAGCTGGTGCGGGAGGTCTATCCGCAGACCGGCAAGGCCCGGATCGTCGGGCTGACCGGCCCGCCGGGGGTGGGGAAGAGCACGCTGATCGGCGCCCTGACCAAGGAGATGCGCGCGGCCGACCGCCGGGTCGCGGTGCTCTCGATCGACCCCTCGAGCCCGTTCACGCGAGGTGCCCTGCTGGGCGACCGCATCCGGCTCTCGGACCACTTCCTCGACCCCGGGGTCTTCATTCGTTCGATGGCCTCGCGGGGGGCGCTGGGCGGGCTCTCCGAGGCGACGCTGCAGGCGGCGCTGCTGATGGACGCCTCGGGCAACGACGACGTCTTCATCGAGACCGTCGGCGTCGGCCAGGCGGAGATCGACATCGTCGATCATGGCGACACGGTGGTGCTTGCGCTGATGCCCGGCTCGGGCGACTCGATCCAGGCGCTGAAGGCCGGGGTGATGGAGATCCCGGACATCATCGTGGTCAACAAGGCCGACCACCCGATGACCGACACGATGGTCCGCGAGATCCGGGGCGTGCTGTCGCTGGGGCCTGCCACCTCGTGGCGGGTGCCGATCCTGCGCACCGAGGCCGCGCGCGGCGAAGGCGTGGCCGAGCTGGCCGAGCGAATCGGCGAGCACCGTGCCCACATCGAGGCCGAGGGCACCCTGGAGGAGCGGCGCGCGCGCAACCTTCGCAACGAGGTGCTGGAGCTGGCCGCCGCCCGGATGCGGCGTGGGCTGGAGGCGGCCGTCGAAGGCGACGCCGAGATCGCCGCCCTGCTGGAGCGGGTCGTGCGGCGTGAGCTCGACCCCGCCAGCGCCGCGACCGAGCTGCTGGAGCGCCGCGATGTCTGAACATTGGGTCGGGCTGCGGGTGGACGGTGCCGGCGGCCGCACGATCGGCCGGGTCGCCGGCATCCACGTGGACGCCGAGGACGGCGAGCCTCGCTGGGCCGTGATCCGGGTCGGGCCGGTGGCCGGGTGCACGGCGATCCCCTTCGAGCACGTCGCCGAGGGCGCCGGGAGGCTCTGGGCCGGCTATGAGCGCGGCTGGGTCCGCGAGGCGCCTCGCTTCAAGGCCGACGAGGCGCTGACCGCCGACAACGAGCTCGAGCTCTGCGCCCACTGGGGAATTCGCGACGGCAAGGGCCGCTCGGCCGAGATCGCGGACCGCGACGCCGACGAGATCAGCGCGCTTCCAGCTGGGCAATAAACGTCGAAATCGGGCGACCCGCTCGTCGTCATCTTGAAGACGGCAACCGCGCCGCCGGATACGAGGAGGTCTAACGATGTTGCTTGAGAACAAGAACGCGATCATCTACGGGGGCGCTGGCTCCATCGGCGCCGCAGTCGCGCGCGCCTTCGGCCGCGAGGGAGCGAATCTCTTCCTAGTCGGCCGGACGATCGAGACGCTCGACGCGGTCGCCGAGGAGATCCGCGCCGGAGGTGGCAGCGCCGAGAGCGCGGTCGTCGACGCCCTCGACGAGGCGCAGGTCGACGAGCACGCGGACGCGATCGCGAAGGACGGCGGGCTCGATATCTCCATGAACGTGATCACCCACCCGCACACCCACGGTACGCCGCTTTGGGAGATGGACGCCGACGACTACATGGCCCCGGTCGAGGTGGCGGCGCGGACGACCTTCATCACCGCGCGCGCGGCGGTGCGCCGGATGATCCCGCGCAAGTCGGGGGTGATCCTCGCCTTCGGCGGACCCGGCGATCGCAGCGGGCCCGAGCGCGACTACTACCTGGGCGGCACCCAGGTCGCCTTCGACGCGATCGAGACCTTCCGCCGCCAGCTCTCGATCGAGGCCGGCCCGCATGGGGTCCGCTTCGTGACGCTGTCCAGTGGCGGAGTCACCGATTCGCTGCCGGGGGACTTCGAAGGCCGCCAGGAGATCGTCGACCTGATCGAGGGCCAGTCCCTGCTTGGCCGGGCCGCAACGCTGGATGAGGTCGGCAGGGCCGCCGCCTTCGCAGCCTCCGACCACGCGCGGAGCATGACCGCGGCGACGCTGAACGTCAGCGCCGGAGCCCTGATCGACTAGCTAGCAACCAAGCTGGCGGGCGATCACCATCTGCTGGACCTCGTCGGTGCCCTCGCCGATCGTGAGGATCTTGGCGTCGCGGTAGAAGCGGCAGACCGGGTACTCCTCGATGTAGCCGTAGCCACCGTGGATCTGGACGGCCTCCTCGGTGGCGCGCACGGCGAGGCGGCCCGTGATCAGCTTGGCCTGGGCGGCGGTCAGCGTGAAGGGGTCGCCGCGGTCCTTCTCGATCGCGGCGCGGTAGACCAGCAGGCGGCTGGCCTCGATCTGGGCCGAGAGGTCGGCGATCTTCGCCTGGATCGCCTGGAACTTCGAGATCGGCTGCCCGAAGGCGCGGCGCTCCTTGGCGTATGAGATCGCCTCGTCCAGCGCGCCCTGCGCCAGCCCTACGCCCATCGCGGCGACGCCGATGCGGCCGCCGTCGAGGATCTGCATGAACTGCTTGAAGCCGTCGCCGCGGCGGCCGAGCAGGTTGGACTCGGGGACGCGGCAGTCGGTGAACGTGAGCGGGCGGGTGTCGGACGCGTTCCAGCCCATCTTGCGGTAGGGCTCGCCGGCCTCATACCCGGGCGTGCCGTTGGGAACGATCAGGTTGGAGATCTCCTTGGCGCCATCGCTGCCGCCGGTGACCGCGGTGATCGTGACGCAGCCGGAGATGTCGGTGCCGGAGTTGGTGATGAACTGCTTGGCGCCGTTCACCACCCACTCGCCGCCGTCGAGCTTGGCGGTGGTCTTGGTGTTCCCCGCGTCCGAGCCCGCCTCGGGCTCGGTCAGGCCGAAGGCGGCGAGCTTCTCGCCGGCGACGAGCTGGGGCATCCAGTCGTCCTTCTGCTCGTCCGTGCCCCAGAGGTGGATCGGCATCGTGCCGAGCGAGGTGTGGGCCGCCATCGTGATCGCGACCGACGAGTCGATCCGGGTCAGCTCCTCGACCGCGAGCGCGTAGCTGAGCGTGTCGGCGCCGCCGCCGCCGTACTGCTCCGGAAAGGGGATGCCCATCAGGCCCAGCTCGCCCATCTTCGCCACCAGCTCGTACGGGAAGGCCTTGGTGCGGTCGAGCTCCTCGGCCACCGGCGCGACCTCGTTGCGGGCGAAGTCGCGCACGGTGTCGCGCAGCAGCCTCTGCTCGTCGCTGAGCTGGAAGTCCATGCCGGCGGCAGTGAAGCAGACCCGCGAGGGGTCGGGTAGTGGATAGCTTTGGGCTGTGCCCGAAGGCGACAGGGAAGTCGTGTTGGCGTCATACGCCGCGGTCAACCGCGGTGACATCGCATCCGGGATGGAGGCGCTGGCGGAGGACGCCGAGTGGCACGAGAGCGGCGTGCTGCCCGAGCCCGACATCCACATCGGCCGCGACGCGATCGCGGCCTTCCTCGAGGAGTTCCTGGCGCAGTGGGAGAGCTTCGAGCAGGAGATAGTCGAGACGCGCGAGGCCGGCGACAAGGTCGCCGTCTTCATCCGCCTGACCGCAACGGGACGCGGCTCGAGCGCCGAAGTCGACGCGCAGTACGCGCACGTGTGGACGATGCGGGAGGGCCTCGGGGCCCGCGTCGATGCCTACTACGACCGGGACAGGGCCCTGGCCGCGATCGAGCCGTAGATGCCGGTGGCGAGAATCGCCGCGAGGAACGCGAGGTAGAGAGCGTTGGCGAGCCGGTCGCCCCCGAGGTCCGGCTCGTGCAGGGCCACCGCCAGCAGCTGAAGCGCTCCAAGCGCCGTGTACGCGATCGCGCTGCCGGAGAACAGCACCAAGCGGTTCTCCCGGGCCACCATCAGCCCCACCAGCGCAACCCCGAGCGTGAACGCCCCGAGGGCGCGGGAGACCAGCGGCGTCAGCGTCCAGGGCCAGAGGTCGATCGCGGTGTCGGGCGCCAACAGCATCACGGCGGCCGCGGCGAGCATCACGACGGCCTCCGCAGCGATGGCCGCGCGCAGGCCCGCCGGCAGCGGCCGGCCGGCTTCGGCGCCCGGTCCCGCTCGGCGCTCGAGGAAGATCCCGTAGGCCAGCAGGGGTGGCGCCGCGATGTAGGCGCAGAGCCAGAAGACCCCGAAGAGGCCGTCGAGGTCGAAGCGGTCGAGGTGGACGAGGGTGACCGCGAGCAGCACGACGGCGATCACCAGCACCGGGTAGGCGATGGGCCGGACCCCGGCCCAGCTCCTCGCCCGCGCGCCTGCCAGCAGCAGCGCGAAGGCGGACCAGTAGAACGCGCCGAGCGCCGCGGCCGAGAGCGGCGGCTGAATCGTCCACGAGAACCACTCGTCCGTGTCGGAGGCTCCGAGGAAGAGCAGGAATCCTGCGATCAGCGCGAGCCCCGCAAAGCCGTAGAGGGTGGTGCGGAGCACGGGGTTCACGCCCTCGCATCCTACGATCGCAAGATGCCCCCGTCCAACGGACGCAGCGATGCCCCCCGCGTGCGGCTCGGCCGCATGGTCGAGGACGGCATTGCCCCGAGCATCCTGGGGCTGATCGAGCGCGGGATCGTGCGCGAGCCCGAGCTGGCCGCGCGGATGCGCGGGCGCGTCGTCTTCCGCTTTCGGGACGACTTCTCGCCGCTGCGCATCAGCTTTCGTTCCCGCACGGTCGTGATCGAGGACGGCGACCTGCGCAGGCCCGACCTGGTCATCGCCGGGCGATTGCCGGACATCGTCCACTTCGCCACGGTGCCGATGCTGGGCGGGCGCCTGCGCGGCGTCCCGGACCCGCGGGCGGCACGCGGGCGCGCTGCCCTCGCCCGGCTGGCCAGCGGCCGCGTCCACGTCGAGGGCGACAGGGCGCTCGCCCGGCGCGTGTTCCGCCTGCTCGCGCTCTAGCCCGACTGGTCGCGGACGAGCTCGACCAGCAGCCGCACGCCGTAGCCCGTCGGGCCCTTGCCGGCGTACTCGCGGCCCACGTCCCAGGCGGTGCCAGCGATGTCCAGGTGCACCCAGGGACGCTCGTCGACGAACTCCTCCAGGAACGAGGCGGCGTAAATCGTGCCCGCCTTGCGCTTCTCGGAGGCGTTGGTGAGGTCGGCTGCTGTGCCCTTGGTCAGCTCCTTGTACTCGGCGTGCAGAGGCAGCCGCCAGGCGAGCTCGCCGGTGCGCTCGGCGGCCTCGGTCACCTGGGCCGCGAGGGCGTCGTCGTTTGAGACGAGCGCGGCATAGGTGGAGCCGAGCGCGACCAGCACCGCGCCGGTCAGCGTCGCCAGGTCCACCAGCCGCTCGGCGCCGCCCTCGACCGCGAAGGCGAGCGCGTCGGCCAGGATCAGGCGGCCCTCGGCGTCGGTGTTGTTGACCTCGACGGTCTTGCCGTTGAGCTGGGTGATGATGTCGCCGGGCTTGGTCGCGTGCCCGCTCGGCATGTTCTCGGTGGCCGGCACCACCGCCAGCAGGTTGGCCGGGGTCCCCAGCTCGGCGATCGCGGCGACCGCCTCGATCACGGCGGCCCCACCCGACATGTCCATCTTCATCTCGTGCATAGCGGCCGAGGGCTTGATCGAGATCCCGCCCGAGTCGAAGGTCACCGCCTTGCCGACCAGCGCCAGCAGCGGGCCCTCTCCCTCGATCCGCATCGAGATCAGCTTCGGAGGCTGGTCGCTCCCAGCCGAGACCGCCTGCAGGCCGCCCATGCCGCGCTCCACCATCTCGTCGCGATCCATCACCTCGACGCTGACCGCATCGTGGGTGGCGGCGATCTCCAGCGCCCGCTCGGCGAGGTAGGTGGGGGTGGCGACGTTGGAGGGCAGGTCCTGCAGCTCCCGGGCGCGGTTGGCCGCCTCGGCGGTGACGCGGGCGACCTCGGCGCGCTCGGCCAGCTTCGGGTCGCCCACCAGTGTCAACTCCTCGATCTCGGGTGGCGAGGCCTGGTCGCCCTCCTCCTCGGAGTCGGCGTCGGACTTGAAGCGGTCGAATCGGTAGCAGGCCAACACCGCGCCCTCCACCAGCGCGGCCGCGAGTTCGTCGTCAGCGCCATCCGGCAGCGCGATCGCGAGCGAGCCCGCCCGCAGCGCAGACGCCTGCTTGGCCGCGATCGCCGCCGCCACTCGCGCGCGCTCCGGGTCGAGTTCCTCGCGCGGACCGAGCCCGACCACGAGCACTCGCTTCGGGCTCTCGGGATGGATCAGGGCCGACTTGCGGTAGGCGTCGCGAGCGTCCTCGGCGCCCCTGGCCTCGCGCAGCTCCTTCGGCAGCTGCTCGCCCTTGAACAGCAGCACCGCGGTCAGCTCGGAGTCGACCTCGGCCAGCGGCTTGTCGGATACCTCGACCTGCACGGGCGTCGGAGCATACGCGCGCCGGCGATTCGCACCCGGCTATCTTTTCCGGCCCCAGCTTCAAGCACCCGATACCAACGCGCGCGGACGCGCAACGAGACGAAAGGCGCAGATGTCGAAGACGGTGATCCTCTCCACGGCCCGGACCCCGTTCGGGAAGATGGGCGGCGGCCTCGCTCCCCTGGACGCGACCGAGCTGGGCGGCACCGCGATCGCCGAGGCCCTGGATCGGGCCGAGGTCGCGCCCGACCAGGTCGAGAGCGTCGTCTACGGCCAGGTGCTGCAGGCCGGCCAGGGACAGATCCCATCGCGCCAGGCTCAGATCAACGCCGGCATCCCCAAGGAGGTGCCGTCGGAGACCGTGAACAAGGTGTGCGCCTCGGGAATGCGCACGATCGGGCTCGCCGACCAGGCGGTCCGCGCCGGCGACCTCAACGTCGGGGTCACGGGCGGCATGGAGTCGATGAGCCAGGCCCCGCACCTGCTGCCGGGCGCCCGCTTCGGCTACCGCATGGGCAACGTCGAGGCGGTCGACTCGATGGTCCACGACGGCCTCACCAACCCGTTCACCGACAAGCAGATGATCAACGAGGCGAGCGAGGTCTCGAACGAGCTCGAGATCACCCGCCCCGACATGGACCGCTTCGCGGAGCGCTCCCACCAGCGCGCGCAGAAGGCGACCGACGAGGGCCTGCTGGCCGAGGAGATCGTCAGCGTCACGGTCAAGGGCCGCAAGGGCGACACCGTGGTCGAGGTCGACGAGGCGATCCGGCCGGACACGACCGTCGAGACGCTCTCCAAGCTGAAGGCAGTGGGCGGGGACGACGCCACCCACACCGCCGGAAACGCCCCGGGCGTCAACGACGGCGCCGCCGCCGTGGTCGTCGCCTCGGAGGAGTGGGCCAAGGAGAACGGCAAGCAGCCGATCGCGACCGTGCTCAGCTACGGCCAGGTCGCCGACGACTTCCCCTACCTGGCGAAGACGCCTGCGCTCGCGGCCAAGCAGGCGCTGGAGAAGATCGGCAAGTCGCCTGAGGACGTCGACCTCTGGGAGATCAACGAGGCCTTCGCCTCGGTGGCGCTGAACTCGGTGCGGATGCTGGGCGTCGACGAGGAGAAGGTCAACGTCAACGGCGGCGCGATCGCGCTCGGCCATCCGATCGGCGCCTCGGGCGCCCGCATTGTCGGCGCCCTGATCCACGAACTGCAGCGGCGCGGCGGCGGCCTCGGCGTCGCGGCCATCTGCTCGGGCGGGGGCCAGGGCGACGCGATCGTGCTCGAGGTCAACGGCTCCTAACGAGCCCGGCATGGTCAAACCGGAGGCCGACGTTCGGGATCAACCCGGGGTGAGCAAACGCGGGGCGGCCTTTTTCGACCTCGACAAGACCCTGATGGCGGGGTCCAGCGGCATGGTCTTCGCCCGCGTCGCCAGCTCGCACGGGCTCGTCTCGCGTCGGCAGATCGCGATCTGGGGGCGCGACCACATCCGCTACCGGCTGCGCGGATCGACCGACGAGGAGACCTCGGAGCTGCTGCGGGTGGCCAAGGAGACCTTCAGGGGCGTGCTCGAGCGCGACATCGTCCGGCTCGGGCCCCAGGTGCTGGCGGGGATCCTGCCGCGGATCTATCCCGAGATGCTCGAGGAGGTGCATCGCCACCAGGACGAGGGACGCGCGACGTTCATCGTCAGCGCCGCCGGCAACGAGATGGTGGCCCAGCTCGCCGGCGTGCTCGGCATGGAGGGCGGCATCGGGACCAGCTACGAGGTCGGGCAGGACGGCCGCTACACGGGCAGGCTCAACGGGCCCTTCGTCTACGGCGAGGGCAAGGTCGAGGCGATGCAGCGCTTCGCCTCCGAGCACGGCATCGACATGGCCGAGTCCTACGCCTACTCGGACTCGGTCAGCGACCTGCCGATGCTGCGTTCGGTCGGCAACGCGGTCGTCGTCAACCCCGATCCGGAGCTGCTCGGGCTCGCGCGCCAGGAGAAGTGGCGGGTGCTCAAGTTCGAGCGCCTCGGCCGCCGCATGGCGATCGCGGCCGGCACCGCGCTGGCCGCGGCCGGGGGCACCCTGCTCGCCTCGCGCCGCCGCTCGCAGCCGAGCCGGCGGCTGTCGCGTCGCCGTTGACTCGGCCCTAATCCGCGCAGCATCCATGCCCCGCCGCCAGGCGCGGCCCTAGAATCGCCGCATGGCGATCGAGCCCGAGGCGCGGCGCCGCGCCCACGAGTGGCGCCAGGATGTCTACGAGGGCAGCGCCGAGCGCGAGGCGCTGTTCGAGACGATCTCGGGCGAGCCCGTCCAGCCGCTGTACACCGAGGAGGACCGCGCCGGGGCCGATCCCGAGCGCGAGATCGGCCTGCCGGGCGAATACCCCTTCACCCGCGGCGTCTATCCCTCCATGTACCGGGGGCGGCTGTGGACGATGCGCCAGTTCGCCGGCTTCGGCACCGCCGAGGAGACGAACGAGCGCTTCCGCTACCTGCTCGACCACGGCCAGACCGGGCTCTCGACCGCCTTCGACATGCCGACGCTGATGGGCTTCGACTCCGACCACGGCCGTAGCCTCGGCGAGGTCGGGGTGGAGGGGGTCGCGATCGACACCCTCGACGACATGGAGACGCTGTTCGGCGGCATCCCGCTGGACGAGGTCACGGTCTCCATGACCATCAATGCGCCCGCCGCGATTCTCCTGGCCTTCTATGTGGTTGCGGCCGAGAACAAGGGGATCGGGCCCGAGAAGCTCGGCGGCACGATCCAGACCGACATCCTCAAGGAGTACATCGCCCAGAAGGAGTGGTGCTTCCCGATCGAGCCGGCGCTGCGGCTGGTCGAGGACATGATCGAGTGGTGCTCGGCCGAGATGCCGCGTTGGCACCCGATCTCGATCAGCGGCTACCACATCCGCGAGGCGGGCTCCACGGCCCAGCAGGAGCTCGCCTTCACGCTCAAGGACGGCTTCACCTACGTCGAGTCGGCGATCGAGCGCGGCCTCGACGTGGATGATTTCGCGCCGCGGCTGTCCTTCTTCTTCAACGCCCACATCGACTTCTTCGAGGAGATCGCCAAGTACCGCGCCGCGCGCCGCATCTGGGCCCGCGAGATGAAGGAGACCTACGGCGCCAAGCGCGAGGAGTCCTGGCGAATGCGCTTCCACACCCAGACCGCGGGCGTCTCGCTCACCGCCCAGCAGCCGCTGGTCAACATCGTCCGCACCACGATCGAGGCGCTCGCCGGGGTGCTCGGGGGGACCCAGTCACTGCACACCAACTCCTACGACGAGGCCCTGGCGCTGCCCACCGAGGAGGCGGTGCGGATCGCGCTCCGCACCCAGCAGGTGATCGCGCACGAGTCCGGCGTCACCAACACGATCGACCCGCTCGGTGGCTCCTACTTCGTAGAGACCCTGACCGACGAGATGGAGCGGGCCGCCTACGAGTACTTCGCGCGGATCGACGAGCTGGGCGGCATGGTCGACGCGATCAAGCAGAACTTCCCCCAGCGCGAGATCGCCGACGCCTCCTTCACCTACCAGCAGGAGGTCGATTCCAGGCAGCGGATCGTGGTCGGGGTCAACGACTACGTGAACGAGGGGGACGAGGAGATCCCGACCCTGAAGGTCGATCGCGAGCTCGAGCGCAAGCAGGCGGGCCGCCTGGCCGCCACCAGGGCCGACCGCGACGCCGCCGCCGTGGAGCGCACGCTCGGCGAGCTCAAGGCTGCGGCGGCGACCGAGGCGAACCTGATGCCGCTGTTCATCGAATGCGCCCGGGCGCGTGCCAGCGAGGGCGAAATGGTCTCCGCCCTGCAGGAGGTCTTCGGCCGCTACACCGAGTCGCCCGTCTTCTGAGCTTCAGCTACGCCGCGCGCTGTTTGGACTCGACGATCAGGACCACGTCGCCGACCGGCGTCAGGTCAGACCCGGCGGCGAACATGCGCCCAGCGTGCCGGCGGCTGGCCTCGGAGCGGGCCAGCTCGCAGGCCGCCTCGCGGTCGAGGCCGGCGGCGATCAGGCGCTCGGCGTGGGTGGGGTCTCTGTAGAGAACGTCGTACAAGGCTGCCTCCTGGCTTTCCCGTGTCCAGAACACATGTTGCTCCTGCGAGTACCTTCGGCCAACCGTAGAAACCTCCTGGTTCAAATACGGTTAACCACTCAGTCGTTCCGATCCGAACTATCCCGGCATCACCGGACGCGTAAAGCGGACCGCAGGTCCGCGAAGCTAGCGATACGTCGGAGGAGATGCCAGTGTGTGTCGATGCCCGCCGCCCAGACTCAGAAGAAGATCCGCATCGTGGTCGCAAAGCCCGGCCTCGACGGCCACGACCGCGGCGCGAAGATCATCGCCCGGGCGCTGCGCGACGCGGGCATGGAGGTGATCTACACGGGGCTGCACCAAACCCCCGAGCAGATCGCCGAGACGGTGATCCAGGAGGACGCCGACGCGGTCGGCCTCTCGATCCTCTCAGGCGCCCACATGACGCTTGTGCCCCGGGTTGTGGAGCTGCTGAAGGACCAGGGCGCCGAGGACGTGATCGTCACGGTCGGGGGGACGATCCCGGCCGACGACATCCCCGAGCTGAAGAAGCTCGGCATCGCTGAGGTCTTCACCCCCGGCGCCCCCACCGACGAGATCGTCGACTTCGTTCGCGGTGCGGTTCGCTAGGCGCTTTCCAACCGCGTCCATCAACCTGCGCGGCCGGCCGGGGCGGTCGCTACCTTGATTGACTGGTCAGTCAACCAGTCGGACCAAGCTGTAATATCCCGCGCCGCCACTTCCCCAAGGAGGACCTGACTTGAAGATCTGTTGTCTCGTCAAGGAGGTCCCGGACGCCGCTGTCGAGAAGCGGATCGATCCGGAGACCAAGCGCCTGGACCGCTCGGGCGAGAAGAACCTGAATCCCTTCGACACGCACGCGATCGAGGCTGCGATGCAGGTCAAGGAGGGCGGTGCTCCCGTCGAGGAGATCGTCGCCGTGACCATGGGCCCCGACAGCGCTGTGCGTGCCCTGCACAAGGCGGTGGCGCTCGGCGCCGACCGCTCCGTCCACCTGACCGACGCTGCCCTCGAGGGCTCCGACGTCGCGGCGACCGGCTACGCCCTCGCCAAGGTGCTCGAGAAGGAGAGCCCCGACCTGGTGCTGCTCGGCCAGCAGTCGGACGACGGCGAGTGCTACACGATCGGCGCAGTGGTGGCCGACCACCTGAAGATGCCGTCCCTGACCCAGGTGATCAAGATGGACGTCGAGGGCGACAAGGCGACCCTGGAGCGCCAGGCGGAGTACGGCTACGACACCGTCGAGGTGACGCTGCCGGCCGTAATCAGCGTCGGCGACGCGATCAACGAGCCGCGCTACCCCAGCCTGAAGGCGATCATGGGCGCCAAGAAGAAGCCCCTCGACACGCACGCCGCCGGCGACGTCGGAATCGAGGCCGACCGAGTCGGCGAGGGCGGCTCGCGCACCACGGTGCTCGAGCTCAAGGCCCCTCCCGCGAAGGAGGCCGGCGAGATCATCGAGGACGAGGACACCAACGAGACGGTCGAGAAGATCGTCGCCTGGCTCGACGAAAGGAAGCTGATCTAGATGCCCGGGATTCTTGTCTACACCCTCCACGACGACGAGGGCAACTTCAACAAGAACTCCCTCGGAGCCCTCTCCGAGGCGTCGAAGCTGGCCGGCGAGCTCGGGACCGAGGCCTCGGCCCTGGTGGTCGGCGACGTCGCCGACGACGCCGCCAAGTCCCTCGGCAAGTACGGGGTGAAGAAGGTCTACCGCGCCAAGGACGTCCCGGAGGGCCTCGCCCAGCCGATCGTCGACGCGATGGCGAAGGTGATGAGCGACAACGACATCTCCTACGCGCTCTTCGGCGGAGGCCTGCTGGGCTTCGAGATCGGCGCCGGCCTGACGGCCCGCCTCAACGCCGGCGTGACCATGGAGGTCACCGCGGTCAACGTCCAGGACGGCAAGCTCGTCGCCGAGCGCCCGATCCTGCAGGACTCGCAGATCGCCGACGTCGGCTACGTCGAGGAGCCCGGGATCATCATCGGCCGCCTCAACGCGTTCGACGAGAAGGAGGGCGACGGCACGGCCGAGGTCGAGGACGTCGCCGTCGAGCTCTCCGAGTGGTCCACCAAGGCCAAGATGGTGAAGCGCGGCGAGCAGCGCGGCGCCGACGTCAACATCGAGGACGCCGACATCCTGGTCGGTGGCGGACGAGGTCTCGGCCAGGCCGAGAACTTCAAGATGGCCGAGGAGCTGGCGGAGTCGATGGGCGGCGCCGTCGCGGCGACCCGCGCCGTCGTGGATGCCGGCTGGTACCCCTACGCGGCCCAGATCGGCCAGACGGGCAAGACCGTCGCGCCGAAGCTGTATCTGGCCGCGGGCATCTCGGGGGCGATCCAGCACAAGGTCGGCATGCAGAACTCCGAGAACATCCTCGCCATCAACAAGGACCAGAACGCGCCGATCTTCGAGTTCTGCGACCTGGGCGTGGTCGGGGACCTGCACAAGATCGTCCCCAAGCTGACCGAGGCGATCAAGGCCAAGAAGGGCGGCTAATGCCCAAGGTCGTCCCCGCGGAATACCCGCCGCCGGTCGATCCGGCGGAGGAGTTCGTCACCGCTATCACCGATCCCGAAGAGGAGCGGATCGAGGTCGGCGTGGCGATCGTCGGGGGCGGCCCCGCCGGACTTGCCTGCGCGGTCCGGCTGGGACAGTTGCTGGAGGGCGAGCCCGAGCTGGCCGAGAAGCTCGGCGAGGTGCCGGTCGCGGTGATCGAGAAGGGCAAGACCTCGGGCGCGCACCTGCTGTCCGGGGCGAACATGCGCCCCTCGGCGATGCAGGAGCTGTTTCCCGATCTGGACCCGTCGGACTGGCCGGTGTTCCAGGAGGTGACCAAGGACGCGGTCTACCTGCTGACGAAGCGCTCGGCGCTGCCGCTGAAGCCGATGCCGCCGAACTTCCGCAACCACGGCAACTACGTGACCTCGGTCGCGAAGCTCGGCCGCTTCCTCCAGGAGAAGGCCGAGGAGGCGGGTGCCTACGTGCTCAGCGAGACCGCGGCCGACAAGCTTCTGGTCGAGGGCAGGATCGTGCGCGGGGTTCGTTCCGGCGACAAGGGCCGCGGCCGCGACGGCGAGCAGCTGTCCAACTTCGAGCCGGGCTCGGACGTGGTCGCCAAGGCGACGGTGCTGGCCGAGGGCACGCTGGGGCACCTGACGGACGCTGCCCTGGACTATTTCGACCTGCACGGGCCCAACCCGCGGCGCTGGGAGATCGGCGTCAAGGAGGTCTGGGAGGTCAAGCAGCCGCTCGACCGCGTGATCCACACGATGGGCTGGCCGCTGCGCAAGCGCGCCAAGTGGAACGAGTTCGGCGGCAGCTTCATCTACCCGATGGGCACCGACAAGGTTGCGATCGGCCTCGTCGTCGGCCTCGACACCACCGACGCCGCCTTCTCGACCCACGACGCGCTCCAGGAGCTGAAGACACACCCGTTCGTCAACAAGATCCTCTACGGCGGCAAGCGGGTCGCTTGGGGCGCGAAGACCATCCCCTCCGGTGGCTACTGGGCGATGCCGAAGCGGCTGTCCGTGCCGGGCATGGTGATCGCCGGCGACGCCGCCGGCATGGTCAACGTGCCGACGCTGAAGGGGATCCACTACGCGATGCACTCGGGCATGTACGCGGCGGAGGCGATCGTCGAGGCGCTCAAGCAGGACTCGGTCAACTTCGAGGAGTACGAGCGCAAGGTGAAGAAGTCGTCGATCGAGAAGGACCTGTGGGAATCGCGCAACATGCGCCAGGTCTTCTCCAAGGGCTTCTTCGTCGGCGGCGCGCTGGCGAGCGCGATGACGATCACCAAGGGCCACTTCCCCGGCGGGCACTGGAAGAACGAGGACGACGCCGAGGTGCCGGTGGAGATCGACGGCGCCGCCAAGGACTATCCCAAGCCCGACAACGAGTACATCTTCGACAAGCTGAACTCGGTCTTCCTCTCGGGCAACGCGACCCGCGACGACGCGCCCAACCACATCCGCATCCAGGAGAAGGTGGCGCGCGAGGTCGCCCAGACCTGGGTCTCGATGTGCCCCGCGCAGGTCTACGAGATCCCCGAGGACCAGCTCGAGTCGGGCGCCGAGACGGTCGACGTGCACGTCACTGCCTCCAACTGCGTCCAGTGCGGCGCGATCACCGCCAAGGGCGGGCGCCTGACCATCCCCGAGGGCGGCGACGGGCCTCTCTACACGGAGACGTGAGACGACGCCGCCCCCGGACGCGAAGCAGAGGAGGCGGCGTGACGGTTGAGGTCGAGCTCCGGGACGAGTCTTGGGTCGGCATCCGCCCGATCCAGCCCGACGACAAGGAAGCGCTGCTGGCGGGGTTCGAGCGGCTCAGCGAGGAGTCGCGGTACAAGCGCTTTCTGACGCCGATGGAGACGCTGACGAGCTCCCAGCTGGCCTACCTGACCGAGGTCGACCACCACGACCACGAGGCGCTGATCGCCTTCGACCTCTCGACCCGCGACGCGGTCGGGGTCGGGCGCTACGTCCGTGAGGGCGAGGACGGCGACCGCGCCGAGGCCGCGGTGACGGTCGCCGACGACTGGCAGGGCAAGGGCCTGGGGACGGCGCTGACCAGGGTGCTGGGAGGCAGGGCGGTGGAGGAGGGGATCAGCTGCTTCACGGCGCTGCTGCTGGCCGAGAACAAGGAGATGGTGGGCCTGCTGACCGGCTTCGGCGATGTCGAGGTGACGGCGCGCGAGGGCGAGGCGATCCAGGTCGAGGTGCCGCTTGCCCCCGAGGTGGTCAAGGATCCGGCGTTGCGCAGCGTGCTGCGCGCGGTGGCAGCCACGGACGGGCGCCTCGCCTCGATGCCCGGCGAGCCCCCAACCTAGCCGCTGTTGTCGGCGACGAACGTCGCCACGTCCTGCGCGTCCTTGCCCTCGTAGAGACCGGCGGGCATGGTGCCGCTGCCGGTCCCGCCGGTCTCGATCGCCTTCAGCACACGGGCCCCGTCGGCCTGCAGTTCGTCGAGGTCCGGGCCGACCTGCCCGGTGGTTCCGGCGGCCTCGAGCGTGTGGCAGGAGCCGCAGGTCTGCACGAAGAGCTCGCGGCCGCGCTGCTCTGAAGCTGACAGGGGCGCCTCGGGCTGCTGCTCGGCCGGCGTCGTGCGCGCCTCGTCGGTCGCCTGGTCGAGGTTCTCGCCCTCGTCGTTGGTCGTGCCGCAGGCCCCGAGCGTCCCGATCGCGATCAGGGCTCCGCCGATGGCGATCAGCCTGCGGACGGCGTCGGTGCGGATGGGGGAGCTCATGGTCCCCGCGTTACCCCGTCGGACGGCTTCTACGCGCCCTTTGCCTCTAGGTCTCGATGAGGCGCCGCTCGAGGGCGTAGCGGACCAGGTCCGAGCGGCTCGTCAGGCCGAGCTTCTGCTGGATGTGCGCGCGGTGGGACTCGACCGTGCGCACGCTGAGGTAGAGGCTGTCGGCGATCTCGCTGTTGGTATGTCCGAGGGCGATCAGGCGCAGCACCTCCAGCTCGCGGCTGCTGAGGTCGTCCGGCGCGGCGACGTCGCGCTCGGCGGCGAGCCTGGCGCCCAGCTCGGGCTGAAGGTAGGTCTTGCCCTCGGCGGCCAGCCGCACAGCCTTGACGAGCTCTTCCCCAGCGGCCTCCTTGAGGATGTAGCCCAGCACCCCGGCCTGCAGGGCTTCGCGCGCAGCGGAGGTCTCGGCCTGCATCGTCAGCATCACGATCTGCGTCTCGGGCGACTGGCTGCGGATCGTCGGGATCGCGCCCAGGCCAGAACCACCCGGCATGTTGATGTCGAGGATGAGCACGGCGGGGCGGTGGCCGTTGACGTAGCGGATCGCGGAGTCGGCATCGCCGGCCTCGGCGACGACCTCGATCCCGTTCTCGTCCTCGAGCAGCATGCGCAGCGCGCTGCGGACGACCACGTGGTCATCGGCCAGAACGACGGTTATCGGGTCACTACCCCCTGTGCTCATCATCTTGCGTTCGCCCCAATCGGGCGTAGGCCTAAGAGTAATTCGCGACGACCGCAGCTAGCAACCGGCGCTGGGATCCGCAACTTGCGCTGTACTCAATTGTTGTGTGGGACGTGTCTAGGGAGCAGGTAACGGGGACATCGGGGCGCCGGTTCGCGATCGGGGTCCTGCTGGCCGGCCTGGCCTGCTCGATGATCGCGCTCTTCCCCGGTGGAGGCGAGGCCAAGAAGAAGGGGAAGAAGCAGCAGAAGCGCCCGAACATCGTCCTGCTGATGACCGACGACCAGACGGTCGAGTCGCTGAAGGCGATGCCGATAGTGGACTCGAAGCTCGGCAACGCCGGCGTCACCTTCGACAACAACTTCGCCAGCTTCCCCGTCTGCTGCCCCTCGCGGGCGACGATGCTGACGGGCCAGTACCCCGACAACCACGGGGTGCGCACCAACCAGCAGCCCAGCGGCGGCTACGTCGAGATGAAGAACACGATCGGCAACACGCTGCCGGTCTGGCTCCAGCGCTCCGGCTACTACACGGCCCACATCGGCAAGTTCCTGAACGGGTACGGGACTGGGGCGAACGCCCCCGACACGGAGGTGCCCCCGGGCTGGAGCGAGTGGTACGGATCGCTTGACGACCCCGACGCCTTCATTGGCGGCACGTACACGATGTACGGCTACACGCTGAACGAGAACGGCGCCGTCGTCCACTACGGCTCGACCCCCGACGTCGTCGATCCCGCCACCTACCAGACCGACGTCTACTCGGCCAAGGCCGCGGACTACATCCGCCGTCGCGCCCCCAAGAACCAGCCCTTCTACCTCTCGGTGGCCCCTCTTGCCCCGCACGGCGAGGCCGGCTCGTGCAACTGCGCCGGTGACGACCCCCGCGCCGCGCCGCGCCACCAGGGGCGCTTCGCCGCGGAGCCGGTCCCGCGCCCGCCCTCCTACAACGAGGCCGACGTCTCCGACAAGCCCGCCGACATCCGCAACCTGACCCCGATCACCGCGCCCCAGGAAGCCGCGCTCGACGCCCGCTACCGCGCCCGCCTCGAGACCCTGCTGGCCGTCGACGAGATGGTCGGCAACCTGGTCGCCACCCTCAAGGCCCAGGGGGAGCTCAAGAACACCGTCTTCATCTTCACCGCCGACAACGGCTTCTTCCATGGCGAGCACCGGGTCCGCAACGGCAAGGTGCGCCACTACGAGGAGTCCAGCTCGGTGCCGCTGATCATCCGCGGCCCCGGGGTGCCGAAGAACAAGCGGCGCGGGCAGCTGGCGGTCAACGCCGACCTGGCGCCGACCATCCTCGACTACGCCAACGCCAGCTCCGGCCGGAACATGGACGGCCGCACGCTGGTTCCAGTGATCCAGGACAAGCTGTTCGAGCCCGGCCGGGGGATCCTGATCGAAGCCTTCAACAACGCCGACACCAGCGATCCCGACTCGGTCAACACCCGCTACAGCGCGGTTCGCACCGATCGCTACGTGTACGCCGAGACGGGTGCCGAGCAGGAGCTGTACGACCTCTCCAACGATCCCTACGAGCTGAACAGCCGCCACAACGACTCCTCGCTGGCTGGGGTCGAGGCGGCGCTCGACCGGCTGCTCGCCAGGCTGACCAGCTGCGCCGGCAAGTCCTGCGCGACGAAGCCCGCGTTGAAGCTGCAGCTCAAGTTCCGGACCGACGGCCGCTGCGTCGCCGGCGGCATCAGGGCGAAGGTGGCCGGCGCCACCGCGCCCGAGGTGCTGAGCGCGCGCTTCTACGCCGACGGCCGCAAGGCCGGCAAGGACGGCGACGGGCCCTTCGACACGAAGGTCGGCGCCAAGCGGCTCGACGACTCGAGCAAGAACCGGATCACGGCCAACGTGACGCTGCTGGACGGCCGCGACTACACGGTCGGGCGCTCGGCGCCGGCCGGCTGCTAGCTAGGCCGCGACGGCGGTCGACTTCGTGGCCCGGACGAAGCTCGTGATCTCCTCGGCGAGCCGGTCGGGCTGATCGATCGAGACGAAGGTCTTGGCGTCGGGGACGCGGACGACGCGGGCGTCGGGCATGGCGGCCGCGAGGCTGTCGGCGTGGGCGACCTTGAACCAGCGGTCCTCCGGAGCCCAGGCGAACAGGGTCGGGGAGGCGAAGTCCTCCAGGTCGCGCGCGGCCTGCTCGGTCTGCTTGCGGGTCGATGCCGAGGATGAACTTCCTCGCGTCCTCGCGGATAGCCGGGTCGTTGATGCCGGGGTTGAGCCAGTCGTCGAGCAGCTCCTCCGGCAGGCGGCTCTTGGTCAGCACGCCGAAGGCGATCGGCGAGCGGCGCAGCGGCTTGATCCGCATGCTCTGCGTGAGCATGGTCAGGGCGCCGGGGATCTTGGCGGCGGGCTTGAAGTAGGCGAACAGCTTCGGCGGGAAGTTGTCGTAGGCGTCGCAGTTGGTCAGGATCAAACGCCCGAGCCTGTCCGGATGCGCGGTGGCGACGAGCTGGCTGATCGCGCCACCGGAGTCGTTTCCGACCAGGGTGACGCGGTCGAGGCCGAGCGCGTCGAGGAAATCGACCACGAGCTGGGCGATCCCCGGGGGAGTGAGGTCGGCGTCCGGGTTCATCGGCGCCGCGTGCGAGCCCAGCGGCAGGTCGGGGACGATGCAGCGGAAGTCGGGCGCCAGCCGCTCGGCGACGCCGTCCCAGAGGCGGCCGTTGACCAGCAGGCCATGGAGGAAGACCAGGGGCTCGCCCGCGCCGCTGTCGCGGTAGCGAATCGTGCCCTGGGGGAGCGTCACCTCTTTCATACAACCTGTATGTATCACAGATACAGCCTGTATGTCAACGCTGCGCACCGGGTCCCTTTATTCGCGGCTTCGCCCCGTGGCTAGAATCGATGGTGATGAAGACAGAGATACATCCCGAGTACGTCCTCTCGCACGTCCACTGCTCGTGCGGGAACGACTTCTACACCCGCTCCACCAAGCCCGAGCTTCACGTCGAGCTCTGCTCGCAGTGCCACCCGTTCTACACGGGCAAGCAGAAGCTCGTCGACACCGGCGGCCGCGTCGAGCGCTTCCGCCGCCGCGCGGCCAAGAGCAAGAAGGACGAGTAACACCCGTGGCAGGGACGAACCGCGCAGGCGCCGGCAACGGCGCGGGCCGCGGGGTCTCGGCGCAGGCCGAGACGATGCCCGACGGCAAGCCGGTCGCCACCACCGACCTGCCCCTGGGCGGTCAGGCAGTGCTGGAGGGCGTGATGATGCGCGGCGTCTCGACCTGGGCCGTCGCCGTCCGCAACCCAGAGGGCGAGATCGAGGTCACCTCCGAGCCGATCGTCTCCTGGGCGAAGCGCCACCGGGTGCTGCGCTGGCCGGTGATCCGCGGCGTCGTCGCACTGGGCGAGTCGCTCAAGATCGGCTTCAAGGCGCTCGCGATCTCGGCCAACGCCCAGCTGCCCGAGGACGAGGAGGGCGAGAAGGAGGAGATCGGCGGGCTCATGTGGGGCCTCACGATCGCGCTCTCGATGGCGCTCGCGATCGGCCTCTTCTTCGTCATCCCCGTGGGCGCCACCAGCCTGATCAAGGACTGGCTCGGCTCCGCCCTGCTGTTCTGGCTGGTCGAGGGCATCCTTCGCACCCTCATCTTCATCGGCTACATCGTCGCGATCAGCCGCCTGCCCGACCTGCGGCGGGTGTTCGAGTACCACGGCGCCGAGCACAAGACGATCTCCTGCTTCGAGGCCGGCGATGAGCTGACGCCCGAGAACGCCAAGGGCTACTCGCGCCTGCATCCCCGCTGCGGCACCAGCTTCCTGCTGATCGTGATGGTGCTGGCGATCTTCGTCTTCGCCCCGATCGGCCTGCCCGAGTGGTACTGGCTGCTGGCCTCGCGCATCCTCGGCATCCCGCTGATCGCGGGCCTCTCCTACGAGGTCATCAAGTGGGCCGGCAAGAACCGCAACAAGAGGTGGGTGCGGGTGCTGATGTGGCCCGGTCTGATGCTGCAGAACCTGACGACCCGCGAGCCCGACCTTGACCAGCTCGCGGTCGCGATCCGCTCGCTCGAGGAGGTCCTCGCCAACGAGGACCTCGACAAGGCACGCAAGGAAGCGCCGATCGAGATCGTCGCGTAGTTCGCGTCACACTACCCGGCATGATCCAGGAGCTGGTCGAGCAGATAGAGCGCCGCCACGCGGAGCTCGAGGGTCAGATGTCCGATCCGGCGGTGATCGCCGACCGGGAGCGCTACGCCGAGGTCGGACGGGAGTACCGGCAGCTCGAGGGCGCGCACGCGCTGGCGGCCGAGTATCGCAAGCTCAGCGACGACCTCGAGGGGGCACGGGAGCTGCTGGCCGAGGACGGCGACGACCCCGAGTTGAAGGCGGTGGTCGCCGAGGCGCCGGGACGGCTGCAGGAGCTGGGTGAGGAGATTCGCCTGGCGATGGTCGAGCGCGACCCCAACGACGACAAGAACGTGATCGTCGAGATCCGCGCCGGCACCGGGGGCGACGAGGCGGCATTGTTCGCCGGCGACCTGCACAAGATGCTGACCCGCTACGCCGAGAATCGCGGCTACTCCACCGAGGCACTCTCCTCCTCGCCCGCCGACCAGGGAGGGTTCAAGGAGAGCACCTTCGCGATCAAGGGCGACGGTGCCTACTCCGTGTTCAAGTACGAGGGCGGCACCCACCGGGTGCAGCGGGTGCCCAAGACCGAGTCCCAGGGGCGGATCCACACCTCGACCGCCACCGTGGCCGTCCTTCCCGAGGCCGAGGAGGTCGAGGTGGACCTCGACCAGAACGACCTGGACATCGACACCTATCGCTCCACCGGGCCGGGAGGCCAGTCGGTGAACACGACCGACTCCGCCGTGCGGATCACGCACAAACCGAGCGGGATCGTGGTCTCGATGCAGGACGAGAAGTCCCAGCGCCAGAACCGCGAGAAGGCGATGCGGGTGCTGCGCGCGCGCCTGCTCGAGCACCAGCTCGCCGAGCAGCAAGCCGAGGTCGCAGCCGAGCGCAAGGCCCAGGTCGGCAGCGGCGAGCGCTCGGAGAAGATCCGCACCTACAACTTCCCCCAGGACCGGATCACCGACCACCGCGTGAAGCTGACCGCGAACGGGATCGAGCGGGTGCTGGGCGGCGAGCTGGACGAGTTCACCGAGGCGCTCTCGGCCGAGGAGAAGCGGCAGCGGCTCGAGGCCCAGGCGACCGAGGCGGGCTGACCGCATGGCGGGTGAGCGCCTTCAGGTCATCGCGGACGCGTTCGAGGCGTGGAACGGTGGGGATTATGCGGCCGCGGTCCAGCACTTCAGCGAGGATGGGGAGTGGTACCCGTACCTGGGCGCCCTCGAGGCGTCGGTCTACCGGGGAAGGGAGGAGCTCAAGACCTTGTTCCGCGATCTCAAAGAGCATCTCGAAATCCAGCTCGAGCTGGTCAGCATCGAGGAAGTGGGCGACAAGGCCCTTGTCCGCATGCGGGCGCAGGGGGCGGGCTCGGTGAGTGGAGCCCCTACCGCCGCCGAGTGGTTCCAGGTCTACTCGTTCCAGGGAAATCACATCCAGCGGGTCCAGGCGTTCGAGGCCCGCGAGGCGGCGATCGGGGCCGCCGAGGCCGGGGGCTAGGTGGCCGAGGAGAGCTCGGCCTCGGTCAGCGAGGCCCTGGGAGCGGCGGTGGACGGCCTGGCGGCGGCCGGGGTCGATTCCCCCAGGCTCGACGCGGAGCTCTTGCTGGCCCAAGCGACGGGATGGTCGCGGGAGCGCTTCGCGACGGACCCGGACAGCAGCCTCCCCTCAGGGGCCTCTCGCGTGTTCGGGCAGATGGTGCGGCGGCGGGTTCGCCGCGAGCCGGTGGCCTACATCCTCGGGCGCAAGTCCTTCCGCGACATCGAGCTCGAGATCGACTCGACGGTGCTGATCCCACGGCCCGAGACGGAGCTGCTGGTCGAGATAGCGCTCGAGCTGGCGCCCGCGACCGTGCTCGACGTGGGCACCGGCTCCGGAGCGGTCGCGCTCGCGGTCGCCGACGAGCTCCCCGGTGCTCAGGTCACCGCCACCGACACATCCGCCGACGCCCTGCGGCTGGCTCAGGCCAACGCGGCGCGGCTTGGGCTGGAGCGGGTGATCTTCACCACGGGCACCCTGCCGGCGCGGGGCAGTTTCGAGCTGGTGCTCGCCAACCTGCCCTACGTCGGAGAGGAGGAGTGGGGGGACCTCGCTCCCGAGATACGAGACTACGAGCCGCGCAAGGCGCTCGTCCCGGGTCCCTCGGGGATGGAGGCAATCGAGTCCCTGACCACGAAACTCTCGGCCGACCAGGGGTTGGCGAACGCGGTGGCGCTGGAGGTGGGGGCGGGCCAGGCCCCGACCGTGGCCGAGCTGCTGGAAGGGGCGGGCTTCGACAGGGTCGAAAGCCGCCCGGACCTGGCCGGGATCGAGCGCGTCGTGCTCGGCCGCCGGAGCACTTGAGCGAGGCCGTCTCGATCGAGCGGGACGGGGCGCCGGCCGCCCGCGCGGCCCTGGAGACGACGGTCGGCGCCGGCGGCGTTGTGCTGTTCCCCGCCGACACCCTGTACGGGCTGGGCTGCGACCCGCTCGACGCCGCCGCGATCGAGCGCATCCATCGGATCAAGGGCCGCGACGACGGCAAGCCCTCGGCCGTCATGTACTTCTCGCCGCTGGCGATGCGCGAGCTGATCGCCGGGCTCGGCTCGGGGGCGCGGGCGGCGATGGGAGCCCTGCTGCCGGGGCCCGTGACCCTCGTGGTCGCCAACCCCGAGCACCGCTACCCGCTGGCCAGCCGCGGCGACGCCGAGCGCCTCGGCGTGCGGCTGATCGAGGGGCCGCTGCTGGGCGCCTCCTGCCCGCTCTTCCAGACCAGCGCAAACCGCAGCGGGGAGCCCGCGCCGGCGAGCTTCGAGGCGATCGACCCCACGGTCCTCGACGCCGTGGACCTGGCGATCGACGGCGGCGAGCTGGGCGGCGAGCCCTCCACCGTCGTCGACGTCAGCGGGCTGGACAACGGGGGCGACTGGGAGGTGCTGCGCGAGGGCGCCCTGTCGTCGGCCGAGGTCGCGGCCAGGCTCGACCTGGACTAGCCGGGGCGCGAGCCTCCGAGGCGGGCTGCCTCCTGCTCCGCCTCCTCCAGCGTGGGGTGGAAGCTGATCTTGAGCGCCTTCCCGTCGGCGACGGTGATGACCATGACCGCCGGCTGCTCGGCCTCCAGGCCGGTCGCGCGGCCGCGCGCCATCAGCTTCATCTCGGCCACCACGACGTCGTCCCCCCAGTCGTGGACCGTGTGCGGGTCGACCTTGATCTCGTCCATGACCTCGTAGAAGGACGCCCAGTAGCGGCGGGCGCCCTCGTGGCCGCGGTAGGTGTCGGGCTCCGAGGCGAGCTCGGGTGGCGTCGTGAACTCGCCCTCGAGGTGCATGTAGGGGATGAAGGCCTCGACCCCACCCTCGCTGAACGCCCGGAAGGCTTCCCGGACCAACTCGACGTTCTGCTCGGACACGCCGCAAAGCCTACGTGCCGGGCTCCCATCGCCCTGGGTGCGTAACGTGTCACGCTGACGCAAACGGCGACCGGAGGACCGAACTTGAGCGAGCTGCCCGACGATTTCCAGACCGCGCCCCTGGCCGAGGTGGACCCGGACATCGCCCGGGTGCTCGACCGCGAGCTGGCGCGCCAACAGGGGACGCTGGAGATGATCGCCTCCGAGAACTTCGTTCCCCAGGCCGTGCTCGAGGCCGCCGGGTCGGTGTTGACCAACAAATACGCCGAGGGCTACCCCGGGCGCCGCTACTACGGTGGCTGCGAGGAGGTCGACGTCGCCGAGCAACTCGCGATCGACCGGGCCCTGGAGCTGTTCGGGGCGGAGCACGCCAACGTTCAGCCCCACGCGGGCGCCCAGGCCAACAACGCGGCCTACATGGCGATGCTGGAGCCGGGCGACACGATCATGGGGCTGGCGCTCGACCACGGCGGCCACCTCAGCCACGGCATGAAGCTGAACGTCTCGGGCAAGCTGTACGAGGTCGTCCCCTACCACGTCAGCAAGGACGACCTGCGGGTGGACATGGACGAGGTGGCGAAGCTCGCCTCCGAGCACAAGCCGAAGGTGATCGTCGCCGGCTGGTCGGCCTACCCGCGCCAGCTCGACTTTCCCGCCTTCCGAGACGTGGCCGACTCCGTCGGCGCCAGGCTGATGGTGGACATGGCCCACTTCGCGGGGCTCGTCGCCGCGGGCGAGCACCCGAACCCGGTCGAGCACGCGGACGTGGTCACGACCACCGTCCACAAGACGCTCTGCGGCCCGCGCAGCGGCATCATCCTCTGCCGCGAGGAGCTGGCCAAGGACATCGACCGCTCGGTCTTCCCCGGCCAGCAGGGCGGGCCGCTGATGCACATCATCGCCGCCAAGGCCGTGGCGCTCGGGATCGCCTCAGTCGGAGCCGTTCAAGGCCAGACAGCGCCAGACGATCGCCAACGCTCGCGCCCTGGGCGAGGGCCTGGCCGCGGGCGGCGTGGACGTGCTCACCGGCGGCACCGACGTGCACCTGGTGCTGGTCGACCTGACTCCCACCGGGGTCTTCGGCAAGGAGGCCGAGCTGCGGCTGGAGGAGGTCGGGATCACGGTCAACCGCAACGCGATCCCCTTCGACGAGCGCAAGCCGATGGACCCCTCGGGCCTGCGGATCGGAACCCCGGCGCTGACCACCCGGGGGCTGGTCGAGGACGACATGCGCGAGATCGCCGAGGTGATCGTGGCGGCGCTCGGCGACGACTTCGAGTCCAACAAGGGCGCACTGCTCGACCGCTCCCGCGCGCTGATGGAGCGCTACCCGCTCTACCCGCAGCTCTCCGCGGCCGCGGTCTGACCGCGCGTAGTCTGCGCAGATGAGGATCTGGGTCGACATGACCGCGCCTGCGCACGTGCTCGTGCTGCGCCCGATCATCGAGCGGCTGCGGCAGCGGGGGCACGAGGTCACGGTCACCTCGCGCGAGTACACGCAGACCCAGCAGCTGCTCGAGCTGCACGGCATCGAGCACACCCCGATCGGCAGCCACGGCGGCGCCTCGCGAGTGCGCAAGCTCGGCAGGCTGCTTGCGCGGACGGCGGGCATGAGGCGCTTCGGGAAGGGCCGCGACTTCGACCTCGCGATCGCGCACGGCTCCAACGACCTGGCGATCGCGTCCCGGCTGCTCGGAGTCCCTGAGGCGAACATGCACGACTACGAGTTCGCGGTCACCCAGCACAGGGTCGGTTGCCGCCTGGCCAAGCGCGTGATCTTTCCCGAGGCGGTGCCGCCGGAGCGGCTGCGCCGGTTCGGCGTCACCCCGGAGAAGCTGTTTCAGTACCCGGGGATCAAGGAGGAGTACTACCTGGCGGACTTCGAGCCGGACGCGGGGATCCTCGAGCGGTTGGGGGTGGATACCTCGCGAGTCGTCGTCGTCGTCCGGCCTCCGCCGGACGTCTCGCTCTATCACCGCAAGTCGAACCCGCTGTTTCCCCAGGTGCTCGCTCGCGTCGGAAACCAGGAGGACGTGCATGCCGTGGTGCTGCCGCGAACCGACGCGCAGCGGAAGTTCGTGAACGCGCTCGGCTTCCCCTCGCTGATCGTGCCCGAGCGCGCCGTCGATGCGCAGAGCCTGATCGCGGCGTCCGACCTGGTCGTTTCCGCGGGGGGGTCGATGAACCGGGAGGCCGTGGCCCTGGATACGCCCGTGTACACGACCTACGGCGGGCGGCTGGGCGGCGTTGACGAGTCGCTGATCCGCTCCGGGCACCTTCTGCCGCTGACCGACGCCCGGGCGCTCGAGCTTCGAAAGCACGGCGGCGAGAGGAAGATCAACCGCCGCGACCCGGAGCTGCTGGTCGAGCTTATGCTTGGCACGGTCCAATGAGCGCCCGCGGGCCCGCAACCCAGCCGCCGAGTCCCCCGCCGAGCCCGGTTTCGCCCGGCGCGGGAGGCGACGACCACGCCAACGAGTCCCTCGCCGAGCGCTACGCCCGCATCGCACACGCCTACGAGGGCCGGGCGATAGATCCCGTGCTGCGGACGTTCGACATCGCGATCTCGGGCACGGCGCTGATCCTGCTGAGCCCGCTGGTCGCGGTCGTGGCCGCCGCCACGCTGGTCACCTCCGGCAGGCCGGTCCTCTACAGGGGGGACAGGGTCGGCCGCGCGGGGCGCGTGTTCAGCATGTACAAGTTCCGCACGCTGGCCGCCGACGCCGAGACGCGGCTGGGGCCCTACCTGGGGACCGAGCTGACCGAGCGGACCGAGGCCGAGCTGACGGGGGTCGGCAGGGCGCTGCGCCCGACCCACCTCGACGAGGTGCCCCAGCTCTGGAACGTGCTGCGGGGGGACATGAGCATCGTCGGCCCGCGCCCGGTGCGCCCCACCTTCTTCGAGGAGCTCTGCGAGCTGATTCCCGGGTACTGGCAGCGGCTCGTGGTCCGGCCCGGGGTGACCGGGTTCGCGCAGACCCGGATCACGCGCGAGGAGTCATGGGCGGACAAGCTCGCCCACGACATGGAGTACATCGCCGACCGCTCGGTCCGGCTCTACCTGCGCGTGCTGGCCGGCACGGGGTGGAGGATGCTGCGGCGGATCGCCGGGGGGCGGCGCCAGGCCGCCGTCGAGTAGGCGCGGCCTCGCTCCTACACTGACTCGCCGTGTGTGGAATCTGTGGACTGATCTCGCTCGACGGCGTCACCCGGCCCGACGCCGAGGCGCTGGCGGCGATGAACGAGAGCCTCGTGCATCGGGGCCCCGACAGCGACGGGATGGTGATCGACGGGCCGGTCGGCCTGGCCGTTCGCCGCCTCTCGATCATCGACCTCGCGGGCGGGGACCAGCCGATCGCCAACGAGGACCGCAGCATCCACGTGGTCCAGAACGGTGAGATCTACAACTACCGCGAGCTGCGCAGGGACCTCGAGCGCAGCGGCCACACCTTCTCCACCCACAGCGACACCGAGGTCCTGGTCCACCTCTACGAGCAGCGTGGGCCCGGCTTCGTCGAGGAGCTGCGGGGAATGTTCGCGCTCGCGCTCTGGGACTCGCGCCGCCGCCGGCTGCTGCTGGCCAGGGACCGGTTCGGGATCAAGCCCCTCTACTACCGGATCGCCGATCGGATCCTCTCCTTCGGCTCGGAGCTGAAGGCGCTGCTGCGGCAGCCGGGATTCTCGCGCGACCTCGACCCGGATGCCCTGGAGGCGTTCCTGGCCTTCAACTCGATCCCGGCTCCGCTGACGATCTTCAAGCAGGCGCGCAAGCTGCCCGCCGGCCACCTTCTGACCTGGGAGGGGGGCGAGGCCGAGATCTCGCGCTACGCGCGCCCGGCCCCGGTCCCCGAGCGCGAGGTGCGCGCCGAGGGCGGCGGGGACCTCGCGGTCGAGCTCCGCGAGAGGCTCCGCGACTCCGTGCGCGCGCATCTGGTCTCGGACGTGCCGGTCGGGGTCCTGCTCTCCGGAGGCATCGACTCCTCGGCGCTGACGGCGCTGGCCGCCGAGGAGAGCTCCGAGCGGGTCAGCACCTTCTCGATCGGCTTCGAGGAGAGCTCCTTCGATGAGCTCGGCAACGCGCGGCAGGTCGCACAGCGGTACGGCACGGACCACCACGAGCTGGTGCTGCGGCCCGACGCGGTCGAGCTCCTGCCGCAGCTGGTGGAGGCGTTCGACGAGCCGTTCGCGGACTCGTCGGCTCTGCCCACCTACCTGGTCTCGCAGCTCGCGTCCGAATCGGTCAAGGTGGCGCTCTCGGGGGAGGGGGCCGACGAGCTCTTCGGCGGCTACTACACCTACGTCGCCGATCTCATCGCACCGCGGGTGGCCCCGTTCGCGCCGGCGATCTCGCCGCTGGTCCGCAGCCTGCCGAGCTCGTCGGCGAAGGCAAGCTTCGACTACAAGGCAAAGCGCTTCGTAAGCGGGGCCCGGCTGCCGCCGCTCGAGCGCCACCACGCCTGGAAGGAGATCTTCTCCGACGATGCGCGCGCCGAGCTGCTCAGCGCGGAGCGCGGCGGCCGCCGCGATCCGCTCGACGTCTATCGGGCCCGCTACGCCGAGACCGAGGACGCCGAGCAGCTCGCTCGCCTGCAGGACGTGGACCTCGGCATCTACCTGGTCGATGACCTGCTGGTGAAGACGGACCGCGCCAGCATGGCTCATTCGCTCGAGGCCCGGGTGCCGTTCTGCGACCAGGTCGTGGCCGAGCTCGCTCTGGCCCTGCCGACCCGGCACAAGGTGCGCGGCTTCGCCAAGAAGCGGCTGCTCCGGCGCGCCGTCGCGCCGTTGCTGCCGCGAGCGATCACCCACGGCAAGAAGCAGGGCTTCTCGATCCCGGTGGCGGCCTGGTTGCGGGGTGAGCTGGAGCCGTACGCCCGCCAGGTGCTGTCGGAGGAGACGATCGCCCGCCAGGGCTACTTCCGCCCGGCGGCGGTGAGCGGCCTGATCGACGACCACGTCGCCCGGCGGCAGGACCTGAGCCGACAGATCTGGGGCCTGATGGCTCTGACGCTGTGGGTCGACCGCTACGCGGCCGTAGGGGAACCCGCCCCCTCGTAGGGCAGAATCTCCTCGATGGGAACGGTGCTCGACCCGTGGGACGCCGTCCTCGCCTTCGTTTTCGCGGGCTCGGTCGCGTGGATGCTGGTGCCGGCAGCGGAGACCTTCGCCAGGCGGCTGGGTGCGATCGACGAGCCCAAGGAACGGGGCCTGCACGACGTCCCGACGCCGAAGCTGGGCGGGCTCGCGATTCTGGTCGCGATCGTCGGCGCCAGCCTGATCTGGCTGCCGTGGAACGGGGAGACGCGGGCGATCCTCGCGGGGGCGACCGTGATCACCCTCGTCGGGGCGATTGACGACATCGTCGACCTGTCCGCGGCACCGAAGCTGCTGGGCCAGATCGGCGCCGCGCTGATCCCGGTGCTGGCGGGGCTTCGGGTGGATTCGACCACGCTGCCCTTCGTCGGCGGCTTCGAGCTGGGCTGGATCGCGTACCCGGCGACCGTGATCGGCATCGTCGCGATCATCAACATGATCAACTTCATCGACGGGGTCGACGGTCTCGCGGCGGGGGTCTGCGCGATCTCGGGCGTCACCTTCGCGGTGATCGCCCTCTCGCTCGACCGAAACGCGGCCGGAGTGCTGGCAGCGCTCACGGCCGGGGCCTCCCTCGGCTTCCTTCGCCACGGCTTCCCGCCCGCGTCCAGCTTCATGGGGGACACGGGGTCGAACCTGCTCGGCTACATGCTGGCGATGATCGCCGTCCAGGGCGCGTTGAAGACCAACGCCGTGCTCGCGCTGGCGCTGCCGCTCGTCGTGCTCGCGGTGCCGATCCTCGACACCAGCTTCGTCGTCGCCAAGCGCCTCAAGTACGGCCGCCCGGTCTACAAGGCCGACATGTGGCACCTCCACCACCGGATGGCGAACATCGGCTTCTCCCAGCGCCGCACCCTGGCTTATCTCTACAGCTGGACCCTGATGCTCGCCGGCATCGCTCTCGCGCTCCGGTTCGTCCCCTACAGCGACGACCACGGCAACTTCGATCCGTTCTGGAGCGCGGTGATGGCCGTGCTGCTGATCGGGGCGCTGGCGGCCAGCGTCTACGTGGTCGAGGTGATCGAGATCCTGAAGCTGCGGCGGTTCCGGCTGCGCCAGCGCATCGGCCGTCGGGTGCCGGAGGCGCCGGCCCCCGTCGAGGCCGAGGTCGATGCCGGCGTCGTCCGCGAGCTGGAGACCGGCACCTATGCGGCCGTCAACCCCGAGACGGGGGAGATGTCGGCGGTCGACCCGGACACGGGCGACATGGAGGCGATCGAGAGCCCGACCAAGGCTCCCTGACCGGTGCAGGGGGATGCGGTCGCTCAGGCCCCCAGGGCCTGGGCCACCTGCTCGCGTCCGCGGTAGAGGCGGCTCATCACCGTGCCCTCGCGGACGCCGAGCGCCTTGGCCGCCTCGGAGTAGCTGAGGCCGGCCACGTCCACCGCCGCCACCGCTTCGCGGTAGTGCTGGGGCAGCTCGCCGAGCGCGTCCAGGACCGCGGACGCCTCCAGGGCCTGCTGAGGGTCGGTGGAGCCCGCCGGCGCCGAGACGCTGTCGGGGTCCTCGACGGCCTCGGACGTGGCGGCCCGCTTTGTGCGCTCGCTTCGCAGGTGGCTGTACCAGGTGTTTCGCAAGGCCTTGATCAGGTATCCGAGGTCGTCGTCGCGGCGGATCAGCCGGGGTTTCGAGAGCACCTTCACGTAGGTCTCCTGGACCAGGTCCTCGGCCAGGGCGCGCGAGCCAGACATCGCGCAGGCGGCCCGGAAGAGCGCATCAAGATGGTCCCCGGCGGACTCCGGATCGAGCTCGCGCAGCTCCCCCTGGACCATGATGAAGATCAGAACGGCACCGCCCCGTCGCCCTTCCACGAGGCCAGCGTCAGCAGCTCCTTCTGGGTGACGCCCTCGCCCGCGAGCACGCAGGTGTACCCGTCGCGCAGCCAGGTGACTATCTGCTGCGGGCCGTCCGAGGTGGCGCTGAGGTCGACGTCGTTGAGCGTCTTCTGCCTGGAGCCATCGGGCGGGTCGATCGCCTCCCCGGAGAGGATCGTGTACCCGATCCGCTTGCCGCCCCGTTCGTAGAAGACCGTCGTCGCGTCGCGCCCATCGATCTCGTCGGTGCGCTGCCCGGCCGGGCGCCAGCCGAACTCAACGTCGAGGTTGGGGTAGGGGAGGCCCTGTGCGCTGGCCTCGAGCAGTCTGGGATCGGCTGGGTCCGGCGGCGTCGAGGGATCGGTTGCCGACAGCTCGGACAGTTGCGCGGCCTCGACCACCGTGGGGCCACCCGTGCCGGAGGGCAGCACCAGCACCGTCGCCAGCGCAACGGCGGCGACGGCACCGGCGATGGCGCCCCCGATCGCCAGCCGGCGACGGCGGACAGGGGTCGAGGGCGACGAGCGCTCGGAGCCGATCCGCTCCCGCAGTCCCAGGGGGGCGCGCAGGTCGAGCTGTCCCACCGCGGTGAGCGCCGCACGCTGGCGGGCCAGGGCGGCGCCCAGCTCGGGCGACTCCGCGATCCGCGCCTCGAGCTCCTCGCGGCGGCGGCCCTGGAGCCGGCCGTCCGCGAGTGCGACCAGGTCGCGCTCATCCTGCTCGCTGAGCCGGTCCGGATCCATCCGCTTGTGTGAGCTATCTCCGCTCATCGCGCCTCTCAGTCATGGGGACGCCTGGGGACCGGAACTATTCCAGCACCGATGGGAATAAACGGGCCGGCGGCGCGTCCTCGGCGGTGTCAATCACACACCACCACCGGAGGTATCCGAAATGCGAATCATCGAGCGAATGAGGCGAGCGCCGCTGCTGGCGTCGGTCGCCGTGCTGACCGCGGTCAGCCTGGTCGGCACCGCCGCCGCGGCCCTTCAGGGCAACGAGAACGCCAAGAAGGGGCAGGTGATCGTGGGAGCCGACAACGACGAGATCGGCAACGGCACGATTCAGCCGATTCCGTCCCCGCCGGGCGCGGACCAGTCGCTGAAGAAGAGCGACCAGATCGAGGGCGGGCTCGGCCCCGACACCCTGATCGGGCGCCTGGGCAGCGATGTGTTCAAGGCCGGCGCAGGCGATGACGTCATCGTCGGCGGCACCGAGGGCGGCCAGCCCGCTCCCGCGTTGCCGAACAGCGACATCGCCTACGGCGAGGCCGGTAGCGACGCGTTCATCTGGGCGCCGGGCGACGGCTCCGACGCCTTCGTCGGCGGGAACGCCGCCAAGGCCAAGAAGGTCAAGAAGAGCGCCAAGGGGCAAGGGCAAGGGCAAGAGCAAGAAGCTCAAGAAGCCCGCGCCCGAGGTCGACACGCTGGTGGTCGGCAACCTCGTCCTCACCGCGGACTCGAGCTCACCCCAGCTGTACGAAACCAAGTTCGGCCAGCTGCCGAAGGTGTTCAGCTCCGACCGCGGCGTGCCCACGCCGCTGGGCGGCACGCCGCCCCGGAACCCGAACCTGACGGGACTCTGCGAGATCGTCGCGGCGCCCCCGGGCCTCGGGTACGAGTTCCTGGTCCGCTTCTTCGGAGCGCCAGGAGGAAACCTCTTGGTCACGATCCGGACCAAGGGCGTCGAGCAGGTGATCTGCCCGACCAGCGGCACGGACGCCGCGACCCTGACCAGCCTCGGCAAGCGAGGGGCCGGTCCGGTGCAGACGACGAGCGTCGACTTCACGGCCCCCAAGGGCTCGAAGCTGGCGGCCTTCGTCAAGTAGCCAGAGAGGGATCCAGGAGCGATGGCGGTCGCCGGGTTCGCCCGGCGGCCGCTTTCCTCTGTCGGGTAGGATTTCCGCCCCTCCGCTCCCCCTGCGGGGGTTTTTTTGCCTTCTTACTCCGAGCGGGGCAGAAAAGTCGGAATTTGCGCCTATTTGACCCCAACATCACCCCAGGGAATGTCCCTTGTCCACGCTCGCCCTAGGAGAGGGGCCTAGAGACGTGGGGTCTGGCGGCGCGGGCGGCTCGCGAGCGATCCTCGCCGTCCGCTACTTCGACCTGGTGCTGCTGGCGGCGGCGCTGCCGGTGTTCCTGGCGGCGGACCTGCCGATCACCGGCTACGCGGTCGTCGCCGCCGTCTGGCTGGCGTCGCTCGCCGTCGAGGTCTACACCGAGCGCCGCGTGGTCCGCGAGCTCAAGCAGGGCAACCGGCGCGACGCGATGGGCTGGATCGCGGCGACCACGCTGGGGCGGGTCTGGCTGCTGGCGCTGGCGGTGCTGCTGGTCGGGCTGCTGGACGAGCGCGAGGCCGGCCTGGCCGCCGCGTTGCTGTCGGCGGTCCTGTTCACGGTCCACTTCGCCGGCCGCTTCGTCGCCCGGGCGATGACGCCGCCCGAGGAGCGCATCTGATGTCCCGCAAGGCCAAGGTCCTGCTCGGCTTCGGGATCTACGTCGCCGTGATCGTCGCCGTCTTCCTGATCTTCGGAAACGACGGCGAGAACGAGAGCTTCCAGCCCCAGAACGAGTTCAAGCTCGAGCCCTGGATCTACATCAAGATCGCCGGCATCGACATGTCGATCAACAAGGCGGTGCTCTACCTGGTGCTCGCGTCCGCGCTGACCTGCGTCGCGATGGTCTACATCGCGAAGCGCATGGCCGAGAAGCCCAACCGGACCCAGACCGCGGTCGAGCTCGCCTACGACCTGACCAAGAACAACATCACCGGCGGCAACCTCGACGGCAAGCTTGCGGTCAAGTGGTTCCCCTTCATCGCCACCCTCTTCTTCTGGATCTGGTTCTCGAACATGCTCGGGTACCTGCCGCTGCCCACCAACAGCGAGCACACCTTCGACCTCTTCGGGGTCGCGGTTCCGTCGTTCGCGATCTACGCGGCGACGGCCAACATCTCGATCCCGCTGGTGCTGACCCTGGTGGTCTGGTTCTCGTATCACTACGAGGGCGTGCGGGACAAGGGCTTCTTCGGCTACCTGAAGAGCTGGCTGCCCGGCGGCATCGAGGACATGAACTTCGCCTTCAAGGCGTTCGTGTTCGTGATCGAGTGCATCTCGCACTTCGTGCGTCTGATCTCGCTGTCAGTGCGACTTTTCGCCAACATCCTCGCCGGCCACCTGTTGCTGCTGTTCATGGGCGGCGGCCTCGCCGTGCTGCTGGGGATCGCCTCGCTCGGCGTGATCACCTTCCCCGCTGCGTTCGTCTTCTTCGTCTTCGAGGTGGGCCTGGTCGCGACGCTTCAGGCGTTCATCTTCGCCACCCTGACCTCTATCTACATCGGCGGCGCGGTCGCCGAAAGTCACTAGAAAGGAGCTGTAAATGGATGTCCTGCCCCTGATCGCTCAGTCGACCGAGACGGTCACTGACACCGGCGTCACCGACGCCGGCAAGGCGATCGCCCTCGGCATCGGAGCCGGGTTGGGCTCGATCGGCGCCGGCATCGGCGTCGGCTTCATCTTCGGCAAGGAGATCGAGTCGGTCGCCCGCCAGCCGGAGATGAAGGACGAGCTTCAGCAGATCCGCTGGCTGGGCTTCGCTCTGACCGAGGCCGTCGCCTTCTACACGTTCATCTTCGGGCTGATCGCCTTCTTCCTCTAGGCCGGCGATGGAGCTCGTCAACGACATAGGCCAGTTCCTCGTCCTCGCCCAGGAGAGCGCCGAGCACGGCGGCGGCGGCGAGGAGGAGGAGGGCGGCAGCTTCCTGGTCAGCCCGGGCCTGGGGCTGATGATCTGGACGCTGCTCGTCTTCGGCATCACGATGTGGGTGCTGAGCAAGGTCGCCTTCCCGCGCATCCAGGAGGCGCTGGACAAGCGGGCCAAGATGATCGCCGAGTCGATCGAGGCCGCCGAGCGCTCCAAGCAGGAGTCCGAGAAGCTTGTCGCCGAGTACCGCGCCCGTCTCAAGGAGGCCCGTGAGCAGGCCGACGACATCGTCGCTCGCGCCCGCAAGGCGGCCGAGACGAGCAAGGCCCAGGCGGCCGAGGAGGGCAAGGAGAAGCGCGAGGAGCTGCTGGCCGCGGCCCGCCGCGACATCGAGGCCGAGACGCGGCGCTCGCTGGAGCGGATCCGCCGCGAGGTCGCCGACCTGACGGTGCTGACCACCGAGAAGGTGGCCCGCAAGTCGCTGGACAGCGCCGACCACAAGAAGCTGGTGGACGAAGCGCTGGCCGAGGTGGACTTCGCCTCGCTCAGTCCCGAGAACGGGCAGAAGGGATAGGCGTGGAGGAGATCGCCCGCGTATACGCCGAGGCCCTCTTTGACTCCGCGAAGGTGGCGGAAAAGCTCGACGTGATCAAGGAGCAGCTCGACCAGTTCGCCGATGCGGTCAACGAGAACCGTGAGCTGCAGCTGTTCCTGTTCAGCCCCTATTTCTCCTCGGCCGAGAAGCAGGAGGGGCTGGCCAAGGCGATCGACGGCGCCGAGCCGGAGCTGGTCAACTTCCTCGGGGTGCTGGCCGAGAAGCACCGGCTCCCGGTCATCTTCCGGATCCGGGACCGCTTCGATGACCTCTGGGACGAGGAGAACAAGCGGTTGGAGGTGACCGTGACCAGCGCCGTCGAGCTCGATTCCGAGCTGGTAAAGCGGATCGGCAAGGAGATCGAGAAGCAGACCGGGCAGACGGTGGAGCTGCAGAGCGTCGTCGACGCCGACATCCTCGGGGGACTGGTGCTGAGGGTCGGGAACAAGGTGCTGGACGCCAGCATCCGCAACAGGCTGGAGAAACTTCGAAAGAGCGTCGCGAGCGCGGCGTAGAGAAGGAGGCAGTAGCTAGATGGAGATCAAGCCGGACGAGATCGGCAGCATTCTGCGCCAGAGGATCGAGGGGTTGGACGCCGGGTCGGCCGACCTCTCCGAGGTCGGGACCGTGCTCGAGATCGGGGACGGCATCGCCCGCGTCCACGGGGTGGACAACTGCATGGCGCTGGAGATGCTCGAGCTTCCGCACGACGTGGTCGGCCTGGCGCTCAACCTCGAGTCCGACAACGTCGGCGCCGTGCTGTTCGGCGACTGGGACAAGGTCGTCGAGGGAGACACGGTGAAGCGCACCGGCAAGCTGCTGGAGATCCCGGTCGGCGACGAGATGCTCGGCCGCATGGTCGACCCGCTCGGCCGCCCGCTCGACGACAAGGGCGAGATCAACACCAGCGAGACCCGTCCGGCCGAGTGGAAGGCCCCCGGCGTCGTCCACCGCCAGCCGGTCGAGGAGCCGATGCAGACCGGGCTCAAGGCCGTGGACTCGATGATCCCGATCGGCCGCGGCCAGCGCGAGCTGATCATCGGCGACCGCCAGACCGGCAAGACGGCGATCGCGATCGACACGATCATCAACAACAAGGACTCCGACCTGGTCTGCATCTACGTCGCGATCGGGCAGCGCATGACCACGGTCGTGCAGGTGATGGAGATCCTGGAGGACGCCGGCGCGATGGAGAACACGATCATCGTCGCCGCGCCCGCCGACGAGGCCGCGCCGATCAAGTACATGGCCCCCTACGCGGGCTGCGCGATCGGCGAGTACTTCCTCTACAACGGCAAGCACGCCCTCTGCATCTACGACGACCTCTCAAAGCACGCCGCCGCGTACCGCGAGATGTCGCTGCTGCTGAGGCGCCCACCGGGCCGCGAGGCCTACCCGGGCGACGTCTTCTACCTGCACTCGCGGCTGCTGGAGCGGGCGGTGAAGCTCTCCGACGAGCAGGGCGCGGGCTCGCTGACGGCGCTGCCGATCATCGAGACGCAGGCGGGCGACATCTCCGCCTACATCCCGACCAACGTGATCTCGATCACCGACGGCCAGATCTTCCTGGAGTCGGACCTGTTCTATTCGGGCGTGCGCCCGGCGATCAACGTCGGCACCTCGGTCAGCCGGGTCGGCGGCAACGCCCAGACCAAGGCGATGAAGAAGGTGGCCGGCAAGCTGCGACTCGACCTCTCGCAGTACCGCGAGCTGGAGGCGTTCGCGCAGTTCGGCTCCGAGCTCGACCCCGAGACCCAGAAGCAGCTTGCGCGCGGCGAGCGCATGGTCGCCGCCTTGAACCAGAACGAGCGCCAGCCGATGAGCGTCGCCGAGCAGGTCGCCTCGATCTACTCCGGCAACGAGGGCTTCCTGGACCGGATCAAGGTCGAGCGCGTGTCCGAGTTCCTGCTCAGCCTGATCGAGCGTCTCCGCGCCGAGCACGCCGAGCTGCTGGGCCGAATCGACGACACGGGCCAGCTCGAGGACGCCGACGAGGAGGAGCTGCGCAAGGCGCTGACAGACATGGTCGACGACTTCGGGCCCGACTTCGACGAGGAGGGCAACGAGCTCGAGGAGGGCGAGTCCGACCGCATCCACTCCGACGAGGAGCGGGCCGCGGAGGGCCGGGCCTCCGGAGAGTCGGCCGGCGACGAGCAGAAGGAGGAGGCGGGCGCGACCGCCTAGGCGGTCGCAACCACCACCACCATGGCCACGCGCAAGGAGGTCAAGAGCCGGATCTCGAGCGTCAAGAACGTTCAGAAGATCACGCGCGCGATGGAGATGGTCGCCGCGGCGCGGCTGCGCCGCGCCGAGCAGCGGATCGCCGACCTGCGTCCCTACGCGCAGGCCCTGCGCAGGATGACCCGCCAGGTGGCCGAGGCCGCCGGGGTCGAGGCCCGCAACCTGCCGGTCCTGCAGGAGCACGAGGGCCAGGGCAGGGTCGCGATCCTGCTGATCACCGGTGACCGCGGCCTGGCCGGGGGATTCAACTCCCAGATCATCCGCGCCGGCATCGAGCAGCAGGGCGCCGAGAATTCCGAGGGGCGCGAGGTCGAGTTCTCGGTCGTGGGCCGCCGCGGCGCCTCCTCGATGCGCTTCCGCGGCGAGGAGCTGAAGGGGGAGTTCACGGGCTTCACCGACCGGCCCGCCTTCTCGGACGCTCGGGAGGTCGCCGACCAGCTGACCGCGGCCTACGTCGACGAGGAGCTGGCCCGGGTGGACCTGATCTACAACCGCTACGTCTCGCCGCTGACGCAATACGTGCGGCGCCAGACGCTGCTGCCGATTCAGCAGGCCGAGGTCTTCGGTGAGGGCGTGGAGGAGATCCAGCGGGCGGCCGAGGCCGAGGAGCAGGTCGACGAGGAGCTGGCCGAGGCCCACCGCCGGGCGCTGTGGGTCTATGAGCCCGATCCCGAGGAGCTGCTGGCCGAGCTGGTGCCCGAGTACGCGCAGCTCTCGGTCTATCGGGCGCTGCTCGAATCGACCGCGTCGGAGCACGGCTCCCGGATGACCGCGATGCGCAACGCGGCGGACAACGCCAAGGAGGTGATCGGCGACCTCACCCTGGAGATGAACCGAGTGCGGCAGGCCGAGATCACCCAGGAGATCCTCGAGGTCGTGGGAGGGGCCGAGGCCCTGAGCTAGGCCTCGTACGAACAACTTCGGAATCCAGAAGGAGACGAATGGCTGACAACAACGGACAAGGCAAGGGCAGCAACGTGGGAACCGTGGAGACGGTGACGGGCGTCGTCATCGACGTCGCCTTCCCCGACGAGCTGCCGGAGATCTACTCAGCGCTCCAGATCGAGATCCCCGCCGAGGAGAGCCGCACCGAGCAGACCCTGGTCTGCGAGGTCCAGCAGCACCTCGGCGACGACCGCGTGCGCGCGATCGCGATGGACGCGACCGACGGCCTGCAGCGCGGCCACGAGGTGATCGACACCGGCGGGCCGATCACCGTCCCGGTCGGCAAGGAGACCCTGGGCCGCATCTTCAACCTGCTCGGCGAGGTGATCGACGAGGGCGACGAGGTCAAGGGCGACGAGCGCTGGCCGATCCATCGCCCGGCCCCCGAGGTCGAGGACCTGGCGCCGAGCCAGGAGATCCTGGAGACCGGGATCAAGGTCGTGGACCTGCTGGCGCCCTACGCAAAGGGCGGCAAGGTCGGCCTCTTCGGCGGCGCCGGCGTCGGCAAGACGGTGCTGATCCAGGAGCTGATCCGCAACATCGCCGAGGAGCACGAAGGCCTGTCCGCCTTCTGCGGCGTCGGCGAGCGCTCGCGCGAGGGCAACGACCTCTGGCTCGAGATGAAGGAGTCGGGCGTGATCGACAAGACCATGCTCGTCTTCGGCCAGATGAACGAGCCGCCGGGAGCGCGGCTGCGCGTGGCGCTGTCCGGGCTGACGATGGCCGAGTACTTCCGCCAGGGCGGCCAGGACGTGCTGCTGTTCATCGACAACATCTTCCGCTTCGTGCAGGCGGGCTCGGAGGTCTCGGCTCTGCTCGGCCGCATGCCGTCCGCCGTCGGCTACCAGCCGACGCTGGAGACGGAGATGGGGCAGCTGCAGGAGCGGATCACCTCCACCAGGGAAGGGAGCGTCACCTCGGTCCAGGCGATCTACGTGCCGGCCGACGACCTCACCGACCCCGCGCCGGCCTCGGTGTTCGCGCACCTGAACGCGACCACGGTGCTGACGCGGTCGCTGGTCGAGCAGGGGATCTACCCCGCGGTGGACCCGCTCGACTCGACCTCGACCATCCTCAAGCCCGACGTGCTGGGGGAGGAGCACTACGAGACGGCGACCGCGGTCCAGGAGACCCTGCAGCGCTACAAGGAGCTGCAGGACATCATCGCCATCCTCGGCATCGACGAGCTCTCCGACGAGGACAAGCAGACGGTCTCGCGCGCGCGCAAGATCCAGCGCTTCCTCTCGCAGCCGTTCTTCGTCGCCGAGCAGTTCACCGGCCGCACCGGCGAGTACCTGCCGGTGGCCGAGACGGTGCGCTCCTTCAAGGAGATCGTGGAGGGAGAGCACGACGACATCCCCGAGCGCGCCTTCTACATGCAGGGCTCCATCGAGCAGGTGCTGGAGGAGGCCAAGGGCATGAAGCCCGAGGACCCCTCCGAGT
>CAWABY010000007.1:0-68684 GCA_963780395.1 uncultured Solirubrobacterales bacterium
GGAGGGCTCCGAGCAGGAGAAGAAGGCCGAGGAGGACGCTCAGAACGAGGAGGCCGCGAAGGACGAGTCCGAGCAGGCCTCGCCGGAGGCCGAGGAGTAGGCGGTGGCCGAGGAGCACACCCTGCACGCGAAGGTCCTGACCCCCGAGGGCAAGGTCTTCGAGGGGGACGTCGAGCAGCTCTCGACCCGCACCGCGGTGGGCGAGATCGGCGTGCTCGCCAAACACGTGCCGGTGCTCGCGCGCCTGCGCCCGACCGAGCTGCGCCTGCACATGCCCGGCGGCGAGGTCCAGCGCTGGGCCCAGGCCGAGGGCTGGCTGCAGGTGTTCGCCAACAACGCCACGGTCCTGGTCGGAGAGGCGATCCCTCCCGACCAGCTCGACCAGGACTCGCTGCGCGACCGGGTCTCCGACGCCGAGAAGCGCCTGTCGGAGTCCGAGGAGGGCTCGAGCGCCCACAAGCGGGCCGAGCTCGACCGAGACCGCGCCGAGGCCTTCCTCGAGGTCGCCGGCGCTCGCGGCGACTGAGCGCGCGCGGGTCGTTTCACCTCTCTTTCAGCCCGTGCCTACGATGCCCTGATGGACGAAGTCGCCCTGACCGAGCGCCTGGTCGCGTTCGACACCTCTTCCGCGGAGGGGCTCCGCCGTGCCTCGGAGTTCGTCGGCGGCTGGCTCGAGTCGCGCGACATCCACGCCGAGCAGATCACCTCCCGCGGCCTGCCGGTGACGATGGCCGAGGTTGGCCCCGCCGATGCGCCGACCCTCGTCCTGCACGGCCACATCGACGTGGTCCCGGGCTCCGATGAGATGTTCCGCTCGCGCCTGGAGGGGGATCGCCTCTACGGCCGCGGCACCTACGACATGAAGGGCGCGCTGGCCGTGATGCTGTTGCTGCTGCACGACCTGCGCGAGCAGGAGGCCGTGCGGGTCCGCTTGGGGATCGTCTCGGACGAGGAGTCCGAGGAGGAGGAGAACCGCGGCTCGGACGCCCTCGTCGGGCACGGGTTCATCGGCGACTTCGCGATCACCGGCGAGCCGACCAACCTCCAGGTCGGCGTCCAGGCGAAGGGCGTGCTGGCGGTCCGCCTGCAGGTGCGCGGGCGCTCGGCGCACGGCGCCACGCCGTGGCTGGGCGACAACGCGGTGGTCAAGGCGGTTGAGGTGTTCAGGGGCATCGAGTCGCTACCTTTTGCGCGGCAGAGTTCAGCTCTCTTCGATCGTCCTTCGATAAACCTGGGTCGCATCTGGGGTGGGGACGCGCTCAACAAAGTGCCCGATACCTGCGTCATAGACGTTGACATTCGCTTCCTGCCCGAGCAGGACCCGGAGGAGATCCTCGCCCAGCTGGGGAGCATCCCGGATACGCGGGTGCTCACGACCTTCCGCCGGCCGCCCGCGGTGGTCGAGGCAGGGGACCCGTTCGTGGTCGGCCTCTGCGAGGCGACCTCGCCCCATCACCCCGAGCGCGTGATGAGCGTCGGCCGCGACGGCGCCTCCGACGCGGTCTCCTTTCTCAACGTCGGCGTGCCCGCGGTCGAGTTCGGCCCGGTCGGGGCCGGCCACCACGGCCCCGAGGAGTGGGTTTCGGTCGCCTCCCTGCGGGGCTACCGGCAGGCGCTGACGGGCTTCGTGGGAGCCTTCCCGGGAATGGTGCCGGCGTGACGCCGGACAAGGGGTCGGGAAAGGGCTCGGGCGAGGGCTCGGGTCAGGGCAAGGACAAACCGAAGCCGAAGCCGCCGGCGAAGAAGCCCGAGCAGCCGCCGCCCTCCGATCGGACCGAGGAATACGAGCTCGGCGACGACTTCGACGAGGAGGAGCTTCCGGCCGAGGACGAGCTCGCCGCCGAGGAGGCCCTCGAGCAGGAGGAGCTCGACGGCGAGCAGCTCGAGGACGACGAGGCCGAAGGGGAGCTGGACGAGGACGAGGAGCCGGCCTCAGACGAAGAGGACGAGCTGACCCAGGTGATCAGCGCCGAGACCCAGGAGTGGGACGGGCTCGAGGAGGCCGAGCGACAGGGCGAGGCCGAGAAGACGTTCGTGCGCTCGGCGGCCGGGGCCGTCGCGGGGGCCGGCAGCAAGGCCCGCTCGGCGGTCACCTCGGGATTCGAGGCGGTCCGCGGCGAGAAGGTCACCTCGGGCTTCAGGTCGGTCGCCGGGCGGCTCCGCTTCCCCCTGTGGGCGAGGTTCCTGACGGCGGCGTTCGTGATCGTGCTCTCGGTGGGGACCGCGACCGCGGCCAGCCTGCTGCTCTACATCGAGGGGATCGCCGACGACCTCAAGCTCGATCCGGAGTTCGAGAAAATCAAGGAGGACCTCTCGGGTGTCACCGGTGGCGAGCCCCAGACGATCCTCATCCTCGGCTCCGACAAGCGCCCGGAGTTCAAGAAGGACAAGTTCCGCGGCCTCTCGGACACGACGATGCTGCTGCGGGTGGACCCGGACCGCAACGCGATCGCGCTGTTCTCGCTGCCGCGCGACCTCAGGGTCGAGATCCCCGGCTTCGGCACGGCGAAGCTGAACGAGGCGTACGCGTACGGCGGCCCCGAGCTGACCCTGAAGACGATCAAGGAGCTGACCAAGGTCCCGGCCACCGACAACGAGGGCCTCGAGATCAACCACATCGTCAACGTCGACTTCGAGGGCTTCGCTCGCGCGGTCAACGCGATCGGCTGCGTCTACGTGGACGTGGACCGCCGCTACTACCACTCCAACGACGAGACGGTCGAGGACTACGAGGAGATCGACATCCAGCCCGGCTACCAGGCGCTCTGCGGGTTCAACGCGCTCGACTACGCGCGCTACCGCCACACCGACAACGACGTCGTCCGCGCCGCCCGCCAGCAGGACTTCCTGCGCGAGGCGCGCCAGAAGGTGCCGCCCGAGGTCATCTTCGCCGACCGCAAGGAGCTGATCGACATCTTCACCGAGCACACGACCTCGGACATCGACAGCGCCTCGGCGATGCTCGAGGTGCTGAAGCTGTTCGTCGAGGCCCGCGACGCGCCGGTCAAGGAGGTCCACTTCGAGGGAAGCCTGGGGCCGTCGTTCGTGACCACGACCACGCAGGAGATCAACAAGGCGGTCGTGCAGTTCCTCGGCATCGAGGACACGCCCGGACAGCGCGGCGAGACCGCCGCCCCCGATGACCCCGTCGCGCCCGAGGCGGCCCCGGACGAAAGCGGGGTTACACCCGCGTCCGGCCGCAAGGCCAAGAAGAAGGGCGGCGGGGACGCGCAGCTGATCGAGAGCACCTACGGCAAGGAGCTCGCCAAGACCATCCGCGCCCGCAAGGTGAAGCTGCCGATCTACTACCCGACGATCTTGGAGACCGGGACCGACTACGCCCAGAAGCCGCGCGTCTACAAGATCAACGGCACCGGCAAGGGCAGCCCGCCTAACGGCGAGCGCGCCGCCTACAAGTGGGTCTTCTCGCGCCCGGCGCTCGGCGAGTACTACGGCTTCATGGCGACGCGCTGGGAGGACCCGCCGATCCTCAAGAACCCGTCCGAGGAACGCGAGATCGACGGCCGCACCTACAAGCTCTTCTACGACGGCGACCGCCTGAAGCTGATCGCCTGGCAGGATGACGAGGGCTCGTTCTGGCTCCACAACACGCTGATCCAGTCGCTCTCGGACCGCGAGATGATCGACATCGCCAAGGGCATGACCGAGCTGCCGAAGCTCGGCCGGGGCAACTGATCGCGGCACCGGCCGCAACCCCCAACCGCCCCGGCTGAGAAGCTATCCCGGTGAGCGAACGAGAGCCAATCGGCGTCGTCGGCGTCGGCTGGGTCGGCCTGGTGACGGCCGCCTGCTTCGCCGAGCTGGGCCACAGCGTCGTGGCCCGCGACATCCTGCCCGAGAAGGTCGCCGCGATCGAGGCCGGGGAACTCCCGTTCTACGAGCCCCAGCTCGCCGAGCTGATCGCGAGGAACTCCGAGCGACTCTCCTTCACCACCGAGATGGGGGAGCTGCTGGACGCGGCGCGGCTGGTCTTCGTCTGCGTGCAGACCCCGCCGACGCACTCCGGTGACGCCGACCTCTCGGCGGTCTACCGGGCCGTGGAGGAGATCGGCTCGGCCGAGGGCCGCGCGCTGGTCATGAAGAGCACGGTTCCCGCCGGTACGGGCCGCGCGATCAAGCGCTCGGCCCCCGACCTGGCATACGTCTCGTGCCCGGAGTTCCTGCGCGAGGGCACCGCCGTCAGGGACTTCATGGAGCCCGACAGGGTCGTGATCGGCGCCGGCCCGGACGACGACTGGGCAGCCGATGCGGTCGAGGCGGCCTACCGGCGGCTGGGTGCGAGGGTCGTCCGCACCGACGTCGCCAGCGCCGAGATGATCAAGCTCGCCTCCAACGCGTTCCTGGCCACGAAGATCAGCTTCATCAACGAGATCGCCAACGTCAGCGAGGAGGTCGGCGCCGACGTTTCCGAGGTGGCTGCGGCGATGGGAATGGATGAGCGCATCGGTCCGAAGTTCCTCAAGGCTGGGATCGGGTTCGGCGGAAGCTGTTTCTTCAAAGATGTCTCGGCGCTGAAGCAGCTGGCGGGAAACTCGGGATACCACTTCCAGCTGCTGAACTCGGTTATCGAGATCAACGACCTGCAGAAGCGCCGGGTGACGGCGAAGCTCACCAAGTACCTGGGCCCACTGGCCGGCAAGCGGATCGCCCTGCTGGGTCTCGCCTTCAAGCCGGACACGGACGACATGCGAGATGCCTCGAGTCTGGTCGTCGCGTCCCGCCTTCAAGGCGAGGGCGCGGTCGTCAGGGCCTATGACCCCGTTGCCGAGCGATCCGCGAGCGAGCTGCTCCCGTCGGTCGAGATGAGCGCGTCAGCCCAGGACGCCCTCGATGGGGCGGATGCCGCGGTGCTGGTCACGGAGTGGCCCGAGTTCGCCGAGCTCGACTGGGAGGCTGCCGCGAAAGCGATGAACAGCGCTGTGATGATCGACGGCAGGAACTTCCTGGATGCCGACGTTCTCAGGAAGGCGGGATTCAGCTACGAGGGGATCGGGCGCGAGAGCGGCGCGCGGGACGGCCCGGAGGACTGATGCAGGCCCTGATCCTGGCGGGGGGCGAGGGCACCCGGCTGCGCCCGCTCACCAGCAAGATGCCGAAGCCGGTGGTGCCGCTGGCCGGCAGGCCTCACATCCTCTACGTGATCGACTGGCTCGAGGGTCACGGCGTCGATGACGTCGTCGTCTCCTGCGCCCATCTCGCCGACGGGGTGCGGGAGGCGCTCGAGGGGATCGAGACGGGGCCGCGACTGCGCTTCGTCACCGAGCCCGACGCCCGCGGGACGGCGGGGGCGATCAGGTTCGCCGAGGCGGAGCTGGGAGACCGCTTCTTCGTCCTCAACGGCGACGTCCTCTGTGACCTCGACCTGGGGGCGCTGGTGAGCCAGCACGAGAGCACGGGGGCGCGGGCGACGATCGCGCTGTGCCCCGTCGAGGATCCGAGCGGCTACGGGCTGGTGCACCGCGACCGACGACGGTGAAATCGAGGAATTCCTCGAGAAGCCCGATCCCGAGCAGATCGACACCGACGAGATCAACGCCGGCGCCTATCTGCTGGAGCGCTCCGTGCTCGACGAGATCCCGCCCGACCAGGACGTCTCGATCGAGCGCGAGGTGTTTCCGAAGCTGGTCGGCAACGGGCTCTACGGTCGCCGGCTGGAGGGCTACTGGATCGACATCGGGACGCCCGAGCGGTACCGGCAGGCGAACTGGGACATCCTCGAGGGCAGGGTGCGCACCACCGTCGGAGAGCGATTGGACGGTCAGGGATTGCTGGTGGAGGATGGCGCCAATGTCAGCGACGACGCCGAGCTGGGTGCTCCCGCCCTGCTCGGCGCCGGGGTGGAGGTCGCGGCGGGGGCGATCGTCGGCCCGCGCGCGGTCCTGGGCGCCGGAACGACGGTCGCCGACGGGGCGACCGTGCAGGGCTCGGTGCTGCTGCCGAACTGCCGGGTTGGAAGCGGCGCGCGGCTGCGTGAGGCGATCCTCGCCTCCGGTGTGGAGGTGGTACCCGGCGCCGGGACGGTGCCCGGGGCCGTGATCGGCGAGGGCGAGCGGGTAGGGGGCCTGCCCGAGTGAGCGCGCCCGACCCGCAGGGGATTCGCGACGCGGTGCTGGCGATGCCCGAGCACCTGCGCGACGCGCTCTGGAGGATCGAGACCGCGAGGTTGCGCCCGATGGAGGCCCCCGCGGCCTTCGTCTGCGGGATGGGCGGCTCGGCGATCGGGGGGGACCTGGCGGCGGCGGCGCTGGGGGACCGGCTCTCGAAGCCGTTCCTGACGGTTCGCGGCTACGAGCTGCCCAGCTGGGCCCCGGCTGGGTCGGCGGTGCTCTGCTCGAGCTACTCGGGCAATACCGAGGAGACGCTCGCCTGCTACGCGGCCGCCGAGGCGCTGGGCGCCCACCGCCTGGTGGCCACGACCGGCGGCGAGCTTGCCGAGCTCGCGCGCAGGGACGACGTCCCCGTGGTCGGCCTGCCCGGGCTGCTGCCACAGCCCCGCACGGCCGTCGGCTACCTGTTCTGCGTCGCCGCGGAGCTGGCGGTGCTGGCGCTGGCGGCTCCCCGCATCGCCACCGAGATCGACGCCGCCGCCTCGCATCTACTGGAGCGGCGGGACGCGATCGCGGCGCGGGCGTCGGAGATGGCCGACGAGATCGGCGACGCGGTGCCGATCGTCTATGGCTCCGACCTGACCGCGGCGGTGGCGTATCGCTGGAAGACGCAGGTAAACGAGAACGCCAAGGCCCCGGCCTTCTTCGCGGCCCTGCCTGAGGCCGACCACGGCGAGATCGAGGGATGGGTTCACGCCCTGGAGCACGGCGGCCCCTATGCCCTCATCCTGCTCAAGGACTCCGATCAGCATCCGCGGGAGCGGCGGCGCATCGAGGTCACGGGCGAGGTGATCGAGCCGACCGCGCGGGCAGTCCTCAGCGCCGAGGCCGAAGGAGAGACGCGGACCGCCCGTCTGATGGAGCTCGTGATGCTCGGCGACCTACTCTCGATCGACCTGGCGGCGCGTAGGGGCGTCGATCCCGGGCCGATAGACGCGATCGGTGCTCTCAAGGAGAAGATGGGGCGCCCCGAGTGAGTGCATCCGCATGAGCGACGGGTCGCGGGTCGACGCTCCCGCGATCGAGATCAGGGGGCTGACCAAGGTCTTCGGCTCGGGCGAGACCGCGGTGCGGGCCCTGGACGGGGTCGACCTGGAGATCGAGCGCGGCGAGATGGTCGCGATCATGGGGCCCTCGGGCTCGGGCAAGAGCACGCTGCTGCACCTGCTGGGCGCGCTGGAGACGCCGAGCTCGGGCACGATCGCGCTCGGCGGCCGGCGCTTCGATGGCCTCGACGACCGCGAGCTGACGCTGCTGCGCCGCGAGGGGATCGGCTTCGTCTTCCAGTTCTTCAACCTGCTGCCCTCGTTGACCGCGCACGAGAACGTGTTGCTGCCGGCGCTGATCGCGGGCCGGCGCGACGAGCGCATCGCCGCCCGTGCCGCCGAGCTGCTGGACCGGGTCGGCCTGGCCCCGCGGGCCGAGCACCTGCCGTCGGAGCTCTCCGGAGGCGAGCAGCAGCGCGTCTCGATCGCCCGGGCGCTGCTGATGGAGCCCGAGCTGGTGCTGGCCGACGAGCCCACAGGCAACCTCGACTCGCACGCCGAGGCGCAGGTGCTGGAGCTGCTGGCCGAGCTCAACCGCGACGAGGGCCACACGATCGTGATCGTCACCCACGACCCCAACGCCGCCGCCGTCGCCCAGCGCGTCGTCTTCATGCGCGACGGCCGCATCGAGAGCGACGGCCTCGCCAAGGGCCTGCTGGACCGGCTGCGGGACCTTGTTCCCTGATGCCGCTCAGCTGACGTGAAGTCGTACTACGGGCTCAGCTTCCGCCAGCTCCGCACCCGCAAGCTCCGCGTGCTGCTGACCGCCGCCGGGATCGTGCTCGGAGTGGGGATGATCTGCGGCGTCCTGCTGCTGGCGGCGACGATCCAGCGCACCTTCACCGACCTCTACGACTCGGTCTATGGCCAGACCGACCTGGTCGTCTCGGGCAGCGAGTCGGCGGGCTCGCTGCCGCCGTCGGCGCTGCGGCGCGTGCAGCGGACCGAGGGGGTCGAGGACGCGAGCGCCAGCGTCTTCGCCGTCACCTCGCTGGTGGACGAGGACGGCCGCGTGGAGGAGGGGAGCGGCTCCACCCTGAACGTCTCGGGTGACGATCCGGCGGCCACGGACTTCACCGCCTGGACCACGACCTCGGGACGCGAGATCCGGGGCGGGCGCGAGATCGAGCTCGAGCAGAGCTGGGCCGACGCCAACGGAATCGAGGTCGGGGACGAGATCAGCCTCGCCGCGCCGTCGGGGGTGATCGACCTCGAGGTGGTGGGCCTGCTGCGCTTCTCGAGCGGCCTCGACTTCGGCGGCGAGGGTTTCGCCTCGATGCCGCTGGCGACCGCGCGCCGCGCCTTCGACAAGCCCGACGTCTTCGATGAGGTGGAGGTGCTGGTCGCGGGGGATGACGAGGGCAGCGTGGACCGGGTCCGCAGCGCGCTCCGAGGCGAGTTCGGGCGGGGCGTCGAGGTCGAGACCCCCGAGGCGAAGGGCGAGGACATCCAGCGCCAGCTCCAGGCCTTCAACGTCGTCCTCTACTTCTTCGCCGGCATGGCGCTGTTCGTCGGCGGCTTCCTGATCTTCAACAGCTTCAACATGACCGTGCTTCAGCGCATGCGCGAGATCGGCATGCAGCGCACCCTCGGCGCCACCAGGCCGATGATCGTGCGCTCGGTGCTGCTGGAGGCGCTGCTGCTGGGCGCGATCGGCGCCGTGGTGGGGCTCGGGGTGGGGGTGCTGCTGGCTCTGGGCCTGATCGCGCTGATGCGCGCGATCGACTTCCCGGTCGGCGACATCGAGCTGACCTGGATCGCGCCGGCGGCCGCCGTGGCGACCGGCCTGCTGACCGCGGTGCTGGGGGCGCTCAACCCGGCGCTGCGGGCGGGGCGGATCGCGCCGATCCGGGCCGTGCTCGGCACCGAGGGCCTGCGCAAGCGGCCCGGGCCGCTGCGCGCCGTCGCCGGCGTCGCGATGATCCTTCCCGGGCTCGCCGGGGCCTTCCTGCTGGGCGCCGCCGACGAGACGACTGATCTCGTCGTCGCCGCCGGAATCACGGGAACGATCGCGATCTTCTTCGGGATCGCGCTGATCGCGCCCTTCCTGATCGAGCCGCTGGCGCGGGTGCTCTCCTGGCCGATCCGGCGTTTGGCCCCCGTCGAGGGACGGATCGCCGCCGACTCCGCGCGCTCCAACCCAGGCCGCACCGCCGCGACGGCGACGGCGCTGATGATCGGATTGGCGCTGGTGGTGGGCATCAACAGCCTCGGCGCCAGCTTCCTCAACTCGATCGAGCGCGAGTTCGACCAGAGCCTGGCCAGGGACCTGACGGTGCAGCCGCGCGGGTTCGCGCCAGGGCAGGGCCCGCAGCAGACGATCTCGAACGGGCTCGCCAAGCGGATCGAGCGCTTCCCCGAAGCGGCCGTCGTCGCCCAGGAGCGGCTGGTCTCGGTCCCCGAGCTGCCGCGGCCGCGCGGCAGCGAGCGCTCGACGTCGGGCCTGCTGTTCGGCTTCGACCCGACCGAGTACGCGGCGGTGGACACGACCGACCTCGAGGCCGAGGGTGCCACGCGCGAGCAGGTGTTCGAGCGCATGGACTCGGGGCAGGTGACGGTCGGACAGGGTTACGCCGACGAGGCGAAGATCGAGGTCGGCGACACGCTGGTGCTGGAGGGCCCCTCGGACACGCGGCGAGCCGAGGTCGCGGCGATCGTCGAGACGATCTTCGCCGGGGGCCAGACCGTGAGCATGTCGCTCCGCACCCTGCGCCAGGTCTTCGGGGTGACGGCGGATTCGCAGCTGGCGCTGAAGGCCGGATCGGACTCGAGCCGGCCCGAGCTCGAGGCCAAGGTCGAGAAGCTGGTCGAGCGCGACTACCCGAACCTGGCGGTGCTCTCCAACGACGAGCTCAAGTCGGACGTCGAGGACCAGCTCAACCAGAGCTTCGGCTTCTTCAACGCCCTCGTCGGGGTCGCGATCTTCGCCAGCCTGTTCGGGATCATCAACACGCTCTCGATGTCGGTGATCGAGCGCACCCGTGAGATCGGGGTGCTGCGCGCACTCGGCTCGACCCGCTGGCAGATCCGGCGCACGATCGCCGACGAGAGCCTTGTGATCGCCCTGATCGGCGCCGCGATGGGGATCGCGATCGGCGCGGGCCTGGGCTGGGCCCTGCTCAAGGGCCTCTCCTTCGGCATTCCGGGCGTCACCTACCAGCCCCCGGTCGGGACGATGATCGGGGTCGCGATCGCCGCCGTCGTGCTCGGCCTGATCGCGGCCATCCTCCCGGCCCGCCGTGCCGCGCGGCTGGATGTTGTGGAAGCGCTCAGCTACGAGTAGGGGCGGCCCGAAACCGGCGATGAATGCCGCCCGGCCCGAGCGGCGGCCGCCGAGCCCGTGGTTGGCGCTTTACTCGCCTATAGGGCGAAAAAGGCGCCAATCCCTGCTCGGACGGCGCGTTTCAGTCGGCCGGAGGCTTGCGGCGCTCGGCCTTGCGCTGCGAGGTGCGGCGCTTCTGCTCCAGGCGGCGCTCGCGGGCTGCGCGGCCGGGCCGGGTGGGGCGGCGGCGCTTGGGGCGGCGCACGCCCTCGGCCAGCTTTGCGGCCAGGCGCTCCAGCGCCAGCTCGCGGTTGCGGGCCTGGCTGCGGGCGTCCTGGGCGACCGCGGTCACCCGCTCGCCCAGCTTCTCCAGCAGCCGGCTGCGCTGGGAGTCGCTGAGGGTCTTCGATGCGCGAACGTCGAACACGGCCTCGATCCTCGACGCGGTCACGTTCGCGTGCTGGCCTCCGGGGCCCGATGAGCGGCTGGCGCGGAGCTCGACCTCGGCCAGCGGGATCGAGAGCTCGTCGCTGATCCGCAGGGCGTCCTCGTCCGGGGTCACTTGCGGCCGCGAACCGCGTAGACGCGGACGTCCTCGGGCACTCCCTTGGCGTCGAGCGGGGGGCGCGCCTTGACCTTGATGCCGTCGGAGCCGATCGCCTCGAGCGCGGCGTCCGAGACCAGCAGCTCGCCGGGCCCGGCGCCGTCGGCGACGCGGGCGGCGATGTTGACGTCGACGCCGAAGTAGTCCTTGCCGACCTTTCGCGGCCTGCCCACGTGCAGGCCCGCCCGCATCCGCGGCTCATAGCCCTCGGCGGTGACCTCGGAGAGGCGCTCGCGGCCCTCGTCCAGCGCAGCGAGGGCGCCGTCGGCGCTCTTGAACACGGCCATCATGCCGTCGCCGAGCCGCTTCACGACCTCGCCCCCGTTCGACTTGACCGGCGGCTCGATCGCGACGCTGACGTCGCGGAGCAGCTCGATCGCGGCCTCGTCGCCGGCGGCGAGCGCCCAGTCGGAGAATTCGACCAGGTCGGTGAAAACGACCGCCAGCTCGGTTCGACCGCGCCCGCGGCCCTGGGCCTCGGAGATCGCCTGCCAGGCCTGCAGGGCGCCGAGGCCGGCTTCCCCCAGGACCCCGGGCCGGTCGGTCGAGATCTCCGACAGCATCCGGCCCACGGCCCGCGGGCGGCGCTCGGCGCCGAGCTCGTTCGGGTCGGCGACGCGCGAGTCGCCCGGAAGCACGGAGCGGATCGAGCGCATGATCCCCAGCAGGGTCGGGTCGCGGTTCAGCCGCCGCCCGGTCTCCGCCAGCGACTGGCCGGCCGCGATCACGCGGTCGGCGCGGCGATCGACCGTGGTCTTGCTTCGCTTGCCGCCCTTGGATCCAGCCACGAGCGGCATTGTCCTCATATCCTTGCCGGCGCGTGACAGTCACCCACGACACCGACGACGTAGGCGCTGAGGCCCTGTGAGGGCGATGATCCTGGCGGCGGGCCTGGGCACGCGGCTGCGCCCGATCACGAACCTGATGCCGAAGCCGATGGCTCCGGTCCTGAACGTGCCGGTGATGGAGCACATCGCGCTGCTCCTGGCCAAGCACGGTTTCGCCGAGGTGATCGCCAACCTCTCCTATCGGCCCGAGGCGATTCGCGAGCACTTCGGCGACGGCTCCGGGCTCGGGATCGAGCTTTCCTACAGCGACGAGCCCGAGCCCCTCGGCACCGCGGGCGGGGTGGGCAAGGCGAGGGAGTTCCTGGCCCAGAGCGACTCCTTCCTGGTCATCTCCGGCGACGCGCTCACCGACGTCGACCTGACGGCGATGCGCGAGGCGCACGAGGCCAACGCGGCCGCGGGGGCGATCGCAACGCTCGCAACCAAACGGGTCAAGGACACCTCGGAGTTCGGCGTCGTGATCACCGGCGAGGACGGCCGCGTCCAGGGCTTCCAGGAAAAGCCCGACCCCGCCGAGGCCCTGTCCGACCTCGCCAACTGCGGCATCTACATGTTCGGGCGTGAGATCTTCGACTACTTCCCCGAGCCGGGGCATCGCAGCCCCGCCGGCGACCCAGACCAGCCGGAGGGGTTCGTGGACTGGGCGTTGGACGTTTTCCCGGCTCTGCTGGAGGGCGACGTCGCCTTCCACGCTCACGAGATCGAGGCCTACTGGAACGACATCGGATCGGTCTCGGAGCTGGTGCAGGGCAACGCCGACGCCTTGCGGGGCCTGGTCTCGCTGCGCGCCTCCGGCGAGGAGCCGGAGGAGGGCGTCCTGGTCGGCGCGGGCTGCGAGATCGGCGACGGAGTGGACCTGCGCGCGCCCGTGGTGATCGGCCCCGGCTCGAAGATCGGGGCCGGCGCCAGGGTCAGGGACGCCGTCGTGCTGGCTGGAGCGGAGCTGCCGCCGGGCGCGATCGTCTTCGGCGGCGTCTTCGGCACCGAAGCGTCCTAGAGCGCGCCCCACCGGTGCGTCGCCAACCCCCAGCTTTGGGCCGTGGGCATCTCGGGCGCCGACCCTGCGATCGAACCCGGGCAGGCCGGGGTCGATCTGCTGGTCTCCGCCGCGCGCTACGAAGGCGCCGCGCGCGACCTCGTCCATGGCCTCAAGTACGGGAGGCGGCTGGCGCTGGCGTCACTCGCCGCGGAGGCGATCGCCAGCGCCTGTCCCCCGCGATTCGCTTCGGGGCACGCTGGTGCCCGTCCCGCCGGCCCCGCTCCGGTGGCGCTGGCGCGGATTCGACCCTGCCGAGGAGATTGCGATCGCGCTCTCGCGGCTGACCGGGGTGCCGCTGGTGCACTGCCTCGCCCGCCGCGGCGGGCCGCGCCAGGTGGGGCGGCGGCGGGCGCAGCGGCTCGCGGACCCGCCCAGCGTGAGGCTGCGCCGGCCGGCCCCGCCGCTCGCACTGCTCGTCGACGACGTCTGCACCACCGGGGCCACGCTCGGCGCCTGCGCGGCGGCGTTGCGCTCGGGCGGCTCGCGCGAAGTCGTCGCTCTGGTCGTGGCGCGTGCCCATTGAGGCTGCCTCGGCCCTTGCCCCCGGGCCGAACCGGGCGTACGATTCAGGGGCTATCACCCGACGGAAGGAGGCCGACCGTGAGGATCGATGTGCGAGGCAGGAACGTCGAGGTGAGCGATGAGATCACGGGAGGCGGTGGTGAGCCGCTTCAAGCGCGTCGGCAAGCAGGTCTCCGAGCTGGCGACTCTGGAGGTCGAGCTGCAGCAGGAGCGCAACCCCCGGATCAGCGACCGCATGGTGGCCGAAGCGACGCTCTACCTGAAGGGCGTCACCCTCCGCGCCAAGGAGGCCTCGCCCGACATGCTGCACTCGATCCACGAGCTGGCCGAGGACATCCGCCGCCAGGTCAAGAAGCACCGCGAGAAGCGCCGGGCCCGCGAGCGCACCCGTCGCGTCGCCGCGAAGCTCCGCAGCAGGAGCGCTCAACCCCGGCAGACCGCTTAGCTGGACCTGAGAGGCCCATTGCTACGCTCACCTCGTGGCTAGAGGAATCCTCGATCGCGCCCTCCGGATGGGCGAGGGCAAGCAGTTCAAGGAGTACGAGAGCCGGGTCGCCTCGATCAACGAGGTCGAGCCGGAGATGGAGCTGCTCAGCGACGAGGAGCTGAAGACCGAGGCCGACGCGCTGCGCGAGCGCGCCAAGGGCGGCGAGTCCCTGGACGACCTGCTGCCCGAGGCCTTCGCGCTCACCCGCGAGGCGGCCCGCCGCACGCTCGGCCAACGCCACTACGACGTGCAGCTGATCGGAGGCATGGTCCTGCACTCCGGCGCGATCTCGGAGATGAAGACCGGCGAGGGCAAGACCCTGACCGCGACGCTGCCGGTCTTCCTCAACACGCTCGCCGGCAACGCCGTCCACCTGGTCACGGTCAACGACTACCTGGCGCGACGCGACGCCGAGTGGATGGCCCCGATCTACGACGCCCTCGGCGTCACCGTCTCGGCGATCCAGGAGGGCGACGACCCGGCCTTCCGGCGCACCAAGTACGCCTGCGACGTCACCTACGGCACGAACTCGGAGTTCGGCTTCGACTACCTGCGCGACAACATGGCGGGCTCCCTTGAGGAGTGCGTCCAGCGCGGCTACGACTTCGCGATCGTCGACGAGGTCGACAACATCCTCATCGACGAGGCGCGCACCCCGCTGATCATCTCCGGCCGCCCCGAGCAGGCCGCCGACCTCTACTACACCTTCGCCCGCCTGGCCAAGCAGCTCAAGGGTGAGCCCGCCAAGACCAAGCTCAAGAGCTTGGGAGAGTCCAAGGACACCACCGAGGCCGACTACGACTACGAGTTCGACGAGAAGCACAAGACCGTGGCCCCTACCGAGGGCGGCGTCAAGAAGGCCGAGGAGTTCCTCGGCGTCGACAACCTCTACCTCGGCGAGCACGGGACCCTGGTCAACCACCTGATCCAGGCGCTCAAGGCGGAGTCGCTCTACAACAAGGACACCGAGTACGCCGTCGTCGACGGCCAGGTGATGATCATCGACGAGTTCACCGGGCGCATCCTCGAGGGCCGGCGCTGGTCGGAGGGCCTGCACCAGGCGATCGAGGCCAAGGAGGGCGTCTCGATCCGCGAGGAGAACCAGACGCTCGCCACGATCACGCTGCAGAACTACTTCCGCCTCTACGACAAGCTCAGCGGCATGACGGGCACGGCGCTGACCGAGGCCCAGGAGTTCATGAAGATCTACAAGGTGCCGACGGTCGAGATCCCGACCAACGTGCCGATGGTCCGCGCCGACCAGAACGACGCCATCTACAAGACCAAGCAGGGCAAGTGGAACGCCGTGGTCAACGAGGTCGAGAGCCGCAGCAACGCCGGCCAGCCGGTGCTGGTGGGGACGATCTCGGTCGAGACCTCGGAGATGCTCTCGGGCGAGCTGAAGCGGCGCGGGGTGGAGCACGTGATCCTGAATGCGAAGCCCGAGCACGCCCAGCGCGAGGGCGAGACGATCGCCCAGGCGGGGCGCAGCGGCGCCGTCACGATCGCGACCAACATGGCCGGCCGCGGCGTCGACATCAAGCTCGGCGGCAACCCCGAACAGATGGCGCGTCACGAGCTGGCCAACCGCGGAACCAAGCCCGGCTCCGATGGCTACGGCGAGGCTTTGAAGGAGCTGACCGCCGAGCTGGAGACGCAGACGGCAGCCGAGGCCGACCAGGTGCGGGAGCTGGGTGGCCTCTACATCCTCGGCACCGAGCGCCACGAGTCACGGCGCATCGACAACCAGCTCCGCGGCCGCTCGGGCCGCCAGGGCGACCCCGGCGAGTCGCGCTTCTTCCTCTCGGCCGAGGACGACCTGATCCGCCTCTTCGCCGGCGAGCGCATCTACAAGATCCTCGACCGCCTCGGTCCCGTGGACGAGGACGGCAACGAGGAGGCGCTGGAGGCGAAGATGCTGACGAAGACGATCGAGGGCGCCCAGAAGAAGGTCGAGCAGCAGAACTTCCTGATCCGCAAGCGCGTGCTCGAGTACGACGACGTCATGAACGAGCAGCGCCGCGTGATCTACAAGTACCGCCGCGAGGTGCTGGAGGGCAAGGACATGTCCGACGACGCCCGCGAGCAGCTGGTGATGGTGGTCAGCCGCATCGTCGACACCTACACACCCGGCGACGTGCTCGAGGAGTGGGACCTGGGGGAGCTCCAGACCCAGGTCCAGCAGCTCTGGCCCTCGGAGGTGGACCTCTCGGGCCTCTCGGCCGAGACCACCGACCGCGAGAGCCTGCGCGAGAGCCTGGTCGCCGACGCCCTCGCCGCCTACGACCGCCGCGAGCAGGACTTCGGCGACGAGGTGATGCGCCAGCTCGAGCGCGCGATCCTGTTGCAGCTGATCGACAACCGCTGGCGCGAGCACCTGGCCGAGATGGACTACCTGCGCGAGGGCATCCACCTGCGCGGCTTCGCCCAGATCGACCCCCTGGTCGCCTACAAGAACGAGGGCTTCTCGATGTTCGAGGTGCTGATGTTCTCGATCTGGGAGGAGTTCGCGCGCATGATCTTCCACGTCCAGGTCGAGGTCGCCCCCCAGGCCCAGCAGGAGCTGGCGCCCAGCGCCAGGCCCGCCAACGTCAACTACTCGGGCGGAACCCTGGAGGCCCAGCCCTCGGCGATGGAGGAGGTCGCGCAGGCGGCCGCCGCCCAGGCCGGCGCCGGCGGAGCCGGCGTCCCGGGCGTCACCGGCCCGCCCGCCGCGTCACCGGCGCCGACGCCCGGGGCCGCGCAGGGCGGCAACGGCGAGCCCACCAACCCCCAGACCGTCGTCAAGGACGAGCAGGAGAAGATCGGGCGCAACGACCCCTGCTGGTGCGGGTCGGGCAAGAAGTACAAGAAGTGCCACGGCGCCTAGCCTAGGCCGGGGCCTCCTCCGCGCCCCCCACCCGAATCTCCCCTGTGGCGATCCTCGCAAGCCGCTCTAGGTCGTCCTCGCGGATCCGGGAGCGCAGCCCGAAGGACTCGAACACACGGCGGGCCTGTTCAGGCTCCGCCAGGCAGAGCGCGATCCCGCCGAGCGCCTCGGAGCTGCGCGGCCCGTGCGCGGAGCTCCGCCGCGCTTCCGGAGCGGCCACCGGCGACTCGAACAGAAGGATCGCGTCGGGGGACGTGTCAGCGGGGCCGAGCGAGCGAACCGGCAGCCACTCGGGGCCGCCGCCCAGTCTGTCGACGACCCTGCCCTCTCCGGGCTCGTCCGAATACCCATAGACCGGAACGCCGGGCTCGCCGTCCGCGGTCGCGGCTGAGGTGGCGGCGACGCTGACGTTCCCGAGCTCGACCTCAATCGGCCCCCGCAGGACCGCAGGGCACTCGATGCTCAGCTTCTCCTCGGAGATCTCGATCGCACCCGGCCTCTGCTGGTTCACGTTTGCGCGCCGAAGCACCTCGGCCCCGAACAGAACCAGCAGCCCGACGCCCAGCACCCAGGCGCCGCCCAGGGTGTCGTAGGAAAGGTTGTAGATCCCGCCGACGACGATGAACAGGCCGACCCCGAAGAGGATGCCGATCGCGAGGTGGCGGAGGACCCGGGGGCTCCGGGCCGGCTGGAGCTCGACGCGGTTGTCCGGGGTCCCGTCACTCATCATCGCCCATCTAGCCCGAGACCAGCTCCCGCGCAACCCGCTCGACCCTCCGCAGCGCGCCCTTCTGGAGTCGCCCGGGGCGATCGCAGCCCTCGTGGTGGCATGCGTCGTGGCCGCGCCAGACCTCGATCACGGCGGCGGGCAGCCCGGCGAGCTCGAACTCGCGGTGGTCGGAGTTGCCCGTGTCCGAGTCGCGGGCCCAGCGCACCGTGACGCCGGCGCGGCGGGCTGCGTCCAGGACCTCGCCCTCGACGCCGGGCCGGGTCGAGGGCTGGGGCGAGCGCAGGTAGAAGCGCTTGCCGCGTCCGACCATGTCCACCGAGAGGGCGAAGCGCAGGTCGCCGGCGCGAGCCTGGTTCTTGACGGTCTTGACCAGCGCGGCGGCGCCGACGTGGTAGCTGGTGCCGATCACGACCCGTTCCTCGGCGCCGGTCGCGACCAGCCACACATCGCAGGCGGGACCGAGCTTCGCCAGCTTCGCCGACAGCTCGACCAGGACGCCGACGCCCGAGGCGTTGTCGTTCGCTCCCAGCCCGGGCGGGACGCTGTCGGTGTGGGCCATCAGGATCCGCAGGCAGTCGGACTTGGCCTCCAGCACCCCGATCACGTTCCGGGAGCGCGAGCGCCCGGGCACGTTGAAGGGGGCGATCGTCACGTCCAGGCCCGCGGCGCGGAAGCGCTTGGCGACGAAGTCGTGGGCGCGGCGCTCACCCTTGCCGCCGGCCGGGCGCGAGCCGATCTTGCCCGAGAGCTTGAGCGCCGCGTCATAGGCGCTGATGGCGCCCTTGGGCGCGGCCCTCGCTCCGGCGCCGGTCCCCGGGAATACCCGCTTCACCGGTCCGGTACCGAGGGATACCGGGCTCGCGAGAAGTGCCGCGATCGTGATCGCTGCCGCCAGCGGTGCCAGCACGCGGCCATTGTGGCAGCGCCCTCGCTGCCAATACCCTGTGGGGCATGGCAGAAGCGCTCACCCTGGAGCAGGTCCCTGCGCGCCTGGCGCAGATCCGCGAGCAGATGAAGCTGCTCGCGGACTACCTTTGACCCGGAGGCGCTGAAGGAGGAGGTCGAGAGCCTCGAGGCCGAGATGCAGCGCCCCGGCTTCTGGGACGAGCAGGCGAAGGCGGCCGAGACCTCGGCCAAGCACGCGCGGGCGCAGCGCCGGCTGCAGGGCTTCACGTCTCTCAGCTCCGACGTCGCCGACCTCGACGAGCTGGTGGAGATGGCGGCCGAGGACGAGGAGATGGCTTCGGAGCTGGCCTCCCAGGTGGAGTCGATCGAGGCCCGCCTCGCCGAGCTCGAGGAGGAGCGGCTGTTCAGCGGCGACTACGACGCCGGCGACGCCGTCGTCACGGTCAACGCCGGGGCGGGGGGGACCGACTCCCAGGACTGGGCCGAGATGCTGCTGCGGATGTACCTGCGCTGGGCCGAGCGGCGCGGCTTCAAGGTCGAGATGAAGGAGGCCTCGCCGGGGGAGGAGGCAGGGCTCAAGTCGGCGACCTTCATCGCCCGCGGCGAGAACGCCTACGGGCTCTTCGCCGCCGAGCGCGGCGTCCACCGGTTGATCCGGATCTCGCCCTTCGACTCCTCGGCGCGGCGCCACACCAGCTTCGCCCAGCTCGACGTGGCGCCGCTGGTGGAGGGGGACGTCGAGGCCGACCTCGACGAGGCCGATCTCCGCATCGACACCTACCGCGCCTCGGGCGCCGGCGGCCAGCACGTGAACAAGACCGACTCGGCCGTGCGAATCACCCATCTGCCGAGCGGGCTCGTGGTCCAGTGCCAGAACGAGCGCTCGCAGACCCAGAACAAGGCGGTCGCGATGCAGATGCTGAAGGCGCGGCTGCTGGAGCAGGAGGAGCGAAAGCGCGCCGAGGAGCTGGCCAAGGAGCGCGGCGAGGTGAAGTCGGCTGAGTGGGGATCGCAGATCCGCAGCTATTTCCTGCACCCCGACCAGCGGGTGAAGGACCACCGCACGAACTTCGAGGTGGGCGACGCGCAGCGGGTGCTGGACGGCGACCTGGACGGTTTCGTCCGCGAATACCTGAACCAGGCGGCGGCCGGCTAGCCATGACCCGGGTCGCGGTCGGCTTCTCGCAGAGCTTCGACACCGTCGAGGCAGCGGCCGAGGCGGCGGGCTCGGCCCGTGCCGGGCTCGACGGGCCCGCCGACCTCTGCGTCGTGTTCGCCTCGGGCCCGCATCTGCCGATGGCGAAGTGGCTGCTGTCCGAGGTACACGAGCGGCTCGAGCCCCGCCACCTGATCGGCTGCGGCGCGGGCGGGACGCTCGCCTCGGGCCGCGAGGTCGAGGAGGGCCCCGGCCTGGCCGTCTGGGCGGCGACGATGCCGGGCGCCGAGCTCTCCACCCTGCACGTCACGGCGGAGCGCGGCGAGCAGGACTTCCGCTTGCTGGGGATGCCGAAGCGGCTGCCCGGCGCGGAGGCGAATGGCACGGGCGGGGTGGCCCTTGTGCTGGCCGACCCCTACAGCTTTCCCTCTGAGGTCCTGCTGCGCGAGCTGGAGCGCGCCCGGCCCGGCGTGCCGGCGCTGGGAGGGCTGGCGAGCGCCTCGGTCGGCGGCGGCAGCGTTCTGCTCCAGGACGGCGAGGTTCGCACCGAGGGCGCGGTGGCCGCCGTGATCGCCGGCCTCGAGGTGCTCCCCTGCGTCTCGCAGGGGGCGATGCCTGTCGGCCCGGAGATGACCGTGACGGCCGCCGAGGGGAACGTGATCGGCGAGCTGGCCAGCCGTCCAGCAATGGAGCGGCTGGGCGAGGTGATCGAGGAGCTGCCGGCCGACGAGCGCGAGCTGGCCGCGACGGGCGTGCTGCTCGGCCTCGTCGTCGACGAGAACCGCCCCGAGTACCTGCGCGGTGACTTCCTGGTGCGCCCGATCGTGGGCGCCGATCGCGAGACCGGCGCCCTGGCGATCGGCCAGGCGGTTCGCGTCGGCCAGACCGTGCGCATGCACGTCCGCGACGCGGCCTCGGCCGATCGCGACCTGCGCGAGGCGCTTCGCGCCCAGGCCGAGGCGCTGGGCGATTCGGGCGCTGCCGGCGCCCTGCTGTTCACCTGCAACGGCCGCGGCTCCCACATGTTCGACGTCCCCGACCACGACGCGACCGCGATCGACGACGCCCTCGGCGCTCCGGCCGCCGGCTTCTTCTGCGCCGGCGAGATCGGCCCGGTCGGCGGGCGCAACTTCCTGCACGGCTTCACGGCGACGATGGCGGTCTTCCCGGCAGCCTGACTACTTTTCGTGCAAAGCGCCCTCGAGCTCCAGCAGGGCCCGCTTCATCTCGGGGCCGCCGCCGTAGTTGCCGACGCCTCCGCCCGCGGGCAGCACCCGGTGGCAGGGCACGATCGGGGGCAGCGGGTTGGCGCCGCAGGCGGTGCCCGCGGCCCTGAAGGCCCGCGGATTGCCGGCCCGGGCGGCCAGCTCGCCGTAGCTGATCGTCTTGCCGTAGGGGATGCGGGCGATCTGGTGGATCGCCTTGCCCTGGAAGCCCTTGGTCAGGCGCCAGTCCAGCGGCAGGTCGAACTCGCGGCGGCGGCCCTCGAAGTAGTCGTCGAGCTGCCGGCGGACGTCATCGAGGCGCTCGGGAGCCTCGAGGACCCGCGGCGAGACCACATCGGCGATCTCGTCCAGCAGAGCCTCCCACTCCCGCGTGCCCGTCCCCTTGCGGTGCGGGAAGGCGACCCGGAGGATGCCGCGCTCGGTCCCCACCACCAGCATCTCGCCGAAGGGGGAGTCGACCGTCCCGTAAGCCACGTCGACCAGGCCCTCGCTCTCGGCGCGCGCCAGCAGGGCGTCCTTCGCCGACTCCATGTCAACTCCGGCTCCGGCGTCGCCGATCGCGGCCCGCAGCTGTTCGTCGCTGATCCGATTCATGACAGCTCACCTCGCAATTTCTTGAGTCCCTCGTGGACGCTTCTTCGCGCCGCCTCTTCGGAGCAATCGAGCATCTCGCCGATCTGTCCGTAGGCCATGTCCGTCGCGAAACGCAGCACGACCGCGCTTCGCTGCTTCGGCGGCAGCACGCTCACAAGCCGCCAGATCTCACCTTCATTGGCCGCCTGCGCCAGCGAACCGTCCTCGACGGCGACGCCGCCGCCCACTTCCTCGGCGCTGCCCGAGGGCAGGGCCGCCCGGGCACCTGCCCGGTGGTGGTCGATCGCCTTGCGGTGCGCGATCGTCAGCAGCCACGAGCGCAGGTTGCCGGCGTGCTTCAGCTTCGGATAGCCCCGCAGCGCCGCGATGAACGTCTCCTGGAAGCAGTCCTCGGCGTCGTGCGGGCCGACCGAAGCCACCAGGAAGCCGAGCACGTCGTGGCCGTGCTCGTCGAGCAACTCCTGAAACGGCGGTAGCGTTGCCATCCGCTTATGAAACTAGCCACAGACGAGATTCGTGAGATCGTCGCCCGCGCCCTCGCCGAGGACGTGGGGTCCGGCGACGTCACGGCCGAGGCGGTCGTGGACGAGGGGGCGAGCGCGCGCGCGACGATCCTGCAGAAACAGGCGGGCGCGGTGTTCGGCTTCGAGGCCGCGGCCGAGGCGTTCAGGCAGGCCGGAGCCGAGGGCTTCGAACCGATCGCGGTCGAGGGGCAATGGAGTGACTCCGTGCCAGTCACCGCGGCCCGGGTCTCGGGGCCCGCGCGGGCCCTGCTCGCCGCCGAGCGCACCGCGCTCAACCTGCTCGGGCACCTGTCCGGGATCGCGACCCTGACGGCTCGTTTCGTGGAGGCGGTGGAGGGGAGCGGGGTGCGGATCCTCGACACCCGCAAGACCACGCCGGGCCTGCGCTCGCTCGAGAAGGCCGCGGTGGCGGCCGGCGGCGGGACCAACCACCGCATGGGCCTGTACGACGCGATCCTGATCAAGGAGAACCATGCGGCGCTGGCCGGCGGGGTGGGGGAGGCGGTGCGGCGAGCCCGCGAGCGGGGCGATGGGCTCTCGGTCGAGGTCGAGTGCCGCGACCTCGACGAGGTGCGCGCGGCCCTCGAGGCCGGAGCCGACCGCCTGCTGCTCGACAACATGGACCTCGCCGGCCTGCGCGAATCGGTGGACGCGGCGCGCGGTGGAGGCCAATCGCCGCAGCTCGAGGCCTCGGGCGGAGTGACCCTGGAAAACGTCGCCGACGTCGCCGCCACCGGCGTCGATTTCATCTCCGTCGGGGCGCTGACGCACTCAGCGCCGGCGCTGGACGTGAGCTTGGAGATAGATTCAGCCTGATGTCCCAGGCCCCGAGCCCGAAGCTGAGGGAGAAGCGCGAGGCGCTCGTCCGCGAGCACATGGACTCCGAGAACCGCCACGAGTTCGACGACACGCTGGCGACCTTCGGGCACCCGCGCTACGAGCTGATCGCGACGGGCGAGGTCCACGACGGCGCCGAGGAGGTGATGCGCTACTTCACCGATTCGCGCACAGCCTTCCCGGACCAGCGCAACGAGCTGCTGGCGCTCCACCACGCCGACGACGCGGTGCTGGTCGAGGCCGTCGTGCGCGGCACCCACCTGGGCCGCCTCGGCGGGCTGCCGCCGACCGGCCGCAGCTACGAGCTGCCGATCCTGGCGATCTTCGTCTTCGAGGAGGACAGGCTGGTCTGCGAGCGGGTCTACTTCGACGCCAACACGGTGCTGCGCCAGCTCGGGGTCGCCCGCGACCCGCTCAGCCTCACGGGCAGGTTGGGCACTCTCGTCTCGCACCCACTGACGATCGGCCGCGGCCTGGTCCGGCAGGTCACGGGACGCTGATCGTGGCCGGCGGAGGCTGGGTCGCGATCGGCGCTCCGTTCGACTCCGCCGCGACGGGGGAGGGGGAGGAGCGGGCGCCGGGGGCGATGCGGGACGCCGGCCTGGTCGAGGGTCTCGGCGCTCGGGACCTCGGCGACGTGGCCGAGCCGCTGCGCCCCCCCGAGCGCGACGCTCGCTCCGGGATCATCGCCTTCGAGGCGCTGGTGGAAGGCTCCCTTGCCGTGGAGAGGGCCGTCGCCGGGGCGATCGGGGGCGGCGATCGGCCGCTGGTGCTGGGCGGCGACTGCTCGCTGCTGATTGGGGCGATAGCCGGCGCCCGCCAAGCCGGCCTGCGTCCCGGGCTGCTGTTCGTCGACGGCCACGCCGACTACTGGGATGGAGAGACCTCGCCGACCGGGGAGGCGGCCGACATGGAGCTGGCGATCATCCACGGCCATGGGCCGAGCGTGCTGGCGAGCATGGCGCCCCGCCCCCTCGCCGACCCCGCCCGCACGGCGATCCTCGGCCATCGCCCGCATGAGCTCGATGAGGACGTCGCCGCCGAGCGCAAGCGCGTACCCGACGAGGTGCTGCAGCTAGACACGGCGGCGATCCGCGAGGCCGGCACGGAGATGGCGGCGGCACTCGGGATCGAGCGCGCGGGCGAGGACCCCTGGCTCCACATCGACCTCGACGTCCTCGACGCGAAGGCCCTGCCCGCGGTCAGCTACCCCCTGGCCGAGGGGCTCGACTGGGACGAGCTCGAGGCCCTGCTGGCGCCGCTGCTGGCCCCGGGTGTCTGCGGCGTCAGCGTCGCCGACCTCAACTCCGAGCTGGATTCCGACGGCGCTTACGCGAAGCGGGTCACGCAGCTGCTCACGTCGCTGCTCGGATAGCCGCCATCCGCTCACATATGGTCCTGGCGACCTCGACCGTGAAGGAGGACGTGGATGCCAACTGAGGAATGGGCGCTCGTCGCCTGCGTCGTGTTCTCGGGGGTGTGGTTCGGGTTCCTGTGCATGCTGACCCTGATCCTGCACCCGATGCTGAAGTCGAGGGACGTGGCCGGGTTCCGGGGCTTCCTCGGCGAGTTCCTGCCGATCGCGCGCCGCGCCTGGTTCAACTACCTGTGCGTGGCCGGGCTGGTCATCTCGCCCGCCGTCGCGCTGTGGACGCTCGACAGCGACAGCACCGCCTTCACCCTGACGGCGTTCGGCCTGGCCCTGACGGCCCTCGGCCCCCTGGGGGTCTCGAACCGGCTGGCCGAGCCGAACTACGACGTGATCCTCGGCTGGGACCCGAGCAAACCGCCCGAGGGCTGGGAGAAGGCCCACTCGCGGTACTTCACCTACAACTGGATCCGCTTCGCCTGTACCGGCGGCGCGTTCGTGCTCTTCCTCGCCGCCCTGATCGAGCAGCTGCGGTAGCCGGCGCTACTTGAGAAGGCGCGAGAGGCGGCGGTCCTTCAGCACCCGGCCGCCGGTCTGCTCTTCCGGGCAGTAGTTGGTCTGGTGCTGGGAGTAGAAGACCGCCTCGATCGTGGTGCCGCAGCGCGGGCAGGGCTCGCCCTCGCGGCGGTGGACCTGCAGGGGCATCGGGAGCTTGTCGGGGACGGTCTCGCCGATGACCTGCCTCGTAGTGGTCGAGCGCGTCGCCAAGGACGTGCAGGGCGGAGTGGAGCTGGGTGATCTCCTCTCCGCGCAGCTCCGAGCCCTTCTTGAAGGGCGACAGCTTCGCCTCCCAGAGGATCTCGTCCACCCAGGAGCGGCCGATGCCGGCGATCGTCTTCTGCTTTCGCAGCAGGGGGTGGAGGTGGTGGTCCTGGTCGATCAGCTCGGCGAAGCGCTCGCGCGGGGGCGCCGGCCAGGCGTCCGGGCCGAGGGTCGCGACCATCTCCTCGTCGGCGACGGCGTCGCGGCGCAGCAGCCGGGCCCAGGCCGACTGGCGGGTGCCGAACTCGCGCAGGCGCAGCTCGCGCTCGCCGTCGAGCCTGCACCAGCAGCCGCGAGGCGCGGTCCTTCAGCGAGCCCCGCTTGTCGAACAGCTGCAGGCGGCCGGCCGACATCAGGTGGATCAGCAGCGTCAACTGCTCGTCGGCGGCGAAGTCGACGGCGAGCATCTTGCCGATCCGCCGCACTCCCTCGACCCCGGCGCCGTCGAGCGCGTCCAGCGACGGGTCGAAGGTCTTGAGCGTGGCGACGCCGGTGGCCAGCGCCGATTCGACCTCGGCGCCGTCCATGGCCGCGCTCAGGCGGCGTGCGGTGATCTCGACCTCGGGCAGCTCAGGCACGCCCTCAAGTAAACTGGCTTCACATTCGCTATCTTGCCTCGAGGTCCCGATTCCAGGGGGCCGGGGCGGCGAAAATAGGCCGGACAGAGAGGACAGAGCCACAATGCTCGAGCTCCCAACCGTCAACGAGCTTCCCGCCAAGCTGGGCGAGGAGGAGATCGCGACCCTCAGCGCCGAGGTGCGCGCGCTCGCCGAGGAGCGCAACGCGGTCATCCTCGCCCACAACTACCAGCTGCCCGAGCTGCAGGACGTGGCCGATTTCGTCGGCGACTCGCTCGGGCTCTCGCGCCACGCGGCGGACACCGACGCCGAGGTGATCGAGTTCTGCGGCGTCCACTTCATGGCCGAGACGGCCTCGATCCTGTGTCCCGACAAGAAGGTCCTGATCGCCGACCTCGGCGCCGGATGCTCTCTCAGCGACTCGATCAACGCCGACCAGCTCCGCGCCTGGAAGGCCCAGCACCCCGGAGCGATGGTGGTGATGTACGTCAACACCTCGGCCGAGGTCAAGGCGGAGACGGACTACTGCTGCACCTCGGGCAACGCGGTCCAGGTGGTCGAGCACATCTGGGCCGAGCACGGGCCCGAGACCGAGATCCTGTTCGGCCCCGACATGTGGCTGGGCGCATTCGTCGAGCGCGAGACAGGCATCAAGGATGACCCCGAGCGCCGGGCCCGCTTTCACATCTGGGACGGCGAGTGTCACGTCCACGCCGGCATCCGCCCCGACGACATCAAGGCCGTCCGCGCGGCGAATCCCGACGCCGAGTTCCTGATCCACCCCGAGTGCGGCTGCTCGACGCAGGCGATGGAATATGTCGCCTCGGGCGACATCGACTCCGAGGGCGTGCACATGCTCTCGACGGGCGGGATGCTCGACCACGTCGCCCAGCACCCCGACGGGGAGTACATCGTCGCGACCGAGAACGGGATGCTCTACCCGCTTCAGGAGGCCGCTCCGGAGGCGAAGCTGATCGAGGCCAACCGGATGGCCTTCTGCATCTACATGAAGATGATCACGCTGCCCAAGGTCCGCGACTCCCTGCGGGAGATGCGCTACGAGGTGAAGGTCCCGCCAGAGATCGCCGAGCGCGCCAAGCTGCCGATCGAGCGGATGGTCGCAATCGGCTGACGGCGTCGCCTCGGGGGTTCGCCGCGCCGCCCTTGACAGAGACCCCGCGCGGCCCCGAAAATGAAGTCGATGAGGCTCGGGACAGGCGGCAGGGCAGGCCGAGGGATCGCCCTCGGCACGGTTGGCGGCGCGATGCTGCTCGCCGCCGCGGTGGCCGTCCCCCAAGTGGCGGGCGCCAACCCCCACCTGATCGACCCCGGCGACCCCGCGCAGCGCGAGGGCCCGGTTTCGCAGGCGCCCTCGGAAGAAAGCGGCGCCGGCGCCCGCATCGTCGGCGGGACCACCACCACTGCCGCCAACCATCCGTGGCAGGCCGCGCTGACCCTGGACCAGACGCGATTCTCGAACGGCGGGATCAACGATGACCTCGACCGCGTCTTCTGCGGCGGCTCGCTGGTCACCCCGGTGATCGTGCTGACGGCGGCCCACTGCGTCTTCGACACGGATCCCGACTGCGGGGCTCCCCCGAAGCCCGTCTGCACGTCGCTCACCGATCCGGGGGGAGACGGCAGCCGGAAACTCGACCCGAACGACGTGGACGTCATCGTCGGGCGCACCACCCTGACCGGAACCGGAGGCAGCGAGCACAACGCTCACTTCACCGACTACCTGCCGCAGGGCTACAACCCCACGACAAAGCAGAACGACTTCGCCTACATCTCGCTCGAGACCTCCTCGCCCCAGGCGCGGATCGACATCGTCGATCGCAATGACGGAGTCTCCTGGAAGGTGAACGCCAAGACCAGGGTCACCGGATACGGCGTCACGGTCCCAGGAAACAATCTGAGCAAGAGCGACACCCTGCGCATCGCGACCGTCCCGATCATCTCGGACTCCGTCTGCGGCAGCCCGTTCGTCTACAACGGCCTCTTCTTCAAGCAGGTCCAGATCTGCGCTGGGCACCTGAGCGGAGGGATCGACTCCTGCCAGGGCGACAGCGGCGGGCCCCTGCAGACCGCAGCCGGGGCCGCCAGCGGCGCCACCCGCCTCGTCGGTGTCGTCAGCTTCGGCTCGGGCTGCGCCCAACCGAGTTCGCCGGGGGTCTACACCCGCGTCGCCCAGAACCCGCTCTGCAGCGCCCAGCCGGCGAACGTGGCGCAGATCGAGAACCTCGAGGGGGTACCGGCCAACCTGCGGGAGCGGGTCGTGGGCCCGGCGGGCTGCTCGGACAAGCAGCTCGGGACCAAGAAGTGCAAGAAGAAGAAGAAAAAGAAGAAGGGCGCCTCCTCGGCGAAGAAGAAGTGCAAGAAGAAGCGCAAGAAGAGGAAGAGCTGACCTGACCGAACTTGCCCTTCGCCTGCTGCTCGCGGCCGTGCTCGGAGGCGCGGCCCTCGCCAAGCTCGCCTCGCCGGCCTCGAGCCAGGCGGCGCTGGCCACCTTCGGCTTCGGGGAGGGTTGGGCCCGTCGCCTCGCCTGGGCGTCGCTGGTGGCCCTCGAGCTGGGGCTCGCCGCCGCGGTGGGCGCCGGCTCAGACACGGCGGCCTACGCAGCCGCCGCGCTGATGGCGATGTTCGCGCTGCTCCTGGCCGGGGCCCTGATGCGCGGGCGCGCGGGCGCGCCCTGCGCCTGCTTCGGTGCCCGCTCGCGGGTCAGCGCGTGGGCGGTGCTCCGCAACCTGGTGCTCGCCGCCGGTTTCGCGCTGCTCCCCTCGCTTCCCCGGGCGAGCCTGACCACCGACGAGTGGCTGGGACTTGGGCTCGGCGTGGCGCTGCTCACCTGCGCCGCTCTGGCCGTCGCCGTGCTGGCGCTGGTGCGCGAGGTGGGCATGCTGCGCCTGCAGCTGGGCAGCCAGGGCGCGCTCGAGATCGCGGGCGAGGGACCGGACCTGGGCCAGGCCCCGGCCGCGCTGGCCGTTGCCGGGGCGAACCCGGGTGTGCTCGGCCTCGCCGTCTTCAGCAGCGAGGGCTGCCACCTCTGCCAGACGCTGGAACCGGCTATCCAGAGCCTGCGCGACGAGCCGGGGCTGGAGGTGCGGCTCTTCGACGAGGTCGCCCACGCCCAGGCCTGGCGCGAGCTGGAGATCCCGGGCAGCCCGTTTGCGATCGCGCACGAAGCGGACGGGACCGTGCTGGCGAAGGGGACCTTCAACAACCTCGCCCAGCTCGAGAGCGTCGTGGCCACGGGCGAGCGCCGTCGGCGGGAGGCTGCGGTCAATGCCTGAGCATCTCGATCGCCTTGCGGACAACCTCGCCTCCAACACCTCGCGGCGCGGCTTCCTCGCGCGCGTCAGCGGCGCCCTGATGGCGGCCGCGGGCGGGGGTGCGGTGGTGCGCGCCGTGGTGCCGCCGGGAGAGGCCGGCGCCTTCCACCTCTGCGGCCACACCTTTACGACCGGCTCCTGTCCGCACCCGGCCGGGATGCCCCGGATCGACTCGCGCGGCTACCCGATCCGGGCCAGCGACGGGATGCCGGTGGATGACTCCGGCCGCCCGGTGGACGACGCGGGCCGGCCCCTGGACGATCAGGGCCGCGTGCTGCGCGACGCCGACGGTCGCCCGCTGCCGCCGCGCCCCCGCAGCAAGCTCTGCGAGGACCTCGTCTCCGAGCGCTTCGGCTTCAGGACCGTCGTCGACGGCGGCTGGTACCGCTGCTGCGGCGGCAAGGTTCGCAAGCTGACCGACTGCTGCGCGCACCGTGGCAGGCGCATCAACGGCGACGCCGCGCTGACCGGGTACTGCTACTCGGGCCGCAAGGTCTTCTGCGTCATGTACTACGACACCAAGGTCCCGTGTTAGAGCTCAGCCTCGCCTTCGCCGCCCTGCTGATCGGGGCCACGGGCACCTTCTCGCCCTGCGGCTTCTCGGCCGTGGAGACGATCGGCCCCACCGGCCATAGCGGCGGCAGGCGCATCACGCTCGCGGCCTGCGCCGCCTTCCTCCCCGGCGCCGTCCTGGGAGGAGTGCTGACCTTCGGCGCCCTCGCCCTCGCGGGCGATGCGCTGCACGGCGCCGGCGGGCGCATCGCCTACATGGTCGCGGCGGCGATCGCGGTCCTGGCCGCCGTGCTCGAGGCTCGCGGCACCCGGATCGTCCCCCAGATCCGACGACAGCTTCCCGAGCATTGGCGCCGCGTGATGCCGATGCCGGTCGCCGCCGCGCTCTACGGCGTTCTGCTCGGCCTCGGCTTCACGACCTTCGTGCTCTCCTTCGGCGTGTGGGCCCTGGCCGGCATCAGCCTCGCGGTCGGCGACCCCGAGCTGGGCCTGTTGCTGGGGGTCGCCTTCGGCCTCGGGCGGGCGCTGCCGGTGGTGGCGCTGGCCCCGCTCGCGGGCACGCCGGCCGGCGCACGGGCGACCGACCTGATGGCCGGCAGCCCGGCTGCCTATCTCGGGGTGCGCCGCGGCGACGCCGCCGCCCTGGCGATCGTCGCCCTGGCGCTGACGCTGTCGGTCGGCAACGCCGGCGCCGCCGGCCAGTCGGCCCAGAGCGCGGCCGACCCCTCGGCGACGGTGGACTCTCTCGCCTTCGAGCGCCTGGGCGGCGGCGCGGTGCTGCGCCGCTCGGGCGCCGACCTGCCGCTGGCTGGGAGCGATCCGGCGGTCGGCGGGCCCTATGTGGCCGTGCTCTCCGGGGAGGCGACGCGCATCCTCAGCCGGGCGACGCTGGCGCCGGTCGCGGAGGTCCCCACCCCCGGCGCCGACGCGCTCGCGATCTCGCAGGGCTGGCTCGCCTACCGCGCCAAGCTGAAAGAGGGGGGCGACGGCATCTTCGCGCGCTCGATCGCGACGCCGGGCGCCTACGGCCCGCTGCAGACCCTGGGGACGATCGGAGCTCCCGCACAACTCAGCCCGCCGAGCCTGGACGGCGGGGTGCTGCTGTTCGGCATCGCCCGCGCCCGCGGCAGCCGCATCGTGCAGCGGGTGCTCGGCACGCGCAAGCGCCGGACCCTCGTCAGGTCGGGATCCGCGCTGGTCTTCAACCCGGCGGTCAAGGGCCGCTCCTTCGCCTACATCCGCACCAACGCCGGCCGCAGCAAGCTGATGGTGCGCAAGCGACGCAAGGGCGGCCCCGGCAAGCCGGTGCTCGGAGTGCGCCGCTCGCGGGGGATGCTGACCTCGACCGCGCTGACCGAGGGCGTCGCGTACGTCACCCTGCTGCACCCGAGCGCCACGGACCCCGGCGCCGCTGTGCTGAGGGCGGAGCTGAAGAGCAAGAAGAAGAAAGAAGCGAAAGAAGCGCAGGAAGCGCCGCTAGGTCCGCCGGGTGAGCGGCCGGTCGCCGACCCAGTAGCGCGGGCCGGGCCCCAGGTCCGCGGCTCTGTCGCCGGGATTCGCAAGCCGACAGCGATCCAGCGACAGGCAGCCGCAGCCGATGCACTCGGTCAGCCCGACCCGAAGGCGTTCGAGCTCGGCGATGCGCTCGTCGATGCGCTGGGTCCACTTGCTCGACAGCCGCGACCAGTCGCGCCGGCTGGGGGCGCGGTTCGGCGGCAGCTTTGCGAGCTCGGCGCCGATCTCGTTCAGCGACAGCCCGATCCGCTGGGCGAAGACGATGAAGGCGATCCGCCGCAGTACCGAGCGCGGATAGCGCCGGTGACCCGAGCCGGCCCGCTCGGAGGCGATCAGCCCCCGCTCCTCGTAGAAGCGCAGGGCGGAGGCCGCGACGCCGCTGCGGCGCGAAGCCTCGCCGATGGTGAGCAGATCCTCCACGGTGGAAGCGAAGCAGATTTCGCACTTGACTTCAAGTTCACTTGAACTTGTAGCCTGAAGGAAAGTCAGACTGAAGGAGGACGCGATGAGCGAGCAAGAGACGGCAAGCGAGCGGATCACGGCGGAGGTCACCTCTTGGCCGGGGGTCGAAGCCGGTATCGGCAGGCGTGGCGAGTTCGGCTTCACGCTCGGGCGTCGCGAGCTGGGCCACCTGCACGGCGACCACGCCTTTCACGGCGGCTTCCCGAAGGAGATCTGGGCCGAGCTCTACGAGCAGGGCCGGATCGATTACCACCCCGTCTTCCCCGGCAAGCCCGGCTACGCATCGCGGGCGATCGAGACCGAGGACGACGTGCGCGACGTGATCGCGTTGCTGCGATTGAACTACGACCGCGCCGTCGAGCGCCACGGCCTGCCGGCGGGGGCCGCCTAGGGCGGCGTCAGCGCTCGCAGGGGCGGCTCGGGATAGCCGATCGCCCGGTAGAAGCTGGCGCTCGGCTTCACGACCAACCAAGCATCGCCGATGCGGTCGAGGTAGATCACGTCCTCCTCGACCGAGGGCTCTGGGCGGTCGGAGAAGTCGTGGCTGACGGTCGCCGTGACGCGGGCTCGGTCCTCGGCCACGGAGACGGCGGTGAGCTCGTAGAGCCTTGTCCGCCTCCAGACCGGGGTGCCGCCCCCTCCGCGGTGGCCGATCGACCCCTCGACCGACGCGGCGCAGCTCGGCCCCTCCCGGGGCAGTCCGGCGCCGGCGAGCGCCCCGGGCGCGAGCGCTGCGCAGACCGCCTCGCCGTCGTCGGCGTTGATCGCGGCGATATAGGCGCGGGCGGCCTCCGCAACCGCCTGCTCGTCGGTTTCGGAGAGCGAGCCATCGTCGGCCTCGGGCGCGGGTGCCTCGGGGCTCGCCTCGGTCACCGCGGGGTCGGCGAGCGGGGAGGTCGAATCACCGCCCTCGTCCTCCGATCCGCACGCGCCCAGCGCCATCGCGGCCGCGATCGCCGCCAGCGGCCACCGCGCGGCGGGCGATGGTCCGCGCGCTCAGGAGTCCGTGCCGTCATCGGGCCGCGCATCGTAGGGTCTGCCAGGTGCCGCTGTCGCAGCACAGCCGGGGCAAGGCGACGATCCTGCGCGACGCCTTCGCCGTAAAGCGGCGCGGTCCGGAGGCGGTCGCCGGTGCGCAGAGGGCTCGACTTGCGTCGCTGGTCGAGTTGGCGCGCGCGAGGTCGCCCTTCTACGGGCGGCTCTACCGCGGGCTGCCGGCGCGGGTCGAGGACCCAGCGTGCTGCCGATCACCACCAAGGCCGAGCTGATGGAGGGCTTCGACGATTGGGCGACCGATCGTGAGCGTCACACGCGAGCGCGTCGATCGTCTTCACGGCGGATCGCGATCGGGTCGGCGAGCCGTTCCTGGGTCACTACATGGTCGTCACCACCTCGGGCACCACCGGGCTGCGCGCCATCTTCGTCATGGACGAGCGGGTGCTTGCCGTGACGGATGCGCTGCGGCTGCGCGCGCTCGCGAGCTGGCTCGGCGTCGCTGATGCTCGCGGGGCTCGTTCGCGCTCGCGGCCGTATGGCCAATCCTGACCGCCCTCGGCGGGCACTTCACCAGCGTCGGGCTCGCCAGCCGGGGCAGCGTTCGCCGGCGGACGATGAAGCTGTTCTCGGTGTTCGCCGCGATACCGGAGTTGGTCGCCGAGCTGAACGAATGGCGCCCTTCGATCCTGAGCGGGTACGCGGGCATGATCAGCCTGCTGGCCGCCGAGCAGGAGGAGGGCCGGTTGCGAATCGACCCGATGCTGGTCGCCAGCTCGGCCGAGGGCATGACGCCGGCCGAGGCCGCCAGGGTTTCCGGCACCTTCGAGCGCGAAGCATCGCAGCACATACGCCGCGGCCGAATGCCTCTTCATGGGCCAAGCTGCGAGCTCGGGTGGATCCACGTCAACAGCGATTGGGTGGTGGTGGAGCCCGTCGACGCCGAGCGCCGCCCCGTCGCGCCGGGAGAGCTCTCCCACGGCTCGCTGCTGACCAACCTGGCGAACGGTGCCCGGCCCCTGATCCGATACGCGATCGACGACAGCGTGCTGATGCGTCCCGATCCCTGCCCCTGCGGCAGCCCGTTCCGGCCGTCCAGGTCCAGGGCCGCGCCGCCGACGTGCTCGAGTTGGGGCGCCGGGGGCCTCGGTCGGTGTTGCCGCGCTGCCCCTGACGATGGTGACTCGACGGGGCTCCCGGGGATCGACGCTTCCAGATCGTGCAGTCCGAGCCCGCGACGCTGCGCGTGCGCCTGCTGATCTCTCCGGTGCCGACCCCGAGGAGGTCTGGCGCGCGCTCGCGAGGCGCTCAGGCGTTCCTCGACCGACACGGGCTTGCCGCCGTGGCGCTCGAGCGCGCCGAGGAGCCGCCGGCGCGCTCGGACGGGGGCAAGCTCCGCAAATTCATCCCCCTGCTGCGGGGCGCTCCGGACGCCCCCGCCAGCAAGTCGCGCTACGTCGAGGGCCAGCCAGAGCGCAAGCCAGCCCGATGAAGTCGACGGCGGCTATGGCTCGAATCCCTTCACCGCCTCGACCACCGCCTCGTGCTCCGACTCGCGCGAGGCCATAGTGGAGCGGCAGACGGATCAGCCTTTCGGCGGTGTCCTCGGTCACGGGCAGCGTCGGGGTCTCGGGGGCCAGCCGCCTGCCCATCGGCGAGAGGTGCAGCGGCTGGTAGTGGAAGACGGCGTGGACGCCGCGCTCGTCGAGGTGGCGCAGCAGCGCGTCGCGCCGCGCGCGGTCGGGAAGACGCAGGTGGAACAGGTGCCAGGGGTGGCTGCGGTCCTCGAAGGGCGCGGGCAGCAGCACGCCGTGGCGTTCCGCCCACGGCGCAAGAGCCTCGTGGTAGCCGGTCCAGGCGCGCCGGCGGGACTCCTGGATCTGCTCGCGCGCCTGGAGCTGCGCGAGCAGGTAGGCGGCCTGCGGCTCGGAAAGCAGGAAGTTGGATCCGGCCCCGCGCCATGTATAGGCGTCGACCTCACCCCGGAAGTAGGCCACGCGGTCGGTCCCCTTCTCGCGCATCACCTCGGCGCGACCGAGGTCATCGGGATCGGCCAGGACGAGAGCGCCGCCCTCGCCGCCGCTCGTCACGTTCTTGGTCACGTGGAAGGAGAAGATCCCGAAGCGCCCCATCGTTCCCAGCGGCCTGTCCCGGTAGCTGCCGAACAGGCCGTGGGCCGCGTCCTCGATCACGGGCACGCCGTTGCGGTCGGCGAGCTCGAGCAGCTCGTTCATCTCGCAGCTGAGGCCGGCGTAGTGAGTGCAGACGATCGCCCGGGTGCGCGGCCCGATCAGGGCCTCCACCTGGCGCTCGTCGATGTTGAGGGTGTCGGGCCGGATGTCCGCGAAGCGCGGGCGCGCTCCCCGCAGCGCGAATGCGCCGAGCGAGGAGGGGAACGTGAACGAGGGGCCGATCACCTCGTCCCCAGGCCCGATCCCGAGCAACAGCCCCGAGAGCTCCAGGGCCTGGGTCCCCGAGGGGGTGAGCAGCACCCGGCCCGGGCATCCCGTGATCTCGCCCAGCAGCTCCTCGCAGCGTCGCGAAAAGGGCCCGTTGCCGGAGATCTGTCCCGAGGCGAGCGCCTCCGAGATCAAACCCAGCTCGTCGCCCGTAACCGCCGCGCGATTGAACGGGACGCGGCGCGCGCCGTCGGTGCTCATGCGGTCCGAGTACCACTTGTGGTGCCAGACCTGGGCCCGCTCCAGAACGAAGCCGGCCCGCTCGTGTCCCCGTACCGGGCCGACGTTGCGGGCCTGCATCGCCGTCGCGACGCTGCCCGCGCCGCGGTCGCGCAGGCGGCGCAGCGACGAAAGCAGAAGCGCCCCGCCCAGCCCGCGTCCGCGGTGTGCCGGGTCGAGCGCGATCAGGTCCACCCGCGCGTCCTCGGGCCCTGGCAGGGACACCGTCTGGTAGCCGGCCGGCTCGCCGTCGACCGCTGCAACGAGCAGCTCGCGCCCGGGGTCGGCGTGGGCCCGCTCGATCCACCTGACGTAGAGCTCGTCGCAGCGCTCGGCGTCGAAGCGGCCGTCGAAGTAAAAGCGGGTGGAGCGGTGGCTCGTCCTGGCGAGCGGTCGCAGCGCGTCCAGGTCCTGCTCGGACCCCACCCTGACCGTCAGGGGCCCAGGCGAGTGCCAGGGCAGATCGCCCAATTCCTCGAGGTCGTGCCTGAAGCCGAGCCTGACGTCGACCACCCGATAGCCGTGCCGAGCTGCGACCCGGGAGGTCTCGGCATCGTCCGCGGCGGCCAGCAGGTAGAGGCAGTCGACATCGCGCCGGGCACACCAGTCATCGACGGCCACGGCCCCCGCCTCGCTGAGAGCACCTCCGGCCACCTCGGCGATCGAGAGGCCGAAGTGCTCGCTGTCCCATGGAAGAGGCTCGCAGGGCGGTCCCTCGCCTGGCTCGGTCATCAGTTCGCAAGCTAGCGGGAGCGCTGAAGCGCTGCCCTTGCGCTCCCGGCCGCAAACGGCGACAGTACGGGGACCCATGAGGCCGTCGAACTCCGCCAACGGCCGGCACGTTCCCACTGCCCGGCGCGGACTGGCGGCCGCCGCGGCGGCGGCCGCGGCGCTGCTCGTCGCGATCGGCCCGCCCGCCGCGCCCGCCGCGACCTCGCCGTCCAGCGGAAGGATCGTCGGCGGCGCGACGACGACGATCGAGCAGGTGCCCTACCAGGCCGCCCTCGTCCTAGACCCGCGCCACGGCGAGATCGACGAAGACGACTTCGACCGACACTTCTGCGGCGGCACCCTGATCACGCCGAGGATCGTGCAGACGGCGGCCCACTGCATCTTCGACGGCGACCCCGACGAAGACCCACTCGATGACGAGGCGTTTGACCCCGACGACCTCGACGTGGTCGTTGGGCGAACCACGTTGAGCGGGACCGGAGGCCAGCGCCTGAACGTGGTCAACGGTGTGATCGACCCCGACTTCGACCCGGGCACCTTCGGCTTCGACGCCGCCTGGCTGGTGCTGAGCGCCGACGCTGCGGCGCCCGCCGCCCCGATCAAGCTCGCGGGCGCCGGCGAGGCCGCGCTCTGGGCGCCCGGAGCCCAGACCAGGACGAGCGGCTGGGGTGACACCGTCGGCGGCGGGGGCGTCTCCAGCGACACCGTCAAGGAGGCCACCGTTCCCGTGATCGCGGACGCAACCTGTGACGGGCTCGGCGGCGAGTACGAGGACTTCGACGCCGAGAACATGGTCTGCGCGGGATTCCTGGCCGGCGGCACGGACTCCTGCCAGGGCGACAGCGGCGGGCCGCTTGCGGCACCCGGGATCGTCGGCTCCACGCCGGTGGTCCGGCTCGCCGGCGTCGTCTCCTTTGGCGAAGGATGCGCCCAGCCGAACGCGCCCGGGGTCTACACGAGGATCGCCGCCCCGATCTACGACCCCTTCGTACAGGATGTCGTCGACTTCCTCGAGGACGAGGAGGCGCTCCCCGATGCGGGTTCGGTCTACGGCAGCGGCGCCACCGTCGCTCCGCCCTCCGGCAGTCCGCCCTCCGGCAGCACGCCCCCTCCGCCGCCGCCCCCGGCCAAGAAGTGCAAGGCCGGCCAGAAGCTGAAGGGCGGCAAGTGCGTGAAGAAGAAGAAGAAAAAGAGGAAGAAGAAGCGGCGCTGACGATCCTGTTCGCAGCTTGCCGTCGGGCGCGCTTCATAGGGTGCCGGGTGTGCCCTCCGCTGCTACCCTCGCGCTCCTGATTTGAGCCCGCCCGAGGCCCAGCGGGCTCCCGATCCCAAGCCCCGGAAGAGGCGCGAGATGGCGCACCTGAAGCCCGTTCCCGACCCCGAGCCCGGCCCCGCCAAGGGCGGCCAGCCCTCGATCGAGGAGCTCGAGCGCTACGCGACCGTGCTCCGCATCCACTGCGTGCGGATGCTGGCCGTGGCGAAGTCCGGTCACCTCGACTCCTCGCTGTCGGCGGCCGACATAGTCACCGCCCTCTACTACCGCGTGCTGCGCCACGACCCCGGCCGGATCGACTGGCCCGAGCGCGACCGCTTCGTCCTCTCCAAGGGCCACGCGGCCCCGATCCAGTACGCGGCGCTCGCCGAGCACGGCTACTTCCCGACCAAGGACCTGATGGGGCTGCGTCAGATCGGCTCCCATCTCCAGGGCCATCCCGACATGACCCGCACCCCCGGGGTCGAGGTCTCGACCGGCTCGCTCGGCCAGGGGCTGTCGATGTCGGTCGGCATCTGCCTCGCGCTGCGCCTCGATGGCCTGGACGAGACCTCCCACGTCTTCACCGTGCTGTCCGACGGCGACTGCCAGGAGGGCGAGACCTGGGAGGGCGCGATGTCCGCCGCCCACTTCGAGATCCCGAACCTGACGGCGATCGTCGACTACAACCACCTGCAGACCGACGGCACCACCGAGGAGGTCATGGACACCGGCGACGTGCGCGCCAAGTTCGAGTCCTTCGGATGGGACTCGGTCGAGATCGACGGTCACGACATGTCCGCGATCGTCGAGGCGCTGGAGCGCAGCCGCACGCTCGACCGCCCCGCCGCGATCGTCTGCCAGACCAAGAAGGGCCGCGGCGTCTCGTTCATGGAGGGCCGCTTCGGCTTCCACGGCAAGCCCCCCAGCCAGGAGCAGGCCGAGGAGGCGCTGCAGGAGCTGGAGGCCACCCTGGACCAGCAGACCAAGACCGTCAACGGAGATAAGAAGGGGGGCGAGTCCTGATGGCCCCGGAAGCCAAGACCGAGCCGATCGCGACCCGCCAGGCCTACGGCGACGCGCTGGTGGACCTGGGCGAGGCCCACGAGGACGTGGTCGCGCTGGACGCCGACCTCGCCGTCTCCACCCAGTCGATGAAGTTCGGCAAGCAGTTCCCCGACCGCTTCTTCAACGTCGGCGCCGCCGAGGCGAACATGATGTCGATCTCCTGCGGGCTCGCCGCCAGCGGCAAGGTCCCCTACGCCTCCACCTTCGCGATCTTCGCGACCTCGCGCTCATACGACCAGGTGCGGCTGGGGATCGCCCACAACGAGCTGCGGGTCCGGATCGGCGCCTCGCACGGGGGCGTCTCGCTGGGCGAGGACGGCGCCTCGCACCAGATGATCGAGGACATCGCCCTGATGCGGGCGATGCCGAAGATGCAGGTGTTCGTGCCCGCCGACTACAACCAGGCTTACCGCCTCGTCGTGGACTCCTACGAGCGCGAGGGCCCGATGTACATGCGCTTCGGCCGTCCCGCCACCCCGATCGTCTACCCGCAGATCCCCGAGTCCATGGGCAAGGGGCTCGACGTGCTGCGCAAGGGCAGCGACATCTCGATCTTCGCCTGCGGCCACATGGTCTGGCGCGCGCTCGACGCCGCCGACGCGCTCGAGCGCGAGGACGGCGTCGAGGCCGAGGTCGTCAACGTCTCGATCATCAAGCCGATCGACTCCGAGGGAGTGCTCGACTCGCTCGCCAAGACCGGGGTCGGCGTCACCGCCGAGGAGCACCGCGTCGTCGGCGGGCTCGCCGACGCGGTCCGCGGGGTCGCCGCCGAGCAGCATCCTGTGCCGGTCTTCGCGCTCGGGATGGGGGACGAGTTCGGCGTCTCGGGCACCGCCGAGGCCTGCATGGAGCACTTCGGCCTCACCTCGAACGGCATCGCCGACCTCGCCCGCGAGGCCCTGCTGAAGAAGCCGATGGTCTCGCACCCGCCGATCCACGGCGGCGGCTGGCAGTAGCGCCGTTTCCTTAGCCCGCAGCGGGGAATCATCCACCTGTGCCGCGACTGAGGCGGGCCGACTGCTCCGATCCGGGGATCTCGCGTCGCCGGCGCGGCCGCGGTTTCGAGTACGTGCGCGTCGACGGAACACGGGTCCGCGACCGGAGGGTGCTGAAGCGAATCGAGGAGCTCGCGATCCCGCCGGCGTGGGAGGACGTCTGGGTCTGCGAGGACCAGCTCGGCCACATCCAGGCGACGGGGACGGACGCCCGCGGGCGCAAGCAGTACCGCTACCACGACCGCTGGCGCGAGCGGCGCGACCGCGAGAAGTACGAGTCGATGCTGGAATTCGGCCGGGCCCTGCCGAAGCTCAGGAAGCGCGTCGACGAGGACCTGGGCCGGCGCGGCTACGTACGCGACCGGATCCTCGCCTGCGCCGTACGCCTGCTGGACCGCGGCTTCTTCCGCATCGGCTCGGAGGGCTACGCCGACGAGAACCAGACCTACGGCGTGGCGACGATCAGGAGGCGGCACGTGCGGGTGCGCGCCGACACCGTCACCTTCGACTACGAGGCCAAGGGCGGGGCGCGCCGGGTGCAGGCGATCATGGACGAGGACCTGGCCAAGCTGATCCGGGCGCTGATGGCGAGGAAGGGGGGAGGCCACGAGCTGCTCGCCTACAAGGCGAAGGGCGAGTGGCGGGACGTCCGCTCTGACGACATCAACGAGTACGTCAAGGGGGCGAGCGGGGGCGAGTTCTCCGCCAAGGACTTCCGCACCTGGAACGGCACAGTGCTGGCCGCGGTCGCGCTGGCGGCCTACGCGAGCGAGCGCGAGACGGACACGAAGGCGAAGCGCGAGCGCGCAAAGCGGCTCGCGGTCGAGCAGGTCGCGCGGTTCCTGGGCAACACGCCGGCGGTGTGCCGTGCGCTCCTACATAGACCCGCGCGTGCTCGACCGCTTCGACGGCGGGCTCACGATCGGAGGCGCTTGGAGCGGCTTCCCGACGACCCCTCCGAGTGGCCCGAGGTGCAGGGCCCGATCGAGAAGGGCGTTCTCGACCTGCTTGAGAAGCGCGAGTCCTCCGCGGCGCTGGAACGGATCTAGGCACGTTCGGGCGCGATATTGCGATGGGGGGAAACGGGTTCCCTAACCTTCTCGCCTGTAGGGGTCGTCGATTTTGGCGGTTGAGCTTGCAAGGAGCTCACGCTTGACGACGCCCGCCTGCGCCCCTGAACGACATTCGCATGGCACGACACCAGACATCCGCACTTCTGCGCGGCCGCGAGCGCGGCCAGCGTCGTCCCGAGCACCTGACCGAGCGGCGGGCGAGGCCCCCGATCGTGGAGCTGCGCCGGGCCAGCAAGGTCTACCCGGGGGGACACATCGCACTCGAGCGCGTCAGCCTGCGCGTGGACCGGGGCGAGTTCGTGTTCCTCGTCGGGCCCACGGGCTGCGGCAAGTCGACCCTGATCAAGCTGCTGATCCGCGAGCTGGAGCCGACCGAGGGCGAGGTGCTGATCGCCGGTCGCGACATCGCCACTCTCGAGTCGAAGCGGATCCCCTACCTGCGCCGCCGCATCGGCACCGTCTTCCAGGACTTCAAGCTGCTCACCAGCCGCAACGTCTACGACAACGTCGCTTACGCGCTGCAGGTGATCGGCGCCTCGCGGGCGGAGATCCGCTCCAAGGTGCCCGACGCGCTGCGCCTGGTCGGCCTGGCCGACAAGACCAACAGCTTTCCCGACCAGCTCTCGGGCGGCGAGCAGCAGCGCCTCTCGGTCGCGCGCGCCTTCGTCAACCACCCGCCCCTGCTGCTGGCCGACGAGCCGACGGGCAACCTCGACCCGGCGACCTCGATCGGGATCATGCAGACCCTCTACCGGATCAACCGCACGGGCACCACGGTCGTCGTCGTCACCCACGACCGCGAGCTGGTGGACAAGATGCGCCGCCGCGTGATCGGCCTCGACGCCGGCCGCGTCGTGCGCGACCAGGCGGCCGGCATGTACAGCGACGAGGAGTCCACCCGCGAGTTCGCGGCCCGCGTTCGGGACGAGATGGGCGTCGAGGAAGAGCGCTACTAGACGATGGGCCGGGTCTTCTTCTTCATCCGCGAGGGACTGCGCGCGCTGCGCCGCAGCGCTGCTCCCAGCGTTGCCGCGATCGTGACGGTCTCGGTGACGATGCTGCTGCTCGGGGTCCTAATCCCCGTGCTCCAGGCGACCGGAGGCAAGACCGAGCAGGTCCGCGACCAGGTAGGCCTGCGGGTTTTCCTCACGGTCGAGGCCACCCAGCAGGACATCTCCAACCTGCAGACCCAGCTTCAGGACATCCCGCATGTCGCTCAGGTCGAGTTCGTCTCCAAGGAGGAGGGCCTGACACAGCTCCGAGAGGAGTTCGAGGCCAAGGACGAGGCCGACCTGACCGAGCAGCTGCCCGGCGCGCGCAACCCGCTGCCGGACTCGTTCAACATCCAGCCCGACGACCTCGCGAACCTGCCGGCGATTCGCTCCGCGATCACCCCGCCCGGCGACAACGGTGAGCCCGAGGCGATCAGCCCGGTGATCGAGGACGTCGAAGACTCGCGCGAGGAGGCCGGCACGATCACAAAGGTCACCGACGCGCTCAAGTGGGGGCTGCTCCTGATCTCCGTGCTGCTCCTCGTCGCCTCGCTGCTGCTGGTGGGGAACACGATCAGGCTCTCGATCTACGCCCGCCGCCGCGAGGTCGAGGTGATGCAGCTGGTCGGCGCGACCAACTGGTTCATCCGCTGGCCTTTCGTGGTCGAGGGGCTGGTTTGTGGGCTGATCGGAGGCGTAGTCGCGGTCGCCATCCTCTTCCTCGGCAAGCAGACAGTGCTGGACCCGCTCGCCGACACCTTTGACATCGTCACCTCGGAGCCGACGCTCTCCTTCGCCAAGCTGATGCTGGTCCTGCTCGCCACGGCCATGGCCGTGTCGGCGATCGGGTCAGGCTTGACGCTGCGCCGATTCCTTCGTGTCTAGGCGCTTGAGCCGGCGCCTTTGAACCGCGATTAGCCCGCTCATCTAGCCTTCCCGCGCTGTGTTCACCGACAAGGCCCTGCGGCCCTTCCTCGTGGCGATCCTCGTGATCGCCGCCTTCATCTTCGGCGCTTTCTTCGGCAATCGCTCCGACGACATCGGCGGCGTCGCCGAAGACATCATCGGAGGCAACGAGGCCGAGCTCACCTCGGAGGCCCTCGACGTGATCGAGGAGAGCTACTTCGAGGAGGTTGACACCGAGCGCCTCGAGAACGCCTCGGTGCGGGCCATGGTCGCGGAGCTGAAGCGCGAGTACAAGGACCGCTTCTCCCACTACTTCGCCCCCGGCGCGTTCGCGCGCTTCCAGGAGCTGACCGAGGGCAGCTTCTCGGGCGTGGGCATGAGCGTCACGGGCGTCAAGCAGGGGCTGCGCGTGGCGCGCGTCTTCGACGGCTCGCCGGCGAAGGAGGCCGGGATCCGCGAGGGGGACATCGTCACCGAGGTGGACGGAAAGTCGATCGCCGGCGACGACCCCGACCTGGCGACCGCCGAGATCAAGGGCAAGCCCGGCACCGACGTGACGCTGACCGTGGAGCGGCCATCGAAGGACGACGAGCGCGAGCTGACCCTGACCCGCGAGCAGCTCGCCGTGCCGGTGGTCGAGGGAAGCATGCGCGAGGTCGACGGGGTGCCGATCGCCTACGTGCAGCTCCTGAGCTTCTCCCGCGGCGCCCACGCCCAGCTGCGCCAGGAGGTCGAGCGCCTGGACGAGCAGGGGGCCGAGGGCCTGGTGCTCGATCTGCGAGGCAACGGCGGCGGACTGCTGGAGGAGGCGGTGCTGACCTCCAGCATCTTCGTCGAGGACGGGGTGATCGTCTCCACAGAGGGCCGGACCTCGCCCAAGCAGACCTTCGAGGCGGTCGGCGACGCCCTGCCCGAGCGGCCGACCGTCGTGCTCATCAACGGCGACACCGCCTCGGCCTCGGAGATCCTGACCGCTGCGCTGGCCGACGCCGGCCTGGCGACCGTCGTCGGCGAGACGTCGTTCGGCAAGGGCAGCTTTCAGGAGGTGATCGAGCTGGAGAACGGCGGCGCCCTGGACCTGACCGTGGGCGAGTACCTGACGCGCGACGGCGACTCGATCAACAAGGTCGGGATCAAGCCCGAGGTCCCCGCTCGCGACCGGCCCGCGACGAGGCCGGACGAGGGCCTGCGCGAGGCGCTGCAGACGCTCGGCGCCTCGCTGTCCAGCTCCAACTAGTGCGATGAGCCCGCGTCGGCGCGAGGGCGCGAAGCAACAGGTGATGCTGGTCTCCAAGCGGGGCCGCTTCCTGGTCGGCGAGCCCGTCTTCGAGCGCGAGGGGCGGGTTGCCCTCGGCGGCGGGCCCAAGGTCGCGCCGGGAAAGATGGCTCTTGTCGAGTTCGCCCCCGGCAAGGCCCGGGTGGTCGAGGCGCTCGGCGATCCCGAGCGGGCGGTCGATGTGATCGAGGCGCTGATGCGAGAGCGCGGCATGGGCCGCGGCTTCCCAGCCGCCGTCGAGGCCGAGGCGAGGGAGTCGGTCGCCGCCGCCGAGGCCCTGGGCGGGGAGCGCCGCGACCTGACCGGGCTGCCCACCTTCACGATCGACCCGGTCAGCGCCCGCGACTTCGACGACGCCGTCTCCGCCTCTCGCACCGACGGCGGCGTCAGGCTCTGGATCCACATCGCCGACGTCGCCGCGCACGTCCGGCCGGGCGGCGCGCTCGAGGCCGAGGCCTACCGCCGCGCCAACTCGACCTACGTCCCCGGCACGGTCGAGCCGATGTTGCCGCATGTCCTCTCCAGCGACGCCTGCAGCCTCGTCCCCGGCCAGGACCGGCTCGCGGTCACGGCCGAGATCGAGCTTTCCGAGGCCGGCGAGCCGCGCAGCGCGAGCTTCTACCGCAGCCGAATCCGATCGGACAGTCGTTTGAACTACGACGAGATCGATGATGTTTTCGCCGGGCGGAAGCGCGCGCCCGGAGAAGTCGCCGAGCCGATCGAGCTGGCCAGGAAAGCGGCGGCGGCACTCGCCGAACGGCGCGCGGAGAGCGCGCTGCAGGTCACCAGCGCCGAGCCCGAGTTCCGCTTCTCCGACGGCGATGTGGTCGCCGCCGAGGCCGTCGAGCAGAGCGAGTCCCATCGCCTGATCGAGCAGCTGATGGTGCTCACCAACGAGCAGGTGGCCGAGCTCACCGACCGCCGGCATGCGCCGACGCTCTATCGCGTGCACGAGCAGCCGGACCCCGAGCGGATCGAGCGGCTGCTGCAGCAGCTCGATGCGCTGGAGATACCGGCGCCGGTGCTGCCCAAGCACGTATCGCCCAGCCAGGCCGGCGAGATCGCCGTCGAGGCCAGCCACCTCGTAGCCCGCGAGGCGGAGCGGCGCGGTCACGGGCGGGACGCGTATACATCGCTGGTGCTGAGATCGATGAAGCAGGCGCACTACAGCGAGACGAACCTCGGACACGCCGGCCTCGGCAGCCCCGCCTACGCCCACTTCACCTCGCCGATCCGCCGCTACCCCGACCTGGTCGTGCATCGGGCGCTGCTGGCGCTGGTGGGCGCCGAGGAGGACCCGCCCCGGGCCGAGCGCATGGCCGAGGCTGCCGTGCAGTGCTCCGAGCGCGAGCGGGACGCGGCCAAGGCGGAACGGACCGGCGATGATGTCTGCGCCGCCTTCCTGCTGCGCCGCGAGCTGTTCGAGCGCGGCCCCGAGACGCGCTTCGACGGCGAGGTCTCGGGCGTGGTTGGGGGCGGCGCCTTCGTCCGCTTCGGCGGCGCGCTGGCCGATGTCTACGAAGGGTTCCTGCCGGCGCGCCTGATCGGCGGCCGCGAGCGCTACGAGCTGGATCCGACCGAGACGATGCTGGTCGGCGCCCGCGACGGCGCCGCGATCCGCATGGGCGACCCGGTCAGGGTCAGCGTCGGCGGCATCGAGGCGCCGCGCGGCCGCGTCGACCTGCTGCCGGTGGACGGCGCGGGGGCGGAGGGGGAACGCGGTCGGGGCAGTGGCCAGGCGGGGGCGAAGCCGAAGGCCAAGGGCCCGGCCAAGGCCAAAGGCCAGGCCAAGGGCAAGGCCAAGGCGAGCGGGAAGGGCGGCTCGGGCAAGCGGCGAGGCGGCGGCGGTCGGCGGCGCACCGCGGCTCCGCGCAAGGGGCGGCGGCGATGAGCAAGAAGTCCAAGAAGAAGGCCGAGGGCGGCGACGTCGCCACCAACCGCCGCGCGCGACACAAGTTCCAGCTGCTCGAGAGGATGGAGGCGGGCATCGAGCTGCGCGGCAGCGAGGTGAAATCGCTGCGCGAGGGCAAGACCTCGATCAACGAGGCCTACGCCGTGATCGAGAAGGGCGAGATGTGGCTGCGCGGCGCCCACATCCCGCCCTACCTGCCCGCCAGCAGCGAGAACCACGACCCCGAGCGCCCGCGCAAGCTGCTGCTGCACCGCCGCGAGATTGAGCGGCTGATCGGCAAGACGGCCGAGAAGGGGCTGACGCTGGTGCCGACGCGGATCTACTTCAAGGGTCCCCGCGCCAAGATCGAGATCGCCCTCGCCAAGGGCAAGGAGGGGCGGGACCGCCGCCGCGAGATCCAGGACCGCGACCAGCGGCGCGAGGTCGAGCGGGACTACAAGCAGCGCCTCTCATAGCCGCCATCTGGACGGGCGAACGGCAAAGCGCCCAGATTCGGCTCAGGCGGCGGGAAACAGAGCGTGCGCGAAGAACGTCCCGAGCATGGGAAGATTGGGGGTGATGCTTCTCGGCGCGATCCTCGACGATCTCCAGGATTTCGTTTCAGACGACCCGCTGACGGCCTACGCAGCGGGTGCGGCCCTGATCCTGCTCTTGATCCTGCTCCTGTACCTCCGCCGCCGCGGAGGTGACGAGGCCGCGAAGCCCCAGAAGGAAAAGGGGGAGAAGGGCGGGAGCTTCCGCCTGCGCAGCAGCGGGGACCGGCCTCCCAAACCGGACAAGCCCGAGAAGGCCGGCGGCAGCTTCAAGCTCAGAAGGAAGGACCCGGACGCCCCGAAGGCCGACAAGCCAAAGAAGGAGGGCGGCGGCAGCTTCCGGCTGCGGAGGCGAGGCGACGATGCCGAGACGCCCGAGGCGAAGGCCGACGGCGACACCGTCGAGGCTGATGCGCTGGCCGATGACGAGCGGGCGGACCGGCAGATGGTCCGGACGAGGCCGAGGAGAGCGCAACCAAGGTGGCGGCCGCCGCGTCGAGCGCCGAGGCGCCGGCGAAGCTGAGCCGCAAGGAGCGCCGCGAGCAGAAGCGCGCCGAGAAGGAGGACAAGGCCGTGCTGAAGCGACGGGCCGAGGAGGACGAGCGGCGCGCCTGGGAGGAGGAGCGGCAGCGACGCCGCGCCGAGCGCGACCAGCGAAAAGCCGACCGTCAGCAGCGCCGAGCCGACCGCAGGGGCACCGTCGTCGAGCAGGAGCCGCGCGAACGCTCCGAGACGATCAGGAAGGCCGAGGAGGCGGTCAAGGCCGCGGCCGCCGCCCGGGCGAAGGAGGCCGAGCCCGGGGGCGATGCCGAGGAGCAGCAGAAGGAGAAGGAGCCGGGCAAGCTTGCGGCGGCGCTGGGCTTCGGGCGCAGGAAGCGGAAGGCTGAAGAGCGGAAGGCCGAAGAGCAGAAGGCTGATGAGCAGAACGCCCGAGGCGGAGAAGCCCGAGCAAGAGCCGCTGGGGGAGAGCGAGGAAGAGGTCGAGCAAGAGGCTCAGCCCGGCTCTGGGGAGGAGTGGGTCCCGGCCGCCCAGCGCCTGGCCTCAGGGGACGAGGAGGGAGGACTCAGGGGACGAGCAGGAGGATGATGAGGAAGTGGAAGAGGAGCCGCCCGATCTGCAGCCGGTCCCGATCGACGGACCCAGCGCATCGGATGAGCCCGAGCTCCCGGGCGAGCCGCCTCCCCGCCCGACCCGTCGAGGCCGCTGACGCCTCCGCCGCCCGCCGAGGTGGACCCCGACCAGCCCGTGCTGACGCCTTCCGCGCCCGAGCCCGAGTTCGCCCCGGCGGGGTTCGACGCGACCGCCGGGCCGGGCGACGACGAGCCGAGCTCGTCCGAGCCGCCCCAGCCCCCCGATCCCCCGAGCCACCCGAGCCGTTCGAGTCGTCGGCCCCGCCGGAGACCCCTGCTCCCGAGTCGCCCCCACCGATCGGAGAGCGGTCTCTGCCGAGCGCCGACGAGCCCGGCTCGCTGCAGGAGCAGATCAACCGCCTTGCGCAGGAGGGCGGTGACGAGCCCGACGAAGCGGCCGCCCTCGAGCCGTCCGGCCCGAGCCCGAGCCCGAGCCGGCTCCGGGCGGCTCGCCGAGCTCCGATCCCCCGCTGCCCGAGGTACCCACCGGCGTGCCCTACGATGCCGCGCCTCCCGCCGAGGAGGCGCCCCAGCCGCCCGAGGTCCCCCCAGCTGCGCCCAGCGAGGACATCGACCTGGTCGCGCGCCGGGACGAGCAGATCACCAGCGAGGAGGAGCGGGTCCACAGCCACGTCGAGTCGCGCCTGCGTGACGCCGAGGAGATCCAGCGCAGCGCCGAAAGCCGGGCCGACAAGGCTCGGGCCGAGACCGAGGGCCTGATCAAGGCGGCAGCCGAGGAGGCCCGCCGCAAGGCCGAAGAGGACGTGCGCGGCGACGCCGAGCGCCAGCTTCGCGAGCAGACCGAGCGGCTTCGCGAGGAGAGCGTCGGCCGCGCCCGCGAGGAGTCCGAGCGCGTCCGCCAGGAGGTCGAGGAGCGAACGCGCGAGGCCATCGAGCAGGCGCGAACGGACGCGGACGAGAGGGTTCGCGCCGCCGCCGACCAGGCCAGCCGCGAGGCCGAGGAGCGGGCGCGGACCGAGGCCGACGAGCGCTTCAACCGCGAGGCCGAGAGGATCCGCTCCGAGACCGAGCAGCGCGCCCGCGAGCAGGCAGAGCAGGAGCTGAGCGTCGAGAAGCGCCGCCTGGCCTCCGAGCTCGAGGAGGCCGAGAAGCGCGTCGCCGCCGAGCGCGAGCAGCGCGAGCGCGCCACCGAGGAGGCCTACCAGCGCCTGAAGGACCTCGAGGAGCGGGCGCAGGCCGCCGAGCGCCGGGCGGCCGACGCCGAGCGCCTTGCCCGTCTCAAGGTCGAGGAGGCCGAGCGCGAGCGCCGCTTGCGGGAGGTGCTGGAGCGCGTCGCGCTGGCTGAGCAGCGCGCCAAGGAGGCCGAGCAGCGGGCCTTGGCCGCGGAGGCGGCCGCCGCGAAGTCGATTCAGGAGAGCGAGTCAGCCACGGCCTCCGAGACGCTTTCGCCGCCCGAGCCGTCAGCCCCCCCAGAGCCGCTCGAGCCGTCAGCCCCCCCAGCGCCGCCCGAGCCGGATTCCAGCTCCGAGGAGGCCTCCGCGTTCAAGCTGACCATGCCTCGCGACACTCGTCGGGAGCAGAGCGAGGCCGAGCCCACCGCCGACACATCGCCGGGAGCGCCCGTCGAGGAGGACGACGCGGCCGAGGAAGTCGAGACGCCCAAGCAGGAAGTTACGTTCGAGGAGGTCGACACCTCCGTAGAGGCCGGCACGTCTGAGGAAGCGGAGACGTCCGACGAGACCGGGACGTCCGACGAGACCAAGACGTCCGACGAGACCAAGACGTCCGACGAGACCGAGACGTCCGACGAGACCGGGACGTCCGAGGAGGACAAGAAGCCCGGCCTGATCGGCCGCATCCTCGGGGCCAGCGGCGACGAGGGCGATGAGCCGAGGGACGAGAAGGGCGAGAAGGGCGAGAAGGATGATGAGGACGAGGACGAGGCCGAGGCCGAGGAGGACGAGGCCGAGGAGAAACCCTCCGCCGAGCCGGCGGCGACCGCCGGCGACGAGCCGATGGACCTCAACAAGGCGAGCTTCGAGCAGCTTCGAGACCTCGGCTTCTCCGTGACCCAGTCCACGCGGCTGCTCACCAACCGCGAGCGTCAGGGCGGCTTCGACTCGGTGGACGACCTCGCGGGCGTCCCCGGAATCTCCGCCGAGTTCCTGCGCGAGGTCACGCCGAAGCTCCGCGTCGGCTAGCGGCCCAGGCCGCCGGCCGGCCTAGACGTCGCTGAGGTCGCGCTCGAAGTAGGTCTCGGTGACCCCGATCGCAAGCAGCGCCGCCAGCGCCAGGTAGGTGACGGCGACGTAGACGCGGGTGCGCGTGGGAATGTCGTGGTAGGCCTGCGCCTCGGGCGTCTTGCGCGCCTTCCAGCGCCGCCAGCTCTCGAGCCCGCCGAACAGGATCACCAGCAGCAGGATCGGATTGGGGAAGAAGAACGTGAGCGCGATCAATCCCGCGAAGCCGGCGAACCACACCCAGGGCGAGAGCGCGGCCATCGCGCGGCCGCCGTCCAGCGGCACCACCGGCAGCAGGTTGAAGAGGTTGAGGAAGAAGCCGATGTAGGCGAGCGCGCGCCAGAAGTCGTCGCCCGTGGCGAGCCAGAGGCCGAGCGGAATCAGCGTCGCGATCGTGCCCAGGATCGGCCCGGCGAGGCCGACACGGGCCTCGGCCGCCGCGTCCTTGCCCAGCGACTTGGCCGAGATCACCGCGCCCAGGAAGGGGATGAACATCGGCGCCGACGCCTCCACGCCCTCGCGGCGCAGCTGGAACACGTGGCCCATCTCGTGCAGCAGCAGGAGCAGCACGAAGCCGACCGCGAACGGCCAGCCGAAGATCAGTTGGTAGGCGACGATCGAGACCAGCATCGAGGCCGAGGTGGTGAACAGCTTCAGCTTCGGCAGCGCCAGCAGCAGCACCTTGAGCTTGGCGCCGAACTTGACGAGGACCAGCCCCACCGCGGCGGCAGCGCCGCCGAACCGCTTCAGCAGGCCCTGGTCGCGGCCGGAGCCGGGGTGGATCGGGTCGTGCTCGCGGGGCTCGAGTTGACGTTGCTCGGGAGCGGCTTCCATCGTGCCTAGGAGGCTAGCCGCAGGCGTGAATCTCCCCCTAAAGGGAATAAACGGCGTGCCGAAAACACTCTCATGAGGCGGCAGGGTCCCACTCGAATGCTGGTCTCGATGCTCGCGTGCGCAGCGTTGTGCGCCCCTGCCGGCGCCCACGCCGGCTCGGCCAAGATCTCCAAGAACCACTGCGAGACCAGCGGCGGCGGGCGCTTCGTCGATATCCCCGAGTTCCCCGGGGAGCGCATCGACCGCCGCCTGCTCGCCGACGTCGAGTACCTGCGGAAGCGATTCAAGATCTACGTGGTCGATGGCTTCTCGACCGACAGGGCGCACACGATCCGCGGGGAGCACCCGATCGGGCTGGCCTTGGACATCGTCCCCGACGAATCGATCGGCGGCAGCTGGCGGCTGATCGGCGAGCTGGCGCGCTGGGCTGAGCCGCGCCAGGACAGGGTCCGCGTCCCATTCCGCTGGGTCGGCTATTGGGGCGACAAGCGCCACGGGCCGCGCGATCACCTCCATCTCTCCTGGAACCACAGCCCGACCAAGCCCAAGCGCGTGGCTCGCACCGTGTCCACGATCCGCTGTCCCGGCTCGTGAGCCGCCGGTGCGCCACCGTGGTGCTTGCGGTGGCGCTGTCGCTGGCCATGCCCGCGGCGGCGGCGTCGGCCTGGCCCAACCCGGCCAACGACCCGAAGCTGCTGGACGACCCGATCGAGGGCGACAGCTACGACTACGCCAGGAAGTGCAGCCCGCGCTCGACCCCGGGGATCCGAATGCTGACCAGGTGGATCGACCGCCATTTCCCCGGCGAGTCCTGGGGCGTCTACCGCTGCCAGAAGCTGTCGAAGAACACCAAGAGCCTGCACTCCGAGGGCCGCGCCCTCGACTGGCGCCTGGACGCGGCGCGCAAGCGCGAGCGCCGGGCGGCCAACTTCCTGATCGAGCGTTTGCTCGAGGCCGACGCGAACGGCAACGAGCGCGCCCTGGCCCGCCGCATGGGCGTACAGGAGATCATCTTCAACTGCGAGAGCTGGTTCTCGGGCTCGGACGGCATGGGGCACTACAGCGGCTGCTCGGGCAGGACGGACCGCACCACGGCGCACAGGGACCACGTCCACATCGGGCTCAGCAAGGCCGGCGCAGCCGCCACGACCAGCTTCTGGAAGAGCGGCCTGGCGGGCAGCTAGCGATACTCCATGGCGGTGTCCGCCGAGAACGTCGAGCTCGTCAAGGCGCTGTTCCCAGCTGCCGGCTTCGACATGGTCGAGGCCTTGGAGCGGATGGATCGGGACATCGACCAGGTCGGCATCGACACCGGCCCCTTCGCAGAGGACTTCGAGATCCAGTTCCTGAGCGGGCAGTCGGGCGGCTCGATCGAGCCGGAAGCACGAGGCGCCGCGGGCCTGGCCGAGGGGTGGGGCAATTGGCTCCAGGGCTATGAGACCTACGTGATCACCCCGGAGGACTTCGTGGATGCCGGTGACGAGGTGCTGCTGCTGGTGCACGTGCGGGCCCGGACCGTGCGCGACGGGGTTGAGCTCGAGCATCGGCCCGCGGCCCTGTTTCAGGTGCGGGACGGCAGGGTCCGCCGCACGCGCTTCTACCTGGAGCGGGAGATGGCGTACGAGGCCGCGGGCCTCGAGCCGCCCCCCGACGCCTAGAACCGGCGCCAAGAAGGAGCAGCGGCGCGCGGGCTAGAATTGATTGCACATAGCACGGGGGCGATTTGGCTTCGATTTGGTCATCCGTGCGATCAGGTTGCAGGTCGAGGTTCCCGGAGGCCTCGTTAAACACCGGGACCAACCAATACGTGCGGACCATGAGTTCGCCCTTGCCGCTTAGTCAATAGCTAAGTAGCAGGAGTCGGCCCTCCGTCGCCCGAGCAGAGGGGCACCGGCTTCAGAATCGGGCTCACCGCGGCGGTATGTCCCGGCCGCCGGGGGACATCAAAGGGACTTGGCCTCACGTCATCTCCCGCCGGCTGCGGAAGTCGTGAGGCGAGATCAAAGCGCCGGCTATACCTGTAGACGCCGATCGTTCGTGACCGAACACGTCGGTTCAATTCCGACCGCCTCCATCTCATGACCGATCTGCCGCTGACCGGAGGCTGCCTCTGCGGCGGCGTCCGCTTCGAGCTCGCCGGGGAGCCACTGAACGCCGGCTACTGCCACTGCACGCGCTGCCAGAAGCGGACGGGCAGCGCGGTTTCGGCCCAGGCGAGGATCGACGGGCGCGACTTTCGCTGGATCCAGGGGGAGGAGCTGGTCAAGACCTGGCGCCACGCCGACGGCGGTTTCGAGAAGGGCTTCTGCACCGAGTGCGGCGCCCACCTCTTCAGCCGCAATCCCGACGATCCCTCCCAGATGACGATCCGGATGAGCGCCTTCGACCACGACCCGGGCGTCCCGATGACTTGGCGCTCCCACGTCGCCTACGCCGCCCCCTGGGAGGAGATCCCCGACGACGGCATCGAGCGCTTCGACGAGGGCACGCCGGCGTTCTGAAGCTCGATCGGGGCGCGGGTATGGTCCGTCGCCATGGCCGTCCGCCTCACCCACATCGGCGGCCCCACCGTTCTGATCGAGATCGACGGTTGGCGGCTGCTGACCGACCCCACCTTCGACCCGCCGGGACGCCGCTACACGTTCGGCTGGGGCAGCTCGTCGCGGAAGCTCGAGGGGCCGGCCCTGGCGGTGAGCGAGCTGGGAGAGCTTGACGCGATCCTGCTCAGCCACGATCAGCACGCCGACAACCTCGACGACGCCGGCCGCGAGCTGCTGGCGACCGTCGGGGCGGTCGTGACCACGAGCGCGGGCGCGAAGCGCATCGGGGCCGGCTCTCGCGGGCTCGACCCGTGGCAGAGCACCCGGCTCGAGGCGACCGGCCGCCCTTCGCTCGACATCACCGCTACGCCGTGCCGTCACGGAGCGCCGCTTATCCACCTCCTGTCGGGCCCGACGATCGGCTTCGCCCTGAACAGGGTGGGGGAGGGGAGAAGCGCACTCTGGATCTCCGGCGACACCGTTCTCTACGGGGGCGTCCGGGAGGTGCCCGAGCGCATGGAGGTCGACGTCGCCCTCCTGCACCTGGGCGGCGTTCGCTTTCCGATCACCGGTCCGCTGCGCTACTCGATGACCGCCCGCGAGGCGGTGACGCTGTGCGGAGAGCTGAAGCCGCGGCTGGCGATCCCGGTCCACTACGAGGGCTGGGACCACTTCCGCGAGGGCAGGGAAGCGATCGAGCGCGAGCTGGCCCAAGCCCCTGCCGACGTCCGCGAACGATTCCGCTGGCTTCCGATCGGCGTCGCCACCGACGTCGATTAGCGGCGCGCGGCCTGCGCATAGACTCTCGCGGCACAACGCCACGCGACGCGAGGAAGGGATTCGGCATGGCAATCAGCGAGCGCGAGCAGCGGCAGATCGACAGCGCGAACGCGTCCGGCAAGACGCCCGTCGTCTTCATCCACGGGCTCTGGCTGATCCCGAGCAGCTGGGACAACTGGGTCGACTTCTTCGAGCAGAACGGCTACGCCGGCGTCACGCCCGACTGGCCCGACGATCCCGAAACGGTCGAGGAGGCGCGCGCCAACCCCGACGTCCTCGCCGGCAAGAAGCTCGAGCAGGTCGCCAAGCACACCGAGGAGGTCATCGCCGCGCTCGACAAGAAGCCGGTGGTGATGGGCCACTCGACCGGCGGCCTGCTGACCTTCATGATCGCCGGGCGGGGGATTGCTGCAGCCTCGGTCCCGATCGACCCAGGTCCCTTCCGCGGTGTGCTTCCTCTGCCTTTCTCGGCACTGAAGTCGGCCTGGCCGGTGTTGGGCAATCCGTTCAACCGGGGCAAGGCGATCACGCTGACCCAGGAGCAGTTCAACTACGGCTGGGCCAACGCGCTGGACGAGGACGAGGCGAAGCGCCTCTACGACACCTACCACGTGGCCGCGCCGGGAGTGGCGCTGATGCAGATGGCGAACGCCAACCTCAACCCCTTCACGGAGGCGAAGGCCGACAGCAAGAACCCCGACCGCGGCCCGATGCTGGTCATTTCCGGCGAGAAGGACCACACGGTCCCCCCGGCGATCGCGAACGCGGCCTACAAGCGCCAGAAGCGCAACCCGAACGTGACCGAGATCGCCAAGATCCCCAACCGCGGGCACGCGCTGACGATCGACAGCGGCTGGCAGGAGGTCGCGCAGACCGCGCTCGACTTCCTCAAGAAGAACAACGTCACGTAGGCGAAGCGATCGCTAGTCGCGGCTGACCGCGCGCCAGCAGGCGTCGGCGGTCGCCCGCAACTGCTTCTGCGTCAGCTTCTCGCCTCCCGCGGCCAGCCGCACCGCCGGGGCCATCCCCAGCTCGTAGAGCACCTCCAGCGGAAGCGGCTGTATGTGGTCGGCGAACGGCGGGGCGCCCACGGCCTCCACGAGCGGGTCGCCGTCGCGCGCCATCGCGGCTTCGTGGGCGGGCCCCTTGTAGGGCGAGCAGTCGACCTGGAGCAGGAACAGGGCGTGGTCGCGGTTGGCGGCCAGATGCTCGTAGGCGGCGAGCCACATCTGGCGGAAAAAGTCCCGCGGGGCCATGTCCGGTCCAACCCCCGCCATCGCCGCCTCGTGCCACTCGCCCTTGGTCTCGAGGTAGGTGGCCAGGACCAGCTCGTCCTTCGAGGCGTAGTGGGTGTAGGCCGTGCCCGTCGCGACGCCGGCCTCGGCGGCGACGGCGCTCATCGACGCGCCGTGAAAGCCGTGCTTGGCGACAAGCGCGCGCAGCGCCTGCCGCACCGCCGCAGCCCGATCTAGCGCAGCGACGACCATCGGCTATGCGGCCATGCGATCGGCGCCGCTGCCGTTCAAGTCCATCGGGACGCCCGTCTCGCGCTCGGAGACCTCCCAGAGCCGATTGACCCCGCGGTTCCCGACGCGGCGGAAGATCGGCTTGCGCACCGGCCGTCCGCTGTTGACCCACTTCGGCCCATAGAACTGGCCGCCCTTCGCATTCGGGTCGGTCGCCGCGCGCAGCTGCGAGAGGGCACCGTAGGCGGGCGACATGCCCTGGCTGCCGGCGAGCGAATGGAAGAAGCGCTGGCTGCGGCCGCCCTCCGTCTCCTGCACGCTGACCGCCTGCAGCTCGGTGTTGGAGAGGCCGGGGTGAGCGATCAGGCTCTCCACAGGCGCCCCCGCCTGCTTCAGCTTCCTGTCGAGGCCCAGCCCGAACTGGAAGTTGGCGAACTTCGACTGCCCGTAGGCCTTCCAGGCTCCGTAGGAGCCCTCGAGGTGGGGGTTCTTGGGGTTCACGGTCCGGCCCATGTGGTGGGCGGTGCTGGTCACAGTGACGATCCGCGGCGCATCCGCCTTCAGCAGCGCGGGCATCAGCAGCGCGGTCAGCGTCCAGTGGCCGAGGTGGTTGGTACCGAACTGCATCTCGTAGCCGTCGGCGGTCTTGCGCTCCGGGATCCCCATCACACCGGCGTTGTTGATCAGCAGGTCGATGGTGGGGTGGGAGGAGAGGATCTTCTCCGCCGCTGCCTTGACCGAGGCCTGGTCTCCCAGGTCGAGCTCGACAAGCTCCAGCGAGGCGTCGGGGTTGGTCCCCTTGATGTTCTCGACCGCCGCGTTCGCCTTCTCCTGGTTGCGGGCGGCCATGACGACGTGGGCCCCGGCTCCCGCGAGGGCGCGCGAGGTCTCGAGGCCGAGCCCTCCGTTGGCGCCGGTGACGACCGCGGTGCGGCCCTTCTGGTCGGGGATGTCTGCGGTCGTCCAGCTCATTTGCTGCCTCCTCGGTCTGATTGAACGTTCATTCAGTCCGCGAACCGTAGCATCCCGATCGTCGGCCTGCTGGTCCGGGCGACGACTGCCCTACGCTTCACGGCGTACTCACTGCGTAAACGACAGGGAGCCCTCCAACCCATGACGCCGCCCAGCACCGCCACCGCAACCAAGGACGACTTCAAGATCGCCGACCCGGGTCTGGCCGAATACGGTCGCCGCGACATCGCCCTGGCCGAGCACGAGATGCCGGGGCTGATGGCGCTGCGAGAGGAGTACTCGGGCTCCCAGCCGCTGGCGGGCGCCAAGATCACCGGCTCGCTCCACATGACCGTGCAGACCGCGGTGCTGATGGAGACGCTGGTCGCGCTCGGGGCCGAGCTGCGCTGGGCCTCCTGCAACATCTTCTCGACCCAGGACCACGCCGCCGCGGCGGTCGCCAAGGCCGGCATCCCCACCTTCGCCTGGAAGGGCGAGACCCTGGAGGAGTTCTGGTGGGCGATCGACCAGACGCTGCGCTGGCCAGAAGGCGATGGGCCGAACATGCTGCTCGATGACGGCGGCGACCCGACCCTGCTGATCCACAAGGGCGTCGAGTTCGAGGCATCGGGAGCGGCGCCGGACCCGGCCTCCGGCGAGTCAGACGAGGAGAAGGTCTTCCTGGCGCTGATCGCCGAGTCGATGAAGGAGGACCCAGAGCGCTTTACGCGCCTGGCCGAGGGCATCAAGGGCGTCACCGAGGAGACCACAACCGGCGTCAACCGCCTGACCCAGATGATGGCCGCCGGCAAGCTGCTTTTCCCAGCGATCAACGTCAACGACTCGGTCACGAAGTCCAAGTTCGACAACATCTACGGCTGCCGCCACAGCCTCGTGGATGGCATCAACCGCGCCACCGACACCCTGATCGGCGGCAAGGTCGCGGTCATCTGCGGCTTCGGCGACGTCGGCAAGGGCTGCGCCGAGTCCCTGCGCGGCCAGGGAGCCCGCGTGATCGTCACCGAGATAGACCCGATCTGCGCGCTGCAGGCGGCGATGCAGGGCTACGAGGTGAAGACGCTCGAGGACGTGCTCGAGACCGCCGACATCTTCGTCACCGCCACCGGCAACAAGGACGTGATCTCGGCCGAGCAGATGGGCCGCATGAAACACCAGGCGATCGTCGGCAACATCGGCCACTTCGACAACGAGATCGACATGGCCGGCCTGGCAGAGGTCCCAGGGATCGAGAAGGAGGAGTTCAAGCCCCAGGTGGACGTGTGGAAGTTCCCCGACGGGCACTCGATCATCGTGCTGAGCGAAGGCCGGCTGCTGAACCTCGGCAACGCCACCGGGCACCCGAGCTTCGTGATGAGCAACTCCTTCTCGAACCAGGTGATCGCCCAGATCGAGCTCTACGGCAAGAACGACGACTACGAGAAGCAGGTCTACGTGCTGCCCAAGCACCTGGACGAGAAGGTCGCCCGCCTGCACCTCGACGCTCTCGGAGTGAAGCTGACCGAGATGACCCCCGAGCAGGCCGCCTACCTCGGCGTGCCGGTCGAGGGTCCCTACAAGTCGGATCACTACCGCTACTAGGGCTCCCGGCGCGTGCCGACCTGGGCCGACGTCGTCAGGATCGGAAAGCGCTTCCCCGGGGTCGAGGAGGGAACCTGGTTCCGCACGCCCGCCCTGAAGGTGGCCGGCAAGGGCGGGTTCTGTCGCCTGCGCACCGACCCGGACGCGCTGGTGATCCGAGTCCCCGACATGGAGGACAAGGAGGCGATGATCGACAGCGACCCCGACGTCTACTTCACGACGCCGCATTACGACGGCTACCCGTTTGTGTTGGTAAGGCTGGAGGCGATCGACAGGGACGAGCTCGCGGGCCTGATCGAGGACGCCTGGCGAACGCGCGCGACCAAGAAGCTGATCGCCGAGTACGACGACGCCTGACGCGCGGGCGCTGCGATGCGCCGGGTCCCCCGGCTAGCCTTGTCCCCGCGATGAGGCTTCGAACCGTCCTGGTGCTGGTCTGCGGTGGCGCCCTGCTGGGCGCAGCCCCCGCCGGCGCGATCACGGCCAAGCCGGTCGGTTGGGGCCCGCTCTCGAGCAAGAAGGCGGCGAAGAAGGTGAAGCGCTCGAAGTGGGAGCCGCGGCCCGAGAACGCCGCCGAGAACCACCGTGTGCCGAAGAAGGCGCTCCTGCGGGCGTGGCGGGCGCGCAGCGACATGGCCTACGCGAAGTACGTGAACGGCCGCTTCAAGGGCACGACCGACGAGATCATCCAGTGGGCCGCCCGCAAGTGGGGGCTCGATCCCGAGCTGTTGCGCGCCGTGGCGGTGGTCGAGTCGTGGTGGCGGATGTCGGCGGTCGGCGACAACGGCGACTCGTTCGGGCTCTACCAGGTGCGCCGCCCGTACCACTGCTGGGACGACTGCGCGATCGCGCGCAGGTTCACCGCGTTCAACGCCGACTACTACGGCGGCATCATCCGCGCCTACTTCGACGGACAAATGGGATGGCTGAACACCGTCGAGCGCGGCCAGGACTACGCGCCGGGTGACATCTGGGGCAGCGTCGGGGCCTGGTTCTCGGGCCGCTGGCGCACCCAGCCCAGCCTCGACTACATCGGCGTCGTCCAGCAGCGCCTGGCGGAGCGCACCTGGGCGCAGGACGATTTCGGGGAGGGCTAGCGGAATAAATCGCGCCCGTTCGCGTCTCCAGCAGGGACTCGAAAAGGAGACACGAAAGGACGCCATGAACACCTATGCGATTCGCCGCAAGAACGCCTGGGAGACACCCGAGGAGTTGAAGCCGGCGGCCGAGCGCTCGAAGCAGGTCGCCGACAGCTACTTCGTGGACGAGGTCCGCTGGATCCGCAGCTACGTGATCGCGGAAACCGACGGCTCGCTGGGGACCGTATGCATCTACCAGGCCAGCGATCCCGAGGCCCTTCGCAAGCACGCGGCGCGGGTCGGTATGCCCGCCGACGAGATCCTGAACGTGGCCAACACCCTCATCGTCCGGCCCGATCCGGAACCGGTGGCGGCCGAGTAGACGCGGGCATGGGCGTGGCCTACTAAGGTCCGCCCATGCTCGATCACCTCGGGATCAACGTCTCCGACTACGCGCGCAGCAAGGAGTTCTACGAGAAGGCGCTCGCGCCGCTCGGGATCTCGACGCTGATGGAGCCGGTGGACGGCTTCGGCGGCATGGGCGGCAGCGACGGCATGCCGTTTTTCTGGATCACAGAGCAGCGCCAGCCGGTCACCGAGAACGTCCACGTCGCCTTCTCCGCGCCTGACCGCGCGACCGTGGACGCCTTCCACGAGGCCGCGCTCGCCGCGGGCGCCACCGACAACGGCGGTCCCGGCATACGCGAGATCTACCACCCGTCCTACTACGGCGCCTTCGTGCTCGACCTGGACGGAAACAACATCGAGGCTTGCTGTCACCGGCCCGAGTAGCCACCTGTCCATCGAGGCTTGCTCTCGCGGGCCAAACTAGTTAGGCTGCGGCGGCATGGAGGGAATGCGCAGGAACAAGGGACTGACGGGGCTCGCGCTGCTGGCGATCCTCGCGCTCATGCTCAGCGTCACCGTCGGCACGGCGGCGACCGCTGCGGGCGGCAGCGCGGCCGAGATCGCCAAGAAGAAGAAGTGCAAGAAGAAGAAGGCGAGCTCCTCCAAGAAGAAGAAGTGCAAGAAGAAGAAGAAGAAGGGCGCGAAGCCCGCGCCGCTGGTACGGGCGACGCTGACGTGGGACACGAACGCCGACTTCGACCTCTGGGTCTTCGACACGGCCGGGAACAGGGCCCGAGCTGCTTCGAACACGATCGCCAACACGACGTTCTCTGCCAACGACACGATGGACACCGGCGGGCTCGGCCCCGAGACCTTCACCGACAACATCTTCAAGAAGCCGCGGACGTGCCTTCAGCTTCGGCGTCTGCTATCCAGGACGGCGGCTCGAACCCACACCAACTTCACGATCGACTACGTGACGGCCGACGGCGTACAGCCACACCGGCAACCAAGGTGTGGAGACCGCCTCGGATCGGACGGAGCGCCACAGCGAGTTCACGGCGGGGCACCGATTCCCGCCGGCTACTGCCCGGCCCCGTAGACTGCGCCTGGAGGTCGTCCAGGTGCCGGTCGCGGACGTCGACCGCGCCAAGGCCTTCTATGAGGAGCGGGTCGGCTTCGAGGTCGACCATGACACCCAGATCAGCGACGAGCGCCGCGTGGTCCAGCTCACCCCGCCGGGATCAGCCTGCTCGATCGTGATCGGCACCGGCCTGGCCGAGATGGAGCCCGGATCGCTGAAGGGACTGCAGCTGACCGTGCGCGACATGGACGCCGTCCGCGACGGCCTGATCGAGCGCGGGGTGGAGGTGAGCGAGGTCGAGGTCCTCGGCCGCGAGGGCCGCCCCGGTTTCAAGCACGCCCATTTCAGCGACCCCGACGGCAACACCTGGGTCCTCCAGGAACTCCCCGCGTGAGCTGGAGCGACGAGGTCGACGAGATCCTCGGCGGGGACCTTGCGGTCGGCCTCGCGTACCTGACCCCCGCCGAGGGGGTCCTGATCACGCCGATGGCTCCGGTCGGGATGCGCGACCGCGAGGCCGGCACGGTCACACTCAGCAGCTCGCTCGCGTTGTGGAAGAAGCTCGACCGAATCAGCCGCAACCCCGGCGTTGCCGTCGTCTATCACGCGCGCGAGCACGGCTTCACCGACCGCCCCGGCTTCGTCGTCGTCCAGGGCCGCGCCTCCTTCGACGCCACGCCCGACCGTGCCTGGCTCGAGTCGATCACCCCCCAGTGGGACAAGTTCCTCGTGCCCCGCTCGACCGGCCTCGCCGGGCGCATGCAGCGCGTCTACTACTGGGAGCGGGTGGCGATCACAGTCGAGGTCGAGCGCGTGGTCGCCCATCCCGACACCGAGGCCACCCAGCAGCCCCAGGTTTTCGGGTCCGAGCGCCCGCCGCCGCCCGAGCCCCAGAAGCCGCCGCGCAACGGCACCGGGCCGCGGGTGGATGCCGCAAAGGTCGCGTCCCACGTCGAGCGGCTGCCCCACACGCTGCTCGGCTGGTGCGGGTCCGACGGGCTGCCGGAGGTGGTCCCGGTCTCGGGCGCCTCGACCACCCTCGTCCAGGGCCTCCGCCTCACCGTCCCGCCCGGCTCCGTGCCCCAGGGCGGCCGTCGCGCCGGGCTCACCTCGCACTGGTTCAAGCCGCGCATGGTCGGCCAGGAACAGCGCATCCACACCGGCTGGCTGATGACAGACGAGGAGCAAGAGCCGCTCTACGCCCCCCACAGCAAGGCCGGCTACCGGATGCCGGCCTCGAAGCTCGCCTACACGATCGGCTGCGCCTCGCTCGCCACCCGCATGCCCGCCGCGCGCAAGGCCGGCGTGGCGCCCGCTACTTGACCGACTCGACGAACCCGCGCACCTCGGCGGCCGGTTCCGAGTAAGCGTCGCCGAGCGCGTCCTCGACCGACTTCCTGTGGTCGGTCGCCCACTTCGGCAGCTCGTAGTCGATCGCGTCCAGGAACTCGAGCGTTACCGCGAGGCGGATGTCGGCGATCGTGGGTGAGTCCGCGCCGCCGACGAACTTCCCGCTGCCGTCCAGGAACCAGTCGTTGTAGGCCTCGAGCGGGGCGGCGAGCGCCTCGGTCGCGTCCTTCGCGGCCTTGTCCTTCATCGCGTCGTCGGCTTCGGACGTGGCGACCTCGCCCGCGTACTGCGGGAAGCCGAGGGTGGGGTAGGTGGCGCGCGCGACCAGCGGGTAGATCGTGCCGATCAAATAGAACAGCGCGCTGTCGACCATCGCCCGCTTGCCCGGATCGCTGGGATAGAACTGGTCCAGGCCGTCGCGGTTGCAGAGGTACTGCATGATCGCGCAGCTCTCCCACAGCGATCCCTTCGGCAGCCCCTCCTCCTCCAGCAGCGGCGTCAGGTCGGACGGGTTCTTCTTCAGGAACTCGGGCGTGCTCTTGTTCCCCCACATGTCGACCTCCTCGTGATCGAGCCCGGCGGCCCGCACGAAGACGCGCACGGAGAGGTTGTTGACGCTCGGCTTCAGGATGCTCAGCGTGTGGGTTGCCATCTCAGCTCCCTCCTAGGAGTAGGGGTCCTTTGGCGAACGGTCCTCGGACAGCGTCTGTTGCGAGCGCGTCACGAGGTTCTCGATCGCGTCGGCCAGATGCTCCTGGTCGATGTTGTAGTCAGCGCGGTCGGTCCTGATCTTGTGCGCCTCCAGCAGCACGTCGGCGTGGGTGTGGCCGGCCGGCGGCTCGAAGCGGTACGAGGCCAGCTCGATCAGCAGCCCCATCGGATCCTCGAAATACATGGAGTCCATGAAGCCCCGATCCCGCAGGGCCGGCTCGATCCCGCGCTCCTTCAGCCGCTCCTCCGCCTGGTGCCAGGTCGCCTGGCTGACGTTGAAGGCGAGGTGGTGAACGCAGCCGGGATCGGTCGGCGTGCGCTCGGAATCCTTCTCGCGGTCCTCCTTGGTAAAGACCGTGATCAGCCGCCCATCGCCGGGATCGAAATAGAGGTGGCTCTCGTTCTCGTTGTCGAGGTTGGGCTGCTCGAAGATGAACGGCATACCCAGGATCCCCTCCCAGAAGTCGATGGAGGTCTGCCGGTCCGCCCCGACGAGCGTGATGTGGTGGACGCCCTGGGTCTGGATCTTCTGCAGCGCCATCGTGTTTGAGCCTATCTCTCGACCAGCTTCGACTTGACCTCGCTGCGCTCCAGCGAGCCGAACGGGACCAGCTCGACCAACATCTGCGCGACCAGCGCCTCGCGCAGGCGCTTTTGGATCGCCTCGGCCAGCTCCGAGTCGGGCTCGGCGCCCTCGGCCAGCTCGACGACGACGGGGCAGGGGAGGGTCCTGCTTCGGCCCCTCGGCCTTCGGCCGCACCACGACCTGTCCGCTTACTCGCGGCGCAAACTCGCCGACCAGCTCGCGCACCGCCGAGGGGAAGACGTTGACGCCGCGCACGATCAGCATGTCGTCGGTGCGGCCGACGCAGCGAATGCGCGGCCCGGTGCGCCCGCAGGGGCAGGGGTTGGTCCGCACCTTGATGTGGTCGCGCGTGCGGAAGCGCAGCAGCGGCGCCGCTCGGTGTCGAAGGTGCGTCAGCACCATCTCGCCGCCGGCGCCGTCCTCCATCGGGATCGCATCGCCCGACTCCGGATCGATCACCTCGGCGTGTACGAACCCGCGCGCCCCCAGGTGCATCCCGTCCTGCTCCTCGCACTCCCCCCAGATCGAGACCCCGATGTCGCCGATCCCCATTGCCTCTGTCACCCGCGCGTCCCAGCCCTCCTGAATGCGCGCGCGGAAGGCCGGCTCGCCACCGCCCGGCTCGCCGGCGACGAGGAGGCGCTCGACGCTCGACCCGGCCAGGTCCACGCCCCGGTCGGCCGCGGCCTCGATCAGGTAGGACGCGTACGAGGGGGTGACCGCCAAGGCCTCGGGCCGCAGTAGCTCGATCGCCCGCAGCAGCCGGTCGGTGTTGCCTGCCCCGACCGGGATGTGCGAGAGCCCGATCCGCTCCATTGAGTCGAGCGCCGCTCCCGCCACCCACGGTCCTGCCCCGTACGTGGTCACGACCCGCTGCCCCGCGCTCACGCCCGAGCCCGCATAGCTCCGCGAGGATCCGGTGACCCAGTTCTCCAGGTCGCCCGCGGTAAGCGGGATGTAGGAGGGTGTGCCGGTGGTGCCGCTGGTCGAGTAGATGCGCGCGATCTCGTCGCGCCCGACGCAGAGGTGGGCTCCGATCGGGTTCTCCGGCGTGGTGCTGTCGCGGAGCTCCTGCTTCGTGGTCAGCGGCAGCTTCGCGATCTCGTCGAGCCCGTCGGCGTCAGCGGCGGATTCGATTCCGGCTGCCTTCAGCTTCGCGCGATAGAACGGCGAGCGCTCCAGCAGGTAGGCGAGCTGCTCGCGGTAGCTGTCGGCGTCGAGGGCCTGCTGCTCAGCCCACGGCCGCGACTCGACCTCGGGCTCCAGCATCAGGCGGAGTTGTCGTCGGCGGGCGCCGCGATGCCTGCGGCCTGGCGGGCCTCGGCCGGATCGGTGAACCAGTCCATGCGGACCAGCAGTCGGTCGCGGTAGGTCAGCACCTGGAAGTACTCCCACACTATCGCGGCGCCGCTTGCCTTTCCGCGCACGTCCGCCCGGACGTGGGCGATGATCGCCTCCTCACCCTCTTCGACGGGTCCGACCAGCTCGACCACCATCCCCTCGTCCCACATCTCGAATGCCTCGAGGAAGAAATCCCAGACGGCTCCGGCTCCGGTGATCACCGCCGCCTCGGGCCATTCGCGCGGCGGATGGTTCTCCAGCTCGGGATGGGTCACCTGAAGCCAGGCCGCCTTGTCGCGCCGGTTGAAGGCGTCCAGGCCGGGCTGATACAGCTCGGCGAGCTCGCCCATCAGGCCTTATCGGGGGGCTCGTAGCTGACCGAGTCCTCGGCCGCCTTCGCCAAGTGGAACCCGACCGGGTTCTGCCGCTCCTCGGCCAGGTGTGCCAGCAGCCCCGCCGTCCGCGCCAGCAGCGGCACCGCCTTCACCGTGTCCGCCGTGAACCCCAGGTCCAGCATCACCGCCGCCATCGGCATCGAGATGTTGAGCGTCAAGGGCTTCTTCCGCCCCTCGTTCACCGCCTCCCCGAACGCATGCGCGAGCTCCACGTGGGCCCCGGCGACCTTGTGCTCCTCAGCGAGTTCAAAGATCTTCTCGGCCCGCGGGTCGGTCGGCTCGTGCACGGGATGCCCGAACCCCGGCATTCGCTCGCCCGACTCCTTGACCTCGGCGACCATCTCTCTCGCGACGGCCTCCGGCTCCCCGCCGGCCTCGACCCTGGTCCGAGCCTCGGCCAGCAGCTCCGCACACGCTTCCGAGGTCCCGAGCAACACCGGCCCGGCCCCAAGGATCCCAGCCGCCACGGCCCCCTGCAGCGCGCGCGGCTCCGCCGCCAATGTCATCCGAGCCGCCACGTTGGTGGGCATCATCCCGTGCTCGGCGATCGCGACCAGCAGCAGATCGAGAAAGAACCGCTGCTCTTCCGTTGCCTCTCGCCCGGTGAGCAGCAGATAGAAGTACTCGGTGAAGCTGAGCTCGCCCATCAGGTCGCCGGTCAGATCCCGGCCCCGAACCTCGACACGGTCGGGGTAAGCCTGGCTTATTTGGCTGACCGACTTCCTCGAGTTCACGGACCGATCGTATTGCGGTGGGCACGCGTTGTCCCGTGCGAGTGGCTTCAGTCCAAGCTCTCGAGAAACTGGATGACCGCCCGATTCCAATCGCGTGGGCGGTCGAGGTGGAGATCGTGCTTTGCGCCGTCCAGCTCCACGATCTGGACCGAGGTCAGTCGCTCGGCCATCTCTTCAAACTCGGACTTGGGGACCTCGGCCCGGACCGCGAGCGTCGGGCAGCGGATCGCCTCCCACTGTTCCCAATAGTCCCGGCCGAACGCCTCGCCGATGGTCCGCGTCATCACCTCCGCGTCCCAGCGCGGCCAAAGGCCTCCGTCGCGCTCCTCCAGACCGTCGGCCCACATCTCCGCCAGCAGGGAGGGGCCGCCGAAGTGGTCGATTGCGGCCTCTCGGGAGGGGAAGGGCTTTGGCCAGGCGTCGAAGTAGTCGGCGACGGCGTCCACGGTCTCGTCATCGCCGCGGGCCGGGCCCGAGTCGACCACGACCAGGGCGCGGACCAGGTCGGGCTGCTCGCCGGCGAGCATGAGCGCCCGCTGGCCACCGAGGGAGTGGCCGATCAGGATCGCCGGCGCGATGCCGAGCTGGTCGATCACGTAGGCGGTGTCGGCGACGTGGGCCTCGGGGGAGACGTCGTCGGGGTGGCGCTCGCTGTGGCCCTGGCCGCGGGCGTCGAGGGCGAGGACCCTCGCGCGCTCGGTCAGCCAGGAGGCGGTCTCGGCCCACTCGCCGGCGTGGCCGCCGAGGCCGGGGAGGATCAGGACCGGTGGGCCCTCGCCGCCGTAGTCGAGGCAGGCGAGGCTGACGCCGTCTCGCTCGAATTGGTGCCAGGTGGCCACGCACGGCAGGCTAGCCGCGGAGGGGCCGGGTGCTACCTAATTTCCGTGGCCTGGCAACATGGGTGGGTCATGGTTGACGCTGTCGCGGATCTCGAACAGGGACGTGAGTGCTTCGCGGAGCAGAGCTGGGTGCAGGCATACGAGCTGCTGTCGGCGGCGGACGTGCACTCTGGGCTCGGGCCCGAGGACCTCGAGGCGCTGGCGAGCAGCGCCTACATGGTCGGGCGGGACGCCGAGTACGTAGATTCGATGGAGCGGGCGCACCGGGGCTACGTCGATGCCGGGCAGCCGCACCCCGCCGCGCGCTGCGGGTTCTGGGCGGGGCTGAGTCTGCTTGCGCGGGGGGAGCAGTCGCGGGCCAACGGCTGGTTCGGCCAGGTGGAGCGGCTGCTCGCACGGGAGGGGGGCGAATGCATCGAGCAGGGCTACCTGCTGATTCCCGATCTGCTGGCGGCGGAGGACCGGGGGGACGCCGAGGCCGCGTACGCGACAGCGTCGAAGACGGCCGCGATCGCCGAGCGCTTCGGGGACCCGGACCTGATGGCGCTGACGATGATGTCGCAGGGCCACGCCCTGGTTCGCCTCGGGCGGCGGGAGGAGGGGATGCGGCTGGTCGACGAGACGCTGGTGATGGTGACGACCGATCGGCTATCGCCGATCGTCAGCGGGATCATCTACTGCTCCACGATCGACTTCTGCCAGAGCGTCTACGAGCTGCGGCGTGCCCGGGAGTGGACCGAGGCGCTGACGCAGTGGTGGGAGCGGCAGCCGGAGATGGTCGCCTACACCGGCGTCTGCCTGGTGCATCGCGCGGAGATCATGGAGATGGCCGGGGCGTGGCAGGACGCACTGGACGAGGCGCGGCGCGCACACGACCGGTTCGTGCGGGGGACGGCGAGCGGCCGGGCGATCGGGCGGGGCCACTATCGCCAGGGGGAGCTCCATCGTCTCCGCGGCGAGTTCGCCGAGGCCGAGGCTGCCTACGGCGAGGCGGCCGGGTGCGGGTGCGAGCCGCAGCCGGGACTCGCCCTGCTCCGCTTGGCGCAGGGGCGCGACGAGGACGCCGCCGCCGGCATCCGCCGCGCCCTGGGTGAGGCGCGCGGGGATGACCGGCTCAGCCTGCTGCCCGCGTGCGCCGAGGTCATGATCGCGCTCGGCGAACTGGAGGAGGCGCGCGCTGCGGCCGAAGAGCTCGAGCGGAGCGCCGAGCGACTGCAGAGCACGCTGCTCGACGCGATCGCAGAGCGCGCCCGAGGAGCCACCGAGCTCGCCGATGGCAACCCCGGGGACGCCCTGGTCGCCCTGCGCCGCAGCTTCCACCTCTGGGAGGAGCTCGGCGCGCCGTACGAGGCGGCGCGCGCCCGCGTCCTCATCGGCACGGCCTGCCGCGCCCTGAGCGACGAGGATGCCGCTGCGCTGGAGCTGGACGCCGCGCGAGCCGCGTTCGCGGAACTCGGGGCGGTGACGGACCTGGGGCGCCTCGACCGACTGACACCCGGTGGCGCGCGAACCCCGCGCGACCTCACCGACCGCGAGGTCGAGGTTCTGCGCCTCGTCGCCGCAGGCCAGAGCAACCGCGAGATCGCCGCGGCGCTCACGATCAGCGAGCACACCGTCGCCCGCCACCTGCAGAACATCTTCGCCAAGCTCGGCGTCTCGTCGCGCACGGCCGCCGGCGCCTTCGCCTTCGAGCACGACCTCGTCTGAGAGGCCGCCGGCCCGGGCAGGCGTGGTCAATATTGACCACGCCCGGCCATCGCAAAGTTGGTCAATCCAGGCGATGTGGGAATGAACTCGCGTTCGTACCGTCCTCCATCACATGGAAGCGGGATCGAACACAGTCGTCGTGATCGGCGCCGGGCCGGCCGGGGTGGCCTCGGCGCTCGCCCTCAAGGACGCCGGTCTGCGGCCGCTCCTGATCGACCGGGGCAAGGTCGGGTCGTCCTGGCGCGAACGCCGCTACGACCGGCTGACGCTCAACACGTCCGGGAAGCTCTCGCACCTGCCCGGCAGGCCCTATCCGGAGGGGACGCCGGATTTCCCCTCGCGCGACCAGATGGTCGAGCACCTCGAGCGCGGCGCGGCGGAGGACGGCATCGACCGTCTGCTCGACACGACCGTGGATTGCATCGATCGCAACGACGACGGCTGGCTGCTCTGGACCTCGGCGGGCAAGATCCACGCCCGTCAGCTGATCGTCGCGACGGGGCATCAGAACACCCCATTCACCCCCGAGTGGAAGGGATGGTCCGACTTCAAGGGCGAGCTGCTGCACTCGGCGGACTACCGGAACCCGGAGCCATACCGCGGCAAGAAGGTCCTGGTCATCGGGTCCGGCAACTCGGGGATGGAGATCGCCCACGATCTCGCCGAGGGCGGGGCCAGCGAGGTCCGGCTCTCGGTGCGAACCCCGCCAAACATCATTCCCCTGGAGGGCGCATCGGGCGAGGTGATCGCCTCGGTTCTCTACAAGCTCCCGCTTCGGGTCGGCGACGCGGTCACCGGGTTCAACCGCCGCCAGAACATCGGCGACCTGAGCGAGTACGGGCTGCCGGTCCCCGAGGAGGGCCTTTTCTCTCGCCTGCGGCGACTCGGCCAGGTGCCACCAATCCTGAGCGAAGAGGTGATCGAGTCGATCAAGGAGCGCAGGTTCGAAGTCGTGGGCGCCGTCGAGTCTCTAGACCCCACCGGCGTGCAGCTCGCCGACGGCGAGCGGGTTGAGCCCGACGCGATCGTCTGCGCCACCGGCTACCGCACCGGCCTGGAGCCGCTCGTCGGCAAGCTCGGGGTGCTCGATGAAGCGGGCCTGCCCCAGGTGGTCGGCGGCAAGGCCGCCGCCCCGGGCCTCCGCTTCGTCGGCTACGTGCCGCGCCCGGCCGGGATCTACTACTTCGGCAAGGAGGGGAAGCACGCGGCGAAGTCGATCGCCCGCGAGC
>CAWABY010000008.1:0-123550 GCA_963780395.1 uncultured Solirubrobacterales bacterium
TGCGTACCGCGGGCGCCCCCCAACCCCGCCGCGCTAGGGCTTCAGCTTCCGCCCTGAGCTGAACAGGTACTGCGACCAGGCGAGCAGCGCCAGGCTCATCGCCGCGAGGACGCCGAAGGCAAGCGGAGCGCCCACGTCCGAGGTGCCCAGGAAGCCGTAGCGGACGGCGTCTACGACGTAGAAGAGCGGGTTGGCGTGCGAGATCTGCTCCCACGGTGAGCCGAGGCGGTCCACGGAGTAGAAGACGCCGCCGAGGAAGGTGAGGGGGAGGATGACGATGTTGTTGATGAAGCTGGTGTGGTCGAAGGACTCGGCGTAGATGCCGACGATCGTGCCGAGGGAGCCGAAGCCGACCACAAGCAGGAGCACTGCGGCGGCGAGGGCGAAGGGCTGGTCGATGGGTGCGCCGGTGATCGGGACGGCCAAGGCCGCGAGCGCGCCGCCGATGATCAGGGCGCGGAACGCGCCGCCGACCAGGAAGCCGAGGTTCATCTGCCAGGCCTTCATCGGGGCGGCCAGGACGTCGTCGATGAAGCGGTCGCTGCGTCCCTGGTAGATCGTGCTCGCGTTGTTGGAGTAGGCCGCCTGGGCCATCGCCATCGCGACCAGGCCGGGGACGATGAAGATCTCGTAGTCGAAGCCCTGGACCTCGTTGATGCGCCCGCCGAGGCTGAGACCGAAGACGACGATGAACAGGAGGCTGCTGACGACCGGGGCGAGCGTCGTCTGCGTCCACAGCTTGAGCACGCGGTGGCACTCGCGGCGGCAGAGCCAGTAGAAGCTCGACCATGGGCGCGGGAGGCCGGCGGCGACGGGAGCCTGGCGGGTGGCGGTCGCGCCGCTCACGCCGAGGCCTCCTCGGCGACCAGGCTCGTGGCTACGGTCTTGAGATAGACCTGCTCCAGGCTGTCGGCGTCGTAGCGGTCCTTGAGGCCGTCGGAGGTGTCGCGGGCCATGATCTCGCCGCGACCGATCAGGGCGATCTCGTCGCAGAGCGCCTCGGCCTCTTCGAGGTAATGCGTGGTCAGGAGGATGGTCGTGCCCTGCTCGTGCAGACGGCGGATGTAGCGCCACAGCTCCTGGCGCAGCTCGATGTCGACACCGGCCGTGGGCTCGTCGAGGATGACCAGACGCGGCTCGTGCAGGAGTGCCCGGGCGAGGAGCAGCCGGCGCTTCATGCCGCCCGAGAGCTTGGGGGCGCGGGTGTCGCGCTTGGCGCGCAGGTCGAAGACGTCGATCATCTGGTCGGCGCGCTCCTCGGCCGCGGCCTTCTCCATGCCGTAGTAGCCGCCGTGGTAGACGAGCGTCTCGCGCACGGTCAGGAAGCGGTCCAGGTTCGGCTCCTGCTCGGAGATGCCGATCTGGCGGCGGGCCTCCATGCAGTACGTCGGCAGTCCGAACACGAGCGCCTCGCCCTCGGTGATCCGGATCAGGTTGCAAACGGCGCTGATCAGGGTGGTCTTGCCGGCGCCGTTGGGCCCGAGCAGACCGAAGAAGCTGCCGGCGGGCACCTCGAGGTCGAGCGCGTCGAGGGCGAGGGTGCCGTCGTCGTAGCGCTTGGTCAGGCCGCGGAGCTCCAGAGCTGGTTCGGATGAGCTGAGAGCCATCCGGATCGAGGTTAGTGGGCGGGTCTGGAAACGCTGGTCGGTTGGTCAGAATCACTGACCGATGGAGCACTTCGAGATCTTCCTGGCGGCTCTGTTCGTCTCGGTGGCGGGGCTGAACGTGCTGGCGCGCCGGATCAACGTGCCGTACCCGATCCCGCTCGTGATCGGAGGTGTCTTGCTGGGGCTGCTGCCCGGGATGCCGGAGATCGAGCTCGATCCCGACATGGTGCTGCTGGTTTTCCTGCCGCCGCTCCTCTACTCGGCGGCGTTCTTCAGCGACCTGCGCGCGCTGCGCTACAACGCCCGGCCGATCTCGATGGGGGCGATCGGGCTGGTGCTGGCCACGACGGGAGCGGTGGCGGTCGTCGCGCACGATGTGATCGGGACAAGCTGGGCGCTGTCGTTCGCGCTCGGGGCGATCGTGTCGCCGACCGACCCCGTCGCGGCGACGGCGATCATGCGCAACGTCGGCGCCCCGCGACGGATCGTGAACCTGGTCGAGGGCGAGTCGCTGGTCAACGACGCTACCGCGCTGGTCGCCTACCGGGTTGCGGTGGCCGCCGCAATCGGAGGCAGCTTCTCGGCCGTCGACGCCGGATTCGAGTTCCTGCTCGCGGCCGTGGGCGGCGTCGCGATCGGCCTCGCCGTCGCCTTCGTGATCGCCGAGATCCGCCGCCGGCTCAACGACCCTGTCACCGAGATCACGATCTCGCTGCTGACCGCCTACGCCGCCTTCATACCCGCCGACGAGCTCGGGCTCTCGGGGGTGCTGGCCGCGGTCTCGGCCGGGGTATACCTCGGCTGGCGGGCCCCCGAGTTGATTAGTCCCGAGACGCGCCTGCAGGCCTTCGGAACCTGGGAGGTCCTGATCTTCCTGCTGAACGCCACCCTGTTCATCCTGATCGGGCTGCAGCTTCCGGTGATCGTCGACGGGCTCGAGGGGACGCCGGTCGGCGAGGTGGTCGGCTATTCGGCGTTGGTCTGCGCCACGGTGATCGGGATGCGGTTCCTGTGGCTGTTCACGATGCCCTACGTGGTCAGGCTGCTCGACCGGCGGCCATCGCAAGTCGAGCGCAGGGTCGGGTTAGGCGAGCGGATCGTGTTCGGCTGGTCGGGGATGCGGGGAGCGGTTTCCCTTGCCGCCGCGCTGGCCCTGCCGTTGGAGACCGACGCCGGCGCGCCGCTTCCGGACCGAGACCTGATTCTGTTCATCACCTTCGCGCTGATCTTCGTCACCGTCGTCGGCCAGGGGTTAACGCTGCCGGCGCTGATCCGGCGGCTCGGTGTCGTCGAGGACGGCTCGGAGCTCGAAGAGGAGGAGCTGCGCGCCCGCTACCAGGCCGCGCAGGCCGCGATCGAGCGTTTGGAGGAGCTGGAGGACGAGGACTGGGCCCGCAACGAGACGCTCGAGCGGATGAAGGGCCTGTACCGCTTCCGCCAGCGTCGGGTGAAGACGCGCGCCGGAAAGATCGAGGACGACGGGATCGAGGACCAATCGCAGGCCTACCAGCGCGTGATCCATGAGGTCGCCAGCGCGCAGCGCGCCGAGCTGGTGCTCCTCCGCAACCGGGGCGAGATCTCCGCCGACGTGATGAGGGTGCTCGAGCGGGAGCTGGACCTGGAGGAGGCCCGGCTCGAGATCTGAGCGCAGCGGCCGGACGGCCGAATAGCGTGCCCGTCCATGGCAGCGGCTCTCGCCCTGATCGCGGCGGCGATCTTCGCCCTCGGCACCGTGCTGCAGCAGCGGGCGGCGATGACCGAGCCCGACGACCAGGCCTCCAGCAACACGATTCTGCTGCGGCTGGCGACCCATCCCGTCTGGCTCGCAGGGATCGCGGCCTACGGGCTCGCCTTCTTGGTGCAGGCGGCGGCGCTCGGCAACGGCCAGATCGTGGTCGTGCAGCCGGTGCTGGCGACGACGATCGTGTTCGCGCTGCCGCTGGGGGTGTGGCTCTCGCACCAGCAGATCTCGCGCCGCGACGTGTTCGCCGCGGTGGCGGTGACCGTGGGGCTGGGGGCGTTCCTGCTCTTCAGCGACCCCGGCGGGGGCCGCGAGAGCGCCGAGACCGGGGAGTGGCTGATTGCCGGCGGCGCGGTGATCGGTGGGGTGGTGGCGCTGGTCGCTGTAGGGCGCGGGCGTGCGGGCGCGCTCAAGGCCGCGCTTCTCGGCACCGCCGCCGGGCTCACCTTCGGCCTGGTCAGCTGCCTGACCAAGGAGGTCGTCGAGGTGTTCGAGGACGAAGGCTTGGTCGCGATGTTCGAGGACTGGCAGCTCTACGCGATCCTGGGGCTGGGCTTCATCGGCATGACGGTCACCCAGCAGGGCCTGCAGACCGGGGTGCTGCCGCCGGAGGTCGCGACCAGCTCGATCTTCAACCCGGCATTGAGCGTCGTGCTGGGGCTGATCCTCTTCGATGAGGCGATCCACCGCGACGTGGTGGACTCGGTCGCCGCCGTACTGGCGCTGGTGGCGATGTTCGCCGGGGTCGCGGTGCTGGCGCTGAGCCCGCCCCAGCCCCGCACCGAGGAACCGCACGCCGGCGGGTAGGCTGGCGCCGTGGAGAGCAAGATCGAGACAGTCGGCTTCACCCGCATGAAGGACGGGACCCGCGAGGACTACGAGCTGCTGGACCGCCTCGAGCAGCCCTACCTGGAGGCCCTGCCCGACCGCATCCTCGCCGCGGTCGAGGCGCTGAAGGAATCCTTCTCCGGGTACCAGGTGAGCCGGTACGAGCACTCGCTGCAGTCCGCGACCCGGGCTGAGCGCGACGGGCGCGACGAGGAGTATGTGGTCGCGGCGCTTGTTCACGACATCGGCGACGAACTGGCGCCCCACACCCACGGCGAGATGATGGGGGCCGTGCTGCGCCCGTTCGTGCGGCCCGAGGTCTGCTGGATCGTCCGCCACCACGGCCTCTTCCAGTCCTACTACTACGCCCACCACACCGGCGGCGACCGCGACGCCCGCGAGCGCTACCGCGACCACGAGTGGTTCGATGCCTGCGCCGAGTTCTGCGAGCGCTACGACCAGAACTGCTTCGACCCCGCCTACCAGTGGCTTCCGATCGAGCACTTCGAGCCGATGGTGCGCCGCGTCTTCGCTGAGCCGCGCTATCTCGAAGCCGAGGCTGACTGACAGGGGCGACGGCTTCGGGCATCTCCTGCTACGGTTAACCATATGGTTAACGATCCATTCAAGGTACTCGCCCATCCGATCCGCCGCGGAATCGTCGAGCGGCTCTCGGAGGGCACGGCCACCGTCGCCGAAGCGACGCGGGACTTTCCCGTCTCGAAGCCGGCGATCTCGAAGCACCTGAAGGTGCTCGAGGAATCCGGCGTCGTCGTGCGCGTGATCGACGGGCGGAAACACCGCCTCTCGCTCGACCCGCGGGCGCTCGAGGGGGCGGCCGACTGGATGGACGTGCAACGGGCGCGCTGGACGCGCCTGTTCGACACCGTCGATGACTACCTGAAGGAGGACCTATGAAGACGCCAGATGCTGTTGATGTGGTCTCGCCCGAGGATTGGAAGCAGGCCCGCGAGGAGATGCTCGTGAAGGAGAAGGAGTACATGCGGGCGGGCGACGCGCTCGCCGCGGAGCGGCGGCGGATGCCGTGGTTGGCCGTCGAGAAGGACTACGAGTTCGTGGGCCCGGACGGGAAGATGAGCTTCGAGGACCTCTTCCAGGGCAGGCGCCAGCTGGTCGTCTATCGCGCCTTCTACGACCCGGGCATCACGACCACGGTCGATCCGTACGAGTACCCCGAGCGGGCGTGCGGGGGTTGCTCCTTCATGGCCGACCAGATGGCTCACCCCGCCCACCTGGGCGGCCGCGACACCGCGCTGGCCTTCGTCTCGCGCTCCCCGCTGGCGCAGATCCAGGACCTGCAGGAACGGATGGGGTGGCAGCGCATCCCGTGGTACGAGCTGACCGACGACTGGGACAAGGAGTTCGGGGTCGACCAGTGGCACGGGACGAACGCCTTCATCCGCACCGACGACGGGATCTTCCGTACCTACTTCGTCGACGCCCGCGGCGACGAAGGCATGGGCACCACCTGGAGCCTCCTCGACATCACCGCGCTCGGACGGCAGGAGAAGTGGGAGGACTCGCCCGAGGGATACCCGCAGTCCGACCCGTACCAGTGGTGGAACTACAACGGCGACTACCCGAAGGACGCCGCGTGACCGGCGAAATTCTGGGACACGTCGGAGGTCTCCCGGTCGAGGAGCTGGTGCCGCTTGCGGGCGGCGCCGGCAGCCTCCTCGTGGCGCGCGTGTGGCTGTGGATCCGCTTTCGGGGAGAATGACGCGATGAAGGAGCGGCCGACGCTGACGATGGAGCGGACCTTCGCCGCCCCCGCCGAGCGCGTGTTCGAGGCGTTTACGAGCGAGGAGGTGATGCGCCGCTGGTTCCACGCCGGCCCCGACTGGGAGACGCCCGAGGCGCGGGTGGACCTGCGGGTCGGCGGCGAGGTCCGGGTCGTGATGCGGAACCCGCACGAGGATGCACGCTACGGCGGCGGCGGCCGCTACACCGAGATCGAACCGCCGCAGAGGCTCGCGTTCACCTGGATCTGGGACGACGACCGCGACCAGGTCGAGCAGCTGATCGAGATCGACTTCTCCGAGAGCGACGAGCGGACGACCGTCCGCTTCGTCCACCGCAACCTCTGGGACGAGCAAACCGTCGCCGACCACGAGGACGGCTGGAGCAAGGCGTTCGAGAACCTCAGGCGCGAGGTCGAGTCGGGATGACGAGAGCCTGAACCGGCGGCCCTAGCTGCCCAGCGAGACCACGTGCCCGGCCTGGGGCGCGACCTTGCCGTCCAGAACCTCGAGGTATGCGTCCTTGAGCGCCTCGCCGCCCTCGCCGTGCTTCACCTCGAGCCAGCCGGCCGACCACTCCACGAAGGGCTTCCAGGCCTCTGTCACCCGCTCGTCCAGCCCGCCGGCGCCCCAGTCGGCGCGGCGCTTGACGATCCGGTCGGGGGCGAAGAACATGACCGGCCTCGGGCCCGGAAGGTCGCCTGCGCCGGCAGCCATCTGGTCGTGATGGGTGGCGCCGACCACCGCGCTGTGCTTGAGGTCGTCGCCGTAGTGCTCGTGCACGGCCTTGCGCACATCGCCGTCGCCCGACATGTCCACGTAGACGGCGCCGCCCTTGGGCAGGCCGCCGATCTCGTCGTAGCGGACAGTGGCGTCATAGACGCCAAGGCCCTCGACGAACTTGGCGTTGCCCGGCGACGTGAGCCCGATCACCTCCAGGCCCTCGCGCTTGGAGAGCAAGTAGGCGGCGATGACCGCCGTCTTGCTGGAGGCGCTGGAGAGGACCATCGTCTGGACGCCAAAGCCGTCCTCGTCGGCGATCAGGTCGTCGATCAGGAACGAGGTGTAGAAGAGCGGCCAGAAGAGGATCTGCTCGTCCTCGCGCTCAGGGTCATGCAGCGGGTCGCCTTCGACCAGGCGGTAGGCCTGGTAGACGGCGGGCAGCTCGGCGCGGTGCGGCGAGGCCTCGTTGAAGCCGCGCTCGTTGACTCGCTCCGGCGTGACCACGAGGTTGCTGGAGGGGGGCAGATAGCCGTAGATGCGGGCGTCGGCCGGAAGCTCGGTGTCGCCCGGATCGGACACGGTGGCGAACCCCCAGACCGGCATCCGCCCCCAGCCGTCGGGCCCGGGGAAGAACTTCCAATAGTTCATCGCGTCGCCCAGGACCGCGTAGGTGATGTTGTTGGCGGTGACCCCGAAGGAGTCCACGGCCAGCAGCGCCTGGCCGTCCTCGATCTCGGGCGGCTCGGCGTCATCCTCGAGCAGCCGGGTCTCGTGCAGATCGTCGCGCTTGACCAGGAACTCCATCCCGGCGGACCCTAGCCGCCGGGGCCGTCTCGCGACTGCGTGCCTACTTGCCCGACGGCTGGCAGTAGGCGTGGACGGTGCCGGTGCCGGGCAGTTCCGAGACGCTGGTCATCGTGGCCTGCCATCCCGTCGCGCCTGGGAGGCGGACCGAGCTGATCGGCCCGGCGGCGCTGAAGCCGTCCGCGGTGGCGGCGATGTGGGCGTCGAAACCGCCCGAGATCGCCCTGGTGCCGCGCGGGCAGTACGCGATCACGGATCCGGTCGTCCCGACGTGATCGTGGCCTTCACGGGGACCGCCGTGCGGCCGGCTCCCCGAGAGCGCTGGAGCTTTAGCTGTTCGCGGCCTCGGCCGGGTCAGCGGCTTTCCCCGATGCCGCGCGGGCGGCGTCGAGCAGCTCGGCGGTCGCCTCCTTCACGAACTTGCCCAGGTCGTCGAGGTCGGGCATCGCGTCGAAGTCGCCGATGAGGCCGATCTTGACGCGGCCGTTGTAGCTCACGATCGCAATCGCCAGGGCCTGGTTCGGGGCGAGGAAGGCGACCGGAATGAAGTCCTCGAGCTCGCGGCCGAGCAGATAGAGCGGGAACTGGGGCCCCGGGACGTTGGTGACCAGCAGGTTGTAGAGGCGGCTGGAGAAGTGCAGCCTCGAGGCGCGGGCGAAGATCGTCGGCGGAGCGAAGTCCTCGACCCGCGCGATCGCCTCGGCGCCCATCGCCTGCTTCGATTCCTTCAGGTCCTTCATCCCCTCGCTGACGATGTGCAGGCGCTCGACCGGGTCGCGGCAGTAGGTGGGCAGGCGCCCGACCATGATCGTGATCTTGTTGCCGAGCTGTCCCTGCTCGTCCTCGGTCCGGACCGAAACGGGGACCGCCCCGCGCAGCTCCAGGCCCTCGGTGCGTACGCCGCGCCCTCGCAACCAAGAAGCCAGGGCACCGCTGACGATCGCCAGGAAGACGTCGTTGACGGTGCCGCCGAGCGAGTTCTTGATCTCCTTCAGCTCGGCCAGCTCGGCGTCGACCCAGAGCACGCGGCGGTGGGTGCCGATCGGCAGGTTCAGCGGGCACTCCGGCGCCCGGCTGACCGTGCCCCACAGCACCTCGCCGGCCCCCTCAGCGGTCTCGCGCAGCTCCTCGGCGGTGCGGGTCGGGCTCGCAGCGGCCTTGAGCGCGCGCTCGGCGATCCCGATCGGCGCCTTGACCAGGTCCTTGACGCCCCTGCCGACGACCTCGGCCTCGCTGGGCTCGGGGCCTGGGGACCACTCGCGTTCGGGCTGGGGCACCTCGGCGGGCTCGCGGTCGAGGTCGAAGAGCACGGTCATGATGTCCACGCCCGAGACGCCGTCCACGAGTGCGTGGTGGGTCTTGTTGATCAGTGCGAAGCGGCCGTCCTCGAGGCCCTCGATCAGCCAGATCTCCCACAACGGCTTGGTCCGGTCAAGGCGCTGGGAGAAGATGCGACCGGCCAGGTTGCGCAGGTTCTGGATCGAACCGGGCTTGGGCAGCGCCGTGTGCCTGACGTGGTAGTCGATGTTGAAGCAGGGATCGTCGATCCACAGCGGTCGTCCCATCTGCAGCCGCGGGAAGACCAGCTTCTGGCGATAGCGCGGCACCAGGTGCAGCCGCGAGTCGAGGTGGTCGCGGAACTCCCCGGGCTCGGGTGGCGGGCCCTCGAAGATCACCACCGCGCCCACGTGCATGTGCGAGCCCTCGCGCTCCTGTGCCAGGAATCCCGCGTCGATCGAGGTCAGCCGGTCCATCAGTTCAAGCCACCCATCTCATCCGAGTTACGACATTGGCAGTCTCCCCGATCAGGCGCGCGGGCGTCCCACGGCGGCAAGCTAGGCTTGATCGCGAACCCCACGAGGAGGAAGCGATGAGCGACAGCTCGGTGCAAGGCAGGATCGAGCACCTGGTCGAAGAGGAGCGCGCCCTGCTCGATTCCGGCGAGGGCCAGGGTCCCGATCCCGATCGCGACAAGCGACTTGAGCAGCTGAAGGTCGAGCTCGACCGCTGCTGGGACCTACTGCGCCAGCGTCGGGCCCAGGCGGAGTTCGGCCGCGACGCCGACCAGGCCTCAGCCCGCGACGCGGACACCGTCGAGGGCTATCAGCAGTAGCGCGCGGGTCCCCACCCAAGCCGGTCGGCGAGCGCCGAGCTCAAGCGCTGCCTACCGAATGAAAAGCATCTCCGAGTACTTCGGCAGCGGCCAGAGGTCGTCGGCGACCACCTTCTCGAGCCTGTCCGCCACCTCGCGGACATCCGCCATCGCGGCGATCTGGTTGTCGCGGGCGTAGATCGCAAGCTCCAGGCCCTCGACGCCGTCGGGGTAGGAGTTGGCCTGCTCGAGCCCGTCCAGGGCCGTGACCAGCCCGTCGATCAGCTCGCGGGTCTGCGAGCTGAGCTCGCTGATCTCGGCCTCGTTGATCAGCTCGAGGTAGCGCAGCGCCGCCGGCAGCAGCATCGTACGGGCGATCGAGTCGGCCGTCTCGGCCTCGATGTTGGCGTTGATCGTGTACTGCTCGATCCAGACCTCGTAGCGAGACTCGAGCTCGCGCTTGGAGAGCACTCCGTACTTCTCGAAGGCCGTCACGGTCGAGTCGGCCAGCACCTCGGGCAGCGCGTCCGGGGTGGTGCGCAGGTTCTTGAGCCCACGCTTCTCGGCTTCCTCGTGCCAGGCCTCGTCGTAGTTATCGCCCATGAAGCAGACCTGCTTGTTGGCCTTGTAGGTCGCGGCGACGACCTCCTGCACCGCCTTGGCGAGGTCGGTGCCCGCCTCGATCTTCTTCTCGAGGCCATCGGCCAGGTCGTCGATCGACTCGGCGACGATCGTGTTCAGGACCGTGTTCGGGAATGCGAGCGAGTCGCTCGACCCGACCGCGCGGAACTCGAACTTGTTGCCGGTGAAGGCGAAGGGCGAGGTCCGGTTGCGGTCGCCGCCGTGCATCGGCAGGGGCGGCAGCACGCTGGCGCCGAGCTCCATCGTCTGGGAGTCGGTCACCCCGTCTCCTTTTCCAGTGGCGATCGCCTCGAAGGCCTTCTCCAGCTCGGCGCCGAGGAAGATCGAGATGATGGCCGGCGGCGCCTCGTTGGCGCCCAGGCGGTGGTCCTGGCCGATGTTGGCGACCGAGGCGCGCAGCAGCCCCTGGTGCAAATTGACCGCCTGGATCACCGCGGCGCAGAAGAACAGGAAGCTGACGTTGTCCGCGGGGGTGTCGCCCGGCTCGAGCAGGTTGTGGCCGGTGTCGGTGCCCATCGACCAGTTGTTGTGCTTGCCCGAGCCGTTGACGCCGGCGAAGGGCTTCTCGTGCAGCAGGCAGACGAGCCCGTACTTGCGCGCGACCGACTGCATCACCTGCATCGTCAGCTGCTGGTGGTCGGTGCCGACGTTCGAGTTTTCGTAGATCGGCGCGATCTCGTACTGGCCGGGCGCCACCTCGTTGTGCCGCGTCTTGATCGGCACGCCGAGCTTCGCCAGCTCGTTCTCGTAGTCCATGATGCAGGCGAGCACGCGCTCGGGGATCGCCCCGAAGTAGTGGTCGTCCAGCTCGTGGCCCTTCGGCGGCTTGGCGCCGAAGAGCGTGCGGCCGGTGGTGACCAGGTCGGGCCGCGCGTAGTAGTACTGCTCGTCGATCAGGAAGTACTCCTGCTCGGGACCGACGGTGGTGAAGACCTTCTGAGCTTCGTCATCGCCCAGAAGCCGCAGGGCGCGGATCGCCGTTTTGGAGAGGGCGTCCATCGAGCGCAGCAGGGGGATCTTGGCGTCGAGCGCCTCGCCGGTCCACGACGCGAACGCGGTCGGGATGCAGAGCAGCGCCCCGTTCGGGTTCTCGAGGATGAAGGCGGGGCTGGTCGGGTCCCAGGCGGTGTAGCCGCGGGCCTCGAAGGTGGCGCGGACGCCGCCGGTCGGGAACGAGGATGCGTCGGGCTCGCCCTGAATCAGCTCCTTGCCCGAGAAGTTGGCGATCCACTCGCCCTCGCTGTTGGGCTCGAAGAAGGCGTCGTGCTTCTCGGCGGTGGATCCGGTCAGGGGCTGGAACCAGTGGGTGAAGTGGGTGGCGCCGCGCTCCAGCGCCCACTCCTTCATCGCGACCGCGACCGCGTCGGCCAGGGTCGGCGCCAGGGCCTCGCCCTCGGCCAGGGTGCGCTGAAGCTCCTCGAAGAGGTCGTTGCCCATGCGCTCGCGCTGCACTGCCGGCGTGAATACGTCGTCGCCGAAGGGATTGTTGGCGGCGTCGGTGAGGTCGGCGGTGCCCAGGGCCTCCCCGTTAGGGCTCCAAGTGGCGGAAGTGACGTTCTGCTGGCGAGTCTTGAGCATTCTGGCTTTTGCCTCCTGAATCGCGCAAGGCGCCCACGCAGCCGCGGGGCGCGATGCGATTGGATCGCAACGAACGGAAGGCGGCAGGGTAGCCCGGATCGCGGGCGCCGTGGTTGTCCACGCGTACAAAGGTCCGCTCGCTCCGTTCGCCAGCAGGCAGAACGGGAGTACGCTGGCCCGCTATGGGCTCGGTCGACGTCAACGGCGCGATGGGCAGGGTCGGCCTCCCCGAGCCGATCGCCGAGCTGGCCGCGCGCGACTGGGACGCGGTCGTCGTCGGCGGTGGGCACAACGGGCTCACCGCGGCCGCCTACATGGCTCGGGCGGGACAGTCGGTGCTGGTACTGGAGCGCCGCGAGCAGCTTGGCGGTGCCTGCACGCTGGAGCGGCCCTTCGAGGACGAGGGGTACGTCGTAAGCCCCTGCGCCTACGCGGTGGGGCTGCTCGACCAGCGGGTGGTCGACGAGCTGGCGCTGAGGCGCCACGGCTACCGGGTGTTCCCGACCGACCCCGGCCTCTGGTGTCCGTTCGCCGATGGCAGCTCGGTGGCCGAGTTTCGCGACGGCGAGCGCACCCGCGCCTACCTGCTCGCGCAGGGGGTCGCCGAGCGCGAGGTCGAGGGCCTGCTGGCCTACGAGCACGCCTACGACCGCTGCCGCGTCGCCCTGCGCAAGGGCGAACGCGACGCATGGGAGGGGTCCTCGCCCAGCCGCGAGGAGCTGGAGCGGATGCTGGGCGGCGACGAGGAGCTGATCGGAATCGTCTTCGAGGAGTCGGTGGTGGACATGCTCGCGCGATATGTCAGCGACCCGAGGCTGGTGGATGCGCTGTTCGGGCAGGGAATCATCGGCACCGCCGCGGGCCCGCGCGACCCGGGCACCGCCTCGATCAGGCTGATGCACGCGCAGGGCGAGCTCGAGGGCCGCGGGTCAACGTGGGGCTACGTCGAGGGCGGCATGGGCCGGGTCTCGTTCGCGATCGCCCAGGCCGCCGGTGAGGCAGGGGCGACGCTGGCCGCCGGCGTCCCGGTGGCGGGCATCCTGCCGGGGGAAGGGGTGGAGCTGGAGAGCGGCGAGCTGGTCCGCGCCCGCAGCGTGATCAGCAACGCCGACCCCAAGCGGGTGCTGGGGATGGTCGAGCCCGAGGCGATGCCCCCCGACTTCCGCGAGCGGCTCGAGGCCTGGCGGGTGCCCTCGTCAGCGATGAAGCTGAACGCGGGGCTGAAGCGGCTGCCGACCTTCACCGCAGCGACGCGTCCCGAGGCCGGCGGCGTGGAGCCCCACCGCGCGATGGTCACGATCACCCCCGGCCTGGAGGCGGGGGAGGCCGCGTTCAGCGCGTTCGAGCAGGGCGAGCCGGCGCTGGGCTTTGCAGAGCTCTACTTCCACACGGCCTACGACCCGACCGTGGCGCCCGAGGGGCGCCACACGATGAGCGCCTTCTGCCAGTACGCGCCCTACGAGCTCGCCGAGGGGGACTGGGACTCGCGGCGGGACGAGATCGCGGCGATGATCCTCGACGCGATCGCCGCGCACGCGCCCGACCTGCACGACTGCGTCGAATTCGTTGAGCTGCTGGGGCCCCCGGACATCGAGAGCCGGGTAGGCCTCACGGGGGGCAACATCTTTCAGGGCGAGGCGCTGCCCGATCAGATGTGGGAGCACCGATTCGACCACCGCACGCCCGTCGAGGGCCTCTACCTGTGCGGCGCCGCGACACATCCGGCGGGCTCGGTGATCGGGCTCAACGGCCGCAACGCCGCGATGGCGGTCCTCCAGGACGCGGGCATGCCGGCCCCAACCTAGGCGGTCGAGACCAGGAACGAGAGCAGGAAGCCGGCTGCGGTCGCCATTGCGATCCACTTGTTGCCGTGAGCGTCCCGGTAGGCCTCGGGCATGAGCGTGTCGGCCAGTGAGGCGAGCACCGCGCCGGCAGCAAAGCCGAGCGGGATCGCGAGGGTCTCGTCGGAGACGTCCTCGAGCGCCGCGAAGCCGATCACGACCGGCAGCGCGAGTAGCACCGCAGCTGCGCACCAGATCGTCATGATCAAGCCGGCGCCCTGGCCGGCCTCTCGCATCTGCCGCGCGCCCGCTATCGCCTCGGGCAGGTTGGAGACGAAGATCGCGACCAGGAGCGTCGGGTTGGCACTATCGACTAGGGCCACCCCCATGGCCAGATTCTCGGGCACCCCATCGAGCGTCACCGCCGCCAGCAGGGCGTAGCCGATTGCGCGGCTGCTCGCCCCGGACGACATCTTCCCCTCCTTGCGGCTGTCGATCCACGTGTCGACGACGGCGAACACCGCGGCCCCCGCCAGGAATGCCGATCCAGCCGTCCAGGCCCCGCCGTGCGCGAAGGCGTCCTCGAACAGCTCGAAGGCCACGGCGGTGATCAGCGCGCCGGCCGCGAATGCGAGCAGAACGGCCGTCAGCTCCTTTGAGGGGGGGCGCCAGGCGCCGATGGCTCCGCCGATCACCAGGGCGCTGGAGGCGATCACGGCGAAGAGGACGGCGGTGCCCATCGACCCGCCTAGTCGGACTCGAAGATCATGCAGGTGCTGGTGCCGTGGGCCAACAGCTTGCCGTCCGGCCCGGTGAGCCTCGCCTCGCTGGTGGCCATGGTTCGCCCGCGGTGGACCACCGTGCCCTCGGCCCGGACCTCTCCGGTCTCGACGGTGATCGGGCGGACCAGGTTGAACTTGGTCTCGAGCGTCGTGTAGGCGCTTCCGAGCGGCAGGGTCGAATGCACGCAGGTCCCGAGGGCGGTGTCGAGCAGGGTGGCCGCGAGCCGGCATGGAACGACCCCGATCGGGTTGTAGTGCTGCTCGCCCGGCGTCGCCGTGACCACGGTCCGGCCCTCGTCGGCCTCGGTCAGGTCGAACCCGACCAGCTCCTGGATCGGCGCCCTTGGGATCTCGCCGGCGACGATCCCGCGAGGAACTCGAGGCCGGCCATGGAGCGGGCCATATCGCGGAGCGCGACCGGGTCATGCCAGCTGACGTCGAGGCTGCGCTCGGCGGCGCTCATGCCGCCAGCCTATTCGTAGGCGAGCGCCTCCAGCACGTCCAGGCGCGAGGCGCGGCGGGCCGGGCCGATCGCCGCCAGCACGCCGGCGATGGCAGCAAGCACCAGCAGCACCAACAGCGTCGCGACCGGGAACTTGAGGATGAAGCCCTCGTCCGCGAGCGGGCGGCTGACCAGGATCGCGAACACCACCCCCAGCACGAGCCCGAGGACGGCGCCGATCAGCGCTGTGATCACGGCCTCGTAGCGGATGATCCGCCGCACCTGGCGCCTGGACATGCCGACGGCGCGCAGCAGGCCAAGCTCGCGGGTTCGCTCGTAGATCGAGAGCGCCAGCGTGTTCACGATCCCGAACAGCGACACGATCACGGCCAGGGCCAGGAGCGCATAGACCACCCCCAGCAGCTGGTTCAGCTGGCTTCCGATCGCGTCCTTCAGCTCCTCGCGGTTCTGGACCTCGGCGGTGGGGAAGGCTGCGTCGACGATCCCCTCGATCTCCCCCCGCACGGCGCCGACGTCGGCGCCGTCCGCGAGCTTGATGAAGACGTTGGTCGTGTTCTCGCCCTCGCCGTAGGCGGCGGCGTTGGCGTCCGAGGCGAAGTAGTCGCCGAAGAAGTCGGTGTTGTCCTTGAAGGTGCCGGTTGCCGTGTAGTCGAACTTGCGCCCGGAGGCTGTGGTGACCGTGAAGGTGTCGCCGACCTCCAGGCCCCGGTCCTCCGCCCAGCCCTCGTCGACGACCGCGTCGGTCGAGCCGAGCGCCGCGGCGGTCTCGGGCCCGCCCTCACGCCAGTCGAAGTCGAACACGTCGTTGACTGTGGCGGGATCGATCAGCGACAGGAAGCTGTTGCCGTCCTCACCCGCGACCTTGGCCTCGGTATAGCGGTAGCTCATCGCGGACTCGACCCCGTCCACCGAGCTCACGGCCTTCTGGCTCAGCACCGGGATGTCGGAGAAGCCGTCCGTGTTGGCCAGCAGCAGATCGGCGGTGATCCCCTCGTCGATCGCCTCGTCGATCGAGCCCTTCAGACCCGCCGCGAACACGGTCACGAACGAGACCAGCGCCAGCCCGATCATCAGCGCCGCGGCGGTGGTGGCGGTGCGGCCGGGATTGCGGATTGAGTTCTCGCGGGCGAGCCGGCCGGAGACGCCGCGCAGGCGCTCCAGCGGGCGCCCGACCACCGAGGCCAGCGGGCCCACCAGCCGCGGGCTCAGAAGCGCCACCCCGATGAAGACGACCGCGGCGCCGATCCCGACCCAGGCCTCGCCCGGGCTGAGAACTCCGAACAGGCCCAGGGCCATGAGCACGATGCCGAGCCCAGCCAGCATCACCCCAATGGCGCTGCGCCGACGCCTGTCGGTGGAGGTCTCGAGCACCGCGCCCTCGCGCAACCCCGTAACCGGTGGTACCCGTGTCGCGCGCAGCGCCGGGATCAGCGCTGCGAGCACCGCGAGACTGGTGCCGAGCACGAGCGAGACCACGATCGTTCGCGTTGTGACCACCGTGCCCTCCTTCGGGAGCCCGATCTCGAGGGCGTCGAAGAGCAGCCCGATCACCGGGGCGAAGGCGATACCGGCCAGCAGTCCGAGCACCGAGGCGAACAGCCCGATCGCCAGCGCCTCGACCATCACCGAGGTGATGATCTGGCGGCGGTTGGCCCCCAGGGTGCGCAGCATCGCGAACTCTCTGGTGCGCTGGGCGACCGTGATCGAGAAGGTGTTGAAGATCAGGAACGAGGCGACGAACAAGGCAACGCCCGCGAACACCAGCAGGGCTGTCTGGAGGATGCTGATGAACTCGCCGACGTCGTCCTGCTGGTTCTGGGTGTTCTGCTCGCCCGTCTCGACGTCGGCGCTGGCGGGCAGGGCCGCCCGGATCCGCTTCGCCAGCAGGTTGGGGTCCACGCCCTCGTCGGCGGCGACCGTGATCTGATCGAAGCTGCCCTGCTTGCCTGTTATCCGCTGGGCCTCGGGCAGGGTCAGCAGCGCGATGCTGGCACCACCGAAGGAATCGACGTCACCGAGGGTCGCGATGCCGACCAGCGTGTACTCGCTCGCCTCCTCCTTGCCGGCGAGGGTGACCGTGTCGCCGACCTCGTAGCCGGCGTTCTCGGCCGCCTGCTTGTCGATCACGACCTCGTCGTCGGCCTGAGGCGGCCCGCCCTCGGGGTAGCTGAGCGGGTCGAAGCGCTCGGAGGTGGTGGAGAAGGCGAAGGTGGGAGCGCCGCCGCCCCCGATGCGCTCGCCGTCCTTGTCGATGATCGCGACTTGGGGATCGGAGATGCCCCCGTCGGCCTCGGCGACCCCGTCGACCCCCTGGACGGTCGCAAGCACGCTCGCATCGACTGGGGGCTCTGTTCCATCCTCGGTCTCAACGATCTCGTTGGAGGTGACGACCGCGTCGACGCCCTCATTCGACTCGGTGAAGATCTTGTCGAACGACTGATCGATCGTGTCGGTGAGCACGTAGGTGCCGGCGACCATCATCACGCCGAGCACGATCGCCAGCGCGGTCAGGAATGAGCGCAGCTTGCGCGCGCCCAGGTTGCGCAAGGCGATCGAGGTCAAGCGGCGACCTGCTTCATCAGGTCGAGGACCTGCTCGGCGCTGGCCGAGCCCTCGTCCCTGACGACCCTGCCGTCTACCAGCACCACGACCCGGTCCGCCGTGGCGGCCGCATGCGCGTCGTGGGTGACCATGACCACGGTCTGGCCGAAGTCGTCGACCGCGCGCCGCAACAGCGCCAGCACCTCGTCGCTGGACTTCGAGTCGAGGTTGCCGGTGGGCTCGTCTGCAAAGACGACGGCCGGCTTCGAGATCAGCGCCCTGGCCACGGCCACGCGCTGCTGCTGGCCTCCGGAGAGCTCGGAGGGGCGGTGGCTGAGCCGGTCGCCAAGGCCGACCGCGGCCACGAGCTCGTCGTGCAGCTTCGGGTCGGGGTCGCGGCCTGCCAGCGAGAGCGGCAGCAGGATGTTCTCGTCGGCGGTCAGCACCGGCAGCAGGTTGAAGAACTGGAAGACGAAGCCGATCTTGTCGCGGCGCAGCTCGGTCAGCTCGGCGTCGTCGAGCTCACCAAGCTCTACCCCGTCCACGCTGACGCTGCCCGAGGTGGGGCGGTCGAGTCCTGCCAGGGCGTGCATCAGGGTGGACTTGCCCGAGCCCGACGGGCCCATGATCGCCGTGTACTTCCCCTTGGGAAAGTCGACGGAGACGCCATCGAGGGCGCGGACGGCGGCGTCGCCCTCGCCGAACACGCGCACGACGTCCTTGGCGGCGACGATCGATGCCTCGTTGTGAGGGGATTCGCTGGCGGAATTGCTCAAAGTCAGGTCCTTTCGGTGGGTCGCGTGACGATATGGCCAAAGCCGATTGGGGGTTGTGAACAAGCGCACACCGGCCGATAGGTCCTGTGCCCATGGTGGAGAGTGTCTGAGCCGTTTAGGGGGAGTTCAGGCGCGGAGGCCACGATCCCCCGTGATGAGGCGCGCCCTGCTGATCGCCGCTCTCTCCGCCCTCGCCGTTGCGGGCCCAGGTGTCACCGAGGCGATGGCCAAGAAGGGTGCGAAGCTGAAGGTCTCCGAGAGCGACGACTACGGCAAGGTCCTGATGAGCAAGGGGGGCATGGCCCTCTACCTGTTCACCAAGGACGGCAAGGGCCCGAGCGACTGCTACGGCGAATGCGCGGTCGCCTGGCCGCCCTACCTGACGAAGGGCAAGCCCGTCGCGGGCAAGGGCGTGATCGCGGGCAAGCTCGGCACGACCCGCCGGAAGGACGGCAGCCGCCAGGTCACCTATGGCGGCCACCCGGTCTACTTCTACGAGCACGACCGCCCCGGCTACATCTTCTGCCAGGACGTGTTCGAGTTCGGTGGCACCTGGTTGCTGGTGGACCGGCAGGGCAAGGCCGTCCGCTAGCGCCCGGCTAGGACAGCAGCTCGTCGGCGCCCTCCGGCTTCCAGCGGTTCGCGATCGCCTGGAACGGGATTGCGCCGAGCCAGACGAGGACCGCCAGGCTGCTGTCCACGAAGGCAATTGGGATCGAGAGCATGAAGAAGATCACCGGGGAGAGCGAGAGCATCGCGCCCCAGCGGTAGACGTCCTCGGGGAGCTCCCGGTTCAGCAGCCCTTTCCGGTAGGCGTGTCTGAACATGACCAGCTCCATGCCGCTGACCACCGCGACCGCGACGGCGTAGATCGTGAACGCGAGGGGGTTCTCGAAGAAGTTGCCGAGCAGCCCCGAGGGAAACGGCAGGAAGGCGATGAAGCAGAGGTAGAGGATGTTGAGCCAGATCAGCCCCCGGTCCATGCGCTGCAGCTGCGAGAAGAAGACGTGGTGGGCGACCCAGTAGCGCGCGATCACGAAGAAGCTGATGAAGAAGCTGATGAAGCTCGAGTCCAGGTCGGTGACCGCGTCCCAGAGCTCGCCGACGCTCTCGGTGTCGGGGATGTCGGGGACCTCGATGCCGACCACGAGCAGCGTCATCGCGATCGCGAACAGGCCGTCGCTGAAGGTGAGGACGCGGGCGAACTCGATGCTCTCGCGGTCGTAGCCGCGCCGGCTGTCGTTCGCCATCAGATCCCGAGGTCGCGCATGACGCCGGGCTTCAGGTTGCCCAGCCAGGTGAATCCGATCGCCGGGCGGTCCTGGGGGTTCGCGCGGATCCCGACGTGGCTGCCCTCGGGGACCTTGCCCTCGAAGCTCTTGCCCAGCTCGATCGCGGCCTCCTCGCTGGGAGCGCCGACCAGCAGGTACTTGAAACGCCGCCGGACCGGGTGGCCCTCCTTCTCCAGGCGCTCGGCCTCCCGCCGCGTGTCGGTCACCTTGGGCAGGTCGATCACGACCTCCCAGGGATAGTCGCCGGCCTCGCCCTCCGCCTCCCCGCTGCGCTCCCGGGCGGCCTGCTCGGCCGCGACCTCGGCCTCGCTCTCGGGAAGCGGCTCGTCCGCCCGGGCGCCACTGCTCGGCGACCGGGTGCCAGCGCATCAGCTGCACCTGTCCCGCCAGCTCGTCCTCCTCCATCAGCTCGCGGACCTCGCGCTCGGCCTCGCGGGCGCTCTCCTCGTGCCAGGCGTAGAGGAACAGGCTGGAGCCGTCGCGGGTGACGATCACGGCGCCGCCGAGGCGCTTGCGCGCCTCGTCGTCGAGGTCGAGCGAGCGCAGCCGCTCACCGAGGGAGTGTCCCGTGCTCGTCCTCCTCGAGGGCGACCTCGACGCGCCACTCGTCGCGCTCGCCGCTGTCCCTGGGCTCAGCCATCGGCCCGGAACCCTAACCGGAAAGCTCGATCATCCGGCCCTGCGGGCCGAGGTTGAAGACCCGCGTCTCGCCGATCGTGCTCTCGGCGCCCCAGGACTCGTGGATGTGTCCGCAGACGGCGACCTTGGGCCGCTTCTGCTCGATCGCCTCCAGGATCGCCCGGCTGCCGAGGTGGTCGCCCTGGCCGCTGTGGTCGCAGTGGCCGTGGGGCGGGGAGTGCAGCACCAGCAGGTCGATTCCCTTCGGGCAGTCTTGGCGAGCCGCTCGGCCGCCTCCTCCTCGCTGAGGTCGAAGCTCCAGTCCCACGGGGTGGTCGGGATACCGGCGCCGAGGCCGAAATACACCAGCCCAGAACCTCCGTCGGAGAGCGAGCCCGCGCCTCCTCCGGCACCGTGGAGCACGACCGCCTGGGGCCACTCGCTGCAGGCCTCGCGCAGAGCCGCCTCGGTCTCGTTGTTGCCGGGCACCAGCACGGTCGTCGTCTCGATCGCCCGCAGGGCGTCGATCGTCTCCTCCAGGCCCTCGTGGATCGAGGCGAAGTCGCCGGCGGCGACCACGAGGTCGGCGTCGCTCGACCGCTCCACCAGCGACGCGGCGGCGTCGAGGTCGCGGTGCAGGTCGCTGAAGGCGAGCAGCTTCACGCCGTCAGTCTTTCAACCCGGCCCCGCGGCAGGCTCCCAACGGCAGTCCGTTGCGTCGGTCAGGCGGCTGATGCGAAGCCTCGGCCAGATCAGCAGCACGAGGCCGATCAGGATCAGCACGATGCCGAGCGCGTAGTGCACGAATATCGCGAGCACGATCCCGATCACGATCAGAAGTAGAGGTAGAGACATGCAGTGGGCCTACCCCCGCCGCGAGCGCCCAAACTCAGGCACGGCTGCATGTCGTCCAGCAGGCGCCGCGCGAGCGCGAGGGTCTCGTCGTCCAGCTCGGCCTCGGAAACGACGTTGTCCACGGCCCAGGCGGGCGACCAGCGCGTCCGTGACCTCGTCCGGATCGACCTCGCGGCCGAGCTCGGCCGCGACGCTGCCCGAGGTGGCGGGGTCCCAATCCAGCTCCAGCGCCTCGTAGACCGGCACCAGCGCCTCGCGGACCAGGTCCTCGCCGCTGACGACGATGACGACGCCGACGTGGGCGCCGCCACGGATCATGCGCTGCCCGATGCCCGCCAGCTTGCGGGCGCCGCCGGCGTTGACGCTGTATGCGCCGGGGCAGTACTCGCCGGGGACCTCGCCGACGCGGGCGTCGATCCCCAGGTCCTCGAGCGTCCCGGACACCAGCGCCGCGACCTCCTCGAAGCGCTCGTAGGTGCGGCGCGGTGGATGCGGGTCTGGATAGGCGCGGGTGAATGCGATCGTGCCCTCGTGGAAGACGGCGGCGCGGCCCCCGGCCAGGCGCTCCACGGGCGGGAAGCCCGCCGCCAGCGCCGCATCGACTGCGCGCTCGTAGCCCGCGGCGGCTACGTCACGGCGTCCGAAGGCGAGCTCGCGCCCGGGCCGGTGGATGCGGGCCGTCGGCGGCAGCTCGCCGGCGGCGACCCTGACCAGGATCGCGCGCGAGACCGCCGTGCCCAGCTCGGGCTCGTCGGGGAACGAGCGTCGGATCAGGTCGAGTCGCGCCAACGCCGCCAGTCTGACGAACCGGCTCGCGGCCAGACGCGGCTGGCTATGGTGCGCGCGCGTGGGACGGGAACCATTCGAGGGGAGCGACTGGGGGGAGCGCGGTGCCGAAAAGCCCGCGCCGGGCACGAGGACGCCCGCGCGGGAGCCTTTGCCGAGTACGAGGACGCCCGCGCGGGAGCCTGCGCCGGGCGGCCGCCGCGGACTGCTGCCGCGGCTGCTGGTCGCGGTCGGAGCAGCGCTGGCCTTGGCGGCCGTCGTGACGACGACCGGCTTCCCGCCGGTCCTCTCGGTCGGCGAGCTCGACCAGCCCGGAAAGGCCGTCGCGGCGCCCTTCGAGCAGCTGCACGCCGCCCAGCGGCAGAAGATCAAGGAGGCGATGTCGGCGCCGTTTGTTTTGGGGGTCCCGCGCCAGAAGCTCGAGGCGATCGCCGAGTGCGAGTCCCACGGCGATCCGCGCGCGATCGGCGGCGGCGGGCTCTACCGCGGCAAGTACCAGTTCCACCGCGGCACCTGGGCCTCGGTCGGCGGCACCGGCGACCCAGCTCGCGCGTCGGAGCTGGAGCAGGACCGCCGCGCCGCGATGCTGGTCAAGCAGAGCGGCTCCAACCCCTGGCCGATCTGCGGCTAGCTGCGCTCGTAGCGCTCCTGCTCGGACTCGGTGCGCTCCGCCCAGGGAATCGCCTCCAACCGCTCGGCGGGAAGAGGCTCGCCGCTGTGAACCGAGAGCCCGTAGGTCCCCTGCTCGACCCGCTGCTCGGCCCGCTCGACCGCCTCCAGTTCCTGGCGCAGCCTTCGCTCCAGGGCCTCGTCGATCTCGTCCTCTTCGATAACCGCGCCGGCGTCGGCTGGATCGGTGTCCTGCGCCGCCTCCTCGTGCTCGGAGCCGCGCACGCGCTTCAGGTCGGCCAGCGAGGCCTCGATGCGCTCGCGCTCGCGCCCAAGCAGCTCGCGGGCGCGCTGCTCGTCGATCGGTGGCTCATTGCTCATCGTCTTCTCCTCCGCGGTTGGGTGGCCGTTCAGGCGGCCGGGTCGTCGTCTTCGTCGTCGAGCAGCGCCTCGCGCAGCGCCCGCTCCTCCTCGTCGAACAGGTGGCCGAAGTTGCGCTCGCGATCGAGCAGGATGCGGCGCTTGGTCGCCGCCAGGGCGCCGCGGGGCCCGGCCGCGATGCGGCCCGCCAGCTCCAGCGAGCGCGGGATCAGCTCGTCGGGCGGGTGGACCGCGCCGACCACTCCCATCTTCAGGGCTCCGAACGCGTCCAGCAGGCGGCCGGTCAGGGTCAGCTCGGCGGCGATCGCGGCCGGCAGTGCCGCCCGGGCCGCCGCGTAGCTGGGCGGGATCCCGCGGGGCAGCTCGGGGAAGCCGAAGGTGGCGTTCTCGGATGCGAGGCGCAGGTCGCAGAGCAGGGCGATCGCGAAGCCGCCGGCGAGCGCCGGCCCGTTGACCGCGGCCACGACCGGCTTCTGGCAGCCGGCGATGGCGCGGAAGCAGGAGATGCTGGTCTCGACGAGCTGCTCGCGGTGGGGGCGGTCGCCCCCGAACTGGGTCACGTCCATCCCCGAGCAGAAGGCGGGCGGGGCGCCGGTCAGCATCACGGCGCCGACTTCCTGGTCGGCTCCGAGCGAGGCGAAGGTCTCGGCCAGCTCGATGCGGAGGTCGATCGAGAGCGCGTTGCGCTTCTCGGGCCGCTGTAGCGTCACCACTGCGACGTCTTCCTGTCGCTCGAGCGAGAGCAGGCCCGGCATCGCCCAATCCTTTCAGCTAGTCGCGAGGAGGCTCCGTGAAGTCGCACACCGAATACATGACCTTCGAAACCCGGGAGCGCCGTGAGTTCGTGCGCATCACCGAGGACGTGCAGCGCGCCGTCGACGAGTCCGGCGTCGCCGAGGGCATGGTGCTGGTCTCAGCCATGCACATCACCGCCGGCGTCTGGGTCAACGACGACGAGCCCGGCATCCACGCCGACACGATGGAGTGGCTCGACAAGCTGGCTCCCCCGAGCTGGATTGAGCCCGCGAACGACGTCGCCCGCGAGCTGCTGCCCGCGGGCGGCGACTACCGCCACCACCGCGGCGGCGAGGACAACGGCGACGCCCACCTGAAGAACCTGCTGACCCACCAGCAGGTGGTACTGCCGATCACCGACGGGCGCCTGGACCTGGGGCCGTGGCAGGCGGTCTTCTACACCGAGTTCGACGGGCGCCGGGCGAAGCGGCTGGTGATCAAGGTGATCGGGGATTAGCACCGAGCCTGGCCCCCGCACGGCCGGACCCGGCTCCGGTGGCTCCGGGCACCTCGGAGTGGCGCCGCTGCTGGTGCTCGGCGCGGTCCTCTCGGTCCAGCTCGGAGCGGCCGCGGCGACCTCGCTGTTCGACCAGATCGGCCCGGCCGGCACCGTCTTCTACAGGCTGCTGTTCGCGGCGTTGCTGCTGCTCGCGATCTGGCGACCGCGGCCCCGCGCCCACGATCGCGACGCCCTGCGGCTGGCGCTGCTGTTCGGCGTCTCGCTGGCGGCGATGAACTTCTGCTTCTACGCGGCGCTCGACCGGATCCCGCTGGGGATCGCGGTCACGCTCGAGTTCGTGGGCCCGCTCGGGGTCGCGATCGCGGCCTCGCGCCGCCGCCTCGACCTCGTCTGGGTAGCTCTGGCCGCGGCCGGGATCCTGCTGCTGGCGGGCCCGGGCGGTTCCCTGGACGCGCTTGGCGCCGCCCTGGCGCTGGCCGCCGGTGGCTTCTGGGCCGCGTACATCCTGCTCACCGCGCGGATCGGGCGGGTCTTCGAGGGCGGCCGGGGGCTGGCGATGGCGATGGCGATCGCAGCGGCCCTGATGCTGGCGCCCGGGGTGGCGGTGGGCGGCGGGGAGCTGCTGCAGGCCGAGGTGATCGGGGTGGGGGCGGCGGTCGCCGTGCTGAGCTCGGTGATCCCATACTCGCTCGAGCTTGAGGCGCTGCGCCGGCTGCCGGTCGGCGTCTTCGGGGTGTTGATGAGCCTCGAGCCGGCGGTTGCGGCGCTGGTCGGGCTGATCGCGCTCGACCAGGGCCTGGCGGCGGCCGAGGCCGTGGGCATCGCCCTGGTCGTGGCCGCCAGCGTCGGGGTGCTCAGGCGGCCCGGCGCCGCCGCGCCCACCGAAGCTTGAGCGCGCGCCCGACGGGCTTCTCGGGCTCGGGTGCGGCGGGCTCGACGAGCAACGAGGGCATGTGACGCTCGAGCTGTGCCTGCAGGCACGCCCTGCACGAGCATTCAGGAACTGAGAGCCCGGTGTTTGGACAGCGAGTCATCGGATGCCCTAGTGCCCAGCACCCGCAACGTATCCACGGCCCCGGTCGGAAAGTCCGCAAATAGCGCGGAAACGCGACGTTCACCCGCAGCGGCGGGCGGCCCTGCCAAGATCAGGCGATGGCCAAGAAGCAGGCAAAGAACTCCGAGGCCGGCACGGCCCTGCCGGATACCGAGGAGGGTGCGGCTCCGCCACAGGGTCCGGACGCGCGCAGGCGCACCCCCGCGGAGGCCGTCGCGGAGGCCAACGTGCACGCCCCGACTCGCGGCAACCGCAAGCTGGAGAAGTTCCTGGACGCGGTCAACGCCGACGAGCGGGTGCGCGCCTGGTGGTACATGGCCCAGCTCAACTCGACCCGGCTCGGCATGTCCGATCACTCCTGGGTCCACGTGCAGGTCGTGCTCAACATCTCCCTGCGCCTGCTGCGCCTGCTGGCCAAGGCCGACATCGAGCCGGCGATGGTCACCGACCACGCCATGAAGCAGCGCGACGCCGAGGTCGTGGTCGCGGGCGGCGCCCTGCTTCACGACGCCGGCATGTCGATCCACCGAGCCGACCACGAGGCCTACAGCCTGTTCCTGGTCGCGGACCGCCTTGACCTGCTGCTGGACGGCGTCTACGACGAGCCCGAGCGCACCGTGGTGCTGTCGGAGATGCTGCATGCGGTCATCGGCCACCGCCGCCGCGGCGAGCCCTACACCCTGGAGGGAGGCGTGGTCCGGGTCGCCGACGCGCTCGACATGGCCCAGGGCCGCTCGCGGCTGCCGATCGAGGGGGGCCAGTTCGGCATCCACGCCCTCTCGGCCGCAGCCATCGACGAGGTCCGGATCGAGGCCGGCGACGAGCGCCCGGTCAAGATCGAGATCGAGATGAACAACTCCGCCGGCATCTTCCAGGTCGACGACCTGCTGGCGACCAAGATCCGCGGCACCCCGCTGGAGGGCCACGTCGAGGTGACCGCCGAGGTATCCGGCGAGACCGAGAAGCGCCTGCTGCCCTCGTTCCGTATCTAGCCTGTCCGCATGGACGCGGCGAAGCAGCGGCTGCTGGACCTGATCGCTAGACCCCGGCGCCCTCGCCGCCGCGGCCCTCGCCGGCGGCGAAGCGGCCGGCGCCCTCGATTCCGGTGGCCGTCGACTCGGCCCCGAGCTCGGCCTCCAGCGTCGAGCGCTTCGTCGAGCGGCAGGCCGAAGCCCTCGATCGCGGCGCGGCGGTCCGACAGCATCGTCTTCTGGGGGAAGGCGGCAAGGCCCTCGGCCATCTCGAGCGAGCGCTCGAGGTGCTTGCCGGGCGGGACGACCTCGGTCAGGAGTCCGATCGCCAACGCCTCGTCAGCCTCGACGATGCGCCCGGTGAGGATCAGGTCGAGGCCGCGGCCCATGCCGACGATGCGGGGCAGGCGCTGGGTCCCGCCGTCGATCAGCGGCACTCCCCAGCGGCGCTCGGGGAAGCCGAGCTTCGCGGTCTCGGTGCCGACCCGCAGATCGCACCAGAGCGCGAGCTCTAGGCCGCCGGCGAGGGCGTAGCCCGAGATCGCCGCGATCGTCGGCTTCGGCGAGGTCAGCCGGGTGAAGCCGAGCGGGCCGTGTGGCCGCGGAGCGAGCCACTCCTCGGCGAGCTTCTCGTCGGTGGTCGCCTCGGTCACCGATTTCAGGTCGGCGCCGGCGCAGAAGGCCTTCTCATCTCCCGTCAGCACCAGCACCCGCGCCTCGTCGTCCTCGACGAAACGCTCGTAGCCCTCGAGCAGGGCGTCGGCCGTCTCGGGGTCGACGGCGTTGCGGCGTTCGGGACGGGTGATGGTGAGGAGCGCGGCCGCGCCGACGCGCTCGTAGCTGACCTTGTCGCTCATTTGCCGTCGTCGACCGGCCGCACCGGCCACTGCTTCAGCAGCGGCAGGGGATCGAAGGCCTTCTTTTGGGGGCCGAAGACGGCGCGGCCGCGGCGGACCTCGAAGTGCAGGTGGGGGCCGTCGCAGGAGCCGGTGCAGCCGACGTAGCCGACGAGCTGGCCCGCCTTGACCCGCTCGCCCCCCCTGACCAGGGCCGGCTTCAGCATGTGCAGGTAGATGTAGCTGCGGTCGTCGAGCCGGCTGTAGACGGCAAGGGTGTTGCCGCCGCCGTATGAGTAAAAGCTCTTGCCGCCGCCGCCGTCGACGACGATCCCGTCGCGGACCGCGACCAGGGGAGTGCCGGGCCGGGCGAAGACGTCCTGGCCCTCGTGCCGGCGGCCGCCGCGGTCGGCGTGGAACTTCGCGGCGGCCTCGCCGTAGTTGGGGTCGGAGACGACGACCGGGTGGTAGGGACCCTTGGTCAGGCCGATGGGCGTGCCCGGGTCAATGGCCGCCGTGCCCGTGCCCGCCAGCGAGGTGTCCGGGCCGTCCGAGTTCCCGACCAGGGGCAGCGGCAGGCCCAGCAGCACGCCGGCGCCGACGGCGACGGCCGCCACCGCCGCCAGCGCGACGCCCGCCTTGGCGGTCGGCCACTTCAGGCTGGCCCGTTGCGCGGGCGGCCTCCGCCTTGCGGCGGCCGGCCTCGACGCGGCGGCCGCCGGCTTCGGCTTGGCGGCGCGCCGCCGGCGCTTCGGCCTGCTGCGGCCCTGCTTGCGCTCGCGCCTGCGGCGCTCGGCGAGCTTTCGCTCGGCCCGCTCATGCTCCTCGCGGCTTCTGCGCTCGCGCTGGCGTTCCAGCTTCTGCTGCTGCTCGGCTGCGTCGCGCTCGGCGCGGAGGCGCTCCTTCTGCGCCCGGCGCTCGGCCTCGGCCCGCTCGCGCTCATCGCGCACGGCGGCCCTGCGCTCCTGGCGCTCGCGCTTCTGACGCTCTGCCCGCTCCAGCTCGGTCTCCCGCTCTCGATCGGCTCGCTCGAGCTCGAGCTCGGCGCTGCGCTCGCGCTCGAGCTCGGCGGCAGCCGCCGCCTGCCGCTCGCCGCGCTCGCGCTCGAGGCGCTCCCGCTGGGCGCGGACGCGCTCGTCGCGCTCGGCCTGGGCTGCCTCCTCGCGCTCGCGCTCGCGCCGCTCCGCCTTCTCGCGGCGCTTGCGTTCGGCCTTCTCGCGGCGGCGCTCGGCCCGCTTGGCCCGCCGGCCGTCGTAGCGTTCGGGGCCGGGGTCGAACGGCGCAGCGCCCACCTCAGGATCGAGCTCGTGGCTGCGCGAGCCGCGGCGCAGATAGCCCGTCTCGGTGCCCGGGTCGAACGAGGACGGACGCTCCACGGTTCCGCGCTCTTCGCCCGCGGGCGCGATCAGGCTCGTCCCCGAATGGAGCTAGGAGCCGAGGCGCTCGAGGTCCTGCGTGCGCCTCTCCTTGTTCCGGTCCAGCCTCGTCTGAACCAGCGAGAGCACGATCACCAGGATCGTGAAAAAGGCCATGACGCCGAAGGCGAAGAAGGTGATCACCTTGTCGTCGGTGCGGCCGTAGAGGCCGACGCCGTCGGCCGCCATCGCCGCCGGGGCCAGCGCCAGCAGGGCGCCTACGGCGAGCAGGAAGACGCTGGTCAGACGGGCTCGCATCGCCGCCAATCTAGCGCACGCGACGACCGGCAACGACGCATTAGCCTGATCACTCTGTGAGTGCTCTCGAGGCCATCGTCCTCGGCCTCGTCCAGGGGCTGACGGAGTTCCTGCCGATCTCCTCCAGCGGCCACCTGCGGATCGTCCCCGCGATGCTCGGCTGGGACGACCCCGGCGCGGGGTTCACCGCGGTGATCCAGCTCGGCACCATGGCCGCGGTGCTGCTGTATTTCCGCCGCGACCTGCTCCAGATAGCGACCGCCTGGCTTCGCGAGCTGCGGCTGCCCATTCGCGAGCGCAGCCACCAGGCAAACCTCGGCTGGTTCATCATCCTGGGCACGATCCCGATCTCGATCTTCGGGGTCGCCTTCAAGGACCAGATCGAGTCGGGGGCCCGCGACCTCTATCTGATCGGGTCGGCGCTGATCCTGTTCTCGTTCGTGATGCTGGCCGCCGAGCGCTTCGGCTCGCGGCAGCGCCCGATCGAGGAGCTGAACCTCCGGGACGGGATGTTCATCGGCGTGGCGCAGGCCCTCGCCCTGATCCCCGGGGTCTCGCGCTCGGGCGCGACGATCTCGGCCGGCCTCTTCCGGAACTTCGACCGCGCGGCCGCCGCCCGTTACTCGTTCCTGCTCTCGGTCCCGGCCGTGGTCCTGAGCGGGCTCTTCGAGCTGGGCGAGATCGGCGGCGAGGACGGCGCCTCTCCCGGCGCTACGGCGATCGCCACCCTGGCCGCCTTCGTCTCGGGCTACGCCGCGATCGCCTGGCTGCTGCGCTACCTGGCGAACCACACCCTGGACATCTTCGTCGCATACCGCATCCCCCTCGGCATCCTGGTGATCGTCCTGGCGGCGACGGGCGCGATCAGCTAGCTGTCGATCTGCAGCAGCTCGCCCTCGTCGTGTTGGTGCTCGACCTGCAGCGTCGAGTGCTCGATGCCGAAGCGGTCGGCCAGCAGCCGCGCGGCGCGGAAGCGGGCGCCATGGCAGTCGGCATCGCGCCCGACGATGATGTGGGCCGAGACGGCCGGCAGCCCGGTCGTCACCTCCCACACGTGCAGGTCGTGGACCTCGATCACGCCGTCCTCTGCGGCCAGCGCCTGCGCCCGATCTGCTCGGGGTCGAGCTCGCGCGGCGCCGCCTCCATGAACACGCGGCCCGAATCGCGCAGCAGGCCGTAGGCGGCCCAGAGCATGGTCGCTGCGACCAGCAGCGAGGCGATCCCGTCAGCCTGGTCAAAGCCGGTTGTGATGATGAGGGCGCCGGCGATCGCGGTCGCGACAAAAGCGAAGAGGTCGGTGAGGATGTGCTGGAAGGCGCCCTCGACGTTGAGGCTGCGGCGCTCGGCGCCCGCGATCAGCCGCAGCGCGCCGAGGTTTACCGGGATCCCGATCAGGGCGACGATCAGGACCAGGCCGCCCTCGACGTCGGGCGGCTCGAACAGCCTCCGCACACCCTCGATCACGATCAGCACGCCGAGCAGCAGCAGCGTCACCCCGTTCACCTGCGCTGACAGGATCTCGGCGCGCTTGAGCCCGTAGGTGAAGCCGCCGCTGGGCGGGCGCTGGGCGAGGCGCAGCGCGAACAGGGCGAGCCCGATCGCGATCGCGTCGGTGAGCATGTGCGCCGCGTCGGAGAGCAGCGCCAGCGAGTCGGCGACGATGCCGGCCGCGACCTCGGCCGCCATGAACGCGAGGATCAGCGCCAGCGCCGCGGCCAGCTTGCGGGAGTCCGCGTCGGCCGAGGGGGCGTGGGTATGCGGGTGAGCGGGCGCCACCCGACGATTATGGCCTCGGCGGCGGCTCCGAGAGGTGCCGAGCCGCCGCCGGGCCATCGCTTGAAAGTGATGCGCGCGACCCGGGGCAGGGAGGGGTCGCGCGCGCTGACGAGAGAGGAATCTCGTGAGTGGGGGCAGCCTCTCGCGCCGGCCGCCAGGCGGTGTGAACATCTGGATATCCGCTAGTAGCGATCGGGTGAAGGGCCCGAAAACCCGCACATAGCCTGTGAAAAACCCGTGAACCACGCACGGGTAGCCGCCGCCCGCGCCGAGCCCGGCCCTATGATGCTCCGTGAAGGGCAGGCCTCGATGACCAATCAAGCAGGAACCATCCGGCTGGCGGTGATCGACACCGACAGTGGCTTTCTCACAGTCCTCGGCAAGCGCCTCGAAGGCGCCGGCTGGGAGCACCGCGTGCTCTCCAGCAGCGTTCCCGCCGACGAGCTGGTGGCGATGAAGCTGAACGCGCTGCTGGTCGACATCACGGTGCTCGGGCCCGAGGGCTGGGACTACCTTGAGAAGGTGTGCGGCTCCGTCCCGGGACTGGGGGTGCTGGTCTGCACCAATCAGTCAACGGTCGCCCAGCGCGTCCGGGGGCTGCGGATGGGCGCCGACGACTGGATCGGGAAGCCCTGCCACCCCGAGGAGGTGATGGCCCGGATCGAGGCCGTCGTCCGCCGGCGCAAGCGCGCGGTCAGCCGCGAGGAGGTCGGCCCCATGGTCGCCGGCGAGCTCGAGGTCAGGGCCGACCAGTACCAGGCCTTCGTCAGCAGCCAGAGCATCGGCCTCACCCGCCGCGAGTTCGAGCTGCTGCAGCTGCTCGTGGAGGCGCACGGCCAGGTGATCGAGCGGGAGGACATCTACCAGAAGGTCTGGGGCTACGCGATGGCCCACGGCGACCGCTCGGTCGACGTCTTCGTGCGCAAGCTGCGCCAGAAGCTCCAGCGCCACTCGGCCAACTGGCGCTACATCCACACGCACTTCGGAATCGGCTACCGCTTCGACCCCGAGCCGATCGGCGCGACGGCTCCGGAGCCACTCGCGGCTGCGGACGCGGACGAGCTGTCGGAGCTCCCGGCGGAGCCCCTGGTCGAGGCGCCCTCCGCCTCGGCCGAGTAACCGCCGGCAGGCTTCGGCCCTCGGTCCTTCACATCGCCTTTACCGGAAGTTCACCCGACCGTAACGCCACGGCCCTGCCGAGGCGGAAGGCTCCCCCAGGATGGAGAGGGCAAACGGAGCCAATCCGAAAGGCGTCAGCGCGACCCTTGTGGCCGCGGATCTCGCGCCCGTCTACGCGGGGAGGCTCGAGATCCGACCCGCCGACCACGCCGCACTGGTGGATGGGAGGCCGTTGACCCTGACGGTGCGGGAGCTGCAGCTGCTCACCGAGCTTGCCCAGAATGCCGAGCGGGTGATGAGTCGCGACGAGCTCTACTCGCGCGTCTGGCACCGCGGCTATCGCAAGAGCGATCGCTCGGTCGACGTCTACGTGGGGCGCCTGCGGACCAAGCTCGACCGCGCACTTCCTGGCCGGCGCTTCATCCATACCCACACGGGGATCGGATACCGCTTCTCGCCTGACGGGTAGCTCCAGGCCGCGTTTACATCCTTTTTACAACCGAGCCACAGCTGCGTAACAAGATCGCGGCGGCCCGCTGACAGGCTGCGCCGCAGTGTGGGGAGTTTGTTGAAACCAGCCGCCATTTGCGGCCTTCCCCCAGGCAAACGAGACAAGGAGCTATTTGATGTCAAGCAAGTGGTGGCTAGTGGCCGCGGCCGCTGGTGTTCTCGCGCTCGGGGTCGCCGCATGCGGCGATGACGACGACGATGACAGCGGCGACAGTGGCAGCAGCGAGCCGGTATCGGGCACGATTCGCATCGACGGGTCGAGCACCGTAGGGCCTCTTACCTCAGCTATCGCCGAGGGCTTCAATGAGGAGAACCCCGACGTGAACATCACGGTCGGCACCTCCGGCACCGGCGGCGGTTTCGAGAAGTTCTGCGCCGGCGAGACCGACGCCAACGATGCCTCTGAGGCGATCGGCGACGAGGAGATCGCAGCCTGCGAGGAGGGCGGCGTCAAGTACGAGGAGATCCAGGTCGCGAATGACGCCCTCACGGTCGTCGTCAACCCGGACAACCCGGTGACCTGCATGACCGTCGACCAGCTCAAGTCGGTTTGGGAGCCCAAGTCGACGATCAGCAGCTGGAGCGACATCGAGGGCCTCGATCCCCCCTACGACGAGTCGCTGGAGCTCTACGGGCCTGGCTCGGACTCGGGCACGTTCGGCTACTTCACCGAGGCGATCAACGGTGAGGAGGACGCCATCCGCAACGACTTCAACGACGTCGGTGAGGATGACAACGCCACCGTGACCGGTGTCTCCGGCGCGCCCGGCGGCATGGGCTACTTCGGCTACTCGTTCTTCGCGGAGAACGAGGACACGCTGAAGGCGCTCGAGATCGACGGCGGCAAGGGCTGCGTTGGCCCGTCGCCCGAGACCGCTCAGGACGGCAGCTACACGCCGCTGAGCCGGCCGCTGTTCATCTACCCGTCGGCCGAGGCGCTGGCCGATCCGGCGTTCGACGCGTTCATGCAGTACTACCTGGAGAACGTCGGCTCTATCGCCGAGCAGGTCGGGTTCATCTCCCTCACCGACGAGCAGCTGAGCGAGCAGCAGGGCAAGCTCGACAGCCTGATCGGCGCGGAGGGCGGTACCGAGACCACGGGCTAGGGCGGCCGGGGACTCGAGAAGCGAAGTGGAAGCACGCGACGCGATAGCGGCCGCCAGGGCGCTCGGGAGGCCAGATCCCTCCCGGCCCCTGGTGGCCGCGCGCCCGCGCCGCGGCGAGTGGGTGATTCAGGCCCTTCTCGCCCTCTGCGCGGTGATCTCGGTGGTCACCACGACGGCCATCGTGATCTCGCTGCTGACCCCGACGATCGGGTTCTTCGGCGAGGTCTCGTTTGGAGAGTTCTTCTCCACCAGCGACTGGGCGCCGCTGACGGCCGACCCGAGCTTCGGGGTGCTGCGGCCGGTGGTGGGCACGATCTCGGTGACGCTGTGGGCGCTCTTGTTCGCGGTCCCAATCGGGCTGCTCTCGGCGATCTACCTGAGCGAGTACGCGTCGCCCCGCGTCCGCCGCATCGTCAAGCCGATCCTCGAGATACTCGCGGGGGTTCCAACCGTCGCCTTCGGGGTCTTTGCCGTCACGTTCCTCAGCCCTGAGATCGGCCAGCTGTTTCCCGACTTCATCAAGACGCCACCGTTCGCGGCCGGGATCGCCGGCCTCGCGGTGGGACTGCTGGTCGTCCCCATCATCGCCTCGATCTCCGACGACGCGATGAAGGCAGTCCCCGGCGGTCTGCGCGAGGGCGCCTACGCGCTCGGCGCCACAAAGCTCAAGGTGTCAACGCGGGTCGTGTTTCCCGCCGCGATCTCGGGCATCGTCGCCTCGATCGTGCTCGCCGGGTCACGCGCCGTCGGCGAGACCATGGTGGTGCTGCTCGCCGCCGGAAAGACCCCGAACCTGTCGTTTGACCCGGGAGAGTCGGTGCAGACGATGACGGCGTTCATCGGGACGACCGCCACCGGAGACGTCGCGACCGGGACCATCGCCTACGACACGATCTTCGCCGTTGGGGCGGTGCTGTTCGTGATGACGTTCCTGCTCAACATCTTCGCCATCCGGCTCGTCCGTCGCTTCCGCGAGGTCTACGAGTAGTGGCGCGCCGGATGCAGACCCCGATGGCCGAGCGCACCAGGCTCGCGACCGCCGGCGCGCACGCCGCCGTCGTCCGCAACCTCGACAAGCAGCCCCGCGGCGACGTCTGGCGCGGCAACATCTTCTTCGTACTGCTGCTTATCGCCGTGGTCCTCGCCCTGCTCGGCCTGGTGGCCCTGATCGTGCAGTCGGCGGTCAAGGGTCAGCCCGCGTTCTCGGCCGACCTCTTCACCGAGGGGCCCTCCACAGTGAATCCCGAGACCGCCGGCTTCCGGCCCGCGATCATCGGCTCCCTGTACCTGATCGCGGGAGTGATCCTGCTGATCGTCCCCCTCGGGGTCGGGGCGGCCATCTACCTCGAGGAGTACGCAAACGGGGAACGCTGGTGGAACCGCCTGATCGAGCTGAACATCCAGAACCTCGCGGCGGTCCCCTCGATCATCTACGGGATCCTCGGGCTGGCATTCTTCGTGCGGGGTCCGCTGTCGCTGGGATTCGTGGTCGCAGCCGGGTCGCTGACGCTGGCCCTGCTCGTGCTGCCGACGGTGATCCTCGCTGCGCGAGAGGCGATACGCGCCGTGCCGCCCTCTATCCGCGAGGGCTCGTTGGCCCTGGGCGCCACCCAGTGGCAGACGATCCGGCGACAGGTGCTGCCGGCCTCGATCCCGGGCGTCGTGACGGGCGTCATCCTCGCTGTTTCGAGGGCGCTCGGCGAAGCCGCTCCGCTGCTCCTGGTCGGCGCGGCGACCTTCGTAACGGCAGATCAGCCGAATCCGTTCGAAGGGGGTTACTCGGCGATGCCGGTGCAGATCTTCAACTACGCGCTGCAGCCTCAGGACGAGTTCCGCCAGGTCGCGGCAGCAGGCGTCGTTGTGATGCTGGTCGTGCTCCTGGCCCTGAACTCCTTCGCGATCTGGCTCCGCAACAGGTACGAGCAGCAGTGGTAACGACATGCAAACGACTCTGAAAGCGGTGGTAGATAGTGTTGGACAAGGTGGCTGAGCGAGCGAAGAAGGCGGCCGGCGGGGCAGGGAAGGCGACCGCGCCGGGGATCGACGTCTCCGGCGTGGCCGAGGCCAGCCGCCCCAGGTCGAGCAAGGCCGAGCAGGAGCAGATCTTCCAGCTCGAGGACCTGACGGTCTCCTACGCGGGCAAGCCCGCGGTCAAGGACGTGAGCATGGAGATCGCCAACAACGAGATCACGGCCTTGATCGGCCCGTCGGGCTGCGGCAAGAGCACCCTGATCCGCTGCCTCAACCGCATGAACGACCTGATCCCGACCGCCTCGGTCGACGGGAAGCTGCTCTACCACGGCCGGGATCTCTACGCCCCCGAGGTGGATCCGGTCGAGGTGCGCAAGCGCATCGGCATGGTCTTCCAGAAGCCGAACCCGTTCCCGAAGTCGATCAAGGACAACATCGCCTTCGGCCCCAAGGTGCTCGGCCTCGACAACATCGACGAGCGCGTCGAGGACGCGCTCAAGGGCGCCGCGCTCTGGGACGAGGTCAAGGACCGCCTCGACGAGAACGCCTACGGCATGTCCGGCGGCCAGCAGCAGCGGCTCTGCATCGCGCGCTGCATCGCGGTCGACCCCGACGTGATCCTGATGGACGAGCCCTGCTCGGCGCTGGACCCGATCTCCACCGGGAAGATCGAGGACCTGATGCTGGAGCTGAAGGAGCAGTTCTCGATCGTGATCGTCACCCACAACATGCAGCAGGCGGCGCGCGTCTCGGATCGCACGGCCTTCCTGATCGTGGAGCTGTCGGCCTCCGAGAAGGAGCGCTGGGGCCAGTTGGTCGAGTACGACGAGACCGACAAGATCTTCACCAACCCCGCCGATAAGCGAACCGAGGACTACGTCACCGGGAAGGTGGGCTGATGCCCGACAAGACGCGGCTCCACTACCAGGAAGAGCTCGAGGCGCTGGAGAAGCGCACGCTGGAGGGGCTCGACATGGTGGTCTCGGCCGCTGGACCGGACGCTGGAGGCTGTGGAGCACCAGGACATCGAGCTGGCCGAGCTGGTCGTCTCCGACGACGACCGCCTCGACGGGCGCTACCTCGAGGTGAACCAGGAGATCCTGACGCTGCTCGCCACCCAGGCGCCCGTCGCGACCGACCTGCGCCAGATCTCGGCGATGCTGCACGTGCTGCACAGCTTCGAGCGCATGGGCGACCAATGCGTGAACATCTGCAAGGTGATCCCGTTGACGGGGCACGACGCGCCGCAGCGGCCGGAGATGGTCGACCGGATCGTCCGCATGGGAAAGCAGGCCCGCTCGATGGTCTCTCAATCGAAGCGGGCTTTCGAGGCCCGCGACGTGGAGCTGGCGCGCGACCTGGTTCGCCAGGACGATGTCGTCGACGATCTCAACAAGGAGGTCTTCAGGCTCGCAGTCGAGGTCGGCGACGAGAAGGACGTGCGGGAGTGGGCGATGACGATGATGCTGGTCGCCCGCGCGCTGGAGCGGATCGGCGACAACGCAGTTGACATCGGCGAGCAGGTCGCCTTCGTCGTCACCGGCCTCTTCCGCGAGTTCGAGGATGCCTCGCACCCAGGCGAGGCCCCGGCGCCGGCTCCGTAGCTAGGCGGCGATCCTGTCGGTGGCTTCGCCCAGCGCCTCCAGCGCGCCCTCGTGCAGGGCGGCCGCCGAGGGGCGGGGAGGGTGCACCTCCAGCATCAGCGGTGCGGCATGGCCGCGAAGGCGCGCCGCCAGCCGGTCCCACGGGACGGTGCCGCGGCCGGGCGGCAGGTGCAGGTCGAGCCTCAGGGGGTCGAGCTCCGGCGGCGTCTCGCCCCCGCGCCGTGCGCCCAGGTTGTCGTGCAGGTGGAAGAGCACGGTGTGGTTGAGCGCCGGTTCGATCAGCTCCATCGGATCGGTCCGGCGCAGGCCGGCGACCACGTTGGCGTGGCCGACGTCGAGGCAGATGCCGAGGGCGGGGGAGCCGATCCGGTTCGCCATCGTGCGCAGCACGCTGGGCGTGAAGGAGAGGACGTCGGGACCGGGGAAGACCGGTGCGAGGTTCTCGATCGCGATCACGACGCCCAGGCGCTCGGCCACCTTGGCGGCGATCGCGAGCGAGCGAGTCTCGGCGAGCAGCTTGTCCTCGCTCGCGGGCCGGTCGAGAAAGTTGGCCGCGTGGTAGACGACGTAGCCGGCACCGGCCTCGGCGGCGTAGGAGAGCAGGCCCTCCATCGCGCGGTCCCCCTCCGGGGTGCCCACCTGCAGCGATCCCGGTCCGTGCAGCACTCGCTCCAGGCCGGTGGTACCGAGCGCAGCGCCGAGACCGCCGGCGTGCCGGGCCGAGGAGCGCGCGTCCACGAGCACCGACGGCGGGGGCGCGGGAACCTGAACCCAGCGGAAGCCGGCGGCCTCGATCTCCTTCAGCGAGGGGGCCGACGGCCACCATTCGTAGGGGACGCTGAGTCCGAGGCGGGGGTGGAGCGGCGACTGCTCCATGGCCGCGAAGGTACGGGGGGCGCTGGGCGATTCCGTGAAGAGCTTGTGAAAGGCCGGGCCCGAACCGCCGTATCCGCGACAACTGCGAATATCCGCATCTAGTGCTCTGCGCGGCGATCGACATCGGCTCGAACACGACGAGGCTGCTCGTCGCCGAGCCCCAGGAGGGACAGCTCCGCAAGGTGATGGAGCAGCGCGCCTACACCCGGATCGGCAAGGACGCGAACAAGAACGGGAAGATCACCGCCGAGAAGATCGCCGAGGTCGCGGAGGTCGCCGCCACCCAGGTGCGCCTGGCGGAGGAGATGGAGGCCGAGGTGATCAAGATCGTCGCCACGGCCGCGATCCGTGAGGCCAAGAACCGCGACAAGATCGTGAAGGCGATCGAGGAGGAGGCGGGCCTGTCGGTCGAGGTGCTGAGCGAGGAGGACGAGGGACGGCTCGCCTTCCTCGGCGCCACCAAGTCGCTTGGGCATCCCGTCGAGGGAACCGTGGCCGTCGTTGACGTCGGCGGCGGCTCCTCGGAGGTGATCTTCGGCACGCTCGCCGAGGGGGTCGCAGAGGTGCGCTCCTGGAAGATCGGCTCCGGCTCGCTGGCGGAGGAGCACCTGACGAGGGATCCGCCCTCGGCGTCGGAGATCAGGTCGCTGCGCGACTCGATCTCGGACTTCTTCGAGGGTGAGGAGCTGGAGCATCCCAACCAGGCCGTGGCGGTGGGGGGGAGCGCGACCTCGTTGCGGACGCTGGTGGGGGCGGTGCTGGAGTACGAGACCCTGGAGCGCGCGGTGCGGGTCCTGTCCAGCGACGAGATCGCCGACGTCGCCAAGCGGTTCGAGCTCGATCCGCGGCGCGTAAAGCTGCTGCCGGCGGGCGTGCTGATCCTGGAGAAGCTGAGCGAGCTGCTGGGGCAGCCGCTGCAGATCGGCAAGGGGGGTCTGCGGGAGGGCGTCATCCTCGACCTGCTGAACGGAAGCGCCAACGGTTCCTCGTCGAAGGCCCTGGCCGCATAGCGGCGACCCCGAGGCTCCCTCGTCCGCAGGTACCCTTCGCGCCGTGGCCAAGGCGCAGCCCATCCCCGATCTCTCCGCAAGCGACAGCTACGGCGAGGCCGCCGCCAAGGTGATCTCGGTCCGGGCGGCCGAGCTGACCGAGCAGGCCCGGGGAGTTCTGGACACCGGCGACATCGAGAGGGTCCACGACATGCGCGTCGCCACGCGGCGGCTCCGTGCGGCGCTGGAGGTATTCGAGCCCTGCTTCCCCGGCAAGACCCACAGCCAGGTGCTGGGCGAGGTGAAGCGGCTGGCCGACGGACTGGGCGAGCGCCGGGACCGCGACGTGGCGATCGCCGCGCTGGTCGGCTTCAACGAGCAGATGCACGCGCCGGACCGCAAGGGGGTCGCTTCGCTGATCAACCGCCTTCGCGACGAGCAGGCGCAGGCCAACCTGGACCTGGCGCCGCTGGTGGAGCAGTCGAGCCTGACCGAGTTGAACCGCAGCCTCGACGAGCTGGTCGCCGGCGCGAAGGGGCGGGAGCCCCCGGACGCGGCGGAGGCGGGGGAGGAGGGCTGGTGAAGGCCCGGCCCGTGAAGAAGCTCGATCCGGCGACGCCGCTGAGCGAGAACGCGGCGCGGATCGTCAAGGTGCGCCTGGACGAGATGCTCTCGTTTGCACCCAAGGCGCTCGAGCGCGACCGGATCAAGGCGCAGCACGACATGCGGATCGCCGCCAAGCGTCTGCGCTACGTGCTGGAGGTGACCGATTTCTGCTTCGGGCGGCCCGCCGACACGGCCCGCCGCCGCGCGCGCGACCTCCAGGACATCCTCGGCGAGATGCACGACTGCGACGTGATGCTGCCGCGGGTGCGGGAGCACGCCGAGGAACTGCAGGCCCAGGACGCGGCGGCCGTGCGGGCGAAGGCGGGCAGCACCCCCGACCTGGACCCGAGGCTGGCGGCGCAGGCGCCTCACCGGACCGCCTACCGGGGCCTCGACGTGCTCGCCGTCTATCTGCGCGCGCGGCGCGAGCTGCTGTTCGATCGCTTCGTCGCCTTCTGGGAGCGCCAGGAGGAGACCGGCACCTGGCTGCGGCTGGAGCGTGCGGTCGACGCCCACCTGAAGAGGGCCCAGGACGCGCGCAGGGCCGCAAAGCAGGCGGCCAAGGCGCAGGCCGCCGCCGAGGCGGCGGAGCGCGAGGCGGCCGAGGCCGCCCAGCGGGCCGCGCAGGCCGCGGCCGAAAAGGAGCGCGCGGCGGCAGAGCTGTCGCGACCGGCCGGTGGCTCGGGGCCTAAACCGGACGCCGAGCGGCAGCCGCAACCCGAGCCGCCAGCGGGCGCTCAGGACTGACCGACCACTCTCCGGCCCGCCAGCGGACGACCGCGCCGTCGGCGAGCCGCGCCGCGGCCCGGCCGAGGCGGGGCGTCCCCCACAGCGCCGCCTCGATCGGCCGCCGGGGGTCCTCCTCGCCCAAGCCCTCGCGGACGTCGCTCTCGGGGTAGGTGACGACGATCGAGCCCGAGCGCACCCAGATCGGGATCCGGCCCAGCGGCGCCTCGGCCTCGATCCAGCGGCCGCCATCCACCTCCTCGCCGGTCCACCAGCAGTGCCACTCGCCCCGCGGCAGATAGGCCCGGCGCGAGCGGGCGTCGTCGTCCAGCACCGGGGCGACCCACAGCGCCGGGCCCAGGAAGTAGGCGTCGGCGATCCCCCAACCCTCGGGGTCGGCGGGATCGACCAGGCAGAGCGGGCGCATGGCCGGCATGCCGCTGCGGGCTGCGGTGGCGGCGGCGGCGCGGATGTAGGGGACCAGGCGTTCGTGCAGCAGCACCGCCTCGCGGTAGAGGTCGAGCACTCCCTCGTCGTAGGTCCAGGCCTCCTGCTGGAAGCGACCGTGCGCCTGCATCAGCGGCGACAGCGCCCCGAGCTGGGCCCAGCGAACCAGCAATTCGGGCTCGCAGCGCTCGGCCAGGCGCTTGCCGAGGTAGCCGCCGACGTCGTGGGAGAGGTTGGAGAACCCCGTCGCCGCCGCGGTCAGCAGCGAGGCGAGCAGGGCCCGAAGCGACCAGAAGTCCGAGGCCTGGTCGCCGCCCCAGAGCATCCCCGTCGCCTGCTGGCCGCTCCAGCCCGAGCGGCCGAAGACGACTCCGCGGCCCGGGCCGTGGACCTCGTCGAGGGACTCCTGGGTGACCCGGCGGTAGAGCCCGCCGTAATCCCAGGCGGCCTCGGCGCCGCTGCGCCCGTCCGCGAAGCGGGTGTCGGGCGGGAAGTAGTAGCCCTCGCCGTCGTCGGCCTTGACCCCCTCGACCCCGAGCTCGAACACGTGGCGCGCCTGCCGCACCCACCACTCACAAGCCTGGGGTGAGGTGAAGTCGACGACCGAGCCCGTCCCCATCCACCAGCGGCCGACGTGGGCGTCGCCCTCTGCGTTGCGGACGAAGTGGCCCGGCCGCGGCGCCCTCGGCGTAGTTGGGGGCGGGCTCGCGGTGGAGCTTCTCCGAGGCGGGGTCCGGCGGGCACTGGCCGTCGGCGGACTCGAGGTTGACCCACGGCGTCACCCAGACGACGGTGCGCACCCCGTCCTCGCGCATCTCCTCGATCATCCCCGGGGCGTTCGGGAACTGGTGAGGGTTGAAGCGCCAGGTGTTGTACTGCGTCTCCCAGGGGGAGTCGATCACGATCGCGTCCAGCGGCAGCCGGTTCTCGCGGTAGCCGCGCCAGTCGTCCTCGACGTCGTCCTGGTGCTCGTAGACGTCGCGGCTCTTCCAGTGCCCGTAGGCCCACTCGGGCATCAGCGCGGGCATGCCGGTCTGGCGCAACAGGGCGCGCAGGTTGGCGGCGGGGGTGGGGGCGACGAAGAGGTGGAGGCGGAACGGCCCCGCCGCGGTCCGGGCTGAGATCGAAACCTCGTCGCCCGTGAGGTCAAACTCGGCGCCCGGGCCCGCGGTCTCGAGCCAGGCCCCCCAACCGGCTGAGGAGAGCAGCCACGGAACCGGGGCGTAGTCGCCCTGGGGGATGCCGCCGTTCTCCAGGAACTCCTCGGGGCAGTCGGGCCCCGTGTAGCGGCGGTCGGCGCCGAGGTGGACGCAGCGTCCGCGCTGGTCGAAGTCCAGGCCGTGGCGAGCGCCGAGGCCGGTCAGGCGCTCGCCGGGCTCAAGGTCCCAAGAAACACCCGCTCTGAAGGCCGTGTCAGCGGGCTCCGATTCGCCGCGTTCGCGGGGTCTTTGCGGCTTAGGGGGCGTATACGACCCCCTATCCAGCAAAGACCCGTCGATCTCGACCAGGAGCCGGTGCGGCCCCGGGCGCGACACCTTCAATGCCGCTTTTCCGAGCTCGACCGCGGCCTCGCGCTCCTCGTGCGGGATCACCCCTTCGGTCAGCGTGATCAGCTGGTCGCCGCGCCGCTGCCGGCGCACGCCCAGGCGCGCAGCCCGTCGAGGATGCGCTCGCCCGCGTCCGGCTTCCTTGCCTGTCCCGCCATCACCGCCACGGGGCCAGTGTCCCAGCGTGCCCGTTCACGATCTTTTCACGTCCCGGTGACGAGCCGGTAACGGGATTTTCCCTGCAAGCGGGCATCTTCCACGCGACGAGAAATCCGAAGAGAAAGGGTCACCGATGAACCCGCTCAGCGCCACCACCAGGGTGGACCTGCATTGTCACTCGACCGCATCTGAGGTCTCCAAGCTCGGCATCCAGCGCAGCCTCGGGCTGCCGGAGTGCGCGACGCCGCCGGAGGAGGTCTACGGGCTCGCCAAGCGGCGGGGTATGGACCTGGTCACGATCACCGACCACGACACCATCGCCGGCTGCCTCGAGATCGACTACCGCCCTGATGCTTTCATCTCCGAGGAGCTGACCGTCTGGTTCAAGGGGGAGCCGCAGGCGGTCCACCTGCTCTGCCTCGGCATCACCCCGGACGACCACGAGTGGCTGCAGGCGCACAACCGCGACCTCGAGGCCTGCGCCTCCTATCTGCACGAGAGCGAGATCGCCTGCTCCCTCGCACATCCCTTCTACGCGGTCGAGGCCCCGCTCACGCCCGCGCACCGTCGCCGGTTGGCGCGGCTGTTCCCTGTCTGGGAGACGCGCAACGGGTCGCGCGCGCGGGAGCTGAACATGCCCGCCGCGATCTACATCGAGACGCACGGTGGAACCGGCACCGGCGGCTCGGACGATCATGCCGGCGTGGACATCGGGCGCACCTATACGGAGACGCCGCCCGCCGCCACGCCGGAAGAGTTTCTGCGCCACGTCCGCGAGGGCCGCGCCGAGGCCCACGGCGAGCAGGGAAGCGCCGCCAAGTGGGCGCATACGGCGATGGCCCTGGCGACCCGCGCTCTGCTGCTCAGGGACGCGGTGAGCAACGGCAACGGCACCGGCGAGGTGGCCCACGTGGATCCAAGCACGCCCGGATGCGAAGCGGAGGACGTGCGCCCTGATGCCGCGCTGAAGATGGCCGAGCGGGTGATGAGCGAGGGCGGGGTCCGCCACGGCTCGGTCGCCGGCGACCTCGGACCCGAGGACGCCCGCGCGCTGCTGGCGGCGTTCACCGACTCGATCGGCCTCGAGCTGCGCGGCCGGGCGCTGATCGACCACATGCAGTCCGAGGACTTCAGCCACGCCGAGCTCGAGCGCCGTGCGCGCCGTACCCACGAGCGCAAGCTCCAGGCGGCCGTCGAGAACGCGGTGGAGCGCTTCTCCGGCGATGACCCGGCCCAGAACTTGGGGGCCCTGGCCCTGGACACCGGCACCGAGCTGTTCGAGGCCGCGATCCCGGCGATCCCCTACGCGCCGGCGGCGGCCTTCCTCGGCAAGGAGAAGCAGAAGCTGACGCCCGGCGACGGGCCGAAGCGGGTGGCGCTGGTCGCGGACGCGATCGGCGGGGTCCACGGCGTCACCCACACGATCGAGCGCATCCGCGAGCTCGGCGTCCCGGGGCACGAGGTCGAGGTCGTCGGCACCGACCGCAACGTCGACCGACGGTTGCCCGCGGCGGCCGAGGTCGAGATGCCCTTCTACGCCGGGCTCGAGATCGGCGTCCCCAGCCTGCCGGGCATGGTCGAGGTGCTGGCCGAGGGCCGCTTCGACCTGGTGCACGTGACCGCGCCCGGGCCCGCCGGGGTGATCGCCACCCTGATCGCCCGGATCATGGAGCTGCCGGTGCTGGGCAGCTGGCACACCGAGCTGGGCGCCTACGCCGGCCTGCGCTCCTCGTCCCGCGAGCTGGAGGTCGGGATGGACGCCGCCCTGTCGATCTTCTACCGCCAGTGCGCGAGGGTGCTGTCGCCGAGCCCGGCCAGCGACGACTCGCTCGCCCGCCTCGGCCTCGAGCGGGACCGCATCGGCCGCTGGGGCCGCGGGGTGGACACCTCGCGCTTCGATCCGGGCCTGCGCGACGCGGCCGCCTACCCCGGCGAGATCAAGGTCCTCTACGTCGGGCGCCAGACCAAGGAGAAGGGCGCGGAGCTGCTGGCCGACTCCTTCCTTCGCGCCCACGAGGCCGACCCCCGGTTGCACCTGCTGCTGGGCGGCGGCGGCCCCGAGGAGGGCTACCTGCGCGACCGGCTCGGCGACCGGGCCACCTTCCTCGGCTGGCTGGAGGGGGACGAGCTGCCTCGCGCCTACGCCAGCGCCGACATCTTCCTCTTCACCAGCCGCACCGACACCTTCGGCCAGGTCCTGGTCGAGGCCGGCGCCAGCGGGCTGCCCGTCGTCGCCGTCGCCGAGGGTGGCCCGGCCTCGATCGTCGTCGATGGCGAGACGGGCCGTCTCTGCGATCCGAACCCGGAGATGCTCGCGGCGGCGATCTGCCAGCTCGCCGATGCCCCGGCGTGGCGAGCGAAGCTGGGCGGACAGGGCCTGGCGGCGGCCAGGGCACGCACCTGGGAGGCCGCGATGGCCCAGCTCGCGGATGGCTATGCCGCGGTGCTGGAGCCGGAGTCCACGTCGGGTCGCAACGAGCTGGCCCAGGTCGCCTAGCCAAGGGATCGCAAGGCCGCTGTCCATGGAGCGCCTGTTCACAGGCGCGACTGGTGATTGCGGCCGCCAGCGATCCCGCCTGACGAGGGCTAGCATCATCCGGGTATGAGCGAGGACGCACTCGAGACAACCCGGGCGACCGGCACGGATGGGGACGGGGATGAGGGGGTGGCGGTCGCGCCGAGCGCGCCGCCGGTGGCCGACGGCGATGGTCAGATCGACCTCAACGACAGCTCCCTCTACTTCAACCGCGAGCTCTCCTGGCTGGACTTCAACGAGCGGGTCCTGAGGCTGGCCGAGGACCCCTCGGTCCCCCTGCTCGAGCGCCTCAAGTTCTGCGCCATCTACGAGGACAACCTCGACGAGTTCTACATGGTGCGGGTCGCGAACCTGCACGACCAGGTCGAGGCCGACATTGACGCGCGGGGCGCGGACGGGATCGCGCCCGGCGAAGTGATCGGCCGAATCCGTGAGCGCGCGCTCGAGCTGCGCGACCGGCTCCAGCGCTGCTTCGGGGGCGAGCTGCAGCCGGCGCTGTCCGAGCACGGCATTCGGCTGATCACGCTCGCGGACGCCGACCAGGACGAGCAGGCCGAGCTGGAGAAGATCTTCACGGCCCAGGTCTTCCCGGCGCTGACCCCGCTCGTGATCGGCCGGGGCAGGCCGTTCCCCTACATCTCCAACGTCTCGCTCAGCATCGCGGTGCTGCTGCGGCAATCCCGAGAAGGGCGAAGAGGTGGTCGCTCGGGTCAAGGTCCCGAAGGAGCTGCTGCGCCGCTTCATCGCGATCGGCGACGGCCGCACCTTCGTCCCGCTCGAGGAGGTGATCGCCGGCAACCTGGACGACCTCTTCCCGGGCATGGAGATCGTGCATCACTCTCTGTTCAGGGTCACCCGCGACACCGACTACGACGTCAGCGACGAGGCCGCGGACATGCTGCTCGCGGTCGAGGAGGAGGTCCGCCGCCGGCGCTTCGGCGAGGTCGTGCGACTCGAGGTCTCCCACGACATGGAGCCAGGCCTGCGACAGCAGCTGGTCGAGGCGCTGAAGATCGACGAGACGCAGGTCTACGACGTCGAGGGGCTGCTCGGCCTCGACGACCTCGGGGACGTGGCCGGCGTCTCCGGCTTCCACGAGCTGCGCTACCCCAGCTGGCAGGGCGTGACGCCGCCCCGCCTGCAGCAGGGTCAGACGCACCGCGAGGTCGACGTCTTCGCCGCCATTCGCGAGAGCGACATCCTCGTCCACCATCCCTACGACTCCTTCACGGCCTCGGTCGAGCGCTTCGTCCGCCAGGCGGTCGAGGACCCGAACGTGCTGGCCATCAAGCAGACCGTCTACCGCACCAGCTCGGACTCGCCGCTGGTGCCGGGGCTGATCGAGGCGACCGAGCGTGGCAAGCAGGCCGTCTGCCTGGTGGAGCTGAAGGCGCGCTTCGACGAGAGCGCCAACATCCGCTGGGCGAAGTCGCTGGAGGAGGCCGGCGTCCACGTCGTCTACGGCATCCCCGGGCTCAAGACCCACGTCAAGTGCATCCTCGTCGCCCGGCGCGAGGGGGAGGGCGTGCGCAACTACGTCCACATCGGCACCGGCAACTACAACCCGAAGACGGCTCGCCTCTACACCGACGTCGGGCTGTTCACGGCGGACCCCGAGATCGGCGCCGACATCGCCGAGATGTTCAACTACCTGACCGGCTACGCCCGGCCCAAGAACTACCGCAAGGTCCTGGTCGCGCCCTTCAGCCTCAAGGACGGCATCGTCGGCGAGATCGAGCGCGCGATCGAGGCGCACTCGGCCGACCGCCCGGCGCGGATCAGGCTGAAGATGAACTCGCTGCTGGATCCGCTCTGCATCCAGGCGCTCTACCGCGCCTCGCAGGCGGGGGTCGAGGTCGCCCTCAACGTACGTGGCATCTGCGCGCTGCGGCCGGGCGTGCCCGGCGTCTCGGAGAACATCCGCGTCGTTTCGATCGTCGACCGCTTCCTCGAGCACTCGAGGATCTTCTCCTTCGAGAGCGGGGGGGAGAAGCGGATCTACATCGGCTCGGCCGACCTGATGCCGCGCAACCTCTACAACCGCGTCGAGCTGCTGTCGCCGGTCGACGATCCGAACCTGCAGGAGCGAGCTCAGCGACGTGCTCGACCGGGCGCTCGCCGACAACACGAGCTGCTGGCGTCTCGATTCCGATGGCCGCTGGAGCCGCCTGGAGCCCGGCGAATCACCGCCGCGCAATCTGCAGCTCGAGCTGATGGAGCTGCATTCGGCGAAGTCCGCAAAGCCGGTCACCGAGGGCGTCTGAGCCACGCGCGGCTCTGGTAGCTTGGCTCGCCAGTGGCCCTGCGCTCGCTGACAGCCAAGGACGGCGCCTATTTCGAGCTGCTCGCCGAGGCGGGGGTGAACATCGTCCACGCCGGCCACATGCTCGAGAAGATGTTCGAGGTCTGGCCCGAGGACACCGGGCTCGCCAGGGACATCCTCAAGGCCGAGCAGGAGGGCGACCGCATCACCCAGGAGATCGTGCGCAAGCTCAACGCCGAGCCTGTGCGCGGGCTGGACACCGCCGACGTCTACACGCTGGCCACCCAGCTCGACGACATCGTCGACGACATCGAGGAGGCCGCCGACTTCATGGGCCTCTACAAGATCGAGGCCCCGATGGATCAGGGCTATGCCCTGACCAAGATCCTGGCGCGCTCCTGCGAGCAGCTCTCGACCGCTCTCACCAACCTGCGCGGGTTCGAAGACCTGGACGGCTACCTGGTCGAGATTCACCGCTTGGAGAACGAGGGCGATCGCGTCTGGCGGGAGGCCCTGGCTTCGCTCTTCTCCGACGGGATCGACCCCATGGTCGTGATTCGCTGGAAGGACATCTTCGGAGTGCTCGAGCGTGCGATCGACTCGACCGAGACCTCTGCGCACCTGATCGAATCGATCGCGGTGAAGCAGTCCTGACGACGGCGCCGACGTCGTGACCGAGCGGACCAGGAAGACGGCCAAGGGCAGCAAGCCCGAGCGCCGCAACGAGACGGCCGTGGAGCGCGCCGACCGCAACCTGGGTGAGCTGCTCCAGGAGCTTCGGGTGGCGCTGCCCGGGGTGCAGGTCCTGTTCGCGTTCCTGCTCACCGTTCCCTTCGCGCAGGGCTTCACCACCCTGACCGAGGAGCAGCGCGACCTCTACTTCGCAGTGCTGATGGCGACGGCGGTCGCGACCACCTTGCTGATCGCCCCCTCGGCCCTGCACAGGGGGCTGTTCCAGCAGCGCGACAAGCAGTACCTCGTAAGCATCTCCAACAAGCTCACGATCCTCGGCCTCGGCGTCCTGGCGATCGCGATCACCGGGGCCGTGCTGCTGATCGCCGACATGCTCTTCGACGGGATCAGGGTGGTGATCTATCCGGGCGTGATCGGGCTGCTGCTGCTGGGCCTGTGGGGGGTGTTTCCGCTGTACCGGCGCAGCCAGCTGGACGAGCAGGACCGCTAGAGCGCGGCGGTCGTCGAGCGCAGCTCTCGCAACTCCATCTCGATCTCGGCCAGGAACGGCAGCTCGGGGTCGTAGAGGGAGAGCTCCTCGAGGTCCTCCTGCCAGAGCTCCATCCGCTCCTCGAGGCTCGTGTCAAGCCGCTGAGCGATCTGCGGCGCGGCGCCCGGGCTCGACCGAGAGCCAATCCCGCAGATTCGCGACCCGGTCGGCCGCGTAGATCAGCACCGGGTCCCGGCCCGCGTCCAGCACCTGCCGGCGCAGGGCCCGCTTTCGCTCGGCGTAGCCGATCACGGTCGGGTCCTCGCTCAGGGCCTCCACGATCTGAGCCGCCTCGGGCCCGAAGCGGACCCGGACCTCATCGGCCTCGACCTGGGTCTTCTCGACAACGTCGTGCAGGTAGGCGGCGACGATGATGATGCCGTCGAACCCGGCCTCGGTCAGCAGGCGAGCGACGTCGATCGGGTGCTCCACGAACTGCTGGTCGGTCTGCTTGCGGTGCTGCCCGAGGTGGACGCGGCGCGCGAAGCGCAGGGCCGCCGAGGCAAGCTCGGAATCCGTGTTCGGCTCGGAATGTGTGGAGATTCTTTCCATGCCCCAGTCCTTCCACCTCGAGAAGCCCGTAAACGCTATCGACCGCGCGATCCGTTTACAACCTGCCCGGCGCTGGCATCGCTGGTACGTCCCGGCCGGAACCGCCCCTCTAGAATCGCCGCGATGGTGCAGACGGTCCGGAACGTGGCGATCATCATGGCGCTGGCGCTGGTCGTCGCGGTGGTTCCCGGCGGTGACGCCGCTGCCGAGGCGATCCTGGTGGCGCTGTCGATGGCATTCCTGGCGGCGATCGCCTGGTTCTGCGCCAGGCTCTACCGCGAGCAGAACCTGACCCTGGCGACGATGTCCGACGGCCGGCGCGCGATCCTGTTCGGGGCCGTCGGCGCGATCGCGCTGCTGATCGTCGGCTACGAGGAGTTCCGCTCCTGGGGCGGCGGCATCCTGGTCTGGATCGCGCTCATGGCAGGCGCCGTGGCGGCGATCTTCTTCACCTGGCGCGAGGCCAACACCTACTAGCGGCGACGCCGCCCGGCACCGAATCGCGCGCCTCTGCTTGCGCTTCGCGCGCGATAGGCGCGACGTCCCCGCCTAGCTTCGCTCGCCGGATGACGAGTAACCAGGATCGACGACGCCGCCGTCGGGGGCGGAGCGAATCGGGCCAAGCGTCCGTCGAGCTGGTCGCGATCCTGCCGGCGCTCGTCATCTGCGTCCTGATCGCCGGCCACGCGCTCGCCGCGGGGTGGGCGCTGTGGGCGGCGGCTTCGGCGGCGCGCGCCGGCGCCCGCGCCCAGCATGTAGGCGGGGTCGGCGGGGACGGCGAGGCGGTGGCGCGGCGCGCGCTGCCCGGGTCCCTGCGCGACGGCGCACGGGTGCGAAGCGAGGACGGCGTCCGCGTCGAGGTCCGGGCGCCGATGCTGTTCCCGAATGGTCAGCTCCCGGCGCAGGGGCCGCGCCTGGGCGCGGCGGCCCAGCTCGATCCCGGAGATGACTGAGCGCGGTCAGGCCTCGGTCGAGCTGCTGGCGGGCCTGCCGGCGCTGCTGCTGGCAGGGCTGATCGGGTTTCAGCTGCTGGCGGCGGGCTACGCCTTGACGCTGGCCGACAACGCAGCCGAGGCCGGTGCGCTCGCCCGCGTCGCCGGCACCGACGCCGAGGCTGCAGCCCGCGAGGCCCTCCCCGGCTGGGCTCGAGACCGCGTACGGGTCGCGATCGACGGCGGGCGGGTAGAGGTGAAGCTGCGACCGCCCTCGCCGCTGCCGGGGCTGGCCGAGCGCCTCGAGGTCTCGTCGCGAGCCTGGGTGCGGGAGCCCCCACCGTGAAGGGGCGTCCGGCTACCGCGCTCGTCTCCGGGCATAACGCTCGCGGCGGGCTTGCGCTGGCCGCGGCGCTCGCCGTTGAGGCTGCGCGCGGATCGGGCGCCGGCGCCCTGCTGGCCGAGGTGAGCGCGTCACAGGGGAGGCGGCCGACGACGCTGCTCGCCTCCGCGACCGCCCGTGAGCTCGAGTCGGCGCTGCGCGCCGGCGGGCACGAGGCCTCGGCCCGGGGACACCTCTGCCACCTGCCCGTGCAGCCGAACGCCGCCGCCCTCGCCGAGCTGGGAGCCGCGGCCGCCGCTGCCGGGGCGGACCTGGTGATCGTTCACCTGCCGCCCAGTCTGTGGCGAGCGGGGCTCGATGCGGATGAGCTCGCGCCCCGCGGCGGCTTGCTCCTGGTCGAGCTTCCTCGGGAGCGATCACTCGCGGCGCTGGCGGTGACCGAATTGCGTCAGCGCGGATGCCGCGCCAAGGTGACGACGCGGCCGCCGCAGGCGCTGGCGGCCCGGCGCGCGCTCGCCGGGGTGCGGCCGGGCGGCGGGCTCTCAGAGCGGATGGGGCGCGTCGCACGGGTGCTGCTGGGCGAGCCAGGTCAGGCGCTGCCGGCGGTATTGGGCGCCGCCGCCGTCCTGCTCAGCGTCGGCCTGGTGCTGGTCGCGATCGGCGGCGCGGTCACCGGCAAGTCCCGGGTGCAGCGGGCCGCGGACCTCGCCGCGCTCTCGGCAGCGCGCAGCATGCGCGACGAGCTGCCGCGGTTGCTGGCGCCGCCCCGCCTGCCCGATGGATCGCCGAACCCCCGCCACATTTCGCGCGGCCGGTATCTCGCCGACGCGGGGCGCGCGGCCGACGAGGCGGCGCGACGGAACGGCGTCGATCCCGCGCGGCTGCTCCTCTCCTTCCCCGACCGCGAGTCGATGCCCCCGCTGCGAGCGCGCGCGAAGGTCGCGGCCGAGATCGATCCGCGCGAGCTGCCGGGCGGCGCCCGGCTCGAGGATCCGTCCACGCTGCGACGCATCCCAGTGGTCGCGACGGCCGTCGCCGAGGCGGCTCTGCCGGGCGGCGATTGGACGGGGATGCCGGCCGAGGCGAGCGGCGGCGGCTACTCGGGCCCGCTCACCTATCGCAACGGGGAGGGGATGCGCCCCGACGTCGGCCGCGCCTTCGACCTGATGGCCGCCGCGGCGCGGCGCGCCGGGCTGTCGCTCGTCGTCAACTCGGGCTTCCGCTCGGACGCCGAGCAGGCGCGGCTGTTCGCCGCCCACCCCGACCCGACGTGGGTGGCGCCGCCCGGCCGCTCGCTGCACCGCTGCGCCACGGAGCTGGACCTGGGACCGCCGGCCGCCTACGGCTGGCTCGCCGCCAACGCCCGCCGCTTCGGCTTCGTGCAGCGCTACTCGTGGGAGCCGTGGCACTACGGGTTCGCGGCAGGGCCGGCTCCCTGCTCGCCGGCGGGGGAGTCGGGCGGGCTCGAGTCGACCACGGGTGGCGAGGCCGACGGGGCCGCGAGCGGGGCGGGGCTGCCGTCCTTCGTCCCCGGCCGCTACCGGGCGCCGATCATGCGCTCGGCGGCCCGTTGGAACGTCTCCGGGGCGTTGCTGGCCGCACAGCTGATGGCCGAGTCGGGCTTCGACGCCGGGGCCGTCTCGCCGGCGGGCGCCCAGGGGATCGCCCAGTTCATGCCAGGCACGGCCGCCTCCTACGGGCTCCGCAACCCCTTCGACGCCGAGGCGGCGATCGACGCCCAGGCCCACCTGATGTCGGACCTGCTGCGGCGATTCCGCTCGGTGCCGCTGGCGCTCGCCGCCTACAACGCCGGGCCCGGCGCGGTCAGCGCCTGCTCCTGCGCCGGCCCCTACGCCGAGACCCGGGCCTACGTCGCCCGCATCCTCGCCCTGCTCGACGGCGCCGGGGCGCCGCTGGCGCCGCCGCTCGAGGTGCGACTGGTGGAGTAGAACCCGAAGGTTCGCGCCCGCGACGGGCAGCTTGTTCGCTTCTTCCGGCACTTCTTGCGCGCCTTCGCCGTTTCTTCTTCTTCTTGCACTTCTTCAGCGCCGCGGCGCGCTGGCCGGTCGCCGACGGTACCTCGAGTGTGAGCGCCCAGCCCGAGATCTCGAAACCGAAGAACCCGGCTTCGTCGTCGAAAATGAAGAGGCTCCAGTCGCCGTTCGCGGGTGCGCCGTTGAAGGTGGCGAGCGTGTTCACGTACGGGGCCGTCGGGCCGCTCGGGAAAGAGTCGTTGGCAGGGTCGCCGTAGTTGGACGGCTTGAAGCTGCCTCCGTGTAGTTGGCGCAGGCGAGCTTGAGACGAAGGTGGCCGCGGCGTCGTCGAAGGTGAGGTTGTTGTTCTGCATGCCGCCGGTCCCACACGCATCCGAGAGCAGCATCACCGTCTGCCCGTTCGGCCCTCTGAGCGCCATGTCCGTGTCATTCGGCCGGGATGACGTAGCTGAACACGGTCACGGTCGCCTTGGACACGTCCCGGAGAAGCCGCCAACCACGATGGTGGCTGGATAGACGTTGGCGACCCTCCGTCCCCGCGCCCGCGCTCGGGAAGAGGTTGCTGGTGTTGAGGAAGGTCCGGGTCTCGGCGCCGGCGATCGCCGGGAGGGCAAGCCCCAGGAGAGCAGCGGCGCAGAACAGGCCGAGGATGGCCCGAACGCCCTTCATCAGTGCCAAGTAGGCGGGGTGGAGAATGGGCGCGAGGCAGCATCCTGCTCCGCTTCATCGATCACGGCCTCGTTGTTGGAGCCTCCGCGAGTTGAGTCGTCGTCCGAGCCGCATCCGACCGCGAACGGGGCGGCCAGCACAGCCGCAACAAATATCTTTCTCCTGGGCGACTCCAAGGCAGCGCCGAACCTATGCCAGAACTCACCCTGGGTCAAGCGGCGCCAAGTTGTTGCTCTACCCAAGCTCGGAGCTCGTCGCTGCGGTCAAGCGGCGGCTCTCGATCCTGGACGCCAGTCCTCGGGTGCCGCTGGCTCGCCGCCTACAACGCCGGACCGGGTGCGGTCAGCGCCTGTTCCTGCGCCGGCCCCTATGCCGAGAGACCCGGGCCTACGTCGCCCGCATCCTCGCCCTGCTCGACGCCGCCGGCGCCGCGCTGGCGCCGCCGCTGGAGGTGCGGCTGGTCAGATAGCCGCGCCGATCTCGCCGTTTAGGCGGGGAATCATCCGGAGAGGGCGAAGGAGGCCGCCATCACCATTCGCGGCCCAAACGCAGACGTCGGCGAGTTCAGAGACCACTTCTGCGCGGTGCACCAACGAGCGGAGACAACCCCGGCCCCCGCGGTCCCGTCGGACGGGAGCACAAGTATCGAGCTCCGCGGATCGTTAGCTGCCTGTGAGCAGCCTTTTCCGGAGGACCCGCCCGCTCGTCGTATCGGCCGCGATCGGTGCCGTCCTCGCGCTTGCCGTGTCGGCAACCGCACAAGCTGCCACCTACCCGAGCGGCTTTTCGGAGCAAACCGTGTTTTCGGGCCTGACTAACCCGACCGCGCTTCGCTTCGCCTCTGACGGGCGTGTGTTCGTGGCTGAGAAGAGCGGCCAGATCAAGGTCTTCGACTCGCTCTCGGACCCGCAGCCGGACGTGTTCGCCGATCTGAGGACGCAGGTGCACAACTTCTGGGACCGCGGCCTCTTGGGGCTCGCGCTGGACCCGGACTTCCCTGACAGACCCGTACGTGTATGTGCTCTACACCTACGACGCGGCGATCGGCGAAACGGCGCCGCGTTGGGGCGCGCCCGGGGCGACGTCGGATGGGTGCCCGACGCCGCCCGGGGCGACGGCCGACGGTTGCGTGGTGAGCGGGCGTCTATCGCGCCTCACCGCGTCCGGGCAACTCGATGGTCGGGAAACGGAGCAGGTGCTGATCGAGGACTGGTGCCAGCAGTATCCGAGCCACTCGATCGGTTCGCTCGACTTCGGCCCCGACGGAGCGCTCTACGTGTCCGGTGGCGACGGGGCGAGCTTCAACTTCGTCGATTATGGCCAGGACGGCAGCCCGCTCAACCCGTGCGGTGACCCGCCCGGGGGCGTCGGCGGGGTGCTGACCCCACCGGGCGCCGAGGGTGGGGCGCTGCGCAGCCAGGATCTGCGCACGCCGGCGGATCCGACCAGCCTGGACGGTGCGTTGCTGCGAGTGGACCCGGCGACCGGCGCCGGGCTTCCCGATAATCCGAACGCCGCCAGCAGCGATCCCAACGCGCGACGGATCGTTGCGTACGGCATGCGCAACCCGTTCAGGTTCGCCGTGCACCCCGGGACCGGCGAGGTGTGGATCGGCGACGTGGGCTGGAACACGTGGGAGGAGATCGAGCGGCATCCAGGCACCGACCGCCTCGGTGACCAACCTCGGCTGGCCCTGCTACGAGGGCTCCGGCCGGCAGAGCGGCTATGACTCGGCCAACCTCTCGATCTGCGAAAACCTCTACGCCGCGGGCCCGGCGGCGGTGCGGGCCCCGCTGTTCGCATGGAATCACGGCTCGCAGGTCGTGCCCGGCGAAGCCTGTCCGACGGGCAGCTCGTCCGCAGCAGGCATCGCGTTCGAGCCGGCGAATGGCGGCTACCCGAGCGAGTACCGCGGGGCGCTCTTCTTCGCCGACTACTCGCGCGACTGCATCTGGGCGATGCTGCCGGGCTCGGATAGCGTTCCCGACCCGACTCAAGATCCGCACGTTCGCGGCCGGCGCGGCGAACCCGGTGCAGCTCCAGATCGCCCCCGGCGGCGATCTCTTCTACGCGGACTTCGACGGCGGCACGATCCGCCGCGTCAGCTTCACCCCGGCCAACCAGCCGCCCACCGCGGTCGCCACCGCCACGCCCGACCGCCGGGCCCGCGCCGCTGGCCGTCCAGTTCGACGGTTCGGGCTCAAGCGATCCCGACGCGGGTGACACGCTGAGCTACGCCTGGGACCTCGACGGCGACGGCCAGTACGACGACTCGACGGTGGTCGCCCCGAGCCACACCTTCACTAGCCAGGGCGTCTACACCGCGAGCCTTCGCGTCACCGACAGCCACGAGCGCGGCGAGCACCGCCGCAGTGACGATCAGCGTCGGGCAACACAGCCCCCACGGCGACGATCACCTCGCCGGCCCCTGGCACTACATGGAAGGTCGGCGACCTCATCCAGTTCGCGGGAGCGGCGACCGACGAGCAGGACGGACCGCTCCCGCCATCGGCGCTGTCCTGGACCTTGATCCTCCACCACTGCCCGTCCAACTGCCACACCCACCCGCTGCAATCCTTCGACAGCGTCGCCGGCGGCTCGTTCACCACGCCCGATCACGAGTACCCCTCCCACCTCGAGCTGCGGCTCACGGCGACTGACTCGGGCGGGCTCACCGACTCCCGGTCGATCCAACTGGACCCGCGGACTGTCACCCTGACACTCAGCTCCAGCCCGGGCGGCCTCGACGCTGGTGCTCAACGGCTCGCAGGCCGCCACGCCCTTCACCAGAACCGTGATCCAGGGATCCCGGAACACGATCTCCGCGCCCACGCCACAGACGAAGGGCAAGAAGAGCTGGCAGTTCAAGGCATGGTCCGACGGTGGCGGGCAGACGCATGACGTAACCGCGAACAGCTCGACCAGCTACGCAGCCACATACAAGCAGCGCTGAGTCCTAAGCGTCCGCGGCTCTCGCGAGGCTGCCATGAAGGCTCAGCATCGACGGGCGGATCATCGGTGGAAGCTGACTGCAACGCTGGGCGCGGTGACCGGGGTCTTCAGCGATCAAGGGGGCGTCGGGCGCCGACGACACGAGCAGCGCTCAGGGCGACCTCACGGCAGGCACCCTCAGCACGGAGCGAAGGATCATCCGGGCGTTGTCCCGCGCGGAGAAGGTCCGCGCGGAGAGCAGCTCGCACCGCCGCTGAAGCGCAGCTCAGGCACGGGCAGCCACCGCTGGCGGAATGAAGGTGTGCCGAGGCGCGAATGAGGTAGACAGTCGGGGTGATGGAGGCCGGTCAGCTGACCGAGGCCGCCTCGCCCGACCTGAGGGAGCGGCTGGAGGAGAGATTCAGGCAGAGCCCGGCGTTCGGCGCCGGGGTGGTCCTGGCGATCATCTTCCTGGCGCTCGTCGTCAGCCAGGGGCTGCACGACGTGCTCCAGACCAGCCTCAACGGGCTCTCGCTGGGCGCGATCTACGCGCTCGGCGCGGTCGGCCTGACCCTCGTCTACGGGATCCTGAAGCTGACCAACTTCGCCCACGGCGACTACCTCACCTTCGGCGCCTACATGGCCTACCTGGTCAACGTCACCTGGGGCGCGCCGCTGGTGGTCGCGGTCTTCTGGGCGATGCTCGCCACGGCCGTGATGGCCCTCTTCTTCGAGAGGACGTTGTGGGGGCCGATGCGCAAGCGGAGGGCGGGCTTCCTGCAGCTGATCCTGATGTCGATCGGCCTCGCCTTCCTGCTGCGGGCGATCATCCAGTGGTTCTGGGGCACCGAGATCCGCCAGCTCGACGTCGACAACACCAGCACCGTCGAGTTCCTGGGGCTGCGAATCGGGCAGACCGAGCTGATCGTCGTCGTCGTCGGGGTCGTGGTGCTCTCGGCCGTCGGCCTGATGCTGCGCTACTCGCTGCTGGGCAAGCGGATGCGGGCGCTCTCGGATGACCTCGACCTGGCCGAGACGGCGGGGATCAACACCAGGCGGGTGATCCTCTACACCTGGATCTTCTCGGGCGCGCTGGCGGGGCTCGCCGGCGTGATGGCCGCGGCGACGACCAACCTGCGGCCCGAGCTGGGCTTCGAGCTGCTGCTGCCGATCTTCGCCGCGGTCATCCTGGGAGGGATCGGTGACGCCTTCGGCGCGCTCGCCGCCGGGATGGTGCTGGGCGTGATGACCGAGTGGTCGACGATGATCATCGACGCGCGCTGGAAGGTCGCCGTCGGCTTCGTGGTCCTGGTCGTGGTCCTGATCATCAGGCCGCAGGGCATCTTCGGGAAGGCGAAGACCGTATGAGCGTCGAGCTCGACAGCGTCCTCCACCTCGCCGTCACCCTCGAGGCCCTGACCAAGACCGGCTTCTGGATCAGCGTCGGCGTGATCGCCGGCATCTACGCGATCGTCGCGCTGGGCTTGCAGCTGAACGTCGGCTTCACCGGCATCGTCAACTTCGGCCAGGCGGCCTTCATGGCCATCGGCGCCTACGCGATGGCGATCCTGGTGCTGAAGGCGGCCTCAACTTCTGGCTCTCGCTGCCGCTCGCGGTCCTGATCACGATCGGCTTCGGGCTCCTGGTCGGCCTTCCGGCGCTGCGTCTGCGCGCCGACTACTTCGCGATCGCGACCATCGCCCTGGCCGAGGTCGTGCGCATCTTCGCCCAGAACGCGCGCAGCCTGACCGGCGGCAACGAGGGGTTGTTCTGCGAGCGAGGGCGACCCCAGCAACTGCTACCCGAACGCCTGGCGCGACGTCTCGGACTCGATCAACGGCGTCGTCGAGAACTTCTGGAGCGATCCGGACAGCCTCTTCCCGCTGCTGCTCGTGGTCTGGGCTGACGGTGATCGTCGTCACCATCGGGCTCACCTACGTCACCAACACGCCCTGGGGCCGGGTGCTGCGAGCCGATGCGCGAGGACGAGGACGCGGCGCTGGCCCTCGGCAAGAACACGCTGCGCTACAAGCTGCAGTCGCTCTCGATCTCGGCCAGCCTGGGCGCGATCGGCGGCTTCTTCCTGGCGATCAACCTGGCGACGGTGCACCCCGACAGGACTTCGAGCCGCTGGTCACCTTCTTCGCCTTCAGCGTGCTCATCCTCGGCGGCTTGGCCAACTACAAGGGCGTCGCCTTCGGGGCGATCATCTTCTGGTTCGTGCTCGAGGGCACGCGCTTCATCGACCTGCCCGACCCGCCGTTCACCGAGACCCGGATCGCCGCGCTGCGCCTGGCGATCACCGGGATGCTGCTGATCGGGCTGATGGCGTTCCGGCCGCAGGGGCTGTTCGGCAAGAAGGAGGAGATGGTGCTCGGTGAATGACGGCGCCAAGAACGGGACCCTGCTCAACGTCGACGATGTGTTCAAGCATTTCGGCGGCATCCAGGCGGTCGACGGCGCCAGCTTCGAGGTTCCCACGAGCTCGATCACGGCGCTGATCGGCCCCAACGGCGCCGGCAAGACGACCCTGTTCAACGTCGTCACCGGCTTCTACAAGGGGGATCGCGGCGCGGTCACCTTCGACGGCGACGACGTCTTCCGCCACGCGCCCTACGAGATCGCGCAGCGCGGCATGGTCCGGACCTTCCAGATCACCAAGGCGCTGGCGGCGATGCCGGTGATCGACAACATGATGCTGGCGGCGCCCGACCAGCCGGGCGAGCGCTTCGTCAACCTGATCATCCGGCCCGGCGCCGTGCGGGCGCGAGAGAAGGAGGTGCACGAGGCGGCGATGGAGCTGCTGGACGTCTTCAACCTGACCAAGCTCGCCGACTCATACGCCGGCACGCTCTCGGGGGGCCAGCGCAAGCTGCTGGAGCTGGCCCGGGCCCTGATGGCGCGACCGAAGCTGCTGCTGCTGGACGAGCCGATGGCGGGGATCAACCCGACGCTCGGCAAGCGCCTGCTGGACCACATGCAGCGCCTGCGCAAGGAGGAGGGGGTGACCTTCCTCTTCATCGAGCACGACATGGAGGTGGTGATGAACCACTCCGACCGGGTCGTGGTGATGGCGGACGGCAAGGTGATCGCCACCGGCGAGCCGCACGAGGTGCGGAAGGACAAGACGGTGATCGACGCCTACCTGGGGGGCACCATTGGCGGCTGAGCCCAAGGCCGAGTCCAAGCTGGCCGAGTCCAACGGCGCGCTGCTGTCCACGGAGGGCCTGGTGGCCGGCTACGTGCCCGAGGTGGACATCCTCAGCGGGGTCGACCTGAAGGTGAACGAGGGCGAGATCGTGACCGTGATCGGCCCCAACGGCGCGGGCAAGTCGACGCTGATCAAGTCGATCTTCGGCCTGCTGGCGCCTCGCGAGGGCAAGGTCGTGCTGCGAGGAGAGGAGCTGACCGGGCTGCCGCCTCACTCGATCACCCGCCGCGGCATGAGCTACGTGCCCCAGCTGGACAACGTCTTCCAGAGCCTGACGGTCGAGGAGAACCTGGAGATGGGGGCGCTCGAGATGGGGACGGCGAAGGAGCGCATGCAGGTGATGTACGAGATCTTCCCCAGGCTCGGCGAGCGCCGCACCCAGGACGCGGGCACGATGAGCGGCGGCGAGCGCCAGATGCTGGCGATGGGGCGGGCGCTGATGCCCGAGCCCAGCGTGCTGCTGCTGGACGAGCCCTCCGCCGGCCTGGCGCCCGCCTTCGTCGAGGCGATCTTCGAGAAGGTCGAGGAGATCAACAAGGCCGGGGTGACGATCGTGATGGTCGAGCAGAACGCGCGGCGAGCGCTGGACATGTCGGACCGCGGCTACGTGCTCGACCTCGGCACCAACCGCTTCGAGGGCCCCGGCAAGGACCTGCTGGCCGACCCCAAGGTGGCCGAGCTCTACCTCGGCGGCACCGCCCGCATCGACGAGTCCTAGGCGGAGCCGGAACGAAAACGGCCGGGGCCAAGGCCCCGGCCGTTTGTCGCTCAGCGGGCTGAGCCCGCTTCGCTGCTGCCTACTCGCTGATCACAACCGGCGTCTCACCGGTGATCTCGAGAGCACCATTCGTGAACTGGTAGGTGTCGTAGACGCCTGCCGTGGCGTCTCCGTTCTCATCGAGGTCGAGCGCACCGGACGCGCCGGCGTAGTCGATGTCGTCACCGTTCTGCAGCGCCTCGATCATCTCGGGGAGCTGCTGCCAGGTGTACTCGGTTCCACCGGGCGCGGTGAGGTCCACGAGCGCATCCGCCATCTCCTGACCATCGGTCGAGCCAGCGCTGACCGCGGCGAGGTAACAGAGGATGGTCGCGTCGAACTGCTGGGCATCGAACGTCTGACGATCGACGTCCTTCGGGTCCGAGCCCACGTACAGGGTCTCGAACGCCTTCGATGCCTCGCCGGCGTCGGGCGAGCCCGGCGCGGTGCCGCGCATGCCCTCCACGACGTCCTCACCGACGTCGGCGGGGAGGTCGCGTGGAGGCGAGTCCATCGGTGCCCCATGCCTTCGTGGGATCCCAGTTGCCCGTGCGCTGCAGCGCCGGACCGACCTTGACGAAGGTCTCCGGGAAATCGATGATCACGATCGCGTCGGGGTTGCCCTCGGTGATCTGGGCGGCCTCCGAGTTGTAGCTCGGCTGCTCGGGGTCGTAGATGACCTCCTGGCCGATCGATGCCGCCCAGGCCTTCCCACGCCTCCTTGAACGTGCCCGCAGAGGCCCGTTCCGTAGGCGTCGTTGCGGGCGCCGATGTTGACGACCTTGCCGTCGGCGCTGCCCAGATCCTCGGCGATCGCGTCGGCGAGCGTCGGGCCCTGGAACGTAGTCCGGCGGGCGACGTCCGGTTGAGCAGCCCCTCGTCGTCGATCGCCGTGATGGCCGTCGTCGGTCGACGCCGGCGAGATCTGCAGGATCCCGTCCGGGATCGAAACCGACTGCGCCGTCGGGATCGTGTCCGCGGATGCCCACGCGCCCGTGATGCAGGTGGCGCCGTCCGAGTCGACCAGCTTGCGGGCAGCCTGAACGGCGGCCTGCGGGTTCGTCTCGTTGTCCTCGTGGACGACCTTCACGGTGTGATCAACGCCGGCGGCCTTGATCGCGTCGGTGATCTGTGTCGCGGCGACATCCGAGGCCTTCTGCCCCGGGGGGCCGAAGTCGGAAAGGTCACCGGTGAGCGGGATCGAATCCCCGATCACAAGGTCGAGCTGTGCCTCGCCACCGCCTCCGCCTCCGTCGTCATCGTCGTCGTCGCCACAGGCAGCGACGCCGAGGACGAGCACAAGTCCGGCGGTTGCGGCGAGGAGCCTCTTGGTGTTGAGACCTCGCATTACGTGTATCTCCTCTCGTTCACGTCAGTCGGGGGCCCGTAGAAGACGATCGCGAGCCCGCTTCAGGTCGTATCTATAGCCCTTCTGCGCAACAAGCGACCTTCTCGTACCCACTATCGACTTCGTTGATCGACTAGCCTGCGCGACCGTGGCGGCCACAGAGGTAGTCGGAATCGAGGGATTGAAGGCGCTCCAGGGGCAGACGATCGGCCCGGGCGAGTGGCGCGAGGTCACGCAGGAGGACATCGACGCTTTCGCCGAGCTCTCAGGCGACGACCAGTGGATCCACGTCGACGTCGAGCGGGCCGGCAAGGAGAGCCCCTTCGGCACCACGATCGCCCACGGCAACCTCACCCTGTCGCTGATCGACGGCCTGCGACTGAGGTTGATGAAGTCCTCGGGCTTCAAGCTGGGGGTCAACTACGGCTGGAACAAGGTCCGCTTCCCGGCCCCGGTCCCGGCCGGGTCTAGGGTGCGCGCCAGCGCCGAGGTGGTCGAGGTGGAGGACGTGGGCGGCGGCTGGTGGCAGATCGTCACCCGCTTCACCCTCGAGGTCGAGGGCAACGAGAAACCCTGCTGCGTCGCCGACAGCGTCGGTCGAGCGCTGCCGGAATAGCGCAGCCTCAGAAACAGAGACGGCCCGGCTTGCGCCGGGCCGTCCTCACAGGTGCTTCGCCGCGGTCAGTTGACCGTCAGCGTGCCTTCCATGCCGCCCTCGCGGTGGCCGGGCACGTCGCAGAAGTACGTGTAGGTGCCGGGCTGCAGCTCGACGTTGGTCGCTGCCTGCCCTCCGTACACGAGGTCGGTCTTGGCCGAGCTCGTTGCCCGCCGTCGTCCTCGATCACGACGTCGTGCTGAGAGCGCGGCCGGATTGTCGAAGTTGACGGTGACCAGTCCCGGCCGGCGCGGTCAGCTCCGCCGGCTCGTAGGCGAAGCTGCCGTCTGCCGGCGCCGCGACGTCGATCGTGGTACCCGCGCCGCCGGTCGTGGCATCCGCCTCGGTCGCCGTTTCCTCGACGGCCGTGGTGTCCCCGTCGTCATCGTCGTCGTCGCCGCAGGCCGCGAGGCCGAACAGCGCCAGGGCGATGGCCACGAGGAGAACAGAAGCCTTCTTCATCGCATTCCCTTTCGTAGGTCGCTCGCAGTTGCCAACTCTATTCCTTGACGCCAAACGCCCAGGCATATTCCCGCGCCGAACTTAAGCTCCCTTGAATTCCGGGGTCTCGCCCGCCTTGAAGGCGGTGACGCCGCGGCGCAGGTCCTCGGTGGCCATGCTGTCGGCGATCCCGTGCCGCTCGAGCTGGAGGTGCTCGGTCAGCGAGTGCTCGAGGCTCTCGCCGATCAGGCTCTTGGCCATGCGCACGTAGTGCGGCGCCTTCGCCGCCAGCTCGGCCGCCTTCGCCGCTGGCGGCCTCCATCAGCTTGTCCGCGGCGACGACCTCGCTGACCAGCCCCAGCTCGAGGGCGCTCTTCGGGTCGATGACCGGATCGTTCAGCGCCAGCTCCAGCGCCTTTGCCGGTCCCACCACCCTGGGCAGGAAGTAGGTCATGCCGCCGTCGGGCGATGGCCCCGATGCGGCCGTAGGCGACCACGAAGAAGGCGTCCTCCGAGGCGATCCGCAGGTCGCACATCAGCGCCAGCGAGAAGCCGGCCCCGGCGGCCGCCCCGTTGACCGCGCCGATCACGGGGAAGGGGATGCGGCGGAAGTCCACGATCGCCTGGTGCAGCACCTCGGCGCCGCGGCGCACGTCCGAGGGCAGGTCGTGCTCGGGGTCCTCGAGCCCCTTCATGAACCAGTTGACGTCGCCGCCGGCGGAGAAGGCACGTCCCGAGCCGGTCACGATCAGCGCCCGGAACGGAGCCCGGTCGGCGAGCCAGGCGGCCGCGACGGTGAGCTCGAAGATCAGCTCCGGGTCCATCGCGTTCATCGCCTCGGGCCGGTTCAGCGTCAGGGTGCCGATCTCACCGTCTGAGGTGATCTCGAGGGTGTTGAGCTGAGGCGGGGTCGGCTCGGGCGGCTTGCGCTCGGTCATGGTGCTCCTCCAGGCTTCGGGGGCCGTGAGCCTACCCTTACTCAAATGGCCAAGAAGAGCCCCGAGGACGAGTCAAAGCTCGACCAGCAGCGCCGCGACCTGCCCGACTCCCCGGGCGTCTACGTGTTCCGCGACCGCTCGGGCGAGGCGCTCTACGTCGGCAAGGCGAACTCGATCCGCAAGCGCGTCGCCTCGCACTTCTCGGGCAAGGGCGGCGGCCTGGGCGCCGGCCTCGGAGGTACCACGGGCATGCTCGACCGGATCGACTCGATCGAGACGCTGGTCACGCAGAACGAGGCCGAGGCGCTGCTCGCCGAGCAGGCGTTCATCAAGCGCTACCGGCCGCGGTTCAACATCCGGCTGCGCGACGACAAGTCCTACCCCTACGTGGGGATCAGCCTCGATGAGGAGTACCCGCGCGTCTACTTCACCCGCGAGCGCCACCGCCCCAACCGCGCCTACTTCGGCCCCTTCTCCTCGGCCAAACGGGTGCGCGAGACGCTCGACCTGCTCGGCAAGCTGTTCCAGTACCGCACCTGCGAGGGGCCCGAGCCCGGCAGGCGCTCGGGGGTGCCGTGCCTGGACTACTACATCAAGCGCTGCCAGGCGCCCTGCGTCGGCTACATCGACCAGGACGAGTACCGCGGCAACATCGATCGCATCATCGACTTCCTCTCGGGCCGCTACCGGGAGGTCACCGACGACCTCGAGGCGAGGATGGCGGAGGCCGCGGAAGCGCAGGACTTCGAGCGGGCGGCGCTCTTCCGCGACCGGCTCAACGCGGTGAGCAGCCTGATGGAGCGCCAGCGGGTCGCCGGCAGCTCGATGGGCAGCGCGGACCTGATCGGGGTAGCCGTCGAGGGGACCGACGCAAACGCCCAGGTGTTCCAGGTCCGCGACGGGGTGCTGGCCGAGCGGCAGGGCTTCTATCTGTCCGGCGGCGCCGAGCGCGCGCCGGCCGAGGTCGCCGAGAGCTTCCTGCTCCAGTACTACACGGCGGCGCCCGCGATCCCGCCGCGCGTGGTGGTCGGCCCCGAGCTCAAGGGCCGCACCGAGGTGCTGGCGGAGGCCCTCGGCTCCGAGCGCGATTCCTCGGTCGAGGTCCGCGTCGCGGAGCGTGGGGACCTGCGCCGCCTGCGCGAGCTGGCCGAGCGCAACGCCGAGCTGGCGCTGGCCCAGGACAGGCTGCAGCGGGAACACCGCCGGCAGCAGCGGGCCGAGGCGCTCAACGCGCTGCAGAGCGAGCTCGGGCTGGAGCGACTGCCCGTCCGCATCGAGGCCTATGACATCTCCAACCTCGGCGAGTCGCATACGGTCGCCGCGATGGTGGTGTTCGAGGGAGGAGCGCCGAAGAAGTCCGACTACCGCAAGTTCAAGATCCGCGGCGACGGCGATGAGAACGGCGGCAAGCCCGACGACTTTGCAGCGATGCGAGAGGTCCTGACGAGGCGCATGGGCCGCTACATGGAGCAGGCTGACCTCTCGCCGCACGACGCCAACCGCGACGCGAGCTTCGCCGCGCTGCCGGACCTGATCGTGATCGACGGCGGCAAGGGCCAGCTCTCGGCGGGCATGGGCGCCCTGGAGCCATTGGTGGAGCGGGGGGTGGCGGTCGTCAGCCTCGCGAAGCGGATCGAGGAGATCTTCGTGCCGGGTCGCCCGGACCCGATCCTGCTCGGGCGCGACTCCGACGCCCTGCGGACGCTGCAACGGGTGCGCGACGAGGCGCACCGCTTCGCGATCACGTTCCACCGCAGCAGGCGGGACCAGGCGATGACGGCCTCGGTGCTGGACGGGGTCAGGGGGGTCGGGCCGGCCCGAAAGCGCGCGCTGCTGCGGCATTTCGGCTCGCCGGAGCGCCTGGTCGCCGCCAGCCGCGAGGAGCTGGAAGCGGTGCCCGGGGTGCCCGGTAAGCTCGCTAGAGAAATCCACCGGCAACTGAACAGAGCCGGCTGATGTCGCCGAAAGCAAGCACCGAGAAGCGGGGAAAGCGGAAGGTTGCCGCGACGGATGCCGATCCCGCGGCGGGTCCGAACGGCTCGCCGGACGGCGACGGGTCCCGGGGCAAGCGGGTCGAGCTGGTGGTGATCACCGGCCACTCCGGCGCGGGCAAGTCCGAGGCGATAGCCGCCTTCGAGGACGGTGGCTACTTCTGCGTCGACAACCTGCCGCCGCGGATGATCGGCGCCCTGGGCGAGCTGTTCAGCTTCGAGGGCAGCGGCGTGGAGCGCGCCGCGGTCGTCTCCGACGTGCGGGGAGGCGAGTACTTCGAGGACCTGCTGGCGGTTCTGGATGAGCTGGGGTCCAGCGGGCTCGACGTCAAGGTCCTCTTCCTGGAGGCCGACGAGGAGACGCTGCTGCACCGCTACAAGGAGACGAGGCGCCGACACCCGCTGGCGCGCAGCGGCCGCATCGTCGATGGCATCCGCGAGGAGCGCGAGCTGCTGGCGCCGCTGCGCGAGCGCGCTGACGTCGTCATCGACACCACCGACCTCACGGGCGGGGCGCTGCGCCGCCGCATCGCCACCGAGCTGATCGGCCGCGAGCGCGAGGAGAACCAGCTTGCCCTCACCCTGCTCACCTTCGGGTTCAAGAACGGACCGCCCCGCGACGCAGACCTCACACTCGACGTCCGCTTCCTGCCCAACCCGTACTACGTCGACGACCTGCGGCCGCTGACCGGCCAGGACGCCAAGGTGGTCGAGTACGTCGAGTCCGGCACCCAGGCCGGCGAGTTCTACGGCCGCCTGATGCCGCTGCTGGAGTTCCTGCTGCCCGCCTACGTGGCCGAGGGCAAGCAGCACCTGACGATCGCGATCGGCTGCACCGGCGGCCGCCACCGCTCGATCACCGTCGCCGACCGCATCGCCCGCGAGGTCGGCGAGCGCGACGACGTGAAGCTGCGCGTCGTCCACCGCGACCTGGATTAGGGCGCTCGGTTCCCGGGCTAGGGGCGCGGCGGTCGCGGCGGTCCCAGGGGCGGCTCGACCCCACGAGCGTGAAAACCCGCATTGAAGGCGGCATGGCCCCAAGGGCAGCGCACTTCCCGCGTCCCTGGCGACTTGTGCCGCCCAGAGCCGGATAAAGCGCCAGGCGGCTCTATTTCCGTGGGTGCGGGCGGTTCCATGGCGCTTTATGCGGCCCAGGGCGGCAAAAAGCGCCAGGGAAGCCTCGGCCCCGCCCGGGCCGGCCTTCAATGAGGGGTTTTCGTCCTTCGTGAGCGCCCCGCCGACCCCCTTGTCGGCGGCCGCCCGTCCCTAGACTCGCGGGCCGTGCCCGAGACGGTCATCAGCGCGCAGGGCCTGCGCAAGTCCTACGGTGACTTCGAGGCCGTCCGGGGGCTCGACCTCGAGGTCAGCTCCGGGGAGGTGTTCGCCTTCCTCGGCCCCAACGGGGCCGGCAAGACGACCACGGTCGAGATCCTCGAGGGCTATCGCGAGCGGAGCGCCGGCACGGTCGAGGTGCTGGGCCTGGATCCGGTCGCCGCGACCCGCGCCTGGCGCCAGCGGGTCGGGATCGTGCTGCAGGAATGCCGCCTGACGCCCGAGTTGACGCCACGCGAGCTGCTGCAGCAGTACGCCGGCTACTACGCACGGCCGCGCGGGGTCGAGGAGACGATCGCCCTGGTCGGGCTGGCCGAGAAGGCCGATGCCCGCACCTCGACGCTTTCGGGCGGCCAGCAGCGCCGCCTCGACGTCGCCATGGCCCTGGTCGGGGACCCCGAGCTGCTCTTCCTCGATGAGCCGACGACCGGATTCGACCCGACCGCGCGGCGCAGGGCCTGGGAGATGATCGGCGGCCTCCGCGACCTCGGCAAGACGGTGTTCCTGACGACGCACTACATGGACGAGGCGCAGGCGCTGGCCGACCGGGTCGCGATCCTGGCCGCGGGGCGGATCGTCGCCGAGGGCCCGCCGGACCAGCTCGGCGACCGCGACGAGCGGGCGACGCGGATCAGCTTCCGCCTGCCGCCCGGCGTCGCAGGCGAGGAGCTTCCCGCGGCCGCTCGCGACGGCGCGCGGTTCGAGGGCTCCGAGGTCTCGATCCAGGCGGAGGACCCGGTCCCGGTGCTGCGGGAGCTGACCGCCTGGGCCGAGGCGCGCGACACGGGCCTGCCGGGTCTTGAGGTGCGACGCGCGAGCCTCGAGGACGTCTACCTGGAGTTGATCGACGGGGACGGCGCAGCGGGCGGGGGAGGCGAGGGCGAATGACCGCGGCGCGCCTGGCCGTGCACCAGTTCCGCTTCGACCAGAAGGTGTTCTGGCGCAACCCGGCGTCCGTCTTCTTCACCGTGCTGCTGCCGCTGATCTTCCTCTTCATCTTCGCGACGATCTTCGGCAACGACGAGATCGAGGAGCGGGGCGTGAAGACGACCACCTATTACGTCCCGGCGATCGTGGCGCTGGCCGTGATCTCGGCGACGATGCAGAGCCTCGCGATCAACCTCACCCGCGATCGCGAGCGCGGGCTGCTGAAGCGGGTGCGGGGGACGCCGCTGCCGCCCGGGACCTTCGTCGCGGGCCGGGTGGGCAACTCTCTGGTCGTGTCGGTGCTGATGGTGGTCCTGGTGTCCGTGATCGGCCGGCTCGTCTACGACGTCTCGATCCCGGACTCGAGGCTCCCCGCGGTGCTGGTCACGCTGGCCGTCGGGGCGTTCACCTTCTGCTGTCTCGGCTTCGCGCTGACCGCGGCAATCCCCTCCGAGGACGCGGCGCCGCCGATCTCCAACGCGGTCGTGCTGCCGCTGTACTTCATCTCCGGCATCTTCATCCCCGACAGCGAGATCCCCCAGGGGGTGCTCGACTTCGCCGATCTGTTCCCGATCCGCCACTTCTTCGAGGCCTTCTTCACCGCCTGGGACCCGAACACGGTCGGAGCGGGGTTCGAGTGGGGCGACCTCGCCGTCGTCGCCGGGTGGGGAATCGCGGGCCTGTTGGTGGCGCTGTTCGCCTTCCGCTGGGAACCGCGCCGTTCATGAGCGCGGCGCGTCGGTAGGCTCCCACAAAATGATGATCCACTACGTCACCCTCAACGTCTCCGACCTGGAGCGCAGCGGCAGCTTCTATGACGCGATCCTGGCGCCGCTCGGCTGGCGCCGGCAGCAGGAGAACGCCGGCTCGATCTCCTGGGGGATGAACAAGCCGGCGCTGTTCATCAGCAAGGAGGACACGCAGCAGCCGGGCTTCGGCACAGTGTCCTTCCCCGCCAAGAGCATCCCCGCCGTAAGGGCCTCTTTCGAGTCAGGCATGGCCAACGGCGGCGAGGCCGTGGCCGAGCCCGGCAGCCCTCCCGCACAGGGATCGGGCAACTACGCCGCGCGCCTGCGCGACCCCGACGGCTACGTGGTCGAGGTCATCTCCGCACCGGAGTAGGCCAGCCCGCGTGGTCTACTAGCCTGAGAGTCACGCCACCGGTCCCACAGCAAGGAGGAAGACGGCAATGGCAGTGAAGGTCGGCATCAACGGCTTCGGGCGCATCGGCCGCAACCTGTTCCGCGCCGCGAAGGCGTCGGGCGCCGAGATCGACTTCGTCGGGGTCAACGACCTGGTCGACAACGAGATGCTCGCCCACCTGCTCAGGTACGACTCCGTCCTCGGCCCCTACAAGGGCGAGGTCGAGGTCGGCAAGAACGGGCTGGTCGTCGACGGCGACGAGCTCAAGGTCTTCTCCGAGAAGGACCCCGCGAAGCTGCCGTGGAGCGACGTCGGCGCCGACGTCGTGATCGAGTCCACAGGGCTGTTCACCAAGCGCGAGGACGCCAGCAAGCACCTCGACGCGGGCGCCAAGAAGGTGATCATCTCCGCGCCGGCGACGGAGCCGGACATCACGGTCGCCCTCGGCGTCAACTTCGACGACTACGACCCTGAGTCGCACAACATCATCTCCAACGCCTCCTGCACCACCAACTGCCTGGCGCCTGTCGCCAAGGTCCTGCACGAGTCGATCGGCATCGACCACGGCCTGATGACGACGATCCACGCCTATACGGCCGACCAGCGCCTCCAGGACATGCCGCACAAGGACCCGCGCCGCGCCCGCGCCGCGGCGGTCAACCTGATCCCGACCTCGACCGGCGCCGCGAAGGCCGTCGGCTTGGTGCTGCCGGAGCTGAACGGCCGGCTCAACGGCATGGCCATCCGCGCCCCGGTGATCACGGGATCGCTGGTGGACCTGACCTTCCAGGCCTCGAAGGAGACCAGCGTCGACGAGGTCAACTCGGCGATCAGGGGCGCCGCCGACGGTGACCTCAATGGGATCCTCAAATACACCGAGGACCCGATCGTCTCCACCGACATCGTCGGGGACCCACACTCCTCGATCTTCGACTCCGAGCAGACGATCGTGCTGGAGGGGAACATGGTCAAGGTCTTCTCCTGGTACGACAACGAATGGGGCTACTCCAACCGCTGCGTGGAGCTCGCCGAGAAGGTCCTGCAGCCGGCGGCCGTCGGCGCCTAGCCGCTGATATTGGCCAAGGCGAGCGTCCGGGACGCGGATGTCGAGGGCAAGCGCGTGCTGCTGCGGGCTGACCTGAACGTGCCGCTCGAGGACGGGGCCGTAGCCGACGACACCCGCATCAGGGCTTCGCTGCCGACGATCGAGCTGCTGCGCGAGCGGGGGGCGTCGATCGTGCTCGCCTCGCACCTGGGCCGCCCGAAGCAGGTGGACCCGAGTTTGTCCATGAAGCCGGTCTCGGAGCGCCTCGGCGAGCTGCTCGAGGCTGAGGTGACGCAGGCCCCCGCGGTCGTCGGGGACGAGGTCGAGTCGCTGGCCGAGGCCCTGGAGCCGGGCGAGGTGCTGGTGCTGGAGAACAGCCGCTTCGAGCCCGGCGAGACCGAGAACGACCCTGAGCTGGCCAAGCAGCTGGCGGCGCTCGGCGAGCTCTACGTCAACGACGCCTTCGGAGCCGCGCACCGCGCCCACGCCACGACCCACGGCGTCGCTCAGCACCTGCCGGGCCACGCGGGGCTGCTGCTGGAGCGCGAGCTGCAGGAGCTGGGCAAGGTCCGCGACGACCCGGAGCCGCCGCTGGTCGTGGTGCTCGGAGGAGCCAAGGTCACCGACAAGATCGGCGTGATCGAAAAGTTCCTCGACGCCGCCGACGAGATCCTGATCGGCGGCGCGATGTGCTTCAGCTTCTTCAAGGCCGAGGGGCGCGACACCGGCGAGTCGCTGCTGGACGACGACAGCGTCGAGGCGGCCCGCGACCTGCTGCCGCGTGCGGAGAAGGCCAAGGCGAGACTGCACCTGCCCGAGGACCTGGTGCTGGGCCGCGAGTTCAGCGCCGGGACCGAGGTGATGGAGCTGAACGGCGTGGACGTCCCGGAGGGCTGGATGGGCCTTGACATCGGCGCCAACACGGCGGCCAAGTACTCGAAGCTGATCGCGGACGCCGGCACCGTGCTGTGGAACGGCCCGATGGGGGCTTTCGAGCTGGGGCCGTTCGCAGCGGGCACGCGGGTCGTCGCCGAGGCGGTGGCCTCGACCTCCGCTCACAGCGTGGTCGGTGGCGGCGACTCGGCCGCCGCCATGGTCCAGTTCGGCCTCGACGACGACGTGGACTGGCTCTCGACCGGAGGCGGCGCCTCGCTTGAGTTCCTCGAGGGAGCTGAGCTTCCCGGGGTGGAGGCGCTGCTCGACGCGAGCGAGGTGGCGAATGGCTGACCGTACGCCGATCCTGGCTGCGAACTGGAAGATGAACAAGACGGCGGAGGAGGCCGAGGCCTTCCTCAACGCCTTGTTGCCGCGCCTGCCCGGGGCGGGGCCGGAGGTCGTGATCTGCCCGCCGTACACCGCCCTGCGGGCGGCGGTCGAGGCCTGCGCCGGCGGCTCCGTGCGGGTCGCCGCCCAGAACATGCACGAGGAGCAGAGCGGCGCCTTCACCGGTGAGGTCTCGGCGCCCATGCTGCTGGAGCTCGGTGTCCAGGGCGTGATCCTGGGCCACTCCGAGCGGCGCCAGCTCTTCGGCGAAACCGACGAGGCCCTGGCGAGGAAGGTGCCGGCGGCGCTCGCCGCCGGGCTGGAGCCGATCCTCTGCGTCGGCGAGAGCGAAGCCCAGCGCGACGCAGACGAGACGGCCGAGGTGCTCACACGCCAGATCGAGGCAGACCTGGCCGAGGTTGAGGGCGGGCGCCTGGCCGAGGTCGTGATCGCCTACGAGCCGATCTGGGCGATCGGCACGGGGCGGACGGCGACCACCGAGCAGGCCCAGGAGGCGATCGCGCTGATCCGCGAGCGGGTTGCGGCGCGCGACGCCGACGCGGCCGAGGGCGTGCGCATCCTCTACGGCGGCTCGGTCAAACCGGACAACGCGGCCGAGCTGATCGGCCAGCCGGACGTGGACGGGGCGCTGGTCGGCGGCGCCAGCCTCGACCCCGATGACTTCGCGGCGATAGTCGAAGCGGCGACATGAGCGAGGGGCTCCCCGCCGGGCCCGAGCGCTTGCCCGTTCCCTCGGTGGCGGTGATCGTGCTCGACGGCTGGGGCCTGGCGCCAGACGGCCCGGGCAATGCCGTCAGCCAGGCCGCGACCCCGATCTTCGACACCCTCTGGGAGAGCTATCCGCATACGACGCTCTCGACCTCGGGCCTGGACGTCGGCCTGCCGCCCGGGCAGATGGGGAACTCCGAGGTCGGACACCTGAACCTGGGGGCCGGTGCGATCGTGAAGCAGGACCTGGCGCGTATCGACGAGGCGATCGCGGACGGGTCGTTCTTCGAGAACGAGGCGCTGAAGGCCGCCTGCGCGCCGGCGCTGGAGTCCGGCCGCCTGCACGCGATCGCGCTCGTCTCCGACGGCGGCGTCCACTCGGGCTGGGAGCACATCGAGGCGATGATCGAGCTGGCCGCGGCAGAGGGGGTGCCCGACCTGGTCCTGCACGCCTTCACCGACGGCCGCGACACGCTTCCCAAGTCGGGAGCCGGGTACGTGGAGGAGGCCCAGCGCTGGCTTCGCCACGCCGGCCGCATCGGCACCGTCGGTGGGCGCTACTGGGGCATGGACCGCGACAGCCGCTGGGATCGCACCAAGCGCGCCTACGACGCGATCGTGCACGCCCGCGCCCCGCGGGCCGATGACGCCGTGTCGGCGGTCCGGCAGGCTTACGAGCGGGGCGAGACCGACGAGTTCATCGAGCCCACCGTGATCGGCGACTACGACGGCATCGCCGCCGACGAGCCCGTCGTCTTCGTCAACTTCCGGCCGGACAGGGCCCGCCAGCTGACGATGGCGCTGGGCGAGCCGGACTTCGAGGAATTCGACCGCGGCGGCGGGCCCGCGCTCGACGTGACGACGATGACCCGGTACCGGCATGGCTGGCCCTACCCGGTCGCCTTCCCGCCGCAGGAGCCCGAGACGACGCTGGCCGAGGTGATCGCCGAGCGCGGCGAGAGGCAGCTGCACGTGGCCGAGACCGAGAAGTACGCCCACGTCACCTACTTCTTCAACGGCGGGCGAGAGCAGCCCTTGGAGCGGCGAGGAGCGCCACCTGGTCGATTCCCCGCGCGACGTGCCCACCTACGACCACAAGCCCCAGATGAGCGCGGCCGCCGCGGCCGCCGAGTTCGCCGGACACTGGGCCGAGGACGGCTACCGCTTCGGGATCATCAACTTCGCCAACCCCGACATGGTCGGCCACACCGGCGTTCCATCCCCGCCGCGGTGGCGGCGGTCGAGGAGGTCGACCGCGACCTCGCCCAGGTCGTCGCGGCGGTGCACGAGGGCGGCGGCGCCTGCATCGTCACCGCCGACCACGGCAACGCCGAGCAGATGCTGGAGCCCGACGGCTCGCCCAACACCGCTCACTCGACCAACCCGGTGCCGGCGATCGTGACGGTTCGGAGCGCGGGGCTTCGCGACGGCGGCATCCTCGCCGACATCGCTCCGACGGTGCTGGAGCTGCTGGAGATCCAGCAACCCGAGGCGATGACTGGCAAGTCGCTGCTGGCCGGCTCCTGAGCCGGAGCTGGGCGTGCGCCGCGACTCCGCCAGGCTGGGCTTCGAGATCGAGGCTCGCGACGGCTCCGCCCGCACGGGCCTGATTCGCACCGGGCACGGCGAGATCCATACCCCGGCCTTCATCCCGCTGGCGACCAAGGCGACGGTGCGCTCGCTGTCCAGCGCGGAGGTCGCCGGGCTGGGCTACGAGCTGGTCTGGGCAACACCTTCCACCTGCACCTGGCGCCGGGTGAGGAGCGGATCGCCGCCCTCGGCGGCCTGCACGGCTTCATGGGCTGGGAGCGGGCGATCATCACCGACTCCGGTGGGTTCCAGGTCTTCTCGCTCGCGCACGGCGGCGTCGCGGACGAGATCAAGGGGCGCCGGGGAGAGGCGGCCGGCAGCGCCAAGGTGGAGATCTCCGAGCGCGGGGTCGCCTTCCAGTCGCTGCTCGACGGCTCCGACCGCTTCATCGGCCCCGAGGAGTCGATGGCGATCCAGGCGAAGCTGGGCTCGGACATCGCGCTCGCCTTCGACGAGTGCACCCCCTACCACGCCGACCGCGACTACACGGCGCGCTCGATGGAGCGCACCCACCGCTGGCTCGACCGCTGCCTCGACTGGCACCAGCGCGAGGGCCCCGAGCGCCAGGCGGTGTTCGGGATCGTCCAGGGAGGCGTCCACGAGGACCTGCGGCGCGAGTCGGCCGCTGCGGTGAGCGCGGCCGGGGTGGACGGAGTGGCGATCGGGGGGACCCTGGGCAAGGAGAAGGAGGAGATGCGGGGCGTGCTCGGGTTCACGGCGCCGCTGCTGCCGCCGGAGTCCCCCGTCCACCTGCTGGGGATCGGCGAGGTCGATGACCTGCTCCACGGGATCGCTCTCGGGATCGACGTCTTCGACTGCGCGGTCCCTACGCGGCTGGCGCGGCACGGGGTGGCGCTGGCGCCGGAGCCGGAGGGCAGGTTCCGCCTGGATCTTGCCAAGGGGCGCTTCGCCGACGACGAGGGCCCGATCGTCGAGGGCTGCCCGTGCGAGGCCTGCCGGCGCCACAGCCGCGCCTACCTCCACTACCTGGCGAGGAACAACGAGCTGACCGGAGCGCGCCTGCTGACGCTCCACAACCTGACCTACATGGAGCGCCTGACCGCCGGCGCCCGAAAAGCAATCAGGGAAGGCGCCTACGCCTCATATTCGGATCGGGTCCTGGCCGGCGCGCCCCCGTGGGACGCGCCCGAATCACGACCGTCCGACTAGTTCGTCGTGTTGTCCTCGATCACGTTGCGGAGCTCGTCGACCTGGTCGTTGATGTTGTCCTTGACCACGTCCTCGAGGTTGACGCGGTCCGAGGAGCTGGTGGTCGTCAGCACCACGGCGCCGGCGACGACGGCAGCGAGCAACAGCAGCGCGATCAGCATCAGCGCGTTTCGGGCGAGGTTGCGCGAGCGCGGCTTCTCGGGGGGAGGCTGCTGGCGGGCCGGCGGGCGCGGCTGGCGTCGGGTCGGGCGACTGGTCTGGGTGCGGGGCATGTGGCGCGTCGCCGCGGTCGGGTCGTCGCTGGGCAGCACGCGGGTGGCGCCTGTCTGCGCGGGGGACTCGCCGCCCAGGCCGCGGCGCAGCGCGTCGGCCAGCTCGCCGGCGGCGGCGAAGCGGTGGGCCGGATCGGCGTCGAGCGCGACGAGCACGGCGTCGCCGACGCTCTGGGGGACAGAGTCGCTGTAGGAGGAGGGGTGCAGCGGTTGCTCGGACTGCTGGCGCACCGCCAGCTCGGCCAGCGACGCGCCCTCGTAGGGCAGGCGGCCGGTCAGGAACTGGTAGAGCACGACGCCCAGGGAGTAGACGTCGGAGGCCGGGGTGGCCTCGTCGCCCCGCGCCTGCTCGGGCGCCAGGTAGGCCGCGGTCCCCACGACCGAGCCGACCTGGGTTATTCGTGTTTGCTCGCTGGCGCGGGCGATGCCGAAGTCCGCCAGCTTCACGGTCATGTCGCCGCCGCGCTCGGCCGGGCCGCCGATGATCATCAGGTTGCCCGGCTTGACGTCGCGGTGGATGATCCCGTGCCGGTGCGCGTAGTCGAGCCCCGCGCACGCCTGCACGCCGATCTCGACCGAGGTCTCGGGGTCCAGCGCGCCCTCCGCCTGCAGCAACTGGGCGCCGGACTTGCCCTTCACGTACTCCATCACGATGTAGTACTGGCCGCCGTCGTTGCCCGTGTCATAGACCTGGACGATGTTGGGGTGGACGAGCTTGGCCACGGCCAGCGCCTCGCGCCTGAAGCGGGCGACGAAGCGCTCGTCGTCGGAGAGGTGCTCGGCCAAGATCTTGACCGCGACGGTGCGCTCGAGGATCGTGTCCTGTGCGCGGAACACGCTCGACATGCCGCCCGATCCGAGCCGGTCCTCGATCCGGTAGCGGTCGCTGATCAGCTCGCCCCTGGGGCCGCGCGGGCTCACAGGCCGTCGCTCCCCGGTGGGCCGACGCCGCCGCCACCGCCGGTCGTCGGCGTGGTCGGTTGTGTGGGTCGTGGTCGGCTCCTCCTCGGTCGTCGTCTCCTCCGTGGTCGTCTCCTCGGTGGTGGTCTCCTCGGTCGTCGTCTCCTCCGTGGTCGTCTCCTCGGGCCGCTCGCAGTCCTCCTCGACCAGGTCGCCCAGGTTGAGCGCGCCGCTCTGGAGGGCGTCGACCACGTCCGCGTTCACGTCGGACGGCAGCGCGCTGAGCTCCTCCTGGAACTCCTGGACCTTGTCGGCGGCGATCAGGCAGCTGCCGTTGTCCACGTTCGCCTGGATCTCCTCCAGCGTTGAGACGAGCGTGGTCGCGTTCTCGAGCGGGATCGAGGGCTCGGGCTCGTCGTCGCCGCCGCAGCCGGCGGCGAGCCCCGCGGAGGCGAAAAGGCAAAGCGAGAGCAGGATCGGCTTCAGTCCCGGCATCGCGGCGATGCTAGCCAACGGTCCCAAGTTGTCCCGGGCAGGCCCGCGCACCGCTACTGGCCCACCGAGAGGCGGTCGGCGAGCAGGTCCGGAAGCCCGGCCTCGCGAATCGCGTCGGCCGCGCGGCCGATGTCGTACTCGACGCGGTGGTAGGTGGCCTTCCACTGCTCTGTGTCGAGGTGCAGCCAGGCGGCGCGGGGGTCCCCGTCGCGGGGCTGCCCGACGCTGCCGGGGTTGAGCAGCCAGCGGCCCTCGCTGAGGTCGATCTCGTGGCCCTCGGGGGCCTGGCCCCCGTCGCCGTCGTCGCCGGAATCGGAGAAGTAGAGCGCGACGTGGGAATGGCCGATCAGGCTGACGCGCCCGGACTGCTCCTCCATGCACTCCCGAGCCTGGTCCACGGCCAGCACGTACTCCCAGACCGGGTCGCGCGGTGAGGCGTGGTAAAGGCCGACCTCCTTGTCGGTCGCCTTCGGCTCAAGGCCCTTGAGGAAATCCATCGTGGTCTCGGCGCAGTTCTCCCTGGTCCACTCGACGGCGGCCGCGGCCGAGGCCGAGAAGACCTCGGTGTCGATCTCGCCCGTCACGGCCAGGTCGTGGTTGCCGACCAGGCTCAGCTCGCAGTGCTCGGCCGTGAGCGCGGCGCAATCGTCGGGTTGGGCGCCATAGCCGACCACGTCGCCCAGGCACCAGCGGCGCTCCAGCCCCGCCTGCTCGATCGCCTCGAGCACGGCTTCGAGCGCGGGCAGGTTGCTGTGGATGTCGGTCAGGACCGCGATCTGCATGGGCGAGAGGGGGTCTCGGGAGCGCTGCGAGGGGCCGTCTATCGTAGGGACAGATGCCCACGCCGAGCGTTCTCAAAGGGGCCGGCGGCGGGACGCCCCGGTGGGTGCGGCTCGGCGCCACGGCCGTGGCCGCGGTGGTCGTGGCCGAGGCGGCGGCCTGGGCCCTGCGCCCTCGCGACGTGGTCGAGCCGGACGAGGTCGACGAGAACGCCTATTTCGAGCCCGCCGAGGTCGAGCGGGCCGAGGACTACCGCTCCGGCCAGCGGCTGCTCTACGTCGGAGGCGTCGCCGCCCAGGGCGCGCTGCTGGTGCTGTTGATCACAGGCCGGCCGGCCCCGGCCCGCAGCGCTCTCGAGCGCGCCGGCGAGCGCCCCGTGCTGGGCGGCGCCGCGGCCGCCGCGGGGCTGGTCGGGGCGCTTTCGGTCGTCTCGCTGCCCTTCGACGTCGCCGCGCACGAGCGCGCCGTCGACGTGGGCCTCTCGACGCAGGACCTGGGCGCCTGGCTGGGGGACTGGGCAAAGGCGAACGGGATCAGCGCCGCGATCGCCGCCGGCGTCGGCAGCGGGCTGCTGGCGCTGATCCGGCGCTCGCCCGACCGCTGGTGGATCCCGGGCAGCGCCGCGCTGGTCGCTCTCGCCGCGGCCTTCACCTGGCTCGCGCCCGTGGTGCTGGCCCCTGCCTTCAACGACTTCGAGAAGCTGCCGCCGGGCCAGGCGCGATCGGACGTGCTCGAACTGGGGGAGAAGGCGGACGTCGAAATCGGCGAGGTCTACAGCGTCGACGCCAGCCGTCGCAGCACGGCACTGAACGCCTACGTCGGCGGCCTCGGGCCGACCAAGCGGGTGGTCCTCTACGACACGCTGCTGGACGAGGCGGACCGCGGCGAGCGCCGCTCGGTCGTCGCCCACGAGCTGGGCCACGTGCACGGCCGCGATATCCCGCGCGGCCTGCTGTTCGTGGCGATCTCGGCGCCGCTCGGGCTGTTGTTCGCCTCGCGGTTCTCGCAGGCCCTCGGGCGCCGCTCGGGCGCCGAGCCGGGGCAGCCGGCCTCGCTGCCGGCGCTGGCGGTGGCTCTGGCGGTGACCTCGTTCGCGATCGGCGTGGTCGGCAACCAGCTTTCGCGGGCGGTCGAGGCCAGGGCCGACACCTTCGCGCTGGAGCTGACCGACGACCCCGCTGCGCTGATCGGGCTGCAGCAGCGGCTGGCCAGGACCAACCTCAGCGATCCGGACCCTCCCGACGCCGTCAGCTTCCTGCTGGGAACCCACCCGACGGCGCTGGAGCGGATCGGGGCGGCCGAGGCCTGGGAGCAGGGCAGCGGCCTTGAAGGTCCACCTGATCACGGTCGGGAAGGCAAAGGCGCCCTTCCTGGAGCCCGACGCGCACTACCGCAAGCTGCTGAGCCGCCAGCAGCCTGTCGAGGTGATCGAGGTCCGCGACGAGGCCAACATCGAGGGCCGCATCCCGAAGCGCGCCCACGTCGTCGCGCTTGACCGCGGCGGCAAGTCGCTCAGCTCGCGGGCCTGGGCGAACTGGCTGCAGGAGAGGCGCCTCGACGCCCGCGACGTCGCCTTCATGATCGGCGGCGCCCGCGGCCTGCCGCCCGACGCCCTGGACCTCGCCGACGAGCGCGTCTCGCTGGGGCCGCAAACCCTGGCCCACCAACTCGCTCGGGTCGTGCTCCTGGAGCAGCTCTTCCGGGCGACCAAGATCCTGGCGGGCGAGCCGTATCACCACTGACGACCGCAATACCCTCTTGCCGGTGAGCGATCCGGTCACAGCGCTGAGGGCGGCGGTCGAGGACGCGGCGGCGGGCCTTCGCGACGGCGCCGAGCCGGGAGGCTCGGTGCCGACGCTGGAGCGCCCGCCCAAGGCCGACTTCGGCGACTTCTCCACCAACGCGGCGATGCTGCTGGCGCCCGTCCTGGGCGAGCAGCCGCGGGAGATCGCCGAGAAGCTCGCCGACGGGCTGCGGGACAGCCTCGGCGCCGACCTGGAGAAGGTCGAGGTCGCCGGCCCCGGGTTCCTGAACCTCTTCCTCACCGACGCCTGGTATCGGCGGGCGGCCTCAGAGCTGATCGCCGCCGGCGAGGAGCTGGGCCGGCCGGCGGCCCCGGCCGAGCCTGAGGGCGTGCTGATCGAGTTCGTTTCGGCCAACCCGACCGGCCCGCTGACCGCGGCCGGGAGGCCGGCACGCGGCCTACGGCGACTCGGTCGGCCGCGCGCTCGAGTTCGCCGGGCACCCGGTGAAGCGCGAGTACTACGTCAACGACACCGGCGGCCAGATCGAGCGCTTCGTGGCGTCGATCGCAGCCCGCATGAGCGGGGACCCGGTCCCCGAGGACGGATACGAGGGCGCCTACGTCGGGGAGCTCGCCGAGCGGCTCCGCGGCGAGGGCCTGGGCCCCGAGGACGTCGAACAGCTCGGCCGCCGCGGCGCAGAGCTGATGCGCGGCCAGATCGAGGAGACGTTGCGGCGCTACGGCGTCGAGTTCGACACCTGGTCCTCGGAGCGCGAGCTGTACGAGTCGGGGGCGGTTGAAAAGGTGCTGGCCGACCTCCGCGAGCGGGGCCACGTGTATGAGAGCGAGGGCGCGACCTGGCTCCGCACCACCGAGCTCGGGGACGACAAGGACCGCGTCCTGATCCGCTCCGATGGCGAGTCCACCTACTACCTCGCGGACATCGCCTACCACCGCCAGAAGCTCGAGCGCTCGGGTGGGCGGCTGCTGGACGTGCTGGGGGCCGACCATCACGGATACATGGAGCGGCTGCGCGCCGGGCTGGCCGCGCTTGGGCTGGACCCCGGCAAGCTCGAGTTCTCGATCATGCAGCTCGTCCACGTCGTCGAGGGCGGCGAGCGCGCGCAGATGTCGAAGCGCAAGGGTGAGTTCGTGACGCTCGACGAGCTGATCGACGACATCGGCGCCGACGCGACCCGCTTCTTCATGCTGCAGCGCAGCCACGACACGACCGTGGACCTGGACCTGGAGCTGGCCCGGCGGACCTCGAACGAGAACCCCGTCTATTACGTCCAGTACGCCCACGCCCGGATCGCGAGCATCCTGCGCAAGGCGGGGGAGGGGGCCGAGGCGCGGGCCCAGGCGGCGGATCTGAGCGCGGTGGCGGGCCCGGTCGAGCCCTCCGAGCGCGCCCTGATCAAGCGGCTCTGCGAGCTGCCGGACGAGGTCAGCGAGACGGCCGTCCGGCGCGCCCCCCACAGGCTCTGCGCCTTCGCGATGGCGACCGCGGCCGACTTCCACGCTTTCTACCGCGACTGCCAGGTGATCGGCGCCGAGGGGGAGGGCGTCGAGGACTCGCGGCTGGCGACCTGTCTGCTCGCGAAGCGCACGATCGCGCGCACGCTGGGGCTGCTGGGAATCAGCGCCCCGGAGAGCATGTAGTCGTGGGTCCTGACTGGTTCGGGAGCCCGAAGCACTTCTTGAGCGGAGCCCTGCTTGCGGGTGCGGTCGCCCTGCTCGCGCCTCGACTGGCCATCGAGAAGCCTCTGGTCGTCTTGATCATCGCGATTGGAGTCACGATGACCGTCGAGGCCGTCGTTGAGCTGGCCGAGTACCCGATGAAAGACGACGACGATCCCAACGCCTATTACGACACGCTGGCCGACGTGGCGGGCTCGCTCGCCGGCGCCGTCGTGGGTGCGGTTGCCGTGGTCTTGCTGCGAGCCCTGCGCGACGTCTCGCGCTAGAGGTCGTAGGAGGACATGTCGCGGTCCAGCCGCGCGTCGTCCTCGGCTCCGAGCCCGGAGCCGCCCCCGTCCTCGCGCCGCCGCCCCAGGCGGGCGATCGCCAGCCCCACGGCCCCAGCGGCAAGCGCGATCCCCAGCGCGGGCACCACCCACGCGGTCAGGTCGAAGCCGTCTGAGTCCGGCACGGCCAGGACGTCCTCGCCGTACTCGGCGACCAGCGCGTCCTTGATCTCATCTTTGCTCTGGCCCTCCGCGATCAGCCCGCGAATCAGCTCGCGCTCGCGCTCGGCCTGGGGCGAGTCGGAGAGCTCCAGCGTGGTGCCGCAGATCGGGCACATCACCTCATCCTCGATGTCCGGCAGCGAGGCCTGTTGCGCCCCCGCCGCTGCGGGCACCAGCAGCGCCAGCGCCACGATGCTCACCACCAGCCTCACCTGAGCCCCGCCTCCCGGAGCCGCGTCTCGACCTGCTCGGCCAGGTAGGCCTCGTCCACCGGGCCGCGCCGGATCAGCGCGATCCGCCCCTCGGGATCGACCAGGAACGATTCCGGGAAGCCGGTCATGCCGTAGGCGTCGCGGCGCTCGCGCCCGTCGCCATCGCGGAGCTGCGGATAGCTGAGCCCGTACTCCTCGACGAAGGCGCCCGCGTCATCGGTGTTGTCGTCGAGGTTGATGCCGAGCACGGTGAAGCGCTGGGGGTGGCTGCGGTGGAAGGCCTCCAGCGCCGGTGCCTCGCTGCGGCAGGGCTCGCACCACGAGGCCCAGAAGTTGACCAGCACCCATTTGCCCCTGTAGTCGGCGAGGCTGCCGGTCCGCGATCCGTCGAGCGTGCTCAGCTCCTTGTCGGGGGCGTCGTCGCCCACGGCCAGGGCCTCCTCGCCCTTGCTCAACAGCCCGTAGCCGAGCAGGCCGAGCACGGCGAGCACCAGCAAGAAGGCGATGAATGTTCTGGCCCCCATCCGGGCACAAGGCTAGAGCGCTGGGTTCATGGGCAGACCTAGAATGTCTGCTTCCAGCGGACGTAGCTCACCTGGTAGAGCGCGAGCTTCCCAAGCTCGAGGTAGCGGGTTCAAGTCCCGTCGTCCGCTCTCGATCATGGGTGCAATCAAGTGGATCCTCAGAAAGCTGGGCGGCTCCGGCCGCAAGCTCGCGGTGCGCAGCCGCTGGCTCGCAAAGCGCCTCTGGGTGGTGATGTTGGCCGACGTCCTCTGGACCACCCGCAGGCACTGGGTCCGCCTCGAGCCGCAGGAGCGCTCGCGGCTGCTGCAGCTGGCGAAGAAGTCCCAGGGCCGGCCAGCCACGAACCTGACCAAGCGCGAGCGGCGGGAGGCCAGCGACCTGCTCGACAAGCTCGGGCACATCGAATACGCGGGCAGCCTCGCCGGCATCGTGCTCCCGTTCAGGCCGCTGAGCCGGCTGGCCGCCAAATTCCTCGAGGGCAGGCGGAGCGAGGCCAAGAGGAGGCTCGACGAGGCTGATGCGGACGAGAGCGGGGACGCCCGCGTCGTCATCCCTACGAAGCCGGGGGCGGAGAAGGGTGCCGCTCCCCCGCCCGAATCGGAATCCGCAGCCGGTTCGAAGGCGTAGCCAGCGGGCAGACCCAGGCCGGGTCATACGAGCACGAAGGGTTGTAGGCGAAGTTGAAGTCCAGGACCAGGCGCCGGTCCTGGGTTCCCAGGTCGGCGCCCTTGACCGTGTCCAGCACGTAGCGGCCGGCGCCGTAGGTCTCCTTGCCGCTGGTCGCGTCGGCGACCGGCAGGAAGACGCCGCCGCCGTACCCCTCCAGCCAGTAGAGCTCCAGCGACAGCGACTCGCCCCCCAGCTCGAAGGCGGCCTCGCCGAAGCGGGTGAAGGCGTAGGCGCCGTCGCCTGACGTTCCGATCTCGTACCGCTTCGGTTCCGCGGCCTTGACCTCGGCCAGCACCCTGACCGCCGGGTCGTAGTCGTAGTAGTCGAGGCCTTCGAAGTCCTCCCGGTCGGCGGCGGGCAGCGGCGACTGGGGGTGGGTGCGGAAGAGCTCGTCGCGTGTCTCGCGCCAGCGCCCCCAGGCGCGCTCGGGGTCATCGTCGGCGCGGATTCCCTCGTACAGCTCCAGCACCCGGCGCTTCCAGTCCAGCAGCGTGAGCGCGTCCCGCGGCGTCGTCCCCTGTGACACGCGGCCCAGCCTAGATGACCGGCCCTCATCGCCGTTATCGTGGCGGCATGGCCTATGACGAGGCGCTCGCCGACCGGATTCGCGATGTGCTGGCGCCACATAGCGAGCTCAGCGAACGGAAGATGTTCGGCGGCATCGCGTTCATGCTCGCCGGCAACATGTGCTGCGGGGTGATCGGCGAGGACCTGATGGTCCGGCTCGGGGCCGAGGAGGGGCCGAAGGCACTCGATGAGGAGGGGGTGAGGCCGATGGACTTCACGGGGCGCCCGATGAAGACGGCGGTCTACGTCTCCCCGGAGATCACGGCGGACGACGGGCGCCTCGCAGGCTGGGTCGAAGCCGGCGCTGCCTATGCCCTGTCGTTGCCGCCGAAGCCGAACGCGAAGAAGTCCAAGGCGAAGGCCTGATGGGAATCGCCGCGGCCACCGATCGCGAGGCGCTTCAGCGCGACTATCTGGACGCCTGGAACGCGCGCGACCCCGACCGCATCGCGTCCTTTTTCGCCGAGGGGGCCGTCTATGACGACCGCGGCGCCGGCGAGGTCGCGCGCGGGCCGGCCGGGATCCGCGCCCACGCGGCCCGCGTCCACGCCGCCTTTCCGGACCTTCACTTCGAGCTGGTCCGTACGGCCCACGGCGAGGACTTCTCGGCCGGCGAGTGGCGCTCGCGGATGACCCACCGCGGTGAGATCAACGGCCTGGCGCCCACCGGCAGGGTGGTCGAGAGCTCGGGGGTGGATCTCGCGACGCTGGACGCCGAGGGTCGAATCATCCACCTGGTGAGCTACTACGACGGCGCCCAGATCATGCGCGACCTGGGAGTCCTGCCCGCGCGCGGCTCCCGCGCCGAGCGCGCGCTGGCCCGGCTGGCTTCGCTGCCGGCACGCCTGCGGCGAACCTAGCCCAGCCGCTAGCTCTGCAGCTCGTTGTTGATCTCGGTGATCGTCGCGTCGATCTCGGCGCCGATCCGATTCGCCTCGGCGACGAACTGGGCGACCACCCCGGTCGCGCCGGCGGCGCCGCCCGCGGCGACCTCGTTGGCTGCGTTCGTTGCCTCGGCCTTGAGCGTGTTCAGATCTGTGACGATCTTGTCGTGGAGCTCCGCGACGTCCTCGGGGGGCTCGATCTCAGAGAGGTCCGCTGCGGCGGTTCCGACGTCGGTCGAGACCCGCTCCAGGGCCGATGAGATCTGCTGCGGCGAGCCCCCGGCCGCGGGCAGCGACTGCACGCTGCTCAGCAGCGTCGAGCTGACCTCGTTGACCTGGTCCACGTACTCGTTGTTCTCGGCGGTATCGCCGTCGCAGGCGGCGAGAGCGAGGGCGGACGCGGCGATCAGGGCAAGCGCCAGGTAGCGAAGTCGAGACATCGTTCCTCCGGGCAGTCGCGGGTCGAGGCCGCGCCATCCTATTGTCGGCCTAGGTCGCCTGTCACAGACCTCTTCCGCTCTCCGTCGACTACGTCGACTGCGACATACCTCTTCCGCGCTCCGGCGACTTACGTCGCCTGCGCGCTCGGCCGGATCAGGATCTCGTTGACGTCGACGCCGTCCGGCTGCTCGAGCGCCCAGAGCGCCGCGCGGGCGATGTCGTCGTCGGCGAGGGCGCGGTCGGTGCCCGGGCGGTTCTCGAAGAAGTCGGTGTCCACCATGCCGGGGGCGATCAGCGTCACCCGAATCGAGTTGTTCTCGTGGATCTGGCGCAGCTCCTGACGCAGGCTCTCGGCCATGCCGCTGACGGCCCACTTGGTTGAGGAGTAGAGCGAACCGGGCAGGGCGCGGCGGCCGGCGACCGAGCCGGTGATCACGTAGTGGCCGGCCTTCGCTTCCAGCAGGGTCGGCAACGTCGCCCGGATCGTGAGCGCGACGCCCAGCACGTTGGTCAGGATCATCGAGCGCCAGTGCTCGGGCGACTCCTCCAGGAAGCCTCGCTGGGCGCCGAAGCCGGCGTTGGCCGCGACGGCGTCGAGCCGTCCGAACCGCTCGGTCGCCGTCCTCGCCAGCTCCTGGGCGTCATCCCAGTCGGTGACGTCCGAGCGCACCGCCAGCGCGCGCTCCTCGCCGCCCAGTTCCGCGGCCAGCGCCACCAGCGGTTCCTCGCGCCTGGCGCCCAACACCAGCCGGTAGCCGGCCTCGGCGGCGCGCCTGGCCATCTGTGCGCCGATGCCGCTGGAGGCGCCGGTGATCAGGAGGACCTTGTCGTTTGCCACGACCGGGATTCTCTCATTGCGATAATCGCGGCGGACCATGGACCCCGCCCGCAAGCGAAAGATCCGCCTCGTCGTCGCGCTCTCGGCAGCCGTACTGCTGGCCGCCGGGCTCGTCTACACGTCCTTCAGCGCCTCGACGGAGGCGCGCGAGCCCTCCGACGTGCTCGCCTCTGGGTCGGGCGACACCTACGACCTGACGGGCAAGGTCATCCCCGGGACGATCGAGCGCAGCGACGAGCGGCTCGCCTTCGAGATCTCCGACCGCGACGGCTCCAGCGCGCTGCCCGTGACCTACACGGGCACGGTCCCCGACCCCTTCCGCGACGGCCGCGAGGTGATCGTCACGGGCAAGCTCGAGCAGGGCACGTTCGTCGCGGAGCACGACAGCCTGATCACGAAATGCCCGTCCAAGTTCCAGGAGGAGGCCGAGCAAGACCCCGAGCACGTGATCATCGAGTGAGGCATCAAGACCGCCCATGATCGCGCTCGGCTCGGCAACCCTCGCCGCGGCGCTGCTGGTAGCCCTGTTCGCCGCCGGCGCGGCGCTGTATGGCGGCTTCAACGCAGACCGCCGGTGGGTGGACGCGGCGCGCCGCGCCGTCTACTCGCTGGCGGCCCTGTTGACGACCGCCGTCGTGGTGCTGGAGTCCGCCTTCCTGCGCGACGACTTCGGCTTCGAGGTCGTCGCCGAGCACTCCTCGACGACGACGCCGACCTTCTACAAGCTGACCGCGATGTGGTCCAGCCAGGAGGGCTCGCTGCTGCTCTGGGCCTGGGTGCTGTCGCTGGCCGCGAGCGCGGTCCTCTACCTGACCCGGCGCCGCCACCGCGAGCTCGTGCCCTGGGCGACCGCCGTGCTGATGGGGATCGGCTCGTTCTTCATCGGACTGATGCTGTTCGCCGCGCCGCCGTTCTCCGAGCTGTCGCCGGCGCCGGCGGAGGGGGCGGGGCTGACGCCGCTGCTGCGCAACCCCTACATGGTCATCCACCCGCCGATGCTCTACACGGGCTACGTGCTGCTGTCGATCCCGTTCGCGTTCGCGATCGGGGCCTTGGTCGCGCGCAAGCTGGACGCCAGCTGGATCCAGGTGACGCGGCGCTTCGCGCTCACGGCCTGGCTCTTCCTCGGGCTCGGACTGCTGCTGGGCTCGCGCTGGTCATATGAGGAGCTCGGCTGGGGGGGCTACTGGGGCTGGGACCCGGTCGAGAACGCGGCGCTGATGCCCTTCCTGGTGACCACCGCCTTCATCCACTCGATCATGGTCCAGGAGCGCCGCGGCATGCTCAAGGTCTGGAACGTGAGCCTGATCTGCGGTGCCTTCGTGCTGGCGCTGCTAGGCACCTTCCTGGTTCGCTCGGGGATCCTGCAGTCGATCCACGCGTTCGGGGCCTCGACGGTCGGGGGTCCGTTGCTGGTGCTGATCGGGATCGTCGCGATCGGCGCCACCGCTCTCATCGTCAGTCGGCTGACGGACCTGCGGCCCGAGCGGCGGATCAGCTCGGCGCTCTCGCGCGAGGCGATCTTCCTGGTCAACAACCTGCTGCTGGTCGGCCTCGCCGCGATCGTCTTCTGGGGCACCTTCTTCCCGCTGATCGCCGAGTTCTTCACCGGCACCCGCTCGTCGCTGGGTTCGCCCTGGTTCGATCGCTACGTGACCCCGATCGGGGTGCTGCTGGTGCTCTTCACCGGCATCGGCCCCCTGCTGGCGTGGGGCCGCCTCAGCGCCAAGGCCCTGAGGCGGGTGCTGCTGTGGCCTGCGGTCGTGGCGGGCGTGGCCGCGGTCGCGCTGGTCCTGTTCACGGACGCCGCCGACAGCCCCTGGGCTCTGTTCCTGTTCGCCTTCGCGGCCTTCACGCTGGTCGCCCTGAGCCAGGAGTTCTGGCGGGCGGGCTCGGCCCGGCGGGCGCTGACCGGCGAGCGCTACCCGGCCGCGCTCGTGGGCGCGATCGGCCGCAACCGGCGCCGCTACGGCGGCTACGTGGTCCACGTCGGCATCGCGATCCTGCTGGTCGGGATCGCAGCCTCGTCGAGCTTCCAGACCAACAGCGACCTGCGCCTGGAGGTGGGGGAGTCGGCCACAGTCGGGGACTACGAGGTCACCTACAAGGGACTCGACGCCGACCCCGAGAACGAGCGCATCGCCTTCGCGGCCACCCTTGACGTGCGCAAGGACGGCGAGCAGTTCGCGCTGCTGGCCCCGGCGCGCAACTACTACCCGACCCAGGACCCGATGGCGGGCCCGATCGGCCGCTTCTTTGACGGGGAGGCGACCAGCGAGATCGGCCTCCGCTCGGGGGCGGGCGAGGACTTCTGGGCCGCCTTCCAGCCCGACCTTTCCACGCTCGACGACGAGATCGCTCGCGGCAACCGCCAGCTCGCCGGCCTCCCGGCGGACGCGCAGGGCATCGCGATCCTGGCGCTGGCCGAGGAGTACGCGGCCAACCCGCCCCCCGCCACCTTCCGCGTGATCGTCAACCCGCTGGTCATCTGGATCTGGATCGGCGCCCTGGTCGCGCTGGGCGGCGCCATGCTGGCGCTGTGGCCGTCGGCCGAGGCCCGCCGCCGCGTCCACGCCGCCTACGCGGCCAGGATCGGCCGCGAGCTGGGCACGGCGCGGCCGCCCTCCTAGGGCAGACCCTTGGCGTCGCGGTGGCGCCGGCCGCCGCGGGGATTGGCGCCTTTTTCGCCCTATAGACGAGAAAGGCGCCAACCCAGCCTGCTAACTAGCGTTTCCCCCGTGGAGCTGCTCATCGCCATCGTCCTCCTCGCCCTCGTTGCCGCTTTTGTGTCGGTCCCGTTGCGCCGAGCGGCCGGCACAGACGACCCCGACCCGCTCGACGCCGAGCGCGCCGAGCTCGAGGCTCGCAAGCAGGCCAAGTACCGCCAGATCCGCGACGCCGAGGCCGACCGGGCCTCGGGCAAGCTGACCGAGGAGGACTTCCGGCGCATCAATCGCGAGCTGCGCGGCGAGGCGATCGAGATCCTGAAGCGGATAGACGGGCTCGAGCGCGGCTAGGTGCGCGCCCCGCCGTCCGGCCAGGCGGGGTCGCTCGAGTCCCACTCGATCTCGATCGGGACATCGGACAGCTCGCGGTAGCGCTTGTAGTTGAGCCGGCGTGTGATGGCGCGGAACAGCTTGTCCGCCGGACCCCACATCGCCACCCAGCCGAGCACGACGAGCCCCTGGGCGACGCTGTCGAAGAACCCCTCCTCGCCGGTCGCCCTGTCGACGAGGTTGGAGAGGAACAGGCAGGCGACGAGGAAGGCGAAGGCGATCTGAGCCTGGCGCAGGGCGCTGCGGGAGTAGATCGCGAACCTGCCGGCCTCGTCGCTGGTCTCGCGCAGGTCGTTGCGGATCGCCGTCTGCAGCTCGTCCGCGAGCCCCGGCCGCCGCAGCTCCGAGGGCACGACCACGGTCAGGCGGCCGGGCCGCTCCTCCCGGGTGTCGATCCAGGCGTCGAAGATGCGCGCGCGGACCTCGTCGGTGAGCGGGCGATGCTCCATCGGCTCGACGCTGTAAGGATCGAGCAGGTCGCCGATCGTCGGCACCCGGATCGCGAACCTCTCCACGCCGCTGAGACTAGGAGCCGCACCGGACCGCCCTCCAAGGGAGGCGGGGCCCCCGCTTCTCTACACTGCCCGGCGATGGAGACGCTCCTGCACGTGGTCCAGGTCCTGCTCTCGGTGATCGTGGTCTTCCTGGTCCTGCTCCACTCGGGCAAGGACTCGGGCCTCTCCGGCATGGCCGGAATCGGCGGAGGGGGCGGCTCCTTCGGCGGCGGCTCCCTGGTCGAGCGGAACCTGACCCGCTGGACGATCTTCTTCTCCGTCCTCTGGGCGCTCAACGCGCTCATCCTGATCAGGCTGTAGGCACAGCCGGGCCTGGTGAAGGCCTCGCTGCCCATCGCCTGCGCCGCGGCCCTGCTGCTGGCGGCATGCGGCGACGAGAGCACCGGGACCCAGGGCACCGCGGGCCTGCCCGCGACTGGTGGCGCCGGCGGCATCACCTACGCGCTTCCCGCCCTTCCGGCCGGGCTTGACCCGCTGGCCGCGCGCAGCCTGGACGCGCAGGTCGTCAGCCGCCAGGTCCACGAGCCGCTGGTCGCGGTCCAGTCCGCTCCCTACAGCGGCCATCGGCAGCGCATGGGCCTGGCCACGGCGCTGCGGCCCTCCCAGGACCGCACCGTGTGGACGGTGGCGTTGCGGCGCGGGGTCCGCTTCCAGGACGGCAGCCCCTTCGACGCCGCCGCCGTGCTCGCGAACTCGCGCCGCTGGTCCTCGACCGCCGCCGGCGCGGCGCTGCTGCCCGACCTGTTCGCGGTCGATTCGCCCCGGCCCGGCGAGGTCCGCTTCCTGCTCGACCGGCCGGTCCCGGACCTGCCGCGCCTGCTCGCCGACGCGCGCTTGGGCATCGTCTCGCCCCGTGCCCTGAGCCCGCAGAGCGGGACCGCCTCGCGCTACCGCGCCGGCGCCGACACGGGCACCGGGCCGTTTCAGCTCGGCACGCGAGGCGAGGGCGTGATCGAGCTGGCGCGCAACCCCGGCTGGTGGGGGAGCCCGCTGGGGCTCGGCCCCGCCCTCGACTCGGTCGCCTTCCGGCGCCTGCCGCAGGTCGCCGCGCGGGACGCGGCGCTGCGGAGCGGCGAGGCGCAGATCGCGGGGCCGCTGCCCCCGGCCGCCCTGCGCTCGATCGATCAGGACCCGTTGCTGCGCGCGGTCCCCGGGCTGGCGGGCGGGCTGGGCGCCGAGGCGTCGGTGCGTGGGCTCGACCCTGATCTGCCGCTGCCGCTGCTGTCCGCCGTCTGGCTGACGAGGCTGCCCGACTGAGCGGAGGGTCGCCCGGGGCGCGCGGGGACATAGGGTTTCTCGCAATGGGATCGCGCGAGACGGTCAAGCTCGAGGTCAGCGGCGGGGCGGCGCGCGTCGTCCTCAACCGCCCCGATTCGCTCAACTCCTGGAACGAGCAGTTCGGACGCGAGCTGCTGGAGGTGGTGCGCGAGGTCTCGGCCGACGACGCCGTGCGCGCGGTGATGATCACCGGCGCCGGCCGCGCCTTCTCCTCGGGCGCGGACCTGAAGGAGCAGCGCTCGGGTGACGACGGCCTGCCCGACCTGAGCCAGCGGCTGAAGGAGATCTACCACCCGATCATCCTCGGAATCCGCGAGATGCCGAAGCCCGTGATCGCCGCCGTCAACGGCCCCGCGGTCGGGATCGGCTGCTCGCTGGCGCTGGACTGCGACCTGGTGCTGGCGGCCGAGTCCGCCTACTTCCTGCTCGCCTTCGTCAACATCGGCCTGGTGCCCAGACGGCGGCTCGACGGCGCTGCTGCCGGCCCGAGCCGGAGTCGCGAGGTCGGTCGAGATGGGGATGCTGGGAGAGCGCGTCCCGGCCGAGCAGGCCTTGGAGTGGGGGATCGTCAACCGCGTCCTCGCCGACGACCGGCTGATCGAGGACTCGGAGCTGATGCTGCAGCATCTGGCCGGCGGCCCTACCAAGGCCTACGCGAACTTCAAGACAGCTGATCAACCGCCGGGTCTATGCGGGGATCGAGGGCCAGCTCGAGGCCGAGGCCGACGCCCAGCGCGAGCAGGGCCATACCGCCGACTTCGTCGAGGGCGTGCTCGCGTTCGCCGAGAAGCGGCCGCCGAAGTTCACCGGCAGCTGACGTGATCGTCGTGATCGGAAGGGTGCGCTGCGCGGAGGAGAACCGCGAGGCCCTGCTCGCGGCGCTCACCCGGATGCAGGACGAATCCCGCAAGGAGGAAGGCTGTCTGCGCTACGGCTTCTTCTCGGCGGTCGAGGACCCGCTCGGCTTCGTCGCCGTGGAGGAGTGGGCCGACCGCGAGGCCCTTGATCGCCACTTCGCCCAGCCCCATCTTCAGGAGTTCGCAGGGAGGCTGCTCGAGCTCGTCTCCGAGCGACCCGAGGTGGCGATCCACGAGGTCGCCGGCACGAGCGACTTCCCGGGCTCCTAGGGTGCTTGCATGCGCCTGAGAGGAGTCGAACCTCCACGAGCCGTGAGGGCCACAAGGCCCTCAACCTTGCGCGTCTACCAGTTCCGCCACAGGCGCGGGAACGCAGGCATGTTAGCCGCGGCCGCCTGAGGCACACGGCCGGGCGGGCGCCGGCGCCCGGGCCGGGGGAGGGGCTTGAAAGTGTCCGGAGACCCCGCTACTCTTCCGAACGTGTGTTCGCCCATGACAGCGCTCGACCGGCCCGAGGCCGGCTGACCGAGGAGGAGCGATGGACGTCGTCAAGGACCTGAGCAAGCGCCAGCGCGAGATCTTCGACTACATCGGCCGCTACCTCAGCCGCCACGGATACCCGCCGACGGTGCGCGAGATCGGCAAGGCCGTCGGGCTGACCAGCTCCTCCACGGTGCACGCGCACCTGTCGAAGCTCGAGACGCTGGGCGTGCTCAAGCGCGACCCGACCAAGCCGCGGGCGATGGAGGTCATGGTCGAGCGCGCCAAGCGCGCGGTGCGCCCCACCGGCCTGCCGCTGGTCGGCCAGGTCGCCGCGGGCTCGCCGATAGTGGCCGAGGAGAACGTCGAGGAGTATCTGCAGGTGCCCGACGTGATCGGCGGCGAGGCCGGCGACTACATCCTGCGGGTGCGCGGCGAGAGCATGGTCGACGCAGGAATCCTCGAGGGTGACTTCGTGGTCGTCCGGCCCGCCGACGACGCCGACAACGGCGAGATCGTGGTCGCGCTCGTGGGCGACGAGGAGGCGACGGTGAAGCGGTTCTTCCGCGAGAAGGACCAGGTCCGCCTGCAGCCGGAGAACAAGAAGATGAAACCACTTCGCACCCGCGATGCGACCGTGCTCGGCCGCGTCGTCGGGGTGTTCCGGAGGGTCTCGTGAGCGCAACCGCTCTAGCCACCGAGACCGCGGCCGTCGCGAGGCGATCGCAGGAGCATTCGTCGGCGAGGCTGTTCGAGTCGTCGGGGTCGACGCTCGAGGACATCGTCCTCGGCGCCTGGGAGGACCTCGCGCTCCACGGCCGCACCGAATGCCCCGTCTGCGCTGGAGAGCTCGAGGTCGCCGGTTGCGAAACCTGCGGCTCCGAGCTCTCCTGACGCGCAGCCGCGAAGTTCGAACGGCACCGAGAACCGAAAGGTTCGCAGCGGCCGCGCTCGAGGACTACCATTCACAGGGTGAGCTAGGCAGCCGCGGAATGTCACCAGGAGGTGATGCTTCGAGGAAAGTCCGGACACCACAGAGCACGGCGGTGGGTAACGCCCACCCGGGGAAACCCGCGGGAAAGTGCAGCAGAGAGCAGACCGCCGATGGCGCGGCCACACGTGAGCCGCGCACAGGCAAGGGTGAAAGGGTGCGGTAAGAGCGCACCGGCGCCACGGTGACGTAGGCGCGCAAGGCAAACCCCGCCCGGTGCAAGGCCAAGCAGGACCGTCGACCCGGCTCGGCGAGGTCCAGGTAGGCCGCACAGATAGATGGCTGCCCACGACAGGATCCGGCTTACAGGCTCACTGACGGAGAGGGCCCCGCAAGGGGCCCTCTCTCATTTCGGCCGCCGGAAGATCGTCGTCTCGACGGCCTGCGGCCAGCCGTCCTTGACGCCGGCGAAGCGGCGCCGGCGCCAGCCCGCAAGCAGCTCGTCGACGCCCGCGTAGGCGGGACGGTCGGAGTCGTCGAGCAACAGGTACCCGCCCGGTCGCACCTTGCTGCGGCCCACCCTGACGGCCTCGACGCGGTCGGCCGCGGGCGACTCGAGGAAGTCGACCACGACCAGGTCGAACGCCTCGTCCTCGAGCGCATCGAGCTCGGAAACGAAGCGGTCGATCGGAAGGCCGCGCAGGTCGACGTTGGAGATGCCGTCGTCCGCGAGCAGCCCCCGGGCCCGCTCGAGCCAGTGCTCGTTGTCCTCGAAGGCGAGCACCGATTCCGAGCGCTTCGCCAGCCAGACGGTGGAGCGCCCCGAGCCCAGCTCGAGCACGCGCCAGTTGCGCCGCATCCGCCGTCCCAGCCAGCCGACCGCGGCCGGCACGATCCAGGGGCGCTCGGGGGCCTTGCCCAGGCGGGCCCGAAGCCGGGCGGCGGGCAGCCGCAGCCAGGCCGTGAGCGGCATCGGGCCACGCGCGGTGTGGTGGATCGAGGCGCGGATGCCATCGTCGTCGCGACCCCGCGAGGGCGCGGCGGTCAAGGCGCCTGGCGCTCGAGCTTGCGCTTGAAGCGCGCCTGCCTTCGTCGCGCGTCCTTCATCACGAACGGGATCAGTCGCGTGGCGAGGGACGGGAAGGCATCGAAGAAGCGCACGAAAGCGCCGCGCCAGCGCGGGATCGTGACCACGGGGCGGGGGGAGTCGAGCAGCGAGGAGATCCGCTCGGCCACGCGCTCGGGCGTCAGCATCACGCCCGAAAACGATGCGGCCGCGTCGGGGTCGTCGAGCTTGTCCTCGAGCATCGGGCTCCAGATCCCGTCGGGGCAGACGGCCGAGACGTGGATCCCCTTGACCCCCGAGCGGCGCAGGTCCGCGAGCGTGCCGATCGTGTACGCCATCGCGGCGTGCTTGCTGGCGCCGTAGGCGACCTCACCGGGGGCCGCGACCAGGCCCGCCAGAGAGATCACGTTGACGACGTGACCCGAGCCCGTGGGAAGCATCACGTCGAGCGCAGCCCGGGTTCCGTTGAAGGTCCCGACGGCGTTGACGTCCAGCATCGCGCGGTGGGCGCCAGGGTCCTGCTCGTAGACGACCCCGGGGATGAGGACGCCGGCGTTGTTGACCCAGACGTCCAGCGCGCCCGCGCGCGAGGCCACCTCCCGCGCGGCGGCGCCGCAGGCCTCGGCGTCGGTCACGTCCAGGCCCACTGACCAGGCACCCGAGCCGATCGCCTCGGCGGCGCGGGCGGCCGCATCTCCGTCCAGGTCGGTGACCGCGACCTGGTGGCCGCGGCCGGCGAGCATGCGAGCGATTGCGAGCCCGAGTCCGCCTCCAGCTCCGGTTACGAGGGCCGCCGGCACGCCGTGAGCATACGGGTCGTTCGGAGCCGTACCTATTACCGACTACATCGGCTCAAAGGTCTGTTAGGGTTGCGCTCGCTTCAGCCGAGTCTCCGCAATCGAAGCGGAGATCGGGGGACCCAGGAATGGGGCGAATCGCGGCGACTGCCGCGTAGCGCGATCTTTCAGCGCGAGCCCGTCAGCTAACCCCGAAGGCGACGAAAGAGGAAGTTGAAGTCGCACAGGAACAAGACCGCTGTTTTGGGCATGGCTTGCGTACTCGCGCTTGCGAGCACCGCATCGATCGCCCAGGCCGGCTCGGGCGGAGTGGGCGCGCCGGGCGGAAGCGGCGACGACGGCTCCTCGAAGCCTCCGGCCAACAGCGCCTCGAGCTGGACCGTCTACAAGAAGGCCACCTGGTACGGCCCCGGCTTCTGGGGCAACTCCACCGCCTGCGGGCTGAGGCTGGCGCCGACCACGATCGGCACCGCCCACAAGAAGCTGCCCTGCGGAACCCAGGTCACGTTCACGCATGAAGGTCAGAGCGTCGCCGCGACTGTGATCGACCGCGGGCCCTACAACAAGGGCTACGCCTGGGACCTGACCAAGAAGACGGCCAAGCGCGTCGGCTTCCTCGAGGTCGGCGCGGGCAAGATCCAGGCCACCGTCACCCCCGGCTAGCTACGCCGCGCGCAACACCGCCGGGTCCGAGCTCTCCAGCGGCAACTCCGCCGCCGCGGCGAACAGGCTCTGGAACTGCGCCAGCGCCATCTCGGCGACCGCCTCGATGATCTGTGCGTCGCTCCAGCCCGCCTCGCGAGCCTCTTCCACGAGGTGCTGGGGGACCGGCTTGTCGTAGGCGAGCGTCGCCTTCAGCATCGTCAGCAGGACCTGCTCCTTCTCGTCCGCTGACTCGAACTCGCGGGCGCGGGCGACCTCGTCAAGGCCCAAACCCGCGGCCCTGGCGGTGCGCGCGTACTGGTTCAGCGTGTATGCGTCGTCGCGGCGCTCGGCGACGGCCAGGCCGATCCGCTCGCGGGTGGCCTGGGGGAGGTCCCCCTTGTGCAGCTCGGCGCGCATCCTGGTGTAGGCGCGGAGCGTGGCCGGGGACTCGGCGATCACGCCGAGGAACTTGGAGACGGCGGCACCGGCGGTCTGGATGCCCTTGATCAGCTTGGCGGAGTCATCAGGGGCGGTGAGCTCGTCATGGATGTGGAAGCGGCTGACTTCGGTCTTGATGGTCACGGTTCTGCTCTTCCTGGTTCGTGGCGACTTTGCCTCTTACTTCACTTTTAGCCTGTTACTTACGAGACGTAAGTATATGTCCTCGATACGGGGACTGCAACCAGATACGCACGAAAGACGCGTCCGGATTACGCTTCCGCCTCCGTGTCCGACTCGCCCGGCACAGCCAAGGAGATCCTCGCCTTCTGCGAGGCCGAGAGCGTCCGCTTCGTGCGGCTCTGGTTCACCGACCTGCTCGGCCACCTGAAGAGCTTCTCGATCAACTCGTCGGAGCTCGAGGACGCTTTCGAGGGTGGCATGGGCTTCGACGGCTCCTCGATCACCGGCTTCAACCCGATCGAGGAGTCCGACATGATCGCGATGCCCGATCCCACTACCTTCGACCTGATTCCCTGGCGCCCCGAGGAGCACGCCAAGGTCGCGCGCATGTTCTGCGACATCCAGGTCCCGGGCGGCGAGCCCTATGAGGGGGACCCGCGCTGGATCATGCGCCGTGCGCTGGAGCGGGCGAAGGAGATGGGCTTCGACGCGTACAACATCGGGCCCGAGCTCGAGTACTTCTACTTCCGCTCCGCAAAGCCCGAGGGCGGGGTGCCCGAGATCCTCGACGAGGGCGGCTACTTCGACCTGACCACGCTCGACGCCGGCTCCGACGTGCGGCGCGAGACGATCCTGGCGCTGGAGCGGCTCGGGATCCACGTCGAGTACGCCCATCACGAGGTCGGCCCCTCCCAGCACGAGGTGGACATGCGCTACAAGGACGCGCTCGCGATGTCCGACGACTGCATGACCTACCGGATCACGGTCAAGGAGTACGCGATGAAGTACGGCTGGCACGCGACGTTCATGCCGAAGCCGCTGCAGGGCGAGAACGGCTCGGGCATGCACGTGCACCAGTCCCTCGGCAAGGGCGGCAAGAACGCGTTCTTCGACGCCGACGACCAGTTCTTCCTCTCTGACACCGCCAAGGCCTTCATCGCGGGTCAGCTCAAGCACGCGCGCGAGATCTCGCCGCTGTTCGCGCAGTGGGTCAACTCGTACAAGCGCCTGGTTCCCGGCTACGAGGCGCCGACCTACCTCGCCTGGTCGCGCCGCAACCGCTCGGCGCTGATCCGGGTCCCTCTCTACCACCCCGGCAAGGAGGGCGCGACGCGCGCCGAGCTCCGTTGCCCCGACCCAGCCTGCAACCCCTACCTCTGCTTTGCGGGGATGCTCCATGCCGGGCTCGAGGGGATCGAGAACGGCTACGAGCTGCCCGAGCCGATGGAGCAGAATCTCTACCACCTCACCCCCGAGGACCGCCAGCGCCAGGGCATCGAGCAGCTTCCCGAGACCCTCGGCGAGGCGATCGAGATCGCGGCCGAGTCGGAGCTGGTGCTGCGGGTCCTCGGCGAGCACGCCTTCACTCGGTTCATCGAGATCAAGCGCAAGGAGTGGGAGGACTACCGCGTGCAGGTGACGCCGTTCGAGATCGAGCGGTTCCTGCCTGTCTTGTAGGCCGGGCTAGCCGCCCGACCGGCGGCTCTTGATCGCGTTGGCGATCCTGGTTTTCAGGTTGAAGGCGCCGATCATCGTCTTGTCGGCGGGGGAGCCCTGCGGCGGCATGGCGCCGATCTGGCGGGCCAGCTGCATGGCGTTGGTGTAGGCCTGGTTGTCGACCAGCTTGCCGTTCTCGATCGTCAACAGGTCCAGCCCGACCATCTCGATTTCCGCGCCCGTGGGGTCGAACCCCTCGAACTGGGCGCTGCCGTTGAAGGTGCCGCGGGCGCGCCAGCGCACCACCGCTCTGGTCTCGTCGGCAACGACCTCCTCGACCTCAAAGCGAATGTCCGGGATCGCCGCGAACAGGTTCGCGAACCATGCGCGATAGCCGTCGGGCGCAACCAGGTCGACGATGCCGTGGATGTTGGCGCCCTTGCCGGGCATCCAGAACTCCATCATCCCGTCGGGGTCGCGGGCGGAGACCCGGGCGAAGTAGTCCCGCGCGATCCGCTCCGTCGACTCGGCGGTCTGGGCCTCGGCTGCCATCGGCGCAGCCTAACGGTCCTAGGCCAGTAGCTTTCCGAGCTCCGCCGGCTCGGTCACCGGGGCCTTGCAGGCGAAGGCCTCGCAGACGTAGGCCGCCGGCCGGCCCTCCACGGCCTGGCGCTGCTGGAGTAACTCGGGTCGTTCGCTGCCCTCCGGTCCGCCCGCGAGGACGATGTGGGGACGGTGGGCCGAGCGCACGACGCCGGCGAGCTCGGCGAGGCCGGCGGTGCCGTCGCCATTCCCGCCAGGGGCGACCAGCGCGACCTCGCGGGTGGACGAGAGGTGGAAGTCGAGTGCCTGGAGCAGGTGGCCGAAGGCGTCCGGATGCTGCACGGCCGGGCGTGAGAGCAGGCGCAGCACGGCGACGGCCTGCTCTGAGTAGGAGCGCTCCCCGGTCAGCTCGGCCAGGCGCAGCAGGCCGAGCGCGGCCGAGGAGTTGCCGGAGGGGATCGGATGGTCGCCCAGGTCCTTGCGGCGGGCGATCAGCTCTTCGTGGTCGTGAGAGGTCGTGAAGAAGCCGCCGCGCTCGGCATCGCCGAAGCGCTCGATCATCGCGTCCGCTGTCTCGCGGGCGGCGTCGAACCAGCGCACCTCGAACGTCGCTTCGTAGAGGCGCAGCAGCGCCTCGAGCAGGAATGCGTGGTCCTCTAGATATGCGTTCAGGCGTCCCCGGCCGTCCTTCCACGTGCGCAGCAGGCGGCCGTCGGAGTCACGGAGCTCCTCGAGGATGAAGCGTGCGCAGCCGCGGGCGGCGTCCAGGTAGTCCTCGCGGCCCAAGGCGGCGCCGGCATCGGCTAGGGCGGCGATCATCAGGGCGTTCCACGAGGTGATCCGCTTGTCGTCCAGGCCCGGCGGCACCCGTTGCTCGCGGCGGGCCAGCAGCGCGCGCTTGGCGTCGTCCAGGTTCGGGGGAGGCTTGGCGGCGGCGCCGGCCGGGACGTGGAGGATGTTGCGCCCCTCGAAGTTACCGGCGGGACTGACGCCCCAGTAGCCGAGCAGGCGCTCGACTTCCTCGTCGGCGACGCCACCCTCCGCCAGGGCCTCACGCATCTCGTCCTCCTCCCAGACGTAGAAGCGCCCCTCCTCGCCCTCGGAGTCGGCGTCCAGCGCCGAGTAGAAGCCCCCCTCGGGCCCGCGCATGTCGCGCAGCACCCAGTCCAGGGTCTCGCGGCAGACCCGCATCCAGCGTTCCTCGCCCAGTCGCTGCCAAGCGTGCAGATAGACGCGGGCCAGCAGCGCGTTGTCGTAGAGCATCTTCTCGAAGTGGGGGACGAGCCAGACGGCGTCAACCGAGTAACGCGCGAAGCCGCCCCCGATCTGGTCGTAGATGCCGCCCTTCAGCATCGCGTCGAGGGTCAGCGCCACATGCTCGTTGCTGCCGCGCGCGAGCAGGAACTCGAGCGCGCTCGCCGGCGGGAACTTGGGAGCGCCGCCGAAGCCGCCGTGGGTGCTGTCGGCGCGCGCGAGCAGGGCCGATTGCGCCCGCTCCAGCAGCTCGGGGGTCAACGGGTCCTGCGATTGCTCAATGCGCCCGGCGGCCGACAGTCCCTCGCGGATGCGGTCCGAGGACTGCAGCAGCTCGTCGCGCTTCTGGCGGAAGCCCTCCGAGGTCGCCTCGAGCGCCTGGCGGAAGCTCGGCAGGCCGTGGCGGGGCTCGGGCGGGAAGTAGGTGCCCCCGAAGAAGGGAACGCCCTCGGGATCGAGGAAGACGCTGAGCGGCCAGCCACCCTGGCCGGTCATCCCCTGCACGGCCTCCATGTAGAGGTCGTCCACGTCGGGTCGTTCCTCGCGGTCGACCTTGATCGGGACGAAGCGCTCGTTGATCATCGCCGCCGTCTCGGGATCCTCGAAGGACTCCCGCTCCATCACGTGGCACCAGTGGCAGGCCGAATACCCGATCGAGAGAAAGATCGGCTTGTCCTCGTCCTTGGCCTGCTGCAGGGCCTCCGGACCCCACGGGCGCCAGTCCACGGGGTTGTCCTTGTGCTGGAGCAGGTAGGGACTGGTCTCGTCGGCGAGGCGGTTGGCCATGCCCTGAGGCTACCCCCGAGGCCGCAACTTCAGCCCCCGGCGCCGGAGATGACGGCTACGCCGATCTGATCTGGCCCCCTAGGAGCCGGTGACGTCCGAGGCGAAGGCCTCGAAGGCGGCGACGTAGCGCTCGACGTGCTCGTCCTCGTGGGCGATCGAGAGGGTCCACTCCTCCTCGACGCCCGGAGTCATGAAGATGCCGTGGTTCATGTGGTAGAGCCAGGCGAGGGTGGCGAGGTCGGCGTCCACCTTGGTCAGGTAGTCGCGGTAGCCGTGGATGCGCTCCGGCGCGAAGATGACGCAGCCCTTGGCGCCGAGGCCCTCGGCGTAGGCCGGCAGGCCGTACTTGTCGATGATCTCGGAGCAGCGCTTCTTCAGCTCCTCGTTGGTGCCCTCGAGCTTCTCGTACGCGTCCTCGGTCAGGACCTCGGTGAGGGTCGCCTGCGCGGCCGCCATCACCAGCGGGTTGCCGTTGAAGGTCCCGATCTGGTGCACCTTGTCCGAGCCCACGACCTCGCCCAGCTCATCGGTCATGCCGATGGCGCCGCCGGGGTAGCCGCCGCAGATCGCCTTCGCCAGGCAGACGATGTCGGGCTGGACGCCGAAGCGCTGGGTGGCGCCGCCCCACGAGATCGTGGCCCCGGTCTTGACCTCGTCGAAGATCAGCTTGGCGCCGTGCTCGTCGCAGAGCTCGCGCACCCGCTCGAGGTAGCCCTCCTTCGGCGGGATGATGTTGATGTTCATCATCGCCGGCTCGATGATCATGCCGGCGATCTTGCCCTCGTAGGACTTGAAGATGCCCTCGAGGATCTCGGGCTCGTTGAAGGGGACGGGGCGGGTCAGCTCCACCAGCGCCTGCGGGTAGCCCGAGCCGAACGCGACCGGGTTCGGGCTCTCCAGGGGGCCGAGCTCGTCGAGATCGGGGTAGCAGCTGACCATGACCGCGTCGTGGTGGCCGTCGTAGGAGCCCTCGACCTTGATGATGTGCTCGCGGTCGGTCGCCCCGCGGGCAACGTGGATCGCGGCCATCGTCGACTCGGTGCCGGAGTTCGTGAAGCGCCACTGGGGCAGGTTGAAGCGCTTGGACAGGTTCTCGGCGGCGACGATCGAGCCCTCGGTCGGGGCCGCGAAGTGGGTCCCCTCGTCGTGGCGGGCCTTGACCGCCTTGCCGACGGCCGGGTTGGCGTGGCCGATGCACATGACGCCGAAGCCGTTGTGGAAGTCCACGTACTCACCGCCGTCGACGTCCCAGACCAGTGCGCCCTTGCCCTTGTCGATGTAGACGGGCCACGGGTCGTTGAGCTGGAAGGAGGAGGGGACCCCGCCGGGCATCACCTGCTTGGCGCGGCTGAAGTACTCGGCCGAGGTGGGAGTGTGATCGCGGAACTTCGCCATCTGCTCCTCGGTCAGCTTGTTGATCAGCTTGCGGTCCATGTCGGTCGCGCCCGCAGCCGCCTGTGTCGCCTTCTGAGCCATGGAAACGGGGAAGCCTAACGGCGCGCCCGCGTCCGCGGAGGGCCGGAACGCCTATCTGCTCCGCTGTGCAGCACCACCGTCGATGGCTTGCGCCGATTCGATGAAGGTGGCCGAGAGCGCCGCACAGGCGAGAGCGCAGGCGCAGGCCAGGTAGAAGGCGGCGCTGTAGCCGCCCAGGCCGGCGGCCGCGCCGACGGCTGGGGAGCCGACCAGCATCCCGAGGTCGAAGCTCGCCGTGAAGGTGCCCATCGCCGCGCCGCGCCGCTCGGGCACGACCCTGTCCACGGCGAGCAGCGAAAGCGCCGGGAAGAGCAGCGAGAAAGCGGCCCCCATCGCAATCGCCCCGAGGATCGCCACCGGCAGGCTCTGGGCGGCGCCGAGCAGAAAGAGCCCCAGCGCCTCGACCAGGGCCGCGCCGACGGCGCAGCGGGCGGCGCCGATCTGGTCGGGCAGGTTGCCCCCGACGATCCGGGTGGCGACCACGGTGCCCGCGAAGACGCTGAAGACCAACGCGCCGTGGCCGATGCCGCGGTCGTCCAGGCTGAGCACGATGAAGGCCGCAACGGCGGCGAAGCCCACGACGCCCAGCGAGAAGGTGCCGCCCGGGCCCGCCGCCTCGCGCGAGACCAGCGGCCCCCGTGCCCGCGCCCCTCCCGGCTCGACGCTCTCAGGCAGCCTCGACGCGATCAGCGCGGCCACCACGGGCGCCGCCGTGGCGAAGGCCCAGACGAGGTCGTAGCCCCCCAGCGCCAGCAGCAGCTCCCCGACCGGGGGGCCCAGCGTGAGGCCCGTCCAGATCGCCAGCCCATAGAGCCCGATCATCCTGCCGCGGCGCTCCTCGGGCGCCATGTCCACGTTCCAGGCCGAGCCGGCGGTGAACACCGTCCCCTCGCCGGCGCCGAGGAAGAGGCGCGAGACGATCAGGCCGGGGATGCTGGCCGGCAGGAACAGCAAGGCGCCCGCGATCACCGCCAGCGAGGAGCCGGCGATCACGGTCTTGCGCCGGCCGACGCGATCGGCCGCGTTACCGGCAATCGGGCGGCAGAAGAAGCCGGTGAAGGCGAACGCCCCGGTGACGATCCCCACCTCGAGGTCGGAGCCGTTCAGCTCCTCGGTGACGAAGCGGGGCAGGACAGGGAGGGTGGCGCCGACCGCGAGCAGGCCGAGGTTGGTGACGATGAAGATCCCCGCGAACGAGGCCCAGCTGGGCCCGAAGTAGCCCTCCAGCAGGCGCTCGGCGCGTCCCGGGACGGCGCGGACCATGATCAGCGGACCACCGTCAGCCCGCCCGCAGCTCGCCGCGGCGGATCTTGCCGCTGGAGGTCTTCGGCAGCTCCTCGGTGAACTCCACGATCCGCGGGTACTTGTAGGGCGCGGTGACCGCCTTGACGTGGTCCTGCAGCTCCGCGGCCAGCTCGTCGGAGGGCTCGCCCTCGCGCAGCACCACGATCGCCCGCACCACCGCGCCGCGCTCCTCGTCGGGTGCCGCGACGGCCGCCGCCTCGGCGACGGCCGGATGCGAGACCAGCGCGGACTCGACCTCGAAGGGACCGACCCGGTACCCCGCCGTGACGATGATGTCGTCGTCGCGGCCCTCGAACCAGAGGTAGCCGTCCTCGTCCTCTCGGACCTGGTCGCCGGTCGGCCACCACTCGCCCTGGAACGGCTCCTCGCCGACGTAGCGGCTGAAGAACGTGGGCACGCTGTCGGGTCTCACCTGCAGATCGCCGTCCTTCACCCTCACCTCGATCCCGGGCAGAGGGCGGCCCATGGAGCCGTCCTTGGCAGGATCGTCGTCGTCCGGGCGCATGCCGGTCACCGGCCCGGTCTCGGTCTGCCCGTAGCCGTCGTGGATCGGCAGGCCGACGCGCTCGCGGAACTGCCGTATCACCTCCGGGTTGAGCGGCTCGCCGGCCGAGACGAGCCGGCGCAGTCCCTCTATCGGGCGCAGGTCCGCCCGCTTGGCCAGCATCCGGTACTCGGTCGGCGCCTGGCAGAGCACGGTCACCTGCTCGCGCTCCACGATCTCCCAGCGCTGCTCGGGGTCGAAGCGCGCGTCGTGGATGACCGCGGCGGCCCCGCGCAGCCAGGGCGCGATGAAGACGTTCCGAGTCGACTTCGACCAGCCGGGGGCGGCCGTGCACCAGGCGAGCTCGCCCTCGCCGGCCCCGAACCAGTGCTCGGCCTGCAGCGCCTGGCCGGCCAGATAGCGCTGCGGGTAGATCACCCCGCGCGGATCGCCAGTGGTGCCCGAGGTGAAGATGATCACGGCCGGGTCCTCGGGGTCCAGGTCGATCGCCTCGGCCGGGGGCTGCTGCCGGTCGTCCTCGTCGAGAATCGCCGCCAGGTCCTCCATACCCAGCGCGGGGACGCCGTCGGGCAGCTCTCCGAGCAGGCGCTCCTCGCCGACGCAGAGAACCGGACTGGCCGCCTTGGCCCTCAGCTCAAGATCCTTGCGGCGCAGCTGCGGATTGCAGGGCAGCGCCACGGCGCCCATGCGCCAGCAGGCGAGCAGGGTGAGCACCCACTCGATCCGGCTCCCGATCAAGGTCATGACCGGGTCGCCCCGCTTCACTCCGCGCGCCGCGAACGCCCCCGAGAGCCCAGCGCTCATCGCGAACAGCTCGCCGAAATGCCACACCCGCCGCTCACCCTCGGCATCGATGGCAAGCAGCGCCGGGCGAGCCGACGGGAACCGCTCGACGACCTCGCGAATGAAGTTCACCCGCGGCAGTCTGCCGGAGGGCCGCTCAGCGCTTCAGCTCGGTGCCGTCGTAGAGCTTCTTCACGACCACCGTCCCGTCCGGAGCGGCGTCGAGGCAGAGCTCGCAGAGCACGCACTCATCGACGTTCTCGGCGACGATCTCGACGCCCGAGTCGGTGGCCTTGAAGATGTCCACCGGGCAGACCTCCTCGAGCTTGCGGGTCAGCTCGGCGTCGCCGGCGATCGAGTCGTCCACCTCGACCTCGATGAAGATTCCTGCCTGGGCGACGCTCACGCCTTCACCCCGAGCTTCTCCTTCACCGCGCCGGGGATCTCGTCGATGCGCTCGACCACAGGGATCCCGGCCTCCTGCAGGCGGGCGATCTTCTGGGTCGCCGAGTCCTCCTCGCCCTCGACGATCGTGCCGGCGTGGCCGAAGCTCATGCCCTGCATCTCCTCGTCGTCCATGAACTTGCCGGCCATGAAGGCGACGATCGGGAGCTTCGAGTCGTTCTCGCGCTGCCAGTCGACCAGCTCGGCCTCCATGCGCCCGCCGGGCTCGGTGTAGATCACGATCGCCTCCGTGTCGGGATCCTCCTCGAACAGCGGCATCAGCTCGGCGTAGGTCGAGCCGATGATCGCGTCGCCTCCGATCGAGACGGCGGTCGAGACGCCCAGGCCGGCGGCCGTCAGCGTCGAGGAGATCTCGGTCGTCATGCCCCCCGAGCGCGACATCACCCCGATCTGGCCCGGGTTGTAGGCCTTGGCGGCGTCTATAGCCGGCCCGCCGATTCCGCCCATCTTGCAGACGCCGGGCACGATCAGCCCGAGGCAGTTGGGGCCGATGATGCGGGCGCCGCGCTCGTTGGCCAGCTCGACTGCCTCGGCGACGTCGCGGCGGGGGATGCGCTCGGTGACGACGACGATCAGCTTGATGCCGTTCTCGATCGCCTCGAGCATCGCGTCCTTGGTGAAGGCGGGGGGGACGGTGACGACCGAGCCGTCGATCGGGCCGCCGTGGTTCTCGACCGCCTGGGCGACCGTGTCGAAGACGGGCACGCCGTGGACCTCGCGGCCCTTGCGGCCGGGGGTGACGCCCCCTACGACCTTGGAGCCGTAGTCCAGGCACTCGCGGGTCAGGTTGACCGCCTCGCGACCGGTGATGCCCTGGACGATGAAGGTGAAGTCCTTGCTCAGCAGGATCGACATCAGGCCGCCTCCTCCGTCTTCTTTCCCTCGGCGCGTCCGGGGGCGGCCATCAGCCGCTCCCCTGGACCTTCTCCACGGCCTCGCCGGCGGCCTCCCACATGGAGACGGAGCGGTCGTTGAAGGCGATCCCGTACCTGTCGAGGATCTTCGCGCCCTCCTCCTCCCAGGCGCCGGGGATCCTGAACACCGCGATCGTCTCCGCGGGGTCCTTACCGAGCTCGAGACAGGCGGCGATGACGCCGCGGGCGACGATGTCGACGCGCGTGTTGGAGACGATCGACATCATCACCGCGATCTTCTCGACGCCGTCCTTCCTCAGCACCTCCATCGCCAGCCCCTTGGACTTGGCGACCGAGGGGTTGCCGCCGATCTCGGCGTAGTTGGCGGGCCGCCCGCCCTGGCTGCGGACCGCGTCGGTCAGGGTCAGCGAGCCGCCGCCGGCGCCGATCACAAGGCCGAGGTTCCCCTCGAAGCCGTGGTCCTTGCCCTGGATCACCCCGCGGTGGTCGGCCTCGTCGATCGCCTTCACGTTGCGCTCGAACTCCGAGGGCTCGTACATCTCGCGCGGCTCCTCCAGCTCGACGCCGATCTCGGCCAGCATCTTCCTGTGGCGGCCGACGGCCTCGTCCTCCATTTCCATGTGGGCGTCGAGGGCGACGAAGGAGCCGTCCGCGAGCCGGGCGACGGGGTTTATCTCCGCCAGGGTCATGTCGTAGTCGCGCTGAAGCTGGGCGAGCCGGGCGAGGATCGGGGTGGCGCGGTTGAGCTCGGAGCCGGTCAGGCCCACGCTCGCGACCACCTCCTTTGCTCTGAAGTCCGGGATCGGCAGCAGGTTCGAGAGGTGGCCCCGGCCGACGTGGTCGGGGTGCTTCTCGGCGACCTCCTCGATGTCGATCCCGCCCATGTCGCTGAACAGCATCATCGGGCGCTTGGCGCGTCCGTCCCACAGCACCGCCGCGTAGTACTCCTGCTCCACCTCGGCCTTGGGGTCGACCAGCACACCGACCGGCAGGTGCCCGCCGATCTCGAGCTTCAGGATCTCGTCCGCCGCGCTGGCCGCTTGCTCGGCGGGGTGTCGGCGAACTTGACGCCGCCCGCCTTCATGCGCCCTCCGGTCAGGACCTGGGACTTGACCACCGTCGGCCCGCCGATCTTCTTCGCCGCCTGCTCGGCCTCGGCGGCCGTCTTGGCGAACCCGTACTCGGTGACGGGGATGCCCGCACGCTCGACGATGCGGCGGCTCTCGAACTCGTAGAAGCGCATCAGCGGCGCGGAAGCCTAGCGTTCGCGCCGCGAGCTGCGCCGCGGGCGGGTGCCCAAGCTAACGCCGAGGACGACGCCGGCGACCAGGACCGCCAGGGTCCAGGGCAGCTCGGTCGGCGTGAAGTGCGCAAACTTGGGCATCGGGCCCCGAGGCTATCGGGGCGGCGCGCCCTCCGAGGTGATAGGGCGACCACGGTCTATTTCGCGCGCCGGGTTCTCTATATGGCAACATCCGACAACCCCCTGGCAGGGTCCATCCCCCCACGCGACGAAGGAGTCCAACCACCCGTGAGTGAACGCGCCGCCGCCGCAGAGGCACCGACCAAGCATGCTGAGCTGACCTCCTGGGTCGAGGAGATCGCCGAGCTGACCGAGCCCGATCAGGTGCATTGGTGCGACGGGTCCGGGGAGGAGTACGACCGCCTCGCCCAGGAGCTGGTCGACGGTGGCACCTTCACGAAGCTGTCCGAGGCCAAGCGGCCCAACTCCTACCTGGCGCGCTCCGACCCCTCCGACGTCGCGCGGGTCGAGGACCGGACCTTCATCTGCTCGGAGCGAGAGGAGGACGCGGGGCCGACCAACCACTGGCGCGACCCGGCCGAGATGCGCGCCGAGCTGGAGAAGCTGTTCAAGGGCTCGATGAAGGGGCGCACGATGTACGTCGTCCCCTTCTCGATGGGCCCGCTGGGCTCAGAGATCTCCCACGTCGGGGTGCAGCTGACGGATTCCGCCTACGTCGCGGTCTCGATGCGGATCATGACCCGGATGGGCGCCAAGGCGCTCGATGCGCTGGGCGCCGACGGCGAGTTCGTCCCCTGCGTGCACACGGTCGGGATGCCGCTCGCTGACGGGGCCGAGGACGTCCCCTGGCCCTGCAACGAGACCAAGTACATCGTCCACTACCCCGAGAGCCGCCAGATCTGGTCGTTCGGATCGGGCTATGGCGGCAACGCTCTGCTGGGCAAGAAGTGCTTCGCGCTGCGGATCGCCTCGGCGATGGCCCACGACGAGGGCTGGCTGGCCGAGCACATGCTGATTCTGAAGCTGACCTCGCCCGAGGGCGCCGTCAAGTACGTCGCCGGCGCCTTCCCCTCCGCTTGCGGCAAGACGAACCTGGCGATGCTGATCCCGACGCTGCCCGACTGGAAGGTCGAGACCGTCGGCGACGACATCGCCTGGATGAAGTTCGGCGACGACGGCCGCCTCTACGCGGTCAACCCCGAGGCCGGTTTCTTCGGGGTGGCCCCGAACACGAGCTACAAGACCAATCCCAACGCGATGGCGACGATCGAGCGCAACACGATCTTCACCAACGGCGCCGAGACCGACGGCGACGTCTGGTGGGAGGGCATGACCGGAGAGCCGCCGGACTCCGCCGTGGACTGGAAGGGGAACCCCTGGACGCCTGACTCAGAGGAGCCCGCGGCGCACCCGAACGCCCGCTTCACCACCCCGGCCGCGCAGTGCCCATCGATCGCCCCGGAGTGGGAGGACCCCGCCGGCGTGGCCATCGACGCCTTCCTGTTCGGCGGTCGTCGCTCGACCGTGGTGCCGCTTGTGTTCGAGTGCCGCGACTGGGAGCACGGCGTCTTCACCGGCTCGGTCATGGCCTCGGAGACGACCGCGGCCGCGGCCGGCGAGGTCGGGCAGTTGCGCTTCGACCCGATGGCGATGCTGCCCTTCTGCGGCTACAACATGGCCGACTACTTCGGCCACTGGCTTCAGGTCGGGCGCCGCGAGGGAGCGGTGCTGCCGCGGATCTTCCACGTCAACTGGTTTCGCAAGGACAGCGAAGGCAAGTTCCTCTGGCCCGGGTTCGGCGAGAACAGCCGCGTGCTCGAGTGGGTCTTCCGCCGTTGTGACGGCGAGGGCGAGACCGTGGACTCGGCGCTCGGCCTGCTGCCGGCCGAGGGCGGGCTCAATACCGAGGGCCTCGAGATCTCCGACGAGGCGATGCGCGAGCTGCTCAGCGTCGATGAGGACGCGCTGCGCGCGCAGCTGCCCCAGATCGAGGAGCACCTGGCGCGGTTCGGGGACGACCTCCCCGCCGAGATTCGCGGCCAACTCGAGGGGCTGAAACAGCTCCTCTCCTAGCCTCCGCTTGGAAGCCCGTAAGATCGCGACAATGGCGGGGACGGCCAGATCAGCGGGTATCCGTGTCCTGATCGTCGACGACCACGCCCTTTTCCGTCGAGGACTGCGCGAGCACCTGGAGACAAGCGGCCTCGACGTCGTCGGGGAGGCCGAGGACGCCGCGGGCGCACTGGCCCTCTGCGTCGAGACCGAGCCGGAGGTGGTCCTGATGGACATCTCGATGCCGGGAGGCTCGGGCATCGACGCGACCAGAAGGCTGCGGGCAGCGGTCCCGGATACCCGGGTGCTGATGCTGACCGTCTCGACCGAAGAAGAGGTGGTCGTGGAGGCGATCATGGCGGGCGCTTGCGGTTACCTGCTCAAGGACGCTGAGGGCGCCCAGATCCTGGCGGCGATCGCCGCCGCCGCCGGCGGCGGGGGTGCGCTCTCTCCCCGGATCGCCTCGATCTTGATCGAGCGGGTGCGGGAGCGGTCACCAGCGCCGCCCTCGGACGGTGGTGACCGCGCCAAGCTGACGGCACGGGAGCGCGAGGTGCTGAGCCTGGTCGTCGAAGGCAGGGACAACACCGAGATCGCGGCGGAGCTGGTGATCAGCCCGGAGACGGTCAAGACCCACGTCTCCAGCCTCCTCTCGAAGCTGGAGGCCGACAACCGCGTTCAGGCGGCCGTTAAGGCCGTCCGGGCAGGGCTCGCCTGAGCCGCGCGTTGACGCCGCTCAGGACCCGGGGTCCGACTCGATTACCCGGTCACGCAGCGCTCGCACTTCGGCCACCAGCTCGAACAGCCGCAGCCGCTCGGCCTCGAGCGCGCGGGCTGCGCTCTCGGTTCGCCGCCGGTCGGCTTGCAGGCGCAGCGCCTCCGCCGCGCAGCGGGTGAGCAGCTCATCGATCTCGTCCACGCTCTGCTCGGAGTCCAGAAGCGCGCTCATCACCTCGTGCTCGAGCGCCGGGCTGACCGCCCGCTCGCGTGAATCGGATTCTGTCTTGTCTGCCCCCACGAGCGCCTCTTCCCGGATCGACGGCATCTCGCACCCATCGGTTGGTGCGATCCGCCCGTCAGCCGATCCTATGTTCGCCTCCGATACTCGGATCCCTGTTCCGCCATGCGTCCTCGGAGTTTGCGGGATCTAGCGGAGGGACTTTTCCGGAAACGCCCCGAAAATGGGTGTTCAGTCGGCTGAACGCAAGATCGCGCACCCGAGCGGTTCACAGCGGACCGGCGAGGTAGGAAGCTACACCCATGGGATCCGCAAGGAAGCGGACCGCGCGGGGGGGCCGTGCGGCCGAGGGCGCTGACGTCGATCTGGAGCGTCGGGCGATCGCTGCTGCCAAGGGCGGTGATTGGGACGCGTTGCACTATCTCTACTCCCGCCACGCGGATGACGTACTTCGATTCGTTCAGAGCATCGTTCAAAACCGCCACGACGCCGAGGACGTCACCCACGAGGTGTTCGCGAAGCTGATGCGGGCGATCCAGAAGTACGAGGAGCGGGAGGTCCCGTTCGCCGCATGGATCCTGCGCGTGGCGCGCAACGCGGCGCTCGATCATGTGCGCTCCAGACGGCAGATCCCGGTCGAGGAGGTGTGGGTCAGCGACGATGGCCACGACGAGACGTCGTTCGAGCTATCGCACGCGCTCAAGGCGGCTCTCTCCGAGCTGCCCGAGACGCAGCGCGAGGTTCTCGTACTCCGGCATATCGGGGGGCTGACGCCGAACGAGATCGCCGAACGGCTGGGAAAGTCCGAGGCTTCGATCCAGGGACTGCACCACCGCGGGCGCGCTGCGCTCAAGGTCTCGCTCCACGAGCAGGGAGCGGCGCCGGTGACCGCGGCCTCGGGGCGCGCGGCCTCGGCACGCTAGGCCCAAGCTTCCCGCAACAACGATGTGAGGCTCCCCCTGCCCCTAGCGCTAGGGTCCGCACGCGGAATGATCCCCCTACCTGCCCGGTCGGCGTCGAGGTCGGCGAGGTAGAGCAGCCCAGCGTGCTCACACAGGCGCTCGAGCGCAACTCCTTGGCGCTCGGCCTCCTGCTCGAGTCGCCGCAGGCACTTGGCGCCGAGCTCCAGCGCCAGGGTGCGGGTTCCGCGGGTATCCCGCTCGACCGGTGGTTGGCCCAAGCGAGGCACGATGGTCGCCGCGCGTCCGCCGGCGAGCTCCGCCGCGTAGTGGCTGCAAGCCAGCGCCAGAAGCCGCTCGAGCTCGAAACCCTCCGAACGCGCTCGCTCCTCGAGCGCGAGCCAGCCGAACTCGCTGAACGTGAGCGGGATCTCCAGCTTCACACTCATGAGCAAGACCCTGGTTCGATGCCCTTTGCCATGTCTACCAACTAACGGTGGGCGCGTTTGTTATTTCTCGCTCGCCGCTGCGTACGCTACGAAACCGGGACGTACGAACCTCACCCGATCAAAGTTACAACCGCCCGACGCACCGCCTAGGCTCTTGCGACGAAGTCCGCTTGGACGTTGCCGATGCCAAGTCCGTGCCCACGCTCGGGATCGAGGATCACGGCGGCCGCTTCACTGCGGGATGAGACACCGAGCTTGCCGAAGGCCGAGGACAGATGGCTCTTGACGGTGCTCTCCGCGAGGAACAGCTCGGACGCGATCTGGGAGTTGGTCTGCCCCGTGACCATCAGCGTCAGAATCTGCTTCTCGCGGGTTGTCAGCGCCCGCGCCCGAACCGCCCTGCGCTGTCCATTCGGCGCCGACACCTGGCCCGCGCAGACCGCGGCAACGACGGCGGCCAGCGCCTCCTCCGCGTCCTCCTGGAGGACGACGCCGTCGATGCCCAGTTCGAGTGCGCGCCGCACATCGGCGACCACCGCATGTCGGCAGACCAGCACCGCCCGCACGCCCCCCAGCTTGGAGCGAACCAGGCGCACAATCTCCAGCGTCGCTCGGTCGGGCCGGTCCGCGGCGATGACGACGCATGCGGGCAACTTGCCGTTACATGAGGCCAGCAGGCCCTCACCGGTTGTGGATCGCGCGAGGACGGCATGGCCGCCGGCCGTGAGCGCTGCGGAGAGCTGATCGCGGAACGAGCGCTCCTCCGCGCAAAGCGCGACGGGCAGCACCTCGCTCTTCACCCTGCTCTTGAGCTTGCTCTTGACGTTGCCCAAGGCCATATGACTCACGAACGCTCCGTGGTCAGCCGGACTTTCGCGGTCCGGAGCACGCGCTTGGCTCGCATCTCCAGCCGGCCGGCTCACAGCCCTCGGCGCCCCAAGACGAACGGGACCGTCCGCAGCAGGGTCTTCACGTCCAGCCAAAGCGACCAGTTGGCGCCGTAGAGGTAGTCGATCTTGACCATTTCGTTGAGCGGGATTCGAGCCGAGCCGAACACCTGCCACGGACCAGTCACCCCGGGCGCCAGCTCGAGCCGCGAACGCCGCCAGCCCTCGATCCTGCAGTCCTCGTCGAGCACGAGCGGCCGGGGGCCGACGAGGGACATGTCACCGCGCAGAACGTTGATCAGCTGCGGCAGCTCGTCGAGGGAGATCTGCCGCAGGCGAGCGCCGACCCGGGTGATTCGCGGATCGTCCTTGATCTTGAAGAGCCCATCCTCCGCCTCGTTGTGCGCCGTGAGCTCGAACTTCCGATCGTCGGCGCCGTCCGCCATCGTGCGGAACTTGAGCATCTCGAACGGGACGCCATTGCGGCCCATGCGCCGCTGCCGGAACAGCACCGGGCCGGGAGAGTCCAGCTTGATCGCGATCGCGATCGCCGCCAGCAGCGGCGAAAGCACGAGCAGACCGGCGCCGGCGCCGACGATGTCGAAGGCCCGCTTGACGGCCTTCGAGGAGTGGCTGAGACCGAAGCGGCGCATCCCAAGCAGCGTGATGCCGTCCACATCGTCGAGCTCGACCGACGAGCCCACGATCTCGGGCAGCCGCGGCAGCACGCTCACCCGCAGCCCCATCGCCTTCAGGCTCCGGGTCGTGTTCAGGAGGTCGTCGGAGACCGCCCCCTGGGGGGCGAGGATCCCCCGTTCCACCTGCTGTGCCGTGAGCAGGAGCTCCAGGTCGTTCCAGTAGAGGTGAGAGGCGCCGTTCGAGCCGGGTTCCGGGGGAAGCGGCACCTGCGCGACGACGCACGCCTTCAGGCCCGGCACCTCGTCGAACCGGCGCGTGATCCGATCCGCGGCGTCGGGGTCGCCCAGGACGACGCAACGCTCCTCGCCCGACAAGGCCCCGGCCGCGCGCCTGGCGAGGGCGCGCGTCGTGACCATGCATGCGAACAAGAGAGCCCAAACCCCGACCGCCTGCTCGCGGCTGAACTGGCCATCGACGATCAGGTTGCCACCGAGCCAGATCAGGAGCGCGTACAGCGTCGCGACCCAGAACAGGGCGGGGACCTCGTCCAGCGTCGTCTTCCTGATCAGGTGCTCGTCGCGGTCGTACAGGCCCGTCAGCTTTCCGACCACGAGCACCAACGGGAGCGCGAGCAGGGCGATCGGGTTGAGGGCATCGTCTCCGAGGATCGGCACGCCGATCAGGACCGCGATGCCCGCCGAGCCGAGGTCGGCGAGCGCAAGGGTTCGGCGGTGAATCGCGTCTCGACGATAGGTCGCTGGCCGCAGCTGGCCCTCGGGGATCTCCTCCTGTATCGCCAGGTCGGCCACCGGGACGCTGGGGGCGAACCTGCGGGTGCGAACGTGGCGAAGAGAGGAAAGGGGGCTCGCAGGATCGCGCGGGTCCGACGAGGCGCGTTCGTCCGCCTCCTCGGCACGGGGATCCAGCTGTAGTTGATGTTCGGCCATAGTCGCCCACTTGGACAACGAGCGCGGTCCACGCCGGGGGTCGCGCATGAAGACCAGTTCCGACGTAATTGGAACCGCTGCGATCGCGCGTCGGAGGCCGCGGGAGAATCGCGGCCCGTGCGACGTTGGTGCACCGAGAGCGGTCTATGCCAGTCGAACTCCGAGATCAGGTCGAGACGCCGTCGGCGCCCGCGGGCCTGCCCAGCTGTCGTTTCTGCTCGGCGCCCCTGCGCCACACGTTCGTCGACCTCGGCATGTCGCCGCTGTGCGAGAGCTACGTTCCCCTGGAGCAGCTGGGGGCGATGGAGGCCTTCTATCCGCTGCACGTGCGGGTCTGCGAGCAATGCCTGCTCGTACAGCTCGAGGAGCTGGTGGCGCCGGAGGCGATCTTCACCGAGTACGCGTACTTCTCTTCCTATTCGGATTCCTGGGTCGCCCACGCGCGCGACTACGTGGCCTCCGTGGTCGAGCGCTTCGGGCTGGGGGAGGACAGCCAGGTGGTCGAGCTGGCCAGCAACGACGGCTATCTGCTCCAGCACGTCGTCGAGCGCGGCATACCCGCGCTGGGGGTCGAGCCCGCGGCCAACGTCGCGGAGGCGGCCCGGGAACGGGGGATCGAGACCGTGGTCGAGTTCTTCGGCAGGGAGCTCGCGTCCCGCCTGGTTGCCGAGGGCCGCGAGGCGGACCTGCTGATCGCCAACAACGTATTCGCTCACGTCCCCGACCTAAACGACTTTGCCGCCGGCATGCGGAGGTTGCTGGCCCCCCAGGGCGTGATCACGATCGAGTTCCCCCACTTGGCGCGGCTGATCGACGAGAACCAGTTCGACACCATCTACCACGAGCACTTCTCCTACTTCTCGTTCCTCACGGCCCGCACCGTGCTGGCCGCTCACGGCCTCGAGGTGTTCGACGTCGAGGAGCTGGCGACGCACGGTGGCTCGCTGCGCGTCTACGCACAGCGCGGCCGGCGCGGGCCGACCCGTCTGCGCCGCCGTCTCGGAGCTGGCCGAGCGCGAGCGGGAGCTCGAGCTGGACCGGCTCGAGGGACACTCCGCATTCGCGGAGCGTGTGGCGGAGACCAAGTGGAGGCTGCTCGAGTTCCTGATCGATTGCCGCCGCGACGGCAAGCGCGTTGCCGGCTACGGCGCTCCGGGCAAGGGGAACACCCTGCTCAACTACTGCGGCATTCGCACCGACCTGCTCGAGTTCACGGTCGACCGCAACCCCTACAAGCAAGGGAAGTTTCTTCCCGGCACCCGGATCCCGATCCACCATCCCGAGGCACTCGAACAGGCCCGTCCGGACTTCATCCTGATCCTTCCCTGGAACCTGACGGACGAGATCATGGTCCAGCTCGCTCACGCGCGCGAATGGGGAGGACGCTTCGTCGTCCCGATCCCGGAGGTCAAGGTCCTATGAAGGTGGTGATCTTCTGCGGCGGCCAAGGGTGGCGGATGCGGGAGGCATCCTCGACGGTGCCCAAGCCGATGATCCCGATCGGCCCCCGACCCGTCCTCTGGCACGTAATGAAGTACTACGCCCACTACGGCTTCACCGACTTCGTGCTCTGCCTCGGCTACAAGGCCGAGGCGATCAAGCAGTTCTTCCTCACCTACAACGAGGCGATGGCCAACGACTTCGTGCTCTCGAACGGCGGCGCGGACGTCCACCTGCTGAAGACCGACATCCATGACTGGAACATCACCTTCGTCGACACCGGCCTGCATGCGCCGATCGGCGAGCGGCTGCGGGCCGTTCGCCACCTGCTGCGCGAGGACGAGCTCTTCCTGGCCAACTACGGTGACACGCTGACCGACGCGGACCTGCCCGCGATGATCGCGCGCGCCAGGGAGGAGCAGGCGATGGCGAGCTTCCTCGCGGTACGTCCGAACTACAGCTTCCACGTGGTCTCGATGGGCGACGACGGCCGCGTCACGCAGATGCGCGACGTGATGGGCTCCGATATCTGGATCAACGGCGGCTACTTCATCCTGCGCCGGGAGTTCCTCGACCAACTGCGCCCCGGCGAGGACCTCGTCGAGGAGCCGCTGCAGAGGCTGCTGCCGGCCGGAAAGGTGCTCGCGCAGCGGCACGAGGGATTCTGGGCCCCGATGGACACGCTCAAGGACCAGCAGTGGCTCGAGAGCCTGCACGAGAGCGGCGACGCCCCATGGCAGGTCTGGGACCCGGCCCGGAACGCCCGCCGCGAGCTGGAGTACGCGGCCTCGGGATGATGTTGCCGCTGCTGTTCGGCGGGCCGCAGGCGTCGCCGGCGCGCGCGCTCGCGATCGGCGCCCACCCGGACGACATCGAGATCGGCTGCGGGGGAACGATCCTGAAGCTGATCGAGGAGTCGGCGTTCTCCGAGATCCGCTGGGTGGTGCTGAGCGGAGAAGGCGAGCGGGCGCATGAGGCGCGCCGAAGCGCCGAGGCGCTGCTCGAAGGGGTCCCCGGCAGCGAGGCCGTGATCTGCGACTTCCCCGACGGCTTCTTTCCCTACGAGGGCGAGGCGGATCAAGAACTTCTTCGAGGAGCTGAAGGCCGATTTCTCGCCCGACGTGGTCTTCACCCACCAGCGCGACGACCTGCATCAGGATCACCGGATCAGCTGCGAGCTGACCTGGAACACCTTCCGCGACCACCTGATCCTCGAGTACGAGGTGCCGAAGTACGACGGCGACATGAGTGCCCCCAACGCGTTCGTGCCGCTCTCCGAAGGCCAGTCGCGGCGCAAGATCCAGCACCTGATGGACCATTTCGCCTCCCAGCGCTCCAAGCACTGGTTCCGGGAGGACCTGTTCTCCGGCCTGCTGCGGCTGCGGGGCATGGAGTGCAACTCGCCCAGCTCCCACGCCGAGGCCTTCTTCTGCCGCAAGGCCGTGCTCACGTGACCACGGCGCTCGAATCTCGCGCAGGGCGGACGGACGTCGGGCGCGAGGCCTACGAGCTGATGGAGCGGCTGTTCCCGCTCTGCCGCAGCCTGACCGGCGACGGAGTGCGAGCCACCTTCGACGTCCTCGAGGAGGAGATCCCGATCGCGCGGACGGAGATCCCGAGCGGCACCCGGGTGTTCGACTGGATCGTGCCCGACGAGTGGAACCTCCGCGACGCATACGTCACGGCGCCGGACGGAACCCGGGTGGTCGACTACCGAGACTCCACCCTGCACGTCGTCTCCTACAGCGAGCCGGTGCGGACCACGCTTCCGCTCGACGAGCTGCGCGAGCGGCTGCACACGCTCCCCGAGCAGCCGGACGTGGTCCCCTACAGGACCTCGTACTACGAGCGGACCTGGGGCTTCTGCCTCTCGCACCGGCAGCTGCTCGCGCTGCAGCCGGGCGACTACGAGGTGGTGATCGATTCCACCCTCGAGCCGGGCCACCTCTCCTACGCGGAGCATCGGATCCAGGGCGAAGGGGAGGGGGAGGTCCTGGTCTCGACCTACGTCTGCCACCCCTCGCTCGCCAACGACAACCTCTCCGGGATCGCCGTCGCGACGATGCTCGCAAAGCGCCTGCCGGAGCGCCGGCTGCGGCACACCTACCGCTTCCTGTTCGCCCCCGGGACGATCGGCCCGCTCGCCTGGCTCCATCAGAACCGTGAGGGGCTCGATCGCGTCGAGCACGGCCTGACGCTCTCGTGCATCGGCGACGAGGGGAACCTGACCTACAAGCGCAGCCGCCGCGGAGACGCCGAGGTGGACCAGGCGATGGAGACGGTGCTCCGCGAGTCGGGCGCGGCGCACCGTGTGCTCCCCTGGGAGCCATGGGGTGGGGACGAGCGCCAGTTCTGCTCCCCGGGGTTCGACCTGCCGGTCGGCACCCTGATGCGCACCCCGCACGGCGAGCGCGGGGGGGGAGTTCAGCGGCTACCACACCTCCGCCGACGGCTGGAGCGGATCCGGCCCGAGTCCCTGGCGGACGCAGTGGACAGATGCCTGGAGCTCGTCGAGATCCTGGAGAGCAATCGCCGCCTGACCAACCTCAGCCCCTACGGCGAGCCGCAGCTCGGGCGGCGCGGCCTCTACCGCTCGGCCGGCGGCGCTGTGGCCACCCCGGACGACGAGCGCGCCTTGCTTTGGGTGTTGAACCAAAGCGATGGTCGCTTCAGCCTGCTCGACATCGCCCGCCGCTCCGGGTTGGCCTACGCGGTGGTCAGACGAGCGGCCGAGCGACTCGAACGGGCGGGGCTGCTTGCGACCAGCCCGAGCGAGCCGGGTGGCGGGCCCCGCCATGACGCGGCTATCGCGGCGCCCGCGTACTGGTCACCGGGGCGAGCGGCATGATCGGGAGCCACGTGCTCCCCCTGCTGCGGGAGGCCGACGTCATCGCCCTGAGCCGCATCCAGCGCCCGGACGAGGACGGATTGCATTGGTTGGTCTGCGATCTCGCCGAGCCGGGATCCGCGTTCGAAATCGTGACCTCCGTGCGCCCCGACGTCGTCATCCATCTGGCCGGCGCGGTGCGCGGCGATCGAACCCTGGAGGCGGTGGACACCGACGCTGAGCGCCAACCTGATGGCCAGCGTCGGACTGCTCGAGGCGGCGACCAGGGTGGGCTGCCGGCGCATCGTGTTCAGCGGCTCCCTGCTCGAGGAGCCGGCGGCCGGAGGCCCGCTGCCCGTTCCGACATCGCCCTACGGCGCTTCTCGCTGGGCCGCGAGCGCGTACGGCCGCATGTTCCACGCCCTCTTCGACGCGCCGGTGGTGATCCTCAGGCCCTCGTTCGCCTACGGGCCGGCCCAGGAGCCGAGCAAGCTCATTCCCTACGTGATCAAGACGCTGCTCGAGGGTGGAAGCCCCGAGTTGAGCTCGGGCGAGCGCCGGCTCGACTGCGTATATGCCGAGGATGTGGCACGGGCATACGTCGCCGCCGCCTCGGCGCCGGGTGTCGAAGGCCGCACGGTCGACATCGGCAGCGGGGCCCTGACGCTCCGTGCGCGCGATCGTGCGAGCGGATCGTCGAGCTGCTGGGGCCGACCCCTGGGCGCGCCGCTCTTCGGCGCGCTGCCGGTGCGCCCGTTCGAGCAGGAGGTGGAGGTCGACGTCGAGGAGGCGGCCCGAGCGCTGGGCTGGCGGGCGACGACCGGCTTGGAGGACGGCCTGCGCGCGCACGATCGACTGGTTCCGCGAGCATCGCGCCGAAACGGGTCCCAATCGGCCTGCTGAGGAGCAGATCGCGGAACGGAAGACTTGCCCGCCCCGACGCCGTTGAGTGAGCGACAGATGCCGACGATCTATCTCGACGCCGCGCTGGACGACCAGAAGCGCCGCCATCGGCTCTACGGCGGCGACCTCTTCGCCTTCACGGCGGGCGAGAGCGCCACGCTGCTGGCCGGGCTCGCGCGCGAGCTGAGCGAGGCGGCCTTCGCCCCGCACGAGCCGACAGGTGGCCCAGGAGAGCATGCCCGCCGAGAAGTACGTCGAGATCCTCGCCGAGCTGAAGCCGACGTTCATCCACCACCCTCGCGCGAAGGAGCTGATCGCTGGCCTGCTGTCGGAGCTCGGCTGCGACCTCGAGAAGACGTACTTCGACGTTCCGCGGCTTCGCACGATGGCGCACGGCGAGTACCTCAACGCGGGCCTCGCCTACCAGTTCCACCCGCATCGCGACACCTGGTTCTCGGCCCCGCAGCAGCAGCTGAACTGGTGGCTGCCCGTGTACGAGATCGAGTCCGAGAACTCGATGGCCTTCCACCCGCAGTACTTCGATCGCCCGGTGCGCAACAGCTCCTCCGGCTACGACTACGAGGAGTGGAACCGGACGGGTCGCCAGCAGGCGGCGAAGCAGGTCAAGAAGGAGACCCGAAAGCAGCCTCAGGCGGAGGAGCCGCTCGAGCTCGAGCCGGACGTTCGCGTCGTCACCCCGCCCGGGGGGACGCTCGTCTTCTCCGCGGCCCAGCTGCACTCGACGGTTCCGAACACGACCAGCAGAACGCGATTCAGCATCGATTTCCGCACCGTCAACCTGGACGACCTGGTCGAGGGCATCGGGGCGCCGAACATCGACTCCGAGTGCACGGGACGACCCTGCGCGACTACCTGCGGGCCAGCGACCTCGAGCCGCTGCCGGAGGACGTGATCGCCATGCACAACTCGTAGCCCAGAGCGATCGGGCGCGCAGCCCGTACTCGACCGCGTGAGGCGCGCTCAGGCGATCAGGCCGACGAGGAGATCGGGCCACGCCCGGTCGCGCTCCGAGATGAGGCGCTCGGTGGCGGGGGGCCAGTCGATGCCAACAGCGGGTCGTCCCAGCGCACCCCGCGGGCCGCTTCCGGCACGTAGCGGTGCGACATCTGGTAGAGGACCTCGGTGTCGTCCTCGAGCGTCTGGTAGCCCTGCGCGAATCCCTCGGGGACGTACGCAAGGCGCTCGCTGCGCGCGCTCAGCTCGGCGCCGAGCCACTCGTTGCGGGTCGGTGAGTCAGGGCGCAGGTCGACCATGACGAGGAAGATCGAGCCCCGCGTGCACCGGACCAGCTTGGCCTCGGCGTGCGGCGCCTGCTGGTAGTGCAGGCCGCGCAGGGTATGGCGCCGCGGGCTGTGGATCGTGCTGCTCTGCACGATGCGCATCGGAGCGCCGTGCTCGGCGAACTCCCGCTCGCAGAAGGTGCGGGCGAGGAATCCGCGCTCGTCCTCGTGGCGCTCCACGTCGATCAGGAACGCGCCCCCGAGCCGGGCGGGATTGAAGATCACGGCCCCGGCCGCCGCGCTCGGTGCCGCAGCACCATCAACCCGCGCCGACCGGCAGGCGCCAGCGGAGCTCGTCGATCGAGCCGGCCGGCCTCCTGGAGCTCGCGGACCCGGTTGATCCGCAGGTATCGGGTGCCGGTGAACTGCTCGAAGGTGAGGCCGTTGCGAGCGTAGGCGTCGTAGAGCTGCTCGACGCCGCGGGGCACGGTCCACTGGGGCTCGAACTGCGGCAGCACCCGCGCGATCTTCGAGCAGTCGACCTGATAGGAGCGCTTGTCCGGCCCGCCCCCGCCGCGAACGATGCGCGCGCGCCGGGCACGATCTCCTCGACGATCTCGGCCAGGTCGCGGATGCGGTAGTTCTCGCTGCTGGCGCCGACGTTGAAGGCTTCGTCGTGGACGAGCTCGCGCGGCGCCTCCAGCACGGCGAGGAAGGCGCGCGGCAGATGTCCTCACGTGCACGAGCGGACGCCAGGGGGTCCCGTCGCTCTGGATCAGGACCTCGCCGGTCGTGTGGGCGTATCCGACCAGGTTGTTGACCACCACGTCGACGCGGAGTCGCGGCGAGACGCCGTAGGCGGTCGCGTTGCGCAGGTAGGTCGGGCTGAACGAGTCGTCGGCGAGGCTCGAGATGTCTCGCTCGGCGAGCACCTTCGACTCGCCGTAGGGCGTCACCGGCGCGAACTCGGCGCCCTCGTCCAGCATCTCGTCTCCGGCCTTGCCGTAGAGGCTGCAGGAGGACGAGAACAGGAAGCGCGACACCCCGGCCTCCTTGGCCTTCTCGGCGATGCGCACCGAGGCGAGGTGGTTGATGTCGAAAGTGGCCTGCGGATTGAGGTCTCCGACCGGGTCGTTGCAGACGGCCGCGAGATGGATCACCGCGTCGAAGCCGGCCAGGTCCTCGCTCTCGACGTCACGGACATCCGCCCGCAGCGACTGGACCTCGGGCACCTCGGTGCCGAAGGTGCAGGCGGCGAAGAGGTCGGAGTCGAGCCCGACGACCTCGTGGCCGGCCCGCTCGAGCACGGGGACGAGCACTGAGCCGATGTAGCCGTTGTGACCGGTGACGAGAATGCGCAAATTGAGCCTCCTGAGCGAGCCGGATCTGACCCAAGGCTTTAGCTACCGGGTCTCTAGATCTAACGGTCGCCGACAGCTCATTCGTCCGTTGGGACATCAGTATGCTCGCCCCCGATGAGCTCGCTATCGGACAGCGCCTTCTGGTTACGGGTGGCCGGCCCGCAACCGTTAGATCCGTGGAGGGGGCCGGTTCGGATCCCGATAGGTCCGGCGACAAGGAACGGTTATGCCGACGATTCAACTCGACCTCGAGATTGCGATGGCTTTGCATACCACGGCGTCATGAAAGGACAAGGAGCCGAAAGCGGGAGGGTGGGCGACAGCGGCCTGAGGCCGGGAGACATCGTCGAGGTGCGTCTGCGGCCGAGATCCTTGCAACACTTGACAGCGAGGCTCTGTGGACGCGATGCCGTTCATGCCCGAGATGCTGCGGTATTCGGGCAAGCGGTTCAGGGTGTCCCGCCGGGTCGAGAGGAACTGCGACACGGTCAGCGGGGGAGTCCCGAGGAGCCTCAGGATGCGGGACACGGTCTTCCTCGACGATTTGCGGTGTGAGGCTCAGCCCACGGAGGTGTCAGGCCGGATGCAGGCTCTACTGGAAGGAGGAGTGGCTTCGGCGGGTCGATCCCGCCACGCGAGCGCGGCGCGAGACCGTAAGTCGCGCCGATGCCCTCGCCGGCTCGAAGCGCTGCGCGCGAGGCGACGTCGGCGCGTGGCGGACGATGGACCTCGGTCGAGACGTATCGTTGTCAGGCGACCGAGGCGGTGCGCGCGAGCGAGCCGCTCATGAGCTACGACATGCGGCAGTACGTGCGCGAATTCACCTCCGGGAACGTCGGCGTGCTGCGCTTGCTTCGCGTCGCGTGGCGCGCCCTCAGCATCGCCTCCGGCGCCGGCTCCGGCTCCTCGGCCACCTTCCGCTGCCGTCACCGGGAGGTGCCCCTCCCGCCCAAGATGAGCTCGATCTGCAATCCGGCGACTGGTGGAGGTAGGTCGCCGGAGGAGATCGCGCCCAGATCGACGAGAACGGAAAGAACCGAGGGCTCTGGTTCGACTGGGAGATGGTCCCCTACTGCGGGGAGCGCTATCGCGTCAAGGACCGCGTGGAGCGGATCATCGACGAGCGAACCGGCGAGATGATCGAGATTCCAGCGATTGCCTGATCCTCGACGGCGTCGTGTGTGGCGGAGAATGCAGCTACGGGCGTTGGTTCTGCCCACGGGAGATCTACCCATACTGGCGGGAGGCGTGGCTGCGACGCGTGGAGGACGCAGGTCCCCCGCCAAAGGTGACACCGAACGCTCTGCAAGGGCCCGCCCCTTGTGGGCTGACCCGCTTTCCATGAATGCCGGCGCCGCGCGAAGTACAGCAGACCTCCACGTCACCGTGGGGATCCCGACCTACAACAGGTCTCGGTTGCTGGAGAAGGCGATAGCAAGCGTTCTGCGGCAGAGTCATCACCGATTCACCCTGGTCGTATCCGATAACGCGTCCGATGATGACACCGCCAGCGTCGTCACATCCTTTAACGATCCGCGGATCGTGTATCGACCCCTCGCGCGCAACGTCGGCAGGGCCGCGAATACCAACCGGTTGATCGAGCTTGCCGAGACCGAGTTCATGGTCCTGCTCGGAGACGATGACCAGCTCCATCCCGATCATCTAAGCCTGACGCTGGACGCGCTGGTTCGCTGGCCGACAATAGGAGTGGCGCACACCGGATGCGGGATCGTCGACATTAAGGGCGACACCCTGGTCCCGCACCATCGTTTCGTCGAGACCCCAGAACCGATCGCGTTCGAGTCCGGCATGGAGTTTCTCGAGCGGAGCATGAGATCGGGGTGGACGGACTGTTTCCCTTCGGCCACCTTCCGCAGGGACTGCACTGGTGGGCGGCGGCGGGCTGAGGCCGCAGGACGGCATGGTGGATGATGTTTCGCTCCTGATGCGGATCGCGACCGGCTGGGACTTCGCCTATCTAAACCGTCCCCTAGCCAGCATTACGGTGCATCGGACGCTTCGTCGTCCTCATTCGGCACGTTTACCCCTGACGGGTATCGGGCGTCACGTTCTGGCCCAGAATGGTCCACGAGCGCAGGCTGGGGTTCCTCGCCGAGACCCCACTTCCGGACCCCGAGGCGCGGCGATTGGCTCGGATCGTCGAGAAAACCTACCGCCGAGAGGTCCTCAGCTACCTCTCAATGCGGGCCGGTACAGGAGATTCCCGAGCGGCCATATTCAAGGCCCTCGGTAAGGAGATCCTTCAGAATCGTCGCCTGGGGCTCGATCCCAGGACCGGGCGCTTCGTGGTCGGGCACCTCGGGGGTCGCGCCTTGCGCGAACGGGTCCGGCGCATCCGATCGGCTGCACCCCACTCCAGCTAGCGAGGACCTGATCGCGCGCGAGCTCACCCCTGGGTCGCAGCGCCGGTCCGAGGTCGCGAACCATCGGTCGGCCCGAGGTCGCGAACCATCCCGAGAAGCTGACGTGCGGTGGCCGGTGCGATCAGGGCCAAGGTCGATAGGTAGACGACGGCTCCAGTGGCGAGTGAGAGGGCAATTCTAGCTTCGATTCCGGTCCCACTAGCCTCGAGCAGCTGCCGCACCACCACTACACCGAAACCCGAAGCGGCCGCGGAGAGTGCGATATCCCGGAGACGTCCGAGCACGTGCAACGGCCTCAGGGACAGCTCACGGGTCGTCAGCACGAACGAAGGGATCTCCCCACAGGCCAGCGCTGCGAGGCTGTAGGCGACCGCAACTCCCGCGACTCCGAACTCACTACCCAACCAGATGCTGGGCGGCAGGGCCATCAGCACTATCGCGTTCAAGATCATGTCCACGTGGGGCTTGTTGGCCGCATCCATGACCGAGCTGTTCCCCGACGTCTGCAGTGCCCGAGACATGAGGAATACAGCCAGGATCTGGACGACTGGAACGGCCGGTACCTATTTGGGCCAAACGTAAAGGGAATTAGGTCCGGTGCGATCGCAATCAGCACGACGAGGACGGGAAGCACGACGGCGGCCAAAAGCATGAGACCGTTCAACCAAATCTCAGCCTGAGACGCGCGGTCATCGCGCAGACGTGCGAACGCGGCGTAGATCACTCGCGCGATCGGAGCGGAGAGCAGTACCGCAGGGAGGACCACGATCGCCATCGAGAAGTTCCAGAATCCGAGCGCATCGATCCCGACCAAGTGCCCGACGAGAACAGCGGTCACCAGCGATTGCACCGCGAAGAGGGCGGCCCCTCCGGTGAGGGGAAATGCGAACTTCGATAGAGACCGAAAGGCGGCCCGGGAGAATTCGAGCGACGGACGCCAGTGCGCCGCGGCGATGATGATGGCGGACATTAAGGCGGCTAGGACGACCTGCTGCAGGACGAGGGCCCAGGCGCCGGCCCCGGCGGCTGCGGCGGCGACCGCGCAGACCATCGCGACGAGCGAGGCAATCATCCCGGTTGCCTGGATGACGCCGAAGCTCATCGAACGGTTGAGAAGCGCGTTGCTGGCGGCCGAAGTGGCGAATAGGAATAGCGTCAGCCCGCCGGCGATCACGAGGGGAGCCACTTCCGGCTCGCCGAGAGCCAAGCAGCGCGACCGGGTAGGCGGCGAGGGCGGCCACT
>CAWABY010000009.1:0-120858 GCA_963780395.1 uncultured Solirubrobacterales bacterium
GCGGATCGTGTATCGACCCCTCGCGCGCAACGTCGGCAGGTCCGCGAATACCAACCGGTTGATCGAGCTTGCCGAGAGCGAGTTCATGGTCCTGCTCGGAGACGATGACCCGGCTCCATCCCGATCATCTAAGCCTGACGCTGGACGCGCTGATTCGCTGGCCGACGGTAGGAGTGGCCACACCGGATGCGGGATCGTCGACATTCAAGGGCGACACCCTGGTCCCGCACCATCGTTTCCGTCGAGACCCCAGAACCGATAGCGTTCGAGTCCGCCATGGAGTATCTCGACGGAGCATGAAATCGATTGGGACGGACTGTTTCCCTTCGGCCAGCCTCCGCCGGGATGCGCTGGTCGGCGGCGGCGGGCTGAGGCCGCAGGACGGCATCGCCGGATGATGTTTCGCTCCTGATGCGGATCGCGACCGGCTGGGACTTCGCCTATCTAAACCGTCCCCTAGCCAGCATCACGGTACATCCGGACGCTTCGTCGTCCTCACTCGGCACGTTCACCCCTGACGGGTATCGGGCGTCGCACTTGTGGCCCAGACATGGTCCGCGAGCGCCAGGCTGGGGTTCCTCGCCGAGACCCAACTTCCGGACCCCGAGGCGCGGCGATTGGCTCAGATCGTCGAGAAAACCTACCGCCGAGAGGTCCTCAGCTACCTCTCAATGCGGGCCGACACAGGAGATTCCCGAGCGGCCATATTCAAGGCCCTCGGTGACAAGAGATCCTTCAGAATCGTCGCCTGGGGCTCGATCCCAGGACCGGGCGCTTCGATGGTCGGGCACCTCGGGGGTCGCGCCTTGCGCGAACGGGTCCGGCGTATCCGATCGGCTGCATCGCACTCCAGCTAGCGGAGGACCTGATGCGCGCGCGAGCTCACCCTTGGGTCGCAGCGCCGGTCCGAGGTGGCGAAGCCGTCGGTCGGTCCCCCGAGGTCGCGAGACCGTCCCGAGAAGTTGACGTGCGGTGGCCGGTGCGATCAGGGTCAAGGTCGATGGGTAGACGACGGCTCCAGTGGCGAGTGAGAGGGCAATTCTCGGCTCAATTGGGGTCCCACTAGCCTCGAGCACCTGCCGCACCAGCATCACGCCGAAACCCGAAGCGGCCGCGGATAGTGCGATACTCCCAGAAACGCCCGAGCACGTGCAGCCGCCTCAGGGACAGCTCACGCGTCGTCAGCACAGAACGAAGGGATCTCCCCACAGGCCAGCGTTGCGAGGCTGTAGGCGACCGCAACGCCTGTGACTCCGAATTCACTGCCCAGCCAGATGCTGGGCGGCAGGGCGACCAGCACTATCGCGTTCAAGATCATGTCCACGTGCGGCTTGTTGGCCGCATCCATGACCGAGGTGTTCCACGTCTGCAGTGCCCGAGACATGAAGAACACAGCCAGGATCTGAACCACGGGAACGGCCGGGACCCATTGGGGCCCGAACGTAAAGGGAATTAGGTCCGGTGCGATCGCAATCAGCACGACGAGGACGGGAAGCACGACGGCGGCCAAAAGCATGAGACCGTTCAACCAGATCTCAGCCATACGCGCGCGGTCATCGCTGGAGACGTGCGAACGCGGCGTAGTCGCTCGCGCGATCGGAGTGGAGAGCAGTAACGCAGGGAGGACCACGATCGCCATCGAGAAGTTCCAGATTCCGAGCGCGTCGATCCCGACCAAGTGCCCGACAGAGAACAGCGGTCACCAGCGCTTGGACCGCAAAGAGGCGACCCCGCCGGTGAGGGGAAATGCGAACTTGGATAGAGACCGAAAGGCGGCCCGGGAGAATTCGAGCGACGGACGCCGAGTGCGCCGCTGCGATGATGATGGCGGACATTGAGGCGGCTAGGACGACCTGCTGCAGGACGAGGGCCCAGGCGCCGGCCCCGGCGGCTGCGGCGGCGACCGCACAGACCATCGCGACGAGCGAGGCAATCATCCCGGTTGCCTGGATGACGCCAGAAGCTCATCGAACGTGTCAGAAGCGCGTTGCTGGCGGCCGAAGTGGCGAATAGGAATAGCGTCAGCCCGCCGGCGATCACGAGGGGGCCAGTCCAGTTAGCCGAGAGCCAGCGCGAACCGGGTAGGCGGCGAGAGCGGCCACTCCCGATCCAATCGCCCCCGCCCCGAGCGCAGACCAGAACGCGGTCCGACGCCCAGCGCTGGGATGCGGTCTTGGCCTGGACCAGCGCGGTTCCGAATCCGAAACCTCCGAGAGTCATCGAGAACGACGCGAGCGTGACAGCGATAGCTGCCGTGCCGTATTCGCCGGATCAGCAGCCGGGCGAGGACGACAACCCCGACGAGCCGGATCGCCTGGACAGCGATTGCGACCCGATGGCCCATACGGCGCCCCGCTTGAGCGAGAGCTCGATCTCGTGCGGCGCGACATCCGTTGGCGGTTGCTTTACGCGCGGCCCTTGCTCGCGTCGGATTCGCCCTGACCTCAGGCCGACCATCGGAGGATGAGCTCGGAACGCCGTAGCGGAAGGGATGCCAGAGGCCCGTCTGGTAGACCTCGACGGAGCCTCGCTGCGAGCGCGGTTCGCTCGAACCTGGTAATCTGTGGAGCGCCGTCGACGGGCCTATGTGGACGCAGGGCCGTTCAGGAGCTCGGATCGAGACTCAGCCGCTCCATTGGCGGTTACATCAGCGAGAGCGCTGAGAGGTGAAACGTCCTGTTCGCCGACGAGCAAGTCGCGAGAGCATCCCCGTCAGGGAGGGCAGCCGAGGATCGTGCGACCGGACGTCAGGTACGAGTAGGCCTTGCCGGGGACCGCCGAGCACTGAAACCAGCGGCAGGTGGCGCACCGAAGGAAGAAGGCTGTTCCCCGAGCGAGGTAAAGCTGAGCGAGTATCCGCAGGGCGGAAGCCGTGCATGCCCACGAACGATGGCTGTCGGCATGCTGGAGATCCTTGTGTCAGCACGCCGGCGAGATGCAGCTCGACGCCTGCTTGGGAAAGTTCCGAGCTTCGCCTCGATCAGAGACCGGAGCGCTGGCCGGAGGCGCACAAGCGCCCCCTTCATCCTGTCCATGGGGCTACTCGGCCACCGAGAAGACGGCGAACGCGGTTCGATCGACGATGGGCCATCGCCATATCCGTGTGCATAGTGCCTGTTGGGCTATGCGTACGGCTGGCCACCGCTCAGCGGATCGGGACCTCGCGAGTCGGCCGCGCGAAGCCGGTCGGAACGGCTCGCGTTGACGCGCACGGCCAGGTCTGGGAAGGTGACGCGGGCGGCCGAGGCAAAGCCTCGACACGTTCATGACGATTGCGGCGGCGGTCTCAAGCCCCGACTCATCCTGAAGCGGTCAGGAGCAGATGGTCGTGACTGCGGGTCAACCCGTCCTTCGTCGAGCGGCAGGGGTCTTGGAGACCGGCAATCCGCAAGGTACGCCGAGGACGATCGGCAGGCCGTCGAGCAAGTGCTGTCTCGTAGGGATCCAGCCTGCGAGGATCAACTCATTCGGCCCCCGACGTCCGTCGCAACATCCAGTACCCCTCGTCGAGGATCGGAACGGTGGACGATCCATCCGCTGCAAGCGTTCCGCTCGCGAATGCCATCGCCGATGCGCCAAGTCTTCTGGCTCGGGCCCGCGAACGCGCAATACCTCCACACCCTCGGAACGCTGACTTCGAGTGCCTCGTCGCGGGGAGTGAAGCGGCCCTCTCGGTCGCCGGGACCGGTGATTACGATGGGTTCCCCACCCCCACTCCCGACCCATGGACGGACGAGGTGAAGGGCACGCTGGGTTCCAGCGCCACCCACCGGCGGGAAGTGATACACGATCAGCTGGACCCGCCCGGCTTCCAGCGTCCAAAGGGGCCCATGATCGGCGTGCCTCGGCCGCGCCTGTCGCGAGAAGCTCGGTGCCGAACCGTCGGGGGGTTAGTTGCGGTGACCGACGCGGAGCGCCGGAGGGGGGCGACACGCTCGGATCTCAGCTCGCTCATTGCTGTCGGCCGCCGTTGGCCCCGCACTCTGCGTCGTGGTTCTGAAACGGTGGTGGTGACCTACCCAGCAGGACGCTGAGCGCCAAGGCGGAAGCCGGCGCACTCGACGACCGCGTTGGCCCAAGGAACCTCAAAGCCAGGAGTCGCAGCTGCGTGGTGCATCACCAAGATCGCGTGGTAGGCGGCCGCCCCTGGTCGGCTGAAGTGCTTTTTGGCGTATTGCAGGCGCGCATACGGCGCTCTGAGCCTCTCGCGGCGGATCCACCCTCGCCTTGCCGGCATGGTAACGACGGTGATGCCCGTTCGAGAGGTGCCTTTCAAGTCGGCGTCTTGGATGCGCTTGCAGAGATCGGTCTCTTCCGAGAAGAGGAAGAATCGCTCGTCGAATTCGCCGACCTCCTCGAAGGCCGCTCGTCGGACTGCCAGCGCCGCACCGGTCGTCCAGTCGAGGGACCGCCTGCGAGTACCGCGTCAGCGTCAAGAACGCGCTCGCCGAGTCGTTTCCCTAAGCCGGGCCATTCTCGCTCGCAACGGCGTGTGCGAGCGCTCTCCGCACGGATGGAAACCTGTGCAGCGAAGGCCAAAGCCGGCCGTCGCCTGTCACCTGTTGCACGCCGAGGAGGACCACCCGGGTCGGTCGCGCAGGGCCTTGACCAGCATCTCTAGGGTTCCGCGTGCGAGCTCGGTCTCAGGATTCAGGAACAGCAGGAGATCCGCCGCCGAACCGCGCGCGCCCGCATTGTTCGCCGCGCCGAATCCCGTGTTCTCCGTGTAAAGCACGCGGCGCGTCGACGTTTCGGGCAATGTGATCTTCGATTCGCCGGTCTCGACGATGGTCGCCCGGTATGCACAGGCGCCGGCGGCGTTCTCGAGCGAGCTGACGCACGGCTCCAGCCAGCGCTCGTCCCCATGGGACACGATGATCACTTCCAGATCCACCTTCGTGGGACCAACGATCGGGCCGACCGCGACTTTCGCACAGCGGCCGAAGATGGTTGGCCCCCGACCCGTTCATCGGGCGAGGTCCACATCGAGTGCCAACTTCCCTGACACACCAGCCCCTCCGCCGTCAGCTCCGCGTCTTGGTGCTCGGAGCCGGCGTGGAATGACCTCCCGGAAAACATGCTCCTGGCAACCCCCAGCGAATGGTCTGCTCCGAGACGTTCGGCAGGGCCGGCTGAAATCGGCGGACCAGAGCCCTGATCTCGGGGCAACGGCCCACGCCGAACCGCGCCTCGACCCGGTCGCATGCCGTCGTGATGCTGCAGGTGTTCGCGCTCGCCGTTGATGGTGATCCCCTCCGACGCCGTGGTCGCGCGCGATCGGCGCCATCGGCTATCCCGGCGGCCTTGGTCGGGATGCTTTCATGTTCGGCGTCCTTGTCGCCGCCAGGCTGTTCGGTCTCCACGATCCGCTGAGAGCAGGGCGACCCGATCCGGACCGTCCTCTGCGTGCTCTGGCTGGGCGATCCTGGGCTCGTACGTGCTGATTGACCGCATCCGGGTTGACCAGGCTGGCCGAGACGGCGGGTGCCGACCGTTTGCTGATGCAGCTCGCCGTCATCACCGGGGTGGCACTGATGGCCGCCGAGCACCTCAGCTCAATCAGAGCGACATCCGCCGGGTGCTTGATTGTGCTGTGTGGGGCGGGGCTTTATACGGGGTGGTGTCGCTGCGATGCAGTTTTGGATCAGTCTCGACGTTGCGCCGTATTTGCGCGAGCTGCCGGGGCTCTCGCTCAACTTCGATAAGTAAGGAGATAGAGCTGCTCCGTGAGGGAATGAACCGGGTCTTCCGGAACATCCGTTTATCCAATACGAGCTCGGAGTCGTGGCGGGGATGCTGCTGCTGCCGCTCGCGATCTACCTTGCGGATCCCGAGCACCGATCGCGCCGGCGTGGCGGCGGTGGGCGCCGGTGGCGCTGATCGCGCTCGCGATCCCGGTATCGGTGTCGCGCTCGGCGATCCTCTCGGTCGCCTTGGGGCTCGGGTGTGCTCGTGGTGTTGATGCCGGTGCGCCAGCGGCTGGTGGGGATGTTCACACATCCCCTTCGCCCTGGCCGCGGGGACTGTCATGTCAGCCCGTGGCTTAAGATCGGCACCCTGGTAACACTCTTCGCGGCCGGTCGCAGCGACCCGTCGGTGGCCGACCCGGGTGAGCGAGGACTATCCGCTGGTCGAGCAGTACTTCCAGGAGGCGCCTTGGTTCGGGCGTGGCAGGGTCGGACCTATATCCCCGACAACGGGCTTGACATCCTCGACAACCAGTACCTGAAGACCGTGATCGAGCTCGGGATTGGTCGGGGTCATCGCCCTGGCCATCTTCTTCCTGGTGCCGAGCGATCGCAGCTCTCGTCGCGCGGAGGCGGAGCGGCGACCCTCGAGTTCCCGGCTCCTGTGCGCCGCAGGCGCTGGCCGGGGCCGCACTGGCTGGCGGCCGGTGTGCTGGCTGACCTTGGATTCGCTCTCGTACCCGATGTTCGTCGGTGTTTCACGCTCTCGTGATCGGGCTGATCGGTGCCCAGTGGCGACTCGCACCCACGGTGGGGCTGCCGGCTTCGGTGCCCGTCCGCGAGGAGTCCGCCCCAGCCATATCTCGAATTACCGCGCCATCTTGCCCAGACCGGAGGTTGACCTTTGGACCTGCTGCAGATCTGCTCGGAAGCTATGGCGCCATCGCATCGCCACCTTGCCCAGTCATCGCCATGATTCTGCTTGGCGCGCTCTACGTGGTCGCCTTCAAGGCGCCAGTATACTCGGCACCCTCCAGTTACGTCCTGATCAATCCGCCAGCCACACGACGGCGGAGGACATCGCCCGCAATCCTGCGCTGGGAAGCATTGATCCGGACAACCCGTACACGCGCTTCACGGACCAGTCGGTGGTCGTCGGCCTCTTGTCCAGCCGGCTGAGGAACAGCGAATCGACGCGCCTGGAATTGAAGGCGGCGGACGACGATCCCGTACACGGTAGCTCCAGACACTAAGTTCGGATTTTCCAGCTTGCTGATGGGAGTCCACGGGGGTGGGCTTAACTCGAGAGCGAGGCCGTCCGGACCGCCGAACTGGTAGGGACTGCGTAAGCTGGCGAGTTCTGGAAGCTTTGCAAGCGTCTCAGGGTGTGGCCCCCCGCTCGAGATCCAGACTCAAAGGGTGGTGCCCCCCATCCCGGAGCGCCGGGTATCTGGCACGCTCCGGGCCTGTCGGCCTACTCGCGCTGGGCGCGATCCTGCTGTTCGTGGTCGTCTCGGCGGCCGAGGGGCTGGCCACGCTGAGGGCGGAGCGAGGCGACGGGGACGGCCTCAACAAGAAGGGCAAGGGCGATTCTCGGCGGCCTTGGAAATCGCTCACCGGGCAGCTCAGAGACTCCGCGGAGCGAGAGCAGCCGTATGTCATCGGTCGGACACTCTGAGCTCCGCCGAGTCGGAAGGACGGCCCCGGCAAGGGCGGCAACGGCCATCCGACTGATCTCGCGGGAACGACCGAGGCGTTGGCCGCCGCACGCGCGCGAGCAGGGGGAAGGGGAACGGTACCGGCCCAAAGGACAACGGCGACTCGGTTGACCCTCAGGCGAAGAATGCCTCCACGGGCGCGAGAGCAGGAGTCGCGGCGCCGCCGTAGAGCGGGCAGCAAAACGTGAGCCGACTGACTGTGCCGATGGGTAGTTTCGCCGTCCTAGACGCCTAGCTACGCGCCGGACCTCGACCTGTGCCGCGAGCTGGAGCGTGAGAAGGCGCGCTGACGCCTCTCGAGGATCAGAGGTGTCGCGAGAATTTGGGGTTCGTGCCGGCCTAGTGTTCTTGTGCCCTGTTACCACACCCACGCCGATCGCCGCGGAGTCGATGGGTGAGCGCCCACGCGAACAACGAGAGGCCAAAGGGGAAACCCTGAACGACGTACCGCCTAAGCAGTCGGTGCGGCTCGTGGCACAGGCGGTGCATCCACTCGAGACCCGAGGCGCTGAAGCTCGGGCGCCCGCGGCTGCTCCCGGCCAGAAAGCTGAGCGATATTCCGACCCCCACGAACCAGGTTGGGCATCTCGGACCGCAGCGAGAGGATCAGCCGCTCCTGCTTCGGAAAGCCGAGGCCGATCAGGACCAACGCCGGCCGTGCGTCCTGAAGCGCCGCCTTGATCCTGTCCGACTCCCCCGGATCGTCCTCGTATCCGAATGGAGGGCAGTCGGACCCTACGCCCTGAAGAGCGGGATACCGGGTCTGGAGTCGCGCGGCGGCGGCCGCGGCGACGCCGGGATTCCCTCCGAGAAGGAACACCGACGCCGCAGTCTGGGCGGCAGCCTCCGGCAAGCTCAGCGCGAGGTCGCTGCCGGGGACCCTTTCCGGCACCGGCGTACCGGCCAACCGTGAGGCCAAGACGATGGGCCAGCCATCGGCAATCCGATGGCTGGCCGCAGAGGAACAGTTCCCGGCTCTCGGGATTCGCCGTGCACTGGCGGAGGACGTCGAGGTTCGCAGGGGCAATCCACCCACCGTTCCGCGCCGGAGTCCCTCCAGGAAGACCTGGATCAGCGTCCGCTGATCGAGCTTGTTAAAGGGCAGGCCCATGATCGAGACACTGTCGCGCGCCGGGGGTGGCTGTGCCTCGGTCGGTGGCTCTCCATCTCCGTTGTCGGCGCTGGTCCAGCCGCCTTGGGGACCGTAAGAGGCCCTGACTGCATGTCACTCACGACGTTGCTCGTTCCTGGCGACGGACTTGCCGAGGCGCGTCGCAACGGAGGCGGCGCCGTGGCGCGAGGGACCCTCAGCGCGCGGGCCGAAGCCGGCGCACTCGGGGTGGAGGGCCTCAGACGTCCGTCGTCGCGATGGGACGGGATGACTGGGCTCGAGGTCCACTATGTGACATCAACGAGCTTGCCGGGTCGAGGCTTTCGCACCGATCAACGGGACGGCTAGGGCGGGTCGAACGCGGTCTCGTCATCCGAGGGCGTTGGCGGAGACGATGAGCGCGAGATCGGCGAAATCCAGGCACAGGACCGATTCGAATACACCGCCCCCCGACGGATCACGCGGCCATTTACGGCGAAACCGACCGAGAGGGCGGGAGAGTAGCTCTCGGGTACCGGCATTCATCCAGTAACGACCCGAGAGGAGTCCATTCTGCGCGCCGCCGGATTACGGACCGTCGGAAGCTCTGCCCGCACCAAGCCCGTTAGATCCGAGAGTGACCGAGTGTCACCGATTAATCACTCCAGACAGGAATACAGGTAATGCATTCGACGACGCTAGAGCACCCATTGACCGTGGCCGAATCGTCCGGCGCCCGAGGGCCGCGGACGATTCGCGCCAAGGCGCCTCTGCGCGTCTCCTTCGCCGGGGGTGGCACTGACGTGGCACCGTTTCCCGCGCGCGAAGGGGGAATGGTGCTCAACGCCAGCATCGACCGATACGCATACGGCTCCCTTCAAGAGCGTCAGGACGGGGCGATAACAGTCATTCGCTTGACCTGAACATAGCCCGTCACTTCGGGGCGGACGAGGAGCTCCGGCTGGATGGAGAGCTGGACCTCGTCAAAGCCGCGGTCCGGCGGCTCGCCGGGGGACGGCCGGAGCGTGGATTCGACCTCGTCCTGAGCGCCTCGGCGCCTCCCGGTTCGGGCTTGGAAGTTCCTCCAGCCTGATGGTGTGCCTGGTCGGAGTGCTCAGCCGGTTTCTCGACCAAGACTTGGACAACCACGAGGTGGCCTCGCTCGCCTGGCAGATCGAGCGTCAGGACCTCGGCTAGAGGGGGGGCTGCAAGATCAGTACGCGAGCGTCTTCGGTGGCTTCAACTTCATCGAGTTCGAAGGCGAAGCGCACAATCGTCAACCCGCTGAGGATCCCGGAGGAGGTCATTGACGAGCTAGAAGCCAGTCTGCTGCTTTGCTTCACCGGCCAGACGCGGGCGAGCGATCGCGTCATCCACGATCAGACAACCCGCTACGAGGCGAATCAAGCTGAGACTCTGGCGGGCCTGCGCGCACAGAAGAAGCTCGTACCGGAGATGAAAGACGCGCTACTGCGGGGGCACCTGGTTCGCTTCGGCGAGCTGCTCGGCGCAGCCTGGGAGGCCAAACGCCGGATGTCTCCTCATATTTCCAAGGGATTCATCGATTCGGTCTACGAGGCGGCAAAACGGGCCGGGGCAATCGGCGGCAAAGTCACCGGTGCGGGCGGAGGAGGCTTCATTCTCTTCGCTGCCCCGTTTCATCGCCGTCACCTGGTCGCCGAAGCCCTCGCCGAGATCGGAATAGTGGAGGACGGGTTCGCATTCGACCGGCGCGGGATGCGGACCTGGATGCCGAGTGCCCGTTGACGAGATGGATGAGCTTGCGGGCGGGCGACTCGCTGAGGCGGCAACAGCCATGGATGCGCTCGCCTCGGACGCGGAGCTGCCGGAACGGATCACGGCCGCCGGCCGAGCGATGGTCAAAGCGTACTCTAGCGGTCGCAAGGCAATCTTCATGGGCAACGGGGGCAGCGCGGCCGAGGCCACCCACCTGGCTGGCGAGCTGGTGGGCCGTACTGCTGGACGGTCGCCCCTGCCCGCGCTGGCGCTCGCCGACAGCAATTCGATCGTGACCGCTATTGCGAATGACTATTCATATGACGCGGTTTTCGCGCGGCAAGTCACCGCGTTCGCGCTTCCCGGCGACATCGTCGTCGGCCTCTCGACATCGGGACGTTCGCGCAACGTCGTACTCGGGCTCGAGGCCGCACGCGACATCGGCGCCGTGACCATCGGCTTGACCGGTCGCGATGGCGGGGAGGTGGGTACCCACTGCGACCACCTTCTCGCGGTTCCCAGCACCGAGACCCCTCGGATCCAGGAAGGGCACGCGGTCATCGGCCACACATTGTGCGAGATCGTCGAGCGGGCCATGGCCGCAAGATGATGGGCGCCTGGACCGCCTTCCTGGATCGCGACGGAACCATCAATCGCAAACCCCCCGGGGGAAGCTACGTGCTCGCACCCGATCAGCTCCGTCTTCTCCCGGGGCCGGCGCTGCCATCCGACGCCTCAACGAGGCCTCCTGGCGAATCGCCGTGGTCACAAACCAACAGGGGTTGCGCGTGGCCTAATCAGCGAGGACGACCTTCGCCGCGTCCACGACCGCCTACTCCAGTTGCTCGGGTCTGCGGAGCCACGCTCGACCGCATCTATCACTGCCCGCATGCGGCTGGCACGTGCGATTGCCGCAAGCCCGGCACCGGTTTGCTCGAGAGGGCGCGTAGGGACGACCCTGAGATCGCCTTTACCCGGGCAGTCCTGATCGGTGACTCACAAGCCGATGTCGATGCCGGTCGCGCCGCCGGGATCAAGACGGTCGCGATCGGATCCGCCTCGGGCGCCTCCCACCAGGCGGCCGATCTTGGCAAGGCGGTCGACTGGGCGCTATCCACGGCAGTCGCGTGATTCCTGCGATCTCGCTTTCCGCCTGATGTCTTCGAGACCCACATGCGAAAGACTGCGCGCGACTGAACCTCGCTGGACTGGCCGCGTGTGCATGGGCGATCGGTGGCGGAAAGGTTGCCGCAGCCTTACGCGCGCGGTGGACCCATGAAGCGGGAGTCGCCACTGGGCTCTGTGGTGATCCCGGCGCACGACGAGGCACCGGGCATACGGCGCTGCCTGGATGCGTTGTTCGCGGGCTTCGGGCCGGGCGATCTGGAGGTTGTGGTCGTCTGCAACGGCTGCACCGACGAGACCGCGGGGGTGGCCCGCTCGTCCCGGCATCCGGTCCGGATCGTCGAGTTAACTACAGCGTCGAAGTCCGCGGCGCTGCGAGCCGGGGACGCGGCGGCGTTAGCCTTCCCGCGACTGTACCTGGACGCCGACGTCGTGCTGTCCGGGTCGGCGGCGCGCCTCGTGCTGGAGAGACTGCGGGCCGGCGCGGTCGCAGCCCGACCACCGATACGCTACGACAGCGAGGGCGCGTCGGCACCGGTCCGTCGCTACTACCGCGCCCGGTCGCGGGTCCCGGCGGTCCTGGGGTCGCTCTGGGGCGCAGGCGTCTACGGCCTTTCGGCGGCCGGCCGGCGGCGGTTCGGCGTTTTCCCGGATCTTGTCGCCGACGATCTTTGGGTCGACGGCCACTTCGACTCCGCAGAGGTGGAGATCGTCGATTGCCCGCCGGTCGTTGTCGTTACGCCACGCCGCAGTCGCGACCTGGTCCGAGTCCTTCGTCGCGTCTACCTCGGCAAGGGTGAGAGAGCATCTGCGCCCGATCCGGACGGTCGGGCGCCTGAGACGATCGCATCGACCCTGCGCGACCTCCGCAGACTCGTCGCCGCAGGTCCAGTCGCCGCGCTCGACGCGGCGATTTACGCGTTCTTCGCTGTCGGTGCGCGGCTTGCAATCTCGCTCGGCTCGCCCGCCGGTGACGGGTGGGGTCGGGACAACAGTTCGAGGATTCACTGAAATGGGCGAACGCATCTTGATTCCAGGGCGACCGCCGAGTCGCATCGTGCCCCGTCCCGTTCGCAGGCCGTGCTCATGCTGCCGGTGTTTGCTGTTGGTGGTCATCTCGGCCGCTGAAGCGGGCAGCAACGCGTGAGCGGTCACCGGGCCGGAGATCGAAGGCTCAGTGCTCTGTTGCCGTTGAAGATCAGCGGCCGGCACTACGGTGACAACCTGGCGCGCATCGACCTGCTGTTCAGTTCACTCACGCACCACGCCGCACCGGGATTGCTGGACGAGCTGCTCGTCGTGGCGCGCGCCGACGAGCTGGACGTCGTCCGGCGCCACCTTGCGCGATGGCCCGAGCTGCCGCTCCGGATCCTCGTTGAGGACGACTACTTTCCCGCGTTTCGCCGCTTCACCCGCCCATGGCAGATTCGACCCTGGCAGCGCCAGCAGATCATCAAGCTGAACGCCGCGGCCTTGACGACCTCTCCGTTCGTGCTCACGCTCGACCCGGATGTGATCGCAGTCAAGCCGATCACTCGCGAGCTCCTGCTGCCGCGCGGCCGGGCACTCCTCGAACCCGAACCGCGCAGCGTGCATCCCCGCTGGTGGCGGGATTCGGCCGACCTGCTCGGCGTGGACCCTGGCTTGGAGCGACCGGGGATGAACGTGACCCCGGCGCTGCTCTCAACCGCGGTCCTCAACGAGGTCCAGCGTCGGCTGGAGGCGATCGGGGGTCGTCCCTGGATGGAGGTCCTGCTGACGAGCTACTGCGACTGGACGGAGTACACGCTCTACCTGTTGGCCGCCGAGCAGGCCAGCGCCGTGAATCGCTATCACCTATGGGCGGACGACCCGCAGGCGCCCGCCCATCTGCAGATCGATCCCGGCGTCAGCATCTGGGATGCGGTCAGCGCGTCGCGGGCGAGGGTCGAGCGGCTGTTCGCCTCCGACGCTCCCGGGCTCTTCGCCGTGGTCCAGAGCAACACCGGCTTGAGGGCGAGCGAGGTCGCGGTCGTTGCTTCGAAGCACTTCCCTGTTCGCCGCGTCGCGACCGAGCCCTTGCCGGTTGAACGGGGGCGCTCGAAGCTGGAGGAGCGATTCCGCGTCGTTTCGCGGCTTGCCGCCCAAGGGGTCTATCGCCTTCGCCGGGGTCTGGGTGAACCCAGGCGCCGTTCCCGTCAGCCGCTGGGAGCAAGCTCGGTCCAAGGCGGAGCAGACCGGCTGGCTAGCGGAGGCGGCCGAGAAGGGTAGGGCCCCAGACGGACCCTCGGGGTCGCCCGGTCATCGGATCGCAAGGCGCTGGGTTCGCTTCGCCCGCATCCCGGACCGCGGGGGCGCTCGCTTGGGCAGAGGCCCCATGCGGAGGAAAGAGAGCATGCCGACGAGGAAGGCGACACCCGCCGCGACGATCACCCAGGGGACGGTATTTGACGAGGCCGCAGGATCGCCGCCCCCGGCCAGACCGGCCTGGGCGACCTTGCCCTGGCCCGACACGCCGCACCTAGATACCACCGTCGATGCGGTAGATGTGGATCGCGTTCCCGTCGGCGAAGTGGTCGCTGAAGGACCCCTTGCGGACCGGAATCGTGCGGTTCTCGCCCACAACCGCAGCTTTGGCGTCACCGACGCACGGCAGCGAGAACCTCCCCTTCACGGACGATCCCGCCGAGCCGGCGAACACGTAGAGGTGCCCCTTCGCCTTCTTCTTCTTGGCCTTTGCCTTCTTCCCCTTCGCCTTCTTGCATTTCTTCTTCTTCCCCTTCTTGGACTTGCACCTCTTCTTGGCCTTCACCCACTTCACCATCGCGGTTGTGCCGGCCCCCTGCGACCAACCGGAGCGGACCGTCGGGGAGTTGAGCACCGGCGCCAGCGACTTGATCTGCGCGTTGACCGACTTCGCCATCGGCCCGGATTGGCAGCGTAGCGGCATCGCCCGAGAATGGTGAGCCGGGGGTGCCCGGACCGCCGAAGGAGTGGTCGAAGTAGATGATGCCCCGCGCGCCAGCGATCAGCGAGTGCCAAACCGCCGCGCGAGCTCGGCGGGCGGATCGTCGCCCGCCCTGAAGCCGATTCCGTGAACGGCTGGCCGAGCTCGACGAACCGCCCAGACCGGCTGGCGCTCGCCGGCAGCGCATCGAGCGCCCGCAGCCGTCGACTGGTAGCCGTAGTTGGCCGCGCGTGACGATCGCCCGGATGCTCGGCCAGTTGCGTCGCGCCCCCGGCAGCCACGGCGGAGCTCCATCGCACTGGTTCGGGTCGGTGAACCAGTAGAGGTCCGTCGGAGACGATATCCTGGTAGCGTTGACGAACCGCGCGGCCTCTGCGTCGGTCTCCCAGAACAGCACGCCCTTGCCGTAGTTGGCGATAGCGGAGCCGCCCGTCCTGCGGCAGCCCCGCGAGCGAATTGATCGCACTCGCGCGTAGCCCCCGCCGGGGCCGTGGGTCATATCGACCTCGTCGCGAGGAGCCAGCCCGCCGTTCTCCGAGCCGATGCCTTGAAGCGCGTCCGCTCGTCGGCCTGGATCACAGCGTGCGATCCCGGCCTGCGGATCATCCTCGTCGATGAATCAGGGCTCTCCGACGCCGAGAGATAGTGTTCAGCCCGAAGTCCGCATACGCATCCAGGTCGCGCCTGCTGGACTCGGCCTTGCGGAGCCACACCGCGATCGGGAAGTACGACTGGTTCGTCGGCAGCCCATGCGAGAACTCGCGTAGTAGTTCGGCCCTCCATCCACCTGGGCGAGGGACATGGCGCGCGCCTGGCTCGGGGTCGAGGCCTGGACCCCCACCGCCGACGCAGCGAGCATCAGAATGAGGGCGACGCGCGACGCCGACACGGATGGAAAGCGTCGAGGTCGCAACCCCTCACCCGCTTCGCTCGGGCACCCCTGTCACGGCCTGCACGCTACCGGGTCTGTCGGGGGCAAGCCACCAGAGGGCGATCGCGTACGCCAGCAACCCCAGACCGATCGTCTACGGCGGCCTCAGGAGCGCTCTTGCATCAGGGCGATCGCCTCCGCGCGATCCCGCACCCCAAGCTTGCGCACGGCTTCGGCTCTGTGGCGGCGGACCGTGACCGGGGAGAGCATGAGGCGCTCGGCAATGTTGGGCCCGCTGAGGCCGGCGCACATCAGCTCCAGGATCTCCCACTCGCGGCTGGTCAGCTCGACGCGGCCGTGCTTGCCCGCGACTGTGCGGTGCCGGCCCAGCGTCTGCAGGTCCCGGACCAGCTCGGTCACCAGGACGCGCGGGATCGCCGCCTCGCCGGCGAGCTCGCCGCGGAGGGCGTGCGCGATCCGATCCGGGTCCATGCCCTTGACCAGATAGCCGGAGGCGCCGCCTCGGATCGCGTCCATCAGGTCGCTGGGATTCGGGGACGCGGCCAGCACCACCACCTGCGCCTCCGGAACCCGCTGCGAGACCTCGCGCACGACGCGGATCCCGCCCCCTGAGATATTGAGGTCCACCAGACAAAGGCGGGGGCGCTCGCGCACACAGGCCTCTATTGCCGTCTCGGCGTCGCCGGCTTCCGCCCGCACGTCGAAGCCAGCCCCCTCGAGCAGTTCGCGCAACGAGGCGCGCGTCAACGGCTCGTCATCGACCAGGACGATGGCGGGTCCGGGCTCAGGCACGTCTCCCGTCCCGAGTGTCAGCTCGGTCTCTAATACTGCCCCCCGATGGCATTGCTCTCAGTCTCGCCGAGGACGGCCGAAATGTCAATCCCTACTTTCCTCATTCGGCGTTCAATTCTCCTCCTCAAAATCATGCAGGTTGTTACCCGCTCGTTCCCTGGCTGGGTTTCCGTATACCCGTTACAGCGCTGGTCATCCACAACAGGTGACGCTCTAGGTCATCTGTCCAGGAGGGAGGCCTTGTCCTCCTAGTGCTGCTCCAGCGGGGCCATTGTCAGGCCCGCGTCTGAGAGCTGCTCCCAGTAGAGCTCGGCGGTTTCGCGGGGACCGGTCCAGACCGCCGCCCGGCCGGAGTTGTGGATGCGGTCGGCGATCGCGTAGCCGTTGTCGAGGCTGACGCCGGGGATCACGCGAGCGAGCGTCTGGGCGACGTGGTCGAAGGTGTTGTGATCGTCGTTCAGCACGATCACCATCCAGTTTCCCCCCAGGCCCGATCCTGGCCCCGCCGAGCGCGGCTTCTCCACCGTGGTGGTACCCACGGTGTCAAGGGTAGAGCCGATCTAGAAGGGGTTTGGGACCTTGATTGCGACGTTGTCGAAGACCCCGGTGACGCCGCTGCCGGAGCCCGCGCCCTTGACCCCGGTGCTGACGACCGAACGGCGGCCATCGGGCTGGCCGCCGCCCGTGTCCGTGGCCGAGGCGACGACCTTGCCGTTGATGCGCGCCGAGAGGCTGGTGGTCGTGGTGCCGAAGTCGAACGCGCGCAGGGCCAGGTCGTTGCCCTTGAGGCCGGCGCGGATGAACTTGCCCTTGCCGGATCGGAACAGCGCCGGGCCCTCGCCCGCGCCCTTCGGATCGCGGAACAGCTGCCAGGTCTGGGCGGCCGGGCGCACTCGCAGCTCGTAGCTTGAGTTCTCGCTGGAGCGCACCGCAACGCCGACATAGGCCTTCTTCAGCAGCTTCTTGGGCGTGGTGCCGCCGATGCTGGCGGTGCCGGCGATCTCGGCGTCCGCGCGGACGTCGCTGGAGTCGGCGACGACCGAGCTGCGGAAGGCGCAGCTGTTGGTGCCGGCGCCGACGGTGAGCTGCATCGACTTCTGCTGGCGCCACTTCTTCTCGCACTTCGAGCCCAGCACCTTCTGGAAGGCGAGCACGTCACCCTGCGTGGCGAACGCATAAAGGGCCACGGTCACGGGCCCCGCGTGGGCGGCCGCCGCGAGCGAGGCGAAGGTCGCGCAGAGCGCGATCAGGGCTGTGAGCTTGGCGCGCATCTCGGTGTGCGAGCGTAGCCGTGGCCTGGCTACGAGACTGCAATAACACTCCTCATCGATATTGGTTGCGGTGCGCGAATTACCATTCAGGCATGAGCTCCGAGCACTACCGCCTGCCCGAGCGCGATCGCCCCTGGATGATGCGCACCTACGCGGGGCATTCCGACGCCCGGCGCTCGAACGAGCTCTACCGCAAGAACCTCGCAAAGGGGCAGACGGGGCTCTCGGTCGCCTTCGATTTGCCCACCCAGACCGGCTACGACCCCGACCAGGAGCTGGCCCGCGGCGAGGTCGGCAAGGTCGGGGTCTCGATCGTCAACAAGGGGGACATGCATCAGCTCCTGGACGGGATCCCGCTGGGCGAGATGAACACCTCGATGACGATCAACGCCACCGCCGCCTGGCTGCTGGCCCTGTACGTGACCGTGGCCGAGGAGAACGGGGTCGAGCGCTCAGCGCTGGCGGGGACCACCCAGAACGACATCATCAAGGAGTTCCTGGCCCGCGGCACCTACGCCTTCCCGCCCGGCCCCTCGATGCGGCTGATCGCCGACACGGTCGCCTTCACCGTCAACGAGATCCCGAAGTGGAACCCGATCAACGTCTGCTCCTACCACCTGCAGGAAGCGGGCGCGACCCCCGTGCAGGAGGCCGCCTACGCCCTCTCCACCGCGATCGCCGTCCTGGACGAGGTCAGGGCGCGCGGCCAGGTGGCCGAGGCCGATTTCCCCAAGGTCTTCGGACGCATCTCCTTCTTCGTCAACGCCGGCGTGCGGTTCATCGAGGAGCACGCGAAGCTGCGCGCGATGTCCCAAATCTGGGAGAGGACCGGGCGCGAGCGCTACGGGGTCACCGATCCCAAGCTGCTGCGGCTGCGCTACGGGGTCCAGGTCAACAGCCTCGGGCTGACCGAGTCCCAGCCCGAGAACAACGTGCCCCGGATCGTGCTCGAGGCGCTTGCCGTGACGCTGGGGCGCGACGCGCGCGCCCGGGCGATTCAGCTGCCGGCCTGGAACGAGGCGTTGGGGCTGCCGCGCCCGTGGGACCAGCAGTGGAGCCTGCGGATCCAGCAGATCCTGGCGATGGAGACCGACTTGCTCGAGTACCCCGACATCTTCGAGGGGTCGGTGGTGATGGAGGGCCTGGTGGACGAGCTCGTCGAGGGCACCCGCGCCGAGATGGCGACGGTCGAAGAGCACGGCGGCGCGGTCGAGGCGGTCCCCTACATGAAGGCCCAGCTGGTCGAGTCGAACCGTGAGCGCCTGGCCAGGATCGAGCGCGGCGAGATCACCGTGGTCGGCCAGAACAAGTTCACCGAGTCCGAGGACTCGCCGATGACGACCGGCGAGGACGGCGGCATCCTCACACCGGACCCCGAGGTCGAGCGAGAGCGGATCGAGGCTCTGGAGCGCTGGCGCGCCGAGCGCGACCAGGCGGCCGTGGACGCCGCGCTCGCGAAGCTCGCCGAGGTGGCGGCCGACGAGGCGGCCAACATCCTGCCGGCCACGATCGAGGCCGCCAAGGCCGGGGCCACCACCGGCGAGTGGGCCGGGACCCTGCGTGAGGCCTTCGGCGACTACCGGGCTCCCACCGGCGTGGGCGGCCCCGCCGGCGGCTCGGTCAACGGCGAGCTGGTCGATGCGGCGCGCGCCCTGGTCGCGTCCGCGAGCAAGCAGATCGGCCACCCGATCCGGATCCTGGTCGGCAAGCCGGGCCTGGACGGCCACTCCAACGGCGCCGAGCAGATCGCGGTCCGCGCCCGCGACGTGGGCATGGAGGTGGTCTATCAGGGCATCCGCCTCACCCCCGAGGAGATCACCTCTTCGGCGATCCAGGAGGACGTCGACGTGGTCGGACTTTCGATCCTCTCGGGCTCGCACATGGAGCTCGTCCCTCGCGTGGTCCAGCTGCTGCGCGAACAGGACGCGGACATACCGGTGGTCGTCGGCGGGATCATTCCCCCCGCCCACGAGGCGGCCCTGCGCGAGGCCGGGGTCGAGCGGGTCTATACGCCCAAGGACTTCGAGCTGAACCGGATCATGGGCGAGATCGCCGAGCTCGTCGCGGAACGCGCCAAGGTTTCCGCGCACGGCTGAACCCTCTCAGGCTGCCGTTTGGCGGGCGCTAGCCTCATCTGTGTGAACGAGGAGCTGAACGGCGAGCAGAGCGCCTGGCTTCGCTGCTATCGCTGCTGGGCTCGCGACCTCGAGGTGCAGCTTCACTACGACGCGATCCTGAAGGTGGACCCCGACTCAGGGGAGCCCTCGGACCGCATCGACGAGGTCTCCGACGCCGTCGTCCAGTGCCTGCGCTGCCTTCACGACCAACCCCACCTGACGATCCACGAGGACCGGGTGGTGCCGGTCGAGGACCGCTGGGAGCGGATGGTGGCCGGCACGCCCTGGGTCGCCTCCTGCACGGTCACCGTGGATCAGGACCAGGTCGAGACCTGCTCGGGCGAGGGCGCGACCGAATCGCTCACCTACGGCTCCTTCGGCGAGCAGGGGGTTCGCGAGTTCTTCACCCACGTCCGCTTCCACAAGCACGACGAGGAGCGGATCATCGTCCACATGCTGGTCGAGCTGTATGCCCGCTCACCCGAGGAGGCGACGGAGGTGCTGGAGGGCGCCTCGCGCGGCACCCTGGAGCTGACCTCGCTGGCAGAGGAGTCACGGCCACCGGCCCACGCGCCGGACGAAGCGCACTAGCGGCGGCAAGGCCGCTGCTAGCAGTTCTTCAGTTTGTCCCCGCGCGAACCCCGGCAGTTGTCGCGCCGTCCGCCGCCGTTGAGCACGTCGCGGCCCCTGCCGCCGCTGAGCACGTCGCGACCCGCGTTGCCCAGCAGCTGGTCCTTGCTGGCCTGGCCGAAGAGGCGGTCCTTGCCGTCCTCCCCGGCGAGCCGGTCGCCGCTGCTGCCGGCGTAGACCCTGTCCGAGCCCTTGCCCGCGCAGATCAGGTCCTTGCCTCCCCGGCCCTTGATCAGGTCCCTGGCCGCCTGCCCCAGGATCACGTCGGGGCCGGGCGTGCCGACGATGGTGTCGGGCCCGGCGGTGCCGATGATCGTCGGGATCGCCCCGAAGCAGCCGGCCCCCGGGGGCGCCAGCACCTGCCGCTCGAAGCTGCCGATCTCGCAGGCGACCCCGCTCGGCCGGGGCTCGCCCCGCTGGTCGCTCGCGAGCGGGAAGCAGGTGGGAACCCCATCCAGGGCCATGCTGGTGCTGAGCAGGGCGTGCGTCTGCGTGGGGCCACCGCGGTCCGCGAGCGCGGCCAGGGAAGCGTCGCCCGCGAAGCGGTCCTGGAGCGCGGACGAGGTGCCGCACTGGGCGAACGAGGAGCCGTTCGACGCCTCGAGGTTGTAGCCCTGGCTGGCGAGGCCGCCGCCGAGCGAGAGACAGTTCTGGGCGCCCGCGTCCCCTGCGCCCGCCGAGACGATCGTCGCGCGCAGCTGCAGGACGCCGCCGCTCGAGAGCAGCGATCCCCCCAGCGCCTGGTCGCCCGCCGCGGCCGTGTTGGCGTGGACCGTCGTGTGGGTCAGGGTGGGGCTGCCCGCGCTCGCGATCCCGCCCCCGCGCGCATCGTCGAGGTCGGCGGCCGCGGTGTTGCCGCTGATCGTCGAGTTGATGAAGCCGGCGACGGCGCCGGCCCCGAGGTCTATGCCGCCCCCCGCCGCGTCGGTCTGCCCCTGCGCGGTGTTGCCGCTGATCGTCGAGGCGACGATCGAGTGCGGTCCCGGCGAGTCGATCAGGATCCCTCCCCCCGCCGCGGCCCCGCCGGCGCTGGTGGCGGTGTTGCTCGCGATCGTGACCGAGCTCAGGTTGAGCGTGCCCGCCTCGACGAGGATGCCGGCGCCGGAGCCCACCGCGCCGCCGCCCCGGAGCTCGACCCCGTTCAGGCTGACCGTCGGAGCGCCGCTCGGGCCCACGTGCAGGATCCGGTCCCCGCCTAGGCCGTCGATCACCGGCTGCCCGGAGCCCAGCACCGTCACCGTCCGGGTCAGGTCGAGGTCGCCGCTGGCCGCGGCCTGCTCGCCGGCGCCGCTGAGGCTGAGGTCGTAGTCCGAGCCGAGGTCGGGCAGGTTGATCACGTCGGCGTCGGCGAGCCGGTTGGACTCCTGCGCGGCCGCGCGCAGCGTGCAGACGAGCCCGGGGCCCGCGATGTCGCAGGTGCCGTTCAGACCGGCGTCGGGCTGGTCGTCGCTGCTGTTGACGGTGAACTCGGCGGCCCACGCCGGGCTCACCGCGGCCGAGCCCGCCCCCAGAACCAGGCCGAGGGCGAGGGCTAGGCGACGCACCTACTGCTGGGGAGCGTCCGCGTCCGCGTCCTTGGCGCCGGGCTCCTTGATCGCGTCACCGGCGGCCTTGGCCTTGTCCTTGAGGCTGCCCTTTCCCTTGGCGATCCCCTTGAGCTCGTCCAGGTCGCCCTTGAGCGCGTCCGTGCCGCCGCGCTTGTCGACCTGGTCCTTCGCCTTGTCCGTGAGCTTCTTGAAGTTGACCATCTCTAACCCTCCTGTCCTGGGTTCTTTCTCGGCACCAGCACCGATCGCTTGAACTCGGCGACCAGGGTCCCGTCTTGGTTGTAGGCCCGAGTATGGACCTTGACCACTCCGCGGTCAGGCTTCGACTTCGACGGGCGGACCTCCAGCACCTCTGATTCGACGAACAGCGTGTCGCCGTGAAAGACGGGCGCCGGATGGCTGAGCTCGTCGGTGGCGAGGTTCGCGATCGCCTTGCCGGAGACGTCGGAGACGGTCATCCCGAAGATCAGCGAGTAGACGTAAGGCCCGGCGACGACGTTGCGGCCCTGCTGGGACTCGGCGGCGTAGACGTCGTTCACGTGCAGCGGATGGTGGTTCATCGTCAACAGGCAGAAGAGGTGGTCCTCGGCCTCGGTCACCGTCTTCGCGGGCCAGTGCTTGTAGATGGCGCCGACCTCGAACTCCTCGAGGAAGCGCCCGTACTCGTGCGCGCCCGATGCCTCGCGCTCGGCCTGGTCGGTGCTGAGTTCGTGCTTCTCGTCGCTCACGGCGGCGTCAGGCTAGAGGACTGGCCGCGCGAGCGTCTACCACTCGCTTATCGCCGCCTGACTAGTGGACCTTGCGGGTGCGCGCCCGATCCTCGTGGCGCGCGATCACCTGGGCGACCAGCTTCTGGATGCCGGGATCGCCGCTGACCTTGATCTGGCCCGACTCATACGCCTCCCGGTAGTGGCGGGCCCTGCCGTCCTGGGCGAGCTCGTTGAAGTGCGAGCGCGGCATCGAGACGGTGACCCTGGCGTCGTCGGCCAATCCCTTCGAGACCTCGGGCCCGGGAAGCTCGACCCGGAACATCTGCACGTCGCCGCGGCCTCGCAGCTCGAGCCCGAAGACGAGCTTGAGCTGGGCGAGCGCGGGCACGTCGGCCTGAAAGCGCTCGACCGCGGTCTTGATCAGCTCCTGCGTGGAGGCCACCTCGCGGACCCTACCGGGCATCCTCCGAAACCCCGAAAAGCGCGGCCAAGCGGCTCACCACGGAATCGGCTTGCGGTCCCGGTAGAAGCCGCCGCTGCCGACGCCCGGGTCCGTCGCCAGCCAGACAGCGGTGTCGGCGCCTTCCTCGACCGAGCGGGGGGCGCCGCTGCCGCCCATATCGGTGCGGACCCAGCCGGGGCAGAGCGAGTTGACCCTGACGCGACCTTCCTCGGCGGCGAGGATCCTGGTCAGCGCGTTGAGCCCGCTCTTCGAGATGCGGTAGGCCGGATAGCCCCCCTGCATGTCGTCGAGCTGGCCCGCGCCGCTGGAGACGTTGACGATTCGGGGATCGTCGCTGTCGCGCAGCAGCGGCAGCGCCGCCTGGGCGAGCCGCCAGGCGCCGAACAGGTTGGTCTCCAGGGTGCGGCGCGCGTCGTCGAGGTCGAACTCGGCAGCGGAGTCCGTGTAGTTGCCGCCGACGCCGGCGTTGTTGACCAGCACGTCCAGGCGGCCCGGGTCCGACTCGATGCGTCCGAATGCAGCTGCGACGCTGTCGTCGTCGCTGACGTCCAGCTCGACCGCCACAACGCCGTCGCGGGCCTCGACCTTGCCCGGGTCGCGGGCGCCGGCAAGCACGACGAAGCCGTGGTCGGCGGCGAGCGCTCGCGCGATCTCGGCCCCGATGCCCCGGTTCGCGCCACTGACCAGGGCCACTCGCTGCTCGCCGTCCATGCTCCGAGCTTATTCACGCGCGCATTGGACGAAGGGCCGATGGGCGCCTGATGAGCGCCCGCGGTCGCGTGCCGGAGGAATAAGCTCCAAGCACTCGACAGTGGGATGGTCATGAGACCGAAACGATTGGCTGTACTGGCATCGGTCATAGGGGGGCTCGCCTTTGCCTCCTCCGCCCAGGCGGCGCCGTCCTGGAGCGACGGGCCCGTCCAGAGGTCGTACATCCAGAACTGCATCAGCTACTCCTTCCCGGAAGGACCCTACGTCGAGGAGGGCGCCTGGACCTGGAGCGGCCAGTACCTCGACCCCGCCAACCCGCCCAACGTCGGCGAGCCCTTCTACGTCCACGTGGTCGCCGGCGCGGTCGGCAACGCGTGCAGCGGCCAGCGCGCCCATTTCGAGATCCTCGGCCTGCCGGTGGCGGGCATGGCGACGGCCATCGATCCCGCCACCAGGCCGATCATCTGCTGGGCCATCAACTGGAACACCAACCCGCCCAGCGCCCAGCAGGAGCCGCAGTGGCCGGCGGGAGCCTGTCCCCAATATCCGGCTGCGCCCGTGTTCAACACCAACGCCGCGAGCTTCGATGCGCAGGTCGACAACGCTGGCAACCAGCAGACATGGCCGCTGCCGCAGGGCCGGGGCTGGGAGATCCAGATCCCGGTCACAGTCGACCACGCGCTGAACGGCGGCTTTGGCAACTGCAACGACTGCAACCGCTTCGAGAGCTTCATCATCGACGGCAACAGCTCGCCGCGGCTGGTCTCCTCTCAGGGCTTGTTCGTCGAGGGCAGCGGCGGCACGCCCGGCGGCGGCGGAGGACCGGGCGGCTCCGCGGGCGGCACCGCTCAGCCCCTGGCCCCCAACCCGCAGAAGCCGGCGGCGCCCGCGCCCACGGCCAAGAAGTGCAAGAAGGGCCAGAAGCTGAAGAAGGGAAAGTGCGTGAAGAAGAAGCGGAAAAAGAAGAAGAAGTAGCCGTCCCGCTACCTGACCGCCTCTAGATCCTGTTTCGCTCCAGCAGCTTCTTGCCGATCACCATGCGCTGGATCTCCGAGGTGCCCTCGCCGATCAGCAGTAGCGGCGCGTCGCGGTAGAGGCGCTCGATCTCGTACTCCTTGGAGTAGCCGTAGCCGCCGTGGATCCGGAAGGCTTCCTCGACGCACTCCACGCCGGTCTCAGAAGCCAGGAGCTTTGCCATCCCGGCCTCCAGGTCCGAGCGCTCGCCGGCGTCCTTCATCCGCGCCGCCTTGCGTGTCACGAGGCGGGCGGCCTCGATCTTGGTCGCCATGTCGGCGAGCTTGAACAGGATCGCCTGGTGCTGGGCGATCGGCTTGCCGAAGGTCTTGCGCTCCTGGCTGTACTTGAGCGCCAGATCCAGCGCCCGCTGGGCGATGCCGACACCGCGAGCGGCGACGTTGACGCGGCCCACCTCGAGCGCGTCCATCATCTGGCCGAAGCCCTTGCCGACGCCGTCGGCGCCGCCGAGCACGCGATCGTCCGAGCAGCGGTAGCCGCTGTAGACGAGCTCGGTGGACTCGACGCCCTTGTAGCCCATCTTCTTGATCTTGGGCGGGATCTCGAGGCCGGCGAAGTCGCCCTCGTTCTTCTCCACCCAGGGCTCCTTCTCGGTGATGAAGCAGGTCATGCCCTTGTAGGGCGGGTCGGCCTTGGGGTCGGTCTTCATCAGCACGAAGACGACACTCGAGCCGAGGCCGTTGGTGACCCACATCTTCTGGCCCTCGAGGACCCAGTCGTCGCCGTCGCGCTTGGCGGTGGACTTGATCCCCTGTACGTCTGAGCCGACCTCGGGCTCGGACAGCGAGAAGGCGGCGCGGATCTCGCCGGTCGCCATCTTCGGCAGAAAGTGCTGCTTCTGCTCGTCGGTGCCGAACTTCAGCAGCAGGTAGGAGCCGATGAAGTGGGTGTTGACGACGCCCGAGATCGAGATCCAGCCGCGTGAGAGCTCCTCGACGATCAGGGCGTAGGTCGTCAGGTCCAGGCCCAAGCCGCCGTACTCCTCGGGGATGGTGACGCCGAACAGGCCGAGCTCCTTCATCTGCTCGACGATCGGCTCGGGAAACTTGTCCTCGTGGTCGTATTCCTCGGCGTTGGGCAGGATCTGCTCTTCGGTGAACTGACGAACCAGCTCGACGATCGCCTTCTGGTCGTCGGTCAGCTCCTCGAGGCCTGCTGACGCGCTCTCGTTGCTCGCTGCGGCTACTGCCATGGCTCCTTCTCGGGTAGGTGTCCGGGTCAGCGCCCCAGCCGGGGCGCGAAGGGGATCAAGAATAGACCGGGGCCGACTCCGGGCGCGGCGCTCAAAGCAGCCAGGTGTACTGGTAGCCGCGCCAGGCCGGGGCCTCGCGGTCATAGAAGCGGTGGGCGTCGGCTCGAGCCTCGCCGCTGTCCAGTTCGAGATGCGTGGCGCCGCGCTCGCGCGCCCAGTCCTTGGAGGCGTCCAGCAGAGCCTTGCCGACGCCCTCGGAGCGGTGCTGGGGACTGACGGCGAGGTCCTCGACCCAGCAGCGGACGCCGTAGCGGACGGAGTTGAGCTCGATATAGGCGCTGCAGAAGCCCAGCAGCTCGCCGCGGTGCTCGGCCACCAGCACCGTGCTGGTCGCGTCCGAGATCGCCTCCGCGATCGCCGACCGGGCGCGCTCGGGATCCCAGGCCGGCGGCAGCGATCCCGGCGGCTCGAACAGCCACTCGTACATGCCCAGCACGCGCTCGACCTCATCTGGGACCGCGGCTCTCACCTTGTGCACGCTGGGCAGGCTAGCTACGGAGCCGCCGCGGGAGGCGGCGCTATAGCGTTCGGGCCATGAGAAACCCAAGAGACTTCCTGAAGCCGATGGCGCTCGGCGCCCCCGAGCCGCTGCGCGAGATCCCCTTCAAGCCGTCCCGGATGATCCACTTCTTCGACGCCTCCAACGAGAAGATGGCGGCGAAGGTGCCCGACATGGCAAAGCAGGCGGACATCCTGCTCGGCAACCTCGAGGACGCCGTCACCGTCGACAACAAAGAGGCCGCGCGCGAGGGCCTGATCAAGGTGGCGAAGTCGACCGACTTCGGCGACACCGCGCTCTGGACCCGGATCAACTCGCTCGAGAGCCCCTGGGTGCTCGACGACCTCACCCGGCTGGTGACCGAGATCGGCGACGTGCTCGAGGTGATCATGGTCCCGAAGGTGGAAGGGCCGTGGGACATCCACTACATGGACCAGCTGCTGGCCCAGCTCGAGGCCAAGGCGAAGCTCGGGCGCCCGCTGCTGCTGCACGCGATCCTCGAGACCGCCCAGGGCGTTACCAACCTCGAGGACATCGCCACCGCCAGCCCGCGCATGCAGGGGATGAGCTTCGGCCCCGCTGACCTCGCCGCCTCGCGCCGAATGAAGACCACCCGCGTCGGCGGCGGTCATCCCGGCTACCGCTCGATCGAGGACCCGAATCCCGACAACCCGGACGCGGAGCGGGTCAGCGCTCAGCAGGACCCATGGCACTACTCGATCGCCCGCATGGTCGACGCCTGCGCGGGCGCCGGGATCCTGCCCTTCTACGGGCCCTTCGGGGACATCAAGGACACCGAGGGCTGCGAGACCCAGTTCCGCGCCGCCTTCCTGCTCGGCTGCGTCGGCGCTTGGTCGCTGCACCCGGTCCAGATCGAGATCGCGAAGCAGGTGTTCAGCCCGCCTGCGGATGAGGTCCTGTTCGCGAAGAAGGTGCTGGAGGCGATCCCGGACGGCAAGGGCGTCCACATGATCGACGGCAAGATGCAGGACGACGCCACCTGGAAGCAGTGCAAGGTGATGGTGGACCTGGCCGAGATGCTCGCGAAGAAGGACCCCGAGCTGGCCGAGGCCTACGAGATGAAGGGCTGATCGGGGCGGCAGGGGAACCCGGATCGTGAGCGAGCCCTTCCGCTACCGGCAGCGCGTCCGCTACCACGAGTGCGACCCCCAGGGCGTCGTCTTCAACGGCATCTACCTCGCCTACTTCGACGTCGCCATCACCGAGCTCTGGCGCAAGGCGGGCGGTTATGAGGCGATGATCGCCGACGGCACCGACATGGTCGTGGCCGAGGCCGGGATCCGCTACCGGGCGCCGTTGCGCTTCGACGATGAGTTCGACGCCGCCGTCACGGTCGCCCGGCTGGGTGAGACCTCGATGACGACCGAGCTGCGCCTCGAGCGTGACGGCGAGACCGTGGCCGAGGGCGAGCTGCGCCACGTCTTCGTCACCGCCGGTGAGGGCGAGAAGGTGCCGATCCCCGACGCGGTCAGGGAGGGGCTGGCACCCTACGCGGTGACGGCTGCCTGAGCGGCGCCTTTGCGACAGGTGAAGAAAGAGGTGGGGATGATCAGGTTGAGGACCGCGTTGGTTATCTCGCTCGTCGCCGTGCTCACCGGTGCGATCGTGCCGGCCACGGCCGCGGCGAAGCCGACCTGCGGCGGCAAGAAGGCGACGATCGTCGGCACCGGCGGAAACGACACGCTCAGAATCCCGGGCCGCGGGCACGGCGTGCAGGTCGTCTCGGGGCTCGGCGGCAACGACACGATCATCACGGGCGACGGCCGCGACCGCATCTGCGGCGGAGCCGGCACCGACAGGTTGATCTCCGGGCGCGGCGCCGACAGGGTCTTCGGCGGAGACGGCGACGACTACGTCAAGAACAACAAGGGCCGGGACCGGATTCACGGCGAGGCCGGCAACGACAACCTGAACGGCGGCCCGAGCAGCGACACCATCCACGGCGAGGCGGGCGACGACTTGGTGGGCGGCGCGACCGATCGCGACCGCATGTTCGGCGGCCCCGGCAACGACACGATGCTGGGTGACAACGGCTCCGACGCCATCTACGGCAACGACGGCGACGACATCATGCGCGGTGGCAGCGGCGGCGAGGCGATGAACGGTGGAACCGGGGACGACGAGCTCCACGGTGAACTGCTCGACGACGACTTGGACGGGGGCGATGGCGACGACCTGCTGATCGGAGCGCACGGGGTCGACACCATGAAGGGCGGCGCCGGCGACGACTGGCTGCGCGGCGGCACCAACAACAACCAGTACGCGGGCCAGGGCGGAACCGACACCGCCAGCTTCAGCCCGGCAACGCCCAACGACGACATCCCCAACCCGCAGGGCGTAACGGTCAGCCTTCCCGGGGGCTTCGCCCTGGGATCCGTCGGCCCGGACGCGCTCAGCGGGATCGAGAACGTGGTCGGCTCGGCGTTCAACGACGACATCACCGGCGACGACAACAGCAACGTGATCGACGCCGGGCCGGGCGATGACGACGTCACCGGCGCGGGCGGCGCGGACACGCTCCACGGCGGCCTCGGCAACGATTCCTGCGACGACGACCCGGACGACATCGCGGTCACCCCATCCGAACAGCGATGCGGCCTCGGTACGGCCGAGGCCCCGGCCGACCAGCGACCGCCGCAAGCTTTCGTCTCTCTGGAGGAGACCGGTCCCAATCCGGGGCTGTACGTGATCGGAGCGGCCCCCAGCTACACCGGCGGGTCCCTGAACGAGAACCTGACCGTGTCGGCTGTGACCGGCGGCATCCGGGTGACCTCCACTTCGGCTGTGACCGCGGACACCGGGGTGCCCGCCAACTGCACGCAGGAGGGCCCGAAGGGCGTCCTCTGCCCGACGCCGGCGAGCTCGCTCGGCTTCATCACCGTGTTCGGCGACAACGGCAACGACACGCTCAGCATCGGCGGCGGCTTCCCGGCCTTGACGACGACTGACGTCAGCGGCGGAGCCGGCAGCGACGTGCTCAACGGCAGTCCGGGCGCGGACGTGTTGTTCAGCGGCGAGTCGGGAAACGACAGCTTCCATGGTGGTCAGGGTGAGGACGCGCTGATCGCCGAGGGCACCGGCGGCGACACGATGGACGGCGGCGCCGGCAACGACCAGCTGGTCAGCGATGATCCCTGCCAGGGGCACGACTACCAGGGCGGCTCAGGATTCGACGTCGCCGGCTTCGCCCGCTACGAGCTTGCCGCGACCAACCCCAACCGGGGCGTCAGGGCCCAACTCGGCGGCACTGCGACCGATCCCGGCCGCTCCAGCTGCCGGGCGACCCGGATTCGAAGGGACATCGAGATTCTCGAGGGCTCAGCCGCGGACGACACCCTGCTCGGCAACGGCCGGAGCAACCCGCTGATCGTCGGCCTCCAGGGCGACGACATCATCCGGGGCGGCGGGCGCGGCGACCAGCTGGTCGGCTCCGTGGGCGCGGACAGCCTCTACGGCGAGGGCGGCAAGGACATCCTCGACGCCGCCGACGGCCAGAGGGACAAGGTCATCAGATGCGGCAAGGGCGGCGGCTTCGCCCGTACCGACGGCAGGGACCCCAAGCCCGTTCAATGCGGCAAGGGCAGGAAGAAGTGATCGGAGGCTGCGCCGGCATCAGGCGCGGCCGCTAGTCAGCTCAGGGCGGGCGCTTCGGGCAGGCGCTCCAACGATGCCTCGAGGTCTGCCTCGGGCATGTCGAGGTCCTCGAGGTCGCCGGCGAGGTAGGCGTCGTACGCGGCCATGTCGAAGTGGCCGTGGCCGCAGAGGTTGACCAGGATCACCCGCTCCTCGCCCGCCTGCTTGGCGGCCTCGGCCTCGTCGAAGGCCGCGCGCAGCGCGTGGGCCGGCTCGGGTGCGGGGATGATCCCCTCGCAGCGCGCAAAGCGCACGGCCGCATCGAAGGCGGCGGTCTGCTTGATCGCGACGGCCTCGACCAGGCCCTGCTTGACAAGGGCGGATAGGCCGGGAGCGTCGCCGTGGTAGCGCAGCCCCCCCGCGTGAACGGGCGGCGGCACGAAGTCATGGCCCAGCGTGTACATCGGCATCAACGGCGTCATCCCGACCGTGTCGCCGTAGTCGTAGGCGTAGCGCCCGCGGGTGAGGGTCGGGCAGGCGGCGGGCTCGGCGGCGACGAAACGCGGCCCCGAGCCCCCGCGCAGCTTCTGGCGCAGGAACGGATAGGAGACGCCGGCGAAGTTCGAGCCCCCGCCGACGCAGCCGACGACGACGTCGGGCGCCTCGCCGGCCAGCTCCATCTGCCTGATCGCCTCCTGGCCGACGACGGTCTGGTGCAGGCAGACGTGGTTCAGCACCGAGCCGAGCGTGTAGTTGGTGTCGTCAGCGCCGGCCGCGATCTCCACCGCTTCGGAAATCGCGATCCCGAGGCTGCCCGACTCGTGCTCTGACTGCGAGCGCCCGGCCTCGGTCAGGTCAGAGGGACTGCGGTGGACCGTGGCGCCCCAGGTCTCCATCATCGCCCGCCGATAGGGCTTCTGGTCATAGCTGACGCCGACCATGAACACTTCGCACTCGAGGCCGAACATCTGGCACGCCAGCGCCAGCGCCGATCCCCACTGCCCCGCGCCGGTCTCGGTGACCAGCTTGCGCACGCCCTCCTGCTTGTTGAAGTAGGCCTGCGGGATGGCCGAGTTCGGCTTGTGCGACCCCGCGGGCGAGACGCCCTCGTACTTGTAGTAGATGTGCGCCGGGGTATCGAGCTCGCGCTCGAGGCGGCGCGCGCGCAGCAGCGGCGTCGGCCGCCAGAGCCGGTAGATGTCGCGGACCTCCTCGGGGATCTCGATCTCGGGCTCGGTCGAGACCTCCTGTCCGATCAGGGCCATCGCGAAGATCGGGCTGAGGTCGTCGGGTCCGGCAGGCTCTCCGGTCTGCGGGCTGAGCGGCGGGGGCGGCGGATCGCCCGGCAGGTCCGCGAGCAGATTGACCCAGCTGGTCGGGATCTCGTCCTCGCTGAGCAGGAATTTCAGGGTCTCACCCACCGATGGGCGATTCTATTCGCCGATCCCTGATCGCGTCCGCGAGACGCTTCAGCGCCACCTGGGCAGCGCCCCTTTTGCTTCTCCCTGACCGGGCCGGCGCCGGCCGGGTTGCGCTACTTCTTCGGGTTCTGAACCTCGATGTCCTTGCCGGCGCCGCCGTTGAGGCGGTCCTTGCCGGCGCCGCCGAAGAGCTGATCGCGCCCGGCGCCGCCGCGGAGGCGGTCGGCCCCGGTGCCCCCGCCGAGGATGTCGGCGCCCGCGGCGCCGACCAGCCTGTCGTCGTCGGCGTTGCCGCTGAGGATGTCGGCGCCGGCGCCGCCCGAGACGCGGTCGTTGCCGCCGTTTCCGAGCATGCTGTCGCGGCCGCCGCCGCCGTTGAGGACGTCATCAGCGCTGCCGCCGGAGAGGATGTCGCGGACTCGGCCGCCCGCGCAGCGGTCCCTGCCCGCCTCGCCGAAGGCGAGGTTGAAGGCCGTGGCGCTGGGGATGTAGCGGTCGTTGCCGTCGCCCAGCAGGGACGCGACCCCGGTGCCGTTGCCGAAGCCCGGGAACTTGGCCTTGCCGAACTGCCCGCCGACGCCGGAGAAGTCGACCTTGTCGGCGCCCCCGCCCATCGAGGCGTCGATCTCGACGACCTGCGAGCAGGCGATCGGGTTGCCCTTGATGCCCTTGCCGTTGACGCGCACGTTGCCGTCGGCGCCGCAGCGAACGCCGGCCTTGTTCTTGCCCTTGCCGCCCTGGATCACCAGCACCCGGTCCTCGAACCCGATCGAGACCTTGGCCTCGGCGAAGGGAGCGGCCAGCGCCAGGGCCGCCAGGGCCAGGCACGACGCGAGCATGGTTCGGACGGCGCTCATCGGGTCAAGAACACGCAGGCGCCGAGGAAGTCGCTGTCTACTCGCCCGCGACCAGCGAGTGCCACTGCGGGTTCAGAGGCTTGTTGTAGAAGTTGAGCGCCTGCTCGCGGATCGCCGTGACCTCGTCCGAGTACCAGTAGCGCTCGAAGTCGGTGCGGTCCTCCCAGACCGAGGACTGCCGGAACAGCAGCGGGTCGTCAATCGAGCGCGTCAGCGACCACGCCTTCGCGCCGAACGACATCGCCCGCTCGGCGGCCGGCTCCCAGGCTTCGTACCAGCGGTCGGCCCTGAAGGGGTGCACGCGCCAGTCGATGTAGCAAACCTCCATGCCTAGGCCCGGTCTCCATACGTGTGCCGGCGGGCGCTCACGCGCCCACCTCCGCGCGGATGGCGCCGGGGCCGTCCTCCTCCTTGCCCTCTTCCTCGTTGGTGGCGCCGACCAGGATCGAGATCTTGCCCTGGTGCTTGTTCTCGTGCAGAAGCTGGTGCGCCTCGGCGACGCCGTCGAAGCCCATCACCTTCCACAGCACCGGCTGGATCTTGCCCTCGGCCATCAGCTGGTTGGCCCGCATGCATTCGTAGGCGTTGGCGAAGTGCGAGCCGATGATTTGCTTCTGCTTCATCCACAGATAGCGCACGTCGAAGTCGAGCGTGTAGCCCGAGGTGGCGCCGCAGATCACGACCTTGCCGAACGGCTTCACGGTGAACACCGAGGTCGGGAACGTCGCCTGCCCGACGTGCTCGAAGACGATGTCGGGCGCGTCGCCGAGAATGCCTTTGACCTTCTTCGCGAAGTCGCGCGAGACCTTGAAGCGCGCCTTCTCCTCGTCGGCGCTCTCGCCGCCCTTGCGCATCATTCCCGCGAACTCGTTGCGGTCGATGTAGTCCACGGCGCCGAGGCGCTTGACCAGCTCGCCCTTCTCCGGAGAGCTGACGACGCCGACCGCGTTGGCCCCGGCCGCCTTGCAGAGCTGAATCGCGAATACGCCCAGGCCGCCGGCCGCGCCCCAGATCAGCACGTTGTGGCCGGCCTGGAGCTTGCACTGGTCGATCAGCATCCGGTAGGCGGTGAAGTAGGTGAGGCCGTAGGCGCTCGACTCCGCCCAGGACAGGTTCTTGGGCTTCGGCAGCAGCTGCTGCGCCTGCACCTTCGTGAACTGTGCGAACGATCCCCAGGTGGTCTCGTAGCCCCAGATCATCTGGCTGGGCGCCGCGAGCGGATCGAGGCCGTGGACCTCGACGTCCTCGTAGGAGGCCTGGTTGCAGTGCATCACGACCTCGTCGCCGGGCTTCCACTTGGTCACGCCCTCGCCGACCTTCCAGACGATGCCGGACCCGTCGGAGCCGCCGATGTGGTGACCGAACTCCTCATGGTCGCCGTAGCCGAAGACGCTGACGGGCTTGCCGAGCGACGGCCCAGACGTTGTTGAAGTTGACGCCCGCGGCCATCACCCGCACGATCACCTCGAAGGCTCCGGGCTCCGGGACGTCCACTTCCTCGACCTGGATGGCATCGGTCGGCTCGCCCTCGCGCTCCTGCCTGATCACCCAGGCGGCCATCTTCTCGGGCAGCTCCCCGGGCTGCACCTCGAGCTTCGAAACGTCTGCGATCTCTACTGCCAAGTCGATTCCCTCCGGAGGTTGCGGACCGCGGGGATCGTAGTCAACCCGGCACGGCCGCGGCTCCGCAGGAGCGTGTCAGGTTCCGTCCCGAGGCGCGACTAGCTTGGTGAGTCCACATGGAAGCCTCCGAGAAGCCACAGCTGCCGCTCGACGCCGACGCCCAGACGGTGAGGCTCGGTGCGCCTGGTCGAGGACCGGATCGTGATCGAGCGCCTCACCATCGCGGACGAGGGAACCGCCCGCGTCGTGCGCGAGCGTGCGGGGGCGGGCGAGGAGCCGGCGCGCACGGTGCGCCGCGCGATCGAGATCGGCTCCAGGGTGCTCGACCGCGAGGAAACGGCCGCCGAGGTCGACTACGTTCGCAGGGAGTTCGAGCACCTGACCAGAGCCCACCGCGAGAGCGTCGAGGAGAAGAATCGCGAGGCCGTGGAGCGGATCGAGCAGGTGATCGGCGGCGAGGATGCCCAGGGGGCCCTGGGCAGCGCTCTCGACACCCACACGGAGGAGCTGGCCGAGCTGATCGCAACAAACTTCGGCGAGGACCGCGAGGGTGCCGTCCAGGCCCAGATCAAGCGGATCCTCGAGCAGCGCGACGAGGAGTTCATGCGCCGGCTGGCCACGGACGACGAGAGCAACCCGCTGAAGCCGCTGCTGGCCACGCTGAGGTCCTGGGCCCGCGAGCGCCGGGAGGACCAGGATTCGCGCGATGAGAAGCTCGAGCTGAAGCTGGACGAGCTGATCGGCAAGGCCTCCGAGCTGGCCGGGATTGACCAGGGCCGCGAGGCGCTGGAGGAGGCCGAGGAGGCGGGGACCCGCAAAGGCAGGAGCTTCGAGGAGCGCGTGGATCGTGCGCTCGAAGCGATCGCCTCCACCCGCGGCGACGCCTCGTCGCACACCGGCGGCGAGGGCGCCGAGGGCGGCGGCAAGAAGGGCGACACGCTGGTCGAGCTGGGCGCCGCCGACGGGCCCGCGGCGGGGCGGATCGTGTTCGAGGCGAAGGACAAGAAGCTCTCCAAGAACGACGCGTGGAAGGAGCTGAACGAGGCGATGGGCGTTCGCGCGGCCTCGTTCGGCGTGCTCGTTGTCGCCGGAGAGGACCGCGTGCCGTCAGGGCGCGAGACGCTGACCGAGTACGAGGGCAACAAGCTGATCGTCGCGGTCGACCGCGACGAGCCCGATGGGCTCGCGCTGGAGGTGGCTTATCGGCTGGCCGCGGCGCGCGTGGCGATGGCCCGCGACCGCGATCTGACGGTGGACGCGCCAGCTGTCCGCGACGCAGCCGAGGAGGCGGTCTCGTGCCTGAAGCAGGCGCAGGCGATTCGCGCGTCCCTGACCGGGATCAAGACGAGCTCTGACAAGGCTCGCGCGACCCTCGACGAGATGGTCGAGAACGTTCGCGCCCGCCTCGAGCGGGTCGAGTCGCTCGTCGAGGTAGCGGACCCCTAGGGCAGCAGCAGCTCGTTGCTGGCCGACTCGCGCTCGGGCCCGACCACGAAGGGGAAGGGCTTGAAGTCCCCATCGCTCAGGATCGCCTGGTAGTCGCCGGGCTCGGTCTCCATCTTCAGCACGTCGCTGGTGCCGGGCGCGAGCTCGGGGCTCTCTTCGGCGGTGGGACCGTCGATCTCGACGGTGTTCGCGACCTCGCTGAAGTTGACGATCGTGATGTTGGCGATTCCGGCGCCGAACTCTGACGGCGACACGGTGAGGCCGTCGGGCGCGATCTGGATGCTGATCTCGGCCGGCGTCGGCGGCCGCGGCTCGTTCTCGTAGTCGTCGCGGCCGCAGGCGCCGATCGTCAGTGTCGCCAGGCCGGCGGCGAGTGCGACCAGGGCTCTGCCCCTCCTCCTCATGCCCGGAAGAATCTAATGCAAGGGGCGGTTAGCTGCGGAAGGGGAGCTCGACGACCTCGGCTCGGCGATCGCCCTCGACCTGGAGCTCGTCTCCCGGCTCAGCCTCGCGGCGAACCACCGCAAGGGCGATCGGGCCGAGGGAGGGGGAGACGCAGGCGGTACCGATTCGTCCCACCTCCTTCTCCCCGAGCGACAGCGCGTCGCCGGCCTTGGCGGGGCCGCCGAGCGCGAGGCCCCGCAGCACCCGGTTGGGGCGGCCGCGGTAGTGCAGGCGGGCGACCGGCTCCTGGCCGATGTAGCAGCCCTTGTCGAAATCGACGGCGCGCTCGACGATCCCAGCCTCGGCAGGCATCGTCGCCTCGGTCATCTCGCGGCCGAAGCGGGGACGTCCCGACTCCACGCGGAGGATCTCGGCAGCTTCCTCACTCGCGCGCTCGGCTCCGGCGTCGAGCAGGGCGGCGCGCGCGGCCTCCAGCTGCGCGGGCGCGGCCAGCAGGTCGATGCCGAGGTCGGTCGCGACCGCGAGGCAGCTCGCGCCCCCCAGCGAGAGCTCGCGGTGGGCGTGCTCGGGACCCTGCCCCTCGGCGCCCGTCAGCTCCGTCGCCCGCGGGCCGATCACCGAGCTCAGGGCCAGCCCATCGCCGCGGTCGCCGACTTCGACTTCGCGCCCGACCTTGTAGGTGGAGAGGTGGCGGAGCAGCGCGGGTCCGGGCTCGGACTCGGCCAGCAGCAGGTAGTCGCCCTCGGCCAGCAGCAGCACGCGCAGGTCGCCCTGAAGATGGCCCTTGCGGTCGAGCAGCGCCGCGTAGCGCCCCTCGCCGGGCGCCATCGCCTCGACGTCGTTGCTGAGCTGGCCCTGCAGGTAGTCGGTCGCCTCGGGCCCGGAGACGGCGATTGCGGTGAATCCCGGGCGGTCGACGATCGCCGCCTGCTCGCGCATGGCGCGGTACTGGGCGTCGAGCTCAACGGTCGCTGCCTCGGTCATCGGGACCGATTCTAGGCGGGTGACCAGAGCATAAGTTAGGTATGACTAACTTCAGGTTCAGTCTGTGCTTCAATTCTCGGGTCGTGGAGAAGATCAACCGCAGAAGGCTCCTGATCGGCGGCACCGCCGGCGCCGCGATCCCGGTCATCCACAAGCTCGTCCCGCACACCGGGCTGCACTCCGCGATCGAGGGCGCGAACGCCGCGCCGGCCAACGGCAACGGTGGCGCGCCCGGGCCGGCGCATGGGGCCGCGCAGGCCGTTCACGGCGGCGGCAACTCGGGCCCGACCTTCGCCCCGGGCAGCGTCGATCACGCCGCCAACGGCTTCAACCCGACCGAGCTGCTGCGCGACTTCGACTGGGGCAAGACAACCCGGCTGCGCGAGCGGGCGCCTGCTGCGCGAGTGGACGCTCGTCGCCAGCGATCGCGAGATCGAGGTCGCCCCCGGCGTCTCCTACCCGGCCTGGACCTACAACGGCCGGGTGCCGGGGCCGACGCTGCGCTGCCGCGAGGGCGACCTGCTGCGGGTCCGGTTCGTGAACGGCTCCGAGCACCCCCACACGATCCACTTCCACGGGCTGCATCCCGCCGAGATGGACGGGGTGCCCGGCATCGGCGCGGGCCTCATCCCCAACGGCGGGCAGACCGTCTACGAGTTCACAGCCGAGCCCTTCGGCATGCACCTCTACCACTGCCACGCCGGGCCGCTGGCCGAGCACATCGCCCGCGGGCTCTACGGCGCCTTCATCGTCGATCCCAAGCAGGGGCGGCCCGAGGCCGACGAGATGGTGATGGTGATGAACGGCTTCAACACCAACTTCGACGCCGAGGGCAACCAGGTCTATGCGGTCAACAGCGTCGCCTTCCACTACGTCAACGAGCCGATCGCCGTCGAGCGCGACGCCCCGGTCCGGATCTACCTCGTCAACACGCTCGAGTACGACCCCATCAACTCGTTCCACATCCACGGCAATTTCTTCAACCACTTCCCGACCGGCACCTCGCTGACCCCGACGGAGTTCACCGACACCCTGCTGCAGGGCCAGGCCCAGCGAGCGGTGCTGGAGATGTGCTTCCCCTACGCCGGGGACTTCATGTTTCACGCTCACAAGACCGAGTTCGCCGAGCTCGGCTGGATGGGATTCTTCCGGGTCGGCGGGGAGGCGGCGCGAGCCGCGACGCCGGCCGCCTTCTGCGCGCTGGGCGACTCGGGGCGGGTGGTGGGCTGATGGATGGTGGGTCAATGAAGGGCGGGGGCTAGTGGAGGCCGGCTCAAGGGCCGAAGGCAGGCTCGACGCGGCGCCCATATGGGTGCTGGTTGGGGTGCCGCTGGCGCTGATCGCGATCGCGATCGCTGCGTTCTCCCTGCTCGGCGGGCCCGGGCTGGACGAGCGCCGGGGGCCGCCGGTCGAGGAGCTTGCGGTGGAGCGCACGGTGCTGCGCCCGGGCGAGATCGAGCTCACCGTCCGCAACACGGGCCCCGACGCCTTGGCGGTTGCGCAGGTCGCCGTCGCCGACGCCTACGTCTCGTTCGAAACGGAGCCCGGCGGTGAGATCGGGCGCCTCGGCGAGCAGAAGCTGACCCTCGACTACCCCTGGCAGGAGGGTTCCCCCTACGCGATCTTCATCCTCACCTCGACCGGGGCCACGATCGATCACGAGATCGACGTCGCTGTCGAGACTCCCGAGGCCGACGCGGGCTTCTTCGGCCTGATGACGGTGCTCGGCACCTACGTCGGGGTGATCCCGGTGCTGCTGGGGATGCTGTTCCTTCCGTTTCTGCGCCACGTCTCGGACCGGTGGATCCAGCTGTTCATGGCGCTGACGATCGGACTGCTCGCCTTCCTGGCGCTGGACGGCTACCTCGAGGGCACCGAGATCGGCAGCGAGTCGGGAGGTGCGTTCGGCGGCGTCGAGTTGCTCTTCCTGGGAGCGGCGGCCGCGTACCTGACGCTAGTGGCGATCGACCGCAAGCTGCGGGCCGGAATCGAGTCCCAGCGCAAGGCGGGCGCCGGCGCCTACCGGTTGTCGCTGATGGTCGCGATCGGGATCGGCCTCCACAACCTCGGCGAGGGGCTCGCGATCGGCTCCGCCTACGCCGTCGGCGCGCTGGCGCTGGGCGCCTTCCTCGTGGTCGGCTTCGCGATCCACAACACCACCGAGGGTCTCGCGATCGTGGCGCCGCTTGCGCGCGGGGAGCGCCCCCCGTTCGGCCGCCTGGCGCTGTTGGGGGTGATCGCCGGGGCGCCGGCGATCCTGGGCGCCGTGATCGGAGCCTCGGTCTACAACCAGGAGCTGGCGACCCTGCTGATCGGCGTCGGCGTCGGCGCGATCATCCAGGTGATCGGGCAGCTACTGCCCTCGATCCGCGACTCCAGCGGCAGCGCGCTGAACCCGCTCAGCATCGCCGGCATCCTCGCGGGCATCGCCTTCATGTACGCGACCGGACTGCTGATCGCGCTCTGATGTCCGCTCGCAGCCGCACCGAGGCAGCGCACAACGCTCACCCCGAGCGCCGCCACGCCGAGGGCGCCGAGAACTACGCGAAGGCGATCTACCAGCTGCAGGCGGGCGGCGAGCAGTCGGTCGGCACCGGCGCGGTCGCCGAGCGCCTGGGGGTGACCCCCGCGTCGGCCTCGGCGATGCTGAAGCGGCTCGCCGACGACGGCCTGGTCGAGCACGCTCCCTATCACGGCGTCACGCTTACGCCCGCGGGTGAGCAGCTGGCGCTGGAGATGATCCGCCACCACCGGCTGATCGAGCTCTTCCTGGCCGAGGTGCTGGGCATGCCGTGGGACAGGGTGCACACCGAGGCCGAGGTGCTCGAGCACCACATCTCCGAGGAGCTCGAAGAGCTGATCGCGGCGAAGCTGGGTCAGCCGGCGCGTGATCCGCACGGGGACCCGATCCCCAGCCGCGAGCTCGACATCGAGGCCGACCGAACCGTTGCGCTGAGCGAGCTCGAGGTCGGCGCCGACGGCGTCTTCGAGCGCGTCTCGGACCGCGACCCCGCGATGCTCCGCTACCTGGACTCGCGCGGGATCCGCCCCGGGGCGGGCATTCGGGTGACCGGCCGGGAGCCGTTCGAGGGCCCGATCTCGGTCAGGGTCGCGGGCTCAGAGCACGCGCTCGGCGCGCCGCTGGCGCGGCGCATGCGCGTCAGCGCCGCCTCGGCTCCGGGGTGACGGCCAGCGCCTGGTAGACCGAAGCGATCTGGTTGGCGATGATCCGGGCGCGATTGATCTCGGTCCGCGACCAAGGCCGCTCCTGCACGCAGTAGGCCTCCAGGGCGCCGATGCTTTCGCCCGCGTAGACGACGGGGAGGATCAGCAACGTGCCGTAGCCGAGCTCGAGCAGGTAGTCGACCTCCGAGGGCTCGGTCTCGGGGTCGCCGATCATCACCTGCACGGCCTCCTGGGTTCGCAGCACCTGGACCGTCAACGGGTACTCGCTGAGGTCGAACAGCGTGCGATGCTCCTTACGGGTCTCGGCGAGGGTCTCCAGCACCCCTTCCTCGGGGTGCAGGCGCGAGAGCGCGAGTGAGTCGGCGTTGATCTCGGCCGCCAGCAGGGGCAGCGCGTCCTCCAGGTCGTGCTTGGTGCGGGTGGCTGCGAAGCGGGCGCTGATCCGCTCCAGCCCGCGGTCTCCGGCGACGATCGTCTCCTGCGCTACGGGAACGGGCCGCATCGCCTCGTCCAGCCCCGCGCGGCAGACGCGGGCGGCGTGAACGGGCACCTTGGCCCAGGGTTCGCTGGCACGGCCGAGCGCGTAGCCCTGTCCCCATTCGACGTCGAGGTCGGCGAGCGCTGCGATCTCGTCCAGGGTCTCGATTCCCTCGGCGCAGACAAGGGCGCCGGTGCGCCGCGCGAAGCGAACGAAGGATTCGACCAGGGCCATTCGCGCCGGGTCACCGTGGATGCCCTCGGTGAGGATGCGGTCGAGCTTGACGATGTCCGGCTGCACCTGGGTCAGCTGCTTCAGGCCCGAGTAGCCGGCGCCGGCGTCGTCCACCGCGACGCGAGCGCCGCGCGCGCGCAGGTCGCGCAGCGCCTCGCGCACCGCTTCGTCCTCGGACAGGGCCTCGTGCTCGGTCACCTCGATCACGATCTCGCTGAGGTCGTCGGGCAGCGCATCCTGAACCACGGCGGAGAGCACCACCGAGGGGCTCACGTTGAGCGCCAAGTGGGTACCGGGTGGGCGGCCCAGCGGCTCCAGCGCGGCCTGGATCGCGGCGGCCTCGAGCCCGGGGCCGAGGCCGCAGGCATGAGCCATCGCGAACCAGGCCGCGGTGGGGCGGGCGGGCGCGGCGGGGAAGCGGGCCAGGGCCTCGTAGCCGACCAGACGACCGGTTGAGAGCGCAACCACGGGTTGGTACACGGGCCGGATCGCGCCGGGACGCTCCAGCAGCGCCCTGATCTCTTCGCTTTGGCGCTGGCTCAGAGGGCGCTTCACCCGGTCGGCGTCAAAGCGGCGCGTGCGCTGCTTGCCCGCCGTCTTCGCCCAGTAAAGGGCGCCGTCCGAGAACTGGTGGAGCGTCGCCGCGTCCTCGGCGTCAGCGGGGTAGGTGGCGATTCCCGCCGAGCAGTGAAGCTTCATTCCGTGGACGGGCACACGCGAGATCGCCGCGCGCGCCCGCTCGGCGATCCCGTAGGCGGCCTCGGAGGGGGTCGCGGGCAGGATCAGCGCGAACTCCTCGCCGCCGACGCGGGCCGCGGTGTCGCCGTCGCGGATGCAGCCGCGTAGCTGCGCGCCCACGCCCTTCAGCACGCGGTCCCCATAGGGATGGCCATGGGCGTCGTTGACAGCCTTGAAGTCGTCGAGGTCGATGCTGACCAGCGACAGCTGCTGGACGTTCCGCTGCGCCCGGACCAGCTCCTTCGTCAGCAGCTCATGGAAGCCACGGTGGTTGGTGAGGCCGGTGAGGTGGTCGGTCTGCGCGAGGTTGCGGAGCTCCGTCGACTGGCGATGCGCGACCAGCCCGATCAGGATGCAGGTGAGGACCAGCGCCGTGCCGCTCAGGGTCCGCAGGGCCTGGCTCTCCAGCGCGCTGTGTCCGAGCAGGAAAGCGACGGCGAGGAGCAGCGCGCCGGCGATCGCGGTCGTGAGTAGCGGCATGCGCCGCAGGGTCGAGATCAGTGAGCTTCGCATCGAGGGAGCTCCTACCCACCTGAAGTATCGGGATTCGGCGCCTAGGCGACATACCCGCTTCTCGGTCAATACCCTGCAGGCACGATGCCCGGGCTCGCGGACAGGTTCGCCGAGATCGTCGAGTCGCTTCCCGACGATTGGACCGATCTGGATCTGGACCTGCGCATCTCGGACCGCAGCCGCTACGTGGACGCCGCGGTGATGCTGTCGCAGATCAACGCGATGCCCTACTCGCGCGCGGACTGGGACTGGCGCGTCGCGGTCGCGCACGGCTTCGGCCACGCAGCGGCGCCCGAGACGGTGCGCGGGGTGATGGCGAGGCTCGACCGCGAGGGAATCGGCGGCGAGTTCAGGGTGCGCGACGCGCGCGAGGGCCGGGCCGAGGTCGTGCAGATGTGGGGCCGCCCCGAGAGCGTCCGCCGCGAGTATCGCCAGCGCCGCAGCCTCTAGGAGGCTCGATGGCCCGCGTGGTGGCGATCGTGGCGGACCTGATGCTCGCGAGCCGGGTGACGACGTCGCTGCAGGGTGCGGGCCACGAGGTCGAGCAGGAGGCCTCCCTTCCTGATGAGCTCGACGGTGTGGACCTCCTGGTCGCCGACCTGGATGCTGTGGACCCGGAGTCCCTTGGTGCGGCCGGCGTGCCGGCGATCGGCTTCTACCAGCACACCGATGCCGAGACCAAGCGCAGGGCCGACGCCGCAGGCCTCGCCTTCGCCGTGCCACGTTCGCGCATGGTGCGCGAGCTGCCCGAACTCGCCGAGCGCGCTGGGCGCTAGGCGCTAGTCCGCGGGCGCCGTCGCGCAGTCGCGGATCACGTCTGTCAGGAAGCTGCCCTCCAGCGCCCGCCCAGGACGCCGGCTCAACACTCCGTGCTGGGAGGCCCAAACGGCCCAATCGCCGACCGCCCGCACGCTCAGCGCCGGGTCAGGGTCAGCGTCGTTCTGTTTGGAGAAGGCGTCCGCGGCGATTAGCTCAGCGAACTGTGCCCGCTGCGATTCCGGGTCCAGGCCATCGACCTCGCCGAGCATCTCCTCGATCACGGACTGGGGGTCATCGGAGAGGTCGCGGTAGGCCGGGTTGATGCCCTCCAGCAGCCCGCAGGTGAGCTCGCTATTCGCCGGCGCTCCGTCCCCCGCGGTGACCAACACGAGCTCGGGATAGCGCGGTGCGCCGAACTCGTCCACGCGGAACTCCCGGGTGGGGATGCCCTCCTCTCGCAGCTCAACCCCCTCCGCGTTCCAGAAGGCGGTGGCGGCCGCGATCCTGCCCGCGGCCAGCGAGGGAACGGCGGCGAAGCCGATCGTCACCCGCTCGACGTCGTCCGGGGCCAGCCCGCCCGCGGCGAGCACCGTGTCGAGCACGGCGTCGTCGGAGGGGACTCCCGTGACCCCCACCGTCAGACCCCTTCAGGTCCGCCGGGGCTGAGATCGAATCGGGATCGGCGGCGATCACGGATGCGAGCGGGCGCCCGACGATCCCCGCCACGGCCACCAGGTCGATGCCCCGCTCGCGGGCCAGCCCGAAGTCGTTGATGTCGAGGATCGCGAAGTCGGCGCGCCCCGCCTGCAGCAGCTTGGCGGCGTCCGCGCTGCTCGAAGGCTCGCGGATCTCGAGGTCGATGCCCGCGTCCTCGAGGTAGCCGCGCGAGCGCGCGGCGTAGATCGGGGCGTGCACGGCGTTCGGCTGGAAGTCCAGCACCAGGGTCGCGCCTTCCGGCGCGCCCGGTTCAGCGCCGCCGTCGCCGCCGCACGCGGCGATGGCCGCGCTCGACGCGAGGGCGGCCGCCAGCAGCGCGGCGACCCTTCCCATATCGGCCGCGAGCCTAGCGTTCCTGGCATGCAAGGGCATAGGGTTGGGGGCGATGGTGCGCTCGATGAGCGAGGAGCTGCTCGCGCACGTGGAGATCCCCAAGGGGAGCCGCAACAAGTACGAGTACTCCGAGGAGCTCGGCCGGCTGATCCTCGACCGCTTCCTCTCGTCATCGATGGTCTACCCGACCGACTACGGCTACCTGATCGGGCACCGAGGGCGGGACGCCGACCCTCTCGACGCCCTGATCTGCGTCTCGGAGCCGACCTTTCCGGGTTGCGTGATCCCGGTCAAGCCGATCGCGCTGTTCAAGATGCGCGACGAGAAGGGGGAGGACGACAAGATCGTCTGCGTCCCCGACCATGACCCGGGCTGGAACCACGCCGAGACGCTCGAAGACATCCCAGCTCAGCTGCAGCTGGAGATCACCCACTTCTTCTCGGTCTACAAGCAGCTCGAGGGCAAGGTGGTCGAGGTGGACGGCTGGCGCTCCAGGGAGGAGGCGCTGGAGGTGATCGCGGACGGGCGTCGCCTGCAGGCCGACTGGGAGGCCCAGGGCGGCGCGGCCGAGGCCTAGTCGCGCCGCGAATCTGGCTATGCTGGCGCCCGCCGAGCACCTGGCAGGAAAGAACGCAGCAACCACACACAGCTACTAGGAGGTCGCTTCACCGTGCAAGATCGAGGTCTCGCGTCCTACATCGCAGAGCTGATCGGAACGCTCGTGCTGGTCTTCATCGTCACCAGCGTCGTCGTTCTCTATGTCGCCTCGGGCCAGAACGCCCAGTTCGGATCCGACTTCGCAGTGGTGGGCCTGACCCACGCCTTCGTGCTCTTCACGCTGATCGCCAGCGTCGGCATCGCCAGCGGCGGTCACTTCAACCCCGCGGTGACGGCCGCGTTCATCGCGCTGCGCCGCATCGACCCCATCGACGGCCTCGTCTACATCCTCGCCCAGCTCTCGGGCGGCGTGCTCGGCGCGCTGATGACCAAGTGGCTGCTGCTGGACGAGGGCCGCGCCTCCGACTACGGCGTACCTCAGGTCAGCGACCTGGTCGGCAGCGCCGCCCAGGGCGCCGCGATCGAGGGCATCGGCGCCTTCCTCCTGGTGCTGACGGTGCTGACCCTGGCGCTCAACCCCGAGACCCGCAAGTGGGCGCCGCTCGCGATCGGCGCCTCGCTCGGCTTCCTGGTGATGGTCTTCGGGCCGCTCACCGGCGGCTCCTTCAACCCGGCGCGCTGGTTCGGCCCGGCACTGGTCGGCAACGACTTCACCGACGCCTGGCTCTACGTCCTCGCCCCGCTCGTGGGCGGCGTGGTCGCCGCGGCTCTGTACAGGTTCGTGATCGAGCCGGCCAGCGGGCCCGCCCAGGAGGTCGCCGACGAGGTGGCCCCGCGCGGACCCGCTCCGCCCGCGGGCCAGTCGCCGCCCCTGCGCCAGGAGCACCCCGGCGGTGGCGGCGGACAGCCGCCTTCGAAGCCACCCGGCGGCATCACCGGCGGCTAGCTAACCAGCCTGCAGCTCAGGCCAGGGCGGCCGCGATCTCGCCGATCGCGGCCCGCTCGTCATCGCTGACGCGCTCGCCGCTGAGGCCCAGGAAGCCCTCGCGCCGGGCGTTCGCGACCTTCTCGGCCAACCCGAGCACGAAGGTGCGGTACTCCTCGACCTCGCCGGGCTCGGCGCGTTCCTTGAGCAGCTCGATCGCGGCGCGCAGGTTCTCCAAGTTGTGCTGCTTCAGCTCCTCGGGGGAGCCCTTGCGCTCGCGGTCGATCTCGGGCTTCGCGGAGACGATGTCGTCCAGCAGCTGGCTGGCGCCGTGCTGCTCGCGCGCCTCGGTGTAGGCCTTGGCCATCGAGAACGTCTCCTTGATCGAGCCGCCGCGGTCGGACAGCACCACCAGCAGGCCGGCGGCGGGCGGCGCCTCAAGCAGCGTTTCCCACTCCTCTGCGTTGAAGTCGGCCTTGGCGGTCATCCGAGGAGCTTGGCCTTCTGGGCCGCGAACTCCTCGTCGGTGAGCACGCCGCTGTCGTGCAGTTCCCCCAGCTCCTTCAGCTGCGCGATCGGGTCAGCGGCAGGCGCGGCGGCCTGCGGGGGCGCCTGCGCGGGCGCGGCTCCCTGGTCCTCCTCAGCCCAGCGGGCGTTCTGCCGGCGCTGCACGCGCCCGCTGACAGTGCTCGCTGTTCCGGCAATGACGGCCGTGCGTGCTACTCCACGAAGCAATCCAGGCATGACAGATCTCCTCTCGGTTCGGGCTAGGCCTCAGCGGCGTCGAGCGCCGCGACGATGGCCTGGACGGGGATGCGGCCGCTCGCGACGAGCTGGCCACCGGACTTGCGGACGGCCGTAGCAAACGGCGCCGCCCACACGTTCTCATAGACGAGCAGCGCGGCCGAGGTGCCAGGTTCGAGGGCCTCGCCGGCCGCGGCGACATCGTCGTCGCCGAGCAGTCCCGAGGATGCGCCCTCGAAGACCTTCAGCTCCTCCACCTGGCTCCCCAGGTCGGAGATCTCAACGCCGGCGACCGAGCCGTCGTCGCCCTTTGCAATGAAGGCGAGGTCCAGGATCCGGATCAGTCCACGGTCCACAAGGTCTACCAGCAGCGGCGCGGCCTCGCCTGTCGGCTGCTCTCCGGGCCACTCGACCACGATGTAGTCGATCGGCCCCATCTCAATTTCCTTAGCGCTCAAAGCCCCCTCCTTTCAGAATCCGTTCTGTTCGATCCCGCTTCACGGGCGCCCAGTCTATGAGTTGTGCGGCGCGACCTTCTGGCCCGACTCCCGCAGCCAGCCCCGGAGCGCGTCGTGCATGGCGCGGACTCCGACGATCGGGCCCGCCGGTTCGCTCCAGGCGCTGGGGACGAGAGCGAACGGGTGGCTCTGCCAGCCGCCGAGCCCGCCGTGGGAGCCCATGAACTCCTCGAAGGGCGCGCACTCGTTCACGGCCGGGTCGAACATGCAGTTGACGAGGATGTCGGGGCAGTGTGGGAAGTCATGTGTTCGGCGCAGGTGGTCGCCGGCGTTCGGGCCGAAATGCCCAAGTGGGTCATCGCCGGTGACCTGGTCGTCGCGCAGCCGGCGCGAACCCGAGCCGCCCAGCACGATCGGGCCGTCAGCCTCGCTGTCCACCATCACGAAGCCGATCCCGGGGTGCCCGCTCAACGTCCTCAGCAGCTCCGGGTGCAGGGAGTCGATCTCCTCGCGCTTCATCCGGTGCTCGCGCTCGGGCAGTGAGACGAGGCCGAGTCCGCCGGACGCGAGCACGATCGCCTCGTGCTCCGAGCCGGGGCCGCTCTCGGTCGCCTCGATGGCCTCCCGGCCCGCCCCCAGCACCACCTCGCCGTCGACGAGCTGGCCGCGGGTGGCGCGCGCGAGCGCGCGGCCGCCGGCGTTGTCCTCGTCGCGGGCGTCGGTCAGCGCGCCGCCAAGGCTGGTCATACCCTCGTCGGCCGCCTCCGGTGCGAAGACCTCTCCGTGGGCCAGCGCGCCCTTGACCAGATCGGGCAGCTCGATGTCGTAGCGCTGCCGGAACGGGCGGCCCTGCGTCTGGCCGTGATCCGAAAGCACGACCAGGTGGTAGGGGCGGGGCGCCTGCTTCACTGCGCTCTCCAGCCGGGCGAGCTGCGCGTCGTGCTGCTTCAGGACCGCGAAGGCGTCGGGCTGCTCGATGCCCGAGTGGTGGGCGACCTCGTCGTAGCCGACGAAGGTCGAGTAGACGACGGGCACGCCTTCGACGATGTCGCCCATCAGGCTGGCGACGTTCAGGTCTCGCATGACCACGGTGATAGCGCCACGCATCCAGGGGTAGAGCCCGCCGCGGTCGATGTGCTCCTCGCCGGCCTTGCGCTGGCGGCGTGCCGCGCGCCGCTCCAGGAAGACGTCCCAGAAGTAGCGGGCGAAGGTGCGCGTGAGGGCGAACGGGTCGCCGAAGTAGGCGAAGTACTCCTTGGAGCCGGAGCGCTCGCGGTCGCGCAGCACGCTCATCGTCGCCGAGCACCGCGGCGCGTCCCCCGAGAACATGTTGCCCCGGCTGGCGCCACCCACGGCCAGTAGCCCGCCGCCGTCCGACCGGCGGCGCTCGATCGCGACCGCGTCCTTGCCGTGGTTCGAGACCATCGTCTGGCCGGTCTCCTTCTCGTACCAGCGGAAGGCGGGCATGTCGTGGTTGGAGCCCAGGAGCAGCCCGGCCTGGCTGGCGCCCGTCTGCGAGGAGAGGTCGCACTCCCAGCCGATCAGCCGATGAGAGCCGTCGGCGAGCCAGCGCGCCATGACCGGCGCGTGCCCGGCCTTGAGCGCGCGGCGCAGGACCGGCTCGGCCAGACCGTCGATCTCGAACAGGATCACCCCTGGGACGTCGGTGCGGTTCTCGTCGCGCACCCTGCGCGCGCGACGGCGCACGATCCGGAGCTGGCGGGCGTCGTCGTCGAAGCTGAAGGCCGGCCCCAGGATCATCAGCGCCAGCGAGAGCAGGAAGGAGGCGCCGAGGGCTTGGATGAAGCTCGGCGCATTGCCGTCGACGATCTCGATCGCGATGGCGACCAGCCCCGCGTTCAGTACAAGCGATGCGAGGCCGAAGGTGAGCACGGTCAGCGGCAGCACGATCCTGATCACAAGCGGCCACAGCACGACGGTGAGCAGCGTCATCAAGCCCGTTGCGAACAGGGCGGCCCGGAAGCTGGTGCTTTCGAATCCGCGCAGGAGCTGGACCACGACCCAGAAGACGGCCGCGACCGCGACCCAGAGGAGCAGGCCGCGCACTGCGATCCCGATCCAGCGCCGAGCTGTTCCCGGCTCGCTCACCTCTCTCCCCTCATGCCGCGCAAACCTATCGGGAAGTAGGGTTCCCTCCTGATGGGTTGCTTCGTCGCCCTCTTCGCGCTGATCTCGCCGCGGCTCGCGCTGTTCGTGCTGTGGATCTTCAGCGACGTGCTCGAGCGCGCCTACGACGACTGGATCGTGCCGGTCCTGGGCTTCTTCTTGCTGCCCTGGACGACGCTGGCCTACGCCGCGTTCTGGTCCTGGGGCGATAACGGTGTCGAAGGCTTCGAGTGGTTCTTCGTGGTCCTCGCCTTCCTGATCGACCTGGGCTCCTGGGCTCAGGGCCAGCGCGCGCGCGAATAGAGGCCCGATATGCGGCGCGTCACCTTCTCGCGCAACTACACCCTCTCCCTCTCGCGCACGTGCCAGTGCTTCTGCAAGTACTGCGCCTTCGCGACCCACCGGGCCCACATCCACGACCCCGGCGAGGTCGACCGGCGGCTGGAGGAGGCGTCACGCCGCAACGCGAAGGAGCTGCTCGTCCTCACCGGCGAGCGGCCCGAGGTCAACCCCGAGGTGGCCGAGAGGCTGCGTTCCTGGGGACACGACGACTTCACCTCGTACGTCGCCTGGGTCTGCGAGCGGGCGCTGGAGCGGGGGATCCTGCCCCACACAAACCTCGGCGTGCTCTCCCACGAGGACCTGTCCCGCCTGCGCGAGGTGACGGCCTCCCAGGGCCTGATGCTCGAGTCCGTCTCCGAGCGGCTGATGGAGACCGTCCACGCCGGCTCGCCGACCAAGCACCCCGCCCGGCGGCTGGCGACCATCGAGGCCGCCGGCGAGCTGCAGCATCCCGTTCACGAGCGGCATCCTCGTCGGCATCGGCGAGACGGAGGAGGAGCGCGTCGCGTCGCTCGAGGCGATCGCCGAGGTCCACGAGCGCCACGGCCACATCCAGGAGGTGATCCTCCAGAACTACGTCCCGCACCCTCGCTACTACGGGCAGGAGGTGGCCGAGATCGCAGACGAGTCCTCGCGCAAGCGCTGGGAGGCGGGCATCACCAACGGCCAGCCGGTGCCGCGCCCCGACTGGGCCTGCGACGTGACGATCGAGGACATGAAGCGGCTGATCGCCGAGACGCAAGCGGCTGATGCCGGACGTCGGGGTCCAGGTTCCCCCGAACCTGGCCGACTGGTGGCCGGAGCTGGTCGAGGCCGGCGCGACCGACCTCGGCGGGCTCTCGGCGAACGGCGATCACATCTCGCCCGAGCACCCGTTCCCGAGCCCTCACCAGGTCCGCAAGCGGCTGGCGCCCGAAGGGCTACGCGCTCACCGAGCGGCTCTGCGTCTACCCGCAGTACCTGGAGCCGGAGTGGATGGAGCAGGGCGTGCTCGACGTGGTCAAGCTCAAGTACTGGAGCTTCATCCCGCGCAAGGGCTCCGGGCGCCGGCAGCAGGCGCCGCCGGATCCCGAGGTCGCCCCGCGGGCGATCGAGCGCGGGCGCGAAGGGGCGAGTCGCTGACCCAGGAGGAGCTGACGGCGCTGTTCGCCGAGACGCGGCCGGAGGTGATCGAGGAGATGCGGGTCGCGGCCGACGAGCTGCGGGCCGAGCTCGCGGGGGAGACCACGACCTTCGTCGTCAACCGCAACATCAACTTCACCAACGTCTGCGTGGTCGGCTGCGCCTTCTGCGGCTTCGGCCAGGGCAAGCGCTCGCCCGACGCCTACCTGGTGGAGCGAGGACGACTTCGTCGCGCGCGTCAACGAGGCGGTCGAGTTCGGCGCCACCGAGATCTGCATGCAGGGCGGCATCCACCCCGACTACACGCTCGAGCACTACGGGCGCTGGCTGGAGCTGGCGAAGGAGGTGGCGCCCCAGATCCACCTGCACGCCTACTCGCCGATGGAGGTCCACTTCATGTGCGAGCGCTCGGGCAAGAGCCCGGACGAGGTGTTCGAGTACCTGATCGAGTGCGGGCTGGGCTCGACGCCCGGCACGGCCGCCGAGGTACTGGACGACGGGGTACGCCAGCGCATCTCGCCCAACAAGCTGCCGGTCGCGCGCTGGGTGGAGATCATCGAGGCCTCCCACCGCGCCGGCCTGCGCTCGACCTCGACGGTGATGTTCGGGCACATCGAGGAGCCGCGGCGAGCTGGCCCGCCACATGCGGGTGGTCCGCGAGCTGCAGGAGCGAACCGGCGGCATCACCGAGTTCGTGCCGCTCAGCTTCATCCCGTTCAACACGCTGCTCGGGCGCACCCACGGGGTCGAGGAGATCTCCCGCGCCGAGAACCTGAAGCACACGGCCGCCTTCCGCCTCGCCCTGGGCAGGACGATCACGAACCTGCAGGCGAGCTGGGTGAAGATGGGCCTGGACGCCGCCACCGAGAGCCTGCGCTGGGGCGTCAACGACCTCGGCGGCACCCTGATGGAGGAGAACATCTCGCGCATGGCGGGCTCACAGCACGGCGTCCGCCTGGAGCCAGAGCAGCTTGTCGAGGCCGCGCGCCGCGCCGGCCGCACCCCGGCCCAGCGCACGACTCTCTACGAGATCGTCGAGACGTATTAGGAGCAATGTGGAGCGAAGCGACCCGAACGGTCGCGAGTAGCGCTGCTGCTCATGCTGTGCGCCGTCGACGGAGCAACAGAGCGGTTGCAAGCACTAGCGCGATCGCTCCGATGCCTGCCACGATCCACAAAGTCGTGTCGGAATCGTCCCCTGCGGAATCCATCGGAGCCTCGCTCGGCAGAATCCGAAGAATGTCGCCAGGACCCGTGTTGGCTATCAGGCTCCCGCGCGTGTCCCGCCCGCTCCGGGCGAAGATGACGAAGGCATAGACGCCTGGCTCGATCTTCGGGACGGTAAAGCGAAGGTGCGAGTCCGAACCAGGTGGCTGCAGGTCCGGCGCGCGCGCTGTTGCACCGCTAGTGCTGCCGAGGAACAGGAAGGGACGCTGCCGTGGTGGGGCTGCGGCGGTCCGGATGCAGCGCGCGTTGTCGCGGCAGGGATAGGGCCGCGGGGCTTTAACGGCGGGCACGAGCGAAATGGGAAAGGTCGCATCGGCAGGGCACGCCCCACAGGCGATCCGAACATCGACCTGCTCGCCCGGTCTCGCGACTTTCGGACTCAGGCCGACGACGGTGGTATCCGCGGTCGCCGGCGACGCGGCGACAAGAACTAGAAGCGGGCCAAGGGTCCAGGCTAGTTTGCGAGAGAGCGTGTACACGGTGATTGCCGCGCTAGGGCGCGTGGGCCAATGGGCCCGTCGGCTTCGCCGGCCGGAACAGCCAGAGGTGGAAGAAGGGGTTGAGGTCGCGGCCGGCGTGCTGCTCGGCGAGCGCGATGAAGTCGGGGATCGTGCCCGTGCCGTAGCGGCGCTGGGCGACCCAGTCGCGGATGAGCGCGTAGAAGGTCGCGTTGCCGAGCTCGCGCCGCAGCGCCTCGACCGTCATGGCGCCGCGCTCGTAGACGGAGATGGCGAACAGCTTCTTCGGTGTGCCGACCGCGCCGGGCGCGGGGCGCCAGTAGGAATCGAAGCTCGCGGGCAGTGAGTAGGAGCGCCGGAAGCTCGACCCGAGCGACTGCTCGCCGACGTGGTCGCGCCACAGCCACATCGACCACTGCGCGAACCCCTCGGCCAGCCAGATGTCCTGCCAGCGCGCGAACCCGACTGCGTCGCCGAACCACTGGTGCGCGATCTCGTGCGCGTGGATCCCGCCCTTCGGCGGGAAGCTGTAGATCGGGCGGGTCTGGGTCTCGAGCGCGAGAAACCCTTGGCTCGAATCGACGATCGCCCCGATCGAGTCGAACGGGTAGGGGCCGAACCGGTGGCCGAAGAGCCTCAGCATCCCGGCGGTCCTGTCAATGCCCTTGGACGGTCGCTTGGCGACTTCAGGGTCGACCGCGACGATCGAGGGCAGGCCGGCGATGCGGGAGCGGAAGAGGCGGAAGCGCCCGATTGCGACGGTTGCGAGGTAGGCGGCCATCGGCTGGGACTCGGCCCAGCGCCAAAGCCGCCTCTTGCCGCGGCGGCCGACATCGACCAGGCGGCCGTTCGAGACCGCCTTCAGCCTCTTCGGCACCGTGAACTCCAGGTTCCAGGTGGCCTTGTCGGTGAGGTCGGCGTTGGACGGCAGCCAGCTCGGCGCCCCCTGGGGCTCCGCCGCGACGAGCGCCCCGTCGCGGGTCTCGATCCAGCCCTCGTGGCGGCCATCGGGGTCCCTGACCGCCCTCGGGCGGCCCCGGTAGCGGACGGTGACCGAGAACCCCTGCCCGCTCGGGATGGCTGCGCCCGGCGTCACGAACAGCTTCGCCCCCTGGTGCCGGAACGGGACGCGAGCGCCGTCGAGGTTCACGCTCTTGACTTTCAGCCAGGGCCGCATGTCGAAGCTGAAGCCGCTCAGGTCCTGGGTCGCCGTCGCGGCTGTCACGACCTCGCCCGAAATGGCGCGGCTGCCCGGACCGTAGGCGAGCCGAACGTCGTAGTGGCTCGCGTCGTAGCCGCCGTTGCCGAGGTGCGGGAAGAAGGAGTCGCCGCTTCCGCTCGCGCCTTGGCTCGCGGCCGGGGCTCGGGCGGGCGTCGCCGCGATCAGGAGCGCCGCCACGGCGACTCCCGCCGCCGCAGCCCTGGCCGCGCCCCCCCTGGTCAGCACCATGGCGGGATTATCGGCATCGACGCCGCCCGCCGCAAGCGCCGGGCCCTTGCGGCGGGACAATGGGCGCATGAGGGCGATGGTGCTCGAGGCAATCGGCGAGCCGCTCCAGGCGGTCGAGGTGCCCGCGCCCGAACCGGGTGGCGGCGAGGTCCGTGTGCGCGTCGAGGCCTGCGGGGTCTGCCGCACCGACCTTCATCTCGTCGACGGCGATCTTCCGGAGCCGAAGCTGCCGGTGGTGCCGGGACACCAGGTGGTGGGGACGGTCGAGAGCGCGGGGGAGGAAGCGGAACGTTTTCGCGCCGGAGACCGCGTCGGGATTCCCTGGCTCGGCTGGGCCTGCGGCGAGTGCCGCTACTGCCGCTCGGGGCGCGAGAACCTCTGCGAGCGCGCGATCTTCACCGGGTACCTGCGGGACGGCGGCTACGCCGAGATGGCGGTCGCCGACGAGCGCTTCTGCCTCCCGGCCCCCGTGCAGTACCCGGCGATCGAGGCCGCGCCGCTGCTGTGCGCGGGGCTGATCGGCTACCGGGCGCTGCGGATGACCGGCGACGCCGAGCGGATCGGCCTCTACGGCTTCGGGGCCTCGGCCCACATCGTCTGCCAGGTCGCGGTGCACCAGGGGCGGCGCGTGTTCGCGGCCACCCGGCCTGGCGACGCCGACGCTCAGGAGCTGGCGCGATCGCTGGGGGCCGCCTGGGCGGGAGGGACGGACGAGCTGCCCGAGGAGCTCGACGCCGCGATCATCTTCGCTCCCGCCGGGGAGCTGGTGCCCGAGGCGCTGCGGGCGCTCGCTCGGGGCGGGGTGGTCGTCTGCGCGGGCATCCACATGAGCGACATCCCCTCGTTCCCCTACGAGATCCTCTGGGGAGAGCGCTCGCTGCGCTCGGTCGCCAACCTGACCCGCGCCGACGGGGAGGAGTTCATGCGGATCGCGCCGAGCGTGCCGGTCCGAGCCCAGGTGCAGGAGTACGCCCTTGCGGACGCAAATCACGCACTGAGCGACCTGCGCGGCGGTAGGGTTCGCGGTGCGGCCGTGCTGCGGGTGAGCGATCCGGGCGCGGCGGCCGGAGAGGAATGAGCTGAATGGCAGACGTCACCGTCAAGCGCACCGAGGACTTCGAGGCGATCTTCGGGGGAGGTTTCCGCAGGGTGCGAGCGGGGCTGGGCGTTACCTCGTTCGGGATCGCGGTCATGGACCTGCCACCGAACTTCAAGGTCTACCCCGAGCACGACCAGAGCCACGACGCCCAGGAAGAGGTCTACACCGTGCTGGAGGGCCGCGCGACCCTCAGGGTCGGCGGGGAGGAGATCGACCTGGAGCCGGGCGTCTGGGCCCGGGTGGGACCGGACGAGAAGCGCAAGCTCATCACCGGCGACGAGGCGGCCAGAGTCCTCGCCGTAGGCGGCACCCCCGGGCAGGTCTACGAGCCGCCCGAGTTCACCCACGAGGGATCGACGGCGATGCCGCTGGCGGGCAAGGAGCTTGCCGAGAAGAAGGCCGGCGCGGCGGCCAGCCAGCCCTAGCGGAAGAGGTCGTCCCCGGCAGGACGCTGCTGTGCCCTGGCACCGGGCCCGTCTTCCGCGGTGACCAGGTGCCCGAGCCCCGTGATCACCGCCCCGGGAATGCCGGAGTCCTTGTCGCGGACCAGGTCCGCCGCCGCGGCGACCTCGTCGGCGATCGAGATCCTGGTCGCGGCCAGCTCGCTGCCCGAGCGGTCGGCGCGCCCGCGCCAGTCGTCGAGGGGCTCGAGCCCGGCGCAGCCGATAGCGACGTCCGCCTGGCCCAGCCGCCAAGGGCGGCCGAAGCTGTCGGCGATCACGACCGCCGGCGCGGCTCCCACGGCCTCGCGTATCTCGGCCCTGATCCGGCGGGCCGAGGCGTCGGCGTCCTCGGGCAGCAGCGCGACCCAGCCCGGCTCGGGCAGGTTGGAAGCGTCGATGCCCGCGTTCGCGCAAACCCAGCCGCCTCCGGTCTCGGCGATCAGCACGCCGGGCTCGGCCCTGACGACGCTGCGGCTTTCGGCGATGATCAGCTCGACCAGGGCCGGGTCCTTGCCGGTCAGCTCGGCCAGCTCGGAGGCGCGCTCACTCACCTTGACGTCGGCCAGCCTGCGCAGCCGCCCCTCGGCCTTCGAGACGATCTTCTGGGACAGCACTACGACCTCCTCGTCTTCCGGGCTCGCGGCGTTCGCCACCATCGCGCCGAGGTCATCCCCGTCGCCGATCTCGCCGATCCCGGCGAGGGGCCGTACCCGCAGCTCGCGGGCGCTCATCAGCCCATGCCCTCGCCGGGAGGCGCTACGCGGCGGTGACGGACTGCGACTCGGACTCGCCCTGTCCTGCTTCGTCGCCGAACTCCCACAGCACCTGGGCGCTGCGGAGGGCACGCTCGGGCTCCAGCAGCAGCGCGTCGCGGAGCGCCGTCATGTCCTCGGGAGTGTCCAGGTCGAGCGCCAGCGATTCGAGCGCTTCGTAGGCGAAGCTGATCCCGGCCGCGCGGGCCCGGGAGATGTGTCGCGCGCAGCTGTCGGGGCCGAAGGCGGGCTGGAAGGCATCGGGCGGCGACAGCACCAGCGCGTTGGTGCCCTCGCCGTGGTGGTCGGGCACGATCATTGCGGCGCGCGGCGTCCGGCCGAGCCGGTCGTCGATCTCGGCCGGGTCCATCAGGGGGCAGTCGGTGGGGAGGATGGCAACGCGATCCGCGCCGAGCTCGAGCGCGGCGCGGACGCCGGCGCTGGCGGCGTGTGAGTGGCCCGAGTCCTCGCTCTGCTCGACCAGCTGGTTTCCGAGCCAGCGCGTATGCCGGGCGACAGAGGGGTCCGCGGTGACGACCACGATCTCGTCCAGCCTGCGGCTCTGGCGCAGCTTGCCGAGCGCGTCGAGGAAGGTCGCCTCCGCCAGACGCGAGCGCTGTTCGGGCTCGAGCACGCCGGCGAGGCGGCTGTGCGCCGCGTCGAGCCGCTTGACGGGAAGAATGCCGACGGTCTTCATAGATCGCTACCGGGAATTTATCGGTCATTGGAGTTCGGCGGCGAAGTCGAGCGTCCGCACGGCCAGGGAGCGGCGCCCGCCGCTGCCCTCCATCAGGGTGGGGCAGAGCAGCGATTTGAGCCCCTCGGGCGGCGGATCGGGGTCTCCCTCGTCGCAGACGATGCCGTCGAGCAGTCCCTCGTACATCGATGCCACCCCGGCGGCGCTAGAGGGCCGGCCGAGGGCGCGCATGAACGCGTCCGTCGGGCCTTTGACGACGGCGCCCGCGACGTAGGGGCTGACCGCCACGACTGGCGCGCTCGCGGCCGCGATCGCCTCACGGATCCCGGAAATTGCGAGGATCGGGCCGATCGAGATCACCGGGTTAGAGGGGCCGATCACGATCGCGTCCGCCCCCTCGATCGCGGCGAGCACCTCGGAGGTGGGCGTGGCCTCGGCGATTCCCTCGACCTCGACGGCCTCGATAGCGGGCTCACCGCGGTCGGCGACCAGGAACTCCTGCAGCCCACGCCAGCCGGCCGCGGTCCGAACGCGCGTGCACACCCGCTCCTCGCACATCGGCAGCACCTGCGCGCGCACGCCCAGCGCCCGGGCGATCTGGGCCTGGGCGGCGGTGCGGCTTCCCCCCTCGGCGATGAAAGTGGTGCGATAGAGGCAGGTGGCGAGGTCGCGGTCGGTGAGCCGGAACCAGTCCGGGGCGCCGAGTTGCACGAGCCGCTCGAAAACGGTCGAGCTGTCGCCCTTGATTCCCCAGCCCTGCTGCTCGTCGATCTCGTCGGCCAGCCAGTAGGTGACGAGGTCAGGGTCGGGCGAGACGTCTACCCCCAGCAGCTCGACGTCGTCCGCGGTGTTCGCGATCACCGCCAGCCCGTCGCCCAGCACGTCCTGGATGCCCGCCGCGAGCTTGGCCCCGCCCGTGCCCCCGGCGAGGACGACGCAGCGATCGATCGCGGTCATGGAGCGGGGGTCAGGCCCAGTGGTCGGCGTCGGGCAGGCCGGTGACCCGGATGCCGGCGCGCGTCTTGTAGCGCGTGTTGATCGAGATCAGCATCGGCGTCAGGGTCTCGACTATCCGCGCCATCTCCAGCGGCCCGGCGTTCACCGCCCGCAAACCCTCGATTTCCTCGATCAGGGCGGCGACGCGCGCCTTGTCGGCCTTCTTGTCTCCGCAGATCAGGATGTCCTCCTCGACGTCGTCGCCCTCGGCGAGCGCCGCGGCGCTGACCGTGTGAAGCGCCGAGACCACGGTGACCCCCTCGGGGACCATCTCCTGCGCCTGCTGGGCGGCGGACCCCTGCCAGACACCGAGCGTGCGGGTGGCCTTGCCGCTGACGGCCGCGGCAATGGGGACGGTGCAATCGACCAGCAGCTGGCCCTCGGCGAGCGCCTCGCGGAGGTTGTTGAGCGTCTCGGACTGGGCGCGGAAGGGGACGGTGAGGAAGACGACCGGCCCGCGCTTGGCGGCCTCGCCGTTCTCCAGGCCCTCGACCTTTGCGCCGGGCACGGCCCCGGCGACCTTGGCCGCGGCCTCGGCTGCGCGCTCGGCCTTGCGCGAGCCGATCACGATCTCGCGCCCCGCCTGCGCCCAGCGCAGCGCCAGCCCGTAGCCGAGCGCGCCGGTGCCGCCGATGATCGGGATTGCGTCGCTCACGGCGCCGAACCCTAGATCACGGCATCAATAAGCTGCCCGCGCGATGAGGCTGGAGGGACGGAAGGCACTTGTCACCGGCGGCGCGTCGGGCATCGGCGCCGCGATCGCGCGCCGGCTCGCGGCCGAAGGCGCCGACGTGACCATCGGCGACCTGAACCTGGAGGGCGCGAGCGAGGTCGCCGGCGAGGTCTCCGGACTGGCGATCGAGCTGGACGTGACCAGCCTCGCCTCGGCCGAGGCAGCAGTCGACAGCGCCGGCGGCACGATCGACATCCTCGTCAACAACGCCGGCACCGACGAGTTCGGCTTCTTCGTCGACATGACGCCCGAGCGCTGGGAAAAGGTGATCGCCGTAAACCTGACCGGCGTCTTCAACTGCACTCACGCGGCACTACCAGGGATGCAGGCAGCGAAGTACGGCCGCATCGTCAACATCGCCTCCGAGGCCGGCCGCGTCGGCTCCAAGGGCTCGGCGGTCTACTCCGCCGCGAAGGGCGGCGTCATCGCCTTCACCAAGGTGATCGCCCGTGAGGGGGCGCGGTTCGGCATCAACGCCAACGGCATCGCCCCGGGGCCGATCGAGACGCCGCTGCTGATGCAGGCGCTCGAGTTCGGCGAGATCGGCGAGAAGATCATCGAGAACATGAAGGCCGGCACCCAGCTGCGCCGCATGGGCAAGCCCGAGGAGGTCGCCGCCGCGGTCGCCTTCCTCGCCTCCGACGACGCCTCCTACGTCACCGGCGAGATCCTCGGCGTCTCGGGGGGCATGGGGATGGTCGGCTAGCCGTGGCGCTCGAGGTGGGCATGGAGCGCAGCGACGAGTTCGTGGTGGAGGACCGCCTGGTCACCGACGTCGGCGGCACCATCGGCGCCAGCGTGCTCTCGACGCCCGGGATGATCGGGATGATGGAGCGCACCTCCGCGATCCTCTCGCTCCAGAACCTGCCCGAAGGCACGGTGACGGTCGGCTTCGAGGTTTGCGTCAAGCACGTCGCCGCCGCCGCCGAGGGCGCCACCTGCACGGTGACCGCGACGCTGCGCGAGATCGCCGACGAGCGCAAGTTCCGCTTCGACGTCGAGGTGACGGAGGGCGAGCGCACGATCGGAGTCGGCACCCACGAGCGCCGCGCGATCGAGGTCGGCGGGGTCAAGAAGGACTAGCGCCTGCGGCTAGGCTGGGATCGATGGCCGCGAGGCTCCCGAGCAACGTTCGCATCCGAGAGGTCGGTCCTCGCGACGGGTTCCAGAACGAGCCCGAGGTGATCCCGACCGCCGACAAGGTGCGGCTGATCGGGATGCTCGCCGACTCGGGGCTGAAGCGGATCGAGGTGACGTCGTTCGTCAGGCCCGACGTGATTCCGCAGCTCGCCGACGGTCGCGAGGTCCTGGAGCGGATCGAGCCGCGCGAGGGGCTCGCCTTCTCGGTCCTGATCCCGAACCGCAAGGGACTGGAGAACGCCTTGGAGGTCCTCGATGCACGCCCGGGGGCCTTCCATGAGGGGAACTTCTTCCTGTCGGCCTCGGAGACCCACAACCGCAAGAACGTGAACCGCTCGATCGAGGAGTCGCTGGCGGACCTCGAGGGGACGATCAGCGCGGCATCGCGCGCAGGGCTGCGCTGCGAGGGCGTGATCTCGACCAGCTTTGGCTGTCCCTACGAGGGGGAGGTGCCGCCCGACCGCGTCTTCGAGATCGCCAAGCAGCTGGCCGCCTTCGGCTGCGAGGAGGTTTCCTTCGGCGACACGACCGGGATGGCGAACCCGCGGCAGGTCGGTGAGTTCTTCGGGGCCGCTCGCGAGCAGCTGAATGGCGTCGAGCTGACCGCCCACTTCCACAACACCCGCGGCCAGGGGCTGGCCAACGCGCTGTCCGCCCTGGGGGCCGGCGTCACCTCGTTCGAGAGCTCATTCGGCGAGCTGGGCGGCTGTCCGGTGCCTCCGGGGGCGACCGGGAACATCGCGACCGAGGACCTCGTCTCGATGCTGGAGGAGATGGGCGTCGGAACTGGGGTGGACCTGGCCAAGCTGATCGAGGCCTCCGCCGCCGCGCAGGAGGTTCTGGGCAGGCCGCTGGGGGCGCACTCCCTGATCGCCGGGCCGGTGGACTGGACCGGCACGGAGTAGGGTCCCCGGCATGAAGAGCGACGCATTCAGGGCGGCCGCTGAGGCCAAGGACTTCTCGGCGATCGAGGAGCTGTTCGCCGAGGACGTCAGCTTCCGCAGCCCCGTGGTCTTCAAGCCGTATGAGGGGCGCGAGGCGGTCGCGATGCTGCTCGGCGCCGTCCTGCAGGTGTTCGAGGACTTCCGCTACACGGACCACACCGAGACGGGCGACACCGCCGCGCTGGCCTTCAGCGCCAGGGTGGGGGACCGCGAGCTCGACGGCATCGACCTGCTGCGCTTCGACGCCGAGGGCAGGGTGCGCGAGATGGCGGTCTACGTGCGGCCGATGAGCGGCGTCAACGCACTGGCGGCGGCGATGCAGCAGAAGCTCGAGGCCCTAGGGGCAACCTAGGCCTGAGCAGGTCCGGAGCTGGGCCAGCCGCGCCTCCAGCTCCGCCTTCAACGCGAGGTGCGGCGCGCTCGCGTGCAGGCTCTCGAGCTCGAACGGGTCGGCCGAGAGGTCGTACAGCTCCTCCTCTCCGGAGTCGTGGCTGATGTAGACGAAGTCGCCGCGCCGCAGCCCGAACGAGGTCGTCTGGTAGCTCTCGAACAGCAGCTCGCGGCCGGCGCCCAGCGACGCGTCCGCGGCGAAGGGCAGCAGCGAGCGGCCGTCCATGGTCAGCCCGGCCCTGGCCTTGGTCAGCTCCACGATCGTCGGCGCCAGATCGACGTTGCTGACGGGCTGCTGCCTGACGGCGCCCGCCGGGAACCGGGGGCCGCGGATGACCAGCGGCACCCGGGTTGACTCCTCGTAGAGGAAGGCCTTGAACAGCAGCCGGTGCGAGCCCAGTTGCAGGCCGTTGTCGGAGGTGAAGACGATGTAGGTCTTGCGCAGGTCGCCCGCCTTGCGCAGCCTCCCGACGATGCGCTTGACCGCGTCGTCCACCGCCAGCAGGCTCTCCATCCGCCCGCGATAGCGGCGGTCCACGTCGAGGATCTCGTCGGCGGTCAGCTTCGCCTTGTCCTGGACGAACTGGGGCTTGTCGCTGACGTCGTCCTCGTCGAAGTTCGGCGTGCGGGGATAGATCGCGTCGCCGTAGAGGCCGATGTGGCGCGGGGCGGGGGTGGGGTTGCGACTGGCCCCGAACAGGTTGCCGGCCTCGCCGTGGGGCGCGGTCGGGTTGAACCAGAGGAAGAAGGGCTTCGGGCGCGGAGCGCGCCGCTTGACGTAGTCGACGGCGTGCGAGGCGAGCACGTCGGTGACGTAGTTCTTGGGGCCGTGGCCGTAGAAGCGGACGTCGCCGTTCTCGTTCAGCTTGTACTGGTAGCGGCGCTGGTCGCTGCCGGCGGTGAGCGCGTACCACTCGGCCCATCCGGGCGGTATTTCCTTCGCGTCGGTGACGGACTCGAGGGTGCTGTCGTTGACCCCGTAGCCGTTCAGGTACTTACCGACCATCGCCGTGCGGTAGCCGGAGCGGCGCAGCCAGACGGCAAGGGTGCTGCTGCCGTCGAGGCTGTTGTAGGCCTGCGGCGAGTCCGAGGTGCGTACGCCGTGGTTGTGGGCGTACTGGCCGGTGAGGAAGGTCGCGCGCGAGGGGCAGCAGAGCGGGTAGGACGTGTAGCTGTTGGCGAAGCTGGTGCCCTGGGCGCTCAGCAGCGAGCCCACGCTGTCCATGCCCTGCAGGGTGTTGTCCTGGTCGTCGGTCATGACCACGATCACGTTCGGCCGCTTCTGGCGGCGGTTGGCGCGTCGCAGTCGAGCCCGCTTGCGCGGGTTCTGGGCGGACGCCGCCGCTTGTCGCGCAACGTCGCCGGTTGTGGCGGTGTCGGCGCCCGTCGCCGCTGGGGCCGACGACGGCGCTGCGAGCGCGAGCAGGGCAGCCGCCGAAGCGCACGCCGCGGCGCCCACGCGCAAGCCTTGATGTCTGCGGGAAGGCATCGTGCTCAGCAACACGGTTCCGGCCGCGCGGTCGCGCCCCTGCCGGGGACCGCCTAGGCGCAACGATAGCTACCCTCCCCGACCGTCCAACCCCAAGGAGGAGCCGCTGCATGGAGTCAGGCGCGAAGGAGATCACGAAGGTCGGCGTCGTCGGATGTGGCCTGATGGGCCACGGGATCGCCCAGATCTGCGCCCAGGCCGGCTGGGACGTCGTCGTGCGCGAGCTGGAGCAGGAAAAGCTCGACAAGGGCATGGCGAAGATCGAGAAACAGCTCGCCAGGGCCGTTGACAAGGGCAAGCTCGAGCAGGCCGACGCGGACGCGATCCGCGCGCGGATCACTCCCACGCTCGACTACAGCGACCTGGCGGACTGCGACCTGGTAATCGAGGCGATCACCGAGGACCTCGACGGCAAGCTCGAGATGTGGGGCGAGGTGGACGGGATCGTCAAGGACGACGCCTTCTTCGCCACCAACACCTCCTCGCTGTCGGTGGCCACGCAAGCCGCCGCGACAAAGCGTCCCGAGCGATTCCTGGGGCTTCACTTCTTCAACCCCGCACAGGTGATGCCGCTGCTGGAGGTGGTGCGGGCCGAGGGCTCGGGGGACGACGCCGTCGCGCTCGGAATGAGCCTGGGCCAGAAGCTCGGCAAGACGACCGTCGCGGCCGGGGACAACCGCGGCTTCATCGTCAACCGGCTGCTGGTGCCCTACATGTTCGACGCGATCCGGGCCCACGAGCAGGGCGTCGGCTCGATCGAGGACATCGACACGGGGATGATGGCCGGGGCCAGCCATCCGATGGGGCCGCTCACCCTGTCGGACTTCGTCGGGCTCGACACGCTGGTGGCGATCTCCGAGGTGATGGTCGATGCCTACGGCGAGGACCGTTTCGCGGCGCCCGAGACGCTGAAGAAGATGGTCGGTGCAGGTGATCTTGGCCGCAAGTCCGGCCGAGGGTTCTACGATTACTCGGGTGAGAAGCCGGTCCCGGTCGATTCCGGGTCCTAGGCACGGAAGCTCCCCGCACAACGTCATCAGGAGAGACAGCATGGGCGTCGACGAGACCAGCCTCGATCGGATCAGGAACGCGACCTTCCCCACCTCGCGGCGCGGCTACGACAAGCACGAGGTCGAGAAGTTCCTGGCCAGGCTGGCTGACTGGCTGGAGACGGGCGCCGGCGACGAGTCGCGCTCGGACACGGTCAAGCGCGAGCTGGAGCGGGTGGGGGAGCGCACGGGCGCGATCCTGGCCCAAGCCGAGGAGAGCGCCCAGCAGATCCGCAGCGAGGCCGAAAGCCTCGCCCGCGAGGCGACCGAGGAGGGCAGCGCCCAAGCCGAGAGGTCGCGCAAGGAGGCCGAGACCTACTCGAAGAAGACCCACTCCGAGGCAGACTCCTACGCCGAGAAGGCGCGCTCCGAGGCCGACAAGGACGCGGCCGACGCTCGCTCCGAGGCCGACGCGGACGCGCGCGACACGATCGCAGACGCCCAGGCCCAGGCCAGGCGCATCGTCGAGGAGGGCGTGCAGCGGCGCGAGGACATCGAGGCCGTGATCGCCGACCTGGTCCGCCGGCGCGACGAGGTGCTGGACGACACCGAGGAGCTGACGGGCAAGTTGACGACGGCGGTGGGCGACCACAGGCCGGCCAAGGGGGACGACCCCTTCGACATGCCGGACGAGCTCGATCCTCTTGCGCGCGGGGACGATGGGCCCGAGGAGGTCGCCGAGGACGAGCCGTTCGATACCGACGAAGAGGCCGAGGCGATCGAGGCCGAGCAAGAGCCCGAGCCGGAGCCGGAACCCGACGAGAAGCCGAAGCCCAAGCGACGGCGCTCCCGCAAGGTTCGCTCCTGATCCCGAGGTCCCTGTATGACTGAGATCCGCTCGGCCCTGGACGCCGCGCTGGAAGGCGGGCCCGAGCGGCACCGCCGCAAGGTCGCCGAGCAGGAGAAGCTGCCGGTGCGCGAGCGCGTCGAGCGGCTGCTGGACGCCGAGACGCTGGCCGAGGACGCGCTGCTGGCCAACTGGGAGCAGGAGGGCCTGGGCGCCGACGGGGTCGTCACGGGCATGGGGACGCTCGGCGGCCGTCCGGTCGCCCTGATGGCCAACGACCCCGCCGTCAAGGCGGGCTCGTGGGGGCCGAAGACGGTCGAGAAGATCCTCCGCATCCAGGAGCGCGCTCTGCGCAACCAGGTTCCGATGATTTACCTGGTCGACTCGGCGGGCGCCCGCATCACCGATCAGGTGCGGATGTTCCCCGGCCGCCGGGGAGCCGGACACATTTTCCACAACCAGGTCCGCCTTTCAGGCCAGGTCCCGCAGGTCTGCCTGCTGTTCGGCCCCAGCGCCGCCGGCGGCGCCTACATCCCGGCCTTCTGCGACGTCGTGATCATGCGCGACGGCAATGCCTCGATGTACCTGGGCTCGCCGCGGATGGCGCAGATGGTGATCGGCGAGGAGGTGACGCTCGAGGAGATGGGCGGCGCCCGCATGCACACCAGCAAGTCGGGCTGCGGCCACTTCCTGGCCGCCAGCGACGAGGACGCAATCGACCTGGCCAAGGACTATCTCTCGTACATGCCCTCCAATTGGCGTCAGCCGCCCCCGACCGCGCCTCCGGCCGAGCCCGGGTCACAGGTGAGTGTCTCGGAGGTCGTCCCCACCGACCCGAAGCCCGCATTCGACGTCACCGAGCTGATCGACTCCGTCGTCGACAAGGGCAGCTTCCTGGAGGTCTCCAAGCGCTGGGCCAAGGAGCTGGTCACGGGCTACGCCAGGCTCGACGGGCGGGCGATCGGGATCGTCGCCAACCAGCCGAAGGTAAAGGGCGGCGTGCTGTTCGTGGACTCGGCCGACAAGGCGGCCCGCTTCATCTGGGCCTGCAACGCCTTCAACATCCCGCTGCTGTTCCTCGCGGACGTTCCCGGATTCATGATCGGCAAGGACGTCGAGCGCCAGGGCATCATCCGCCACGGCGCCAAGATGATCAGCGCCGTCTCGGAGGCGACCGTCCCGAAGATCTCGGTGATCGTACGCAAGGCCTACGGCGCCGGCCTCTACGCGATGGCGGGCCCGGCCTTCGAGCCCGACGCGTGCATCGCCTTCCCCCAGGCCCAGATCGCCGTCATGGGCCCCGAGGCCGCCATCAACGCTGTGTTCTTCAACCAGATCCAGGAGATAGAGGACGAGGCCGAACGCGAGGCGTTCGTCAAGGCCAAGCGGGAGGAGTACTCCGAGGACATCGACATCCTTCACCTCGCCTCCGAGCTGGTCGTGGACGCGGTGATCGAGCCCGACGAGCTGCGTGACGAGCTGATCCGCCGTTACGCGCTGGCCGAGGGCAAGGACCGCGGCTGGGCCGAGCGGCGGAACCCGGTCAATCCGGTCTAGCTCGCTGGAAGGGTCTCCGGGCCGGGCGCGCGGCTTCCCGCACGGGCCCGGCGCGTCGGGAAGGGGACGAGGGATTCGCTCTCGGTGTCCCACAGCTTCAGCCGGAAGGCATCGACGGTGCTGCGAAAGGTGACCACGGGCGTGCGGCGGAACATCGGGTGGGTCTCATGCGCGTGCTGAAGGTTGTAGTTCGGGATCTTCGCGCTGAGGTGGTGCACGTGGTGGAAGTTGACGCTGGCGACGACCCAGGCGAGCGGCCGCGGAAGCTCGAGGTAGGAGCTGCCCTGCAGCGCGGCGAGCTCGAACTGCCACTCGTCCGACGACTGGTAGTAGGTGTCCTCGTACTGGTGCTGGATGTAGAGCAGCCAGCCCCCGATCGCTCCGCCGGCCACGAGGGTGATCCCCTGGACCAGCAGGAACGTCTGCCAGCCGACGAGCGAGCTCAGGGCCACCACCCAGGCCACGAGCGCGAGGTTCGTGACCACGACGCTGAGCAGGATCTTCCGGCTCATCCCCTTCTGGGGGAAGCGCCGCTCGAACAGGAAGACGAGGGTGGGCCCGATCCCCAGCATCAGCAGCGGGTTGCGGTAGAGGCGGTATCCCAGCCGCCGGAGGCGGGATGCGCTCTCGTACTCCGCGACGGTCATGGTGTTGATCTCGCCGACGCCCCGGTGCTCGAGGTTCCCTGAGTGAGCGTGGTGGATGGCGTGCTGTCGCTGCCACCAGCGATACGGGGTGAACAGAAAGTAGCCGAGGACGTGGCCCCAGAGGCTGTTCTCGCGCCGCGACTCGAACAGCGAGTTGTGCGTGAGGTCGTGGAAGAGCGAGTACATGCGGGAGAGGAACACGGTCGCCACCAGGCCGAGGGCGATGGCGAGCGGGGCGCTCGGCTGGATCAGGATCACGAGTCCCCAGATCGCGAGATACGGGGGAAGGACGCTCGCGATCTGGCCGAGGCTGCGCCGCCGGTCCACCTCCAGGTAGGGCGCGAGGTCCTGCTTCCAGCTCTCGCGGGACGGGATGTCTGCGGTGTTCACGGTGGGCGCTACGCTAATTCGTCCGGATCGGATCACGCAACCCGGGTCCAGGCGATCCGCAGCGGCTCAGATCGAGCCCGCGAGGTCCACGAAGTAGTCGAGGGACTTGGGGTTGGCGAGGGAGTCGCGGCTGGCGGCGCGGTCGACGGACTCGCCCATCAGGATGCGCTTGACCGGGACCTCCAGGACCTTGCCGCTGAGCGTTCGAGGCACCTCGGCCACTTCGTAGACCTCGTTCGGCACGTGTCGCGGCGAGCAGTTCTCGCGGATCCCCTTCTTGATCTTCGCCACCAGCTCCTCGTCGAGCTCCTTGCCCTCCGCGAGGACCACGAACAGGGGCATCCATCCCTCGCTGCCCTCGCGCGGGACGTCCACGACGAGCGCGTCGACGACCTCCGGCACGGCCTGGACCGCGCGATAGATCTCGCTCGTGCCCATGCGGACGCCCTGGCGGTTGATCGTCGAGTCCGAGCGGCCGTAGATGATCGCGGTGCCGCGCGAGGTGATCTCGATCCAGTCGCCGTGGCGCCAGATTCCCGGGTACATGTCGAAGTAGCTGGCGCGGTAGCGCGAGCCGTCCTCGTCGCCCCAGAAGAAGACGGGCATCGAGGGCATCGGCTCGGTCAACACGAGCTCGCCCACCTGGTCGATCAGGGGCTTGCCGTCCTCGTCGAAGGCCTCGACCTTGGCGCCCAGCGCGCGGCCCTGGAGCTCGCCGCGGTAGACCGGCAGGATCGGGACGCCGCCGACGAAGGCGGTGCAGACGTCGGTGCCGCCGCTGGTGGAGAAGAGCCAGGTCTCGCGGCCGACGTGCTCGTAGACCCACTCGAAGCCCTCGGGGGAGAGCGGGGAGCCGGTGGAGCCGAGGGCGGTCAGGCGCGACAGGTCCCGCCCCTCGCCCTGGGGCTCGACGCCGGCCTTCATGCAGGCGGCGATGTAGGAGGCGCTGGTGCCGAAGCAGGTGACGCCGGTGCGCTCGGCCAGGTCCCAGAGGACGCCCATGTCGGGTTGGCCGGGGCTGCCGTCGTAGAGGACGATCGAGGCGGGCGTGAGCAGCACCCCGATCAGGAAGTTCCACATCATCCAGCCGGTGGTCGTGAACCAGAAGACGCGGTCGCCGCCCTGCGCGTCCAGGTGCAGGTTCATCTTCTTCAGCTGCTCGAGCAGGATGCCGCCGTGGCCCTGGACGATCGCCTTGGGCAGGCCGGTGGTGCCCGAGGAGTAGAGGACCCAGAGCGGGTGGTCGAAGGGGACGCGCTCGAAGCGCAGCTCGACGCCCTCGCCCATGTCGGTGAGCTGGCCCCAGGTCATCGGCTCGGCCAGCCCGTCGCGCTCCTCGAGGCGGGACAGCTCGGGCGACTGGCTCAGGTAGGGAACGACGACGATCCGTTCCAGGCTCGGGATCTGGGCGGCGACATCGGCGACGGTGTCGAGGCGGTCGAAGTCCCTGCCGCCGTAGCGGTAGCCGTCCACGGCGAACATCACCCGCGGCTCGATCTGGGCGAAGCGGTCGACGATGCTGCCGGGGCCGAAGTCCGGCGAGCAGCTCGACCAGATTGCGCCCAGGCTGGCGCTGGCGAGGAAGGCGATCAGGGCCTCGGGGCCGTTCGGTAGGTAGGCGACCACGCGGTCGCCGCGCTCGACGCCGAGAGCCCTCAGGGCCTCGGCGACGGCCGCGACCTGCCGCCGCAGGTCACCCCATCGGATTTCGCTCAGCTCGCGCAGCTCGGACGCGTGGCAGACCGCGACCTCGTTGGGATCCTTGCCGCGGAAGATGTGCTCGGCGTAGTTGAGCTCGGCGCCCTCAAACCATTTCGCCCCGGGCATCACACGCTCCGCCAGGACCTGCTCGTACGGACTGGCCTCGACGTGGAAGTAATCCCAGATCGAGGCCCAGAAGTCCTCGAGCTCGGTCACCGACCACTCCCACAGCTCCGCGTAGTCCGCGGCCTCGACCCCGCGCTCCGCGGCGAGCCAGCGCATGTAGCGCGTCATCGCCGAGCGCTCGATGGCCTCGGGGCTCGGCTCCCAGAGCTTTTCGGGCTCGCTTGCCAACGACGCACTCATACCGGTTGCGAGCCGGCCGCGGGTTGCTCCGAAGTGGCCGGTGAGCGGCCGGCCTCGCGGTCGATCAGCCTGGCGAGCCCGACGGCGAAGTCGGTGGCGCGGGTCAGCGCCGGGCCGACGACCCGCTCGGGGGTGTCGTCGTGGGCGTGGTACCAGGGAGGGGGCAGGCCGTCGGCGAGGCCCGTGATCGTGATCGCCCGCCGGCGCCTGATCGCGACGGGGAGCGCGTCGGTGCTGACGGGGGAGCGGACCGGGGTTGCTGGGTAGGCGGGATCGGCCGAAAGCGCCTCGCAGAGCTCGATCAGCGTGGGGTCCATGCGGGCGCTGACCACGGGGCCCTCGCTGACTATGTAGTGGACGCTGCCGTAGGAGACGGAATCGACGTTGACGAAGACGGTGCGCTTGGGGTCGAGCTGCTTGCGGTTCTCACGCAGGAACGAGCGCATGCCTTCGTCCAGGCACTCCTCGGCGCCGGTCAGCAGCACCCACAGGTCGAGGTTCTCGGGTGGCTCGTCCTGCAGCCGCTGCGCGGCCGAGAGCACGGCGGCGACGCCCGAGGCGTTGTCGTAAGCCCCGGGGACGATGGCGGAGAGGGCGATATCGAGCAGCAGGAAGACGGTGAGGATGAGCAGCACGGTGGGGAAGAGCTGCAGGATCGAGATCCAGCCGGGCTCGAAGCCGGCCATGCGCGCGCCGAGGATCGCCAGCAGTGGCGCCATCCCTCCCCAGAAGATGAGGCGCCAGGGGCCCAGCAGCAGGCGGCCGCGCTCGGAGAGGCGGCGCGCCAGGCGCAGGCCGCGCTCGCCGAAGACGTAGCCGGAGCGGGCGGCGTCGTAGTGGGCGACCAGCACGAGCCGCAGCGGGGCGTCGGGGCGGCGTCCGGGGGAGACGACGTTCTGGGAGGCGCGGCGAAAGAACAGAGAGCGCGCCAGATAGAAGCGCGTGTTCAGGTCCAGATACATCGAGGTGGCCGCGAGCAGGACCAGGCCGAAGCCGATCGCGGGCTCGACGGTGGCCAGCACGCTGCCGGCGATCGCGACCGCGGCGTGCAGGGCGTGCACCAGCGCGTATTGCGGGTGGACGTAGGTCGGCTCGAGGTGCACGTCGCGGCCGATCGCGCGCAGCCTGCCCCCGAGCATGTTGGCCGCCCGCCGTTCGGCGTCGGTGCCGGGCCCGCGCCCCTCGATCGAGCACAGCTCCCGGATCAGCTCCATGCGTCCCGCCTCGTCCACGAGCGGGCGATTATCGCCGGATCGCGGGGCTATCGTTCAGCGGGCGCCGGAGTGGCGGAACGGCATACGCGATTGATTCAAAATCAATTGCCCTTCGGGGCTTGTGGGTTCGAATCCCACCTCCGGCATATGTGCGGGCGATTTACGCTCACCGACCCTGACCCGAGGCTGCTCAAGTTCCGCTTCGACCTGCGCGAGACGGCGGAGGTCGAGGATGAGAAACCTCGCTTCAACGTGGCGCCGACCGATCCGGTGCTGGCGGTCCGGCTGGACCGCGACGGGGAGCGCGAGCTGGGGCGGCTGCGCTGGGGACTGGTGCCGCACTACGCCGATCCGGCGAAGTGGGACCGGCTGCTGATCAATGCTCGGGCCGAGACGGTGGCGGAGGCGCCCGCCTTCAAGCACGCCTTCAACGACGGCTTCCGCTGCCTGATCGTCGCCGACGGCTTCTACGAGTGGCAGCAGACCGACAAGGGCAAACAGCCGTTCTGGATTCACCGGCCCGAGCGCGAGCCGTTCGCGTTCGCGGGGCTGTGGGCGAGGGCGAAGGGGGCCGATGAGCAGAAGCTGTACTCGTGCGCGATCGTCACCTGTCCGCCGAGCGAGCAGATCGCGCCGATCCACGACCGCATGCCGGTGATCCTCGATCGCGAGGACGAGGCGGGTTGGCTCGACCGCGAGACGCCGGGGGAAGAGCTGATGGGGATGCTGCAGCCCGCCGAGGAGCTCGAGCTGACCGAGGTGAACGAGGCAGTGAACAGCGTGCGCGAGGACGGGCCGCACCTGCTGGACCCGCCGCTGCAGTTGTTCTAGTCCACCTCTTCGCCGATCGGGCGCTCTTCCTCGACGTGCCAGTTCTGGTTGAAGGCGACCAATGCCACCGCGACCAGGATCACCTGCAGCGGCACCATCAGCAGCGCCAGCAGGCCGAGAAGCTCCTCGGGTAGGGCCGGGCTGTCGAGGCCATCCTTGGCGCGGCTGAACCAGGCGGGAGCGGCGATCGCGCAGAAGATCGCGAGGATGATTGCCAGCGCGGCCGCCACCGGCAGCACCCCGCGGCTCCAGCGGCTGACGAGGTAGGCGAACAGCAGGTAGAGCAGCACGTAGCCGATCGCGAAGATCTTGCCGCCCTCCAGGCGCTCCCAGCCGCCCACGGTGATGACAAAGGCGACTGCGGCCGAAATCAGGAGCAGGAGGACGACGAGCGCGCGGGCGCTCTTTGACTCGGACTTCTCCCGATTGGGCCGCCAGAGCTCGTATCCAGGGCGGATCGCTCCCGCTTCCACAGCCAGGAGCATATGTTCTCGGCGGGTCGAGCGCGACGGTTGAAGCGTGGGATGCGGGCGGAGGGACTCGAACCCCCAAGCTCTTTCGAGCACCGGCACCTAAAGCCGGCCTGTTTGCCAGTTCCAGCACGCCCGCTCGCTGCCGATTCTACGGTCGGCCGCTCAGTAGCTCGCCCCGAGACTCTCCGTAGTTGTCCCGGCCGGCTTCGGTTTCCTACGGATGACCGGCTGCCGGGGCGGTGGAAGAATCGCGCCTGCGATGGTCGCCGCGGGCGCTGACGCTGATGGAGGGGGGGCCATCACGGTCTTCCTCGCCGATGACGTTCCCGAGATGCGGGGGCTGCTCCGCTGGGGGCTGGAGGAGGAGCCGGGGTTTGAGGTGGTGGGCGAGGCGGCCGACGGGGTCGGCGCGCTGGAGGGGATCGAGGCGCACGCGCCCACGGCGATCCTGCTCGACCTCTCGATGCCCGGCATGGACGGCTTCCAGGCGATCGCCGAGATTCGCGGCCGTCGTCCCGAGACGGCGATCGTCGTGCTCTCGGGCTTCTCCGCCGAGCGCATGCGGGCGAAGGTGATGGAACAGGGAGCCGACGGCTACGTCGAGAAGGGCACGTCGATGGGCCAGCTCGCCGACCTGATTCGCCGCGCCGTGACGGAGCGTCGCAGCACGGTCTCGCGTTCCGCCGCCTAGCCGACCAGTCGCTGCACGCGGTAGCTCTTGACTCCGCCTGGGGTCTCCACCTCGACGGCCGAGCCCGCCGGCGTGTCCATGAGCGCGCGGCCGACGGGCGACTCGGCCGAGAGCCGGCCGGCCGTCAGGTCGGCCTCGGTGGACCCCACCAGCGTCCACGTGCGCACCTCGTCCGCAGCCTCGTCCAGCACCTCCGCGGTCCGCCCGAACGCAAACGCGTCGGCGTCGGTATCGGCCTCTACCACGACGGCGTGCTTGAGCTTCCCCCGCAGTCGCTTGATCCGCGTCTCCAGATGAGCCTGATCCTCCTTGGCGATGTGGTAATCGGCATTCTCGCTGAGGTCACCGAGCTCACGCGCCTCCTTGATCCGCGCGGCCATCTGCTGGCGCGCCGGACCCTCGAGCTCCTCGATCTCCGCCCGCAGGTCAGCGATCCCCTGCTGGGTGATCGGCTCACCGCTTGGTTGTTCGGAAGGTGTCATCGCGTGGAGCGGGGCACCCAGGACTCGAACCTGGTACCTCGGGTTTTGGAGACCCGCGCTTCACCAGTTCAGCTTGTGCCCCAGCGCGGTCAATCGTAGCCGGGTCGCATCCGGCTGGAATGCGAACATACGTTCGTGTATTCGACTGAGCAGAAAGAGACGGCGCTGACGCTGCTCGGTACGGGATTGAGCGATCGCGAAATTGCCCAACGCAGCGGTGTTCAGCGGACGACGATCCGCAACTGGCGGCTAGGAGGACGATCCATGGCGGAGCGCTACCGCGCTCCCGCAATCTCGATCAAGAGGCCACTGCACGATCCGAGCTACTCCTACCTGCTCGGCCTCTATCTCGGCGACGGATCGATCGCGGTGATCAACAACGGAACGACGTTTATTCGTTGGAGCCTCGACCGGGCGTATCCGGGGATCGCCCACGAGTGCCTTGACTCCGTCGTTGCGGCCACGGATGCGCGACCGTCGTGGTACGACCGCGAGCACGGTGGCGTGATCATCATCCAGTGTGGGGGGCGGTTCTGGTTGGACCTGTTTCCACAGCACGGCCCGGGCAAGAAGCACCAGCGAAAGATCGAACTGGTTCCCTGGCAGAGCGAGATCACGCGACAACACACTCGCGAGTTCCTGCGAGGGCTGATTCACTCCGACGGTTCGAGGTGCATGAACCGGTTCGCTGTCAATCTGCCGAGCGGGCGGGTTGGGCGGTACGCCTACCCCCGCTACTTCTTCACCAACTACTCGGCTGACATCAGGCGGATTTTCTGCGAGCACTGCGAACTGCTGGGAATCCGATGGACGCAATCCAACGCCCGCAACATCTCGGTTTCCCACCGAGACAGCGTCGCGCTGCTCGACGAGTTCGTCGGCCCGAAGAGCTGAACGCGCGGTTCCGCGGAACCGCGGGCTACTTCTTGGGCTTGTCCTTCTTTTCCGCTTCGGCTTGCCCTTCTTCTTCGGCAGCGGCGGAGGGTCCGGGCCGGCCTCGGTACGGCAGCCCGCGCTGCGGCAGGCTGAGAGGGCGACGAGCTGGCCGAAGAGGAACTTGCGTACGAAGCGGTAGCGCGGGTCGGCGTGCTTGGAGCGCAGCTGGGCGGGGTCGAGCAGCAGGTCATAGAGCTCGCTCTGGCCGTTGGCGTAGAGCACGTACAGATAGCGGCTGGTGCGCACCGCGCGGTAAGCGGGGGCGAAGTTGCCGTTCGCGACCGTCTTGGTGGCCATCTTCTCCTGGTCGAGGTTGTTGACGCCCTTGCGGCCCGCGACCTTGACCTTGGCGATCTTGGCCGCCGAGACGCTCGCGGTCTGGGGGTCGAAGCCCGCGTTGCCCTGGCCCGGCCCGGTGTCTGCCTCCAGCAGCAGCGGCCGAGTCGAGCGCAGCGACGGGTTCTGCGCGTAGGGCAGGAACGAGCGGCCGTCGGCGTCGGGGTCGGTCGTGCCCGTCGCGATCTCCTCGATCGTCTGCGGGATGTCGATCGCCGAGACCAGCTCGTCGCTCTGCACCCCCGCCGTGATGCCCGGGCCGCGGATCATCAGCGGCACGCGCGAGGAGGGCTCGTACGCCAGGTACTTGCCGCCGGCGATCCGGTGCTCGCCCCTGAAGAAGCCGTTGTCGGAGGCGAAGATGATGTAGGTGTCGTCGATCAGCCCCTCCTGTGAGAGTTCGGCGACGATGTCCCCGACGGCCTCGTCCACCGAGAGCAGCTGCTCCAGGCGCCGGCGCCGCTCCGAGGCGATCGTCTGCTTCAGCGCCTTCCCGAGCCGCTTGCGCGCCTGCTTTCGCAGCCACTTCGGCTTGTCTGAGAGGTCCTTCTCATCGAACGCCTGCAGCTTCGGCAGCACCGCGCTCGACATCGTGAACAGGTGCCGCGGCGCCGGGTCGAAGGGCCCGTGCGGCGCGTTGAACCAGACGTTCATCATGAAGGGCGTCTCGACTGCGGTCGCCGTGTCGATGAAATCGACCGCCTTGTCGCCCAGAACGTCGGTCTGGTACTCGTCAGCCTGGTCGCCGTAGAAGGCGAGCTCGGGGGTGTCGCCCGGCCCCTCCTGCTCGATCAGGGAGTAGTTGAAGTAGAGCGGGCCCTCCGAGACCTTCCCATACCACTCGTCCCAGCCCTCGGGGACCGGCAGGGGGTTGGGCGGACCGATCGCGTACCCGTTCACGTACTTGCCGACGTGGACGTTGTAGTAGCCGTCGTTCTGGAGGTGGGTGGCGACGGTGTCCGACTCGTGTGGCCGCAGCCGCTCCCAGCCCCCGAACGGCCCGGCGTTGCCCCGCACGCCGTGGTTGTGCATGTACTCCCCGGTCAGCATGCTGGCCCGCGAGGGGCAGCAGAGTGGGTAGGGGATGTAGGCGCGCGTGAAGGTCATCCCCTGCCCGCCTATCAACGCCTGCGTGTTCGGCATCGCCGCCAGCTCGGTCGCCGACTGATCGTCGGTGAGGATGAAGATGACGTTGTCACCGGGCGCTCCCTCGGCGTCCCGCGCCGCTCCCGCGAGCGCCAGCGTCCCGGCCAGCAGCGCCGCCGCAGCCGCCAGCGCCGCCAGCCGGCGGGCGCGGAAGATCGTGCTGTGCTTGGAAAGCGCTGGCATCAGTCGAGGCTTCTGGGCCGGAAAGCCGGCTCCTTCGCCCCCTAGAACCGACCCATCGGCGCCGAGTTTCGGAGCCTTGACCCGCGCGCAGGCTAGCTGCCTCCCCGGTTGCAAGTGGTTGATTTCCCGTCCGTCCGATCGACGAACATACGTTCGATCCAGAATGAGCGAAGAGTCGAAACGATGCGGGCGCTGTGGGGAGACCAAACCTCTTGAGGAGTTCGCGTGGCGCCGACGGGCCCGTGGGCAGCGGCACAACTACTGCCGGCCCTGTCATTCCGAATACCACCGAGAGCATTACCTGGCCAACAAACAGCGGTACATCGACAACGCGGCGAAACGCAGACGGAAGATGGTCGAGGAGCGTGTCCGCTATTTGGTGGAGTTTCTGCGCAAGCACCCGTGCGCCGATTGCGGGGAGCGAGATGTCCTGGTCCTTGAGTTCGACCACCGGCGCGACAAGCTGTTTGAGATCGGGAAGGGACTTCACGATCGAAGTTGGCAGAGCATCCTCGACGAGATCGCGAAGTGCGACGTGGTCTGCGCGAACTGCCACCGCCGCCGAACCGCTCGCCGGCGCGGGTCCTTTCGGGTGGTGTTGGCAAAGGAGTAGGCCTTCGGGCCGAACCTATAATCGGGCGCGTGCGGGCGTGGTGTAGTTGGTAACACTGGAGCCTTCCAAGCTCCCATCGCCGGTTCGATCCCGGTCGCCCGCTTGGCCCTAGGATGGGGTCACATAGGCGGTTCCGCGGAACCACCGCACACGCATCGGGGCGTGGCGCAGTCTGGTAGCGCATTCGGCTGGGGGCCGAAAGGTCGCTGGTTCAAATCCAGTCGCCCCGACTAGGTGCTGACCGGAGTCGCGTCCCCTGCGTCCCCGTCGTCCCCCATTGACCGGCCAGAGTGCTCATCAGGTCGAGTTGTCGGGAGTGCATCGCCGCGCTCAGCCGTTCGAGGCGTTGTCGTCGAGGATCTCGGGCAGTGGGGCGGTTAGCGACTCGCATCCGGTCGCCAGCATCTGCCAACTCGCTGGCGCCAGCGGCACGACGCCGCGGGCGGTCAGGTCTCGGTAGCGTCGCTGGCCGCGCTCGCCGGGCACCAGCAACTCGTCGACGCCCGGAAGCCGCTCGCCTTGCTTGATCTGGTCGATCTGCGCGTCCATTCGCTCCAGGAACTGCTGCCGGGGCAGAAACGCCTCGACATCGAGGGCCCAGAGGAAGTTCCCTGGCGCGCCGCTGGCCACCCCTCGCGCGAATCCGGATCCGCTCAGCACGCCGCCCAACGCATCGATGAACAACGCCAGGCCGAAGCCCTTGTGTGGCGCGTGAGGGTTGCCCAGCGGCGCCATCAACCCACCCTTGAGAAACTCCTCCGGGTCGGTGATCGGGCGCCCGGCGTGATCGAAAATGACTCCTTCCGGCATCGGCTCACCCTGGTGGGTGGCGACGCGGACCTTCTGCATCGAGCTCACCGTCGTGGCGATATCCAGGACCACGGGCTGATGGCGCTGGGCGGGCAGGCCGTACGCGAACGGGTTGGTGCCGAAGACCGCCGTCCGACCGCCAGGTGGGGCGACCAGCGGAACGTAGTTGGTGCAAGCGAAGCCGATCACGCCGGCCTCGGCCGCCAGTCTGGCGAAGGGCGCGGCGACCAGAAGTTGCCAGTCCCGGATCGCGGCGACGGCCATGCCCTTGCGCTCGCAGGCCCGCTCGATACACCACCGCATCGCGCGTGTCGGCGCGCCGGGCCCGCAACCGCGATCCCCGTCGAGGAGGATCGCCCCGTCCGTCTCCTGCAGCACGTGCACGCGCGGGCGAGCGTTCAGCTTGCCGTCGCGGTAGAGAGTGGCCAGAAGCCCGAGCGCCGCGACCCCGTGGTCGGGATGGCCGCGAAGCTCAGAGTCGACCAGGAGCCCGCCCAGTCCCTCGGCGCCCTCCGGCGTGAGTTGAAGGCGCTCGAAGGCAATGGCGAGGCAGCGTCGCAGGTCATCGATCCGCACCAGCCGCGCGCCTTCGAGCTCGTCGTTGGCCATCAGCCAGCCGTCACCATTGCTCTCGATCAGTCCCTCGTATTTCTCCGCTTCGTGTCATAGGGATGAGCAGCCCTCGGCGGGCCTGGATGGCTTGGGCGAGCAGTTCGACAATCGACGTGCTCACATTCCCTCCCTTCGGTCGCATGGGACCGTCACTCGCGGCCGCCTCGGGCATCGAGGTCGCGCGCCAGCAAAGCCATGCGAAAGAACGCGTCCACCAGCTCCCGCGGCCCGGGCGGCTTGGCGATACCGCGACGGTGGGCGTCGATCGTGCGCACACTGACCAACGCCCGCTCGGCACCGAGCCAATCGGCAAAGCCCCGCTCCGCGATCTCGCCGCCGAGGACGAGCTCGCGCGCCGTCGCGACGGGTGAGCTCCCGGCCTTGAGATGGTTCCCGGCCGCTTGATCGAGCCAGCGCCAGTAGTCGATCAGGCGCTGTACCTCCCCCGGACCGCAGACCGGGCCATGCCCGGGGACGAGGCGCTCGGCGCCCAGCTCGAGCAGGCGCTCGAGCGCGGCGACCCAGCCCTCGAGTGGCCCGGCCCACATGATCGGGGTGACGCCGATGAAGAGGATGTCGGCGGCGATCGCGATCCGCGCGTCCGGGATCCAGACAATCAGGTCGCCGGGTGTATGCGCGGGGCCGACCTCGATCAGGCGAACCTCGCGCCCGCCGACCTCCAGCTCGAGCTGCCCGGAGAAGGTCCGGGTCGGCTGAACGAGCCGCACCTCTTCGAAGCTAAACGGCTCGAGCGCCTCTCCCACGTAGGCGGCGATTGCGGCGACGTCGCGGCGGCGCGGATACGGGAGCGGCATGGATCCGGCCAGCCGCAGGGCGCCCGCCAGCAGACCGAAGCGCTTCATCTCACCCGGCGACTGCTTCGCCATCACCTCGGCCGCGGCTTCGGTGGCGACGATCTCCGCCCCCGCCACCTCCTGGTTGCCCCACCAGTGGTCGCCGTCGGAGTGGGTGTTGATGAGGGTCTCGATAGGCGCCTGTGCGATCAGCGGCGCCATCGCCGCGAGCATGCGGCGAGTGAGCCGCGGGTCCCACAGCGTGTCGACCAGCATCGACGCGCCGGCGCCGATCACCAGGCCTGCGTTGCTTTCGCCAAGCAGTCCGTTCGGCTGCAACCAAGCGTGGATACCGGGGCCGACCTCGGTCAGGCCGCCGTCGAATCGCGCCGGCCCGGGATGAAGGGGCTGGACCGCGGGCATCAGACCCGTCGAGCGTAGCGCGGTCCGGCGGGCGGGTACAGCTGCTGATGCGCGCCGCCGAGAGGACGAGATCCGGACCCGACTACGCTCATCGGTCAGACCTGGGAACCCACAAAACCCAGGTCACGAGAGGAAAACATGTTCGACCAATTCCGTGTCTACGCGGCGCTTCCGGCTACTGACCTCGAGCGTGCGAAGCGCTTCTACGCCGAGAAGCTCGGCCTGACGCCGCAGGAACACGGCGACGAGTTGAGGTACGAGTGCGGCGACGGGTCGGCCTTCTTCGTCTTCCCGACCTCGATCTCAAGGCGCGGCGGGCACACGCAGGCTGGAATCCAGGTCTCGGATATAACGGCGGCGGTCGCCGAGCTGAGGTCCCGCGGAGTCACGTTCGAGGAGTACGACACGCCGGCACTCAAAACGGTGGACGGCATCGCGACCCAGCCCGGCGGGGACAGGGCCGCCTGGTTCACGGACAGCGAGGGCAACATGCTCGCCCTCGTCCAGTTCAGCTGACCGGTCGGCGCGTCGCGGAGGCGCGCCCGCTCCGCTGGCTCAGCGGTCCTGAATCTGAACGTCAAACCGGCCGGTCAGCTACCGCGCGGGGGCTGTCGCTCGGGAGGCCCGTACTACCTCGCGGATGTGGTTGGCGTTGATCAAGACCACTTCGCCGTCGGTCTCAGTGACCTTGATCAGGGGATGTGTCGTTACTCCACTGATCTCGTTCTTGATCTGCTCAACGCTGCTCTGCACGTTCTTCCTCTCGCCGTTGTCGAAGATGATCATGGCGTTGTTCTCGATGGCGGCCATGGGCACAGCTATCCCGGTAACCACGACATCGGGCTAGGTCATCTTCGCCTTCTCGGGTGGTACCGCTTTGGTACCGACTGATGCGTCCTCTCTGTCCGAATCGTTCAGAAGCGTGGACGCAATGGACGATCTGGACGCTCCAGGAAGCATCGACACCTGAATCCGCTCGGCTGGGGGCCGAAAGGTCGCTGGTTCAAATCCAGTTGCCCCGACTAGTTCTCGTCAGCTCGGCGACCAGCGCGCGTCCCGAGCGTCCCCGTCGTCCCGCAGCAAGTCACTCGGCTGTTTGGAGTGCTGTTTGGCATGGGAAGCGGCACTCCGTGGTGAATACTGCGCGGGCGATGTCGAGGAGAACGTCGAAGCTTTCAAGCGCCATTGAGGCGGCCAACCGCCAGGACCTCGAGCGATTCCTGGCGAACTGCGACCCGAGGTGGCGTGGCCTGGTCCGGCGATTCTGATGTGGCTGGGAGGGAAAGCGGAGGTATATCCGGGACACGACGGCGTCGGCGGGGTGCTCGCTGACGTGTTTGAGGCTTTCACCGAGCTCCACCTCGAGATCTCGGAGATCCGGGGCCTCGAGGATCGAATCTTCGCGATTGGCCGCATCCGCCCACGTGGCACAGCTTCCCACGGTGCCCGGTGAGTCCCGAGTCGATCCTGCTGGCAATCGTGAACGCGCTGCGCCCGACCGGCGTCGCCGCTGTGTTCGCGTTGCTGTCCACCCCAAGGCCGCGGCGGCTTCTGGTCGCGTACATCGCGGTCGGATTCGCTTGGAGCTTCGCGGTGGGAATCCTCGTCGTCGGGGCGCTCCATGGAGTCAGGGTCGAGACCGGATCCTCGACGGCGAATTCGGTGGTAAGCCTGGGCCTGGGGGCCGCCGCCGCCGGGTTCGCCGCAGGCATCGCCACAGGGAGGATTGAAACCCCCTCCCCCGGGCGCTCAACGGGACAGTCCAGGGTGTCCCGAGCGCTTCGGGACCCCACCCTTGCGGTCGCTGCGGGCGCGGGCGTTGCGACCCATCTCCCGGGCCTCTTCTACCTACTGGGGCTGAACGCCATCTCGGCAGCCGGTCCAGGGTTGGCTGTGGGCGCGGTCAACGTTCTGATCTTCGACGCGATTTGGTTCGCCATCCCGATCGCGACGCTCGCCGTTGCGCTGCGTCGCCCGGAGGACGCGAGAGTGGCGCTCGACCGGGGGGGCGCCTGGGCTCGTCGCCACCAGCGACAGCTCGCCACGGTGGTGTTCGCCGTCGTCGGCGTCGCCTTCGCGCTCAAGGGTGCCGTGGAGCTGCTGAACTGAGGCCCTCGAAGCCGCCGGGCTGCGGAGTAGCAGCTCGATACCGCCTTGGACGAGAAGCGGCGCTCTGCATTGAAAAGAGCAGCTTTCGGGATGGGCTTCGTCAATACTGCGCCCGGATGCCGCCATTAACCACGCCACTGGGGGAAAGCCATGATTCTCGCTGACTACACCTTCGGCCAGGGGCTGCTCACCGTGCTGGGGATATTTCTCTTTGCCGCCTGGCTGATGGTGCTCTTCACGATCTTCGCCGACCTGTTTCGCGACCATGAGATGTCCGGATGGGGGAAGGCCGCCTGGGTCCTGTTCCTGATCTTCGTGCCATTCCTGGCAGCGCTGATCTACTTGATCGCCCGCGGTAGCGGCATGCGCGAGAGAGCCCTCGCCGAGCAGCAAGAGGCACAGAAGCAGCTTGACGCCTATGTCCAGCAGACCGCGGGGGGTGGCTCCACCGCCGATGAGCTAGCCAAGCTGGCGAAGCTCCACGACGAGAAGAAGATCTCCGACCAGGAGTACGAGCAGGCCAAGGCCAAGATCGTCGGCTAGTCCGTCACCGAGAGAAGGAGAGAGAGATGGAAGCAGCAAGACCCGTTCCAGAGAGGCAGCCGACCGGTTGGGTTGTCTTCGCCGGAGTAGTCCTCATCATCGTCGGCTTCCTCGATGCCTTGTGGGGGCTGGCGGCAATCCTGAACGATGACATCGTGATCGTGGGCGGCCAGGGAGCGATCGTGGCGGACATCACGCTCTGGGGATGGCTGCACTTGCTCCTCGGTTCAGCCATAGCCCTGACGGGATTCGGCTTGTTTTCGGGCAACACCGGCGCCCGTTGGGTTGCTGTGTTCCTCGTGGCCGTGAACGCGATCACGCAGATCGTGTGGTTCCCCGCGGCGCCGCTGTGGGCGTTCCTGATCATCATCCTCGACGTGACGATCATCTACCAGCTGACCGCGCGCTGGGAGGACTGACGTTTTCGGGGCGGCCCGCGCTTTGATGCGGGCCGCCCTTCAGTTTGAACCGCGGGTCGCGATCGGCTAACTGGCGGAGCCGATCGATGCGCAGGACCCGCCGGTAAGCCTGATCGCCGAGCCCGGGCTAACTCCCCATGGCCTCGAATCGCAAATCCACTACATCGGACCTCCTCTGAGAAGTCCCGCGGCTGCGGTAGTTTGTCCGCCCACTGCGGAGCTCTGAATCACCGAATCGGGTGGTAACCAAGAGTGTGCGAGGCTTAGTCAAGTCGGCGTAGTCGCAAACCGAAGACGCTTCGCCGCCGGTACCCCCAGCATGTCCGCGGCACCCACAAATGCCCCGCCTGTAGGCACGCTTGTCTCGGCAGACGACCGCGCCGCCGCCGGCAAGGCGGCGCGCGAGAAGGCCTCTCGCTCGAGTCACGGAGACTGGGAACGTCCAGCCCGCCGGCGAGACCCCGTCAAGGTGCTCGAGGATCAGGCCAAGAGCCGGGTCCAAGAACTCGTTCCGATCCGCTACGGGCGGATGCTGGCCTCGCCCTTTACGTTCTTCCGCGGCGCGGCGGCGATCATGGCGATGGACCTCGCGAAGACGCCCCAGTCCGGGATTCGAGTGCAGCTATGCGGCGACGCGCACCTCTCGAACTTCGGGATCTTTGCCGCCCCCGATCGCCGGTTGGTGTTGGACGTCAACGACTTCGACGAGACCCTTCCCGGGCCTTGGGAGTGGGACCTCAAGCGTCTCGCGGCTAGTTTCGCGATCGCCGGGCGCGATCGCGACTTCACTCCGAAGGAGACCCGGCGCGCCGTCCTCAGAACGGCCCGCGCGTACCGCGAGGCGATGCGGAAATTCGCCGCGATGCGGAACTTCGAGGTTTGGTACGCGCGCCTCGACGTCGACGCCCTGCTGGCCGACGTGGCCAAGGTCGCCGACGCCAAGCAGATGAAGACGGCGCGGAAGAGCATGGCCAAGGCCGGGAAGAAGAACAGCCTCAAGGCGTTCGACCGCCTCGTCCACGAGGTCGATGGCGAGCCGCGGATCATCAGCGATCCGCCGCTGCTGGTGCCCGTCCGGGAGCTCGTTTCCGAGGATCATGCCGACCAGGCCGAGGAGCAGATCCTCGAGATGATCGGCCGTTACCGCGAGAGCCTCAAGGGGGATCGCCGCCACCTCTTCGACAGCTACCGGTTCATCGAGATGGCGCGCAAGGTGGTCGGGGTCGGCAGTGTCGGTACGCGCGCCTGGGTGGTCCTGATGATGGGTCGCGACGGGCAGGACCCACTCTTTATGCAGGCCAAGGAGGCCGAGGCCTCGGTGCTGGAGCCCTACGCCGGGGCGAGCGAGTTCGGAAACCACGGCGAGCGGGTGGTCGAGGGCCAGTGGCTGATGCAGGCATCGAGCGACATCCTTCTCGGCTGGCTCCCGGCGACCGGGTTCGACGGCGCCGAGCGAGCCTTCTATGTGCGGCAGCTTTGGGACGGGAAGCGATCGGTCGACGTCGAGGCCCTGCCACCGGCGGGGCTGGAGCTCTACGGGCAGGTGTGCGGCTGGACGCTGGCCCGAGCCCATGCACGATCCGGCGACCGGATCGCGATCGGCGCCTACCTTGGCAAGGGCGACAGCTTCGATCAGGCGATCGCCGAGTTCTCCGAGCGCTACGCCGACCAGAACGAGCTCGATTACGCCGCGCTCGCCGACGCGGCCAAGTCGGGGCGCATCGAGGTTGAGACGGACCTTGTCTGAAGGGCCGGGCCATTGGGCTGCCCCTCTTCGTCCAAAGCAGCGGGGAACCACTGCTTTCCATGCGGAGCAGCACTTCCGACGCTCACATCCTCATCCCTCGCGCGATTAGGGCAGCTAAGACGGCGTGACCCGGTCGCGGTCGCTGCGACTTGCTTGCACCCGGCGCCACCGGCCTTGCTGAATCGAGGCCCGATCAGCGTCCCGGACCGACCCGCGGATGAGAAGGCCTCCGCGTGGTACCACCGTGGTACCGGACGGATTGTCCTATCCGTCCAGATCGTCCAGGGCGGTGGACGCATAGGACTTGACCGACGCTCCGGGACGCATGGACACCGATTCCTCGTCGGCTGGGGGCCGAAAGGTCGCTGGTTCAAATCCAGTCGCCCCGACTTTCTCGCCTACCGTGGCTGTCTCTGCGATGCTGGCATTCGGCCGGTCCGCTGACTGCTACGGAAGGCGATGGGGTTGACACAGCCCGGCTCGGAGAAGGAGAGGTTCGGCGTCCGCGTGCTCGGTGAGCTCGCGCTCGAGGTCGGCGGGCGCGAGTCGGAAGGGATCGCAAGCCATAGGGCGCGCTCGTTGCTCGGCTGGCTCGCGGTGCATCCCGGGCTGCATCCCCGCGGCCGTGTCGCGGGTGTGTTCTGGCCGGACGTCCTCGAGGAGAGCGCGCGGTCCAGTCTCCGTACCACGCTCGCCACGCTCAAGCGCGAGCTCGGCGAGTCGGCATCAGGCGTGGTGACCGCGTCGCGCGAGCGCATAGGAATCGAGCCGGGCCGTGAGGCGTGGATCGACCTGCGGGCTTTCGAGCAGCTGGTCTCACAAGGGAAGCTCGAGCAGGCGGCGGCTCTCTGCCGCGGGGATCTGCTGGCGGATCTGGACGACGACTGGGTGAACGAGCCCCGCGAGCACCACCGCCATCAGCTGCTGGGCGTGCTCGGTCAGCTGGCGGCACAGGCCGAGCGCTCCGGAGATCTCGACTCGGCTCTGGACCGCACCCGCGAGCAGGTGGGCCTCGACCCCCTCTCCGAAGAAGCTCAGAGCGATCTGGTGCGCCGGCTGGCTGCGGCCGGCGACCGGGCGGGGGCACTGGCGGCCTACCAGGCCTACGGGGTTCGGCTCCGCCGCGACCTGGGCATGGCCCCGTCGGCCGGGATTCGCGAGGTGGTTGACAGGGTCCGAAGTGGCGAGGGACGATCGTTCAGGGAGCCACTGGGCCCGGAGAAGGTGGTCGGAGGGTTCGTGCTGCCGACCGCGCTTCGTTCGGTGCCCCAAACCCCCTACGTGGGCCGGATCGAAGAGCACGAGCGGCTGAGGGCGTCCTCCCGGGAGGTGCGCGATGGCTCGCGGCGGGTCGTGCTGCTCTCCGGTGAGCCGGGGATCGGCAAGACCCGGCTCGCTGCGCACGCCGCTCTGGAGGCGCATGACGATGGGTTCGCGGTGTGCTGGGGTGCGGCCGCCGAGTATCTGAGCGCACCCTACGGGCCCTGGATCCAGGCGCTTTCGCACTACGTCGAGCATGGGCCCGAGGCAGTGCTGGCCGCGCACGTGGACCGCCACGGTGGCGAGATCGCCCGGCTATTGCGCGGTTCGCTGGACAAGCGGATGGCCGGGGTCCCGATGCCGCAGCAGGCTGACCCCGAGACCGATCAGTACCTGATGTTCGAGGCGGTCGTGGGGCTCCTGCAGGCGGCCGGCGAGCACAGCCCGGTGGTGCTCGTGCTCGACGACCTGCATTGGGCCGACATCCAGACCCTGTCGCTGCTCGAGCACGTGGCTGCGGGAACAGGGAATGCCCCCTTGCTCGTGCTCGGGACCTACCGGGATTCAGACCTCGACCGCGGCCATCCGCTCCGTGGCGCTCTCGCGGACCTGCAGAGGCTGGACGGGGTGAAGCGCCAGGCGCTGCATGGGCTCGGCGTCGATGAGGTCGCAGAGCTGGTGGCCGCGACGACGGGGCTCGAGATGAACGCTGCCGGCCTCGAGCTGGCGCGCGAGATCGCAGGGGAGACGGACGGAAACCCCTTCTTCGTGGCCGAGATCCTGCGTCACCTGACGGAGTCAGGCGCGCTCTCCCAAGTTCCCGATGGGCGCTGGCAGCTGTGGTCCTCGATCGCGGAGCTAGGGCTTCCCCACAGTCTCCGCGAGGTGGTGTGCAGCCGGATTGATCGTCTGGGCGAGCAGCTGGAGCAGACCCTGACCATCGGGGCGGTGGCCGGCCGCACATTCGACGTCGAGCTGCTCGCCCTGCTGGTGGAGGCCGGCGAGGAGGAGCTCCTGGACGCGCTCGATATGGCCGTGCAGGCGTCGGTGCTGGTGGAGTCCCCGGCGCGGGTGGGGCGCTTCAGCTTCGCCCATCCGGTGATCAACCATGCCCTCTATGAGGCCGCCGGGCCGGCGCGGCGCAGCTGGCTTCACCGCCGGGTGGCCGAAGGGTTGGAGCAGCTGTGCAGCGAGGAGTCCGGCGAGCGGCTGGTGGCCGAGTTGATCGAGGACACGGTCGGGTCGGCCGGCGGCTCGGCAACGGTTCTGGCCTACCAGTGGCGTAAGGCGGGGGATTCCGAGCGAGCGGTCGACTACCTGCTGATGGCAGCCGAACAGGCAGGGGGCGGATCACTGGGAGCGGAGGCAGTTGCCCTCTACAACCAGGCGCTCGAGCTGATGCCGGAGGGTGAATCAGACCGCCGGCGCGAGGTGAACCTGAAACGGGCGGTTGCCTACGCGCGCTATACCCACGCGATCGGAGGCGAAGGGTCAAACGCGTTTCCAGCTCAGCGCGGACAGCGAAGCGGTGGGGGGTGAATCAGCCCCCGAAATCGGCCGGCGTCACATCAGCGGCGATCTCGTACATGCGCGTGACCGTGTGCCCACCGACTTTTTCAGCGTGCTCGCGGAGCTGTTCCTCGTTTGGAGCCTCGTAGACGCAGAAGCTCTTGATGACGGACTGGTCGCTGACGACGTGGCTGTGCTCCCAGGTGATGCCCGGGAAGCTCTCCTGGGCGACGCTTACCGTGCGTGCGCCGACCTTTTCCATGTCCTCCTGTACGGCGGAGTCGTAGACCCGTTCGATCATGTAGCGAGGCATCACTGCTCCCTCTTCGGACTGTTTCGATACTAACGCGCGCCAACGCCAGGACCGTTGTCGCGCAGGAATAACGCGGGCCTCACGGTGAGCACACGGGCCGGGGCGAGACTCGTTCCGTGTCTCATCCAATAAAGCGCAAGGAGGCTCCTATGCATCGGAGCACGATCAGGAGAGAGAAGTCACCCAGGCACCGCACCGCCGTCACCGCAGCCCTTTTCGCCGGCCTGCTGGCGACGGCTGCGTTGGCGGCCTCGGCATCGCCCGCGGCGGCGGCAACAGCACCCCAGCTCGAGAAGGCGGGGTGGACCTGCATAACCCCGCTGCCCTTCGCCGACGATCAGCACTGCTTCGGCCCCAAGGGGTTCGAGCGGTTGATCACCGGCGAGGCTAGAGCGGTGAAGGCGAAGGTCTTCGATGCCACCGGTCAGGTGTACGAAGGCATCGAGCTCAACGTACGCGGCGACGTCTTCAACGGTCAGCCCTGCCCGACCGATCCGCCGACGTTCGAGTACACGTACCTCGGCCCGGTCTTCGGTCTCGACTACTGGGCCTGCCACCGCTTCGACAGCGATCACACCTAGCCAGCGGTCGCCTCGACGAGCCACGAGCGAGAACGGCCCGCTACGGCGGGCCGTTCTCCGTGACGTTGATCACGGAGGCGCTCTGCCCTGGACGAGCTTCGGATCTTCTGGAGCGGCGGAAGCGTGGCGGCGGTAAGGGGGCCGCAGCACTGGCCGCCGATCGTGACACGCCGGCAGCAGATCCTCGCGGCGCTGCGGAGATGGCCAGCGCCACCAGCCCTGGCCCAGTGCCCGAGGGAAGCACCGATCCCGTGACGGCGATCCTCTTTGGCGTCACCTCCGAGCGGGTCCGCGAGTGGCTTGCGTCGTCAAGCGGCAGCAGGAGCGGCGCACTTGTCCGGAGTGCCAGGTTCGGCCGGCGTGGCCGAGGGTCCGGCCCGGGTTATCCACGATCCCGACCAGCTCGACGAACTCGAGGAGGGGGAGGTCCTGGTGGCGCCTTCGACGTCCACGAGCTGGACCCCAGCCTTCGGCAGGCCCGCGGCCGCCGTATTGGATATCGGCGGATCATGAGCCACGCGGCCATCGTCGCCCGCGAGTACGGACTGCCCGCTGTCCTGGGTCTCGGGGATGCCACTAAATCGATCAAGACCGGCGAGCGGGTGCGGGTTGACGGGAGCGCTGGCGTCGTAACGATCCTCGACTGACCGACCTGCGGATCGTTCCCGGATGCTCGAGCCGCTCGGCGCTGGATCGCCCGCCGCACCCGCATCGCTCAGGCTGGGGCCCGACCACCGTTTCACTGGGAGGCAACCAGGCCCCCCGCTTCGCATCCGATGTCGTGGTACCGCTTTGGTACCGGATGCATCGTCCTATCTGTCCGGATCGTCCACGGCGGTGGACGGATAGGACGATATGGATGCTCCGGGACGGATAGACACCGATAGGTGCTCGGCTGGGGGCCGAAAGGTCGCTGGTTCAAATCCAGTCGCCCCGACTAATTCTCATCGGCTTCGCGTAGGACTAGCGCGCGGTGTGGGAGATGTCCGGCTGCTTCGGCAACAGCCGGTGGCCGTCGACGACGGCGGCCGCGACGTCGGCAAGCTTGGAGTTGGTCCGGCGCGACTGGTCGCGCAGCATCTCGAAGGCATCTGCGTCATCTACCGAATGACGCTCCATCAAGATTCCCTTCGCCCGCTCGGTGACCGATCGGCGACCGAACGCGGCCTCGAGGTCGTGGTACTCGGTGAACCGGCGAAGCACGATGTCGATCGCGCTTTGCCAGTCGTCGACGTCGGCGTCGGTGAGGTAGGCGAAGATCCCGCGCTTGGACGCCTCCTTGACGAAGGCCGGATCGGGTTCGTGCATGAGCAGAATCACCGGGCAGGAGGCCTCCTGCACGATCTTGTCGATCAGGGCGAGGGCATGCTCCGAGCTCTGTCCGAGACCGACGAGCGCGACATCGGGTCGCTCCCTGGCGGTCACGACTCCGACGTCCTTGACGTCGATCTCGCGGGCGATCACCCCGTGCCCGAGGTTCGCAACCGCCGATGCGACGAGCGCCAGCTGATCCTTGCGCTCGTTGGCGATCAGCACCCGGAGATGCTCGGTCTCGCGATAGCTCATCGACGGTCCAGTCAGTCCGGAGTCTAACTCGGGGCAGCGCCCCGGAGGGCGCTGACGGCATTCACCCGGCCGCCTCATCAAAAGTGGGTGGTTCGAGCTTGGGTGGGGGGAGTATGGTGGGTAGCTCGCTTCGCCTTAAACCTCGGCGAGCGAATCCTTTCGGCTCCGACCCTCGGCCGTGTATAGGGCGTACCGACCTCAAACGGTCTGCCCCATAACCACCAACGCTAGGAGCCACATGTCTGTCAAGACCGAAAAGTCAGCGGACGCCACAGCGATCCGGCCGTTCACGATCGACACCCCCGAGGCGGATCTCGATGACCTGCGCGCGCGCATCGCGGCCACGCGCTGGCCCGAAAAGGAGACCGTCGACGATCAGTCGCAGGGGCCGCGCCTCGCGATGATGCAGGCGGTTGCGCGCTACTGGGCCGAGGAGTACGACTGGCGCGAGTGCGAGGAGCGGCTGAAGGCCCTACCGCACTTCATCACCGAGATCGATGGGCTGGACATTCATTTCATTCACGTTCGTTCGGACCATGACGATGCGTTGCCGCTCCTCGTCTGCCACGGGTGGCCCGGTTCGGTCATCGAGCAGCTGAAGATCATCGATCCACTGACCAATCCGACGGCAGATGGCGCGAGCGCGGTCGACGCGTTTCATCTGGTGATCCCGTCGATGCCGGGCTACGGGTTCTCCGGCAAGCCGGCCGAGACCGGCTGGGGCCCTGAGCGCATCGGGCGTGCCTGGGATGAGCTGATGAAGCGCCTGGGCTACGACCGCTACGTCGCCTCGGGCGGCGATTGGGGCGGGGAAATGGTTGATGCGATGGGTGTGCAGGCGCCTCCGGGGTTGCTCGGCATCCACACCAACTTCGCTGGTGCTGTTCGACCCGACGTCGCAGCGGGGGTCGGGGCCGGCGCGCCGCCCCCCGGTCTCGATGACGAGGAAACCCAAAACTACGAGAAGCTGAAGGTCTTTTTCGCTACGGACGCGGGCTATGCAATCGAGAGCGCGACCCACCCGCAGGCGCTGTACGGAATTGCGGATTCACCTATCGGCCTCGCCGCCTGGATGATCGACCACGACGCAGTCAGTATGGAGATGATCTCTCGCGTCTTTGTCGACGAGGCCGAGGAGGGCTTGACCCGAGACGACGTGCTCGACAACATCACCCACTACTGGTTGACGAACACGGGGGTCTCTGCGGCACGCCTCTATTGGGAAGACCAGGCCAACTTCTTCGACCCGACGACCTGGCCGACGGCCAACCCCTCGGCGATCGTGGACATCCCGGTGTCCGTGAGCGTCTTTCCCGACGAGATCTACACGCCGCCGAGGAGTTGGGCTGAGCAGGCCTACCCCAAGCTCATCCATTACAACAAGCTCGACAAGGGCGGGCACTTTGCCGCCTGGGAGCAGCCGGAGCTCTTTTCAGAAGAGGTCCGTGCGGGGTTCCGGAAGCTCCGCTAGGTGATCGTGTGCACATGCCTCGCTCGGCGGGGCTACCGAGTGGCTCAACTCTGAGCTGCGCCGGCAGATAGCTGAGACTCGGAAGCGCACGAGGAGGCCTCATGTCCCACACCCAACAAGCCGCGGACCACGGACGCCGCTGGTACCAATTGCGGCCGGAGCCTCGCCGCCGCGCCGACCTGATGGGATTCAACTCCACATTCTGGATGGTGCTGGTGTGGCTCATCGTGATCGTCCTGATCGTCTACCCGTTCCCGTGGTGGTGGTGACAATGAGCACGGCAGCGACCACCAGCGGGCCAGGGATCCGAGCTGCGAGACAGCTCAGGACACTCCGTTGACCGCGGCGGCCGAATTGCCGATCGAGGGTGAGCTCCCGGATCTCGGCGGCGCGACGGCCTGGCTCAACTCCGAGCCGCTGACCCCGGCCGGGCTGGGCGGGAAGGTCGTACTGGTTCAGTTCTGCACTTACTCCTGCGTCAACTGGCTGCGCACCCTTCCGTACGTGCGGGCCTGGTCGCAGAAGTACCGGGATTACGGGTTGGTAGTGGTCGGCGTCCACTCGCCGGAGTTCCCGTTCGAGCACGAGGTCGAGAAGGTCCGCCCTGCGCTCGAGGGGATGGGCGTCGACTTCCCGATTGCGCTGGACAACGACTTCGCGGTCTGGCGCGCCTTCGACAACAACGCCTGGCCCGCCCTCTACTTCATCGACGATGAGGGGCGAATCCGCCATCACCATCTCGGCGAGGAGGACTACGAGCGCTCTGAGCGGGTCATCCAGCAGCTGCTGGCCGAGGCTGGGTCCGACGGCGCCGATCGGGAGTTGGTGTCGCCTGAAGTCTCTGCGGTTGAGGCTCCGGCGGATTGGGAGACGCTGGGATCCCCCGAGACCTACGTCGGCTATGAACGGGCGGCGAGGTTCGTCTCTCCCGACCGACTGCTTCCGGACCAGCCACACGACTATGCCGACCCTGGCGGCCTGGAGCTCAACGAGTGGTCCCTCTCAGGAAACTGGACCGTCGGTCGACAGGCCACGCTGATGAATGAGGCCGACGGGCGGATCACCTATCGATTTCACGCGCGCGATCTGAATCTAGTCCTGGGACCTTCGGAATCGGGAGAGCGTGTGCGATTCAGTGTCCTCGCCGACGGCGAGCCGCCGGGTTCGGGGCGCGGACATGACACCGACGACCAGGGCAACGGCACCATCGCCGAGTTCCGGCTCTACCAGCTCGTCCGTCAGCCCGGCGCCGTCTCCGACCGCACCTTCGAGATCACCTTCCTCGACGCGGGCGCTCAGGCCTACGTGTTCACCTTCGGCTAGTCACGGGCCGAGGGCTAGCGCCTGTACCACAACTCAACTGCCCCGCATAGATGTTTGATTTCCTGCTCGACTCGATCAGCGACAGCCCGGCCACCTACCTGGCCCTCGCAGGGATCATTTTCGTCGACGACTTCGTTCCCTTCGCCCCGGGCGACACGGCGATGATCACTGCCGGGATCCTGGCGGCGAACGGAGAGCTGATGCTGGTGCTCGTGATCGCCGCCGGTGCGGTGGGTGGGATCCTCGGCGACAACCTCTTCTATTTCCTCGGGCGCAGATTCGGCCCCGGCATCGCCGGTCGCCTGTTGCGCAGCGACCGCGCCAAGAATGGCTACCGCTGGACCGAGCGCCACATAATGGCCCGCGGGTCGACGATCGTGATCGTCGGCCGCTTCATCCCCGGCGGCCGCACCGTGACGACCTTCGCCTGCGGCACGGTCGGCTATCCATATCGGCGCTTTCTGCCCGCTGACACGGTGGCGGCGGTCGCCTGGGCCTCTTACACGGCCCTGCTCGGCTTCATCGGCGGCAACACGTTCCGCGACGCCCTCTGGCAGCCGCTGCTGATCGGATTGGCCCTCGCCTTCCTGCTCGGGGCTGGCGCCGAGGCGTTGCGACGCCACTATGGGGACTCGTAGGCTTCGGCGGTTGCTCGGCGGCGCTATCCGATCCCTGCTCACGCCCGCACCCGTTCCATGCAAGCAGCGTTCGTGGCCGGCGTCGCGGTACCGGCTTGGTACCGGATGCCTCGTCCAATCTGTCCAGATCGTGCGCGGAAGCGAACGGATGGGACAAAGTGGACGCTCACGCACACATCGACGCGCTGAACCTGTCGGCTGGGGGCCGAAAGGTCGCTGGTTCAAATCCAGTCGCCCCGACTACCTGGAGGTCGTTTCCGACGCGGGATTGCGGCCACTTTACGTGGCCGTTTGAATGCCTCCGACAGGTCAGTGGTACCGCGCGTGGGTACCGAAGCCAGCCCTCATCACTTGCCGGGGCAGGGTCGGGGGAATTAGGCTCCGCAGCGTGCCGTCTCAGTTTGACGCGTTGCGATTTGCCAATTCTCTGATGGGCACGGAGCTTCGGACGCCCGCACAGGAGCGTCTGAAAATGGCGGAGGCGGTCTAGTAGCGGATTTCGTGGTCGGCAACAAGCTCTCTGACGCAAAGGTGCGCCGGTATGCGGAGGGCGAGGACCTGGTCAAGACCTACGCAAGCGAGTTCGCGCCCCGCAACTTCTGCAGCAACTGCGGACCCAGCCTCTATGACGAGCTCGGCGCGACGTACTTCGTGGCCGCAGGGCTGATGAGCGACCTCGCGCTCAAGCCGAGCTTTCACCAGCAGGTCGCATGCAAGGCCAGCTGGCACCAGATCGGCGACGATGCGCCGCGGTCCGACGAGATGCCGCCGGCCTGACGAGGGCGCGCCGAGTTCAGCCCTGTTGAAGCGATAACCGGAGGGGACGGGGCGACCGGTCCCTAGAGCCGGACACGTCTAAGTCATTTGGATTTGGCCAGGGATCCTGAGAGAATTCACTATCCGCTCGACTCCCGGCACCCGGCGACTCCCGCGCTTGTCGCTGCTTGTGTTCACGGCCCTGCTCCTCTGCTTCTCGGGACTGGGATCGGCCCGCGCCCAGGAGCCCACGGGGCAGGGTGACTCGGTTTCGCCGCGCCACCACCAGCTTCCGCATTTCCCACACCCTCCGCAGCAGAACCACCCTCCCCCGCCCGGGGAGCCACCGCCCCCTCCACCGCCACCCCCACTGCCCCCTCCAGACCCGCCAGGGGTTGACCCGCCTAAGCCCCCGAGTGGCGAGACCGGATTCTTTCCACCCAGCCCGCCACCCGCTGGCGGAACGGCCGGAAGCGTAGGGAAGGGCGGCGACAGCTCGAAGCGCGGTCCTGGGCCGCCGCGGGAAGTCATCGTCGAGCCAGCTCCGGAGCCCCCGGAGCCTCAGCAAGACGGAGCGAAAAAGAAGGATGAGGGCAAGGAGGAGGGCAAGGAGGAGAAGGCGGGTCCCACAGGCGAAGCGGAACCGCCCGCACCCGGCGCGGCGGAATCGAATTCCGCGCGCTCGAATCTCGCCGATCGGCTCCTCACCCCCACTGAGCTCGACCTCTCCGCCGAGCACCTCGCCGAGGGTGGCCTTGTCGCCCTAATCCTCGTCGCCCTTCTGTATCTGCCGGTGATGATCTTCAACAAAGCCACCGAGAAGAATCACGCGACGATCGCCGCCTGGTTCGCTCGTCCCCGGGCGTGGCTGGGCGCCTTCACCGCGTGGTTTCCGCTCTCGGGCCATCCGCTCGGGACGCTGGTGGCGGGAGTCGTGGCAAGCACTTCGCTGTTCGCGTTCGTCGAGCCCCACTTCCCGAGCGAGGATGGGTCCCTCGAATACCTGATCGGCATGATGCTCGGGTTCACCCTCGTCTCGATCGTCTTTTTCTCGACTTGGCGCTGGGCGGTCCACCTGCTCGAGCCCCAGTCAGAAGGGCAATGGAGGATTTACCCCCCCTACATCGTGCTTGCGGCGTTGCTTGTCGTGTTTGCGCGCCTCGCCCACTTCCTCCCGGGCGTGGTGCTCGGGACCGTCGCCGAGTACGAGCCGACCAAGCGGCTCAAGCGGCGGACCGCTGGGATCCGGGTTGTCGCCACCTACACGGCGTTGCTGATCCTCGGCCTCGTCGCCTGGTTCGCATGGATCCCGGTGGCGCACGCCGCCGAGGAGGAGCACGCCAGCAGCCTCACCCTGATCCTCGACTCGATGCTCGCGATCACCTTCGTCACGGCACTCGAGTCGACGGCCTTCGGGCTGATCCCGATGAAGTTCCTCGACGGCGACGACCTGTACAGCTGGCGCAAGGGCCTCTGGGCCCTGATGTGGGGGGCGTCGCTGTTCTGGTTCGCCTTCGTCATCCTCAACCCCGCGCTCAGTACCTACGGTCATGCCAGAACGACCCAGGCGATCTGGTTGGTCCTGCTCTTCTCCTTACTGATGATCGTCGCGGTCTCGACCTGGGCCTACTTCCGCCTCAGAGACGCGCGACTCGCCCGGCAAGAGCGCGGCGCCTCGGCCTGAAGCCCTAGAGAGGAAGTAGAAAGCTCCGGGTCGCGCAGGGGCCGCGGACAGCGAGGGCAACATGCTCGCCCTCGTCCAGTTCAGCTGACCGGTCGGCGCGCCGCGGAGGCGCTTGGCTCCGGCCCATCGTCCAAGGCAGCAATCCGCGAGCTATTCGGGCCGCCGCTACGAACCGGCGACCCTTGTGGTACCGCAAATCCAGTCGCCCCGACTAAATAACACCCCCGCTAAGGGGAGGTTTTGTGCGTCCAGGGCGGGGAAGTCTCTCCGCAACAAAAGCGATCTTGCGGACCCGTCCTTTACGCAGCCAGTCGCTCCAGAGCCTGTGGGCGGCCAGCAGCTCCTCCAGTGCCCGGAGTCCGACCTGCGCGGCAATGTCAGCAGCTTCGGCGGTGAACGCGTTGATCAACGAATCCGCCACGGCACGGTGGGACCGGCTGCAGTCCTCCTGCCAGCGGACAACCAGCCCGACCCGCTCCAATGACGTGAGCATTTCCTGCAGCGGGGTGAGCCAGACCGAGTCGGCGTCAGGCATGTTCTCTCGCTCGGACTCCGTGAGGGGCAGGCCAGCTTCCATGGTGAAGGCGAACCGCCCACCGGTTGTGAGCGCTCCTGAAATCTCCTGAAGCAGCGTTTCCTTTTCGGGAAACGCGAGCATGGTCTCGAACAGAAGCACCACCTCGAACGGGCCGGGCGGGATCGGGGGGATCCGCGAGACCTCGAACCGACAGGGAAGGTCGCCAGCGTTCTCACGTGCGATGTCAATGGCGCTGGAGCTGAAGTCCACCCCCAGATAGGTGCAACCAAGCTCCCGGGTGATGAACCGTCCGGGCCCGGCAACTCCGCAGCACAGGTCCAGCACGGAGACCCCGGGTGCGATGCCGGACTGACCCGCCAGTGCCCGAATCTCTGTGGCACGCATGAAGCTCTCCTGCTCGACGAACTCGCCGGGGGGATACGCCGACATGCGCGCTCGCCGGAGGGCTTGGACGAACGGAGCGCGTTCGTCCTGCTTCATGGCAGGTCCATAGTGACCTCGCCGAAGGGAGGTTCGCATCTTGGTCCGCCGCGCGGCAGGTCGGGCCGCCGCCGGGAAGGATCGCCTGGGCGCGGGCGTCCTCCTGACTTTATTGAACCTTTCATGGTGGCAAGGCATCATCCCGGGGTGATGAGGACCTGGGCCGCGACACGCGCAGCCCCAGCCCTCGCCGCCGTGCGTTGGTCAGCATTGAAGCCCAAACACGCGGTAGCGGGAATCATCGCCCAGGTGGGCCCGGCCGACTGGGTGACCCTCGCTCGCGCAACGCTCACCGTCGGCGTCGCGGCGCTGACCGCGGCCTCGTTCGAGCAACCCGTGCCGGTCACGATGGTGGTCTCACTCGCGGTCATCGCGCTGGCGCTGGACGCGGTCGACGGATGGGTCGCGCGACGCACGAGGACGACGAGGTCGGGCGCGCGCTTCGACGCTGAGGTCGATGCGTTCCTGATTCTCGTCCTGAGCGTGTACGTCGCCCGCTCGGCTGGCGCGTGGGTGCTCGCGATCGGGGTGGCACGCTATGCGTTCCTCGCGGCCGGGTGGGCGCTGGCGTGGCTGCGCGAGCCGCTCCCGCCCCGCTACTGGCGCAAGGTCGTCGCTGCAACGCAAGGGATCGTGCTGACCATCGCGGCCGCAAACGTCCTACCGCCGACTGTGACCGAGGCCGCGCTCGTCGCCGCGCTCGTCATTCTTGCCGAGTCGTTCGGCCGCGACGTGTGGTGGCTCCGGAGCCACAGGCACGCCACGCGTACTCGAGCGGCGGCGGGTGCGGACCCCGCCCTCGCTCTCGGAGCCGCCACTCCCGCCGGCCACGGACACGGACGAGTGCGAACGTACATTGCCGCAGCGCTCACGACCCTCGCCTTTCTGCTTGTGTGGGGCGCCCTCGTCGCTCCTAACCATCCGGTTCATCTCACCCCGACCGCGTTCGTGAGACTCCCGCTCGAGGGGCTCCTCCTCATCGCCGCGGTCATCGTCGTGCCCGCCCCCGCTCGACGCCTCCTGGCCGGGGTCGCCGGACCGGTTCTCGCTTTGGTGGCCATCCTGAAGATCCTCGACATAGGGTTCTTCGCGACATTCAACCGGCCGTTCGATCCCTATCAGGACCTGGGCTACGCCGGGATCGGCAGCGAGACGCTGCACAAGGTCATCGGTGCGTCAACCGCGAACCTGGTCATCGCTGGGACGGTGGTGCTCACCGCCGCGGTATTCGCCCTCATGACCCTGGCGGTGTTTCGGCTGACCGGAGTCGCCGCCAGCCACCGCCGGTGGTCGCTCCGGGCCGTCGCGGCGCTCGGGCTTGTCTGGATGCTCTGTTGGGTGTTCGGTGCGCATCTCGTCTCCCACACGCGCGTCGCCTCCACGAGCGCGGCCAGCCTGGTCGTGGACAAGGTAAGCGCGCTGCGGGCCGGCATCGCGGACCACGGGGTCTTCGCAAAGGAGATCGGCCACGACCGCTTCCGCGACACTCCTGCCAACCAGCTGCTGACCGGGCTGCGCGGCAAGGACGTCATCCTCGCGTTCGTCGAGGGCTACGGCAAGGTCGCGGTCCAGGGCTCCTCTGTCTCGCCACAGGTCGGTGCTGCTCTCGACAACGGGACCAAGCGGCTGCGGGCCGCCGGCTTCTCCTCTCGGAGCACCTTCCTCACCTCGCCGACGTTCGGCGGCATCAGCTGGCTGGCGCACTCCACCCTGCACTCGGGCCTCTGGGTCGACGGCCCCCGGCGCTACGACCAGCTCCTCAAGACCAACCGCTTCACACTCAGCGCCGCATTCAACCGGGCCGGGTGGCGGACCGTCGATGTCGTGCCATCGAACGACCGGGACTGGCCTGAGGGGTCGTCGTTCTACCACTTCGACAAGGTCTACGACCGGCGACACGTCGGGTATCAGGGCCCCCCTTTCGCCTACGCATCCATGCCCGACCAGTACGCACTCGCGGCCTTGCAACGCCTCGAGCTCGCGAGGCCCGACGATCGTCCCCTCTTCGCGGAGGTCGACCTGGTGTCGAGCCACACGCCGTGGACCCACATCCCGCGGCTGATCGACTGGCGCCGGGTCGGTAACGGCTCGGTCTTCAACCGCATTCCGGTGGACGAGACGACTAAAGATGCGCTCTGGAGCGACTCCGCACGAGTACGTGCGGCATACGGCCGGTCGATCGAGTACACGCTGAGCACGCTGGTCTCGTTCGTGCAGCGCTACGGGGACCCGGATCTCGTGCTCGTCGTCGTGGGCGACCATCAGCCCTGGACGATCGTCACCGGGCTGGGGGCGAGTCACGACGTGCCGATCTCCGTCATCGCCCATGACCCTGCGGTTTTGAACCGGATAGCTGGGTGGGGCTGGAACGACGGCTTGCGGCCCGACCCGCAAGCGTCAGCCTGGCCGATGAGCGTCTTCCGTGACCGCTTCCTCAGGGCATTCGGGCCGCACCCGCAACCCGGCAGCCGGCAGCACCCTCAGGGAGGGCGGGGGCCAGCATGAGCCGGACCGTGTGGAGGTGGGCCCGCGTGGTGGCCTCCGCCGTGACGTTCACCGTCCTGATCTGGCACCTGGGCGCGAGTCCGTTCCTCGACGGCGTCCGCATGGTCGACGGTCGGGCGCTGGCGGCAGCGGCGGGCCTGGGGGTGCTGACCACGGTGTGCTGCGCTTGGCGGTGGAAGGTCGTGGCCGGTGGCCTCGGCGTCCGCCTGTCGCTGCCCGCTGCGGTGGCGGCGTATTACCGATCGCAGTTCCTCAACGTCACGCTCCCCGGCGGAATCGTGGGCGACGTGCACCGAGGGATCAGCCACGGGCGCGACGTGAGCGATGTCGGCCGCGCGTTGCGGGCCGTCGCGTGGGAACGCTTGGCCGGGCAGCTCGTGCAGGCCGTCATCACCGTGGTCGTTCTCCTCGTACTGCCGTCGCCCGTGCACTCGTACATGCCGCTGGTGGCGATTGCGCTCTGTGTGGCGGTGTTCGGCGCCGTGCTCCTGGCTCGGGCGCGACCCGGTGGCGGTCGGTCTGCGTCTGCGAGCGTCTGGAGCGGAGCTGCGGCGGACATCCGTGACGGGTTCCTCGCTGGCGGGGCCTGGCTGGGCATCGTGCTCGCATCCGCGCTGGTCGTTTGCGGCCACGCGAGCACCTTCCTGATCGCCGCGCGAACGGCGGGCAGCACCGCTCCACTGTCTGAGATGCTGCCGCTGGCGCTGCTGGTCATGGCGGTCATGGTGTTGCCCAGCGTCGCTGGATGGGGGCCCCGCGAGGGCGCGACGGCATGGGCGTTCGCCGCCGCTGGCCTGGGCGCCGAACAAGGGGTCGCCACCGCCGTCGTCTACGGCGTCATCGTGCTCGCCGCCTGCCTGCCGGGTGCCGCCGTCCTCGCGGTGTCATGGTTCCGTCGAACCCTGCGCGCGGGACAGACCGAACCGCCGGTGGCGAGGGGAGCCGCACATGCTTGACCGCCCGTACACCCTGTTGAGCTGCGCCCTGTCCATCGACGGCTACCTGGGCAGCGCAGCACCGCGGCGCCTCGAGCTGTCCAACGACGCCGACTTCGACCGGGTCGACGCCGTGCGCGCTTCGTGCGACGCGATCCTGGTGGGCGCGGGTACCGTGCGGAACGACAACCCGCGGCTGCTGGTGCGCTCCAAGGCCCGCCGCGGCGAAAGGACTGCTCGTGGGCTCCCCCCGTCGCCGATCAGGGTCACCGTGACGGAACGGGTGGAGTTGGACGCGCGCGCCGACTTCTTCACCACAGGCGACACGGAGACGCTCGTCTACGTCGCGAGCCAGCGGGTAGTCGACGCCGGCTCGCGGCTCGGACCGGTGGCGACCGTGGTCGACGCTGGCAACCCGATCGAGATGCGCACGATCAGCGAGGACCTCGCCGCCCGCGGCGTGAAGCGGCTGATGGTTGAGGGCGGCGCCAAGGTGCACACCCAGTTCCTGACAGACAACCTCGCCGACGAGTTGCAGCTGGTCGTTGCTCCGTTCTTCGTCGGCGACTCCCGGGCCCCCCGTTTCGTAAGCGACGGCCGCTTCCCTTGGAACCCCGACCGGCGGGCGACGCTCGCCGAGGTACGCCAGATCGGCGACGTGGTGCTGCTGCGCTATGCGCTCTCGCCGCGGTTCCGAACCGACTGACAGAGGAGATCGATGCCGCTGCCATTGCTCCGCAGTCGTCGGGCAGGACCAGCAGGTCGGCGTGCTCCACAGTGACGGTGAGCTGCCCGGCTCTCGCCTCCGCCAGACGCCGGCGTGTATAGGCGTCGGTCTCGGCCGCCGGCTCGACCTGCTGCTCGCACGCAGCACCCACCCACCCCGTGAACCACTCCGCCGCCAGGTCGGCCTGTAAGGCACCCAGTCGCCAGGGGCTGGGCCGGACGAGGACCTCCGCCCCCAGTCGGCCGAACTCCTCGAGGGCCACCGCAGCGGCGCCCGGGCCGAGCAGGCGGCCCCTATTCGTCGTCCGACGTTGGTGGGCATCAAATGCGGCGGCCACGCGGCGGTCCAGTGGATCCGCCGGGCTCAGGTTGACGCGACCGACGACGGACAGGGTCAGCAGAGCGGGACACCGGGCGCCTACACAGACGGCGACTAGCCCGGCCAACTCGTCCTCGGTCAGCAGGTCCAGCAGCGCCGAGGCGGTGATCAGGGTTGCGTCGGCGAGATCGCCCGGGTGCAGCCGGGTGATGTCGGACTGCTTCGCCTCGACGGTGACCGCGGCCCCGTCGGCGGCTGGGCTGGGGAGGTCGGCGACGGCGACGTCCAGCAGGTCTGCGTCCCAGTCGTGCACGACCCAGTGTTGCGGCCCGGGCAGCCGTGGCGCGAGCCAGCGGCCCATCGCTCCGGTGCCGCAGCCGAGGTCGTGGATCACCCGGCGGCCGCTTGCCGGGAGGTGTCGCCCAAGGTGTTCGACGAGATCGGGTGCACGGGCCGCGGCGTCAGCAGGCTCGCGGAGACCAAGCCAGCTCCCGCTGACCCGGATGCCCTCGACGGTCATCGCGACGCCCCGGCCAGGACACCTGCGATCACAGACGTAGTGGTCGACCACCCGGGAAGCGACTCGCGCCGCTCGCAGGCCGCCCGGCGCAACCGCCCTCTCAGCTCGGCGTCGCCGAGCCAGGCCCGGAGCGCGGCGCCGAGCGCCGCAGGGTCGTCCGGCGGGACCAGCAGCCCCGGCCGGATCCCGTCAGCGCCGTGACCGAGGGCCTCCGTCAGCCCGCCCACGTCTGCTGCGACGACCGGCAGGCCATGCGCCAGAGCCTCGATGACGACGATGCCGTACGTCTCGGCGCGCGACGCCAGCACCAGCAGGTCCGCGACGGCGTAGCTGCGGTCGAGATCGGCGCCGGTCCGTGGCCCCAGGAACCACACGCGGTCGCCGAGCCCGTCGTCAAGTGAGCGGCGACGGAGAGCCTCCACGAACCCCGGGTCGCGGTCCAGGCTGCCCACGCACACGCAGTGCCAGGACAGGTCCGTGATGGTCGCCAGCGCGTCGAGCAGCACGTCGTGGCCCTTGTCGGAGGTCACCGCCGCGACGCAGAGCAACGCCTCGCCGGCCGCGGTCCCGGTTGCGAGGTCGGCAGCGTTGACGCCGGGCTCGGCGACGTGCACCCGGTCGGCGGACAACGAGTACAGCTCCAGCAGCCGGCGCCGACTCCATGCGCTGGTCGTGACGACCGCAGCGGCGACCGAGAGGACCGCGCGTTCCCGCACCCGGGCGTCGGCCCCGTCGTCTGCCGGGCGGTGGCCCAGGGGCATGTGTACGAGCACGACCAAGCGCAACCGGCGCGCCTGTGTCAGCAGCACGTCGGGGGCCGTCGAGGCGACCAGTCCATCGAGCAGCACGACGGCGTCGTCGGGGATCTGCTGGACCACGCCATCGAGGGCGGCGAACGACGCCGCGTCGGGTCGCGGCCAGCAGCCGGGTAGGGCGTGCTCGTGGACCGACCAGCCGATCGAGGTGAGCCCGCGGCAGAGATGGCGGTCATAGGCGTTGCCTCCGCTCGCCCGGGCCGGGTCGTCAATGCCGTCGGGCATGACGAAATGCACCGCCGTCACAGCGGCCGCTCATAGCTCGCCCAGGCGATGTGCGACTCGTGCAGCGTGACGACCAGCCCGTCGAGCTCCCGAGCCGTGTCCCCTAGGGCGCCGGCGTGCACCCTTTCTGCGAGTCGATCTGCCACCACCCGGGCGAGCGCCTCGGTGGAGGTGTTCATGCCCGCGAACGCGGCCTCGTCGTCGAGGTTGCGGTAGCTGAGCTCGGCTACCACCGCGTGGAGCTCCTCGGCCGCTCGACCGATGTCAACCACGATGTCGTCGGCGTCGAGGGCCGCGCGCCGGAACGTAGCGTCGACGACGTACGTTGCGCCGTGCAGGCTCTGTGCGGGCCCGAACACCTCGCCGCGGAAGCTGTGGGCGATCATCATGTGATCGCGGACGGTCACGCTGAACACGTTCTATTCCCCGTCGTAGGTGATGGTGTGGCAGAGCGCGGGCAGGCTCCCAGCGGCCAGCCGGGCCATCACGTCGGGCAGCTCGTCGAAGCGGGACTGCCCGGTGAGGAGCGCGTCGAAAACAGGGTCGCGCAGCAGATCGAGTGCAAGCGCCAGCCGGTCGGCCGTCGTGCGGCGCCCGCTGCGGGCCGGCGAGAGGGTGCCCACCTGGCTGGCACGGATGCTGAGGCGACCCGAGTGGTACGCGCCACCCAGCGAAAGCTGGACCTTGCTGTCGCCGTACCAGCTGAGGTCGATGACCGTGCCCTCGGGTGCGAGCAGGTCGAGCGACCGCTGGAGCCCGGCGGACGTCGCGCTGGCGTGCACGACCATGTCGCGACCGTCGGCGGCGTCGGCCGGCAGCGCGAAGTCGACGCCGAGCGCGGCCGCGACATCTGCGCGGCCGGCATCGACGTCTACGAGTGTGACCTGCACCGCCGGGAACCGGCTCAGCAGGCGTGCGACGCAGCAGCCGACCATCCCTGCGCCGACGACGGTGACCCTGTCGCCGAGCAGTGGTCCAGCGTCCCAGAGGGCGTTGACGGCGGTCTCGACGGTGCCCGCGAGCACGGCACGAGCGGGCGGCACTCCCTCGGGCACGACGGCCACTGCGCCTGCCGGAACCACGTAGGCAGTCTGGTGGGGGTACAGGCAGAAGACAGTGCGGCCGGACAGCTCCGGTGGTCCCTTCTCCACGGTGCCGACGTTGAGGTAGCCGTACTTGACCGGCCCTGGGAAATCCCCTTCCTGGAAGGGCGCCCGCATCGCGGCGTACTGGCTCGGCGGCACACCGCCCCTGAACACCGACGTCTCGGTGCCGCGGCTGACGCCGGACCGCAGGGTGCGGACCATCACGTCGTCCCGCTGCGGCTCGGGCAGCGTGACCGGCCGGATCTCCCCAGAGCCCGGCGCGCGGAGCCAGAACGCGTGCGCATCGACCTGCACGACCTCACCTTGCCAGACCTCAGAGTGAACGGACCTGTAGCGAAGCCTGCTGAGCCGCGCACACGGGGCAGGTGGCGATCTGCAGGCCCGTTGGCTCCTCGAGGCCGGCGCCGGTGAGCAGCCCGACCGCGATGTCCTCCGTCGGCGGCACTCGCCGGCCCCTCGAGGTGCTCGGCTGGGGGCCGAAAGGTCGCTGGTTCAAATCCAGTCGCCCCGACTAGAGCCGTGGGGCTCTGGCCGGTGCGGGCACAATCCACGTATGCCCGCGATTGGCCTGTTGGGTGACGTGATGCTCGGCCGCTCCGTCCGAGACCATCTGCGGGAAGCACCGGCGGCGGAGCTGTGGAGTGACGAGATGCGCTCGCTCTGCGGCTCTCTCGATCTGATGATCTGCAACCTGGAGTGCTCCATCTCGGAGCGCGGGGAGCGCACTCGCCGGATCCCCGGCAAGCGGTTCTTCTTCCGCGGGCCCCCTGCTGCGGCTGAGGCGCTGCGGACGATCGGGGTGCGCGCGGTCTCGCTCGCCAACAATCACGCTCTCGACTATGAGGAGGAGGCGCTTGCTGACACTCTCGAACTGCTGGCGGGCAGCGGAGTCGCCGCCGGAGGCGCAGGGGCCGAGGCCATAGCCGCGCGTCGGCCAGTCGTCGCTGAGGCAGGCGGGCAGCGCGTGGGAATGCTCTGCGTTGCAGATCACCCGTCTGAATATGCGGCGGGCCCACGGAGGTACGGGATCGCCCACGCCGAGCTGCAGCACGGAGTGCCGGACTGGCTCCTTGAGGAGCTGGCCAAGCTTTCCGACGCGTGCGAGCTGATGATCGTCTACCCGCACTGGGGCCCAAACATGAGCACTTCACCTGCGTCCTGGCAGCGGCGGGCCGCCGCTGCCCTTCAGGATGCCGGAGCCAGCCTCGTCGCCGGGCATTCGGCGCACGTGTTCCATGGGATCGAGTGGGGCGAAGGCGGAGCGGTGCTGTACGACCTTGGGGATGCCCTCGATGACTACCGCGTCGATCCGGTGCTGCGCAACGACCTTGGGGTACTCGCCATCTGGCGTCCGGGGGAGAACGAGGAGGAGCTGGAGCTCGTGGGGTTGAAGCTCGAGTTCTGCCACACGGGAGTGGCGCGTGAAATGGACGCAGAGTGGATCGCAGCGCGGCTGAACAGTGCCTGCGCGGAGCTAGGCACCCGAGTTGAGCGCGTGGCCGAGTACCGCTTCCGTATCAGGCCCGGGTGAGCAGTCAATTGCCGGCCGCGGGGCCGAAAGCGAGACGAACTGCGACCCCGACGAAAGGAAACAACCAATGGAAACGGCGGTAGAAATCCAATGAACGCGACGCCAACGCTGTACGAGTGGGCCGGAGGGGAGGCGGCGATCCGGCGGCTGATGGATTGCTTCTACGACCGCGTCGAGAGTGATGAGCTCCTCTCGCCCTACTTTCCCGGGGGGGTGAGCGAGGAGCACCGAGCGCACGTCAGCATCTGGTGGTCGGAGGTGCTGGGCGGCCCCGCCCGCTACACGGAGGACTTGGGCGGCTACGAGAAGATGCTCGCTCACCATCGCGGCCTTGCGATCGCGCCCGAGGAGCGGCATCGCTTCGTTTCGCTGCTCAGCTCCGCGGCCGACGACGCCGGCCTTCCGGACGACCCCGAGTTCCGCTCGGCGCTCGTCGCCTACGCCGAGTGGGGATCCCGCCTTGCGATGCACAACTCCCAGCCCGGTGCTGGGGTCGCTCAGCACGCGCCAGTACCTCGCTGGGGTTGGGGCGAGGCGCCCCCATTCCAGCCCTAGGACGACCGGCACGCTCCTGCCTCGCGCCGCCGAGCGGGCGCCCCCCTCGAGCGTGTCGGGGGCGACCGCCAAGGGGCACTTACGGCCGGTCTTCCGGGTGCCCTCGTTTTCTTAGCTCACGAGTCGCGGCGGCGAGGCGGATCTGGAGCTCCGTCGGTGGCCGGCGAGCGAGCGGGTCCTCCCCTTCGATTGGCGCGCCTTCCGTTCTCGCGGCCGCGCGGGCCGCGGCGTCCTCTATCAGCGCGTACCGGTCCGCCGCTGGTCGTGGCGTCGTGCGTGTGAGAAGTTCTCCGAGATCATTGGCCTGTGACACGCGCGTTCCCAAGGGACGGGGGTGCCCAGAGCCTCTGAGCCGCGCAAACAGCCCTTGATGCCGCTTTGGCACGTTGAGGGCTCCTGGGCAGAAGCGCAGGAGAATCGTCTTCATGATCGAGGTGTGATCGAAGAGCGTTTTGGATACAGAGCCTGACTCCACCCACGGCGAAACGACCAGCGCCGGTATCCGCACGCCGTAGCGTCCGAACGTGTGGGGGTCGTCGTCGGGCGCCGCAGGCGGCGCCACGTGATCGAAGAAGCCGCCGTGTTCGTCGTAGAAGATGATGAGGAGCGTCTTTTCCCACTGGGGGCCTGTTGCGAGCGCGTGGTAGACGGCAAGCACAAGCTCCTGGCCGTCCTTGATGTCCGCGGGCGGGTGGTCGTCGTTGGGCTGAAAGCCGATTGGGTTGAAGTTGCTGAAGTTCGGGTCGATCCATGAGACTGACGGCAGCGCGCCATTGGCGGCGTCTTCGAGGAAGCTGGGCGCTTTTGCGTCCATCCTGAGCTCGAGCCTGGTCTTCCAGTTCAAGTTGGTCTTGCTGAAGAACGCGAAGCTGTGGTGGTGGCCCAGCTTGTAGTGCCCATCGGCGAAGCGCAGGGTCCCCGCCTCGAACGAGTACCAGCGCCACGAGATTCCGTTGGCGTCGAGGTGTCGCACGAACGAGGGTTGGTTGTACATGGGCGGGAGGTGGAGCGGCCGGTCATCGCGACTGCCGGCGGCGCGACCGCAAATCGCATATAGACGGTTGGGCCAGGTCGCCCCGGGAACAGAGCTGAACCAGCGATCGCAGATCGCGAACTCGCTCGCCAGGTGGTCGTAGACCGGGACATCGGCGGCGTTGTAGTAACCAATCACGCGACCGGGATCCGCATCCTGGACGTCGTCGCGGGAGAGCGTCTCGGCGTAGCTCTCTACGAAGCCGTTCATTTTGCCGCCCCCGATCTGGAGATCGACGGCGCTGGCGGAGTGATCGGGATCGTCCTCGATCACCGTGCTGTCGAGATGGTGGACCGGATAGGAGCGCCCGTCATGCTCGTTCGCGAACTCCGCCCGCAGACCATCGACATCGCCGCGACCACCCTCGAGCGAGAGATACCCGAGCATGTGGTCGAAGGAGCGATTCTCGAGCATCAAGACAACGATGTGGTCGACCTTCCCGAGGTTGGCCATGCCGGTCTCAGCCACCACCGTCTCCTTCGCGTCGCATTAGGGACCCGTAAGCATGTCCTATAGGAGCTTGGGCCGAAAGGTCGCTGGTTCAAATCCAGTCGCCCCGATCTCAGGAAGAGGAAGGTCTTGGCGTTTCCGGTCCCCGCCTAACCGCTGTTTGCACGGAAAGCGGCGCTCCTGATGCAACAGCGAGATACTCCGCGAGCATGTCGCGGGAGAACCTCGAAGTCGTGCAGCGATCCATCGCTGCGTTCGAAGACGATGAGGAGACATGGCTCGCGACGATTGATCCCTCGCACGCCTGGTATCCGCTCGAAGAGGGGAACGTCCCGTCCCATGGGATCGACGCCGCGCGCGCCATCCGAACGCGCTGGCTGGAGAGCTGGGGGAGCCATCGAATCGACGTGGAGGAGATCCTCGACGGCGGGGATAGCGTCGTCGCCTGCTTGCACCTGACGGGCACGGGCAGCGGTGTGGAGGTCGACCTCCGCATCTACATGCACTGGAAGCTGCGCGACGGCAAGATGGTCTACCTCTACGAATACGCGGACCGCGACGAGGCCCTGACGGCCGCCGGGCTGTCGGAGTAGGCCCGACCCAGGGGCTATCGCTCTGCTATCCGCACCCTTCCGGGGCTGGCCAGGCGCGACGCGGCCCTGCGGCGCCCGTCCGCGGAGCGGCTCGCAGGCGCGAAGGCACTCCAGGTGAACCACCGAGTGAATCCGCGCTGTAGCGCCCGCGGGCCGCTGATCGCCAGCTTGCGTGCCTTCATTGCGCCCCCCAGCTCCGCCCGTCCGAGGTACACGCGGTAGAGCGTCGCGGTGTCGACGCTCACCTCGAGGTCGACCTCGAATCCCGGGTGCTGCAGGCACACGGACACCTCGGCGGGCTCGAGCACCATCCAATAGCGCTTCTTGGGGTTGCGGAAGTCGAACTGCACAACGGTGCGGCCGGGAGGAAGCTGCTCGCGATCGACGTGCCGGGCCATCCAAACGATCAACAGATCGGGATCGAGCTCGTCGGGACGGGGATCGGTGAACGACCAGGTCGCGCCCCACTCGCCGATCGCCTGCACGACCGGCTCGAGGTCGCGGCCCGCCAGCGTCAGCCGGTATTCGAGCGTGCGACCACTGGGACCCGTCCTTCGCTCGACGATCTCCGACCGCTCGAGCCCGCGCATCCGGTCGGTCAGGACCGAGCGTGAGATTCCCGGCAGCCCGCGCTGCAGTTGGTTGAACCCGGCCGCCCCGCCGAGCATCTCGCGCACGATGAGAAGGGTCCATCGGTCGCCGAGGACCTCAGTGGCCTTGGCTACTGGGCAGTACTGCGCGTAGCTGCGCATTGCCCACCATGCTAAACGCGAATTCGCTACAGGTTCGAAAGTCGAACCGGTTGGTTCGATATTCAGGCTAGCGATACCGCTTCGCGCAGCCTAGATTGGGCGCATGGCTACCCAGCTGGCAGCGTCGGAGTCGCCCGCACTGGACCTGGAGCGCTTGCGCACCGGCTTCCGCGGCCCCGTGATCGGTCCGGATGACGAGGGCTACCGCGAGGCGCGCTCGATCTGGAACGGCGCGATCGACCGCCGCCCGGCATGCATCGCCCGCTGCACCGGCGTGGCCGACGTCGCGGCCGCGGTTCGCTTCGCGCGCGAGCGTAATCTGCTGGTCGCGGTGCGCTCCGGTGGCCACGGCGTCGGCGGCCACGCGCTCTGTGATGGCGGGCTCGTGATCGATCTCTCACCGATGAAGGGAATCCGAGTCGATCCGACCGCGCACACCGCGCGCGCCGAGGCCGGCGTGCTTTGGGGCGAGCTCGACCGCGAGACGCAGCTCTTCGGGCTCGCCACGGTAGGCGGCATCGTCACCCACACCGGAATCGCGGGGCTGACGCTCGGCGGGGGGATCGGCTGGCTGATGCGAAAGTACGGCGCCACGGTCGACAACCTGGTCTCCGCGGACCTGGTGACCGCCGAGGGGGAGATCGTCACCGCGAGCGAGGAGGAGAACCCTGATCTCTTCTGGGCGATCCGAGGCGGCGGCGGCAACTTCGGCATCGTCACCTCGTTCGAATACCGCTTGCATCGCGTCGGCCCAACGGTCCTTGCTGGACCGATCTTCCATCCACTTGAGGACGCACCGGCCGTCCTGCGGTTCTACCGCGAGTTCATCGCCGACGCCCCGGACGAGCTGACGACGATCTTCAACCTGCGGGTGGCGCCGCCGTTGCCCTTCCTACCGGAGGAGGTGCACGGCAAGCCGATCGTGATGGTGGGTGCCTGCTACGCGGGAGCACCGGAGGATGGCGCCGAGATGGTGCGGCCGCTGAAGGAGTTCGGCAGCCCAATCGTGGACCTGCTGGAGCCGAAGCCGTATCTGGCGCTGCAGTCGATGTTCGACCCCTCGGTGCCGCATGGCTGGCATTACTACTGGAAGTCGGTCGAGCTGCCAGATCTGAGCGACGAGGCGATCGACACGTTGGTCGAGCGCGCCTCGGCGCTCACCTCGCCGAAGTCCTACTGCATCGTCTTTCAGCTTGGCGGCGCGCTCGCTCGCGTGGCCGAGGACGAGACCGCCTTCAGCCAGCGCGATGCCGCCCACAACGTCAATATCAACGCCGTCTGGACCGAGGAGAACCCCGACGCGGAACGCCACATCGCCTGGGCTCGGGACTTCTTCGGCGCGATGCAGCCTCACGCGCGCGGGCGCGTCTACGTCAACTTCCTCGGCGAGGAGGGCGCCGATCGGGTGCACCAGGCTTACGGCGCCGGCAACTACGAGCGGCTGGTCGAGCTGAAGCGCACCTACGACCCGACCAACTTCTTCCGCCTCAACCAGAACATCGAGCCCTGAGCGACCGGAGACAGACCGCTCGGGTAGGGTGGTCGCCATGGGTGGAAAGCTCATTACCGCCCTCGTTGCAGGGACATGTGCGCTCCTGTTCGCCCTACCCGCACTCGCTTCGGCGGCCACCATCACCCCGAACACCACCGCCGACGAGCTCAACGCGGGGGGCGCCTGCTCGCTTCGCGAGGCGATCAGCTCGGCCAACGGCGATGCCGCGATCGGCGGCTGCCCGGCCGGTTCCGGGACCGACACCATCGTCTTGACGGGAGGCTCGACCTACGTTCGCTCGCTCACCGGCGCCAACGAAGACGCCAACGGCTCCGGCGACCTCGACATCCGCACGGACCCGCTGACGATCCGGGTGGCCGGCCCTGGCGGGGCGATCATCGAAGGCACGGGCGCGCCCTCGGGCGGTCGCGTCATCCAGATCCTCGACTCGGTCGCCGTCTCGATCGCGGGGGTGACGATCCGCAATGGCAACGTCCCGATCGGCGACGGCGGCGGGATCTACGCCTACGGCCCGCTGACCCTGGCCGACTCGACCGTGAGCGGCAACTTCGCCGGCGGCTTCGGCGGCGGGATCGAGAACGACTTCCCGTCGACGCTGACAAACGTCACGCTCAGCGGCAACACCGCCAACTTCGGCGGCGGCGGGATCGACAACGATGAGGGCAGGGCGACTCTGAACAACGTCACCGTCACCGGCAACAAGGCCGATGCCGACGGCAACGGTACTGGTGGTGGGGGAGGCGTGGCGGGCGGCTTCACGATGAACACGATCGTGGCCGGGAACACGGTCGCCACCCCGGGTCTGGCGACCGCGTCGTCCGACTGCGCCGGAACGTCGCTGGGCCACAACCTGATCGGCAACACCGTCAACTGCTCCTCGTTCACCCCAGCGACCGGGGACATCATCGGCGTCGACCCTCTGCTCGCTCCGCTGGCCGACAACGGCGGCCCGACCCTCACCCACGCGCTGCTCCCGGGATCTCAGGCGATCGGCGGCGCCGGTCCCGAAAGCGCCCCCACCGACCAACGCGGGGTGCCGCGCAACTCCGACATCGGGGCCTACGAGTTAGCCACCTGCGGCGGCAAGGTCGTCAACCGCGTCGGCACCTCGGGCAAGGACACCCTGACGGGCACCTCAGCAGCCGACGGCATCCTCGCCCTCGGCGGCAAGGACACGCTCAAGGGTCTCGCCGGCAAGGACGGGCTCTGCGGCGGCAACGGCAAGGACACCCTCAAGGGCGGCAAGGGCAAGGACAAGCTGATCGGCGGCAAGGGCAACGACAAGCTCACCGGCGGCGGCGGCAACGACAACTGCAAGGGCGGCAAAGGCAAGGACAAGCTGACCAGCTGCTAGCAACGCCGCCCCCGTAAGGTCGCTGATTCAGGTTCGAGGTCTTCGCCCTAGGACCGGGATCACCGGGCAGCATGGACCGAGAGCCCGCCCGATCAGGAGTCCGACAGCCCGGCGGCCTCGAGGGCCTCGCCAAGGTCCAGACCCCACTCGAAACGGGCAATCCTGCCCTCGTGGAGGGTCCAGGTATGAACCTCTTCTTGGACGAGCTCCCTCGAGCTTCCCCGGCTGCGGGTGTACCAGCCGACGGCGGCCACGACGGCATCGCCACAGTCGTACAGCTCCCGAAGCTCGTGGCGGGATGCCTCCCAGGGTTCGGCAAAGCGGCGCATGGCCTCTGCGACCGCGACGAGTCCCTGGTGAACGCCCGTTTCGACCGCATAGGGAGGATTGACGTACTCAATGTCGGAGGTCGCGAGCTCCAGGAGCTCCTCGGGATCCCGATCCATCATCCCCAACTCGTAGACGCGGCGCATGATCTCGACGTTCTCCTTCGACATCGGCCGCCAGTATCTCGCACCGAACCGCCGCTTCCATGCGCGGGTGTAGCCTCCCGCCCATGTTCTCCACGATCGCAGTGGGAACCGACGGCACCGACAGCGCCAAGCAGGCGGTCGCGCAGGGGATCGAGCTGGCCAAGCGCTACGACGCGGAGCTGGTGCTGATCAGCGCCTTCCAGGACTCGGGCACAGCGCCCAAGGATGATCCCGACGAGCGCCAGTGGGCCTACAGCACCTCGGCCCAACTCCAGGCGATCCTGTCCCGGCTCGAGGGCGACCTGAAGGCGGAGGGGCTTGCCTGCCGGACGCTGTTTGCCGAGGGCGACCCGGCCGACGTCCTGGTGCGGCTGGCCGAGGAGTGCAAGGCGGACGCGCTGGTGATCGGCAACAGGGGCATGCATCGCCGGATGCTCGGAAGCGTTCCCAACTCGGTAACCCACAAGGCGCCCTGCTCAGTCTTCGTCGTCAAGACGACCTGATCGCTTCCAGCGGGGCCCTAGTCCGGCGCTGCGGCGCTGAGTGCGAACGGGTTGCCCTCGGAGTCGCGGCAGATGGCCCAGCGCTCGCCAGGGTGGATCACCGAGCCGCCGAGCTCGCCGACGAGGGTGACCGCGGCTTCGAGGTCGGGGACGCTGAAGTAGGGGAGCGAGGCGGTGTCACCGGGGCCCGGGCCGCGCTCGTGCACTCCGAGCCGCAGGCCGTCGCCCTCGGCCTCCCAGCCGGCTCCCTGCCGGGCCTTCCTCGGCTCCAACTCGGCGCCGAGCAGCCCGTGCCAGAAGCGGCGCGCGCGTTCGGCGTCGTCGGCGGGAAATTCGATCAGGGGTGCGGGCATGACCGCGAGTATGGCGGCCCGGCCGATCGGCGCTGAAGCTAGCGCGCCGCGATCTTGCGGAAGCTGCCGCGGAAGCGGTTGAGGTCGACCCGCCCCGAGATCCCGGCGATGCTGCCCGAGCTCGTGAACTGCCACACGGTCCAGCCCTTCCCCGCCCAGTTCGAGGCGGGAACGCTGGGCTTGCTCACTCCCCAGTTGGCCACCCAGAGGCGGTGGCCGCGCCTCGCGAATTCCTGCGTGTTGCCGGTCGCGGACCAACTGCTCGTGTTGGTGTAGATCAGGGGACGAACCCCGAGCTGCTTTCGCACCCGCTTCACCCAGGTGCGAATCCACTTCTTCAGCGCGTTGGGGCCGGCCACCTCGAAGGGCGTCTCCACATCCAGCGCGGGCGACAGGTCCTTGCGACCGAGGCTGCCGACGCTCGAGATGAAGACGTCCGCCTCCGCCCGCGCGTCGGCGATGAGCTCGCCGTAGCTGCCTCCGTCGATGAAGGCCCGGTGGTAGGGCCCGACCCTGACACCCGCCGCGCGCGCCCCGGCGTAGTTGGCGTCGTAATTGGGATCGGCGCCGCAGCTGTCCGGAACGACGGCGCAGTCATCGCCGCTGCCGCGGCTGGCTGCGACGAAGGCGAACCGCACACCCGCTCCTCTGACCTCGGTCCAGTCGATGTCGCCGTTGAATCGGGAGACGTCGATCCCCAGCCGGCCGGGGCCGGCCTGCGCCTGCGGCACCGCAGCCACCAGCGCCGCCGCGCAGAGCGCGACCAGGACCAGCACCCGATGCACCCGATGCACCCGCCTTCGTTCCATCTCCATCAGAACACGCCCGAGGGTAGGCCAGAGCGCCCGCGGGGCGCGGTCGTCGCGCTTCAGGCGACCTCGGGCGCTGGACCGACATCAGGGCTGACCGGCGGCGGCCCGTCCATCAGCCCCAACCGCCGCGCCAGCCACCCCGCCGGCAGCGCCTGCACGAGCAACGTCACGATCACCGCCAGGGCGACCACGCTCGCGTACAGCTCGGTGTCGGGCACGCCCAACCCGGCCAGGACCCCGACCAGCGCGGCTGGCACTACGCCGGTCTCGCGCGTCCAGCAGAGGAAGAAACGCTCGTTTCGCGTCCAGCCCCCGCCGCGGTCGGGCAGCGTGCAGGCATAAACCGTCAGCGGCCGCGCGATCACGATCAGCGTCGCGACCACCGCCAGCGCGGGCAGCAGGTTCGCGCCGAGATCGCTGAAGGGGATGTTGGCACCCAGCACCAGGAACACGAACAGCGTCACCAGGTCGGCGAGGTTGGCCGCGAAGTCGCGCATCTCGCGCTCGTGCTTGGAGTGCATCGCCAGCCCCAGCTGCTCCATGTTGCCGACGATCAGCCCCGCGAGGAAGGCCCCCAGGTAGCCGCTGCCGCCGGCGGAGTCGAGCGAGAAGTAGCTGATCGTGACCACCATCAGCACGGCCGCCGCCGAGGACTCCCGCCAGATGCCGGCCCGGTTGCTGGAGATCGTCGCCGCCAGCAGCACCCCTGCGACGATGCCGAGCACGGTGCTGATCGCGAGGTCGACCACGAACTCCTCGACCGGGGTCGCCAGCGAGCTGTCGCCGGTGATCAGCACGCCGGCGAAGGCCAGCGCCAACACGGCCCCCGTAGGGTCGTTCAGGGCCGACTCGGCGACCACCGTCTGAGCGATCTTCGGTCGCAGCCGCGAGCGGATGAAGAGCGGGATCAGGATGGCCGGGTCGGTGGGAGCGAGCACGGCCCCCATCAGCAGCGCAGCCGTCCAGTCGAGGTCGAAGACGAGGTGGGCGACGGCGCCGGTGACGGCCGCGGTCAGTACCACCCCCGGCAGGGCCAGCATGGTCAACCCCACCCAGACCCGGCGCAGCACGGGCAGCGACAGGTTCAGCCCCCCATAGAAGAGGATCAGCGAGACGCCAAGCGTGAAGATCAGCTGTGCGCCGAAGGACTCAAGCGGGACGTCGATGACGTCGAGCGCGGGTGGGCCCAGCAGCGCTCCGAACCCCAGCAGCACCAGCATCTCGGGCACGCGGATCAGGCTCGCGACGAAGCGTGCCGCGAGCGCCGCGCTGAGCAGCAGGCTCAACGTCAGGAGTACGTCTTCGGTCATGAGCGCTCGTCGTTCTCCCCTTCACTCGAGGGGCGTCCCCTGGTCCTGCGTTCGCCCTCCAGCGCCATGCGGGCCACATCCTGAGCCGTCACCAGGAGCAGGATGATCACCATCCCTGCCCCCAGCGCGACGGCGATCAGCCGCTTTCGGGCCGAGTCGCGGTCCTCGTCGAAGGCCGCGTCGGCGGCATCGGCGCGATCGGCCTCAACGGTCGCGAGGCTCTCGGCGCTGCCCGCGGCGGCCTCGAAGCGGCGAAGCTCCGGCCCGAGCAGGATCCGCTTCACCTCGGCGTCGTTGCCCGCCTGCAGCTCGCGCCAGGCGACGGCGTCGAGCTTCATGAAGGCGTCGAACTCCGCGCGCAGCTGGCTCACCAGCGCCCGCTCCTCGGTCCCCGTGAACGTCCCCTCGGCCTCGGTCAGCTCCTCCTCCAACTTGTTCGCGGAGTTCACAAACAGCGGCCGAAAGCGCGTGTCGGGGACGCCGTCGTAGCCGTAGGCCGTCTGCCAGCCGTTCATGTCGGTGACGCTGAACTTGATCTCGCGGGCCAGCGACTCGTCCTGGGCGGCCTCGCGAACCTCGTCGAAACTGTCGCCGAGCTGCGACATCCCCTGCAGCGCCACCGCGGTGGTCGCCAGCGGCCCGAGGATGGTGAGCACGATCGCGGCGTAGAGCTTGGCCCGGATGGTCACGGTTCCAACCCGCCTATACGATCCCCGCCGCGATGCTCCTGTTCCTGATCACCGGTGCGGCGCCGCCGATCCTGGTCGTGACGCTGCTGATCATGTGCTACCTCACGGGCTACGAGCTGTGGAAGGAGCAGGACCTGCCGTTCATCTGGAAAGCATGGTGGGTGCTGTTCGTGCTGCTGCTGAACGTGATCGGCCTCGCGATCTTCTGGGCCTGGCTGCTGTACCGGCGGAGGCGGACCCGCCACGCGTAGGCGAAACACTCGCGGCTAGTCCTGCTTGGCCCTGACGCGGTGCAGGCGGACGAGCTTCAGCGCCAGCTCCAGCGACAGCAGGTCCTCGCTGGAGAGATCGAGTGAGGCGACCCGCTCGATGCGATCGAGCCGCTGGCGCACGGTGTTGGGGTGCACGTACAGAGCGCGAGCACTGGTGGTGACGCTGCCTCGGTCCGAGAGGTACTGCTCGAGCGTCTCGACCAGACGCGCCCCTCGGCGGCGGTCGTAGTCGATCAGCTTCTCGACCGACTGGCGGTAGCGGTCGCGAGGCGCGTCGTCCAGCTCCAGGTGCACGAGGTAGCGGTAGGCACCGAGCTGCTCGTATGAGACCGCGCCGCCCTCGGCCACGAGCGAGCTGCCGATTCGCGCAGCGTCGGCCGCCTCGCGCATGCGACGCCGTGCGCTGGCCGCGCCGCGGTCGACCTCACTGAGCCCGATGACCAAGTCCTGATCGCGGCCCAGCGGCTCACAGGCCGCGCGCAGCCGCTCAACGCCGTTGTCCTTGCCGCTCGGCAGGGGCGCCAGCCCGCGCAGCCGGTCGGGCCGCGAATCGAACAGGGCGCGAGGCCCAAGGCGGCGGAGCTGCACCTCCATTGCCGGGGCGAGCTCGGAGAACACTGGGCTGCCCTCGGGCGCCTCCGAGACCCGCTCCACGTGCAGGAACAGGTGAGGCTGGCCAAGGTCGAAACCGGCCTCCATCGCCTTCGCTTCAGCCGCGTCGACCGAGCCCGCGGCGAGCGCGTCGAACATGTCCTTGACGGTGTTCTCGGCCGTCAGGCGCTCGATCAGCTCGGCTTTCTTCAGCCCGACCGAAGTCTGGTGCGCGACCGCTCCAAGCAGCTCGGCGTCGTCGGGGCCGAACTCGCGGTCGTGGGCGATGCAGCAGAGGATGCCGAGCTGCTCGTCGCCCGCAACCAGCGGGGCCACCACCAACTCGCTGTCGTCGAGGTCGGGCCACAACGTGTTGGCGAGCCGGCCCCGGCCGCCCCGGCTGCGACCGCTGGCGCGCCGCATCAGGTCCAGCACCAAGGCGGCGCCGCCCGGACGCGGGCTGGGCCTGGCGGCGTCCTTTGGCTCCGAGCCCGCGAGGACGAGCTCGTCGGCCTCGGCGTCGAGGCGGTAGATCTGGCAGGCGTCGGCGCCCAGCAGCTCGCGGGCCCCCCGCGTGACGGCGATGTAGAGGTCCTCGAGCACCGTCACCGCCGCCAGCGCCTGGCTCAGCTGGGTCAGGGTCGTCAGCGCCTGAACGCGGCGGCGCGTCTCCTCGTAGAGCTGCGCGTTCTCGATCGCGCCAGCCACCAGCGAGGCGGTGTGCACGAGGAAGTTGAGGACCTCGTCGTCGAACTCGCGAGGTGCCGCGGTGTGCAGCACGGCCACACCCATCACCTCGCCGGCCTTGTCGAGGATCGGGACCGCCACCATCGACTGGAAGCGCTCCTCCTCCAGCTCAGGCACGTACTTCATGCGCTGGTCGGCCATCGCGTTCTCGGGGATGAACTCCGGGGTCTTGTTGCGGGCGACCCAGCCCGCGAGCCCCTCGTCCAGCCCGAGATCGACCTTGCCGAGGAGCTGCCTGTACTGGGGAGAGGCCGCCCTCATGACCAGGCGCTCACCCTCAAGGAAGTAGATGAAGCAGGCATGGCAACCGGTGGCGTCGGTGGCGATGTCGACGATCCCGCGCAGCACCCGGTCCAGGTCGAGTGACGAGGAGACGGTCTTGATCACCGCATACAGCGTCTCGTTCTCGCGCCGCGCGCTCCGCAGCGCGTCGTCGTGCTCGAGCTCAGCTATGGATGCCGGACCCAATGCAACCTCCTCTCCTCGGTGCGGGCGGCGGGATCCTAGCCGCGGGGCCCGCGAACAGTATGTGCGGACCCTACTCTCACACGGCCCGAAATATGTGGCGATTGGCTATTGCGCGCGCGGCGCGGTGGCGGATATGTTGCGCCCGCTGGCGCTTGTGACGTTCGTGCCGTGAGTGTCCACTGCCCGTTCGGGCGAGGAAAGAGGGAGAGGTACGAGGATGATCGAAGCTCTCGTTGCCCAGGTCGAAGCCTTGGAGGAGGCCGCTCCCGTCGAGAGCCTCACGCTCGACAGCGTGATCCTCGGTGAGCAGTTCTACTTCTTCACGGTCGTGCTGATGTGGCTGATCCACGTCGGTTTCATGACCTACGAGACGGGCGTCGCGCGCCGCAAGAACGCGCTCGCCACGGCGATGAAGAACATCCTCACGATCGCAGTCGTGACGCCGAGCTTCTACTACTTCGGCTGGTGGATCTACAACTGCAACCAGCCCGGCCTGCCGATCGGCCCGAACAGCTCGGACTTCACGAGCGTGGCTTGTCAAGGCGGAATCCCATGGTCGGACACGTTCGGCCCGAACTTCACGAACAACATCAACCTGGTCTTTTTCCTCGCTTTCCTGCTGTTCTCTTGGACGACGGCATCGATCATGTCGGGGGCGCTGTTGGAGCGCGTCAGGCTTTCGGCCTATCTGGTCCTCGCCGTGCTGCTGGGCTCGGTCGTCTGGATCCTGGACGCCGCCTGGGGCTGGAGCGCCGGCGGCTGGATGACGATGCGGTTCGGGTTCCACGACTCGATCGCCTCCGGAGTCGTGCACGGCGTCTCGGGCGCCTTCACGCTCGGCGTGCTCTTCAACCTGGGGCCGCGGATCGGGAAATACACGAAGGAGGGTCTGGCCAGAACCTTCAGACCTCACAACATCCACATGACTTTGATGGGCCTGATGCTCATCTTCACCGGCTTCTACGGCTTCTACGCGGCCTGCCTGGTGATCGTCTCGACCACCGTGCCGGGCTGGGCGAACATCTACCTGAGCCCGACCACCCTGGGATCGATCGCGATGATCATCACCTTCGGGTTCGCCGGAGGGTTCACCGGGGCCTACTTCACCAGCCGCGGTGACCCGTTCTGGACCGTCTCGGGAGGCCTCGCCGGCGTGATCGGCGTCTCGGCGGGCGCGGACGTGTACGCGCCGACGCTGGGGTACCTGCTCGCCGCGGTGACCGGCGGGCTCACGGTCTACGTGGGCAACTGGATGGAGCAGAAGATGCGCGTCGACGACGTGGTCGGCGCGGTCTCGGTCCACGGCTTCGCGGGGTTCATGGGCGTGATCTGGGTCGGCGTTTTCGCAGCGGGCTATCCGACGGGCCTGAACAACGTCGACAGCTCTATATGGGGACAGCTGCTCGGGGTCGCCGTGTTCGTGCCGCTTGGGTTCCTGTCCGGCTGGATCGCCGCAAAGATCCTGAAGATGCTGAATCTGCTGCGCGTGCCGCCGGAGGTCGAGGTCGACGGTCTCGACCAGGCTGAGTACCGCGAGGACATCCACGTGCCCGAGTTCGCGCACGCGGAGGACCTCGTGATCGAGCCCGACGGGACCAGGGTCCCGGCGACTGCGGTGCAAGCCAACGCCGTCAAGGACCTGGTGAGACTGTGACCCCCAGCGCGAGACGAAAGGAGGACGAATGCCAGCGATAATCGACAGCGCTCCGGACTGTGTGATCAGCGGTGAGGTTGACGGCACCGACGAGGCGAGCGTCACTGCAGCGGGCGAGGACTCCCTGGATTTCGTCGCCGGCGACAACTATTTCAGCGAGGAGTCGCCATGCGCCGGGTTCATGACCTTCGGCCCCGGCTCGACCTACGGCGAGGAAGGCGTGGGCGGCGAAAGCGCCTACATCATCCTCACCATCGTCGGCATGGCCTTCATGGTGATCGCGCTGCTCGGCTGGGTCGCGTACGAGAACACCCGGCTGAAGACCTACGTCGCCAACGGCGGCAGGAAAGTGAGGCGGTAGCAGATGGCCGGCAAGCAGATCAAGTTCCCACCGGAGCAGACCCACGTCAGGGGCTTCGAGATCGGGATGCTCGCGTTTTCGATCATCTGCGTGATCGTTGTGCTGATCGTGGTTCTCGGAACCGACATCGGGAACGAGTTCCGTCCCACCGTTTAGCGGCGGTCCGATAGACATACGGGCGTGACGCCTTCCTGGGGCGACTCGGGCTTCGCTCTGAAGTCGGGGACCGCCGATGACAGAAAGCCGACCTGGCCGCGTGTCGCCGTGCTGCTCGGGGTGTTGGCGCTCGCCTTCTTCGTGGCCAAGGGCTGCCAGGACCGACAGGTGCGGGTCACCGAGGATCAGGCGGTCGCAACCGCCGAGGAGCAGGTCGATTTCGACCCGACCTACGTCCAGGTCCGCCTGCTGCGCCAGGGGATCAACCGCCAGGCGTTCTGGTTCGTCTCGCTCTCGATTCCGATCGGGTTCGACGGCGATCGCCCCGACCTGTTCGAGGAGCTGACAGTGGTCGAGATCGACGCACGCACCGGCGAGGTGGCCAAGATCCAGGAGCAGAGCGAGGAGGACACGAAGGCGGCGAAAACCGAGGCGGCGAGGCGGGACGAGGACGAGGCGGTGCTGAAGAAGATCGAGGAGCAGGGACAGGGGCCCCAGGGCCAGGGAGAGGAGTAGGGCGTTGCGCGTTCTCGTGCTCCAGCACATCGCCTGTGAGCACCCCGGTGTCTTCTCCGATGTGATGGACGAGCGGGACGTGGAGGCGGTCCCTGTCGAGCTCGACGAGGGCGAGGCGCTGCCCGACTGGCGGGAGTTCGACGCGGTGTTGGCGATGGGCGGGCCGATGGGCGCCTACGAGGAGGCAGGCCACCCCTGGCTCTCAGCCGAGAAGGCGCTGATTCGCGAGGCGGTCGAGGACGGCCGCCCCTTCATGGGCGTGTGCCTCGGCGTGCAGCTACTCGCCTCCGCGCTCGGCGCCGAGGTAAAGGCGATGGAGCAGGCGGAGGTTGGTCTGCTGCCGGTAAAGCTGACGGTCGAGGGGCGCGCGCATCCGCTGTTCGCCGGCATGCCCGAGCCGCTCGTCTCGCTGCAGTGGCACGGCGACACCTTCGAGCTGCCGAGGGGGGCGACGCTGCTGGCGAGCTCGCCGGCGGCTCCGCACCAGGCCTTCCAGGCGGGCGAGGCGGCATTCGGGATCCAGTTCCACCTGGAGGTGACGCCCGAGATGGCGCGCGAGTGGGCCAAGGTGCCGGCCTACCGCGAGTCGCTGGCAGGGACTCTGGGGGAGGAGCGCGGCGCCGCCTTCCTGGCCGAGGTCTCCAGGCGCGCCCCCGAGCTGCGCCCCGGCGCGCGGCGGCTGTTCGAGAACTGGCTTGACCTGGCCTCAACCTAGCCCGGCCCCACCCGAATCAAGCGTTTGTACAAAATTGTTCAGTCACATATAGTGGGCGTCGGATAGGCGGCGGCGCCTTCCTGGCGGCTCGCCGCGGAGGACGAGGAGCGCCCGGGTAGGGCCGGGCGGAAAGGAGCCCCAGAGTGCCCGCAAAGGAGATGGGGGGGACCATCAAGACGGTCCTGAAGACCCCGAAGGCCGAGATGCCGCCCGCGACGCTGGAGGAAGCGCGAACCCAGAAGGGGCGCGCCGAGAAGATCCAGGAGATCACCAAGCGGATCGAGGACGAGGGGATCAAGTACGTCTTCTTCCAACAGGTCTCGATCACCGGGCGCGTGATGGGCAAGGGCGTGGTCGCGTCCTTCTTCCCGCAGGTCGCCGAAAAGGGCTATCAGCTGGTCTACGGCGCCACCGCCAACCTCTTCACCGACCTGCAGGGCGATTACATCGGCTTCGGGCCCGAGGAGTCCGAGCTGGCGGCGATCGCCGACCTCGACACCTTCGAGGTCCTCCCGTGGGACGAGAGCGTCGCTCGTGTTTTCTGCGACTGCTACGACACCGAGACCGGCCAGCTGCTGGACGCCGACCCGCGCCAGAACCTGAAGCGCGTCGTCTCGGAATTCGAGAAGGAGCTCGGCCTCAACTTCGTGATCGGGATCGAGCCCGAGATGATGTGGATGAAGCGGGACGAGGACGGGACCGCCGAGGGCGTCACCAAGCCCTACTGCTACCACATCCATATGTTCGAGGAGCTCCGTCCGGTGCTGCTCGACGTCGTCGACTACGGCCAGAAGCTGGGCCTCGACATGAGCTACGGCGACCACGAGGACGCGCCGGGCCAGCTCGAGCTCAACTTCCGCTTCGACCGTCCGGTGACAACGGCCGACAACATCACCACCTACCGGCAGATCTGCGCGGCGGTCGCCCGCAAGCACGGCCTGCTCGCTTCGTTCATGCCGAAGCCGTTCACGGGCGTTTCGGCCAACGGGCACCACCATCACTTCACGCTGATCGACGAGAAGGGGAACAACGTCTTCCACGATCCAGACGGCGTGGCGCAGCTCTCCGACAAGGGCCGCCACTTCCTCGGCGGCCTGCTCGATCACTTCGGCGCACTGATGTGCGTCGGCAACCCCAGCGTCAACTCCTACTGCCGCATGTGGGACTTCGGGTTCTGGGCGCCGGTCTACAAGAACTGGGGCTGGCAGAACCGCACCTGCACCGTGCGGGTTGCCGGCGGCGGTCGCTTCGAGTACCGCGGCGTGGACTCATCGTGCAACCCGTACCTGACGATCGCGGCGCTGCTCAAGGCCGGCCTCGACGGCCTCGAGCGCGAGGTCGATCCGGGCCCGCCCCAGGAGGGCAACACCTACGACCTCCTGCAGGAGGGCGTCGAGCTGGAGCGCGTGCCCGAGTCGCTCGGGGCCGCGCTCGAAGCGCTCGACAAGGACGACCTGATCAAGGGGGCGATGCCTGGCCGCCTGTACGGGGTCTTCAAGCACTACAAGCGCGACGAGTGGGAGCGCTACTTGGCGGCGGTCACCGACTGGGAGCGCGACGAGTACCTCGAGGTCCTTCCGTGAGACCAGCGACACCGAGGAAGGCGGCTTAGGCCATGTGCGGGATCGCCGGGATCATCTACCGCAACGGCGGCGGCGAGCGCCAGGTCGGGCGCGACATGACCGCGATGCTCCAGGCGATGAAGCACCGGGGGCCCGACTCG
>CAWABY010000010.1:0-246846 GCA_963780395.1 uncultured Solirubrobacterales bacterium
AGGGGAGCGTTCAGTCGACCCTGGCGAGAAATCCGATGCGCCGCGAGGAGGAGGAGTCGTGAAATCAGACCCGCAAGGTCCCGGATCGTTGATCGAGTTGATGGACGTCGGTTTGACCCGTCGGCGCGCCTTGCGCTACGGCGCAGGTGCCTTCGCCGGGCTCACGATCCCGGGAATCCTCGCCGCGTGCGGCGACGACAACGGATCGACCACGACGACCGCCGCCTCAGGGGAGGCCCCGACCGCCAGTGGAACGATCGACTTCTTCGGCTGGGAGGGCGAGGATCTCGCGGCCGTGCCCCAGATGCAGGCGTTCCTGAAGTCCAGCGGGGCCAGGGTGAAGGCGGCCTATACGCCGACCCTCGACGACATCACGCCCAGGTTGCAGTCCAGCACCGGCACCGACCTGCTCGCGTACACGTCGATCGTCACCGAGCGCCTGCAGACCGCGGACATCCTGCAGCCGCTCGACACCGGGAAGCTCCCGAATCTCGATGGGCTACTGCCCCGCTGGCAGGAGGACAACCCCCAGTGGATCGAGGACGGGGAGCGGCTGTTCGTGCCGGCCTTCTTCCAGGCCTTCTCCCTGATGCACAACAGCGACGAGGTCACCGATCCACCGACCGAGTACCGGGGCCTGCTCGAGCCGGAGTTCAAGGACAAGATCCTCACCTGGGCCGAGCCGAACGCCGCCTTCGGCGTCCTCTCCGACATGCTCGACATCGAGCAGGGCCAGGTGCCCAAGGACCGAATCGACGAGCTCGCGGACCTGTTCCAGCAGTTCCTCGACCAGTCGAAGTCGGTCGCCGCCTCCCCGGGGGACATCGTCACCCAGATCGCGTCCGGTGAGGTCATCGCGGTATTCCTGGGCACGCCCCAGTTCACGCTGTTCGCCAACGGCGCCGGGGGCGCGGGCGCTTCCGTGACGGACGTGGTCGACATCAAGGGCGGCAACATGTCGTTCACGGACGGCTACGGCATCCCTGCCGGGGCCGACAACGCGGACTCGGCATACGCGTTCATCAACCAGACCCTGGACCCGAAGACCAACGCGGCGATCTCCGAGGGGTTCGCCGGGGGAGTCGTCGTGGAAGGGGCTGAGGAGCTCCTGCCGGCGGACCGGCGCCTGTATCCGACCGATGACCTCGACACGATCCTTGAGGACGCGCCGCTGCAGATCCTCGCGCCCCTGGAATCCGACGAGTACGTTACCCAGGGCGAGTGGATCGAGCGCTTCACTCAGCTGACGAGCTAGACCCAGGACCGCCGGTGGTGGCCGAGTCGCCACGCGGCTCGGCCTCTCGATCGCTGGCGCTGACTGTGCCGGCGGCGCTCGGGTTGCTGGTCTTCTTTGCGGTCCCGGTTGCCGTATTCCTCGTCTACAGCCTCCTGACGGGAGCGACCTTCTCGTTCAGCGCGGAGACACCGTTCACCCTCCAGAACTACGTCGATGTCTTTCAGGCGCCCAGCACCGACGATCTCCTGATCAACTCCGCGATCGTCGGTCTGCTCGTCGCGGTCGTCTGCCTGATGATCGGCATCCCGTTCGCGTACTGGGTTCGCTACCACGCGGGCCGGTTTCAGAGCCTGATCCTGCTGCTCGTGATCGCCGCGCTGTTCGCCTCCTACCTCGTCCGCATCTACGCCTGGCGGACGATGCTGGGCAGCGAGGGAGTGATCAACACGGCGCTCGAGTCCCTCGGTGTGATCGACCAGCCGCTCGGATTTCTCGTGTTCAGCCGGTTCGCGGTGGTCGTCGCGATCGTCCACATCCTGCTCCCGTTCGTGATCCTCATCCTCTACGCCGGGTTCCGGCCGCTCGAGGAGCGCTACTTCGAGGCCTCCGAGGATCTCGGCGCGGGCGCAATCGAGCGCTGGCGGCGGGTGATCGCGCCGCTGATCGCGGTCCCGGCGATGGCCGCGTTCATGCTCTGCTTCGTCGTCGCCTCGGCCGACTACGTGACCCCGCAGTTCCTGGGCGGGCCCGAGAGCTCGATGGTCGGCGTGCAGATCCAGAACTACTTCAAGGCCCAGGGCGACTATCCGCTGGGCGCCGCGCTGGCGATCGTCGTCGTGATCGCATACCTGGCGATCCAGGGCCTGCTCCTGCTCGGAATGAAGCTGATGGGTGTGCGCCGCGTCGAGTGGGGGACGTGATGCAACGCCGCGGAATCGCATCCGGGGTCGTGGTGGCGCTCACGCTGGTGTTCCTCTTCGCCCCCCTCGCGATCGTCGTCCTCTTCTCGTTCCATGCAGGCGGCGGCCTGACCTTCCCGTTCGAGGGTCTGTCCACGCGCTGGTACGACTCGGTGTTCAACGACACCACCTTCTCCGAAGCGTTCGTCAACAGCCTCATCCTCGGGGTCGCGACGGCCGTCCTGACGGTGCTGCTGGGAACCCCGGCGGCCTACGGGGTCACGCGCAGCAGGTCGCGACTCCGCGGTCCGCTCCAGTTCCTCTTCATCGCGCCGGTGCTGCTGCCCGGCCTCTTCATCGGCGCCGCGCTGCTGACCTTTCTCGCGCGCATCCAGTTCGAGCCGTCGCTGCTGACGGTGCTGATCGGGCACGTCGTGTTCGCCTTCCCGTTCGTCTTCATCCTCATGCGGATGGCGCTCGATCGGCTCGACCTCTCGATCGAAGAGGTGGCACGCGACCTGGGTGCGCCTCCGTGGACGGTGTTCAAGCGGGTGACGCTTCCCCAGATCGCGCCGGTCCTGGCCGGGGCGGCCGCGCTCGCGTTCATGCTGTCGTTCGACGAGTTCCTAATCACGTTCCTGGTGATCGGCAACGAGCAGACGCTTCCCGTCTACATCTTCGGCCGCCTGCGCCGAACGGTCGATCCGGGAATCAACGTGGCATCGACGATATTGCTGGCCATCACGATGCTCGTCTGGGTGGTGGCCGCGGTCGCGACCCTGCGCGCGGCTCGAAACGATCGGAGTGCCGAGACGATTGGAGTCCAACTGTGAGTGAGCAACGCGCTGAAGGCGGGCTGGAGGTCCGGGGCGTGACTCACGCGTTCGGTAGCCAGACGGTCCTGCGTGACGTGGACCTGGAGATCCCGGCCGGCGAGTTCGTGACCTTCCTCGGCCCCTCCGGGTGCGGCAAGACGACCCTTCTGCGCGTGATCGCCGGGTTCATCGAGCCCACCGAGGGGACGATCGCGATCGGGGGGCGCGAGATGGCCACAGTCAGCGCCCACCGGCGGCCGGTGAACATGGTCTTCCAGCGTCCCACGCTGTTTCCCCACCTCGACGTGTTCGAGAACGTCGCCTTCGGCCTCAGGGTCGACCGGTTGCCGAAGCCCGAGGTGGAGGAGCGCGTCGCCTGGGCGCTGGACCTCGTGCGCATGCCGGGTTATGAGCGGCGGCGCTCGAGCGAGCTGTCCGGCGGCCAGATGCAGAGGGTTGCCCTGGCGCGCGCGCTGGTGAAGCGCCCGCAGGTGCTGCTGCTCGACGAGCCGCTCAGCGCCCTCGACCTGAAGATCCGGCTGGAGATGGAGGGCGAGCTGCGACGGGTCCACCGCGAGACCGGGGCCACGTGGGTCTACGTCACGCACGACCAGCGCGAGGCCCTGGCGCTGTCCGATCGGATCGCGGTCTTCGAGCACGGCCGGATCGACCAGCTGGCCGACCCGACGACGATCTACCGCCGCCCGGCCACCCCCTATGCGGCTGGGTTCGTGGGCAACGCCAACGTGCTGGCCTGCGAGGTCGATGGCAAGGGCCGGACTCGCTCCGCGAAACTCGCCGGATCCGCCATGCCCGTCAGCGCCGATGCGCCGACGGGCCCAGCGTGGCTTGTGCTGCGGCCCGAGAGCGTGACGGTCGAGTCCGGGGAGCCGGGCAAGAACGCGATGGGCGCGGTCGTCCGGGACGTTGCGTATCGCGGCACCGCCTTCTCGTACCAGCTCGAGGTGGCCGGGATCGAGGAGCTCGTCAAGGCCGAGGTGCCCGCCACGCCGGAGCACCCGATCGAGATCGGGACCTCAGTCGCCATCGGCTGGGCCGGCGACGCGGCGATCGTCCTGCCTCGGGAGGATTGACGTGGCTGAGGGGCCGCGGTTGGTGCTGGTCCTGACCGAGAACTGGAACCTCGTTTCCGAGCGGGACCCGTTGGCCCTCGTCGGCCTCGCCAAGGAAGCGGAGGAGGCCGGCGTCGACGCCGTCATGCTCAGCGAGCACGTGGTGCTGGGAGCGGCCGCTGCCGCCGACGGGCTCATGAGCAATCCGCGCGATTACGCCCTGCCGGGCAACCAGGACCCCGCAACGCCCTGGCCGAGCTCGATCGTGCTGCTGGGCGCGATCGCCGCTGCCACGGAGCGCCTGAGGCTGGTGGCGGGCGCGATCCTCGCGCCCCTGCGGCATCCCCTGCTTCTGGCCAGGGAGCTGGGAACCCTCGACCTGCTCTCGGCGGGCAGGCTGGTGGTGCTTCCCTCGGTCGGCTGGCACGAGCAGGAGTACGACGCTTTGGGCGTCGACTTTCGCCGACGCGGCCGCATCCTCGACGAGCAGCTCGCGGTCTGGGAGGCGGCCTGGCGTGAGTCGCCGCTGAGCTTCTCGGGTGAGTTCTTTCGCTTCGACGACGTCTGGCTGGAGCCGGCGGCATTCAGGCCCGAGGGGCCCCGGCTCTGGTTCGGGGGCGGGTCGGTCCATCCGGCGCTGGTGCGCCGGATGGCCGCGTACGGCAGCGGCTTCAACCCGCTGGGGACGATCGCCGACGAGGGTCTCGCGCTGCTGGCCGACGGGCTGCGCGCCGCCGGGCGCGACCCGAGCGAGATCGAGCTGGTCGGAGGCCTGCGGGGCACCTTCCCGGACGACGAATCGACCGCTGACCTCGCGGAGGCGGTCGAGGACGCCGTGCCACGCCAGCTCGCGCGGGGCTTCTCGTCTTTCTGCTTCAAGCCGAACCAGTTCATCGACGACGCCGCCCAGTGGGGAGAGCTCTGCCGCGAGGCGGTGGCCCGCGTCGGCGAGGCGGTCGATCGGAACGGCGGCATCGAGGCGGCCCGGGCAGCGTGGTCAGCCACTGGAGCCGCCGTCTGATGGCGGCCGCCAGGATGGAGAGGCGCTCCGCGCTGGTGACCGGTGCGGGCACCGGCATAGGAGCCGCCGTCGCTCTCAGGCTCGCGGAGGAAGGCGCTCGGGTCACGCTCATCGGCAGACGCCAGGAGCTGCTCGAGGAGGTCGCCGGGCGGCTGCCGCCCGGTAGCGCCACGGTCGTCAGCGCGGACGTCTCCGACGAGCCTTCCGTCCTCCGGGCCGTGGAGGCGGCCACCTCACACGGCGGAGGCCGCCTGGACCTGGTCGTGAACAACGCCGGGACCACGGGCACCGGGTCCATTGCTGAGATCGAACCCGAGACCTGGCGCCGCACCCTCGAGGTCAATCTTCACGGCCCGTTTCTGGTCATGCGTGCCGCGTTCGAGTCCCTGCGCGCGTCGGACGGCGGGTCGGTGGTCAACGTCAGCTCGGTCGCCGGCCTGCTGGCGGCCCCAGAGTCGGTCGCCTACTGCGTCGCAAAGGCCGGCCTGGTCATGCTCACGAAGCAGGTGGCGATCGACTGGGGGCCCGAGATCCGGGTCAACGCGGTCTGCCCCGGCTGGGTGCGAACCCCGATGGCCGATATGGAGATGGACGAACTCGGGGAGGCGATCGGCACCGATCGGGAGGGCGCGTACGCCGCGGCAGTGGAGCACACTCCAGCGGGGCGACCGGCCGAGCCTGAGGAGATCGCCTCCACGGTGGCGTTCCTTGCGTCCCGTGACGCCAGCTTCATGACCGGCGCCGTGCTCACGGTGGACGGGGGCAGCACGGTCGTCGACGTGGGGACCACCGCATTCTGACTTCGCCGGGGCGCGCCCCCGCCGTACGGGGTTAGGAGCCTTCGATCAGCGCGATCGCCCTTTCGGTGGTGGCTGCGCTGTTCTGGGGCGTCGCCGACTTCGGCGCCGGGTTGCAGTCCCGGCGAGTGCCGGTGTTGGTCGTCGTCGCGGGAATGCTGTTCGTGGGGGCGTTCGCCGCGGGTGTGACGCTGGTGATAACCAAGGCGCCCGCACTGGACGGGCGAACTCTCCTGCTCGGCATCGCTGCCGCGACCGCCACGGCGGTCGGGCTCACAGCGCTGTATCGGGCCCTGGCGATCGGACCGATGAGCGTCGTCGCACCGATTTCGGCGGCCGGCGTGATCATCCCCGTGCTTGCCGGCATCGCCATGGGCGATCAGCCGAGTGCAGCACAGGGCGTCGGCATCGTCCTGGCGATCGCCGGCATGTTGACGGCCGTGGCGCTGTCTGATGAACCCGCGCACGTCGCCCGTGAACGCAAGGAGCGTGCCACCGCGATCGGGCTCGCGATAGTAGGGGCGCTCGGGTTGGGGGTCTACTACCTCGCGGCGGAAGGCGTGCAGACAGGGCAGGGGACCTGGTTCCTGTTCGTGGGCCAGCTCGCGGCCGGACTGGCTCTCGCCGTCCCGGTGCTCGTCAGGCGGACACCCCTGCCTGCCCGAATCGATCGCATGCAGATCGCGGCTCTGGGTGGGCTCAGTTTCGGAGCCTGGGCGTTCTCCACGGCGGCCGTCTCGGCCGGGGACCTGAGCCTGACGGCGACGGTGTCCTCCCTCTACCCGCTGGTCACCGTGCTGCTCGCGGTTTGGCTCACGCAGGAGTCCCTGCGGCGGGTGCAGGTCCTTGCCCTGGCGGCGGCGTTCGTCGGCGTTGGTCTGATCGCGGGAGGTTGATGGGTCGTCCGCGTGCGGAGGCGCCCGGGACGAGGTGGGCTAGCGGCGATCCAGGTGCGCGAGGATCGCGTGCGCCGCGTTGTGGCCGGGGGCGCCGGTCACCTCTCCGCCCGGGTGCGTGCCGACCCCGCAGAGCCAGAGGCCCGCGATCGGAGTGGAATACCCGGCGCCCGGCAGGGGTCGGTCGCCGTAGAGCTGTCCCGGGATCATGTCGATGTGACGGATGCAGCCGTCGGTGAGCCCGACCCGCCGCTCGATGTCGAGTGGAGTGAACAGCTCCCACTGGTTCATCGCCGAGCGGAAGTTCGGGACGAAAGTCGCGACGTAGTCGATCAGGTTCTCGGCGGTCTCCTCGCGCCGATCGTCCCAGCTGCCCTGCGCTGGCCGGCTCGGCGCGTAGAGGGTCCAGATCGAGACGATCTCGCCGTCGCGGTCGGTCAACGTCGAGTCGTAGGCGGTCGGCACCTGGATGTGGCAGACGGGCTGATCGGGGATCTCGCCTGCCTGGGCCTGACGCCAGGCACGGCTGTAGGTCTCGAAGCCGTCCGGCGCGAGGGTGACGTAGGTCGAGTACCGCGGATCATGGCCTTCGCCCAGGTAGGGGGAGAGGTCCAGCGGCTCGCCTAGGACGGCGTGAAACTTCAAACAGGCCGCCTTCGTCGACAGGCCCGCGATCTGATCGCGGAAGGATGCTTCGATCGCGTCCTCGGCGAGCAGGGTGAGGAACGTCCTCTTTGGATCAGCATTGGACACGACCAAGTGGGCCGAAAGCTCTTCACCGTTCGCGAGGCGCACGCCGGTCGCTCGGCCATTCTCGACGCGGATCTGCTCGACCTCGGTCTCGGTTCGTATCTCCGCACCCTGCTCGGCGGCCGCGCGCGCCATCGCCTGGGTGATGGCGCCCATGCCACCGACGACGACCGAAGGGACCGAGCCGTTGGGCTCGTTGGTATGCCACCACGCTTCCGACCAGGCGCTGCCCGGTGCGAACGGATCGCCGATATCGCAGATCAGCACCAGCGCGGCGCCGATGCGCTGGTCCTCGAAGTACTCACCGGCAAGCTCAGCGATCGACGACTCGAGCAGCCGGTCGAGTAGCTCCACCTCGCCTATCTCAGCCGCATGCGCCCGGATCTCGTCCATCGTCGGCGGTTGACGAAGGAAGAACGGATGGACGAGACCGGCTGCGCGCTCCCAGAGCGCGAGCCATTCGCCGAACCGCTCGGCGTCGCGCGGGTTGACGCGCGCGATCTCCTCCCTGGTTCGCGCTTCGTCCTCCCAGAATGCAAGGTACTCGCCGTCGCGAAGAGGCAGGACCGGGAGCGGGTCGATCGGGTGTCGGACGAGGCCGTGGCGCTCGAGCTCGAGATCGTCGACCACGGGCTGCTGGAGGTTCCAGCAGACGTATGAGCACGTCGACATCCGGTAACCGGGGAAGATCTCCTCGGTGTAGGCCGCGCCTCCAACCTGCTCCCGCCGCTCAAGAACCGCGACCTTGAGACCGGCCCGGGCGAGATAGAACGAAGCGACCAGACCGTTGTGGCCGCCACCAACGATGAGGGCGTCGTAGCTCTCTTCGGACATCGCAACCCTCATTCTGTCGCCTGGGTACGGTGGACGGGTGCGGACAGACGAACGCGATGGACGGGGCAGGGGATACTCGGCGCTCGCCGATCGCGAGGCGGTGCTGGCCGCGCTCACCGCACTGATCGCCGATGCCTGGGACTCGTTCGAGCGCCCGCGACCGGAGGAGCCGGCGATCGACGCCGAGCTGCTCGAGCGGCTGGCCGCGCCGCTGCCCGAGCACGCCAACGACCCGGCCACGGTGCTCGCCGACGCCGCCCGGGTGCTCGACGAGTCGAACTCGCCCTCGCGGCCGCTGTACCTCGGCTACGTCGGCTCGACCGGGCTCGAGGTCGGCGTGCTCGCCGACGCGCTCGCGGCCACGTACGACGTCAACCTCGCGGTCACCGCCCGCGCCGCCGACCTGCTCGAGCGCCAGGCGGTCGAGTGGGTGGCGGAGTTCGTCGGCTATCCCTGCGCCGAGGGCGCCTTCACCAGCGGCGGCATGGTCTCGAACCTGACCGGCCTGCTGGTCGCCCGCGAGCGCGCCCTGCCCGGCTGCCGCGTGGACGGGTTCGCCGGGCGTCAGGGAGCCGTCTACTGCTCGGCCGAGTCGCACCACTCGGTGATCCGCGCTGCCGAGGCCGCCGGGATCGGCTCGGCATTCGTGCGCTCGATCGGCCTCGACGATCGGCGCCGGATTCTCGTCGGCGAGCTCGACCGCGCGCTCGCCGCCGATCGCGACCGCGGCCTGGTCCCGATCGCGGTGGTCGCCAACGGCGGCACCACGCTCACCGGCGCCGTCGATCCCCTCGACCGGGTCGCCGAGGTCTGCGAGCGACACCGCGTCTGGCTTCACGTCGACGGCGCCTACGGGCTGCCCGCGGCGACGACCGAGACCGCGGGCTCGCTGTTCGCCGGCCTCCAAGGCGCCGACTCGGTGATCCTCGACGCGCACAAGTGGCTCGGCCTGCAGAAGAGCTGCAGCCTGATCCTCGTCCGCCACGAGGGCGTGCTCGAGGCGACCTTCGGCCACGAGGAGTCGTACATGCGCCGCGGCGACTCGGTCAGCAACGCGGTCGAGCGGACACTCGAGTACTCGCGGCCGCTGCGCTCGCTGAAGCTCTGGCTCGCCTTCCGAACCCATGGGGCGGCCGCCTTTCGCAACTGGATCGAGCAGACCATGGCCCTGGCGAGGGCGCTCGCCGACTCCGTCCGCGACGACGACGCGTTCGAGCTCATGTGCGAGCCCACCCTGTCGACGGTCTGCTTTCGCCACCGGCCCGCCGATGGCTCGCCCGACGAGGCGGAGCTAGACCGTCACAACGCCGAGCTCGCCGACGTGGTTCAGGGGGACGGGCGCATCTACCTCGCCTCGGCGGTCGTCGACGAGCGGGTCTGCCTCCGGGTCTGCTTCGTCAACTTCCGCACCCGGCCCGAGGACGTCGAGTTCGCGCTCGAGACCCTGCGCGAGCTCGGGGCTCGGACCCCCTGAGCCCCCCGGCTGAGCCTCAGGCCGCCGTCAGGCGGAGCGGCATCCGCTTGATCCCGTTGAAGAAGTTCGACTGCAGCCGCTCGGGAGTGCCGGCGAGCTCGAAGCTCGCCACCCGCTTGACCATCTCTGTGAACACGATCTTGATCTCGAGCCGGGCGAGATGGGCCCCCGTGCAGAAGTGGGGCCCGCCGGGCCCGAAGGTCATCTGCGGGTTCGGGTCGCGTCCGACGTCGAACTCGTAGGGCCGCTCGAAGACCGCCTCGTCGTAGTTGCCCGAGATGTACCAGGTGGCGAGCTTGTCGTCCTCGCGGATCTGCTTGCCCTCCAGCTCGACATCGCAGGTGGCGGTGCGGCGGAAGTGGTGGACCGGCGTCGCCCAGCGGAGGATCTCGTCGGCCGCAGGCTCGAGCAGGTCGGGGTCGTCGCGCAGTCGCTGCAGCTGGTCCGGGTGCTCGATCAGGGCCAGCACGCCCTGTGAGATCGAGTGTCGGGTGGTCTCGTTGCCGGCTACAGCGAGCAGCAGGAAGTAGACGTCGAACTCGTGCTGGCTCAGCTGGCGCCCGTCGATGTCGGCCTCGACCAGCTTGGTGACGATGTCGTCGCGCGGGGATTTCCGCCGCTCATCCGCCAGCTTGCGCCCGTACTCGAACATCTCCAGCGCGGCCGGGTTCGAGAACGGCAGATGACGGTTGGCCGCGGCGACCTCGGGGTCGATTGCGTACTCGGGATCGTCCTGGCCCAGCATCCGGTCGCCGATGTCGACCAGCAGCTTGTGGTCGGCCTCCGGAGCGCCGAGCATCTCAGCGAAAACGCGCATCGGCAGCTCCGCGGCGACGTCGGCGACGAATTCGACCTCTCCCTTCTCCAGCGCATCGTCGAGCACACCGTCGAAGAGCTCGCGGATGCGTTCGGAGAAGATGCTGACCGCGCGCGGCGTGAAGTCCTTGTTGACGATCGCGCGCAGCTTGTTGTGCGGCGGCGGGTCCATGTCGAGCATCGACTTGCGGGCTTCGAGCTCTTCCGGCCCAAGATCTTCCAGCGAGGTGCCGCCGCGCTCGGAGGAGAACGTGCGCCAGTCCTTGGCGACTGCGGTGATGTCGGCGTGACGGGTGATCGCCCAGAACCCGCGACCGTCCACCTCCTCCTGCCAATACACCGGGTCCTCGCGGCGAAGGACCTCGAACATCTCGTGCGGGACCCGCTCGGCGAAGCGGGTGTGGTCGGTGAGGTCGACCTCCGCCAGCTCCATCACAGGTGGTGCCTGCGCTCGCTCCATCAGAGGTGGCGCATGTACTCGGTCAGTTCCCATTCGGACACGTGCTGCCGATGCCGGTCGACCTCGAACCGCTTCATCGTCACGAAGGTGTCGACGATCTCTGCGCCGACCGCGTCGCGGAGCGTCCCGTCGGCCTCGAGCGCGTCAAGCGCGTCCCCGAGGCTCATGGGGAGCGGCGAGCCCTGCTCTTCTTCGGGCAACGTGTAGGTGTCGCCGCTCAGGGGCTCCCCGGGGTCGAGCTCGCGGCGGAGGCCGTCGATGCCGGCGAACAGGGCCGCGGCGATCACCAGGTGCGGGTTCGCGGCGCCATCACCGATTCGCAGCTCGATGCGGCACGCGTCGCCGCCCTCCGGGGGGACGCGCACGAACGTCGTTCGGTTGTCGATGCCCCAGTTGACATGAGTGGGGGCGAGGCTGTCGGGGAGGATCCGCCGGTACGCGTTGATCGTCGGATTAAGGAACGCCATCAACGCGGGCGCGTGGTCGAGCACGCCGCCCACGAACTGGCGCATCTCGGTGGAGAGCCCGGTGGCGTGGTCGTCGTCGCCCGAGCAGTTGGAGCCGTCGCGCTCGAGCGAGATGTGCAGGTGGGTGCCGGACCCTCCCTGGTCGTTGAACGGCTTGCCCATGAAGGTCGCCAGCAGGCCCCGCTGGGCAGCGTAGTCCTTGACGGCGGCCTTGAACCGGAAGGCCCGATCGGCGGCGTCGAGCGGGTCGCCCTCGCGCAGGTTGATCTCGTACTGGCTGTTCATGAACTCGTGGTTGGAGGCGATCGCCCCGAGGCCGAGCGCCGCACAGCCCTCGAGCAGGGTCTTGACCACGCCCTGCGGATCGACCTGTGGGCCGACCGTGTAGACCGAGCTCAACGCGTCGACGTGGCGGCGCCACCCGCCCTCGTCGTCCGGTTCGAGCAGGAAGAACTCGAGCTCCGGCCCGATCTTGGAGCTGAGCCCGAGCTCTCCGAGCTGCTCGCTCGCGCGGCGCACAAGCCCGCGCACGTCGGTCGGTTCGGGTTTGCCGTCCCGTTCGAGATCGGCCAGGCAAGACGCGACGCCCGGCTCCCATGGCAACTCGCGCAGCGTCGAGAGATCGGGCCGAGCGGTCATGTCCGGATAGCCCTCCTCGCCACCCACCACGGGGGTATGGGCAAGGTCGGTCCCCATCACCGCCTGGCAGAAGGTGAGCCCGCTCTTGGTCGCCCACTCGAGTTCGGACGCGGGCACGTCCTTGCCCCGCTGGATCCCGTGCAGGTCGGGGTAGGTGATCCTGACGATGCCCACCGCGGGCGAGAGGCCCTCGCGGGCGGTTGCGGCTTCACTACTGGTCGACGGGTCAGCCTGCGGGTTCACGTCTACATCCTCCTCCGCTCGCGTGGGTTGGCCGCGTTCGGGATTCCCAACATTGGATAATGTACCCATTCTTGCCCCTGATACACCCTTGGCCAAGTCCCACCAAGCGTCGAACAGCCGGAGGGCCGCCGCACGCGGCCGCGCGCCGTCGGCCTTCAGCACCGACGGGTCGACGCCGACCTTCGCCAGCCTCCCGGCGTCTTGGCGCGCCCACTCCGCGGCGATCTCCGATGTCGACTCGGGGTGAAACTGGAGCCCCAGCGAGTGGTCGAGCGTGAACGCAGCCGGCCCGGCCGCCGACCATGCGACGACCTCGGCCTCGGCCGGCGGGCAAAGCAGGTCGTAGTGGTAGTGAAGCCACGGACCGGGGGGGACGAGACCTGGATCGCTGGTCTTGATCTCCATCCAGCCGATCTCCGGCGGCACCGAGGGCTCGACCGAGCCGCCCGCGGCGACCGCCAGGACTTGCCCCCCGAAGCAGAGGCCGAGCACGGGCACCCCGAGCTCGAGGCTGCGGCTGAGGAACTCGATCTCCTCCTCGATCCATGGTGGCGCGCCCGGGGCCCCGGGCGTGTGCTCGGAGCCGAGCGTCGCGATCCAGCCGTAGTCCCCCGGGTCCCCCGGCAACGGGTCGCGCCAGGTGGGATGGATCTGGTGTTCGATCCCACGCGCTTCCAGCCACTCGCCGAGGATCCCCGGCGGGCCGCTGTCGCCGTGTTGCAGCACAAGCCCAGGGAGTCGATCGCCACCCATGTCCCGAGCGTAGCGACAGTGCCTTAGCCGATGACCGTTCCCGATCAACGCCCAACCGGCTTGGCGGCGGCGCCGCCCTCCTCCTCTCCGACGCCGCCGCCGGCCGGTGGGCGGAGATTCCGGCGGGCATAGAAGCGGCGTAGATCTGCACACAGTCGCGCACTGCCCAGAGCAACTCAGCACCACTCAACCTGGCACCAAACAACCCAGATCAACCAGAACCTCAGAGTTGTAGTCCAGGTGGTCGCCGGTTCGAGTCCGGTCGCTCACCTTACGGTTGGTTGCTTGTCCCGGCGATAATGGGCTGGCGATGTCGGAGGGGAACGTTGAGATCATCCGCCGGGACTACGAGGCCTTTGATCGGGGGGACTTCGCGGCGTTTCTCGACGATCACCATCCCGAGATCGTCACGTGGGCTCACCCGCGAGGGGACGCGGGTAGGTACGAGGGGAAAGACGGCGTGATCCGATTCATCACCGAATGGACCGAGTCCTTCGAGGAGTTCAGCCAGGTCGCTGAGGAGTTCAGGGACGCAGACGAGAAGGTCCTGGTGCGCGTCCTGCACCGAGGGCGAGGGAAGGGGAGCGGCATTCCCGTGGAGGCGCACTACTGGCTCGTTCACCACATGCGGGACGGCAAGGCGTACCAGGTTGATCTTTACGACAACGAGGCCGAGGCCCTCGAGGTTGCCGGGCTCTCGGAGTAGTTGCCTCGGACAAGAAGCGGCGGTTCAGAGTGGGCCTCACCCGATAGCTCAGCTGCAAGGCAGCTCGCTGAGTCTCGGAACTCAGGCGCGACGAGGGCACCGGTACGCTCCTCGGCTGATGGATGTCGCCGGCCTCAAGTGCGCCGACCTTGTCGATGCGATGGGCCGCCTGCACCGCCACCGCTGCCACATCCTCGACTTGGTCAGCCCGACGCCCGGCCGGATCCTGTTCGGCCCGGCGGTGACGATCTCCTACTTCCCAAGCTGCTCCGCCACGCTCGACCCCGAGCGCTACAACCTCGCCAACCTCTTCTACGAGGCGGTCGGCGACGAGCCGGCCGGCAAGGTGGTCGTACTGGCGTCGAACGGCTACACCGACACTTCAATGGGCGGGGGCACCAAGCTGCTGCGGCTCCATGAGTGCGGGTGCGCAGGGGTACTCACGGACGGCCGCCTGCGCGACTTCGACGAGCTTGCGCGCTACGACTTCGCCGCCTACTGCTCGGGCGAGGGGACGCACTGGGGAGGCGACCGTGTAACGCCGTTTCAGGCAAACGTGCCAGTGGTCGTCGATGGCGTAGGGGTGATCCCCGGCCAGTACGTGTTCGCCGACTCCTCCGGCGCTGTCCTGATCCCGGCCGGCCAGATCGACGAGGTGCTGGCGGTGGCACGCCGGGTCGAGGCCACAGACGCTGCGTCTCGCGACCAGATCGCCCGCGAGCAGCGTCGTGTGACGGGGAATGAGTGATGACTGGAAACGACCACCGTTGCTGCTTGGCGCAGCGTCGGCGATACTCGGCGGAGAATGTCGCGGGAGAACCAGGAGACCCTCCGCCTCGTCTACGAGACAGCCGTCGACAGCGAGGAGCTTCTCCAATACCTGCACCCGGAGGTTGAGCTCTACCCCGGGATCAGGGCGCCTGACCAGCACCAGCGATATGTCGGCCGCGAGGGATGGACGGAGTTCATCGAGGGCGCCGTAGGGGCGTGGGAGTCCGTGACCATCGAGCCCGACAAGAGGATCGAGACCTCGGGCAACCGGATTCTCGCGATCGACCGATGGATCTTTCGAGGCAGGGACGGCATCGAGATCGACCGCGAGCTTCCAACTCTCTTCACCTTTCGGGATGGCCTGGTGGCGCGGATCGACGGTTTCACAGACACGGCCGCTGCCCTCAAAGCGGCCGGGCTGGACGCCTGAGCCGCAAAATCGCCCGAACGGCCGGTCTCACCGGGGTCTGGTCGCGCGTTCGAGGACGCGCCCCAACAACGGCATGGCCGGTGAGCGCCACACCTGTCGCTCCGCGAAGGGCCACGCATAGATCGGGTTCCCGTCTCGAACAAGTTCGAGGATGCCGGGTTCGCTCAGCTCTTCGGCAGACCACTCGTACACGCGCTGCAGCCGTGGCAGGATCACCGAGTAGTCGAGCAGCCGGCCGAGCTGCCGCTCGGCGGCGAGGTAGCTCTCGACATCCTCCTCGAGCGGATAGCGGTCGGGCAGCACGCGCCCGAGCGAGAGGAACGCCCCCGCCATTCCCAGGCGGGGATCGCCGAGCACGTGGGCAAGGGGCGCGAATCGGCCGAGCGCAAGGCGCGGCGCGCCGACGAGCGCGTGGGCGTAGACGACACGAGCGAGGGCGACGTTCATGAAGAACCGCTCGGGCGCGCTCTCTTGCTCAGCGAGCTCCCTGTGTTCCAGGTAGCCGCCCACGATGCTGGCGTTGTGGGCGCGATACCAGTTGCGCCCCGTCGGGTTCGCGATGAATTCCATCCACAAACGGACGGTCTCTGACGACGGCTCGCCCGCCAGCCCGCCGGCGAGGGCGACCGATTCGCAGCCATCCCGCAATAGGCGTTCGTTGACCGCCCGCCACCAGACGCTCCCGGGAGGCGAGGCGGCGAGGGGATTGAGCAAGCCGCGCTCTGCCTGCCAGCGCATGAACGAGAGCGCGGCCCGACGGAATGGCAGATGCCGCGGTGCCCGGCCCGTCGGGCCGTGGTACGTGCGTTCGATCAACGCCAGCCGCGCTTGCGGGTCGTCGCGCGCCGCGGCGACTTGCGCCTCGGCACGGGCGAGTGCGGTTGCATGGTGGCTCATCGCACGGAGTCATAGCGGCCTCTGAGCTAATCGCCTGGCCACGGAGACCACCGGAGGGAGAAGCATGGATGCGCAATGGAATGATGGGCAGCTGAACGAGGGCGCGGGCGAGCGAACTCGACCCGTCAGCCGATCTTCTCCGCCAGCTCGACGATGATCCCCGCCGGGCCGCGGACGTAGCAGAGCCAGTAGCTGTCCTCGTAGTTCTCCAGCTCGCCGACGAGCTCGCCGCCGTGTGCTTGCAGGCCGGCCAGGGCGGACTGGATGTCATCGACGGCGAACAGGATGTGGCGAATGCCGGGTGTGTTGGCCGGCTCGTTCCGGACTTCGGCCTGGCTCGGCGGCGAGTTGTACTTCGCAAGCTCGACCGTTCCGTTGCCGTCCGGCGTCTGCATCATCGCGATGTCCGCCCGGACGCCCTCGAGCCCGTTGATGCGGTCCACCGAGCGGCCCTCGACGGACGTCTCGCCCTGCAGCTCGAGTCCGAGCGAAGCGAAGAACTCGGTCGCGGCCGCGAGGTCGTCGACCACGATGCCGATGTGCTCCAGCCGTTGGAGAGTCATGTGCTCGATGGTAGGACCAGATTCGCCGCGGTGCCAAGCGCCGGAAAGGGTCAGCTCGGTGTCTCCCGGTTAGGCTGAGGAAGATGACGGACACCCGACTCCTGATCGCTGCAGGGGAGGTCGCTGCCGACGCGGCAACTCTTCCCCCCGGGGTTCGGACTCTGATCGAATCCGCGAAAGCGATCCACGTGATCGCGCCGAGACTGCCCGATCGATTCGAATGGCTTGCCTCGGCGACTGACATATCGACGCAGCAGGCCGACGAGCGACTAAGCGAGGTTCTTAGCCAGGTCAAGGACGCTGGCGGATCCGAGCCGTCCGGTGAAGTCGGAGCCGATGATCCCCTCTTGGCTTTTGAGGACGCCGTCCGGTCGTTCGGTCCGAACCACATCCTGATTGGGCTGCGACCCGAAGACCGCTCGGGTTGGCAGGAGCGAGGATTGCTGGATGCCGTACAGGAGCGATTCGGGCTCCCGCTGACGGTGTTTCAGGTCCCTGGCGACTGAGCACGCAGGCAATCCTCAACCGGCGGATGGCCTAACGGCGATCTGGTTCGAAAGCCATCCCAGGGACCTTCTTAGGGTTGCTTGCTTGGCCCGACGCGCCAGACTCGCGAGACGGCCTGAGGCGTGAGAGGCTTGCCCCAACGAACCGCTAGGAGCATCTTGGACCAGCAGATCCGCTTCTGTACGACTCCGGACGATGTCCGGCTCGCGTACGCCGCGCACGGCAGGGGACCGGCGCTCGTCAAGGCGGCGAATTGGCTGACGCATCTGGAACTTGACTGGGAGAGTCCCGTATGGAGCCACTGGCTCGAGGAGCTTGGCAGGGGGCACACGATCGTGCGCTACGACGAGCGCGGCTGCGGGCTCTCGGATCGCGATGTCGACGATCTCTCAGTAGATGCCTGGGTCGGTGACCTCGAGGGGGTGGTCGACGCCGCTGGCCTCGAGCGATTCGCGCTGCTCGGGGTCTCACAAGGTGGGGCGGTCGCGATCGCATACGCCGTCCGCCACCCGGAGCGCGTCACCCACCTAGTTCTCTACGGCGCCTACGCGCGCGGCCGCCTGCGACGCGGGGACTCCGCCCGAGAGCGAGAGGAAGCAGAGGCTCTGCTCTCACTGATCCGCGTTGGCTGGGGCCGGGGGAACGCGGCCTTCCGCCGCGTCTTCGGCGAGCTGTTCGTCCCGGGAGGCACTCCTGAGCAGTTCGAGTGGTTCGACGAGCTCGCCAGGGCGTCGCTGTCGCCTGAGATGGCCGAGCGAGTCGAGCGGGCCTGGTACGAGATCGAGGTCACACCTCTGCTCTCCCAGCTGAGCGTGCCGACGCTGGTCGCTCACGCGCGAGGCGACGCGATGATCCCGTTCGAGGAGGGACGCCTGCTCGCCATCTCCATTCCCGGCGCCAGCTTCCTCCCGCTCGACAGCGACAACCACATCCTGCTCGCGGACGAGCCCGCCTGGCCCGTGTTCCTCGACGCGACTCGGGAGTTTCTCGGCACAGAGGCAACGACGCCCGCTGAGCTCTCCGAACTCAGCCGCCGCGAGATGGACGTGCTGGCGCTGGTCGCCGCGGGGCTCAGCAACGAGGAGATCGCCGAGCGCCTGGTTCTCAGCGTCCGCACGGTCGAGCGCCACCTGACCAACACCTACGCCAAGCTGCGGCTCTCGGGCAAGGCCGCACGCGCTGCGGCCGCCGCGCGCTTCTCCGAGTCGAGGCGCTAGGCACAGGGGCGCTGCGTGGATCCCGCCATTTGCGGGCGGGGAAGTTGCGTGGTACCCCCGATGCGGTCATTGTCGCCTCGACCTAGGCTCGGCCGGTCGGTTCAAACGCTGAGAAAGGCCCAAGCTGATGCCAAATCATTCGGGAGAGACGATCGAGATCAGGCTGTCGCAGGGTGGCGATGAGCGGGCGCTTACGCGCCTCGCTCAGCGCGATTCCGCCACTGTCCCCGTCGGTCCGCTTCTACTCGCGTTCAAGAACGGTGAGCTGCGAGCGGCCCTCTGTCCGGGTAGCGGGATTGCGATCGCCGACCCGTTCGTCCCGACTGAGCGCCTGGTCGCGCTGCTGCGAGTGCACGCGACGGCTTCTCGGCGTCGGAGGTCGTGGCTCGACGGGAAAAGCGCGTTCCGCAGCCTGCGCTCGCGCGGCCGAAGGCACCTCGGCATCGCGAGCCCTGCTCCCTGATCTTGCCTCAGCCTGCGGTACCCACGCCACCAGGGGCGCGGGCCCGCCACTCCCGCCCGATCTGCCGCAGCATCGGCGGGTACACGACCAGGTGCCGGAACGGCCTGATCGCGGCCATGTAGACATTCCCGAGGAAGCCGTTCGGCTTGACCAGAACGGCCATCTGGCCGCGATAGCCGCCGGTCCCATCGGGGACCCAGCCCATATGCATCACCCCGTGGACGGTCCGGTTGGCGATCTCGGCCGCCCACTCGTCGTCGAGCATGTAGAGCGAGGTGAAGGGGAGGACATCGAACTCCGGGCCGGGGGACTCCCGGAGATCAGTCGGCAGCCGGTCCACGAGCGAGGGCACCCGGGAGCCGAGCCCTGCATTCTCGTCGTCCCAGCCGAACAGCTTCCCGAGCTTCCACCGAATCGCCCAAAGAGCGCGCGCGGCGCGGGAGGCACTCTGTTGCGCCGGGTCGCCCGAGGCGAGCCCCTCCACCAGCAGGGGGAAGTCCGCTCGGCGGCCGCCGGGCGTCGGCAGAGCCCACACGTCCTCGACGCGGAAGTCCCGGGTGAGCTCGTGGATCCGCCACGGCCGGCAGGTGTGCTCGGTGGTCGAGAGCGTCGGCGTCGGCATCGTTTCCATACGCTAGCGTATAGACCGCCTCGATGCCAATCACCCGCACACCGCGCAGCGGCTGGATCGACGAGGGCCTGAGGGCCCTGGCGGCCGGTGGCCCCGACGCCGTCCGGATCGAGCCGATCGCGAAGGCGCTCGGCGTCACCAAGGGCGGCTTCTACTGGCACTTCGAAAACCGGCGGGCCCTGCTCGAGGAGATGCTGGACGCGTGGGAGCGGGTCAGCGTCGACGAGGTGATCGAGCGCGTCGAGAGCGAGGGCGGCGACGCCAGGACCAGGCTGCGCCGGCTCTCCGCGCTCGCCTCCTCCGGGACCGAGCTGCTGGAGATCGACCTCGCCGTTCGCGATTGGTCGCGGCGCGAGCGCGCGGTCGCCGATCGGCTCCGGCGCGTCGACAACCGGCGAATGGAATACATGCGCACGCTTTACGGGGCGCTCTACCCCGACGAGGAGGACGTCGAGGCGCGCTGCATGCTCGCCCTCTCGCTCTGGATCGGCAACCACTTCGTGGCTGCCGATCACGGCCCGCGCAGCCGCTCGGACGTGATGAAGCTGGCGATGAGGCGGCTCGAGACCTACTAGGCACGGCCGCCTGGTCTCGCAACCGGGATACTGCGCGAATGTCGAAGGGACGATTGCCGGCGCGGCCGGGTGTTGGCGAGTAGCCGCATGTCGAGGGAGAACGTGGAGAGGATCAAGGAGGGATTCGCGGCACACAACCGCGGTGACGTCGATGCCTTGGTCGAGCTCTACGACCCCGACGCGGTCTTCGAGACACTCCTGCTGGGGACTCACCACGGCAACGAAGCCATACGGCTGATCTACGAGGAGAACCAGAAGACCCTGGCGGGCTACGACGTCGTCCCGGAGGAGCTGATCGATGTCGAGGACAAGGTGGTGGCTGTCGTGAAGACGGTGGGATCTGGCCCCACCAGCGAGATCGCTGTCGATGACCCATTCGCCTTCGTGTTCACGTTCAAAGGCGATCGGATCGTGCGGGAGCAGGCCTTCCGAAACAAGGAGGAGGCGCTCGAGGCCGCCGGCTTGAGCGACCCCCCGGGATGACTTGGGAAAACCGGCCCTCGGATCCCCCGATCGGGGTGTCGCCAGTAACCGCGGCGGCCGAGCCGGGTAGCCGCACCTATCACCCCTAAGTCTGCGACAAGCGAGCGCGGCGGTGCCGTTGACGTTCTCGTCGGGTTGCTCGCCGAGATCGAGGAGACTGGGGAGTCCCGGGAGTTCTTCGATCGGGTGTGCGAGGCGCTTTGCCGCCTCACCAGCCTCGAGCGCTCGGTACTGCTCCTCTATGACCCCACCCGCCACCTCGCTCGGGCGGTCGGCTGTCACGGGATCGAGCGTTCGCTGATCGAGCAGGTCGAGGCGACCCTGGACGAGGCGCCGATGGTCCAGCGGGCCTTGGCGGAGGACCGTGTGATCGCCGTCTCTGAGGACCTCGAACAGCATGTCCCCCCTCGCTACGCGCGCTTCGCCGGAATCAACACCGTCGTCTGCGCGCCGGTTGCCGCCGCGGGCCACTGGTTCGGGGTCATCTTCGGGGACCGGGGTGGGGGCGCGACCTTTGAGCTCGACGAGGCCGAGGAGCGGATGATGCTGACCCTGGGGCGCCTGGCCGCGGTGGCAGCGACGGTCGAGCGCTCGACGCGTCAACAGGAGCGCGCGCGTCGCCTGGACGAGCGCATCGCGCTGACCCGCGAGGTGCACGAGCAGATCATCCAGCGGCTTTTCGGCCTCTCGCTCGCGCTGGGGGCCGAACGGCCGTTGACGCGCGAGGATCGAGCACGCTGCGCGAGCGAGCTGCAGGGGGTCCTGGAACAGCTTCGGATCACCATGGGCCGCCCCCTGGCGCCCCAGGAGTCCGAGACCAAGACCACGGTGGCCGAGCTGCTGGAGCAACGCGGCCGCCGCACGGCCCTGAAGGTCGAGTGGTCGCCCGACACCCAGGTGCCCTCGCACCTCGAGCCGCTCGCACAGTCCGTGGTGATCGAGGCCCTGCGCAACGCCGACCGCCACTCCGACGCGCAGGCGACCACGGTGCGGATCGGCGGGTCTCCCGAGGCGTTCGAGCTCGAGGTGCTGAACGACGGCGTCAGGCCCGCCCCGGGCGGAGCGGGATTGGGGCTCAGGATCCTCACTCTCGAAGCCCTTCAGCACAACGGCCTGCTGGAGTTCGGCCCCGTCGGGGAGAGCGGCTGGCGCGTGAAACTGCTGGTCCCGATCGATGACGACTGAGCGGGACTCGATCGGGGTCCTGGTCGTCGACGACCACGACGTCGTCCACTGGGGCTTCAGGCTGCTGCTCGGCCGCCAGCCCTGGGTCGCGCGCTGCGAGGTCGCGGGGGGCCGGGAGGATGCGGTGGCGCTCGCCCGCGCGGATGCGCCCACACGTCGCCTTGGTCGACCTGCTGTTGGGCGGCGAGTCCGGCGCGGAGGTCTGCGAGGAGATCCGCGAGGCCTCGCCGCAGACGAAGGTGCTGCTGATCTCGGGCGCGGGCCGGATCTCGCCCACGGTGGCCCGCGCGGCCGGCGCCTCCGGGTTCATCTCCAAGGACTGGAGCGCCGCGGACGTGGTCAAGGCCGTGCGCATGGTCTCGCTCGGGACCGAGGTGTTCGCGACCGCCCCCGAGGCCGGGTCGGGCGCGCTCAGCGACCGCGAGCACGAGGTGTTGGAGCTGATCGCCGGCGGGGCCACCAATCGCGAGACGGCGGCGAGCCTGCACCTGAGCCCTCACACCGTCAAGGACCACACGCGCGCGATCTACCGCAAGCTCGGCGTCCGCAACCGCGCCGAGGCCGTGCGCAGGGCCCGGGACCTGCAGCTGCTCGCCTGAGTCCCCCAAGTGGGGGCTCGAGGCCCCCCAATCGGGGGGTTAAGGGCCGTTGCCCCCTAACCGGGCGGCGGGTTCGGGGCAGTATCGGTACATGCACGCCCAAGGCGCGATCTCGCCCACCACTGCGTCCCCCGCCGGCCCTCCCCTTGCGGGACGGGCTGCCACCGGCGTCGCTGTGCTCTTTCCCGGCCAGGGGAGCCAGACGCCCGCGATGCGCGAACTCGTGGCCCAGACGCGGCCCGACCTGCTGGAGATGGCCACCGAGGCGTGCGGCGACGACCCATTTGAGCGGCTCGAGGAGGGCACGGCATACGCGCAACCGGCGATGTACGCGGCGGCGATCGCGGCCTGGGAGCGCGCCGAGCGCCCCGGAGCGATCGCGATGGCGGGCCATTCCCTGGGAGAGCTCCCGGCGCTGGCGGCCGCCGGCGCCGTGGATGTGATGGACGGCCTGCGGCTGGCGGTCGAACGCGGGCGGATCATGCAGCGCGCCGCCGAGAGCGCGGCCCCGGGCGGAATGCTGGCGGTGCTCGGCGATGAGGCCGAGGGTGCTGCGATGGCCCGCGAGTTCGGGCTCACGATCGCCAACCACAACGCCCCCGGTCAGCTCGTCCTCTCCGGTCCCACCGCGCAGCTCAAAGCCGCTGCGACGACGGCCCGCGAACGCGGGCTGAAGAAGATGAAGCTGCCGATCGCGGGCGCCTTCCATTCCCCGGCGCTGCGCGACGCGGTGCCGGAATTCCGCGAGGTGCTCGACCGCACCGAGTTCACGGACCCCGCCGTTCCAGTCTTCTCCTGCACCACGGCCGAGCCGTTCGAGGACGTGCGAGTCACCCTCGCCGAGGCGCTGGTCAATCCGGTGCGCTGGACCGAGACGCTCGAGGCGCTCGAGGCCGCCGGTGCCGGGCGCTTCCTCGAGCCCGGCCCGGGCAAGGTGCTGACGGGCCTGGTCCGCCGCACCCTGCCCGACGCCGAGGCGGTAGCGCTGGAGGCCACCGATGGATGAGCTGATCGGCGCCGCGCTACCCGAGCAGCTCGACCGCCGAGTCGCCGGAGCGGGGATCGCCTCGGTGGCGGCGTCGCTGCCGCCGCGGGTGGTCGGCAACGACGAGATCGCCGAGCGCGCCGGCGTCAGCGCTGAGTGGATCGTGGAGCGAACCGGCGTCCGTGAGCGCCGCGTCGCGGAGCCGGGCGAGAGGCTGACCGAGTACGCGGCCGACGCGGGCAGGGCGGCGATCGCGGCGGCCGGGGTGGAGCCGATCGACGTTGACCTCGTGATGGTCGCGACGATGAGCCACGAGTACCTGACCCCGAACGCGGCCCCCTTGGTGGCGACCGCCTTGGGCTGCGAGCGCGCGGGCGGGATCGACATCGGCGCCGCCTGCACCGGCTTCGTCTCTGCCCTGGCGCTGGCGGCGGCCCAGATCGAGTCGAACCGCTTCGAGACCGTGCTCGTGGTCGGTGCCGACCTGCTCACCAGGTTCACCGATCCCGGGGACCGCGGTACCGCCGCCTTGTTCGGCGATGGGGCCGGCGCCGTCGTCGTGCGCCGCACGACGTTCGGGAGCAGGATCGGCCCCGCTGCGTTCGGCTCCGACGGCGCCCGCGCCGAGCTGATCGAGACGGGTCGCGAGGAGGCGCTGATCCGGATGAAGGGCCCCGACACCTACCGCCAGGCGGTCGACCGGCTGTCCGAGGCGAGCGAGCGCGCCGCGGATCTGGCCGGGATCCCGCTGGACGAGATCGACGTCTTCGTCTTCCACCAGGCCAACGGCCGCATCCTGACGGCGGTCAGCGAGCGCCTGGGCCTGCCCACCGAGCGCGTGGTCAACTCGATCCACGAGACCGGCAACACCTCGGCCGCATCGATCCCGATCGCCCTCGCCCGGGCGGATGCCGACGGGATGCTCGAGGACGGCTCCAAGGTCCTGCTGGCGGCGTTCGGGGGCGGCCTCACCTGGGGCGCGACCGTGGTCGAATGGGGGGTCCCCGATGCCGCCTGAGGGTTGCGCTCTCGTGACCGGCGCCAGCCGGGGGATCGGCGCCGCCAGCGCCCGCGCGCTCGCCGACGCGGGCTGGCCGGTGATCGTCAACTACCGCTCCGATGCCGATGGCGCCGAGTCGGTTGCCGCGGAGATCGAGCAGGCGGGCGGCCGCGCCTTCGTGCTTCAGGCCGACGTCAGCGACCCCGACTCGGTCAAGCGTCTGTTCGAGGCCGCCGATGATGCCCTCGGGCCCGTCCTCTGCCTCGTCAACAACGCGGGCATGCGCTCGGACGGCCTCGCCCCGCAGCTCTGCGACGAGCAGTGGCGCAGCGTCATCGACGCGAATCTTGCGGGGCCCTTCATCACCGTGCGCACGGCGCTGGGGCCGATGATCCGGGCGCGCTTCGGCCGGGTCGTGAACGTAGCCTCGGTCGTGGGGACCCGCGCGAACCCGGGCCAGGCCAACTACGCGGCCTCGAAGGCGGGCCTGATCGGCTTCACCAAGACGGTTGCCGCCGAGGTGGCGCGCCGCGGCGTCACCGTCAACGCCGTCGCCCCGGGGCTGGTCGAGACGCGAATGACCGAGGGGCTCAGTAACGGCCTCATGGATCGCATCCCGGCGCGGCGCGCCGGCACCCCGGAGGAGGTCGCCGCCTGCGTGCGCTTCCTCGCCTCCGAGGAGGCCGGCTACGTGACCGGGACAACGCTCACCGTCGACGGCGGTATGAGCGCCTGAAGCGGCACACCACGTGAACAGCGTCAACACGCAACGTCAACCGAGAAAGGAAACGAGATGGCAACAGCAGTGACAACGGAGTCGGTCGAGGAGAAGCTCGTCGCCGCGCTCAAGGAGATGGGCGCCGAGGGCGAGGTGACCCGCGATGCAACCTTCGACCAGCTCGACGTCGACTCGCTGGACCTGGTCGAGCTCTCCCAGGTGGTCGAGGACGAGTTCGGGGTCGAGCTTCAGGGCGAAGACGTCAAGGACCTGAAGACCGTCGGCGAGGCGATCGATCTGGTCGTCGCGAAGGCCGGATGACCCGCCGCGCCGTGATCACGGGATTCGGTGCCGTGACCCCGCTCGGGGTCGGCGCCGAGACCCTCCACCGCCGCTGGGCCGAGGGCGAGTGCGCGGTCGAGGACGGCCTCGCGCTCTGCTCGGACTTCGAGCCGACCGATTTCATGTCAGTGAAGGAGGCACGACGCAGCGACCGCTTCGCCCAGCTGGCGATTGCCGCCTGCGTCGAGGCGCTCGGCCAGGCCGGGTGGGACGCCGAGCTCCCCTACGACGGGGACGGGGTCGGCTGCGTGATCGGAACCGGGATCGGCGGCCTCGACTCGATCGAGCGCCAGCACGACGTGCTCCGCGAGCGCGGCCCCAAGGCCGTCTCCCCCCTGTCGGTGCCGCAGCTGATGGGGAACGCGGCGTCGGCGCAACTCGCGATGCGTTACGGCTTCCGCGGCCAGACCTACGGGGTCGTCTCCGCCTGCGCGGCTGGCGCCCATGCGATCGGCTCCGCCGTTCGGATGATCGAGTCCGGCGACGCCACCGCCGTCGTCACCGGCGGCGCCGAGTCCGCGGTCACGCCGTTGGCGATGGCCGCCTTCACCTCGATGGGGGCCACCTCGGAATCGGGCATCAGCCGTCCCTTCGACCGCCGCCGCGACGGCTTCGTGATGGGGGAGGGCGCGGGCATCCTCGTGCTCGAGGAGGCCGAGGCGGCCGAGCGTCGCGGAGCCGAGCCGCTGGCAGAGGTGCTGGGCTACGGGGCCACCTCCGACGCCTTCCATCTCACCGCGCCAGACCCCGAGGGCGATGGCGCGGCGCGCGCGATCACACTTGCGCTCGCGGACGCCCAGGTGGGCCCCGGCGACATCGACTACGTGAACGCACACGGGACCTCGACCCCCCTCAACGACCGCTCCGAGACCCAGGCGCTGAAGGCCGCCCTCGGCGACGACGCGGAGACGATTCCCGTCTCCTCGACGAAGTCGGCGATCGGGCACCTGCTGGGGGCCGCCGGCGCCGTTGAGGCGATCGCCACCTGCGAGGCGCTTCGCGAGCGGCTGGCTCCGCCGACCGTGGGATACGCGGAGCCCGACGAGGAGCTCGACCTCGACTACGTCCCCGGCTCGGCCCGCCCGCTCGGGAACGGCAACGGCCGGCGCCCCGTCGCGATTTCGAACTCGTTCGGCTTCGGCGGGCACAACGCCGTGCTCTGCTTGAGGACCCCGTGAGCGGCCTCGCCGTCAGGGAGAGGGCGCCGGCCGGCGACGCGCTGGGGCGGCTCGAGGCGCTGTGCGACGCCGGTTCCCTGGAACTGATTAGGACCGGGGTCGTCAGCGACGCGATCGGCGATCGTGCCGAGCCCGGGGACGGCGTGCTCGCGGGAGCCGGCAGGGTGGGAGGCCGCACCGTCTTCACCTACGCCCAGGACGCGGGCTTTCTGGGCGGCAGCCTCGGCGAGTCGCACGCCGACTCGATCGTGCGGATTCTCGAGCTCGCGGAGCGCTCGCGCTCGCCGGTGGTGAGCTTCGTCGAGTCGGGCGGCGCCCGGCTGCAGGAGGGGCACGCCGCGCTCGGGGGCTACGGACGCATCTTCCGCCGCACGGTCCAGCTTTCCCAGCAGGTGCCGCAGATCTCGGTGATCGCCGGGGTCTCCGCGGGGGGCGGCGCCTATTCGCCGGCGCTGACCGACTTCGTGGTCATGGCAGCCGAGGGGAGGATGTTCCTGACCGGCCCAAAGGTGGTCCGCGCCGCGCTCGGCGAAGAGGTGACGATGGAGGAGCTCGGCGGCCCGCGCGTGCAGGGGCGCAGCGGAGTCGCCCAGATCGCCACCGACGGGATCGCCGAGGCGATCGAGGCGACGCGATCCCTGCTTGGCTTCCTGCCCCAGAGCGTCGGGCAGCCCGCCCCTCTCGCGGCTCCCGCCGCGGCCACGGGCGACCCCGGATCGGTGGTGCCGGTGGAGTCGAGGCGCGTCTACGACGTCCGCGACCTCGTCGGCCGGGTGGTTGACGACGGCAGCCTGCTCGAGCTCTCCCCGCGCTGGGCCCCGAACATGGTCACCGGCCTCTGCCGCGTCGAGGGCCGCCCGCTGGGGCTGATCGCCAACCAGCCTCGCCGGATCGGCGGCGTGATCGACGCCGCAGGGGCCGAGAAGGCCGCCGCCTTCATCGAGCGCTGCGAGCGCTTCGGCCTGCCCCTGCTTGTGGTGGTCGACACCCCGGGCTTCATGCCCGGCAGCCGCCAGGAGCGCGCCGGCGTGATCCGCCACGGCGCTGGGCTGCTTCGCGCCTTCGCCTCGGCCAGCGTGCCGAAGCTGACCCTGATCGTCCGCAAGGCTTTCGGCGGCGCTGCGATCACGATGAACTCGCGCGATCTCGGCGCTGACCTGGTCTTCGCCTGGCCCGGCGCCGAGGTCGGGATCATGGCCGCCGGCGAGGCGGTCGCGATCACCGAGCGCCGTCGGCTCGAGGGCGCGAGCGAGCAGGAGCGCGAGCGAGCCGCGCACGAGTACACCGAACGCCACCTGACGGCGACCGCCGCCGCGGCCGGTGGCTTCGTTGACGAAGTCGTCGAGCCCGACCAGACGCGGGACCGCCTGATCTGGGCGCTCGCCGCCCTGGAGACCCGATGAGGAGCTTCGCCGCGCTCGGCGACAGCTTCACGGCCGGCACCGGCAGCGAGCCCGGGGTCTGCTGGGCCGATCGCCTGGCGGAGTCCCTGCGCGCGCGCACGCCGGACCTGCTCTACCGCAACCTGGCGTGGGAGGGAGCGACTAGCGCTCAGGCCCTCGAGCAGATCGAAGCGGCGATCGAGATCGAGCCCGACCTGGTGAGCCTGATCGCCGGCGTCAACGACGTGCTCAAGACCACCCGCCCGGACCCCGAGATCACCGCGGAGAACCTGGAGCTGGGCTTCAACTCACTGCGATCGGCGGTTCCAGGCGCGCGCATCATCACCGCCACGTTCCCCGAGCGCTGGCTCTTCGTCTCACTCGGGCCGCGCACCAGGGCGCGGGTGTCCTCCGGGATCGAGGCCGTCAACGCGCAGATCAGGCGGATCGCGGCCGAGCGCGGAATCCCGTGCCTCGACGTCGCGGCCCACCCCGGGCTGGCCGAGTCCGAGAACTTCTGCGACGACGGCTTGCACCCATCGCCCCTCGGCCACGCTCGAGCCGCCGTGGCCTTCGGCCAGCTGCTGCAAGCCCACACAACGTCCGATCTCTCGGCGGTGGGGTCGTGACCGCGCCGTTCTCGCTCTACTTCGACGAGCTGGGCGGCGGGGAGTCCTTCGAGACCGCCGGCCGCACGGTGACCGAGTCCGACCTGGTCTCCTTCTCGGCGCTGACCGGCGACTGGCATCCCCAGCACGCCGATGCCGATTGGGCCGCCGCCGGCCCGTTCGGCGAGCGCGTGGCCCACGGCATGCTCGTGCTCTCCTACTCGCTCGGCCTGGCGCCGATCGACCCGGAGCGGATCGTCGCCCTGCGGGGGCTCGACTCGGTCCGCTTCAAGCGCCCGGTGCGGATCGGCGAGACGATCCGCGTCCGGGGCGAGGTCGCGCGCCTGCGCCCGCTCGACGACGGCACCGGCCTGGTCACGATCGACTGGAAGGTGCTGGGCGGCGAGGGCCGGACCGCGCTGCGGGCGGAGCTGCAGGCGATCTGGCGCCGCCGACCGCAGGACGAAGCGGCTACCGAACGGGCAAAGGCGGCTGTTCCGAACGGAGCCGGCCCGCGCTCGGACTCGCCGCCCGCCGACGAGCTCTCTCCCATCCAGGACGGAAGGCTCCTCGTCTGATGCTGGCCGGCAAGCGCCTGCTCGTCACCGGCGTGCTCACCAAGCGGAGCATCGCCTTCGCCGTCGCCGAGCGCGCGCAGGCGGCCGGCGCCGAGTTGGTCCTGACCGGCTTCGGGCGCACGCGGCGGATGACCGAGCGCGCCGCCGCTCGGCTGCCGGAGTCCGCGGACGTGCTCGAGCTCGACGTCAACTCCGAGGCCGACTGGGAGCGCCTCGCTTCCGAGGTCGGGGAGCGCTGGGGCGGCCTGGACGGCGCTCTGCACGCCGTCGCCTTTGCCCCGCCCGACGCGATCGGCGGCGGCTTCCTGGAGACTCCGTACGAGAGCGCCGCCACCGCCTTTCAGACCAGCGCCTACTCCTACGCCGCGATGGCGCGGCATCTCTCCCCCTTGATGGAGGACGGGGGCGGCTTCGTCGGGCTCGACTTCGATGCCTCGGTCGCCTGGCCGGCCTATGACTGGATGGGCGTCTCCAAGGCAGCGCTCGAGGCCGTCAACCGCTATCTCGCGCGCGACCTCGGCGCACTTCGGATCCGGGCCAATCTCGTCTCCGCCGGACCGATCGGGACGCCGGCCGCCAGCGGCATCCCCGGCTTCGAGCAGCTCGCCGGGCAATGGGAGCGCATGGCCCCATTGGGATGGGATCCGGCCGACGCCGCGCCGGTGGCCGACGCGGCGCTGTTCTTGTTGTCCGATCTAGCCCGCGGCATCAGCGGAGAGGTCGTCCACGTCGATGGCGGCCTGCATGCGGTGGGCGCCGAGCCCGACCACGACCTCGTTGGAAACGGGAGCAGGCAAAGCGCGGAGGCAACGCCGGCCTCAGTCTGACTTGCCTCACAATGCTCGTCGTGGCGAACGTCCTCTTCGTCTGCCTCCACAACGCGGGCCGCTCGCAGATGAGCGAGGCGCTGTTCACGCGCGCGGCCGACGGGCGTCACTCGGCGCGGTCGGCGGGGACCACCCCGGGCGACCGGGTACATCCCGAGGTGGTCGAGGTCATGGGCGAGCTGGACCTGGACCTGGCTGCTCGAACGCCGCGCAAGCTCAGCAACGCCGACGCCGAATGGGCCGATGTCGTGGTGACGATGGGCTGCGGGGACGAGTGCCCCTACATCCCGGGCAGGCGCTACCTGGATTGGGAGCTCGAAGACCCGAAGGGCAGGCCGATCGAGGAGGTCAGGGCGACCCGGGACGAGATCGGGCGCCGCATCACCCAACTTCTATCCGAGCTCGACAACGAACCCGCCGGCTAGGGCGTACAGCTAGGCCGCGTCGCGCCAGGCGTCGAGGGTGCCGTCGGCCGACAGGCGCGCGAGCGCCCGCTCCTCCAGCCGCCTCGCCTGCTCCTGGGTGACGCCGACCTCGCGAGCGGCCTCGCGCAGCGCCCGCTCGGGCCGTCCGCCGGTGCCGAAGCGCGCCTTGATGATGCGGCGCTCCTTCTCCGGCAGCTTGGCGAGGGCCGCGTCAACGGCCAGCTCCTGCTCGCGCTCGAGGACCTCGTCCTCCAGCGGCGCGGTCTCCTCGGCGTGGAGCTCGCCGAAGGTCGTGTCGCCGTCGCCGACCGGGGTGTCGAGGCTGGTCGTGACCCGGGTCAGGTCACGGGTAGCCATCACCTCATCGAGCGGCAGGTCCGCTGCCTTCGCGACCTCCTCGTCGGTCGGCTCACGATCGAACTTTGTGGTCAGCTCGGCCGTGATCCGGTTGACGGTGCGCTCGCGCTGGGCGATATGGGCCGGGATCCGAACCGCCCGGCCGCTGTTGTCCAGGCCGCGCTGGATCGACTGCTTGATCCAGAGCACGGCGTAGGTGGAGAACTTGTAGCCACGGCGCCAATCGAACTTCTCGGCAGCGCGGATCAGCCCCAGCATCGCCTCCTGGACGATGTCGCCGAGGTCGAGCCCGTGGCCCTGGTAGCGGCGCGCGAACTTGATCACCAGGCGCAGGTTGGAGTTGATCAGCTTCTCCTTGGCGGCCAGGTCGCCCTTCTCGATCCGCTTCGCGAGCTCGATCTCCTCGGGCCCGGTCAGGAGCGGGTACTTCATCGCGGAGTTGATGAAGAGCTGAAGGCTGTCCGTGGTCGCCTCGGCGGTCGCGTGATCGCGCGCCCGACGCTCGTCGGCGCTTCGCTTCTGAGTCTTGTTGTCGTGCTCGCCGCGCTGGCGGCGAGGCTCGCTGCGGGTCGCCGCAGCGCCTCTGCTACGAGGCATGTGGTGCCCCTTTCTCGAAGTTGTCGCTTCCCTGCCGGGATGCTGTGGTGGTATTTGGCCGGAGCCGCCGCCCGCGAGGGGGCCCCTGACGCTTCAAAAAGTATAGCGCGGATGTCGGATTTTGCAAGTCAGGCGTAAAAAACGCCCGATTTTGCTCACAAATGGTTAGTACCCGCGCCTGTGCGGTGCCTAAACCCGGCAGGAAGGCTGGGCTGCGGAGGGAAAGTTGATCCGGAGCCATGCCGTGATCGTCGACTGCGCCCACTACAAGGACGGAGCCCGCCAGCACGAGGGCAAGCTGACGCTGGAGGAGGCGTCCGAGCGCCTGGGCACGGGCGGGGACGACTTCATCTGGGTCGGCATGCACGAACCCGACCCCGGGACGCTGGCTCAACTCCGCGAGATGTTCGGGCTGCACGAGCTTGCGGTCGAGGACGCCGAGCGGATGCACCAGCGGCCCAAGATCGAGGACTACGACAGCTCTTGGTTCATCGTGCTGCGCACGGCCCACTATCACGAGGACACCGAGACGGTTCACTTCGGTGAGATCCACGTCTTCGCGGGTCCTGGCTACGTGATCACGATCCGCCACGGCCCGGGCAGCGAGCTGCGGACCGCCCGGACACGGCTCGAGGCCCGGCCGGACCTGCTGCGGATGGGACCTGCCTCGGCGGTCTGGGCGATCCTCGACAAGGTCGTGGACGACTACCTCCCGGTGGTGGACGGCATCGACGACGACATCGAGGAGGTCGAGGCCGACGTCTTCGACGACGACAGTCCGGCGCCGACGTCGCGCATCTACAACCTGAAGCGCGAGGTGATCGAGTTCCACCGCGCGGTCTATCCGCTGCTCGGCCCGCTCGACGCGCTGCAGCGGGGAGCGTTCCCGCAGATTCCCGAGGAGTTGCGGCGTTTCTTCCGCGACGTCTACGACCACGCCCGCCGCGCGGACGAGGTCGTCACCTCCCAGCGCGAGCTGCTGACCAGCGTGCTCGAGGCGAACCTCTCCCTGGTCAGCGTCAACCAGGCAGAGATCGTGAAGAAGATCTCGAGCGTCGCCGGCATCGTCGCGGTCCCCACCTTCATCGCCTCGGTGTACGGCATGAACTTCGAGTACATGCCCGAGCTGGACGAGCGCTGGGGCTACCCCCTGGCACTAGCGCTGATGGCGCTCTGCATCGTGGGGCTCACCTACTTCTTCCGCCGGATCAACTGGCTCTGACCGTAGCCCGCTGAGGCGCGGCGGTAGCCTCAGCGCGATGACGCCGGTCCTGGGGCATGTCGGCGGCGGCACCTTCGAGCCGCTTCAGCTCGTCGCTGTGACGGTGGCGGCGACGGCGTACGCCTTCCGAGCCCAGGCCCTGGGAGCCGAGGGCCGCGCGGTGCCCACATGGCGCCTGTGCTGCTTCGCCGCCGGCGTCGTGTTGATCGCAGCCGGCCTGGTCAGCCCGCTGGCGCACATGGGTGAGGAGCTGCTGCTGGCCCACATGGCCCAGCACCTTGTGGTCGGCGACATCGCGGCGCTCTTGATCGTGCTGGGGCTGACGGGGCCGCTGCTGCAGCCGCTGCTGGCGATCAGGGCGATCGACGGACTGCGGGTGCTGACCCATCCCCTGATCGCGCTGCCGCTGTGGGCCGCCAGCCTCTACATCTGGCACATACCGGCGCTCTACCAGGAGGCGCTGACGAATGAGGCGGTCCACGCGCTCCAGCACGCGTGCTTCATCGGCTTCGGGATCCTGATGTGGATGCCGCTGGTGGGGCCCCTGCCCGTCCCCTCCTGGTTCGGGATCGGGCCCAAGATCGCCTACGTGGTGGGCGTCCGCTTCGCCGGCACCGCGCTGGGCAACGTCTTCATGTGGTCCAACACCGTCTTCTATCCCGACTACGCGCCGGGGGAGGCCGAGTTCGAGATCTCGCCCCTGTCCGACCAGGGGACCGCCGGGGTGATCATGACCGTGGAGGGAGGCCTGGTCACGCTGGGGGTGTTCGCCTGGCTCTTCCTGCTCTGGGCCCAGCAGGACACCGAGCGCCAGAAGCTGGTCGAGCTGGCCGAGGAGCGGGGGGTGCCGCTGACCAGCGAGCGAGCCGAGCGCGCCGTGCGCGCCGGCGAGGGCGGCCGCCTGCGCGAGCGGATCGAGGCCGAGGCGGCTAGGCGGCCCCGGACGCGAAGCGGAGGAGCCGCCGCCTGATGTCCGGGAATCGATTCTTGTACGTCCTGGTGTTCGTGGTCGGGACGGCGAGCCTCGGCGCGGAGATCGCCGCGGCCCGCCTGATGGCGCCCTTCTTCGGCGCCTCCACCATCGTCTGGGCGAACACGATCGGGGTCGTGCTGGTCTCGCTCTCGATCGGCTACTGGCTGGGGGGAAGGCTCGGCGACCGCTACCCCCGCCTTCGCGAGCTCTGCCTGGTGGTCGCGGCCGCCGCGGCGCTGCTGGCGGTCGTCCCCTTCGCGGCGCGCCCATTCTTCGAGGTCTCCACCGACGCCCTGGACGAGATCTCGGCGGGCGCCTTCGTCGGCTCGCTGGTGGGCGTGCTGTTCCTGATCGCGATCCCGGTGGTGCTGCTGGGCACCTGCTCCCCGTGGGCGATCCGGCTGGCGGTCCCCGACGTCGAGCACTCCGGGCGCACCGCCGGGCGCCTGTACGCGATCTCGACGGTGGGCTCGCTGCTGGGGACGATGCTGGCGGCGCTGGTGTTGATCCCGTTCATCGGCACCCAGCGCACCTTCCTCACCTTCGCGGTCGCGCTGGGACTGGTCGCCGCCGCCGGCCTCGGCTGGCGCTACCTGGCGGTGCCGGCGGCGCTGGCCGCCGTGTTCGCTGTCCCGATCGGGACGGTCAAGGCCACCGACGGCGAGCGCGTCCTGTTCGAGGGCGAGAGCGAGGAGCAGTACATCCGCGTGATCGAGCAGGAGGACGGCGACCGGGCGCTGGAGCTGAACGAGGGGCAGGCCACGCACTCGCTCTACCGCCCCGGCAGCTACCTGACCGGGGACGTCTGGGACGGCTATCTGGTCGCCCCGTTCGCGGTCCGCGACAGCGCCCCCGAGCGGATCGCGATCCTCGGCAACGCGGCCGGGACCACCGCCCGGGCCTACGGCCACTACTTCCCGCAGACCGAGGTGGACGGGGTCGAGATCGACGCCAAGCTGACCGAGCTGGGCGAGCGCTATTTCGATCTCGAAAACCCGAATTTGCAGGTGTTTCACGAGGACGCGCGGCCCTGGCTCGAGGACTCCGACGGGGACTACGACGTGATCATGGTCGATGCCTACCGCCAGCCCTACATCCCCTTCTACCTGGCGACCGAGGAGTTCTTCGAGCTGGTCCGCGACCGTCTCGCGCCCGGCGGGGTCGTGATCGTCAACGCCGGACACCCCGAGGGCAACGACGACCTCGAGAAGGTCCTCGGCGCGACCATGGCCGAGGTCTTCCCGACCGTGCTGCGCGACCCGATCGAGGACACCAACACGCTGCTGATCGGCAGCGAGGCCCCGGGCTCGGCCCAGCGGCTCGCCGACGCCGTCCCCGGCCTTCCCGGGGAGCTCAGGGTGATCGCGGCGCGGGAGTCGGGCAACGTCGAGCAACGGCTGCCGGGCGGGGAGGTCTACACCGACGACGTCGCGCCGGTCGAGTGGCTGATCGACCGGTCCATCCTCGGCTACGCCTCCGACGAGTAGTCGCGCTTGCCGCGTCGCCGGGCGCCGAGCCGGCCGGCCCAGTAGCGGGCCAGCATCGGCAGCGCTGAGACGGCGTCGCCGGCGAAGCTCCAGACGCGCCCGGGAGGGCCGGTCAGGGCCCACGCCTCCAGGCGCTCGCGGCGCGAGCGCCGCGGGCCGCCAGAGGGGCGCCGGGTGTCGTCCTCTAAGGTCCGAGCCGCGATGGAGACGACGGTAAAGGAGCTCGGGGACTCGCGGGTCCGGGTCGAGGTGGGGGTCGACCCCGATCAGGTCGAGAGCCGCATCAAGGAGGCTGCGACCCGGCTGGGCAAGGAGATGAAGGTCCAGGGCTTCCGCGAGGGCAAGGTGCCGCCCGAGATGGTGCTGCAGAAAGTGGGACGCGAGGCCGTGCTCAGCGAGGCCCTGCAGCTGGGGCTCGGCGACTGGTACGAGCGCGCGATGATCGAGACGGGCATCAGCCCCGTCGGCGATCCCAAGCTCGACCTCGACGAGCTGCCCGGCGAGGGGGAGCCGCTCAAGTTCGCGATCGAGGTCAACGTGCTGCCCGAGGCGAAGCTGGGCGAGTACAAGGGGATCGAGGTCGGCCGGCAGCAGGCCGAGGTCCCGAAGGAAGCGGTCGATGCGGAGCTGGAGCGCCTGCGCGAGGGGTTCGCGAAGCTGAACCCGGTCGAGCGCGCCGCCGCCGACGGCGACGTGCTGCTGATCGACTACGAGGGCAAGATCGACGGCGAGCCCTTCGAGGGGGGCGAGGCCAAGGACTACCTGCTGGAGCTGGGCGCGGGTCGCGTCCTGCCCGAGTTCGAGGCCGCGCTGAAGGGCGCGAAGGGGGGCGACGAGAAGACCGTGAGCGTCACCTTCCCCGACGACTACCAGGGCGAGGACGTCGCCGGCAAGACCGCCGAGTTCACGATCAAGGTCCGCGAGGTCCGCGAGAAGGAGCTGCCCGAGCTGAACGACGACTTCGCCGCCGAGGCGTCCGAGTTCGACACGCTGGACGAACTGCGCGAGCACGTCTCAGAGCGCATTCGCGAGTACATCGACTCCCAGATCGCCGAGCAATTCCGGGCAGGCGCCCTGGACGCCGCCGTCGCCAACGCGACCGTGGAGCTGCCCGACCAGATCGTGCAGGCGCGTGCGGAGGAGATGTGGGGCCGGGTCGAGCGCCAGCTGCAGGGGCGTGGGATGGACCCCAACGCCTATCTGCAGATGCAGGGCAAGACCCGCGAGGAGCTGATCGCCGAGGCGAAGCCCGAGGCCGAGCAGGCGCTGCGGCGCGAGGCGGTGATGCGGGCCGTCGCCGACACCGAGGGGATCGAGGTGACCGAGGACGATCTGCTTGAGGCCCTGCAGGTCCCGCCGGGCCATGAGGACCACGGCCACCCCGAGCCCAAGGAGGCCTTGGAGGAACTGCGCAAGAGCGGCCGCGACAAGATGCTGGCCGAGGACCTGCGCATGCGAAGGGCCCTGGAGACGATCGCCGAGAACGCGAAGCCGATCCCGCTGGAGGCGGCCGAGGCCCGCGAGCAGATCTGGACACCCGAGAAGGAGCGCGACGAGAAGGGCGGGCTCTGGACCCCCGGGTCGGACTGACCCGAACCTAAAGGGGTCAGACCCCGTTCAGGTTCTTGCAGCTAGACGTCGAGCGAGGTCTGGATCGCCGGGTAGGTGATCGACTCGCCGCCGACGACGGCGGCCTCGTTCAGCTCGTGCTCGGCCAGCGAGCCGTCCGGTCCGAGGTGCAGCACCCGGTCGCCCCCGGCGACGAGCGCGTCGGAGATGAGACGGCGGTGGCACTGGGTCCAGTCGGCCTCGGCGCACATCACGGCGACGCGGTTGCTCGATCTCAGCTCCCGCAGGCGAGCCAGCCCTGCGGCGAACTCGGGGCTCGCCATGTGGTCGGCGTAGCCGCGGAAGGCCTCGTCCTCCCAAGCCTTGTTCGGCGAGCCCTCGGCCGGGGTGCGGCGGCCACCCAGCTCGCCGCCGAGCTGCTCGTAGCCGATCCCGGCCGCCTTCAGCGAGCCCGCCAGGGGCGAGCGGTTGAAGTGCTGGTAGCGCGAGCGGGGGTTCTGGCGCACGTCGACCAGCAGCTCGACCCCGGCGCCCCGAAGCAGCTCGATGAAGTCTCGCTCCTCGTGGTTCGAGTGGCCGACGGTGAGGATCTCGGTCCCCGAGCGCCATCGCGTAGCATTCTCCCGCGAAAGGCCCGCCGGGGCCTTTGGCTATCCTGCCCGCCCTCATGTCCCCCATGGTCCCAATGGTCGTTGAGCAGACCTCGCGCGGCGAGCGCGCGTTCGACATCTACTCGCGGCTGCTGAACGAGCGCATCGTCTTCCTCGGCACCCCGGTGAGCGAGGACATCGCCAACCTGATCGTCGCCCAGCTGATCCACCTCGAGTCCGAGGACCCGGACAAGGACATCAGCGTCTACATCAACTCCCCGGGCGGCTCGGTCTACGCCGGCCTCGCGATCTACGACGCGATGCAGTTCATCAAGCCCGACGTCTCGACGATCTGCGTCGGCGTCGCGATGAGCATGGGCGCGCTGCTGCTGGCGGGAGGCAAGGAGGGCAAGCGCATGGCGCTGCCCAACTCCAAGATCCTGATCCACCAGGTCTCGGGCGGCTTCTCGGGCCAGGCTTCGGACATCGAGATCCACGCCAAGGAGATCATCGACGTGCGGCAGCGGCTCGACGAGATCATCGCCAAGCACACTGGCCAGGACCTGGAAAAGGTCGCGAAGGACACCGAGCGCGACTACTTCATGAGCGCGGAGGAGGCGAAGGAGTACAACATCGTCGACCGCGTGATCGAGCACCGTTAGCACCCGGCTTTCCCTCGCCACCCTCATCACCGCCGCAGCGATCGCGCTGGGTGCAGCCGCCGCCGCCCCGGCCGCCGACTTCACGCTGCAGTCCGGGTCGGTGGGCCCGCGCGAGGCGTTCTTCGACGCCGAGGGCGGGGTGCGGATCGCGTTCCGCTTCGCGGCGCCCGGACCGACGGACGTCTCGGTCCGGATAGTCGGCGGGGGAGAGGGCGAGGTGCGCCGCTACGAGCTGAAGCAGCTCGAGCCCGCCCAGCAGCACGAGCTCGCTTGGGACGGCCTCACCGAGGCGCGCAAGGCGGCCCCGGACGGCACCTACCGGGTGCTCGTCGGCCCGGCTGGCTCACAGCTCGCCCAGGCCGGGAAGCTGACCCTGCAAGGGCACCGAGACCCGATCAGGGGGCGGCACGGGACCCGCGGCGCGGTCGGCGAGTTCGGAGCGGCGCGCACCGGCGGCCGCATCCACCAGGGCTTCGACGCCACGGCGAGCTGCGGGACGCCGCTGGTGGTGGCCCGCGGCGGCACGGTCGTCCGCCGACGCTTCCATCCCAGCCTCGACGGCAACTTCGTCGTCATCTCCGGGCGCAAGGAGGGCAGGACGTACCGGTACTCGCACCTGAGCCGCCCGGCTGAGATCGCGAAGGGCGAGCGGGTATTCACCGGCCAACTCGTCGGGTTCGTCGGCCGCACCGGCAACGCCGCCTCGACCCCCTGCCACCTGCACTTCGAGATCCGCGCTCGAGGCGGCCGCTTTCTCGACCCCGAGCCGTTCCTGCGCTCGTGGTCCCGGTTCAGCTGAGCGCCGCCCGGGTGTAGCGTGCGGCCCAAGCGAGTCGAGGAGGGCCGGATGTCCGAGGAGAAGATGGTGAGCGCGGTGCAGGAGGCGCTCCGCGAGCGCGGGGTGGAGGACGAGGTGATCGCGGCCGGGCAGTTCAACCCGCGCGGGCACTCGGGCGGGATGTTCGTCGGCGGGCTCGCCGGCGACACCGCCGGCGGCATCGCCGGCAACGTGGGATCGGCGTTGGGCACGGTCGCGGGCATCGGCGCCGGAGAGGCGGCCGCGGACGCGGCTACGGGTCTGCCCGCGTTCATGTTGGTCGGCGTGACGGCGAACGCCGTCTACGGCTTCGCGGGCCGCTCCCGGAGCAAGCCACCGACCGAGCTCGTGTTCGAGGTCGACCGCTCCGACCTCGAGGCGAAGGTTCACCAGCGGGCCGATGTACGGGTGCTGGAGCTCGTCCACCGCGGCGATGGCTCCGCGATCGAGCTCGAGGGCAACCGGCTGCCGGTCACCCACAGCAAGGACGTGATCGCAGCCCTACTGAGCTCGCCTACCCAATAGGGCGGTTGCCCCGAAGGTTCGCGACGCCGATGTAACGCGGGAAGGAGACCACGCACGCTTGGCGTAATCCAAATGGTCAGGCCGGACACCGACGTTCCCTAAGCTTCTGCGAAGAGAGGGTCGCCGGCCGGAAACGTCGACCTAGGGAGTGAGTTCCGCTGGCACGTCCGACCGAATCCAACGAGCAGCTTCTCTGCAGCTTCTGCGGGAAGTCGCAGCGTCAGGTCAAGAAGCTGATCGCCGGTCCCGGCGTCTACATCTGCGACGAGTGCATCGACCTCTGCAACGAGATCATCGATGAGGAGCTCACCGCCCCGCCCACCTTCGAGCTCGAGAACCTCCCCAAGCCGGTCGAGATCAACGAGGTCCTGAACGAGTACGTGGTCGGCCAGGAGGGCGCGAAGCGCGCGCTCTCGGTCGCCGTCTACAACCACTACAAGCGCGTTCAGATGTCCTCCACCGACGTCGACGGCGATGGTGCGATCGAGCTGCAGAAGTCGAACATCCTGCTGCTGGGCCCCACCGGCTGCGGCAAGACGCTGCTGGCCCAGACGCTGGCCCGCATCCTCAACGTTCCCTTCGCGATCGCCGACGCCACGGCGCTGACCGAGGCCGGCTACGTCGGCGAGGACGTCGAGAACATCCTCCTGAAGCTCATCCAGGCCGCCGACTTCGACGTGAAGAAAGCCGAGACGGGGATCATCTACATCGACGAGATCGACAAGATCGCGAGAAAGGCAGACAACCCGTCGATCACCCGCGACGTCTCCGGGGAGGGCGTGCAGCAGGCGCTGCTGAAGATCCTCGAGGGCACCACCGCCTCGGTCCCGCCCCAGGGCGGCCGCAAGCACCCCCACCAGGAGTTCCTGACGATCGACACCTCGAACATCCTCTTCGTCTGCGGGGGCTCCTTCGCCCAGCTCGACCAGGTGATCGAGAAGAGGATCGGCAACCACGGCGTCGGCTTCGGCGCCGAGGTCACCTCCAACGTCGAGAAGGACACCGGAGAGAGCTTCGAGCAGGTGCTGCCCGAGGATTTCATGGAGTACGGCCTGATCCCCGAGTTCATCGGCCGCATGCCCGTCGTCGCCCCGATCCACCAGCTCACCCGCGAGGACCTGATCACGATCCTGACCGAGCCCCGCAACGCGCTGGTCAAGCAGTTCCACCGCTTCTTCCAGTTCGACGACATCGAGCTGGTCTTCGCACCCGAGTCGCTCGGCGCGATCGCCGACCGGGCCCTGGAGCGCGAAACCGGCGCGCGCGGCCTGCGCTCGATCCTGGAGGAGACTCTGCTCGACGTGCAGTTCGAGCTGCCCTCCCGCGGCGACGTCAGCAAGTGCGTCGTCACGAAGGAGACGATCGAGAAGGGACTGAAGCCGATGCTGGTCACGGACGCCGCCGGCGAGCAGGACGCCGCCGCCGAGCAGCTCGACGAGCAGGCCTCCTAGGCTCGTCCCCGCGTCGCCGCGAATGCGCGCCGTAAGATCGGCGCCCTTGGACGCGGAACGCAGGAAATCCCTGGAAGAGACGACCCGCTGGGACCCGGGCACGGTCGAGCAGCGGGTTTTCGACGGCTGGATGGAAGGCGGCTGGTTTCATCCGCCGGCCACCGGATCGCCCGAGGAGAACTTCTCGATCTCGATCCCGCCGCCCAACGTCACCGGTGCCCTGCACATGGGCCACGCGCTCAACGGCACGATCCAGGACGCGCTGATCCGGATCAACCGCATGCGCGGGCGCAACACGCTCTGGGTGCTCGGCACCGACCACGCGGGGATCGGCACTCAGGCGGTTGTTGAGAAGGAGCTCGCCGCCGAGGGGAGCTCGCGCCACGACCTGGGCCGCGAGGCCTTCACCGAGCGCGTCTGGGAATGGAAGGCCCAGTACGGGTCGACGATCGTCGAGCAGTTCAAGCGCCTGGGCGCCAGCTGCGACTACGAGCGCGAGCGCTTCACCCTCGACGAGGGCTACGTCGAGGCGGTCTATCGGGTCTTCGTCTCCCTCTACGAGAAGGGCTGGATCTACCGCGACAACTACATGGTCAACTGGGACCCGGGCCTGCAGTCGGCGATCTCGGACCTCGAGATCGAGCAGCGCGAGGTCACCGACACGCTGTATGAGATCGCCTACCCGCTCAAGGACGGTGAGGGGGAGCTGGTCGTGGCCACCGTGCGCCCCGAGACGATGCTGGCCGACACCGCCGTCGCGGTCAACCCGGGGGATGACCGCTACAGCGACGCGGTCGGCAAGACGGCCGAGCTGCCGCTGGTCGGGCGCGAGCTGCCGGTGATCGCGGACGAGCACGTGGACGTCGAGTTCGGAACCGGAGCGCTGAAGATCACCCCCGGCCACGACCCGGCCGACTTCGAGATCGGCCAGAAGCAGAGGCTGGAGGCGATCTCGGTGATCGGCGAGGACGGGCTGATCACCGATGCCGCCCCCGAGCGCTTCCAGGGCATGAAGGTCGATGACGCGCGCGAGGCCGTGGTGGCCGAGCTGCGCGAGCAGGACCTGATCCGCGACGAGCAGCCCTACACGCACTCGGTCCCCTTCTCGCACCGCTCCGGCGAACGCGTCGAGCCGCTGATCTCGCTGCAGTGGTTCTGTCGCATGGACGAGATGGCGAAGCCCGCGATGGAGGTCGTCAGGGACGGCCGCGTGCGCTTCGTGCCGGCCGACCCGCATACGAAGGTCTATCTCGACTGGCTCGAGCGGATCCGCCCCTGGTGCATCTCGCGCCAGCTCTGGTGGGGGCACCGGCTGCCGGTCTGGTACCGGGGTGACCCCGAAGACCCCGAGGTCCACGTCGGCACAGACCCGCCCGATGGCGACGGCTGGGAGCAGGAGTCAGACGTGCTCGACACCTGGTTCAGCTCGGCGCTGTGGCCGTTCGCGACCCTGGGCTGGCCGGACGCAGACGCGCCAGAGTTCAAGGCCTACTTCCCAACCGACGTGCTCTCGACCGCGCGCGACATCATCTTCCTCTGGGTCGCCCGCATGGTCATGACCTCACTCGAGTTCACAGGGGAGGTCCCCTTCAGCACGGTCAACATCCACTCGGTGATCCAGGCGCCCGACGGGCGCCGCATGTCGAAGAGCCTCGGCACCGGCATCGACCCCCTCGACGAGATCGAGGTGCACGGGGCCGACGCGCTGCGTTTCGGGCTGCTGGCCATGTCCTCGGCCCAGGACGTGCGCTACTCCGAGGCCCGGGTCAAGCAGGGGCGCGACCTCGCCAACAAGATGTGGAACGCCTCGCGCCTGATCCTGCTCAACGCCGAGGACGGGGCCGAGCCGGGGCCGGCCGGCGAAACGGTGGAGGACCGCTGGATCGCCTCGCGGCTGCAGCGCGCGATCGCCTCGGTCGGCGACTCGATCGAGGCCTACGACTTCTCCCACGCGGCCCTGGACTTGTACGAGTTCTTCTGGTCGGAGCTCTGCGACTGGTATCTGGAGATAGTCAAGGAGCGTCTCTACGAAGGCGACCCCGAAGCCTCGGCGACGCTGCTGTGGGCGCTCGAGCAGGTGCTCGCGCTGGCCCACCCGATGATGCCGTTCGTGACCGAGGAGATCTACTCCTACCTGCCCTCGCCGTCCGCCGAGGCCCTGGTCGTCCACGAGTTTCCCGCGGCCGACGATTCGCTGCTCGACGAGGAGGCCGAGCGCGAGATCGGCGCCGCGATCGAGCTCACGCGGGCGCTGCGGCGCTGGCGGGATCTCGCCGGCGTCGCTGCGGGCGAGGTGTTGGACGCACGGGCGGGGAACGGAACGCCCCACGAGCTCGTGGGGCGCCTCGCGCGTGTCTCCTTCGACGGCGGCAAGGGCGAGGCGATGGCGACGATCGGCGGCATCGAGCTGCTCCAGACCGAGGGCATAGACAGCGGCGAGGTCGAGGCTCGGATCGAGGAGAGGCGCGCGACGCTGCGCTCGGAGGTCGAGCGTGGCGAGAAGAAGCTGGCCAACGAGGGATTCGTGGCCAAGGCGCCGGCCGACGTGGTCGATGCCGAGCGGCAGAAGCTCGACGCCTACCGGGCCGAGCTCGAGGAACTGGGCGGATAGCGCGCCGCTACGAAGAGATCCTGCTGGCCCGCGAGCCGCTGGGCTGGAAGCTGGGGCTGGAGCGGATGCACCGGCTCTGCTCGCTGCTGGGGATGCCGCAGCACCGCTTCGCCTCTATCCACGTGGTGGGCACCAACGGCAAGACCTCGGTGACGCGCATGACCGCCGCGCTGCTCGAGGCCGCGGGAGCGCGCACGGGTGCGTACACGTCACCGCACATCAGCGACTGGCGTGAGCGCATCCAGATCGGCGGGGACCCGATCTCCGAGGAGGCGCTGAACCGCGCGCTGGAGCGAGCTGAGGAGTCGGCCGCGGTGGCCGACCGCGCGGCCGGGGAGGAGGGGCTGGTGACGCAGTACGAGCTGCTCACGGCCGCCGCATTCGTCGCCTTCGCGGAGGCGCGGATCGAGGTGGGGGTGATCGAAGCCGGGCTGGGAGGACGCCTCGATGCAACCAACGTGATTCCGTCCAGGCTGACCGTGCTGACCTCGGTCGGGCTGGACCACACGGAGTGGCTGGGGGAGACCCTGGAGGAGATCGCCGCGGAGAAGCTGGCCGTGCTGCGGGACCACTCGACGCTCCTGACCGGAGCGCTGCCACCGGAGGCGCAGGCGGTCGCGGAGCGAGAGGCGGAGCGCCGCCACGCGAAACTCCTGTGGGCCACGGCGGCCGCCTCGAACCTCGTCAGCGGGTACCAGGCCGGAAACTTCGCCCTGGCGCAGGCCGCAGCCGCGCAGCTCGTGGAGAGGTTCGATCCGGCGGCGGCGCTGCCCCTGATCGAGCGGCTCGGCGGCGACGGCGCCCTGGTTCCCGGCCGAGCACAGCTGGTCCGGGGCGACCCGGACGTCGTCTATGACGCCGCCCACAACCCCGACGGGGCCCGCGCCCTGGCCGAGACCCTCCCGGACCTGGTCGGGGACGCGGACGTGGTCTGCTGCATCGCCGTGCTCCAGGGCAAGGACGCGAGCGGGATCGTGGAAGCGCTTGCGCCGGCCTGCGCCCGCTTCATCTGCACGGAGATCCCGGAGGAGGAGATGCGCGGCACGGGGCGGCCCGACGCCGAGTCCATGCCCGCCGCCAGGCTGGCGCAGCTCTGTCAGGGGGAGGGGTCGAACGCCGAGGCGGTCACGGACCCCTGGGCTGCGTGGGAGCGCGCGACGGATCTTGCGCGCGAGCGTGGAGGGGTGGCGCTGGCCGCGGGTTCCCATTACCTTCTCAGCTGCATATGGACCGAGAGGCGCGCGGAGAGCTGCTGACGATGATGGGCCTGGTCGCCCTGGTGGTGGCCGTCGTCATCCTGGTCTTCTTCGCGATCGGCTACGTGTTCGGCCTCTTTTTCCTCTGATTCGCAGGTTGCGGCCCACCCAGGGCGAAGTACGTACACTCGGCGGCTCCCACTACCCATGCTCGCGATATTCGGCATAGACGGCGGGGCGCTGAGCCTCATCACGCAGCTGCTCGTCCTGTTCCTGATCGTCACCTACCTGGCGCTCATCTACTGGACCTACTCGGACGCGAAGCGGCGAATCGAGGACCCGGTCCTGATCGCCTGCGCGACGGCTGCGTCGTTGTTCCCGTTCATCGGCACGATCGTGTACACGATCCTGCGCCCGCCCGAGTTCCTCGAGGATCGCGAGGAGCGCGAGCTCGAGCTGCGAGCGGCTGAGCTGCGGCTGCGGCAGCTGATCGAGCAGTCCTGCCCGCACTGCGAGTACCCGATCGAGCGCAACTACCTGCGCTGTCCGAACTGCGAGCGGCGCCTGCGCAACCCTTGCCGCAAGTGCGGCCAGGCCCTGGACCCGAAGTGGGGAACCTGCCCCTACTGCGAGGCCGAGGTGCGCCGGACCCGCACGGAGCGCACGGAGCGCACGGAGCGCTCGGAGCGCTCGGACCGCGAGACGCGGCGCAGCGCCCGCGCGAACCGCGACCGAACCACGCGCCCCACGCGCCCGGCCTCGGACCAGCGCTCCGCGAGCTCGACAGAGCGCAGCGACGGCACCAGCCGCAGGCAGCAGCAGCGCCCGGCCGTCGGCGCCCAGAGCCAGAGCCGCTCCCAGCAGCGCCCGAGCGGCGGCTCGCAGCGCCCCAGCAGCTAGATCCGACGTGGAGCGCACGCTCATCCTCGTCAAGCCCGACGCCTTCGAGCGTCGCCTCACCGGAGAGGTGATCGGCCGCTTCGAGCGCAAGGGGATGAGCCTGGTCGCGATGAAGCTGATGACGGCCGACGAGGACATCGCCAATACCCACTACGCCGAGCACACCGAGAAGCCGTTCTTCGGCGAGCTCGTCAGCTTTATCACCGGCGGCCCGCTCGTGGCGATGGTGCTGGAGGGCCCGAACGCGGTCGCGGCGGCTCGGCAGCTGATCGGCGCCACCGACCCGGTCGAGGCCGACGCCGGCTCGATCCGCGGCGAGTTCGGCACCGAGGTCACCTTCAACCTCGTGCACGGCTCCGATTCCACCGAGTCCGCCGAGCGCGAGATCGGCATCTGGTTCCCCGAGCTGTAGGGGGCCTGATCGTGAAGGTCGTACTCGCGTCGCATTCTCCGCAGCGCGAGGCGCTCCTGAGTGCGCTCGGCGTCGAGTTCGAGGTACAGGAGCCCAGGGTCACCGAGCTGGAGGAGGGCGATCCCCGCGAGATCGTGCTCGAGAACGCCCGCTGGAAGGCCGCCTCGATCGCGGCGATCGAGCCCCCCGGCACGCTGGTGATCGGCGGCGACACCGAGGTCGCGCTCGACGGCCGCGCGCTCGGCCAGCCCGAGGACGAGGCCGAGGCGCGCGAGCACCTGCGCCTGCTGACGGCTCGCGAGCACGAGGTCCTGGGCGGCCTGGCGCTGCTCGGTCCCGAGCAGGAGGGCGGGAGCCCGCGAACGCGGGAGGGCGTCGCCGTCAGTGTCGTGCGATTCGCGGAGTTGGACGACCGCTTGATCGACGCCTACCTCGCCTCGGGGGAGTGGCGCGGGCGCGCCGGCTCCTACGCGATCCAGGGGCTCGGCTCGGCGCTCGTGGCGGAGGTGCGGGGCGACATCTCGAACGTGATCGGGCTGCCCGTCGGGCTGCTGCTGGAACTGGCGCCGGAGCTGGTTCCCGCTCGGGGTGCGCCCTTTCAGTCAGCTTGAGGCCGTTCGCTACATTCGTCACTCGTCGCGGCAGGGGCGCCAGGGTCGGCCGCGAATCAGAAGTAGGCGCGATCCATTCGGCGCCGAACCGAGACTTTTGAGGACTAGACCATGTATCGCAAGCAGGTTCGCCGCCGCAGAGCGGTGCTGTTGTTGCTGGTCATCGCCTCGCTGACTCTGCTCAGCGTCTACTTCCGGGAGGGCGACTCCGGGCCGACGCACCGCATCCAGCGCGGCGTCGCGACGGTGCTGGGACCCTTCGAGGAGGCCGCGGACCGGGCGCTGAAGCCCGCCCGCGACTTCGTCAACTGGTTCGACGAGACCTTCGAGGCAAGAGGCGAGAACGAGCGGCTTCGCGACGAGCTGGCGGACGCGCGCGACCAGCTCGCCCAGGCCCAGACCGACGCCGGCCAGCGCGAGGAGCTGGCCAAGCTGGCCGAGCTGACGGGCGGCGGGTTGATCCCGCCCGGGCACGAGGGCGTTACCGCCCGGGTGATCGGGCGCTCCCCTACCGTTTGGTACTCGACGGTGACGATCGACAAGGGCACCAGCGCGGGCATCCGCGTCGACGACGCGGTGGTCGCACCCGACGGCCTCGCCGGCCGCATCAGCGCGACCACCAAGGGCACCTCCCAGGTGACGCTGATCACCGACGCCGACAGCTCGGTCACCGCCCGTGTCCTGCCCGAGGGCGCGATCGGGGTGGTCGAGCCGGAGGTCGGCGACCCCCGCGACCTGCAGCTCAACTTCGTCCAGCGGGGAGAGGCGATCGCCGAGAACCAGACCGTGGTCACCGCGGGCTTCGCCAGCGGCAGCCTCGACTCGCTGTTCCCGCCGGGCATCCCCATCGGCCGTGTGACCGAATCCTCGCTCTCCGAACAGCAGGCCTACCAGCGGGTCCACCTGCGCGCCTTCGCGAACCTCCGCGACATGCAGTTCGTGCAGGCGTTGGTGGAGAGCAAGTGATCCTGACCCCGCAGATCTGGGCGCGGCTAGTGGGGCTGGTGCTGCTGACGGCGCTGCTGCAGGTGAGCTTCTTCGCCAAGGTCGAGCTGCTCGGGACCAGCCCCGATGGCGCCGTGCTGGTAGTGATGGCCATCGGCCTGCTCGGCGGCAGCGTCGCCGGCGCCGTCGGCGGATTCTCGGTCGGGCTGCTGATCGACTGCCTGCTGATGCAGACGCTCGGGGCATTCGCCGCGGCTCTGATGGCGGTGGGCTACGTCGCGGGGCGCTACCGCGAGAGCGTCGGGCGCCCCGCGCACCGCGCTGTCCCGCTGCTGGGGGCGGGCTTCACCCTGCTCGGCCTGCTCGCCTTCATCGCGATCCAGGTCGGGACGGGGATCGACGCGGACGTCAGCACCCTGGTCGTGCGCGACGCGCTGATCAAGACCCTGCTGGGCGCATTGCTCGCGCTTCCGGTGTTCCTGCTCGTCAGACTTGTGCTGCGGCCGGCGCTGGTCGAGGACCGGCCCGGCGGGCGCCGCCCGGTGACGCCGCGCACCGCAGAGTCCAGGAGCTAGAGCGCATGTACCGCCATCGTTCCGGAGAAGAGACCCCAGCCAGGAGCCGCCGGCTCTCGACCCGGGTGACCGTGATCACCGGCATCGCCGTGGCGATCTTCTCGGTCGTCTTTCTGCGGCTCTGGTACCTGCAGGTGCTCTCGGGCGACGACTACCGGGACCTGGCCAACGACAACCGCGTCCGCGAGGTCCGCGTGCAGGCGCCGCGCGGCGACATCCTCGACCGCGACGGCAAGGTGCTGGTGGCGAACCGCACCGACCTCGCCTTGCAGGTGATCCCCGAGGAGCTTCCGAAGCCCGGGCCGGAGCGGCGCGCGGTCAAGCGGGGCCTCGAGAGCGTCACCGGCATGACCCCCGCCGAGATCGAGCGGGAGATCGTCGAGGTTCGCAAGGTGGCGCCGGCCAGTCCCGTGATCCTCGAGCGCGGGCTGGGCGCCAGCAAGGTCTTCTTCCTGCGAGAGAACCAGAACCGCTTCCCGGGGGTGACGGTCGAGCGCGTGTTCGCGCGCGAGTACAGGCAGGGCACGATCGGGGCGCACCTGTTCGGCAACGTGGGCGAGGTAACCGAGGAGCAGCTGGAGCTGCCGCGCTACTCGACCCTCGAGCAGGGGGACGCCGTCGGCCAGTCCGGCATCGAGTACGAGTACGACCGCTTTCTGCGCGGCAAGGCGGGGTCTGCCCGTACAACGGTTGACGCACTCGGGCAGCCCAAGGGCCAGCTCGCGGGGCAGCCGGCGCGCGCCGGCGACAACGTCCGGCTCACGATCGACGCCGACCTGCAGGCGGTGGGCGAGGGCGCACTGGGCTCGTTTGGGCTTCCCGGCGCATTCGTCGCGATGGACGTCCGCAACGGCGAGGTGCTGGCGATGGGATCCACCCCCAGCTTCGACCCGGAGATCTTCACCCGGCCGATCACCCAGCGGCAGTACCAGGCGCTGGTTTCGCGCGAGAACGACGCGCCGCTCGCCAACCGGGCGATCCAGGGCGCCTACCCGACGGGTTCGGTGTTCAAGCTGATCACGGGCGTGGCGGCGCTGGAGGAGGGACTGATCACTCCGGGCGAGATCGTCAACGATCCAGGCGTCTTCCAGGCGCCGGGCGATCCGCTCAAGTTCAAGAACGCCGGCGACGCCGTCTTCGGGCCGATCGACATGAGCGAGGCCTTCAAGGTCTCCTCCGACGTCTACTTCTACAAGCTCGGCTTCGAGGCTCCCGCGGCCAAGGACGGCGGGGCGATCCAGGACTGGGCGGCCAGCCTGGGGCTAGGCGAGGCCACAGGGATCGACCTGCCGTCCGAGTCCGAGGGCCTGATCCCGACCCCCGCCTGGCGCAACAAGCTCTACCGCGAGAAGCTCACCGACCGCCAGTGGTCGGCGGGCGACAACATCAACCTGGCGGTCGGCCAGGGCGACCTGCAGGCCGACCCGCTGCAGATGGCGGTCGCCTACGGGACGGTCGCCAACGGCGGCACCGTGGTGCGCCCGCACCTGGCCCAGGGCGTCGAGAGCGTCACCGGTGAGCCGCTGCAGGAGATCAACCCGCCGCCGAAGCGCCAGGTCGAGATCTCCGAGGAGACCCGGACGACGGTCATGAACGGCCTGCGCCGGGCCGCGATGGAGGCGGACGGCACCTCCTACCCGGTGTTCGGCAACTTCCCCATAGACGTCGCCGGCAAGACCGGGACCGCCGAGCGCGGCCTCACCGAGGGGGGGTTTCCGCTGCCCGATCAGGCCTGGTACGTCGCCGTGGCGCCCGCTGACGACCCCAAGATCGTGGTCGCGGTCACGGTCGAGCGTGGCGGCTTCGGCGTCGACTCGGCCGCCCCGGTCGCCGCTCGGATCCTGGAGACGTACTTCAAGCTCTCGGTGACGCCGGGAGTCGCGGCCTCGCGTCCGGAGACGACCGAATGACAGCACGCCCGCTGACCATGACCTCGCGTCGCGCCTCTTCGCTCGCCGAGCGGCTCAACCTGCCCTACCTGGACGGCGTCCTGCTCGCCACCGCGGTCGGCCTGATCGGCTTCAGCATCTTCACCCTGTTCGAGTCGACGGGCGAGGACATCCCCGGCGACCCGCTCTATTTCGTGCTGCGCCAGGCCGTCTACGCGCTGATCGGGATCGCGCTGATGTTCGCGGTCGCGCGGGTGGACTACTCACGCTTCCGCGAGCTCCGCGTCGGCATCTACTCGGCGATGATCGCGTCGATCTGCCTGGTGCTCGTGTTCGGAGCCGCCGCGCGCGGGTCGCGGCGCTGGATCGAGCTGCCCTACTTCCGCTTCCAGCCCTCGGAGCTCGCCAAGGTGCTGTTGATCGTGGCGCTGGCGGCGTTCGTGATCGAGCACCGGCGACGCGGCGCCGACTGGCGCTCGACCATGCGGCTACTGGCGATCGGCCTGACCCCGGCCGCGCTCGTGTTCTTGCAGCCCGACCTCGGCACGGGCATCGTGCTGGGGCTGATCACGCTGACGATCCTCTTCCTAGTTGGGCTGCCCTGGAGGCACTTCGCCGCGATCGGCTGTGTGGCCGCGCTGCTGGGCGTTTTGGCGCTTGTCGTCGCCCCGGCCGTCGGTGCCCCTATCCTGAGGGGGTATCAAGAAGAACGACTCACAAGCTTTCTCAACCCGAGCGATGACCCCGGGGACTCGAGCTATCAGCTCAACCAGAGCAAGATCGCGATCGGCGCCGGTGGCAAGACCGGCCGTGGCGATTCGGCCTCACAGACCGAGCTCGACTTCCTCCCCGAGCGGCATACGGACTTCATCTTCGCCGTGATCGGGGAACGCTACGGATTTCTCGGGGCAGCTTTCGTTTTGTCCCTTTACGCCCTGCTCGTATGGCGGGCGCTGCGCTTGATGACGCTTTCGAAGAACCTCTACGGGACCTTGATCGCAGGCGGCATCGCCGCCATGCTGATGTTCCAGGTCTTCGTCAACGTGGGCATGAATCTGGGGATCATGCCCGTCACCGGGATCACCCTCCCACTGATGAGCTACGGGGGATCCTCGGTGCTGGTCACCTTCATGGCGATCGGGCTCTTACAGAGCATCCACGTACAGGCGCAGCTAGCCAGCCGCGACAGCAGGGAACCAACCCCACTGTTGCGCTGACCTACTCGGAGCCCAAACACACCACAACCCACGCAGGCGCTGCCCACCGACTCGGTGGCGACGCGTCGTGCATCGGCGGCCCGTTTCGCGGCCGCCTGGTGTCGGGTTCCGCTCAGCGCGGAAAGGAAACGAGCAAATGAAGAAGGAAATCCTCGTAAGCGTCGACCGGGGCGAGACCCGGGTCGCCGTACTCGAGGGCAAAGGAACCCCGGCCCGGGGCAAGGGCAACGGCCGGCGCAAGAAGCCGGCTCCCGGCGACGACTGGAAGGTGGCCGAGCTCTACGTCGAGCGTCGCGGCCGCCGCTCGATCGTCGGCAACATCTACAAGGGCAAGGTCGACAACGTGCTGCCGGGGATGGAGGCGGCGTTCGTCGACTTCGGCCTGGAGCGCAACGGCTTCCTGCACGTCGATGAGATCGTGACTGCGGACGGCAAGGCCGCCCCGAAGCGGGGCCGCGGCCGCGGCCGCAGCATCGCCGAGCTGATCAAGCCCGGCCAGGAGATCGTGGTCCAGGTCGTCAAGGACCCCCTCAAGACGAAGGGCGCGAGGCTCTCGATGCAGCTTTCGATCGCCGGCCGCTACCTGGTCTACATGCCCCAGGGCGGCGGCATCGGCGTCTCCAAGCGCCTGCCCGACAAGGAGCGCCAGCGTCTGCGCAAGCTGATCGAAGGCGTGGACATCGGCGGCGGCGGGGTGATCGTGCGCACCGCCGCTCAGGGCGCCAAGAAGCAGGACTTCGTTCGCGAGATCGAGTATCTGCACCGCCTCGACGAGGTGGTCGAGCAGCGCGCCAAGAAGGCCGAGGTCGGCCAGATGATCTTCCAGGAGGCAGACCTCTCGATCCGCGTCGTTCGCGATGTGCTGGTCGAGGAGTTCGAGGGCGCCGTGATCGACGACCCCAAGCAGTACGAGCGCGTGACCAAGTTCCTGCAGCGGACCGCCCCGGAGTTGGCCGACTCGGTCGAGCTCTACAAGGCGAAGCCCCCGCTGCTGGAGAAGTGGAACGTCGAGGATGCCTTCAAGTCGGTTCTCTCACGACGGGTGGACCTGCCCTCTGGCGGTTATCTCATGATCGATTACGCGGAAGCTCTCACCGTGATCGACATCAACACCGGCAGCTTCACCGGTCGCGGCAAGGGCCGGCTCGAGGACACGATCACCAAGGTCAACGTCGAGGCCGCCGAGGAGGTCGTGCGCCAGCTGCGCATGCGCGACATCGGCGGCATCATCGTGATCGACTTCATCGACATGGCGCGGGCCCGCAACCGCGACCAGGTGCTGAAGACGCTGCGGACCGCGCTCGACCAGGACAGGACCAAGACCTACGTGGTCGAGGTCTCGCCCCTGGGGCTGGTGGAGATGACCCGCCAGAACGTCACAGACGGTGTCCGCGAGATCCTCACCAAGCGCTGCCCCACCTGCGACGGCGAGGGGGTCGTCCCCTCCGAGGAGACGGTCGCGATCGACATCGTTCGCAAGCTCGGCGACGTCGTCGCCGATCAGCCCGATCCCGACGCCTTCCTGGTGCGGGTAAACCCGCGTGTCGCGGGCGAGCTGCTGCACCCCGAGTCCGGCCTGATCGAGCTCGAGGCCGAAAGCGGCAAGCGCTTTCACTTCAAGGGCGGCGAAGCGCTGCCCCTGGACACGTTCGCCGTGGAGGAGACGGGCAGCCGCGAGGAGATCGAGCAACAGGCGCTGCCCTTCGGCGTCGGCGACGAGGTGCTGGTCACGATCGAGGAGCCGCACATGTACAACGTGGACGACGCGATTGCCCGCGTGGACTCCTACATCGTCAGCGTGGCCGGCGGCGGCAGCCACGTCGGCGAGCGCCGTCTGGTCCGGATCGAGGGCGTAGGCCGCTCCTCGGCTGACGCCTCCCTGCTGGACGGCAACGGAGCCGTCAGTGAGGACGGCGCCGGCGAGAAGCAGAGCGAGGATGACGCGGGCGAGAAGCTAGAATCGGCCGCCTCCGGCGGGAGCAAGCGCGGCCGTGGAAGCAGAGGCGGCCGCCGACGCTCGCGCGCCGCAGCCACCGAGAAGGACTGAGACGAGAAGGAACATGTACGCGGTAGTCGAGACAGGCGGAAAGCAGTACAAGGTCGAGAAAGGCACCACCCTGCTCGTCGACCGCCTGTCCGCGGACGAGGGCGCCAAGGTGGACCTGCGCCCCGTCGCCTTCAACGACAAGAAGCTGGTGGTCGGCTCCGACCTCGACAAGGTCAAGGTCGAAGCCAAAGTCGCCGGCCACGAGCGCGGCCCCAAGATCAGGGTCTTCAAGTACCGCGCCAAGAAGGGCTACCGCAAGCGCCAGGGCCACCGCTCCGAGCTGACCCGGCTCGAGGTGACCGAGGTCAAGCTCTTGACCAGGAAACCCGCCTCCAGCAAGCCGGCCGCCTCGAGCTCCGGGTCCACCGCCGAGAAGAAGCCGGCCGCGAAGAAGCCGGCGGCGAGGAAGGAGGGCAAGGATGGCTCATAAGAAGGGCCTCGGCTCCAGCCGAAACGGCCGCGACTCCAAGCCCAAGTACCTGGGCGTCAAGGTCTTCTCGGGCCAAACGGTCGCCGGCGGCGAGATCATCGTGCGCCAGCGCGGTACTCGTTTTCGCCCCGGCGACGGCGTCGGCCTGGGCCGCGACCACACGATCTTCGCCAAGCGGCCGGGCGTGGTCCGCTTCGACAGCGGCCGCCGCGGCCGCACGATCTCCGTCGTAGACGGCGAGTAAGACCGCCGCCGCGGGCCGTTTGGTCAGTTGACCGTGCACTAGCACGGCAAAGCGACCAATCGGCCTCCACCGGGCTGGAACGGGGGCCCCTTCGGAGCCCCCGGGAGCGGGGGCCCGGGGCCCCCGCTCCGTCCGAGCTCCAACCTCGCCTACTTGACCCTCTGGCAGATGACCTCGATCGTGAAGGTCGTGTCGTTGAGGTCGCTCGCGCCGCGCGCGATATAGCCGTTGCCGTTGCGCTTGACGTCGATGATCCAGAGCTGGTCGGCCTGCGGGTTCAGCAGTTGAGTGCCGACCCAGAAGGCGTTGGCGCTGATCGCGCTCTGGCCCGACGGGCAGCTCTGCGCCGCGGTCAGGGTGGTGTAGTTGTCGTTGTTGTCGATCTGGCCCGGGTCGTTCACCGTCTGGGTGACGACCGTGTTGACCAGCTTCGTCTTCTTCTTCTTGCCCTTGCCGGCCACCGCGGCTCCGCCGAAGGTCGCGATCAACGCGATCAGAGCGATCGCGATCGCCGCGGTGCTGGTCATGGATGGGCGCTTGGACATGCGCTTCTTCATTTGACTCTCCATTCCGGGTGGCCGGGTGGACCGCATCGGGCTACTTGGCCAGTCCAGCTCCCCTTTTGCGTTCGGGCCCGTGAAACGCAGGGCCGCCGTCGCCAGACGGCGCATCCAACCCTATTCTCGGAGCGTGCTCTATGACAAGGCCAAGATCTACGTCGAGGGTGGGCGCGGCGGCGACGGGGTGGTCTCGTTCCGGCGCGAGGCCCACGTTCCCAAGGGAGGGCCCGACGGCGGCGACGGCGGCCGCGGGGGGGACGTCGTGCTCGTCTGCGAAGCCGGGAGGCGGGACCTGGCCTCGCTCGGGCGCAGCAAGCATTTCCGCGCCGGGCGGGGTGCCCATGGGCAGGGCAGCCGCAAGCACGGGGAGCGGGGAGAGGACCGCGTCGTGGCCGTGCCGCCCGGCACTGCCGCCACCGGCCTGGACGGCTCGACCTCGGAGCTGCTCGAGGAGGGCCAGCGGGTCGTCGTCGCCTCGGGCGGGGGCGGGGGCCACGGCAACAAGCGCTTTGCGACCTCGACCCGGCAGTCCCCGCGCTTCGCCGAGCGGGGGCTGGAGGGGGAGTCGGGGTGGATCGAGCTGCGGCTCAAGCTGCTCGCCGACGTCGGGCTGGTGGGGCTGCCGAACGCGGGCAAGTCATCGCTGCTGGCGCGCCTGACGCGCGCGGCGCCGAAGGTCGCCGATTACCCCTTCACGACGATCGAGCCGGTGCTGGGCACGATCGAGCTCGACGACCGCCAGATCGTGCTCGCGGACATCCCAGGCCTGATCGAGGGCGCCGCCCAGGGTGCCGGACTCGGCCACGAGTTTCTGGCCCACGTCGAGCGCTGCCGGCTGCTGGTCCACCTCGTGGAGATCGAGCCGTCCGACGGCGACCCCGAGCGCAACTACGAGACCGTCCGCAGCGAGCTCGGCTCCTACGGAGCGCGCCTGAACCAGCTTCCGGAGATCGTCGCCCTCTCCAAGTCCGACCTGGTGCCCGAGGAACGCGCGGCCGAGCTGGTCTCGGCCTGGAAGGTGCGCCTGGGCGACGCGGTCGCCGGCGTCCTGGCGATCTCGTCGGCGACTGGGGCGGGCCTCGACGAGCTGCGCCGGGCGGTGGTGGGCCAGCTGCCCGAGGCGCCCGTTCGCGCGGCCGCGGCCGCGGGCGGAGACGGATTCGACGCCGAGCACCGCGTCTATCGCCCCGGCGCGGACGAGGGCTTCGAGGTCATGCCCGAGGGCGATGGGCGCTGGCGGGTCACCGGGCGCGGCATCGAGCTGCTGGTCGCCCGCCACGACCTGGCCAACCCCGAGGCGCTCGACTACCTCGAGCGGCGACTGAGTGAAATCGGCGTCATCGCCGAGCTTCAGCGGGCGGGCTTCGAGCGCGGCGACGAAGTCGTCGTCGGAGACGTGGAGTTCGAGCTGGATCCGTCCTGATCCTCGTCGACGAGGGGGACCTCCCCCAGCAGCACGTCCTCGCGGCTGTAGTGGCCGACCGAGTCGAACCAGCGCTTCGCGTGCAGCCCTACGCTGAGGTCGCAGTCGGCGCTGACGATTCCCTCCCGGTCGTACAGGGGCCCAGCGATCACCTCGCCCCCGGCGGGCTCGACGATCGCGGCGCCGCCGCGGCCGAATACCTCCTTGTCCGGCAGCTCCGCCGGGAAGTCTTCGGGGAACGCCGAGCGCGGGATGTACTGCGGCACCGAGACGACGAAGGCTCCCGACTCGATCGCGACGTGGCGCATGCTCGCCAGCCAGCCGTCGGAGTCGTCGGCGGTGGGGGCGACCCAGATCTGCGGGCCAGAGCGGTAGGCGGCGTAGCGCGCGAGCGGCATCCGGTTCTCCCAGCAGATGAGGCCGCCAATGCGCCCGATCGGCGTCTGCGCCGCGGCGAGGTCGTCCCCCTTGCCGATCCCGTGGAAGAGCCTCTCATGGTGGGTAGGCATCAGCTTGCGGTGCTTCCAGAGCAGCCCCTCGGGGCCGATCAGAAGCAGGGTGTTGTAGAGGCTGCCGGGACGCTCCGCCTCGCGCTCGTTGACCCCGATCGCGACGTGGACGTCGTGCTCGGCGCAGGCCTCGGCGAGCCGGTCGGTAAGCGGGCCGGGCACGTCAACCGAGTTGTTCCAGAGCCGCTCCCAGAGCTCGTCGAATCCCCCGAAGGCCGCGGCCTCCTTGGCCCAGGTCCCCGACGGGTAGAGCGCGACGAAGGTCTCGGGCAGCACCGCTAGCTGGGCGCCGTCGGCCGCTGCCTCGCCGATCAGCCCGATTGCCTTCTCGATCGTCGCCTCGGCGTCCAAGATCACCGGCGTGGCCTGGATCGCCGCGACGCGAACCGTGCCGAACTCGGTCATGCGCTGATCATAGGTGCCAGACCTAGACTCAGAGGGCCGATGACCATCGTCGCCAAGCTCGGATCCTCGATCGTCTCCGCGGACGACGGCGCGCTGCGCGCCGACGTGCTGGACAGCGTCTGCTCGCAGGTCGGGGAGTTGCACGACGGCGGCGAGGAGGTGGTGATGGTCACCTCCGGGGCGATCGCGCGCGGCATGGAGGTGATGGGGATGCGGGCGCGCCCGAAGGGGATCGACGAGCTGCAGGCGGCCTCCGCGGTCGGCCAGGGGCCGCTGTTCCGCGCCTATGAGGAGCGGCTCGCCTCTAGCGACGTCCACGCTGCCCAGGTGCTGCTGAGCGCGGCCGACCTGCAGCGCCGCACCCACTACCTGAACGCGCGCCAGACCCTGCGCCGCCTGCTCGCCTGGCACGCGGTCCCGGTGATCAACGAGAACGACACGACGGCCACCGACGAGATCACCTTCGGCGACAACGACTTCCTCGCCGCCCAGGTGGCGATCATGATCGAGGCGCGGCTGCTGGTGCTGCTGACCAACACCGCCGGGCTGCACACGGCCGACCCCAACAAGGACCGGGAAGCCGAGCTGATCGCGGAGGTGTCCGACCCCTCCGAGCTGGAGCGCTACGCGATCGGGGAGCACACCTCACCGTTCGGCTCGGGTGGCATGCGAAGCAAGGCGATGGCCGCTGAGATGGCGGGGGCGGCCGGCATACCCGCCGTGATCGGCGACGGCACGGTGGAGCGAACCCTGCTCGCCGCCGCCGCGGGCGAGGCCGTCGGTACTCGCTTCACCCCCCACCGGGAGCGGGGCTCGAGCTTCAAGCTCTGGCTGCGCTACGCGAAGCCGATCCAGGGCACGATCCGCATCGACGACGGGGCCGCGCGGGTGCTGCGCGAGCGCGGCAGCAGCCTGCTGCCGGTCGGGATCACCGAGGTCGAGGGCGAGTTCGACGCCGGCGACGCCGTCGAGATCTCCAGGGACGGCGAGGCGATCGGCGACGTGATCGGGAAGGGCGTCGTCAACTACTCGGCCGAGGAGCTGCGCAGGGTCAAGGGCATGCGCTCCGAGCAGGTGCAGGAGCTGCTCCCGCACGCATCCGAGGAGGCGGTCCACCGGGACTACTTCGTCCTCACCTAGCGCGGCCACTAGAGTTCCGGGCAGATGGGAGAGGTGGAGACGACGCAGGCGCTGGGCGAGGCCGAGCGCAAGGTGCTGGCGGCGGTCTGCGACACGGTCGTGCCCCCGATCGAGCGCGAGCCGGACCCGGACGGGTTCTGGGGGCGCAGCGCGACCGGGATGGGGATCCACCTCGGCGTCGAGGAGCTGATCAACGGCATTCCGGACGAGACCCTGAGGGCGGGCCTGGCGCAGCTGCTTGATGCGGTCGGGGCCCAGGGCATCCTGCGCTCGCCGTCGCAGGAGTCTCGCGAGCAGATCCTGCGCAACATCGCGCTCTCGGGCCCCGAGCCCGCCGCCGGGATCGCGGCCCTGATCGGGATGACGCTCTTCATCACCTACGGGGCGCCGGACGCGAGCACCGGCCAGAACGTGAACTGGAAGACGCTCGAGTACCCCGGGCCGATCTCGGCGCCGCCCGACGCGCCGAAGACGCTGGAGCTGTACGTGCCCGAGGGTGAGGAGACGATCGAGGCCGACGTTTGCGTCGTCGGCTCGGGTGCCGGCGGCTCGGTCATCGCCGCGACCCTGGCCGAGAGGGGCATGGATGTGGTCGTGCTCGACGCCGCCGGCTACTTCAACGAGTCCGATTTCGCCCAGCTCGAGTTCAAGGCCTACCAGGAGATGTACTGGCGCGGCGGCCCAACCCCCACGGCGGACGGCAACGTCAGCCTGGTCAGCGGCACGACGCTGGGTGGCGGTACCACCATCAACTGGACCAACTGCCTGCGGACCAAGCCCTGGGTCCGCGACCAGTGGGCGACCGAGCACGGGCTTGACGGCCTCGACGGCCCCGACTTCGACTCCCACCTCGACGCCGTCTGGGAGCGGCTCGGGGTCACCGACTCCGCCAGCGACCTGAACGGGCCGCAGCAGCGCATGGCCGAGGGCTGCGAGGCGCTGGGCTGGAGCTTCGCGCGGATCACGCGAAACGCCGACGTCGACGCCTATGACCCCGAGCAGGCCGCCTACATGGGCTTCGGCGACCAGTCCGGCAGCAAGCGCAGCGCCGACCGCACCTGGCTCGCTGACGCGCAGGCCAACGGGGCGCGGCTGATCGCCAACTGCCGCGCCGCGAAGGTCCTGGTCGAGGATGGCCGCGCGGCCGGCGTCGAGGCAGTGCACGGGTGGATGGATCCCGAGGGCCGCACCGCCCAGGTGACGGTGCGGGCACCGCGCGTGGTCGTGGCCTCGGGCTCCCTCGAGTCGCCGGCGCTGCTGCTGCGCTCGGGTATCGGAGGGCCGGCGACCGGCAACTACCTGCGCCTGCACCCCTGCACCGCCGTCTTCGGCGTCTACGGCGAGGACCAGAAGGCGTGGTGGGGCCCGCCGCAGGCGGCGCTCTGCGACGAGTTCGTCAATACCGGCGAGGGCTACGGACTGCTGATCGAGACCGCCCAGTACGCGCCAGGGCTGATCGGCTCTGCGACGCCGTGGACCTCGGGCTACGACCACAAGGAGCGCATGACCCAGTTCAAGTTCGGCGGCTCCTTCATCGGCCTCACCCGCGACCGCGGCCACGGCAGCGTCGGGATCGACGCCAACGGCGAGGCGCTGCCGATGTACTCGGTCACCGACGCGCTCGACATCGAGCACCTCCAGCGCGGCGTCGACGCCCAGGTGCGCCTCCACGAGGCGGCCGGAGCGCACACGATCACCCCGCTCGCCGGAGGGGCTCCGACCTGGCGCCGCGGCGACGACCTCGACTCCTTCATCGAGGGCGCCAAGCGGATCCCCTACCGGATGGGCGGCCACCGCCTCTTCAGCGCCCACCAGATGGGCACCTGCCGCATGGGCCAGGACCCGCAGACCTCGGTGGCCGATCCGCGGGGCGAGCTGCACGACACCAAGGGCGTCTGGATCGGCGACGCGAGCGCTTTCCCGACGCCCTCGGGCACCAACCCGATGATCACGATCATGGCGCTCGCGCGTCGCACCGCCGAGGCGATCTCCGAGGATGCCGGGGCCGCTGCTCCAGCCGAAAGCAAGTCCAGCACGGAGGTCCCCGTTGGCAACTGAGGCCCCCGCCGCGCCCGCGCCCGGCCGCCCCACCGAGCCGATCGAGCGAGGTCGCGTCTATGTCGGGGGCGAGTGGGCCGAGCCCGCCGGCTCCGGCAGCATCGAGGTGCTCGATTCGACCACCGAGCAGGTGATCGGGCGCGTGCCCGAGGGCACCCCGGAGGACGTCGATCGCGCCGTCGCCGCCGCTCGCGGCGGCTTCGAGGCCTGGTCGGCGGTGCCGTTCGAGAGCCGCCTGGACGCGCTGCAGGGGATCGCCGCCGGGCTCGCGGCCCGGGGCGACGAGCTCGCTGCGCTGATCGCCGCCGAGGTCGGGATGCCGCTGGCCCAGTCGCGCACGATCCAGGCCGGGCTCCCCGCCATGGACTTCGGCGGCACCGCCCAGGCCGCCCGCGAGGTCGTCTGGGAGGAGCACGTCGGCAACTCGCTCATCGTGCGCGAGCCGATCGGCGTCGTCGGCGCGATCACCCCCTGGAACTACCCGCTCCACCAGCTCTGCGCCAAGGTCGCCCCCGCGCTCGCCGCGGGCTGCTCGGTGGTGGCCAAGCCCAGCGAGGTGACGCCGTTGAGCGCCTTCGTGCTGGCCGAGATCATCGACGAGCTCGGGTTGCCCGCGGGCGTCTTCAACCTCGTCACCGGCTTCGGCCCGGTGGTCGGGGCGGCCATCGCCGCTCACGACGACGTCGACATGGTCTCCTTCACCGGCTCCACCCGGGCAGGCCGGCTGGTCACCGAGGAGGCGGCCAAGAACGTCAAGCGCGTATCGCTGGAGCTCGGCGGCAAGTCCGCCAACGTGATCCTCGACGACGCCGACCTGAAGCAGGCGGTCGCCTACGGGGTCGCCAACTGCTTCCTCAACTCCGGCCAGACGTGCAGCGCCCACACCCGCATGCTGGTCCCGCGCGAGAAGCTCGCGGAGGCCGAGGCGATCGCCGCCGCAACGGCGGAGTTGATTGCCCCGGGCGATCCCTTCGAGGAGGGGAGCCGGATGGGCCCGCTGGTGTCCGACGCGCAGCGCACCCGAGTGCGCGAGTTCATCGCCAAGGGCGAGCAGGAGGGGGCGAAGCTCGTCACCGGAGGCGCCGATCAGCCCGAGGGCATCGAGAGCGGGTACTTCGTCAGCCCCACGGTGTTCTCCGAGGTGAAGCCGGAGATGACGATCGCCCAGGAGGAGATCTTCGGCCCGGTGCTGTCGATCATCCCCTACGAGGACGAGGACGAGGCCGCCGAGATCGCCAACGGCACCATCTACGGGCTCGACGGGGGCGTGTGGTCGGCCGACCCCGAGCGGGCCAAGGCGTTCGCGCGCCGCATGCGCACCGGCCAGGTCCAGATCAACGGTGCCACCTTCAACCCGCTGGCACCGTTCGGCGGCTACAAGCAGTCCGGCCACGGGCGCGAGCTTGGGCGCTTCGGCCTCGAGGAGTTCCTCGAGGTCAAGTCGATCCAGGTCTAGCTTCGGGTGCCGCGTCGGGTCGCCTCCCCCGAGGACGCGAGCGCCGTGACTGAGCTGTTCGCGCTCGCCTTCTTCGACGACCCCGCCTGGTCGTGGGCGTTCCCCGACCCCGAGCGGCGGCTGGGGCAGCAAAGCCGGCTGTGGTCGCTGTTCGTCGGCAGCGGCATTCCCTACGGCTGGGTCTGGATCGCCGGGGACTGCGACGCGGCCGCGCTCTGGGTCCCGCCGGGCAAGCCCGAGCTGAACGAGCGCGACCGGGCCGCCTACGAGCCGCTGATCCGGGAGGAGCTGGGGGGCCGGGCGGACGATGTGCTGGAGTTCGCCGCCTCCTTCGACCGCAACCACCCGAGCGAGCCGCACTACTACCTGAGCCTGCTCGCCACTCACCCCGACCACCGCGGCCGCGGGGAGGGGATGGGGCTGCTCGACCACAGCCTCGGCCTGATCGACGCCGAGGGCGTGGCCGCCTACCTCGAATCGACCAACCCCGGCAACGACCGCCTCTACGAGCAACGTGGGTTCGTCAGGGTCGGAGAGTTCTCGGCGCCGGGAGGCGAACCGATCGTCGCCTGCATGTGGCGCCGCCCCCGCTGACGTGCCCGCCGCCGGCTTCCGAGTCCATTCGCGTGCCTACCTGGTTTTCGGTAGCCTGCTTGCGGGTAGGTGAGGGCAGGGCCGGGTATGCGTGGGGGGCGAGTTTCGCTGCCGATCTCCGCGCGATCCGCGCGACGAAAGGAGTCGCATGACGCAAGCACCGAGGCCCGAGGTCTCGTGGGCCTGAGTACCGCCGAGATACGAGCGGGCACGCCGCTCGCCGGCCGCTACCGCGTGCTGCGCCGGCTGGGGACGGGCGGGATGGCGACCGTGTTCCTGGCCGAGGACGAGCGGCTGGGGCGCGAAGTGGCGATCAAGCGGCTGCACACCGACGCGCCCGAGGCGAGCCTGCGGCGCTTCGAGCAGGAGGCCAAGCTGGGCGCCGCCCTCAACCACCCCAACCTGGTCGCGATCTACGACACGGTGGCCGCCGAGGAGGGCGCGCTGATCGTGATGGAGTACGTCCACGGCAAGCCGCTCTCGGAGCTGGCGGGGCGGCCGATGAGGCCCTCGCGCGCTCTGCCGATCCTGCGCAGCGTCGCCGACGCGCTCGATCACGCCCACGCCGAGGGCGTGGTACACCGCGACGTCAAGCCCGGCAACGTGCTGGTGGGGGACGACGGCACGGTCAAGCTCGCCGACCTCGGGATCGCCAGGGCGATCGGCGCCAGCCAGATCACCAGCGAGGGCAGCGTGGTGGGGACCCTTCCCTACATGTCGCCCGAGCGGCTGGCGGGCCCGGGCGCCGGCGGACCGGAGAGCGACGTCTACGCGCTCGCGGCCGTCTCCTACGAGCTGCTCTCGGGGCGGCCTCCGAGCGAGGCGGCCTCGACGGGCGAGGCGGCTGCGCGGGCGCCGGTCGACCTTTCGCGGGAGTGGCCCGAGGGCCCCGCCCCCGCTGTGGCCGTGCTGGAGAGAGCCCTGGACGACGAGCCCGGAAAGCGCCAACCCTCGGCGGGGCGGTTCGTGGACGAGCTCGAGTCAGCGCTTTCGAAGGGCGGTGCGCCGGCAGCCGCTGCTGCCGGCCCGGCGACGACGCGGGTGGCCACGCGAGCGCGGACGGCCGCCAGACCGCGCACCGCCTCGGGCGCGGATCGCGGACGCTCCGGCCGCGCGCTGGCGGTGGGGCTGCTGGCGCTCGGCCTGCTGGCCGTCGGCGGCGTCGCGCTCAGCGGTGGCGGGGGGGACGATCCGGATTCCGGGGGCACCGGCGAGCAGTCTGCCGAGGCCCAGTCGAAGGCTCCAGCCGAGGAGCCGGCTTCCGCTCCGGAGGAGCCCGCGGCCGACGCGCAGCCCGAGCCGGCCCTCGGCGAGGGACTCGACGCCGCCGCCCTCAACGACCTCGGCTTCTCCCTCATCAGCGAGGGCCGCTACGACGAGGCGATCCCGGTGCTGGAGCGCGCGGTGGACTCCTACGAGCCGGGGAGCACCGACCTGACCTACGCCTACGCGCTCTTCAACCTCGGCCATGCGCTGCGGCTGGCCGGGCGCCCCGAAGAGGCGATCCCCGTCCTCGAGCAGCGGCTCGAGATCCCGAACCAGACCGGCGCGGTCAGGCGCGAGCTGGAGGCGGCGATCGCCGCGACAGGTGAGGACTCCGGCGACGAGGGGGACGATGGGGACGAGGGCGGACCCCCGTACGGAAAGGCGAAGGGGCACGACAAGGACTAGGTCGGGGAATCCCGATCAGCCGTTAACCGCGCTTGCGGAGGAAGGCGCGGACCACGCGGGCCGCGGGACCGCGCGGGAAGTAGAGCGCGTCGATGTGGCCCGCGTTCGGCATGACGACGAACCGGGAGCCCGGGAATTGACGGGAGACATCGCGACCCTCGCGGGGCGTGGTGACGTCGTCCATCTCGCCGCTGATGACCAGGGTCGAGATGCGGGGCGCGCGCTTGACGCCGGGTGGGCGCGGGGGCTCGTAGAGGGGGCCGGGTGGGGGCGCGGCGAGGCAGTATTGATAGCCGGTGAACGTGGATCTGCTGCCCTCGCCGGCGGTGAAGGGGAAGAAGCGGCGGGAGGGGTAGTCGCGTATCGCCCGCTTCAGCTGGCGGCGGCGGTCGGCTTCTGGCGCCTCCTTCTTCCAGATCAGCGGGTAGTCATTGCAGGAGAAGACGACCTCCATGGCGCGGGAGAAGGCGCGCAGGCCGCCGGTGCCGGTCCGCTCGCCGCCGCCCGGCCAGGGGTTCGGGCCGCCGGCGAGGTAGCGGCGTATCTGGCGGTCGACGGCGACGTAGGTCTCGGGCGCGCCGTAGCTGCCCGCGGTCCAGAGCTCGTTCATGAGGGGCGTGACGTCGTCGCCGGCGCGGCGCAGCTTGGCCACCGCCCGGATCAGGCGCTGACGGGATCCGGGAGGGCACTGGGGGGAGCGTCGGCATGCGAGGGTGAGGGCGCGGATGCCGGTGCGCGGACCTACGACGTACCAGGGACTCTCGCCGGCGATCTGGTAGGAGCCGTCCAGGACGAGCCGGCGGATGTGGTCGCCGTGGCGGTACGCGTAGGTCTGGGCGAGGAAGCTGCCGTAGGAGTCGCCGTAGAGAATGATGTCGCCGAGCCCGAGGGCCTGGCGAACCGCCTCGAGGTCCTCCGCGGCGGCCTGGGTGCGATAGGAGAAGAAGCGGGGGCCGAGCTCGGTTGCGCATCGGCGGACGACCTGCTTCAGCGGGATCTTATTCTTCTGAGAGTTGCCGCAGAGGAGGGCGTCCGAGATGCCGGTGCCGCGCGTGTCCGCGAGCACCAGATCGTGGCGATCCAGGAGGTCGCGGAAGAGGCGGGTGAAGTACTTGGCGCTTCCCGTGGAGGAGTAGCCGGGGCCGCCCTCGACGGCGAAGATGGTTCCGAGGGAGGGGCGGGAGCGGTCGGAGCGGGGGCGGACGGCGAAGCCGATGCGCGTGGTGCCGAGCGAGGGGTCGACGCGCTCGAAGGGGACCTGGATGCGGCCGCAGCGGAACCCGCGAAGGCTGCGGAGGGCAGGGCAATCGCCGAGGGACGGGCCGGCCGCATCGGCCAGTGGCGGGGGCGCGGCGTTGTCCGGGCGGGGAGTGGGGCCGGGTGCGCCGGCGGCCGGCGCGGAAATCGTTACGGCGACGAGGGCCGAAAGGAAGGCTGCCGCGGCGGTGATGCGCACGCGGGCACCCTACAAGCCCGGGTGCTGTGCGGCTGAGTGCGGGGGGTAACCTTGCCCCGTGGCCACGACCGTGCAGAGCGTCCACGAGGTATGCGTCGCCGCGAAGGAGGCATCGCACCAGTTGGCGCGGATCGACCGCGCCGCCAAGGACGCGTGCCTGCGCGACCTCGCCGACAGGATCGAGGCGCGAGCGGCGGAGACTCCTGGAGGCGAACGCGGCGGACGTTGAGGCGGGGCGCGAGGAGGGGCTGACCGAGGCGCTGATCGACCGTCTCGCGCTGACCGACGCGCGCATCGCCGAGATGGCCTCCGGGGTGCGCGAGATCGCCGAGCTGGAGGACCCGATCGGCGAGATCGCCGAGAGCTGGACGCTCAAGAACGGGCTGCAGGTGCAGAAGCAGCGGGCGCCGCTGGGCGTGATCGGGATCGTCTACGAGGCGAGGCCGAACGTCACCATCGACGCGGCGGCGCTGTGCCTGAAGAGCGGCAACGCCGTGGTGCTCCGCGGGTCGAGCGCGGCCGAGACCTCCAACGGGATGCTGGCCGGCCTGGTCGCGGAATCGCTGGCGCAGGCCGGGTTGCCCGAGGCCGCGGTGTCGCTGCTGGCCGGCGGCGGCCGCGAGCAGCTGGGCGAGCTGGCGACCCAGGAGGGGCTGGTGGACCTGATCATCCCTCGCGGAGGCGAGGGGCTGAAGAACGCGCTCAAGGCGGTGGCCAGGGTTCCCGTGATGTACGCGGCGGCGGGCAACTGCCACGTCTACGTGCACGAGGACGCCGACCTGGAGATGGCTCGGCGGATCGCCTACAACGCGAAGGTGCAGCGGCCCGGCGTCTGCAACGCGGCCGAGACGCTGCTGGTGCACGAGAAGGTCGCGGCCGAGTTGCTGCCGGCGCTGCTGGACGAGCTCGATGCGGCCGGCGTCGAGCTGGTGGGGGACGAGCGCACGCGCGCGGACGCGGGCTCGGCTCCCGTCGGCGAGGCGAGCGCCATGGACTGGGACACCGAGTACCACGGGCTGAAGATGGCTGTTGGGGTGGTGGATTCGCTCGGCGATGCGATCGAGCACGTGAACAGGCATGGCACCGGCCACTCCGACGCGATCGTGACCTCATCCCAGCAGGCCGCGCGGGACATTCACGGAGAGCGTGGATTCGGCGGCGGTCTATGTGAACGCGTCGACGCGCTTCACCGACGGCTACGAGTTCGGGATGGGGGCGGAGATCGGCAACTCGACACAGAAGCTGCACGCGCGCGGGCCGATCGGCCTGCGCGAGCTGACGACGACCAAGTACGTCGTCCACGGCAGCGGCCAGATCAGGGAGTAGGAAGGTCGCGCCACCCTCCCTAGGGGTGCTCGGCGGGGCCTTCAACCCGCCGCACGTCGGCCACCTGCTGCTTGCGCAGGAGGCGCGCTTCGCGCTGGGGCTGGACGAGGTGCTGTTGATGGTGACCGGCCGCGCGCCGCACAAGGAGATCGAGGACGACCCGGGCGCGGAGGTGCGCCTGGAGCTGGCGCGGGCCGCGGCGCGTGGAGAGGAGGGTCTGGAGGCCTCGGACCTCGAGGTCGAGCGCGATGGGCCGTCGTACACCTACCTGACGCTGGAGCAGCTGGTCGCGAGCGAGCCAGGGCGTGAGATCCACTTCCTGTTGGGGGCCGACATGGCGGCGGCCCTGGAGAGCTGGGAGCGGCCCGAGCGGGTGGTGGAGCTGGCGCGGCTGGGCGTGGTACCCCGGCCGGGGACCGAGCTGGAGCAGGTGAGGGCGGCGCTGGAGCGCCTGGGTGCCGCCGACCGGGCGGAGATAATCGAGATGCCACTGTGCGGAGCGTCATCGACACTGATCAGGGAGCGGGCCAGGGAGGGGCAGCCGCTGCGCCACCTGGTGCCGGATCCGGTGATCGAGTTGATCGCCGAGCGGGGGCTGTACCGGTGATGGCCGGACCGGCGGACCCGGCCGAACAGCGGCCGGCCTCGGCCGAGGGCTCCGAGCAGCTCGCCCGCCGGATCGCGGAGATCGTCGACGAGAAGGGCGGCACCGAGCTGGTGGTGCTCGACGTGCGCGAGCTGGTGGGCTACACGGACTTCCTGGTGATCTGCACCGCGCGCAACGAGCGCCAGGTGAAGGCGATCCACGACGAGGTGCACCACCGCCTCAAGCGCGACGGCCGGCTGCCGGCCCGGGTGGAGGGGGAGCGCGAGGCCGAGTGGCTGCTCGCCGACTACCTCGACTGCATCCTGCACGTCTTCACCCCGGAGACGAGGCGGCGCTACCGCCTCGAGGTGCTGTGGGGCGAGGCGCCACGTCTCGAGCGCTAGGCCGGGATGCCGGCGCGGCCGTTCCTAGGCTGCCCGCGATGTCCGAGGAACCGATGCGCGAGCTGGCCCAGCGGGGGGCGACGATCACCGGGCTGAGCCGGCGGCTGGAGGAGCTGCAGTCGAACGCACGTCGCCGCGCCGACAGGATCAGGGTCAGCGCACGGGATGCGGTCGAGATCGCCGAGCGAGTCCGCGAGTTGTCGAGGCTGCGCGGGGAGGTGACGTCAAGCGTCACCGACCTCGCCGCAGTTGCGGGGATCAGGGTGGGAACCAGGGAGCGCGCGCCGGTCGGCACCGAGCCGGCCCGGGCGCCGGCCGACGGGGTCTACTCCGGCTCCGTCGAGGTCGAGGTCGGGCCGCTGCGCGATTTCGCCCAGCTGACCTCGTTCGAGGACGCCGCCTCATCAATCGAATGCCGCCTCCGAAGTCCAGATCCGCAACTTCGCCGGCGGCCGCGCCACCTTCTCGATCAACTTCGCCCAGCCCGTGCAGCTGGTGCGGGAGTTGGAGGACCGCATTCCGTTCCCGTTCAGCGTCAGGGCAGCAAATGCAGGTGGTGTCGCACTCGAGATCGACCAGGGCGATAGGGGTCGGGAAGCCGCATAGGCCGGATTCACTAACTCGGCACACACGCACAAGTCGTCGGTCCGACTTCTATGCGCCTTCCGTTCGATTTGGCCATAGCCCTATCCGGCAGGCACCGGATCATTGGTGCATGAACCCCAACCAGCGAGGAGCGATCGCCGAGGCAGCAATCGCCCTAGAGGCGGTGCGACAGGGCGTCGAAGTGTTCAAGCCGCTGTCTGAGCACTGCTCGGGCCGACCTTGTCTTCGGTGTCGGGAACCCAGCTCCTCAGGGTCCAGTGCAAGTCGGGATATCGTCGGGGAGAGGTCATTCGCGTCGGCCTCGTGAGCAGCTGGCACTCGCCCGCAGGCTACGTGCGCAATCGATATGAAGCGGGCGAGCTCGATCTTGTAGCCGCTCATTGCCCGGAGACCGCTGCGAGTTATCTGATCCCGTTCGAACCTCGTCGCGGGACAGTCGGCGTTCCAGCTTCGACTCAGCCCACCCAAGAACTCACAGAGAGCGGCGATACACTACGCGGCGGATTTTGAGTTCGCTGGGGCTGTAGCTCAGCTGGGAGAGCGTCTGCGCTGGCAGCGCGAAGGCCGCGGGTTCGAGTCCCGTCAGCTCCACTCCTCCCACCGGCCGAAGTGACAGGCCGTCGGCGCCCACCAGTTCCGCAACCACTTCGGCTTCTACATGGAGCGAGCCGAGGCCGGTGAGGAGATCCTCGTCACGCGCCGAGGTCGGCCGACGGTCCGTCTGGTTCCCCACCAACCGGCCCTCGAGCCAAGCGCAAGCTAGCCGAGCCCCTGCTCGATTCCCTCGAGCGACTCCAGGACCAGTCCCGCCCTACGCGGACGTGATCTGTGACGTGCGCGCCATGCCCGGCCAGGACGAGGACGACGTCCGCGAGCACGTGGCGCGGGCCCTGAGCGGTGAGCGGGGCTACGAGCTCGAGTTCATCGAGCCCCTCGAGGGGGGCACGGAGTCGCCGATCGACACCCCCATGTACGAGCTCTGCGAGGCCTACGTCAGCGAGCGCGTCCCCGGGGCCACGCTGTTCCCGGTGATCAGCCCCGGGTTCAGCGATTCGCACTGGGTGCGGAGCGAGCTCGGCACGATCGCCTACGGGTTCGCGCCCGTGTTCTCGATGGACGTGCAGGAGTACCTGCGCGGAATGCACGGGGCCGACGAGTCCCTCGCCGTCGCCGACCTGGTGGAGATGACCGAGTTCAGCCTGCGGGCTGCACGTTGGCGTTGAGCCGGAAGAGGTTGTCCGGGTCGTACTTGGACTTGACCTCTGCCAGGCGCTCGTAGTTCGGCCCGTAGCCCTCGCGCACAAGCTGCTCGCCCTCCTCGAGGAAGCCGGGGAAGTTGAGATACATGCCGCCGTCCGAGTGCGGGCGCATCAGCTCCACGGTCTCGCGCACCCAGGCGACGTTCGCCTCGTCGTTCGCGCCGCCCTCCCAGTTGCCCTCGATCCCCAGCAGGAAGGGCGCGCCGCGATTGCCGAACGCCGTCGCCTGCTCGTCCACGTCGGCGATGGCGCCGCCCTGGAACCAGACGTCGATCGTGGAGTGGCTCGACGGCGCGGCCTCGTTTTGAGCGACCAGCCCGTCGACGACCTCATCGCTGAGCTCGCGCACGTTGACCGACTTCCAGTAGTAGCGCCAGCCGTCCGGGTAGTCCTCGTCCAGGACGCCCTGGGCCTCGGTGTAGGGCATCGTCCCGCTCAGGTCCCCGATCGGATCGCCCAGCTCGCGCAGCGGCGCCATCACCGCCTCGCCATCGGACGCGTCGCCGGTATGCATCGCCAGCAGCGCCACGTATGGCTTCCCGTGCTGCTCGGCGGGGAGCTCGTCGGCCTCGGGCACCTTCCCCAGCACCCCGATTGGAGCGATCGGCTCGTCGGCGTCGGCCAGGTATCGCTCGCACGCCCGCAGCACCTCCTTAGCGCGCGCCGCCGGGTAGAGCACGAAGCAGAAGAACACCTCGGGGCCGATCGGGTACGCCCGGTAGGTGAGGGACGTGACGGCGCCGAAGTTGCCGCCGCCCCCGCGCAGCGCCCAGAACAGGTCCTCGTTCTCGCTCTCGCTCGCGGTCAGGACGCTGCCGTCGGCGGTGACCACCTCGGCGGCGACCAGGTTGTCGACGCTGAGGCCGTGCTTGCGGCGCAGCCAGCCGATCCCTCCCGACAGGGTCAGCCCGGCGATCCCGGTCTTGGTGACCACGCCCATCGGCGTCGCCAACCCGTGCTCCTGAGTGGCCGTGTCTATGTCGGCGAGCGTGGCGCCGCCCTGCGCCCGCACCGTGGTGGCGCCGGCGTCCACCTCGATCTCGCGCATCGCCGAGAGGTCGACCACGATCCCGTCGTCGCAGACCGCGTGACCCGCGACGCCGTGGCCGCCGCCCCGGACAGCGAGCGGGACGCCCTCCGACGCGGCGAGCCGCACCGCCGCGGCCGCGTCGCCGGGCGCGGCGCAGCGGGCGATGAGCGCCGGCCGTCGGTCGATCATCCCGTTCCAGATCGCCCGCGCCTCGTCGTAACCGGCGCCTGAGGGGCGGATCAGCTCGCCCTGCAACTCGGCCTCGAGCGTCTTCGCGGCGTCGTCCGTGATCGCCATCGATGCTCAGCCTCCGAGCAGCTTCTTCTTCTCGGCCTCGAATTCCTTCTCGGTCAGCGCTCCGCGCTCCTTCAGGTCGGCCAGCTTCTGCAGTTGGTCGAGCCGCTCGTCGCCGGCGTCATCGCCGCCGCCCCCGCCGTCCGCGGCCGCGGCGCCCAGCGCCGACGGGTCGATCCCGAGCGCAGCCAGCTTCTGTCGCTGCTCGTCGCTGAGCTGCGAGAGGTCGCCACCGGAGAGGTTGATCACCTGAGCGCCGCCCATGCCGCCGATGCCCGCGCCGCCGCCCTCTCCCCGCCGCGCCGCCGCAATCGCCTCCGCGCTCCCCTGGGCCTGCTCGCGCGAATCCTGCACGGCATCCCAGTCCAGCTTCACCTTCTTCGGGTTCGCGCGGTCGATCCTCGCCGGCAGCACCATCCCCGGGTGTGGCCACTTGCGGTTGTGAACCAACTCGCTGTGCTCGACCGCGGTGGGCTCGATCCCCTCCGCTTCGACCACGAGCTGCATTCGGCAGTTCTGCATCACGCCCTCGCCGTGATACCCCGTGCACGACACGATCTGCGCCGTCCCATCGACTGGGTCCTTCATGCTCATCCCGCCGAGGAGGCTGCCAAGAAGTCCCATCGCCGGGAATCCTACGTTGCTGCGGCCGTGCGCGCCAGCGCTCGGGCGGCCGCCAGCGCGGGCCGCGAACGGTCGGGCGTCCGCAGCCACACGCGCCGGTAGGCGCCGGAGAAATTGAAGTTGGCGACGGTGGCGAATCCCTCCTCGTCCTCGCGCAGCGCCAGCAGCAGGTGGGCGACCCGGTCTCCCGCCGGCAGGTCGCCCGCCTCGGCGACGCGCACGCACCAGCAGTCCACCCGCCGGCCGCCGGGCCGGACCATCAGGGCTCCCTCCTCGCCGACCAGCCAGATCCCGAGCCGGCCGCGCTGGAGCGCCAGGCCCGTTCGCGCCAGCAGCTCGCGCTCGTCGTGTCCAAGCAGGTCGCCGAGCAGGCCGATCGCAACCCGCTCGGGCTGCGGCTCGCTGCGCTCGCGCTGCGCCGCGCTGCGCGCGCTCCCGATCGGGACCACGGCCCGGGCGCCGCGGCCGGCCTGGATGTGGATCACGGCCGCCCCATGCGCCGCCAGCAGCGCCGCTACCGGCGCCGTCAGCGGCTCCAGCGCCACCACCGCGGCCGCCGGGGCGCCGAAGGTGATGACGACCCCCGCCGTCCAAAGAGTCCATCGCCGCCCGTCGCGCCGCAGCGTGCGCTGATCGGCTCGCCGGCGCCACGGGATCGCGGCCGCCTCGGCGAGGCCCGGGGGGCCGCCGGGCGCAACCGCCTCGAATGCCGGCCCTGGGCTCAGCCCTAACCGCCCGAGATCGGCCGGCGCATCACGACCAGCTCGGCGTCCAGCGGCAGCTCTCGCACGACCTCGGCGGAGCCGTCGGCATGGCTGACGCTGGCGAGCATCCCTTCCTCGAGCTCACCGCGGAAGGCCTCGATCGCGGCGGCTTGCGAGTCGGGGTCGTCCGCCGTCCAGCTCGCGACCTCGGTGTGGCCGCTGCGGTCAAGTCTGATCAAGCGCGACATCCAGTCTCCTTTCCTCTCTCTTCCTCTCCTCGGATCGCGTCACCGGATGCGATTCCCCGACGAGGATACGCCTCGATCCTGCCCGGCTCGGCGCCTACTCTTCTCGGCGTGGAGCCGGCCGGCGTCAATCCCGCCGGCCCCGTCTTCGTCGGCGGGACCGGCCGCTGCGGCACCCACGCCGTCGCTGCTCTGCTCGCGAGCGACTGCGACTACGCGCTCGTGCCGCTCGAGCTGCGGCTGCACGCGGACCCGGGCGGGCTACCCGCCTTCGCACGAGGCGAGCGGAGCCGCGCGGGCACCGCCCGCGACCTGCTGACGCGATGGTGGCGCCGGCCAGCGCCCTGGGACCGGGCCGCCATCCGCGGTACACACCGGTTCGTCCGGCGCCGCCACAACGCCCGCGCCGTCGCCCGCCTGCTCGCCGCTCCGCCCGGTGCCGACCGCTGTCGGCTCAGCGCCGACTACGTCAGCGCCCTGCTGGACCCACTCGCTCCCCGTCCCGGGGCCTGGGTCGAGAAGACGCCCGCCAACTGCACCGCCGCCGGCTTCCTGCTGTCGCTGTTCGAGCACGCGCGCGTGGTCCACGTGCTCCGCGACGGCCGCGACGTCGCCTGCTCGTTCATGCGCGTTCCCTGGGCCCCCGATGCCTTCGAGCCGGCTCTGGAGCAATGGGAGCGGAGCCTGCTGGCCGCGCATCTCGGCACGCAGGAGATCGAGCCCTCCCGCGTCCACCGCCTGCTGATTGAGGACCTGGTCGCGCGCGACCGCGAGCGGGCCTATGGGGAGCTATTCGCCTTTCTGGGCCTCACCGACGGCGCGGCGCGGCGCTCCTTCTTCGAGCGTGAGCTGACGCCCGACCGCGCGCGCATCGGCCGCTGGCGGCTGGACCTTCCTCAGGCCCAGCACGCCCGCGCCACCGCGCTCTACGCGGAGTCCCTCGGGCGACTGCGCGCCGCGAACGTCCGGCCGCTGCCTCCGCTCGACGCCGAGGTTCCGGCCGCGGCACAGTCGCGGACCGCCTCCTCGATCGACCCCTGGGCACTGGCCACGGCCTAGGGCAGGGCAGCGGCTGGCGACCGCGCTCGTAAACTGGCCGCCATGGCACAGGAAGCAAGCAGCGAGGCCGCCCCGGCACGCTATGACCCGCACGAGATCGAGCGGCGCTGGCAGCAGGTCTGGGAGGCCGAGAGCACCTGGGTCGTCCCCAACCCCGGCGCCCCCGAGTTCGACGCATCGAAGCCGAAGAACTATGTGCTCGAGATGCTCCCCTACCCCTCCGGCGAGCCCCACGTCGGCCACCTCAAGTGCTACTCGGTGGGCGACGCCATCGCCCACTTCCGCCGCCGCCGCGGGTTCAACGTGATCCACCCGATGGGCTACGACGCCTTCGGCCTGCCCGCCGAGAACAACGCGATCGCCACGGGCGAGCACCCGCGTGCGGCGACGGAGGCCTCGATCGCCTCCTTCCGCGAGCAGTTCAGGCAGTGGGGCATCTCGCTCGACTGGACGCGCGAGGTCAGCTCGCACGAGCCCGCCTACTACCGCTGGACCCAGTGGATCTTCCTGAAGCTCTACGAGCAGGGCCTTGCCTACCGCGAGGAGGCTCCGGTGCAGTGGTGCCCGGTGGACGCGACGGTGCTGGCCAACGAACAGGTGATCGACGGCCATTGCGAGCGCTGCGGGTCGCTGGTCGAGCAGAGGCGCCTGGAGCAGTGGTTCTTCAAGATCACCGACTACGCGGACCGGCTGCTCGCCGACTTCGACTTGCTCGAGTCCTGGCCCGAGCACGTGGTCACGATGCAGCGCAACTGGATCGGCCGCTCCGAGGGCGCCGAGGTGATCTTCCGCCAGGAGGACCTGGGGCTCGACTTCCCGGTCTTCACAACGCGGCCCGACACTCTCTTCGGCGCCACCTTCTTCGTGCTGGCACCCGAGCATCCCGAGGTCGAGCGCCTCGCCGCCGGCACCGAAAACGAGGGCGCCGTCCGCGAATACATCAACGAGGCCGCCCGCACCTCCACCGAGGACCGCGCCTCCGAGGAGCGCCAGAAGACCGGAGTCCCCCTGGGCCGCACCATCACCAACCCCGTCAACGGCGAGAAGATCCCGATCTTCGTCGCCGACTACGTGTTGATGGAGTACGGCACCGGTGCGATCATGGCCGTGCCCGCTCACGACGACCGCGACTTCGCCTTCGCCAAGGCCTTCGACCTGCCGGTGCGCCAGGTCGTGAAGCCGGCGGACGGGGAAGTCGATCCCGACCAACCCTACGTCGAGCACACCGAGGGTGAGGTCCTCGTCAACTCCGGCGAGTTCGACGGCCTCACCTCGCCCGAGGCGATCGAGAAGATCACCGCTTGGCTCCAGTCCAATGGCCTGGGCGAACCGGCGATCAACTACCGCCTGCGCGACTGGCTCGTCAGCCGCCAGCGCTACTGGGGCGCGCCGATCCCCTTCATCCACTGCGAGAAGTGCGGGCTGGTACCCGTCCCCGAGGACCAGCTCCCGGTCCTGCTCCCCGACATCGAGGACTACGCCCCCAAGGGGAGGAGCCCGCTCGCAGCCGCGGAGGAGTGGGTCAACACCGAGTGCCCCGAGTGCGGCGGGCCGGCGAAACGCGAGACGGACACGATGGACACCTTCGTCGACTCCTCCTGGTACTTCCTGCGCTACCTCGACCCCCGCAACGAGGACGCGCCGTGGGGCCGCGACGCGACCGATTACTGGATGCCCGTGGACCAGTACATCGGTGGCGTGGAGCACGCGATCCTGCATTTGATGTACGCGCGCTTCTTCTGCAAGGCGCTCAGCGACATGGGCCTGCTGGACACCCAGGAGCCGTTCATCAACCTCTTCGCCCAGGGGATGATCACCCGGGACGGGGCGAAGATGTCCAAGTCAAGGGGCAACACCGTCAGCCCCGCCGAGATCGTCGAGCGGGTGGGCGCGGACGCGGCGCGGACCTACATCTGCTTCATGGGCCCTCCCGTCAAGGGTGGCGACTGGAACGACCAGGGCGTGGACGGCGTCTTCCATTTCCTCACCCGCCTCTGGCGCCTCAGCGGGGAGGTCGACGAGCGCACCGAGGCCGCCGCGCCGCCCGACGATGCCGACGGGGAAGCCCGGCAGCTCCTGGCCAAGACGCACTGGGCGATCGACAAGGTCACCCGCGACATCGAGCCCCGCTTCCAGTTCAACACCGCGATCGCCGCGGTGATGGAGCTCGTCAACGAGATCTACAAGCTCAAGGACGGGCTCTACGGCGATGCCGCCGGGGACGCCGCGGTTCGCTTCGCGACCTCGACGGCGGCCTCGTTGATCTTCCCCTTCGCCCCCCACCTGGGCAGCCACGTCTACGAGCTGCTCGAGGGCGTTCGGGTCTGGGAGCAGCCATGGCCCGAGGCCGACCCGGCGCTGCTGGAGCACGACACCTTCCCCCTCGTCGTGCAGGTGAACGGCAAGCTTCGGGACCGCGTCGAGGCCAGCTCCGGCGCCTCCGAGGAGGAGTTGCTCGCCCTCGCCCGCTCGAGCGAGAAGGTGCAGGGGCACATCGACGGCAAGCAGGTCGTGAAGGAGATCGTCGTCCCCGGCAAGCTCGTGAATCTCGTCGTGCGCTGACGCGAGCGTTCATGGCCGGCTCGCCGTTCTGAGCCGGCCGATGGGCCACGATGCCGGCCGGGGCAGTCATAGTCTCGTGGCATGAGTTTCGAGGAGATGACCGAGATGGGGGCCGACGCACGGTCGCAACTCGGCCGGGGAATCCCGCAGGGCGTGAGCCCCTTCCCGCCGATCGCCGACTACGCGTTCCTCTCGGATTGCAACACCACGGCGCTGGTCGCGCCCGAGCGGGAACGTGGAATGGTTCTGCCTGCCGCGGCTGGATTCGCCGAGCGTGTTCGGCTCGATCCTCGACCGCGACGCCGGCGGGTTCCGCCTCGGGCCCGCCGACGCGATGGTCCCCGCCGCGCGCCGGTACCTGCCGGGCACGATGGTGCTGGAGACGAGCTGGGTCGTCGACGGCGGCGGCTGGATCATCGTCCGCGACGCGCTCCTGATCGGCCCATGGCACCACGAGCGCGAGCGCTCGGGCACGCACCGCCGCACGCCGACCGACTACGAGGCCGAGCACGTGCTGCTGCGGACGGTCCGCTGCGTCAACGGCGAGGCGCAGCTGATCCTCGACTGCCACCCGATGCTGGACTACGGGCGTACCCCGGCGAGCTGGGAATACACCGGCGACGGGTACCACGAGCTGGTGGCCGCGGCCTCCGGGCACGGGCCGGACCTGCGGCTGACGACCGACATGCGCCTCGGGGTGGAGGGGGGCCACGCCACGGCCCGGCACCTGGTGAAGGAGAAGGAGTTCGCCTTCTGCGCGCTGTCGTGGAACGCTCACGACCCGCCGCGCAACCACGAGGACGCCTACGCGCGCCAGGTCTGGACGGCGCACCACTGGCAGCACTGGCTCGACCACGGAACCTTCCCCGACCATCCCTGGCGCACCCATCTGCAGCGCTCGGCCCTGACCCTGAAGGGCCTCTCCCACCAGCCGACCGGGGCGCTGGCGGCCGCCGCGACGACCTCGCTCCCCGAGACGCCCGGAGGCGAGCGCAATTGGGACTACCGCTACTCGTGGATGCGGGACTCGACCTTCGCGCTCTGGGCCTTCAACACGCTCGGGTTCGAGTGGGAGGCGAACGACTTCTTCGCCTTCGTCATCGACGTCGCCGGGGACGACGGCGAGCTGCAGATCATGTACGGGATCGGCGGCGAGAAGGAGTTGACCGAGGAGGTGCTGGGCCACCTCGGCGGATACGAGGGCGCGAAGCCCGTGCGCATCGGAAACGGCGCGTACGACCAGCACCAGCACGACGTCTGGGGCGGGATCCTGGACGCCGTCTGCCTGCACATCAAGTCGCGCGACCAGATCGACGGCCGCGTCTGGCCCAAGGTGATCGGGATCGTCGAGCAGGCGATCGCTCACTGGCGCGACGCCGACAGCGGTATCTGGGAGGTGCGCGGGGAACCCCAGCACTTCACGTCCTCGAAGTTCTTCTGCTGGGTCGCCTGCGACCGCGGTGCGCGCCTGGCCGCGCTGCGCGAGGACGCCGAGTTGCGCGACCGCTGGCGCGGCGTCGCCGACGAGATCCACGCCGACATCTGCGCCAACGGCGTCGACGAGCGCGGCGTCTTCGTCCAGCACTACGGGACCGACGCCCTCGACGCCTCGATGCTGCTGATGCCGCTGCTCGGCTTCCTGCCCTCCGACGACGAGCGGATCCGCGCGACCGTGCTGGCGATCGCCGACGAGCTGACCGAGGACGGCCTGGTGCTGCGCTACCGAACCGACGAGACGGACGACGGTATGGCCGGCGAGGAGGGGAGCTTCCTGATCTGCTCCTTCTGGCTTGTCTCGGCGCTGATCGAGATCGGCGAGATCGACCGCGGCCGCGACCTCTGCGAGCGCCTGCTCGGGCACGCCAGCCCGCTGGGCCTCTACGCCGAGGAGCTCGACCCAAGCAGCAACCGCCAGCTCGGCAACTTCCCCCAGGCCTTCACCCACCTGGCACTGATCAACGCGGTGGTCCGCGTGATCGAGGCCGACCGCGTGCTGGCGGAGGAGGCGCTCGGATGAGCGCGACCGCGACGGAGCCGCACGTGATCGTCCTGTTCGGCGCCACCGGCGACCTGGCCAGGCGAAAGCTGCTGCCTGGCCTGCTGCACCTCACGAAGTCCGGCCTGATGCCGGAGTTCGCAGTCGTCTGCACCTCGCTCGAGGATCTGGACGCCGAGGGCTTCCGCGAGATCGTCAGGGACGCCTGCGACCGGTACGCGCACAGCGCGGCCTCCCCCGAGGAGATAGACGCCTTCGCGAGCCGGCTCAGCTACGTGACGACCGGGGCGGGCCCTGAGGGCCTGGCTGCCGCGGTGGCGAGCGCGGAGAGCCGCCTGCCGGGAGAGCCGCGGCGGTTGCACTACCTGAGCATCCCTCCCTCCGCGGCCGGCCAGGTGGTGGCGACGATCGGGGAAGCCGGCCTCGCCGAGCGCTCCCGGGTGATCATGGAGAAGCCCTTCGGCACCGACCTCGCCAGCGCCCGGGCGCTCAACGACACGCTCCACGGGATCTTCGACGAGGAGCGGATTTTCCGCATCGACCACTTCCTCGGCAAGGAGGCGGCGCAGAACATCCTGGCGCTGCGCTTCGCCAACGGGCTGTTCGAGCCGATCTGGAACCGCAGCCACATCGACCACATCCAGATCGACGTGCCGGAGGCGCTCGACGTCGACGAGCCGCGCGGGCTTCTACGAGGGCACCGGCGCCTACCGCGACATGGTCGTCACGCACCTTCTGCAGGTACTGGCGTTCGTGGCGATGGAGCCGCCGACCGAGCTCTCGCCCGATTCGATCAGCGAGGAGAAGAACAAGGTCTTCCGCTCGTTGCTCCCGATCGATCCCGGCCAGGTCGTGCGCGGGCAGTACGAGGGCTACCGCTCCCACGACGGGGTCGCCCAGGACTCAGGGACCGAGACCTTCGTCGCCCTGCGATGCGAGGTCGACAACTGGCGCTGGTCGGAAGTGCCGTTCTATCTGCGGACGGGCAAGCGCATGGCCGAGGGCGCTCGCATCATCTCGATCGCTTTCCGCGAGCCGCCGAAGAGCATGTTCCCGGCCGGCTCGGGGGTCAACGAGTACGGGGCGGACCACCTCACCTTCGACCTCAACGACTCTTCCAGGCTGTCGCTCTCCTTCTACGGCAAGCGCCCCGGACCGGGCATGACCCTGGAGAAGCTCAGCATGCAGTTCTCGACGGCGGAGTCCGAAGGCGGGGAGGACGTGCTCGAGGCGTACGAGCGCCTCATCCTCGACGCGATGAACGGCGACAAGACGCTGTTCGCGACAGCCGAGGGCATCGAGCGTCTCTGGGAGGTTTCCTCGCCGCTGCTGGAGTCCCCGCCCGAGCTGCAGCCCTACGCGAAGGGCTCCTGGGGTCCCGAGGCCGTGCACGAGCTGGTCGGCCCCGAGGGCTGGCGGCTGCCGTTCCAGCGGCGCTGGCGCGAGGCGGCGGTGGCGCACGTGGCGCCGGCGGAGACCACAGCCTCATGAGCGCTTCGGGTGCGGCGGTACCAAAACGCGGTCGATCCGCTAGAGCCGAAATCCCCCGACTGAGTTCATCCGTTGACACGCTGCCACTGCGGGTCTGGTACAAAGCGCAGCGTGCTGGTCAGGCGGCTCGCGGAGGCTCCGGTCGAGGAGTGGCACAAGCTCCGCACCAACATTCTCATGGACGCCGGTGAGCTTGGCTCCCGGCACATGTCCGTTACCTGGGTCGAGGTGCCGCCCGGGATCGACCAGGAGCTCCACTCCCACGAGGAGTCCGAGCAGATCTACGTGGTCACCAAGGGATCCGGCGCGATGACCGTCGCCGGCGACCGTCAGGAGATCGGCGAGGGGGACCTGGTGCTGGTGCCCCCGGCGACCGACCACTCGATCGCCAACGACGGCGACAGCGACCTCTGCTGCGTCTCGGTGCAGTCGCCGGCCGTCACCGTGGCCGAGGTGTTCGCGCCGACCCCCGCGGGGGCGGCGGAGTACGACGAAGAGGACTACTGAGGCGATCGCCGGTTCGGTGATCCGCCGCCGGGTCGTCGCCCACGGTCGCGTCCAGGGCGTCTTCTTCAGGGACACCACGCGGCGGCGTGCGCAGGAGCTCGGCGTCGCGGGATGGGTGGCGAATCGCGATGACGGCGCGGTCGAGGCCGCCTTCGAGGGCGATGCCGAGGCCGTGGACGCAATGGTCGAGCTCTGCCGCCGGGGCCCGGGCCGGGCCGAGGTGACGGAGCTGGAGGCGGCCGACGAGCCGCCCGAGGGCCTCAGGGGCTTCGAGGTTCGCTGAGCTTTGTTGCATTCCGCGCGCCCTGGATGACGGTGCGCATCGCAGGCTCGGCGGGTGCCCGAGCTGAGCCGAGCGCAGCTGTTGGTCTACGCGGCGATCGCGGTGGCGGTGCTGCTGGTGGGCGCCCGCTGGGTCCGCTCCGGTGAGGAGCCCGCCGCCGCCGACGGAGGGGGCTCGCTCAGCTTCGAGGCCGACGGCTTCGAGCCCGGCGCCGACGCGACGCGCGACGTCGTCGTCCACGTCGCGGGCGCCGTCGGCAGCCCCGGCGTCTACCGGCTGCCGCTCGGCGCTCGCGTCGCCGACGCCGTGCAGCGCGCGGGCGGGCTCGCCCGCGGCGCCGCCGAGGACGGCATCAACCTGGCGGCGCGGCTCAGCGACGGCCAGCAGGTGGTCGTGCCGGGGCGCGGCGCGGCCGCTTCCGGCGCCGTGGCCGAGGGCCCGATCTCGCTCGGCTCCGCCACCGTCGACCAGCTCGACGAGATCGAGGGGATCGGCCCGGTCACCGCCCAGAACATCGTCGAGTTCCGGGATGAGAAAGGCGGCCTTTCATCGATCGACCAGCTCGACGAGATCAGCGGCATCGGCCCCTCGACGATGGAGGCGCTGCGGGCCGGTCTGCAGCCCTGAGCGGGCCGCGACTCGCCCTGGTCGCGGCGGCGACGGCCGCGCTCCTGGTGCTGGCTCCGCTGCGGCTTGCGGCGATCGACGCCGGCGCCCTGCGCGGCGAGCCCGGCGCCGCCCTCGAGGTCCGGGGCGCCGTCAGCACGGCGCCGAGCCCGGACGGTCAGGCCACCTCCTTCGAGCTCGCCGGCGAGGCGGGGCGTGTGCTCGTGCGATCGCCCGAGCACGTCGAGGCGCCGATCGGATCGATCCTCGAGGTGAGGGGCCGTCTGGCCGAGCCCGAGCCGTGGCGGTCGGGGACGCTGGCGCGGCACGGCATCGCGATGACGCTCGAGGCCGAGCGCATCGAACCGACCGGGGAGCTCAGGGCCGGGCTCGCGGGCCGCATCGACGCGATCCGCGCCCGTGCCGAGGCGGGTCTCGAGCGGGGGATGCCCGAGCGCGAGCAGGCCCTGGCCCGCGGCTTCGTGCTGGGCCAGGACGACCGCATCGACGCCGCCACCCGCGAGGACTTCCGGCGCTCCGGGCTCGCGCACCTGCTCGCGGTCAGCGGCCAGAACGTGATGCTGCTCTGCCTGCTCGCCTGGCCGTTCCTCGCGCTGGCGGGGCTGACGCTGCGCGCCCGGTTGCTCTTGCTGCTGGCGCTGATCGCGGTCTACGTCCCGGTCGCCGGCGCCGGGCCGTCGATCCAGCGGGCCGGGGTGATGGGCGCCGCCGGACTGGTCGCCGCCCTGGCCAGCCGGCCGTCCTCGCGCTGGCAGGCGCTGCTGCTCGCCGTCGCGATCACGCTGGCGATCAACCCCCGCGCCGCCGGCGACGTCGGCTGGCAGCTCAGCTTCGCTGCGGTGGTTGGCATCCTGCTCTGGTGCGGCCGCCTCGCCTCCCTGCTCGCCGGCGGCGCGCCGCGAGGCAGCGTCCGCCGCGCCCTCGCCGACGGCGTCGCGGTCACGGCCGCCGCGACCGTGGCCACGGCTCCGCTGATGGCTCACCATTTCGACTCGTTTTCGCTGGCAGCCTTGCCCGCGAACCTGCTGGCGCTGCCCGCGGTGGCGCCCGCGATGTGGCTGGGGATGCTGAGCGCTTTCGCCGCGCAGGTGCCCGCGATTCCGGTTGAGCCGCTCAACTGGCTCAACTCGCTCTGCCTCGGCTACATCGCCCAGGTCGCTCGCTGGCTCGGCTCGCCGGGGTGGTCGCAGGTGCAGCTGGGGATCGGGGGGCCGGTCGGGGTCGCCTGCGCCTATCTGGGGCTGATCGCGCTGGCCGAGGCCGGCCTGGCCGCGGCGGGAAGGCGGCGGGGCCTCGGGCTGGGCGGCGGCCCCCGTCCCGGTCGTGGCAAACGCGGTCGGCGAGCGGCGCTGGCCGCGGCCATGCTGGCCGCCGCGGGGCTGCTGGCCGCGCCGGCGCTGGTCCGGCCGCGTGCCGGCGCCGATTCCGAGCGGCTGGTCGTGCGCGTGCTCGACGTCGGCCAGGGCGACGCGATCCTGCTCGACCCGCCGGCGGCACTTCCGGTGCTGGTCGACGCCGGGCCGCCCGGATCCGGGATCGGCGGGCGTCTGCGGGGCCTCGGCGTCGAGCGGCTCGCCGCGGTCGCGGTCACCCACCCAGACAGCGACCACGCGGGCGGCCTCGCCGAGGTGATGGGCGCGTCCGCCGTGGAGCGCCTGCTGCTGGCCCGCTCCGACGACGAGCTGCTGGGTGCGGCAACCGCCGAGGGTGCCAGGGCGGCCCGGATGGTCGAGGGCTCCGAGGTCCGATCGGGCGAGCTTCGCCTCAGCGCACTCTGGCCCCCGGGCGAGCTGGCCGAGGCTTCCTCGAGCGGCGTCGACCCCAACGGCCTCTCGCTGGTGCTGCTGGCCGAGTGGCGCCACTTCTCGATGCTGCTCACCGGCGACGCCGAGGCCGAGGCGGTGCCGCTCGATCCCGGCCCGATCGACGTGCTGAAGCTCGCCCACCACGGCAGCGCCGACCCCGGCCTCGAGCGCCTGCTGGAGCGCACCGCGCCCAGGCTCGTCGTGATCTCGGTCGGCGAGGACAACCCCTACGGCCACCCGGCTCCCGGGACGGTCGCCGAGCTCGGCTCCAGCCCCGCCTCGACGCTGCGCACCGACGAGGACGGCGAGATCGTGATCGAGGCGGACGAGGCGGGCTGGCGCGTCGCCGGCGGAGGCTAGGGACGTCCGGGCAGCTCGCTTGTCGACTTCTTCGGCATATGGCCGAAGAAAGCGCCAAACGCCGGGGGGAGGGGCCGGGGGCGCGACTAGACTCGAACCGGTGGCCGAGATCAAGCCCGCCTACCTGATCGCCGGCAGCGACGAGGCCAAGATCGCCGAGACCCGCCGCCGCCTCCGCGCCCGCGCCGAGAGCGAGGGCGGCCCCGGGGCGCTGGAGATGTTCGAGGCGGGCGACGGCCGGCGCTCGCCCGACGCGGACGGCCTCATCGCCTCGATGGCCACGTTCTCGCTGACCGCGTCGCGGCGCTATCTGGTCGCCGACGGCGTCGACGCCTGGGGCAAGGGCGACATCGAGAAGGTCGCCGAGGCGCTGGCCTCGATCCCGCCGGAGACGACGATCGCCCTGGTCGCGCACGGCAAGGCCCCGGCCAAGCTGGGCAAGGCGGTCGAGGCCGCCGGCGGCGAGCAGCTGATCTACGACGCGCCCCGCGAGCGCGAGCTGCCGAAGCGGCTGGTGGCCGACGCACGGGCCCTCGGCTTCACGCTCGACCCGGACGCCGCGAGGCTGCTGGTGGAGCGGCTCGGCCCGCGCCCGCTGCGCCTGCACAACGAGCTCGAGCGGCTGGCGCTGTGGGCGGGGGAGGGTGGCGCCGTCGGCGTCCCGGAGCTCGAGGCGATCATCTCCGACACCTCCGAGGAGGCGATCTGGACGCTCGCCGACGCGATCACCGAGGGTGACGAGGCGGCGGCGCTGCGGACGGCCGAGAGGCTGGTCGCGCAGGGCGAGGCCCTGCCGCGGATCATCTACTCGGTGGCGCCGCGATTGAGGCAGGGGATGAAGGCGGCGGAGCAGCTCGAGGCCGGCACGCCGCCGAAGCAGGTCGCCGACGGACTTTCGATGCACCCATACGCCGCCAAGATGCTGGTCTCACGCGTTCGCGGCCGCTCCCCGGCCGAGCTTGACCACGCCATCCGCGCGATCGCCGACCTGGAGCTGTGGTCGCGGGGGGGCTCGGACTACAGCGAGGGCGTCGCCCTGACCATCGCGCTGAAGCGGGCCGTCGCCGCCTAGCTCTTCGAGGGCTCGTCCGATTCGGCCTCGGCAGCCTCGCCCTCGGCGGGCTGCTCGGCGTCGGGTTGCGCCTCGTCCGAGGCCTCCGGCGCGCCTTCGCCTCGGCCTTCGGCTTCGCCTTCCCTCGTGCCGGCGCCTCCGGCAGCTTCCCGGCGCGGATCCGGGCGGCGCGGGCCTTCTTGCGGGCGCCGGTGTTCTTGTGCATCGCGCCCTTCTGGATCGCCTTGTCGACGCCTGAGATCAGCCTCCTGTGGGCATCGTCGGCGGCGCTGTCGTCGCCGGCGGCCACAGCCTTCTCGAGCTGTTTCATGTAGGTCTTCGTGGTGCCGCCGAAGCGCAGGTTCTCCTGCCGCTCACGCTCGGTGCGGGCGATTCGCTTCTTCTGTGAGGCGATATTGGCCATTGAAAGACCCGCGGGGCGGGCGGCGAATGAGAATAGGGCACCAAACCCACTTTCGCGGCGCAGCCGGCGCCGCGCGGACCACCCATGAACGACGACCGAGACGACATACGGGACGACGACTCGATCGGGTCGCCCCCGCCGGAGCCCCCCGGGCCCTTCGATCCCTCGCGCGAGTCCGGCGCCGGGCGCACCCCCGAGCCCGAGGACGAGCAAGGGCACCTGACCGAGGAGCAGGTGGAGCGCCTGGCGCCGTTGCACGAGGGCGTCTCGATGGACACCGAGACCTTCATGGCGATCCCGGCGCCGGTACCGCGGAGCACCTTCGAGCCGCCCGACTTCGAGCAGCGCGAGGGTCGCCTCGGCCTCTCCACGGCGTTCTTCTCCGCGGCCACGGCGCTCTCGCGCGTGGCAGGCCTGGTGCGCGAGATCGTCGCCGCCAGCTACTTCGGCATCCGCGGGCCGATGTCGGCCTTCACGATCGCCTTCCAGATCCCGAACCTGGTCCGCAGCCTGTTCGCCGACGCCGCGATCCAGGCCGCGTTCGTGCCGGTGTTTCTGGAGAAGCTCGAGCAGGGGGACCGCCGCGAGGCATTCCGGCTCGCCTCGCAGCTGATCCTGCTGATGACGGCGGTGCTGGGAGCGCTGACCGCGGTGTTCGTGCTGGCGGCGCCGGTCCTGGTGCCGATCTTCGCCCCGGGGTTCGAGGGCGAGCTGCTGGACCTGACGGTCACCCTCTCGCAGCTCCTGTTCCCGATCCTGATCCTGCTCGGGGTAACCGGGATGATCGTCGGCGTCCTCAACAGCGACGACCGCTTCGCGGCGTTCGCGATCTCACCCTTCTTCTGGAACCTGGCGATCATCGCGGTGCTGGTGGCGCTGGCGCCCACCTTCTCGGAGGAGGACCAGATCTACGCCTACGCGATCGGCGTGCTGGTCGGCACCGTGATCCAGCTCGCGATCCCCGCCTGGGACCTGCGCAACACCAAGTTCGGCGGGCGCGGCCGCTTCCGGATGATCTGGCGCTTCCCCCGCCACATCAGCCCCGACGTGAGGCGCGTGCTGCTGCTGATGCTGCCCGTGACGATCAGCCTCGGGCTGATCAACTTCAACCTCGTCATCAACAGCTTCTTCGGGACCCTGGTATCCGAGGAGGCGCCGGCGGCGATCGACAAGGCCTTCCGCATCTACATGCTGCCGCAGGGCATTTTCTCGGTCGCGATCGCGACGGTCCTGTTCCCGACCCTGGCCCGCTTCGCGGCGCGGGAGCAGTACGACGACCTGCGCAACACGATGGCCAACGGCATGCGCCAGATCCTGCTGATGCTGATCCCGGCCGCCGCCGCGATCCTGGTGCTGGCCGAGCCGATGACCCGTCTGGTCTACGAGCGCGGCGAGTTCGATGCAGCTCAGACCGAGGTCGTCGCCGAGGCGCTCTTCTGGTACGCCTTCTCGCTGCCGCTGAACGGCCTCTTCCTGATCTTCACGCGCACCTTCTTCAGCCTGCAGCGGCCCTGGGTCCCGAGCGTCGTCTCGGGGATCAACCTGGCGATAACCGCCCTCGCGGGGCTGGCGCTGTACGGGCCGTTCGGGGTCGGCGGCATCGTCGCAGCCACGGCGATCGCGACGGGGGCCAGCGTCGTCGCCTACGCGGTGGTGATGCGCGACGTCCTGCACGGGATCGAGTTCCGCCGCCTGCTGTGGAGCGCGACCCGGGTGACCGCGGCCGCGGCTCTACTGGCCGCGGTCAGCTACCTCGTCTGGCTCGGGCTCGACGACGCGCTGGGCACGGGCGTGATCGCCCAGATCGTCTCGCTCGGCGTCGCCCTGACCGCGGGCGCGGCCGTCTACGTAGGGGCGGTCATCGCCCTGCGCGTCCCCGAGGCCGATCAGGTGCTGCGACTGCTGCGCCGCGCGGGGCGCAGGGGCTGAGCCGCATTCTGCTGTCATTGGTCCATGGCTGAGGACATGGAGCGGGCGAGGCGGATCGTCGCCGAGAGCTACGAGGCTTTCAACCGCGGCGACTTCGACTCGGCGGCCGAGCACCTTCACCCCGACGTCATGTGGAACCGCGTCGCGGAGGTCGAGCACCCGATAGAGGGCAAGGACGCCGTGCGGGCGAACATGGACCCCCTGGTCTGGAGTGAGCAGCGGGTCGAGATCAACGGCATGGAGGCGATCGGCGACTCGCTGGTGATCGACACCGTCTTCCACGCGACCGGCAGCTCCAGCGGCATCGCCTTGGACAACGAGACCTTTCACGTATGGAAGATGAAGGACGGCAAGGGCGCTCGGTTCGAGGCCTTCCTCGATCGCGATGAGGCCGTCGCTGCCGCCCGGGAGCAGGAGGGCATCCCCGGGTCGGGCTGATCCTTCAGGGTGGCCCTACCCTTACCGCCCTATGGAGAGGATCCGGAACTTCTCGATCGTCGCCCACATCGACCACGGCAAGTCAACGCTCGCGGACCGCATGCTCGAGCTGACCGGGGCGGTTGACGCGCGCTCGCACGTGCCGCAGATGCTCGACTCGATGGAGCTGGAGCGCGAGCGCGGGATCACGATCAAGGCCCAGGCGGTCCGGGTCGCCTATGAGGCGGCCGACGGCCAGACCTACCACCTGAACCTGATCGACACTCCAGGGCACGTCGACTTCTCCTACGAGGTCTCGCGCAGCCTCGCCGCCTGCGAGGGCGCGCTGCTGGTCGTGGACGCGGCCCAGGGTGTCGAGGCCCAGACCGTAGCCAACGCATACGCGGCGATCGACGCCGGCCTCGAGCTGATCCCCGTGCTGAACAAGGTCGATCTGCCGAGCGCCCGCCCCGACGAGGTCGCGGGCGAGGTCGCCGATCTGCTGGGCGACGACGCGCCGCCGCTGCGGATCTCGGCCAAGACCGGGGAGGGGGTGACCGAGGTGCTGGAGGCGATCGTCGAGCGGGTGCCCGCTCCCGAGGGAGAGCCCGAGCAGCCCCCCCGCGCGCTCATCTTCGACTCCGAGTTCGACCAGTACCGCGGGGTGGTCGCCTTCGTGCGGATGATGGACGGCGCCTTCGCAAAGCGCGAGCCGATCACCGCGATGCAGGCCGGCACCCAGGCCGAGATCGACGACATCGGCTTCTTCACTCCGGAGATGAAGCCCGCCGCCGGCATGAGCGCCGGCGAGGTCGGCTACGTGATCACGGGCATCAAGGACGTGACCCAGCTGCGCGTGGGCGACACGCTGACCAGCCGAGAGCGCCCCGCGAGCGAGGCGCTTCCGGGCTACCGCGAGGTCCGCCCGATGGTCTTCTGCGGCCTCTTCCCGATCGATACCGACCGCTACTCGGACCTGCGCGACGCGCTCGACCGTCTCGCGCTCAACGACGCCGCGCTCTCCTTCGAGCCCGAGACCTCCGACGCGCTCGGTTTCGGCTTCCGCTGCGGGTTCCTCGGGCTGCTGCACATGGACATCGTGCGTGAGCGCCTCGAGCGCGAATACGACCTGGAGCTGCTCGCCACGACTCCGAACGTCCGCTATGAGGTGGAGCTGACCAACGGAGACCTGATCGAGGTTCACAGCCCCACGGACATGCCCGACCCCGGGCTGATCGACGAGGTACTGGAGCCCTACATACGGGCCACGATCATCACCCCCAACGACCATGTGGGCCCGGTGATGGAGCTGTGCCAGAAGCGGCGCGGCGAGCACGTCGGGCTGCACTACCTCTCCCCGACCAGGGTGCAGATCCAGTACGACCTGCCGCTGGCGGAGATCGTGCTCGACTTCTTCGACCAGCTCAAGTCGAAGAGCAAGGGCTACGCCTCGCTCGACTACGAGCCGCTCGGCAACCGGCCCTCGAACCTGGTCAAGCTCGACGTGCTGCTGGCCGGCGACACGGTCGATGCCCTGTCGCTGATCGTCCACAAGGACGCCTCCTACGACCAGGGCCGGGTGCTGGTCGAGCGCCTGCGCAAGACGATCCCGCGCCAGCAGTTCGACGTCCCGGTGCAGGCCGCGATCGGCGCCAACGTGATCGCGCGCGAGACCGTCAAGGCGGTGCGCAAGGACGTGACCGCGAAGCTCTATGGCGGGGACGTCACCCGCAAGAAGAAGCTGCTGGAGAAGCAGAAGAAGGGCAAGAAGCGGATGAAGCAGGTGGGCGCCGTCGAGGTCCCCCAGGAGGCCTTCCTAGCCGTGCTCCAGGTCGACGGTGACTGAGCCGACGCCAGAGCAGCAGCGGAACCTGGAGCTGGTCCGGGACGGGCTCGGATCGTGGATCCAGGGCGACCGCGAGGCGGCGATCGCGAGCTTCACCGAGGACATCGAGGTCTTCGTGCCGTCCGACCTCGGTAACGCGGGGCGCTATCGGGGCATCGAGCAATTCAGGTCCTGGTTCCAGGCCTGGGACGAGGTCTGGACCGACTACACGATGGAGGCGAGGTCGATCGAGGCGGTCGGCGACCGGCACGTGATCGCGCTCGTCGACAGCCGCGGGACGGGCACCGGAAGCGGGGTCGAGGTCGGGAACACGCTCGGGTGGGTATTCGGGGTGGACGACGACAGCCACATGGACTACCTCTCGCTCCAGCCCGACCTCGAGGCGGCTCGGGAGCACGCCCGCGCCCGCGAGGCGGGTTAGCCGGGCCAGCCCGCCGGCGACTGGGAGGCCGAAGCCTCTAGTCGGGCTCGACCACCACCTTGGCGAGCGGCAGGCCGAGGCGCTCCTCGGCATCGGGCAGCTCGTCGTCGGCGCCGGGCTCGGCCAGCAGGATCACGGCGTCGGCCGGAAAGGAGCGCAGCTCGTCCTCGAGCGCCTGCTGGGCGTCGGCGTCCCCCACTGAGCCGCTGACTGGCAGTCCGGCCGCCACCAGCGCCCCCGCGGAGTGCGCGAGGCGCCGCTCGGCGTCGGCGCGCGCGTCATCGTCGGCCGAGAGCCAGCGGTCCAGCCGGCGGCTGCGCAGCGGGACCAGCAGTCGCACGTCCTCGGCGCCGGCGGCCAACGAAGCGACCCGCTCGGCCGCCTTGGGCGTCGCGTCGATCGTTGCGACCAGCAGCACCCGCCGCCCGGCGTCCCGGTGCTCGGCGACCTCCATCCGGTCCCTGGGGCGAGCGCGCACCGCCAGCACGATCAGGGCGGCGACCGCGAGCGCTCCGGCAGCGAGCCCCGGGCCGGTTCCCTCGACCGTGACGACGCCGATCATGATCGCCAACACCACGGGAACGCAGATCGCGGCCACGACCACCGGCAGCGCCCAGGGGCTGATCCGGGTGTCGCCGCTGGAGTCGGTGTAGGTCAGCTTCGGGGCCACGCCCGCCCTCAGGGTACGCCCGGCTCGCCGCCGCGAGCGCCCTGACTAGAATCGCCGACCGAATGGCGCTAGAGACCAAAGCCGTGGGCAAGGAGTGGGAGCCCGCCACCTTCGAGGTCGAGGGCGAGCGGATCAGCCAGTACGCGGACGCGGTCGGTGAGGAGGGGGACTTCTATCGCGACGCGGAGGCGGCGAAGGCCGCCGGGTTTCGCGGCCAGGTCGCTCCGCCGATGTTCGCCGTCGTCTACAGCGCCCCGGCGATGGGTCCGGCGATCCTGGATCCCGACGTGGGCATCAACTTCCCCGCGATGGTGCACGGCGGGCAGGAGTTCGAGTGGGGGGAGCCCGTCGTCGCCGGCGACGTGATCACGACCACCGCCCGCTGCGAGGAGATCTACGAGAAGGACGGCAAGGGGTTCTACGTGTTCGAGACCGTCTCGACCAACCAGGACGGTGCCGAGACGGTGCGCGCGAAGTGGACCAACATCGTGCGCGGAGTCTGAGAGGAGCGAGATGGCGGACCTGAATCAGGGCGACGCGATCCCCGAGTTGAGGGTCACGCCCGACGAGGGGCTGACCAAGCGCTACGCCGAAGCGTCGGGAGACCCCAACCCGATCCACACCGACCCGGAGTTCGCGAAGTCGGCCGGGCTGCCGGGCTGCATCCTCCACGGCCTCTGGACGATGGCCCAGGTCGCGCGCGCGAACAACGCGGCGGCCGGCGGCGACCCCCGGGCGCTGAAGAGGCTCTCCGTGCAGTTTCGGGGCATGGGCTTCCCGCAGCAGGAGGTGACCGTGACCGGGACCGTGAAGCGGGCCGACGGCGGGACCGTGGTCGTCGACACCGTCGCCGAGCAGAACGGGAACGCGATCATTCGCAACGCAGAGGCTGAGCTCGCGGTCGACTGAGAGCGCCCACGGGCCACCCTAGAATCAGGCTGGTGCTGAGCGAACGGCAGCGGTTGATACTGGGAGCGGTGGTTTCTGGCTACGTGCGCGACGGGAGGCCCGTCGGCTCGAAGCTGATCGCCGCTGGGCCGGGGTCGGATTGGAGCGCCTCCACGATCCGGGCGGAGCTGGCGAGCCTCGAGGATGGGGGGTTCCTGTCCCACCCCCACACGTCGGCCGGCCGCGTGCCCACCGATGCCGGCTACCGCTTCTACGTGGAGCAGCTGCTGGCCACGGGCGAGGGCCTGGCGCCCGAGGCCCAGAACGAGCTGCGGCTGTCGCAGATGCGTCGCGAGGTCGAGGATGCGATCAAGGAGACGTCCGCGGCCCTGTCGCGGGTGACGGACCTGGTCGCGCTGGTCAGCGCGCCGCCCTTGAGCACCGCGACGATCCGCCGGGTCGAGGTCCTGCTGCTGGCGCCCCGGCGGGTGATGGTGGTCGTGATCGCCTCCAACGGCGGCGTATCCAAGCGCGTCTTCGCCTTCCCCTCCGACGTCGACACGGGACTGGTCGAGTGGGCCTCGAGCTATCTCAACGAGCGCCTGGCCGGGCTCGGGCTCGGCGCCAGGATGGCGGCGGGCCGGATCGCGGACCCGGAGCTGAGCGAGGTCGAGCGCGCCTTCGTCGACGAGATCTCGAGCGCCTTCACGAACCTCGAGGACACCGCCGCCGAGGAGACCCTGTACGTGGACGGCGCCTCGCACCTGCTCTCCGAGCAGCGCTCGGCGGACGTGCCCGACGCGGAGGAGCTGATGGCGACGCTGGAGCGCCGCGTCAACCTGCTGACGACGCTGCGCTCGGCGCTGGAGGAGAGATCGGTCTTTGCCTGGATCGGCGACGAGAACCCGCAGCCGGAGCTGCGCTCGGTCAGCGTGATCGGCGCCAACTACGGGCTCGGCTACCGCAACCTCGGCGCCGTCGGCGTCATGGGGCCGGTGCGGATGGACTACGCGACCGCGATCGCGTCGGTCCGGGAGGCCGCTGACGAGCTCTCGCGCTTCTTCGAGCTCGTCTACGACGACTAGCGGGCTGGGATCCTCCGATGGCCAATCGCGACTACTACGAGGTGCTGGGCGTTGATCGGGGCGCTCCCGAGGGCGAGATCAAGAGGTCCTTCCGAAAGCTCGCGCGCGAGCTGCACCCCGACGTCAACGCCCACGACCCCGAGGCCGAGGAGAAGTTCAAGCAGGCGGCCGAGGCCTACGAGGTGCTGTCCGACCCGGAGCGGCGGCGCACCTACGACATGCTCGGGCACGAGGGCCTGCGCTCGGGCGGCTGGACCTCGCAGACGGCCGGCTTCTCGAGCATCCAGGACATCTTCTCCACCTTCTTCGGCGACGCCTTCGGCGGCGGCTTCGCGCGCGGGCCGGCGCCCGGGGGCGACGTGCTCGCGGTGGCCGAGGTCTCGCTGCTGGAGGTACTGGAGGGGACGGAGCACGAGGTCAGCTTCGAGGCCGCCGGCGTCTGCGAGCACTGCAGCGGCAACGGCGCAGAGCCCGGGACCCCGATCCACGCATGCGAGCGCTGCGAGGGCAGCGGCCAGATCCAGGAGCAGATGCGCAGCGTGTTCGGACAGGTCGTGCGCGCGATGCCGTGCGACCGCTGCGGCGGCGACGGCCGCGTGGCCGAGACGCCCTGCGGCGTCTGCTCCGGCGCGGGCCGGGTCACCGACCAGCGCACCTGGGAGGTGGACGTGCCCGCGGGGATCGAGGACGGCCAGCGCATCCGGATCGCGGGCGCCGGCCACGCCGGCGACGCCGGCGCCCGCCCGGGCGACCTCTACGTCGAGGTCCGCGTCGCGGCCGACGAGCGCTTCGCCAGGCAGGGCACGGAGCTGGTCAGCCGGCTGCGGGTGCCGGTGACCACCGCGATGCTGGGCGGCACGATGGCGGTCCCCACGCTCGAAGGCGAGGAGGAGGTGGCGGTCCCGGCCGGCGCCCAGCACGGTGACATCGCGGTGCTGAAGAAGGAGGGCCTGCCGCCGTTGAGGGGCAAGGGCAGGGGGGACCTTCACGTCGTCTTCGAGGTCGTCGTGCCCGAGGGCCTGAGCGACGAGGACCTCGAGCTGGTCAGGCGCCTCGACGAAAGCCTCTCCGGCGAGGAGCGGGCCCAGGCGCGCAAGCGCAGGTGATCCGGCTCGCCGTCCGCTGCCGGCCCGAGTACGCCGAGCCCGTGCTCGCCAATCTGCTCGAGCTCGCCCCGAACGGCGTGGAAGAGGAGAAGGGCCCGGGCTGGATCGAGTTCGCGATCTACGGCCCGCCGGGTGAGGTCCCCGACGTCGGCGAGCTGCAGGCGGCTGCGGGCGGCGGGCTGGTCGAGGTGACGACGACCACGGTTCCCGACGACTGGGCCGACCGCTGGGCGGACTTCCACAAGCCGATCGTGGTCGGCGGGCGCATCGGGGTTCGGCCCTCGTGGTGGGAACCGACGGACGGGCTGCTGGACGTCGTCGTGGACCCCGGGCGCGCATTCGGCACCGGCGGGCATCCGACCACCAGGCTCTCCCTGGCGCTCCTGCTGGTGCTGGAGCAGGCGGGCGAGGCATCGGGTCCGCTGGCGGACTGGGGAACGGGCTCGGGCGTGCTCGCCATCGCCGCCGGAAAGCTCGGGTGGGGACCGATCACCGCCTGCGACCGCGAGCCCGCCGCGCTGGAGGCGGCCGCCGCCAACGCCGAGACCAACGGGGTCGAGCTGGAGCTGTCGAAGGTCGACGTCCGCGAGGATCCCCTGCCGATCGCGCCGACCGTGATCTCGAACCTGACCGGAAACCTCGTGCGCGACTGCGCGCGGCAGCTGGCCGAGAGGGGCGAGAGCCCGCGAACCCTGGTCTGCTCCGGGATGCTGGTCGAGGAGACCGATGAGGTGTCCGCCGCGCTGGCCTCCGCGGGGCTCGAGGTCGAGGAGCGCCGGGTCGAAGGCGATTGGGCGGCCATGCTGCTCCGGACCGAATAGATTGCGCGCATGCCGGGGTTGACCGTCAAGCGGGCCGGCGAAATCGCATACAGGGAGGCAGAGCCCTCGCAGGCGTCGGAGCGTTCGCCGGTGCTGTGCCTGCACGGATGGCCGCAGAGCTCCTACATGTATCGCCACCTGCTTCCCGCGCTTGCGTCGGCCGGCCGGCGCGCGTTGTCTTTCGACTTTGCCGGCTTCGGAGACTCCCCTCCCGACCCGCCCGGGACCTTCCAACGCCACGTCGAGGCGGTCGAGCGCTTCCGGCGCGAGACCGGGCTGGACCGCGTCGTCTTGGTCGTCCACGACACCGGGGGGTTGATCGGGTTGCGCTGGGCGTGCGATCACCCGGAGGCGGTCGGTGGCCTGGTCATCACCAACACGGGCTTCTTCCCCGACCAGGACTGGATCGAAATCGCCCAGACGATGCGAACCCCGTTGCAGGGAGAGGCCCTCCTGGACAGCCTCTCCCGCGAGGCGTTCGCCACCCTGTTGGAAGCGGCCTCAACCCATTTCGACGAACGCGCGCTGGACGAGTACTGGAAGGCGTTCACCACACTCGAGGGCCGCCGCGGCATGCTCGAGCTCTATCGCTCCTTCGACCTCGACGAGCTCAAGCCCTACCAGCGGAAGCTCGCGGAACTAGGGGTGCCGACGTTGGTCCTTTGGGGGGCGGGCGACGAGTTCCTCCCTGTCGACTACGCGTCGCGTTTCGCCGGTCAGATCCCAGGCTCCAAGCTCGTGTTGCTCGACGGCGTTCGCCACTTCCTCTTCGAGGACGAGCCCGAGCGGTGCGCCGAGGAAGTGCAGGACTTCCTGGAGCAAGCCGCCATCTGAGAGGGCGGCGGTTGGTCTAGGGCATCATCTGCGGCCGAATGCAAGCCGCCGAAACTGACCCCAGCCTCCCGATTGCCGTCTTCGACTCCGGCGTCGGCGGGCTCACCGTGCTGCACGAGTGCCTGGTCTCGCTGCCCGAGGAGGACTTCGTCTATCTGGGCGACGACGCGCGTTTTCCCTACGGCGCCCGCAGCGCCGAGGAGCTTCGCGCCCACGTCGAGCAGGTCTCGCGCTTCCTGCTGGGCCGCGGGGCGAAGCTGCTGGTGATCGCCTGCAACTCGGCCGCATCGGCGGGCCTTGAGACCGCCAGGCAGGTGGCCGACGAGGCCGGCGTCGAGGTCGTGGCCGTGATCGAGCCCGAGGCCGAGATCGCGGCCGCCGTGACCGAGACCGGCAACGTCGGCGTCCTGGCGACGCCCGCGACCGTGCGCAGCGGCGCCTATCGCAACGCGCTCGCGCACCAGCACCGCGCGCTGACGATCACCGAGGTCGAGGCCCCGGCGCTGGCCGCGGTGATCCAGCGCGGCTTCCCTTTCGAGCAGAGCGTGGTGGAGATGGTGCGGAGCTACTGCACGCCGCTGAAGCGAGCAGAGGTGGACACGGTCGTGCTCGGCTGCACCCACTACCCGCTGGTGAGGCCGATGCTGCAGCGCGCGCTGGGTCGCGACGTGCGCCTGATCAGCGCCGGCCACGCGATCGCGGCGAGCGCGCAGCGGGTGCTGGATGAGCGCGGGCTTGCGGCCGACGGCGGCGGAGGAGGGCGACTACAGCTTCCTCTGCACCGGGGACCCCCGGGCCTTTCGCGAGCTGGGCACCCGCTTCCTGCAGATGCCCCTCGGCGAGGTGGAGTTGGTGAAGCTGCCTTGAGCGACTCAAATGGCGATGGCAGCGGCGTCGCGATCGACCTCTGGCCATGGGGGCTGCTGCTGATCGTGCTCGGTCTCTACGCGATTGCAGTTGGTGCTTTCCTCGCCGCCGGCCGCCGCGAGGACGCCCGTGCCGTCGCCGGCTTCATCCCCGATTGCCTCGTGCTGGTCGGGCGCCTGGCCCGCGATTCCCGCATCGACCTGCCGCGGCGCGCGGGGCTGTGGCTCGTGCTCGCCTACCTGGCGCTGCCGATCGACCTGATCCCGGATTTCCTCCCGGTCGTCGGCGTCGCCGACGACGCGGTATTGCTGGCGCTCGCCCTGCGCTTGCTGGCCGGCGGCGCGGACGCCCAGATGCTGCGCGAAGCTTGGCCCGGCCCCGAGGCGTCGCTGCGGATGATCCTGCGCGCGGCGGGCGTGGAGCGCAACGGATCGGCCCACCCCTCAGGCTACGCTTAGGCCCATGACGCCTCGATCATTGACCATCTTGGAACGGGTGCAGGACGACGTGAAGACTGCGATGAAGGCCGGCGAGAAGGACAAGGTCGGCCAGCTGCGCATGATCGTCAACGCCCTCCAGCAGGAGGCCAAGGAGGGCTCCGACGACGAGGTCGCCGCGCTGCAGCGCGAGCGCAAGCGCCGCCTGGACGCAGCCGAGGCGCTGCGCGAGGGCGGCCGCGACGACGCCGCCGGCGCCGAGGAAGACGAGGCGAAGCTGATCGAGGGATATCTGCCCGCGCAGCTCTCCGACGACGAGCTGGGCGAGCTGGTCGCCTCGGCGGTCGATGAGGCCGGCGCCTCCGAGCCGAAGGACATGGGCGGCGTGATGAAGGCCCTGATGCCGAAGGTCGGCGGTCGCGCGGACGGCAAGCGGGTGAGCCAGGCGGTGCGCGAGAAGCTTGGCGCGTAGGCAGCTGACCATCGACAACACCGTGGCCGCCGAGCTGGCCGGCTCCGAGGACGCTGTCCTGCGCACGCTCGAGGGGCACCTGGGCTGCGAGCTCTACCTGCGCGGGAACGTGCTCACCCTGGACGGCGACGCCGGCGAGGTGCGCACGGCCGAGTCCGTAGTCGGCGAGATCGTCGACCTGATCGAGCAGGGCCACCAGATCGCACCGGGGACGATCGAGGCCGTCACGGGCGCCCTCGATGCCAAGCAGAGCCCCGCCGAGATTCTCGAGGACGTCGTCTGGCAGCACCGCAACACGCGGGTGGCGCCGAAGACCGTCAACCAGAAGAGCTACGTGGACTCGATCCGCAACCACACGATCACCTTCGGGATCGGTCCCGCCGGCACCGGCAAGACCTTCCTGGCGGTGGCGATGGCGGCCGCCGCCCTCTCCCGCGGCGAGGTCCAGCGCGTGATCCTGACCCGGCCCGCGGTCGAGGCCGGCGAGCGCCTCGGCTTCCTCCCGGGCGACATCCAGGCGAAGGTCGACCCCTACCTGCGGCCCCTGTTCGACGCGCTCTACGACATGCTCGACCCCGAGAAGGTCAACTCCTACTTCGAGCGCGGCACGATCGAGGTGGCGCCGCTGGCCTTCATGCGCGGCCGCAGCCTCAATGACTCCTTCGTGATCCTCGACGAGGCCCAGAACACGAGCCCCGAGCAGATGAAGATGTTCCTGACCCGGCTCGGCTTCGGCTCGAAGATGGTCGTCACCGGAGACATCACCCAGATCGACCTCGAGCAGGGCGCCCGCTCGGGCCTGGTCGAGGTCGGGGAGATCCTGAACGAGGTCAAGGACATCAGCTTCATCCGCTTCGGTGGAGAGGACGTCGTCCGCCACAAGCTCGTGCAGCGCATAGTCGCCGCCTACGGCGAGCACTCCGAGCGCAGCCAGGACTGATCGTGGACCTCTCCGACGTCCCGGCCGAGCTGCGCGCGCCGGTCAACGCGGCCCTCGAGGCCGCCGGCGTCCGCAACGGGCACGTCGCGGTCGAGCTGGTGCACGAGGGACGCATGCGCACCCTCAACTACGCCCACCGCGGCGTCGACGAGGCCACCGACGTGCTCGCCTTCCCGATCGACGCGCAGCCGCCCGAGACCGGGCCGCGAGAGCTGGGCGACGTCTTCGTCTGCCCGGACAAGGCCACCGACGTGGTCGAGGCGGCCGTGCACGGCACCCTCCACCTCTGCGGCTACGACCACGACAGCGACGACGGCGAGATGCTGGCCCTGCAGGAGCGGGTCATGGCCAGTCTGCGCTGACACCGTTGGCCACCGACGCGAAGCCGGGCAGCCAACGGGCCGGATTCATCGGCCTCGCCGGCAGGCCGAACGCCGGCAAATCGACGCTGGTCAACGCGATCGTCGGGGCGCACGTCGCGATCGTCTCCGAGCGCCCCCAGACCACCCGCCGCGCGATCCGGGGCGTCGCCACCGACACCGACGCCGGCTGGCAGCTGGTGATGACCGACCTGCCGGGCGTGCAGCGCCCCCGCGACGCCCTCACCGAGCGCATGCAGCGCCGCGTCGAGCGGGAGATCGCCGACTCGGACGCGCTCGTCTTCGTGGTCAACGGCGCCGAGGGGGTGGGGCCCGGCGACCGCTTCATCTCCAAGGCGCTGCTGTCGGCGAACGCCGCCACCCCGGTGCTCTGCGCCGTCAACAAGGCCGACCGCATCAGCAACGCCGAGATGGCGGCCGTGCTCTCGGCCGCGGCCGAGCTCGACGGTGTGGACGAGGTCTTCCCGCTCAGCGCCAAGACGGGGGAGGGACTCGAGCCACTGGTCGCCCGACTCGCTGAGCTGGTGCCCGAGGGGCAGTTCATGTTCCCGGCCGAGCAGCGATCCGACCTTCCCAGCGAGGTGCAGCTGGCCGAGCTGATCCGCGAGCAGGTCCTGCGCCGCAGCCGCGAGGAGCTGCCCCACGCGGTCGAGGTCGAGATCGACGAGGTCACCGAGCGCGAGGACGGCCTGACCGAGGTGCGCGCCCACGTCTGGGCCGAGACCGACTCCCAGAAGGCGATCCTGATCGGCTCCGGCGGCAGCCGCATCAAGGAGATCGGCACCGCCGCCCGCGCCGAGCTCGAGCGCGAGCTGGGCACCAAGGTCTTCCTCGACCTCCAGGTCCGCGTGCGCAAGGGCTGGCGCAAGGACGACGGCCTGCTCGACCGCCTCGGGATCGAATAGCGGCGCCGGTGAGCCTGGGCTAGGGTTGGCGTATGCCCGCGGGGAGGAGAAGGCCTGTAAGGGCCGCAGCGGTCATCGCGCTTGCGGTGGTGATCTCGGTCATGGGCCCGGCCGGCGCCGGCGCCGCGCCCGGCGATGTCTACACGCCGGACTTCGACCCACGGGTGGTCTGGAAGCTGCCGCCCACTGGGGGCAACTCGGCGGTCGCCATCACCGACCCGGGACTGGGTGAGACCGGGGGAGCAACAGTGGGCCCGGACGGCGGCGTCTACGTCGGTTCGCAGAGCGGGCGGATCTTCCGGATTGATACCGCGACCGCTTCCATGGCGCTGTTCGCGGAGCTGGGGACGGGGCGCATCGCCGAGGACCTCGCCTTCGACGCGCAGGGCCGGCTGCTGGCGCTCGACCGCGCCCAGAACGACGTGCTGATCGTGGATCGGGTGACCAAGGCCGTGACGCCACTTTACGACGACCCCAGCACCTTCAACTTCGGATCGCTGGCCGTGATGCGCAACGGCGACATCTTCATCGCCACGCAGTCGGGCGACGACGTGCTGAAGCTGTCCGGGGGCGTGCTCACGCCCGTGATCGAGAACACGGTGGACTTCCCGGACGCCCTGACGCTGTCGGCCGACGAGCGCCACCTCTTCTTCATCTCGCGCAACGCCAACCTCGTCTTCCGCCGTGACCTCGCCAGCGGCGAGACCGTCCAGATCGACCCCGGGTTCGAGCCCAGGGGCCTGGCGCTGATGAGGTCGGGGCAGCTGATGCTGACGGCCAACGAGCGGATCTACACGACCCCGTTCGCCTCCAGCTCCGCCACGCTCTTCTCGGAGGCGCCCGGGCTGGTCTTCCCCGGCGAGGTCGTGATCGAGCCCGACCTTTGTGCCGGCCTGACCCCGACGATCGTCGGCACCGACGCGGCCGAGGTGATCACCGGCTCTCAGTTCCCCGACGTGATCTCGACGCTGGGTGGCAAGGACGTGGTCACCGGCCTGGCCGGCAACGACGTTGTCTGTGGCGGCGCCGGCAAGGACACCATCAAGGGCGGGACCGGCAGGGACAAGCTGCTGGGCCAGGCCGGCAGGGACAGGCTGCTGGGTCAGGCCGGCAAGGACAAGCTGATCGGCGGCAAGGGCAAGGACAAGCTCAAGGGCGGCGCCGGCAGGGACGTGCAGAAGCAGTAGCTGAACCGCACCATTCGGCCGCAGAGCAGGCGGTTCGTACAATCGCCGCATGGTCGGTCAGACCAAGGAGAACGCCTCGAGGGTGCGCTTCGACGAGCGCGGACTCGCCCCCTGCGTGATCCAGGACTCGCGCACGGGCGAGGTGCTGACGCTCGCGTACATGAACGAGGAGGCGTTGCGGCTGACGCTCGAGAGCGGTGAGATGCACCTCTACAGCCGCAGCCGCGACGAGATCTGGCACAAGGGCGCGACCTCCGGCCACTTCCAACGGGTGACCCAGCTGCGCTACGACTGCGACGGCGACGCGATCGTCGCCCTGGTCGAGCCCGCCGGGCCGGCCTGCCACACCGGCGAGCGCTCCTGCTTCTACCGCGACCTCGAGGGGACCGCCGAGTCCGCCGTGGACGCGCCCCCGGCGCCGGGTGAGCCGGTGCCGGTGCCGTTCGAGGCGCTGGCCGAGCTCGAGCGGACCCTGATCGAGCGCAGGCGCGAGCGCCCCGCCGGCAGCTACACGGTCGAGCTGTTGGAGGATCCCTCGCTGGCCGCCTCCAAGGTCAAGGAGGAGGCGGCCGAGGTGATCAAGGCGGTCAAGGGCGAGTCGGAGGAACGCGTCGCCGAGGAGGGCGCCGACGTCGTCTACCACCTCGCGGTGCTGCTGCTCTCGCGCGGCGTCTCGATGGCCGAGGTGCTGCAGATCCTGAACGGCCGCCGAAAGTGAGCCCCACGGCGGCGACGGCTCCCCAGCCGGGGCTGGAGCCCGACCTCGAGCGCGCCCGCGAGCTGGCGCAGGACGCGAACGTGATCCCGGTTCGCTTCACCTTCGTCGACGACACCGAGACCCCGGTCAGCGCCTTCCTCAAGCTGCGAGGGGACGGTCCCTCGTTCCTGCTCGAGTCGGCCGAGCAGGGCCGCCTCGGCCGCTGGTCGTTCCTCGGCTTCCGCCCCCGCGCGATCCTGCGCTGGAGCGATGGCGTGCTCAGCGAATGGGACGGAGGAGTCGGGCCCCAGGCCGAGCCCGACCGCACCAGCGAGGTCGCGGATCCCTACGGGGCGGTCGCCGACTACCTGTCGCGCTACGTGATCGCCGAGCCCGAGCGCCTGCCCCCCTTCTCGGGGGGAGCGGTGGGCCTGTTCGGCTACGACCTGGTGCGAACGGTCGAGACGACGCTGGGCGAGCCGAACCCGGACCAGCTCGGGCTGCCCGACATGGCCCTGATGATCAGCGACGTGCTCGTCGCGTTCGACCACCTGCAGCACGAGGTCTCGGTGATCGTCAACGCCTTCGTCGACGACGGTGGCGTCGAGGAGGCCTATGAGAAAGCCGCGGAGACGATCGAGTTCGTGCGCGAGCGGCTGCGCCAGCCGGTCCCCCGGGCCGAGGCATCCTCCTCGGAACGCGAGATCGACTGGGACGCGAACATGAGCCGCGAGCAGTTCGAGGCGACCGTGGCCCGCATCGTCGAGTACGTGCGCGCCGGAGACGCGTACCAGGTGGTCCCCTCCCAGCGCTTCAGCGCCGAGGCCCCGGTCGAGGCTTTCTCGATCTACCGCGGCCTGCGCGTCGTCAACCCCTCGCCCTACATGTACTTCCTCGATTTCGGCGACTTCGAGGTCGCGGGCGCCTCGCCCGAACCGCTGGTCAAGGTCACCGGCGACCGCGTCGAGACCCGCCCGATCGCCGGCACCTACCCGCGCTCCGGCGACGACGAGGAGGACCGCCGCCGCGCCGAACGGCTGCTCGCCGACCCCAAGGAGCGCGCCGAGCACGTGATGCTGGTCGACCTCGGCCGCAACGACCTTGGCCGCGTCAGCGAGTACGGCAGCGTCACGGTTGACGAGCTGATGATCGTCGAGACCTACTCGCACGTGCTCCACATCGTCAGCCACGTCTCGGGCACGCTGCGCCCCGAGTTCGGGCCGATGGACGTGCTGCGCTCGACCCTGCCCGCCGGCACCCTCTCGGGCGCGCCCAAGGTTCGCGCGATGGAGATCATCGACGAGCTGGAGCCGGTCAAGCGCGGCTCCTACGGTGGTGCGATCGGCTACCTCTCCTACACCGGCGACCTCGACACCGCGATCCACATCCGCACCGTGGTCGTCAAGGACGGCGTCGCCCACGTGCAGGCCGGCGGCGGCACCGTCGCCGACGCCCAGCCCGCCTACGAGTACGTCGAGTCGGTCAACAAGGCGAAGGCGGTCTTCCGCGCGATCGAGCTCGCCACCGCCCAGCCCGAATGGCCATGAAAACGCTCGTCCTCGACAACTACGACTCCTTCACCTACAACCTCGTCCAGTACCTGGGCGAGCTGGGGGCGGAGGTCGAGGTGGTCCGCAACGACGTCGAGACCGTCGACGAGCTGCTGGCCCGCAAGCCCGACCGGCTCGTCGTCTCGCCCGGGCCCTGCACCCCGGCCGAGGCGGGCGTCTCGATCGAGGCCGTGAAGCGCTTCGCCGAGGCGGGCACCCCGGTGCTGGGCGTCTGCCTGGGCCACCAGGCACTGGTCGAGGCGTTCGGCGGCAAGGTGGTGGTCGGCGACCCGATCCACGGCAAGGACGCCGAGGTAAGCCACGACGGCAAAGCGATCTACGAGGGCCTGCCGAGCCCGCTCGTCGCCGGCCGCTACCACTCGCTGATCGCCGCGCCCGAGCTGCCCGACGAGCTCGAGGTCACCTCGACCTACGAGGACGTGGTCATGGGCGTCCGCCATCGCGAGCTGCCGGCCGAGGGGGTCCAGTTCCACCCGGAGTCGGTGCTGACGCCCCAGGGCAAGCACCTGCTGGATAACTTCCTCAAGGGCTGACGGCGCCCCAGCCACCGATGCCGAACGAGATCCTGACCCGCGCGATCGACGAGCTCTGCGAGGGCTCGCATCTGACGGCCGACCACGCATCGGCCGTGCTCGCCGAGATCATGGAAGGACGCGGCTCCGAGGCCCAGACCGCCGCCTTCCTGATCGCGCTGCGGGCCAAGGGCGAGACCGTCCCTGAGCTGGTCGGCCTGGCGCGCACCATGCGCGAGCTCGCCGCCGAGGTCGAGGTGGACCCCGAGGGCCTGGTGGACACCGCGGGCACGGGCGGCGGCCCCACCACCTACAACGTCTCGACCACGGCGGCCCTGATCGCTGCGGGCGCGGGCTGCCGCGTCGCCAAGCACGGCAACCGCTCGGCGACCAGCCGCTGCGGCTCGGCGGACCTGCTGGAGGCGCTCGGCGTCAAGATCGAGCTCACCCCCGAGCAGGTTGCGACCTGCATCGACGAGATCGGCTTCGGCTTCATGTTCGCCCCCAAGCACCACGCGGCGACCAAGCACGTGGTCCCGGTACGCAAGGAGATCGCGGTGCGGACGATCTTCAACTTCCTGGGGCCGCTGACCAACCCCGCCGGGGCCAAGCGCCAGCTGCTCGGCGTCTCGGATCGGACCTACCAGGAGACGATCGCCGAGGCCCTGATCGGGTTGGGCTGCGAGCGCGCGCTGGTGGTATCGGCCGACGACGGCATGGACGAGATCAGCATCAACTCGACCACCCGGGTGATCGAGGTCGCCGACGGCAGGACCGAGGAGTGGTTCGTCGAGGCACCCGAACTGGGGCTGCAGGCGGCCCCGATCGAGGCGGTGGCAGGCGCGGAGCCCGCCGACAACGCCCGAATCGCGGAGTCGGTCCTCGCCGGCGAGGCCGGCCCGCCGCTGGACCTGGCCCTGCTCAACGGCGGCGCCGCGATCCTGGTCGCCGGCGGCGCCGAAGACCTGTCGGGCGGGGTGGAGAAGGCGCGCGAATCGATCGGCTCGGGCGCCGCCAAGGGCGTGCTGGACAAGCTCGTTTCTCGCACCGGCGAGCTGGCGGGCTAAGGTCGTCGGCGTGGGCTTGATCGAACAGCTCGTTGACGGTGCCCGCGAGGGCGTGCGCGCCCGCAGCGCCGAGGTCCCGCTCGAGGAGCTCGAGGGGCAGCTGGGCGAGAGGACCGACGCCCGCCCCTTCAGCGAGGCGCTTACGCGGCCGGGGCTGTCCCTGATCGCGGAGTTCAAGCGGCGCTCGCCGAGCGCGGGCGAGATCCGCCCAGGCGCCGGCGTCGAGGAGATGGTGGGCGCCTATGAGGCCGGCGGCGCGGCGGCGCTGTCGGTGCTGACCGACGCGCCCCACTTCGGCGGCAGCCTCGCTGACCTGCGGTCCGCCCGTGAGGCGTCCGAGCTGCCGATCCTGCAGAAGGACTTCATCGTCGACGACTACCAGCTCTACGAGGCGGCGGTGAGCGGCGCCGACGCGGTGCTGCTGATCGTCGCCGCGCTCGAGAACGAGCCGCTGGCGGCGTTGCACGGGGCCGCCCTCGAGCTCGACCTCGACTGCGTGGTCGAGGTGCACAGCGACGAGGAGTTGGAGCGCGCCCTCGCGGTCGACGCCGAGGTGATCGGCATCAACAACCGCAACCTCGATGACTTCAGCGTCGACGTGGGGACGACCAAGGAGCTGATCACCGACATCCCGGCCGGCGCCACCGTCGTCGCCGAGAGCGGCATCTCCGAGCGCGCGACGCTGGAGGAATTGGAGGAGATCGGCGTCGACGCCGTTCTCATCGGCGAGGCGCTGATGCGGGCCGAGGACCCCGAGGCCAAGGTCCGCGAGCTGACCGCCGACGAGGAGTCCACCCGGGAGCACCTGCTTCCTTAGGTCCTTCTCAGCAACGGCTTAGAGCTGGTTGAGGGGGCTGGCGCACACTGCCGTCCCTATGCGCAGGGCGTTGCTCTCCTCTCCGTTCGCGTCCGCCGTCACCGGCGGGCTCGTCGTCGCGGTCGCGGGGCTGATCGCGATCGAGGCCGGCTGGATTGACGCCGGTGGCGAGTCCGCCGGTGAGGGCGGCGCGGCGCTGGCCCGCCCCACCAACGACGGCGACGGCAAGGGCCTCACGGTCAACGAGATCTACCAGCGCGACTCCGACGGGGTCGTCTTCATCCAGGCTCGGCAGTCCGCCGGGGCCGCCACCGGCGCCGGCTTCGTCATCGACGACGAGGGCCACATCCTCACCAACGCCCACGTGGTCGAGGGCGCCGACGGCATCGACGTCAAGATCGGCGACGACGGCCAAAGCCGCAGCGCCGAGCTGGTGGGCATGGATCCCTCCTCGGACGTTGCGCTGCTGGACGTCGAGGAGGACAACGAGCTGACGGCCCTTGAGATGGGCGACTCGACCAAGGTGGAGGTCGGCGATCCCGTGGTCGCGATCGGCAACCCCTTCGGCCTCGACCGCACCGTCACCAGCGGCATCGTCTCGGCGAAGGCCCGCCAGATTCAGGCACCCAACGGCTTCTCGATCAGCGACGTGCTGCAGACCGACGCCGCGGTCAACCCCGGCAACTCCGGCGGGCCGCTGCTGGACGGCTCCGGCCGCGTGATCGGCATCAACTCCCAGATCGCCACCCAGGGCGGCGGCAACGAGGGCGTCGCCTTCGCGGTCCCGATCGAGACCGCCCAGGACGTCGCCGACCAGCTGCTCGCCGACGGATCGGTCGAGCGCGCCTACCTCGGCATCAGCGGCGGTGACCTCACAGCCGAGGCGGCCGAGGCCCTGGATTTTCCCGTCGAGGGCGGCGTGCTCGTCGAGCGCGCCTACGACGGCGGCCCGGCCGACGAGGCGGGCATCCGGGGGGCCACTGGACAGACCAGCGTCGGCGGCCAGACGCTGCCCACGGGCGGCGACATCATCACCGAGCTCGACGGCGAGCCGATCGCCGGCATGGAGGAGATCATCTCGACGGTCAACACCCGCCAGCCCGGCGAGGAGCTGCAGCTGACCGTCGTCCGCGACGGCGAGTCCCGCGAGGTGACGGTCACCCTCGGCGACCGCCCCAGCGAAATCGCCGACGCCCCGGCGCCCCAGTAGCGGAACGCTACTCGCATGCCCGGGCCGCCTCGCGCGCTTCCGCAGGCGTTATGTACAACTCCGCGCGCGCGACCTTGCCGTCGCGGAGCGTGTACAGGTAGCCCGTCCGCCCCTCGACCCCGACGCCGCTGCCGCGCCCGCGCCCGCTGATGGGACTGGCGTCGATTAAGACGCGGTCGCCCAGGTCCCGGGCCTCCTCGATCTCGAAGCGGTAGTCGCGCTCGAAGGTTGCGAACCAGTTGCCGAACCAGGCGCCGACCGCCTCGCGTCCCTCGAAGATCCCGCCCTCGAGGAAGTCTCGGAGTCGACGACGAGCACCACGTCCTCGGCGTAGAGGCTCATCGCCCGCGGGAAGTCGCGCTCGTTGACGGCCGCGAACTGGTCGCGGACGACATCGACGTCCCCCTTCGACATCAGTCGGCGAGGGTGTCGGCGAGATGCAAGCGGGATTCCTCCAGCGAGGGGATCCGGCCCGGCTTCGAGAACAGCATCTGCACATCGCGGATGCGGCGCTCGCGGAAGCCGGCCTCGGACATCGCCAACCACAGCGTCCACAGGCGCCTGAACGGCTCGTCGTAGCCCAGCTCGGCCGCGAGGTCGTAGTTGGCGACGAAGCGCTGGCGCCACATCCGGAGCGTCTCGGCGTAGTGGGCGCTGATGTCGTCCAGGCCGACCGTGCTGAGGTCGGTCTGGTCGGCGATGCATCGCTGGATCACCCCGACCGAGGGCAGGCAGCCGCCGGGGAAGATGAGCGCGTTGGAGAAGCTCCGCGAGGCCTTCTCCTGCTCGTAGACGCGGTCGTCGATCACGATCGCCTGCAGGAAGAAGAGGCCTTCGTCGGTGAGCAGCTCCGAGCAGCGGGCGAAGAACTCGTCGAAGTACTGCCAGCCGACCGCCTCGATCATCTCGATCGAGACGAGCTTGTCGTAGCGGCCGCGCAGGTCGCGGTAGTCCTCCAGCAGCACCGTGACTCGGTCCTCCACGCCGGCATCGGCGATGCGCCGCAGCGCGCCCTCGCGCTGCTCGCGCGAGATCGTGGTCGTCGTCACGCGGCAGCCGTATCGCGATGCGGCGTAGGCGGCGAGGCCGCCCCAGCCGGTGCCGATCTCCAGCAGATGGTCCTCGGGCCCCAGCTCCAAGGTGCGGCAGATGCGCTCGAGCCGCGCCTGCTGGGCCTCGCCGAGCGTGGCATCGGGGCTGGGGAACCAGGCGCTCGAGTACATCATCGACTCGTCCAGGTAGAGGGCGAAGAGGTCGTTGCCGAGGTCGTAGTGGGCCGAGATGTGGCTGCGGGAGTTGCCCTTGCTGTTGCGGGGCACCCGCCACAGCGTCTTCTGGAGCGGCTTCAGCACGGGCATGAAGCGCCGCCGCCACGCGTCCAGCGGGGGCAGGTTGCGGCAGGCGATTCGGGTCAGCGTCATCGGGTCGTCCGTGTCCCAGACGCCGTCGCGATAGGCCTCGCCCATGCCGACGCTGCCGCCGAGCATCGCGCGGTAGAAGGCGGGGGAGTGGACCTGGATCGTGGCGCTCAGCTCCTCGCCCGAGTCGCCGAAGGCGAAGCGCCGGCCGTCGGGCTCGACCAGCTCGAGACGGCCGCCCCTGATTCGCGACAGGGCGGCGAAGGCGATCCGCCTCGAGGCCCGTAGGTACGGGTTCCGGGTCGGCTTCACTCGCCCAGATTATTTGCTTCTGCGACCCTTGGGAGCGATGACGCGAGTGAAGATCTGTGGAATGACGAGCCTCGAGGACGCCGAGCACGCGGCCTCGGTCGGCGCCTGGGCCATCGGGCTGATCCACCATCCCGACAGTCCCCGTCTTGTCGATCCCGCCGTGGCCGAGGAGATCGGCGCCGCCCTGAAGCGGCGCTGCGAGGTCGCCGGCGTGTTCGTCAACGCGCCGATGGACGACATCGTCGCGGCCGCCGAACGTGAGCAGCTCACCCTGCTGCAGCTCCACGGAGACGAGGGGCCATCGTTCTGCGCCGAGGCGGCACGGCGCACGGGCGCCAAGGTGATGAAGGCGTTCCGGGTCCGCAGCGCCGCCGACGTGCAGGCGGCCGAGGCCTTCCGCACCGACCTGCATCTGTTCGACACCTACCGCAAAGGGGTCCATGGCGGCACCGGCGCCAGCTTTGACTGGGGGTTGCTCGCGGGTCGCCGCTCGCAGGTGCCGATGGTGCTCGCAGGCGGGCTCACGCCCGAGAACGTCGCCGAGGCGATCGGCGTCGCCCACCCATACGCGGTCGACGTCGCCACCGGGGTCGAGTCCCAGCCCGGTCGCAAGGACCACGCCAAGGTCGAGGCCTTCATCGAGGCGGCCAAGGCGAAGGAGCGGGTCGGATGAGCGCCCCCGAGGCCACGGTCGAGGAGCGCTTCGGGCCCTACGGGGGGCGCTTCGTGCCCGAGACGCTGATCGCCGCGCTCGACGAGCTCAACGCCGCCTGGGTCACGGCCCGCCAGGACGAGGGCTTCCAGGCTGAGCTTGCGAGCCTGCTGCGCGACTTCGTCGGGCGCCCGACGCCGCTGTATCTGGCCGAGCGCTTCTCCGAACGGGTCGGTCGCCGTACGTACCTGAAACGGGAGGATCTGGCCCACACCGGCGCGCACAAGATCAACAACGCCGTCGGGCAGGCGCTGCTGGCGAGGCGGATGGAAAAGACACGCGTGATCGCCGAAACCGGCGCCGGCCAGCACGGCGTCGCCACCGCGACCGCATGTGCGCTGCTGGGGCTCGAGTGCGTCGTCTACATGGGTACCGAGGACATCCGGCGCCAGGCGCCCAACGTCGCCCGCATGAACCTGCTGGGTGCCAGGGTGGAGCCGGTCGATGCCGGCGCCCGCACGCTGAAGGAGGCGACGAGCGCTGCGATTCGCGATTGGGTCGCGACCGTTGAGGACACGCACTACGTGATCGGCTCGGCCGTCGGCCCGGCCCCCTACCCCGCGCTGGTGCGCGACCTGCAGCGGGTGATCGGCAACGAGGCCCGCTCGCAGGCGCTAGAGGCCGAGGGGACGCTTCCGAGCCGAGTGATCGCCTGCGTCGGGGGCGGCTCCAACGCGATCGGCACCTTCTACGCGTTCCTCGACGACCCGGTGGAGCTGGTGGGCGTCGAGGCCGCGGGCGAGGGGCTGGAGAGCGGACGCCACGGGGCCTCGCTGACCGCGGGGTCGACCGGGGTGCTGCACGGCGCGCTCTCCTCCGTGCTCGCCGACGAGCAGGGCCAGATCCTCGAGGCCCACTCGGTCTCGGCTGGGCTCGACTACCCGGGCGTCGGCCCCGAGCACGCGCACCTGCGCGACAGCGGCCGCGCCACCTACGTCACGGCCACCGACACCGAGGCCCTGCTCGCGTTCCGCGAACTCGCCCGCCTGGAGGGGATCATCCCGGCGCTCGAGCCGAGCCACGCGATCGCCTGGCTGCTCGCCGATGAGGAGGGCGGAGATGGATATGACCTCCTCTGCCTCTCCGGCCGTGGGGATAAGGACCTTGACGAGGTCACCGCCAAGCTCGGGAAGCTCGATGACTGAACCGACATCCATAGCCGCCTCCTCCGCTTCGCGTCCGGGGCCGGCCACAGCGGACCGGATCGCCAGCGCGTTCGCGGCCGCCCGCGAGCAGGGCCGGGCCGCGCTGATGCCCTACATGATGGGCGGCTTCCCCGATGCGGCGACCTCGCGGCGGATCGCCCGGGCCTACGCCGACGGCGGCGCCGACCTGGTCGAGCTGGGCATCCCCTTCTCCGACCCGCTCGCGGACGGGCCGGTGATCCACGCTGCGGCGACGGCCGCGCTCGAGGCCGGGGCGACGCTGGAGACGGCGCTCGAGGCATGCGCCGAGATCGCGGCGGACGTTCCGGTCGTGACGATGGGCTACACGAACATGATCCTGGCGGTGGGCGAGGCGGAGTTCGCCGCGCGCCTGGCCGACGCCGGTGCCGCGGGAGCGATCGTGCCCGACCTGCCTCTGGGGGAGGGCGATGGCATACGCGAGGCGTTCGCGGCCGCCGGCCTTGCCCTGGTGCCCCTGATCGCCCCGACCACCTCCCGGCAGCGGAGGCGCGAGATCTGCGCCGACGCCCAGGGGTTCGTCTATCTGGTCTCGACCGTGGGCGTCACCGGCGAGCGCGAGGGACTGCCGCCCGAGCTGACCGAGTTGATCGCGGCCGCGAAGGACGAGGCGCCGGTCCCGGTCGCCGTCGGGTTCGGCATCTCCACCCCCGAGCAGGTCGCCGCCGTCGGTGCTGAGGCCGACGGGGTGATTGTCGGCAGCCGTCTGGTCCGCGCCGTCCAGGACGCGCCCGGCGCCGACGCCGCGGCCGCTGCCGTGACCGAGTTCTTGAGCGATGCGCGAGAGGCACTAGCGAGGGGCTGAGAGCCGTGGCCGAGGGGAGCGAGATCAGGGGGGAGGAGATCGCGGCCGCCCATGCCGCCATTGCCGGCGAGGTGATCCGCACCCCGACGCTGAGCCTGCCGGCGATCGACGAGATGCTGGGTGGGCGCATCGCGCTCAAGGCCGAGAACCTGCAGCAGACCGGCTCCTTCAAGGCACGCGGGGTCAGCGTCAAGCTCGCCTCGCTGGGCGAGGACTGCGCCCGCGGCGTGGTCGCCGGCACCGCTGGCAACCACGGCCGGGCGCTGGCCTGGGCCGCGAAGCGGCGCGGCATCCCCTGCGAGCTGTTCGTCCCCGAGGACGCCCCGATATCCAAGACCGAGCCGGCGGCGAGGCTGGGGGCGGCCCTGACCCGCTGCAAGGGCACCGTCGACGACTGCGTCGAGCTGGCGATGGAGCGGGCCGAGGCCGACGGACTGACGCTGGTCCACCCATTTGACGACATCAGGGTGGTCACGGGCCAGGCGGGGATCGGGCTGGAGTTGCTTCAGGACGAGCCGGATCTGGCCAAGGTCCTGGTGCCGCTCGGGGGCGGAGGCCTCGCGAGCGGGGTCGCGATCGCGGTCAAGTCCGAGCGGCCCGAGGTCGAGGTCGTAGGCGTCCAGGTCGAGGCCTGCGCGTCCTATCCCGCCTCGCTGGAGAAGGGTGAGCCCGTGACCGTGAAGCCGGCCGCGACCGTTGCCGACGGGATCGCCGTGAAGCGGCCCGGCAAGGTGACGATGCCCCTCGTCGAGCGCTGGCTGGACGAGATCGCGGTGGTCACCGACGACGAGGTCGGCGACGCGATGGCCGAGTTGCTGGGCGAGGCGAAGCTGGTGGTCGAGGGCGCCGGCGCCGTCGGGGTGGCCGCGCTCGCCGCCGGTTACGAGCAGCCCGCCGCGAAGGGCGTGACGGCGATCGTGCTCTCGGGCGGCAACGTCGACGAGAGCCTGCTTGCAGCGATCGCGCGGCGCAGCGGCTCGCGGCACGGCCGAGGCGCGGTCCTGTTCACGACCATCTCCGACAGGCCGGGGTCGCTGGCGCGGCTGCTGGAGGCCGTGGGCGCCACCGGGGCCAGCGTGGTAGACGTCAGGCACGTCCGGGAGGTCGTAGACCTCCACGTCGCCGAGACCGGCGTCGAGCTGATCCTCGACACCCGCGACCCGGAGCACACCGGCCAGGTGATCGACGATCTCAGCGGCCGCGGCTACGCGGTCACCCGCCAACACACGAGTGAGAGGAGCGATGGATGAGCGACCGCAAGACCGTCGACGCCGAGGGAGCGCCCGAGGCGATTGGGCCCTACAACCACGCCGTTGCCTCGGGGGGCCTGCTGTTCTGCTCGGGACAGGTGCCGCTGGACCCCGACTCGGGAGAGATCGTCGGCGAGGGCCCCGCCCAGCAGGCGACCCGCTGCCTCCAGAACCTCGAGGCCGTCTGCGAGGCGGCCGGCACGAAGCTGCAGAACGCGGTGCGGCTCACGATCTACACGACCCAGCTCGACAAGTTCGCCGACATCAACGAGGCATACGCGGAGTTCTTCCCCGACGACCCCCCGGCGCGCGCCGCCGTCGGCGTCGCGGCGCTTCCCAAGGGCGCGCTGGTCGAGATCGACGCCATCGTCGCACTGGGGTAGATTTCCCGGCGCGATGACGTTGCTCGTCTTCACCGTGCTCGGCGCCTGCGTGATGGTGATCGCCTACGCGTTCAATATCGCGGGCCCGGTCTGCGCGATTCTTTTTCTCGGCGGAGTCTTCACCGGCGCGCTGCTGAAGTACTCGAAGCCGATCATCGACTGGGCCACGCGACCCTGACGCGGTGCGAATAGGCGTGCTCACCGGCGGGGGCGACTGTCCCGGCCTCAACGCCGTGATCCGCGCGATCGTGCGCAAGGGCGCCGGTGTCTATGAGCATGAGTTCGTCGGCTACCGCGACGGGTGGCGCGGGCCTCTGGAGGGCGACAGTCGGCCGCTTGGCGTGCCCGAGGTTCGCGGCATCCTCCCCCGCGGGGGCACGATCCTCGGCAGCTCGCGTACCAATCCCCTCAAGGAGGCCGACGGTCCCAAGCGGGTGGCCGAGAACCTGGCCGCGGACGGGGTCCAGGGCCTGATCGCGATCGGTGGCGAAGATACCCTCGGCGTCGCGACGCGGCTGGGCGAGGAGGGCGTCAGCGCGATCGGGGTGCCGAAGACGATCGACAACGACCTCGGCGCAACCGACTACACCTTCGGCTTCGACACCGCCGTCAACATCGCGATGGAGGCGATCGACCGCCTGCACACCACCGCCGAGTCCCACCACCGGGCGCTGATCGTGGAGGTGATGGGTCGCTACGCCGGCTGGATCGCCTTCCACGCCGGAGTGGCGGGGGGCGCCAACGTGATCCTGATCCCCGAGCTGGAGTTCGACATCGAGAAGGTCTGCGAGTACATCGAGGCCCGCTACGAGAGCCAGTATTCGCCGATCATCGTGGTCGCCGAGGGAGCTCGGCCCAAGGGCGGCGTGCCCGAGGCAGACGGAGCCCCCGTTGACTCCTTCGGCCACGTCCGCCTCGGCGGCATCGCTGCCTGGCTCGAGGGCGAGATCGAGGATCGTACGGGCCACGAGGCACGCGCGACGGTGCTCGGCCACGTCCAGCGTGGGGGCACCCCGACGGCCTTCGACCGCGTGCTCGCGACCCGCTTCGGCCTGCACGCCATCGACGCCGCCGATTCGGGGGAGTGGGGCAAGATGACCGCCCTGCGCGGGACCGACATCGAGCTGGTGCCGCTGGCGGAGGCGACCGCCGAGCTGAAGCTGGTGCCCGAGTCGCTCTATCGCGAGGCGGAGGTGTTCTTCGGTTAGGCGGCTCGGCCGGCAGCGGGGAACGGTGCGACTGGTCCTATCGGCGTTGGCCCTGCTGGCGGCGGCGCTCGCCGGCTGCGCCGGCGACGACTCGACGGTCGAGGGACCGGTCCGCGTCTACGTCAGCATGCCGCTGAGCGGGCCCCGGGCCGATGACGGCCAAGATGCCGCCGACGGTGCGAAGCTCGCTCTCGAGCAGGCCGGCAACCGCGCCGGCGACCTTGCCGTGCGAGCCGACTACCTCGATGACGCCGTCGGCCGGGTCTGGGACCCGGTCGCGGTGGGGCGGAACGCGCGCAAGGCCGCGCAGGACTCCAGCGCCGCCGCCTACATAGGCGAGCTCGATTCCGAGCCCACCCGCGCCTCGATGCCGATCACCAACGACGCCGGTATCGCCCAGGTCTCGCCAGGGGCGGGGGCGATCGACCTGACCCGGCCGGCCGAGGGCTATCCGGACTCGCCCGAGCGCTACCGCCCCTCGGGCGATGTCACCTTCGCGCGGGTGGTGCCCGACGACGGCAGGGTGCTGGCCGCGGTCGCCGATTGGGCGGCGAAGCAGGGGGTGCGAAGCGTCAGCGTCCGGCTCGGCAGCTCGCCCTTCGGCCGCCTCTCGGCGCAGGAGTTCGAAACGCACGCGGACGAGGTCGGCGTGCAGCCGCTGCGGGGGAAGGGCGGAGAGGCCACGCTCAGCGCCGACGAGCGCGGCTATCTGCTGCAGACGCCGTCGGGCGACGAGTTGTTCGCGGCCCCGCTGGCGTCCCGGAGCCTTCCCGTGCCCGAGCTCCCCGGGGGTGAGTTCGCGCGGGAGTTCAAACGGCGCTTCGGGCGAGATCCGGGGCCCTATGCGGCGTACGGGTATGACGCGATGCAGCTGGTGCTGGCGGCGATCGCCGAGGGCGAGGGCGAGGATGAGTTCCGCCCCGCGGTCGCCTCGGCGGTGCTCGAAGCCGAGCGCCCGGACTCGGTGCTCGGCAGCTACTCGATCACCCCCGAGGGCGACACGACGCTCTGTCCCGTGCAGCGTTACGAGGTTCGCGGCGGCGCCCCGGTCCCGAGCGCGTCGATCTGCCCGTCCGGCTAGATCTGGGACTTCGGCCCGTCGCGGAGCGGATCGGGGCCGCCGGTGCATGCCAGCAGCCACGTCTGCATCTCCGGAATCAGCTCGGGGTCGATCTGGTGCTGAACGCGTGTCTCGCGGTAGGTCACCTCGAGCTGGCCCTCGACCAGCTCGTCGCGGACCCTGCGCCCGAACCCGACGGGGATGATGTTGTCGTAGGTCCCGTGGCTGACGTACGCGGGGGTGCCGCGCTTGGCGCGGACGTCGATGCGCCAGCCCCGCACCATCGGCAGGAAGCAGCTCATCACCAGGATTCCCGCGGCGCGCGGCCGCCCGGTGCCGAGCGCGAGCGCCAGTCCCACGGCCCCGCCCTGGCTGAAGCCGCCGATGACGGTGTCCTCCCAGGCGATGCCGCGCCCCCGCAGAGCGTCGTCGACGAAGCTCGCGGCTTGGCCCATGCTCTCGACGAAGGTCTCGACGTCGGGTTGGCCGATCTCCTCGATCACGTACCAGTGGCGCCCGCCGGGCGGGATGCCGGTCAGCGGCGCGCCCGGCGTCAGGCCCAGCAGCCGCCGCTCGGGATCGAGCGCGTTCAGCAGCGGGTGCAGGTCCGCCTCGCTGGTGCCGCGGCCGTGCAGCAGCACGAGCGCCCCCTGAGGCTCGCCCACCGGCTCGCGGACGAGGTGGGGGAGCTCAGCCTCGCGGCTGACGCCGAGCGCCATTCATCTAGCCCTGGCGGCTGGCGACGCGCGGGTTGGTGATCGGGGTCACCGTGGCCTCGATGCGCTCGCGCATCGGCTCGTAGTCGGGCGGCAGCGAAAGCTTCTCGCCCAGTGACTCGAGCGGCTCGTCCGCGGTGAAGCCCGGGCCCAGGGTGGCGATCTCGAACAGCACCCCGCTGGGCTCGCGGAAGTAGATCGAGCGGAAGTAGAAGCGGTCAATCACCGGCGTCGGCTGCGCGCCCCCGTCCATCACGCGCTCGCGCCAGCGCTCGTGCTCGTCGATCGGCGAGGCCCAGGCGACGTGGTGGACGGTGCCCGCGCCCGGGATGCCCATCTCGGCCGGGGGCTCGTCATAGGCGTAGAGCCCGCCGCGACTGCTCGCCTCGAGCCTCCCAGCCGTCGCCCGGGGCTCGAAGTTGAGGGCTTCCTCCAGCAGCGGGCGGCTGGCGTCGGGGTTGACCGAGTAGGCGAGGGCTCCGTCGAACCCCTGCAAGCGCCACCTCTTTCGGGACCTCGGGGTGGTCGGCGATCAGCGGCTCGTCTGAAACGTCTCGACGACCTGAACTCGTGCCCAGGCCCTCGGGGTCGGCGAAGCTGAGGTGACCGTCGACCGAGCTCGGTCTCGGCGCCCGCTTCCGCAGCCGCTCGTCCCAGAAGTCAAGCGCCTTCCTCGAGGCGACGCGCCAGCCGAGCCGTGTGGACCATGCCGGCGCCGGCGCGGCCGGGCCGCGCGCCCGGGTACTCGAAGAAGGTGATGTCGGAGCCGGCGTCGCCCTGCTCGTCGGCGTAGAAGAGGTGGTAGACGGTGGGGTCGTCCTGGTTGACGGTCTTCTTCACCATCCGCAGGCCCAGCGTGCCGGCGTAGAAGTCGACGTTCTCCTGGGCCTTGCCGGTGATCGCGGTGACGTGGTGGACGCCTTCGAGCTTCATCGCAGTGCAGCCTCCATCGCGGGGTCGATCTCGGTATAGCGGAACTCGAATCCCAGGTCGGTCGCCCGGCGGGGCAGCACGCGGGCGCCGCCCATGACGACGTCCGCCAGCTCGCCGCCCCTGAGCGCGGCGACCGCAAACTTCGGCGTCGGGATCAACGCGGGGCGGTGAAGGGCCCGAGCGAGCGACTTGGAGAACTCGCGGTTGGTCACGGGGTTGGGCGCGGTGGCGTTGACGACGCCGCTCACCTGCTCGTTGTCCAGCGCCCACAGGATCAGGGCCACCTCGTCGTCGATGTGGATCCAGGACATGAACTGCTCGCCGCTCCCCAGCGGCCCGCCGAGGCCGAGCTTGAAGGGAAGGCCCAGCTGCTTGATCAGCCCGCCGTGCTTGGTCAGCACCAGGCCGGTGCGCAGGATCACCGTCCTGATGCCCAGGCGTTCCACCTCGCGCTCGGCGGCCTCCCATTGGGCGGGAAGCTCGGCGGCGAAGCCCTCGCCGGGCTGGGACTCCTCGTCCAGCATCTTGGCGCCGCGATCGCCGTAGTAGCCGATCGCGGACTGGCCGACGAACACCTTGGGCCGGGCGGGCTCGTCCATCGCCTCGATTCCCTGGATCAGGTTCTTGGCGGCCGTGACGCGGCTCTCGCGAATTCGGCGCTTTGCATCGTCGGTGAGGCGCTGGTTGATCTCCTCGCCGATCAGGTTGACGACGCCGTCGACGCCCTCCAGGGCCTGCGGAGGCGGGCGCTCGCTGGTCGCCTGCCAAGCGTGCCAGTTGACGGTCGGGTTCTTCGGACGCGCCTTCTCGACGTCGCGGGTGAGCCCGACGACCTCGTCTCCGCGCGCCAAGAGCGCGTCGCAGACCGTTGAGCCGATCACGCCGGTGGCTCCTGTGACCAGAACCCGCATCGGTGGGTGATGCTAGCGACGCGCGTGCGTAGGCTCCCCGCGTGCCCTCCGGCGGAGGATCGAGATGAGCGCCGCGTCCGCGGCCGTGCTCACTGCGGGCGCCGCCAAGGGCGACGCGCGCCGCATCGGCATCCTCTTCATGGCCGGCTCAGCCTGCTTCGCCGTGGCATCGCTCCCGGGTGCCTCCGACCTCTCGGACCGAGTCGTCGCCGTCACCTACTTCGTCGGCTCGATCTTCTTCACCACCGCCGCCTTCGAGCAGCTGCGGACTGCGCGCGGACAGGGCAACGAGGTCGCCGCCGCCCTTGTCCAGTTCGCCGGGACTCTGTTCTTCAACGTCACCACCTTCGCCGGCATGATCGAGCGGCTCGACGCCCACCAGGCCGACCTGCTCGTCTGGTCGCCGGACGCCCTCGGCTCGGTCTGCTTCCTCGTCTCCAGCGTGCTCGCCGAGATCGTCGTCTGGGGCCCGCTGGTCCCAGCGAGGCGTTCGGCGAGCCTCAACCTGGTCGGCTCAGTCGCATTCGGGATCTCGGCGGTGGCCGCCTACGTAATCCCGAACACCGACGAGCTGCTGAATGCGGCGCTCGCGACCTCGATGACCCTGGTCGGGGCGCTCTGCTTCTTCTGGGCGGCGCGCGTGCTGGTCAAGCCGCCTCCCTGGTTGCGCCCGAAGCCCGCCGCGGCGCCGGCGTGAGCCGGGCTCAGCCGGTCTTGACGTCGCTCGAAGCGGCCGCGTCGTCCTCGGGCGAGGCGCCGTCGGCGGATGGATCGACCATCTCGAAGGTGCCCGTCTCGTCCGAGAAGCGGGCGAGACCTGCCCTCTTCGCCTCCTGGACTACGGCGCGCGCGACGGTCGGCGCCACGTCGCGGTTGAAGACCGATGGGATCACGTAGTCCTCGGAGAGATCGTCGTCGGTCACGACCTCGGCGATCCCGCGCGCGGCCGCCAGTTTCATCTCCTCGGTGATCCGCGGGGCGCCCGCGTCCAGGGCGCCGCGGAAGACGCCAGGGAAGCAGAGCACGTTGTTGATCTGGTTCGGGTAGTCGGAGCGGCCGGTGGCCATGATCCGCACGTAGGGCTCGGCGACCTCTGGCATCACCTCGGGGGTCGGGTTGGCCATCGCGAACACGATCGGGTCCTTGGCCATCTTGCCCAGCGACTCGGGCTCCAGCAGCCCGGGCCCGGAGACGCCGATGAACACGTCGCAGCCCTCGATCACCTCGTTGGGGCCGCCGCTTGACCGCTCGGGGTTGGTGTTCTCGGCGAACCAGCGCTTGATCTCGCTCATCGAGCCGTCCTTGTAGTCCTCGCGATCGACCGAGATCGCGCCCTGGCGGTCGCAGCCGATGATCTCGGTAATCCCCGACTCCTGCATCATCTTCGTGCAGGCGACCCCCGCGGCGCCGATACCCAGCACCAGCACCTTCAGGCTCTCGATCGGCTTGTTGACGATCTTCAGCGAATTGAAGAGCGCGGCCATCACCACGACCGCGGTGCCGTGCTGGTCGTCGTGGAAGACGGGGATGTCGAGCTCCTCCTTCAGCCGGTCCTCGATCGAGAAGCAGCGCGGGGCCGAGATGTCCTCGAGGTTGATGCCGCCGAAGGTGGGGGCGATCAGCTTCACCGCCTGGATGATCTCCTCGGGGTCGTTCGTGGCGAGGCAGACCGGAAAGGCGTCCACCTGGGCGAACTCCTTGAACAGCATCGCCTTGCCCTCCATCACCGGCATCGCTGCCTCGGGGCCGATGTCGCCCAGCCCGAGCACCGCGGAGCCGTCGGAGACGACGGCGACCGTGTTCGCCTTGATCGTGTAGTCGAAGGCCTTTGTCCGGTCGGCGGCGATGTACTCGCAGACCCGGGCGACGCCGGGCGTATAGGCCATCGAGAGGTCGTCGCGCGTCTTCAGCGGGTACTTGTTGTGCTGCTCGATCTTGCCGTTGCGGTGCATCGCGAAGGTGCGGTCGGTGAAGCCCAGCACCCGCGCGCCCTTCGTCGAGCCGATCGAGCGCAGGATCTGCTCCCAGTGCTCGGCGCTGTTTGCGTCGAGGGTGAACTCGCGCACGCGCTTCCCCTCGGCCCCGGCGCCCGGCACCAGGTCCACGCTCTGCAGTGCCCCGCCGGCCTCGGCGATCGCCGCCGTCAGCTTGCCCAGAGGCTCCTGGCGAGCATCGAGCTCGACCCGCACGGTGACGCTGTATTGAGCGCTCGCGGCCATGGCCGCGGATCATAGGCAGGCCGCCAACCCGCCTCGGGCGCGGCTGCGGCTCAGTGGTGAGGTTGGGCTCGCTCAGCTTTGCGAAGCCGCTCTGCGAGTGCCGCCATCACCTGCTGGCCCACAACCGGGACGCGCTCGATCAGCGCCGAGAACTCACGGGAGCCGAGCACGAAGAGCCGCATGTCGCTCTCGGCGGTGACCGTCGCGGAGCGCGGCGCCGAGTGAAGAAGAGCCATCTCGCCGAAGCACTCGCCAGGGCCGAGCTTGGTGCTCCGCTTGCCCCGGATCGTCACCTTCGCCCGACCGTCGGCGATCACGAAAGCCTCGCGGCCAAGGTCACCCTGGCGCATCAACACCCGGCCGGTGGGGACCTCGACCTCCTCGGCCAGGGCGGCGATGCGGGAGAGGTCTCGCTTGCTGCAGGCAGAGAAGAGCTGGACCTGCGAGAGCCGTTCGACCTTGGGGTCACGCGCTCGCCGTCGCGCCGGTCGCTTCATCGGCAGGATTATCCCCGATCGCGACCGAGCTCGTAGGATCGGTATGTGCCCGCAACCAAGCCGAAGTCAGGCTCAGCCAAGAAGGCCCCGAAGGGGGTCCCCGCGAAGGGAGAGCTCTTCCTGATCGACGGCAACTCGATGGCCTACCGGGCGTTCTTCGCGCTGCCAGAGTCGATCGCGACCCACGATGGCCGTCCGACCAACGCGATCTACGGGCTCGCCTCGATGTTCGCGAAGATGCTCACCGACCACCAGCCCAAGGCCGTGGTGGTCGCCTGGGACGCCGGCTGGTCGGGACGCGAGAAGACGTATGAGCCCTACAAGGCCCAGCGCAAGTCCCGCCCGGACCTGCTGAAGGAGCAGTGGCCACATCTGATGCCGCTCGCCGAGGCGTTCGGGTTCAGCAACATCAAAGTCGACGGCTACGAGGCCGACGACGTGATCGCCTCGCTCACCAAGCGCGCCCGCGAGCAGGAAATCCCCGTCATGGTCGTCTCGGGCGACCGCGACGTCTACCAGCTGGTCGAGGACGGGGTCCGCGTGATGACCACCTCCCGCGGCGTCACCGACACCAAGATCTACGACCGCGACGGCGTGATCGAGCGCTACGGGGTCCCGCCCGAGCGCGTCACCGACCTGATCGGCCTCAAGGGCGACACCTCCGACAACATCCCCGGCGTCCCCGGCATCGGCGACAAGACCGCCGCCCAGCTGCTGCAGGAGTACGGGGACGTCGAGGGCGTGCTGGCCAACATCGACAAGATCTCCGGCGCCAAGCGCAAGGAGAACCTGACCAATCACGCCGACGACGCGCGCGTCTCCAAGCAACTCGCCACGGCGATCACCGACATCGACTTCGAGCTCGACCTGGATGAGCTGATGGCCGCCGATATGGACCGCAGCCGCCTGCGGGAGGTCGCCCGCGAGCACGAGCTGCGCATCATCCTCGAGCGCCTGGAGGAGGATCTGGGCGCCGACTTCGTCCCCGAAGCGTCCGTCGACGAGACGATCAAAGTTGCCGCCGAGGAGGGCATCGTCTCCGACCTGGCCAAGGGCAAGGCCGCAGTCGCCATTGCCGGCGCCACCTGGGCCGCCGCCGACGCCAAGAAGGTCGTCACCGGCGAGGAGCCGGATCTCGGCAAGCTGGCCAAGGAGCTGGCCGGCCGTCCCCTGATCGGCCACGACCTGAAGTCACTCGGCGGAGGCGGCCAGCACGGCCTCCTCGCCGCCTGCGCCACCGAGGACGATCTGGATCTGCATCACGACACCATGGTCGGCGCCTACCTCCTCGACCCCGCGCGCCGCACCTACGACCTCGTCGACATCGCCGCCCAGCGTGGCCTCGCCACCGCCCCCGAAGAGAAGGAAGACAAGGCCGCCGACGACGGCCAGCTGGCTCTGGACGAGGAGCCGCCGCCCGATCCCGCGGCCGAGGCCCGCCTCGTGTTCGAGATCGCGAAGCAGCAGCGCAAGTCCATGAAGGAGCAGGGCCTGGAGATGCTGATGGACGAGGTCGAGATGCCGCTGGTCGAGGTCCTGGCCGAGATGGAGCGCGTCGGGGTGATGCTCGACGCCGAGCGCCTGGCGGAGATCGGCAAGGGATTCGCGAAGCGGATCGACAAGCTCGAAACGGACATCCACAAGCTCGCCGGCGGCGAGTTCACGATCGGCTCCCCGCAGCAGCTCTCGGAGGTCCTGTTCGAAAAGCTCGGCCTGACCAAGAAGCGCCGCGGCAAGACCGGCTTCTCGACGGACGCCCGCGTGCTCGGCCAGATTCGCGACGAGCACGAGATCGTGCCCAAGATCGAGGAGTGGCGTGAGCTGACGAAGCTGAAGAGCACCTACCTCGACGCGCTCCCGGACCTGATCGACCCAGACACGGGCCGCATCCACACGACCTTCAACCAGACCGCGACCGCCACCGGGCGCCTGTCCAGCACCAACCCGAACCTCCAGAACATCCCGATCCGCAGCGACGAGGGCCGGCCGATCCGCTCCTGCTTCGTCGCCCCCCGCGGCCAGCGCCTGCTCTCGGCCGACTACAACCAGATCGAGCTCCGGATCCTCGCCCAGATCGCCGGCGAAGACGCGCTGCGCGAGATCTTCGCCCGCGGCGAGGACATTCACACGGCCACGGCGGCCGAGGTGCTGGGCGCGGATCCGAAAAAGGTCACGCCAGCCGAGCGCTCAAAGGCGAAGATGGTCAATTACGGGATCGCCTACGGCCTCTCCGCATACGGCCTCTCGGACCGGCTCAACATCGAGCAGGACGAGGCCGCCTCGTACATCGGTCGCTACTTCGAGCGCTTCCCCGCGGTCAAGACGTACATCGAGGAGACGATCAAGCGGGCTCGCGACGACGGCTACGTGACCACGCTGCTGGGCCGCCGCCGCCCGATCCCCGAATTGCGCTCGGGCCGGCCGCAGGTCCGGGGCCAGGGCGAGCGCAACGCCGTCAACATGCCGATCCAGGGCACCTCGGCGGACATCATCAAGATCGCGATGGTCAACGCGCACCGGGCTCTGGCCGAGTCCGAGCTGAGCACGCGCCTGGTGCTGCAGATCCACGACGAGCTCTTGTTCGAGGGCCCCACCGCGGAAATGGAAGCGGCGGGCCAGCTCGTGGAGCGCGAGATGTGCGCCGCCTTCGAGCTCGACCCGCCGCTTGCGGTCGACGTAGGCGTCGGCCGCGACTGGCTAGCAGCGAAGTAACCGCCGGGCCGTTTTCATCGACGCGAGGCGGGGAAGACCCTTTCCATGCAGAGGATCGTCTTCGCCCCGTTCAGCATTGCGGCCGGCCTCGCGGCGGCCTTCGTCGGCAAGCTCGTTTTCGACAAGCTCTGGGCGCTGATCGACGACGAGGAGCCCCCCGAGCCCGAGCATCGCGAGATCGACTGGGTGAAGCTGATCGCGGCGATGGCGATCCAGGGAGCCATCTTCCGCGCCGTCCGCGGCATCGCCGAGCACGGCGTCCGCGTCGGCTTCCAGCGCTGGACCGGCGCCTGGCCGGGCGAGAAGCGTCCCGACCCCAGCTAGCCGGGACCGCGTCCTGAGAAGCGGCGTCTGAAACCCGGCGTCTGAAACCATCATCCGATGGACAAGGGCCTCGCCGTCTTCCTGATGGCCGTCGTCGGCGGCTTGATCGCGCTGCAGGCGCCGATCAACGCCGGGCTTGGCAAGGAGACCGGCAGCTTCGCCGCGGCGCTGGTCTCGTTCGCCGTCGGCACCCTGGCCCTGACCGCGATCGTCGTGCTCAGCGGCAAGGCCGGGGGGATCTCGGGTGCCGCCAACGTCCAGTGGTACTACCTGCTCGGCGGGCTGCTGGGCGCCGCCTACGTCTTTACGGCGCTGGTGCTTGTCGACGAGATCGGCGCGGGCGGGGTCGCGGCGGCGACCGTGACGGGACAGCTGACCCTGTCCGTGCTGCTCGATCGCCTCGGCGTCCTGGGTCTCGAGGAGACACCGATCACATGGGAGCGGGCCCTGGGCGTCGCCCTGCTGCTGGTGGGCACCTTCCTGATCGTGCGCTAGCGCCGCCGCTACGGCCGCTCGACCCGCAGCTTCGCCTCGGCGCCCAGGAAGCGCCCCACGTCCGCCGCCTCGGCCTCCAGGCCGGGGCGCACCCCCTTCGGCAGCCGGGCCGCGAACGGCTCGACCACGACCTCGATCGTACTCATCGCCCCGCTCGATCCGCCAGTGGCCGAAGGCGAGCCCGTCGGCGGTGGCGGCGGGCTTGCCCGCGCCGGGCACGCGGTCATGCGGCGCGGGGACGGCCGGGTGTGCGGTCCTCGTAGCCCAGCAGGTAGTTCTCCCATACCGGGAGCAGTCGGACGACCGGTCCCGGGCGATGGCCACGCGGTTCGGCCGCGCCCGGGCAGCGCCGACATCGGGCCGCGCCCGGTCTCGGACTTCCTCCAGCGGCTCGCCCGCGGCCTCGAAGCCGCGCTTCGGGCGTCGGTGACCGTGCACTTGGCCCAGTAGGCGAGGTCGCGAGGGGTGGCGGGGCCGTAGGCTGCGAGGAAGCGCCGGGCGAGCCGGGCGTAGCCCTCGTTGGCGGTCGAGAAGCTCGTCGGGGGCGGGGACCACGAAGGTCTGCTTCTGGTCGAGCGCGGGGCTACGGCGAGCACGCCGCGCAGCGCGGCCACGTGGAAGAGCCAGTAGATGCGCGAGTTCCCTCGCCGGGATCAAGGCCGGAAGAGATCAACAGCTCGCGGGCCTCGGCGCGGGGCAGGGGCCCCCGCTCGAGGCGCCCGCGCAGCAGGTCGAGCTGGCGCTCGACCGCCGCTTCGTCCATGCCGAGCTGCTCGAAAGCGGGTCATCGCCGGGCGCAGCGGGCGCTCGGCCAGCAGCGGGCGCATCCAGCGCAGGTCCTCGGAGGCGAACAGGTGGATCGTGTTGCGCATCAGCCAGGCCCGGCAGACCTCGCCGTCGGCCGCCTGGGCGCGGACGGACTCCGCCGTCAGCCCGCTTGATCCGCGCGCGCAGCGCCAGGGCCGCTGCCGGTGCGTCCTGGGCCTGGATCGTGAAGCACGAGCGGGCGGCGGCGGCGACCGACTCCGCCTCGCTGCCGGGCAGCAGGCGCTGGGCGCGCAGCCGCAGCAGGCGAAGCTCTCGGTCGGAGACCTCGGCCGCCACGCTTGACCTAGGCGGCGGCGGAGAGCTCGGGCTCGCGGCTGGGCTCGGGCGCCTGGCCGGCGAACTCGGGTGGCGCGATCTGCAGGTAGTGGCCGAAGGACCAGTCGATGAAGCGCTTGCGGCCGATCGCGGCGATCACCGCGCGCTGCATCCGGGCCGGCAGGCGCGGCACGAGCTTCTGGACGCGCAGCATCCAGCGGAACTTCCACTCGTGCGAGTCGTTGAACTCCGCGTAGTCGCGGAGGGCCGCCTGCTTCGTCTTGCGGCCCTCGATGCACGGCGCGCAGCTCGCGCCCGCAGGCGATGCCGAAGTAGAAGGCCGTGCGGATGCCCTCGGCCGTCAGCGGCAGGCAGTGGCCCGCCGAGTCGCCGGCGAAGAAGATCCCGTCCTCGGTCGCGCCGCGCAGCTTGTGGGGGATCCAGTTGCCCTGGTAGCGGACCGGCGGCCGCTCCAGGTCCTCCGCCAGCAGCACGGTCGTGTCCTTGACGTGAAAGCGGGGGTCGAAGGAGCCGACGCCGATGCGCTGCTCGTCGCGGGCCGGGAACGACCAGCCGTATCCGGCCGGGACGTAGCGGCGGTCGATCCAGATCTCGAGGTCGTCGCTGCCGCCCTCCGGATGGACCTCGAGGCCGCGCGAAAGGGGCGCGTCCGGTGGCTGGTACCCGTTGGTGGCGAGGATTCGCTTCCAGCCGAGCGCGTCGACGATCAGGGGCGCGGTCAGATCGCCGCGGTCGGTGTGCACGACATCGCGGGTGCGACCCTCCACCTTGGCCGTCTCGAACGTCGCGTCGGACTGCTGCCAGAGGATCTCGCAGAGCTCGCGGTAGTCGAAGGTGGAGAAGGTGAAGGGGAGCCGGTAGCGGCTGGTGCCGTGCGGGGTGTGCACCACCAGCGTGTCGAATTCCTGCCGCGCCGAGCCCTCCAGGCCCAGCGCGTGCAGCCACCCGGTCGGGATGCCGCAGGCCGAGGTCTGTCGCTCGCCGATCTCGTAGCGGTCGATCACGAGGACGTCGGCGCCCGAGCCGGCCAGCTCGCGCGCGACCGCCAGTCCGGCGAAGCTGGCGCCGCAGATGAGCACGTCGTGATCGCCGGAGAGCGGCAGTGCGCTGATCGCCGCGTTTTGTGGCACGCCTGGGCACGAGGGGGACGGTAGCCGACCGAGGCGGCCGACTCTGCCAAACTGCAGCCTTCATGCCCTCACCCGAGGCGACAACCGACGCTGAGACAGAGGCGCCCGAGAGCGCAGGCGCGCCCGGCGCCGCGGCGCCGCAGGCACCGCCCGCCGCCGCCCCGCCCGGAAACGGCGCCGGCTCTGCGGCCGACGTGATGATCGAGGTCGACGGCAAGCTCGTCCCCAACTACGCGGCGACGATCCACCCCTTCGAGGAGGGCGACGTCGTCAGCGGCAAGGTCGTCCGCATCGACAAGGACGAGGTGCTGGTGGACATCGGCTTCAAGTCCGAGGGCGTAATCCCCTCCAACGAGCTCTCGATCCGCAAGTCCGTGGATCCCTCCGACGAGGTCGAGCTGGGCGAGGAGGTGGACGCCCTCGTCCTCACCAAGGAGGACCAGGAGGGCCGCCTGATCCTTTCCAAGAAGCGCGCCCGCTTCGAGAAGGCGTGGCGGCGCATCGAAGGAGCCGCCGAGTCCGGCGAGCCCGTCGAGGGCACCGTGATCGAGGTCGTCAAGGGCGGCTTGATCCTGGACCTCGGCGTTCGCGGCTTCCTGCCCGCATCGCTGGTTGACATCCGCCGCGTCCAGAACCTGGACGAGTTCATGGGCACCAAGCTCGAGTGCAAGGTCATCGAGCTCAACCGCAGCCGCAACAACGTCGTGCTCTCGCGCCGCGCGGTGCTGGAGGAGGAGCGCAAGGAGGTCCGCGAGCAGATCCTGGGCCGCCTGCAGCCCGGCCAGGAGGTCGAGGGCAAGATCTCCAACATCGTCGACTTCGGCGCCTTCGTGGACCTCGAGGGAATCGACGGCCTGATCCACATTTCCGAGCTCTCCTGGAGCCACGTCAATCACCCCTCCGAGGTGATCTCGATCGGGGACACGGTCCGCGTCAAGGTGCTCGATATAGACCGCGACCGCCAGCGCATCTCGCTGGGCCTGAAGCAGACCCAGGAGGACCCGTGGCAGAAGGTCCTGAACGAGTTCAAGGAAGGCGACGTGGTCGAGGGCAAGGTGACCAAGATCGTCGCCTTCGGCGCCTTCGTCCAGATCCTGCCCGGCGTCGAGGGCCTCGTTCACATCTCCGAGCTCGCCCAGCATCACGTCGAGAGCCCCGCCGAGGTCGTCAGGCCCGGCGACGAGCTCAAGGTCCAGATCCTCGAGGTGGACGATTCCCGCCGCCGCCTCTCGCTCAGCGTCAAGCGCGTCGAGGGCCAGGAGCTGCCCCAGCGCGACATGAGCGACGCGCCGCCGCTGGACGGTGCCCCCGCCGCCGAGGCCACGCCCGCCGAGGAAGCGCCGGCGGAGGATGCTCCTCCCGAGGAGCCTCCCGCCGAGGAAGCGCCGGCCGAGGAGTCCCCCGCAGCCGAGGTACCGGCCGCGGACCCACCTGCTGACGTGCCCGCCGACGCACCTCCGGCCGAGGCCCCGGTCGAGGACGCCCCTCCCGCCGAGGCGCCCGCGGAGGACGCGCCCCCGCAGGAGGCTCCGGCCGAGGATGCGCCCCCGCAGGAGGCGCCAGAGGAGGACAACCCTCCCGAGGAGGCCCCCGCCGAGGAGAGTTAGGGCGCTTCGCCCTTGACTCGCTTTATCGGCCTCACGGGTGGAATAGGCGCGGGCAAGTCGGAGGCGCTCGCCGCCTTCGAGCGTGCCGGCGCCGCCACGCTGTCGACCGACCGGGTCGCTCATGACCTGCTGGATCGCGATGACGTGAGGGAGCTGCTGGTGGAGCGCTGGGGAGCGGACGTGGCACCCGGCGGCGCGATTGACCGGGACAGGGTCGCCGAGATCGTGTTCGAGCAGCCGGACGAGCTGCGCTGGCTGGAGTCCCAGACCCACCCGAGGGTCGGCGAGGCGGTGCTGGAGTGGCGCCGGCAGCTCGGCACCGAGGTCGAGGTCGGGGTAGTGGAGGTGCCGCTGCTGTTCGAGGCGGGGATGGACGACGCCTTCGACGCAACCGTGGCGGTGATCGCAGACGACGAGATCCGCGAGCGGCGTCTGGCCGATCGCGGCCAGCCCGGCCTCGAGGGCCGCGAGCAGCGGCAGCTTGACCAGGGCGAGAAGGCACGCCGAGCCGACCACGTGATCCGGAACGACGGCACCCTGGAGGACCTCGAAGGTGAGGTCCGCCGCGTCGCCGCCGAGGTCGCGGTAGGGGGGAGCGGATGAGCCCCCGCACGAGCGCCAGCCGCGCGCGCAAGCAGTCGCAAAGCTCGCAACGGCGCAGCCAGGCACGTCGCGCGGTCGCCGCGGACGAGCGCGACAGCACCCGCACCCGGCGCCGCAAGAGCTACGTGGTCGCGGGCGCCCTGGCGACGCTCGCGGTCGGCGGCGTCGTGCTGGCCGGCAGCGAGAGCATCCAGGACCGGATCCGGGAGGTGACGCTGCCGCTGCGCCACGAGGACATCATCCGCCAGCAGGCAGCGCAAAAAGAGATTCCGGCTGACCTGATCGCCGGGGTCATCTACGCCGAGTCCCGCTTTCGGGACCAGGAGTCGCACGCCGGAGCGCGCGGATTGATGCAGGTGACGCCCCAGACCGCGGAGCTGATCGAGGATCTCAGCGGCGGCTCGACCTTCGTGGCCGACGATCTCTCCGACCCGGACATCAACATTCGCTACGGCAGCTTCTATCTCCGCTATCTGCTCGACAAGTTCGGCGGCAACATGATCGCGGCGCTCGCCGCCTACAACGCCGGTGAGACCAACGTCGCGGCCTGGGGGGGCGCCGACCTGCGAGCCGACGACATCCGCTTCCAGGAGACCCGCGAGTTCGTGGACACGGTGCTCGAGAAGCGCGAGGAGTACCGCGAGCATTACGCCGAGGAGCTGGGCTTGAAACGGCGGGGCTAGCTGAGCCGTTGCTCGAGCGAGGTCTCGAGCGACTCCGGGCCGTCGGGGCTAGCGCGCTCCAGCCTGACCGACGCGTGTCGGCCGTTCAGCCTCAGCGTGCCGATCTGGTTGTCGAAGCTCGGCTCGGCCACCAGGCGCCAGCGGGCCTCGACGTCCTCGACCTTGGCTGCCTTCGCCATCAACTTGCCGATCAATTCCGCCGCGGGCGTCGATCCGAACTTGGCCATCGCGCGCTCGTGCCCGTCCAGCGGGTTTCTGTACGGGGAGCACACGGCCTGCCAGACCGGTGAGCGCACCCCGCGGGCGCGGTGAAAGGCGACCTCGGCGACGTAGGCGTGGTGGATGTCGCCGCCGAGCGTCACGATCGTGGCCGGCGGCGCACCGTGCTCCCCGGCGCCAACCTCGGCCATCAAGCCCGTGAGCTGACGGAAGGAATGCTGGAATGCGCCCCAGTGTTCGAGGTCCAGGCCCTGGCGGACCTTCTCGCCGAGCCGGGCGGCGAGCCCGCCCCAGACCCCGTCGCAAACCTCGTGGTTCCACGCCTCGAGGTCGTGCATCGCCGGCGGGAGGAAGACGGGCAGGGTGTCGGCGACGATCAGGTGGTCGACATTCCCGACGACGCGCTCCTTCAGCCAGTCCCACTCGTCGTCGTCGAACATCTGGCGCGGTCGTTCGTCCAGCACCCTTCCCTCGCGCGAGTCCATGAACACCAGCCGGTTACGACCCAGGGTCCGCGAATAGCTCCAGCGCCTGCCCTCGCTGCCGCGGTCGGCCTCCTCTGCCCAGTCGCGGAGCAGCGGCCAGGCGTCATCGCGTGCCTGTGTCTCGCGCAGCAGGTCCATCTCCGCCAGCACCTTGGGTGAGAGGTTGCCCAGATGCTGGTAGGTCCAATATGCGACGAGCGCCCCGGTGATCCGGTCGCGCCACCAGGGCTTGGCGCGCATTTCCTCGAGCCAATCGAGCGAGATGTTCCAGTCGTCGTGGACGTCATGGTCGTCGAACAGCATCGTGCTGCCGACCGTGGAGAGCAGCCAGCGGATGACGGGCTCGGACCAGGCCTCGCGATACAGGCGCGTGTACTCCTCGAAGTCCGCCACCTCCTCACCCGGCTCACGGGAGACGTCACGCCGGGAGCGGATGAACTCAAGCGTGCGGGGCGATACCTCGTCCGCGTAGACCTGGTCCCCGATCATGCACAGCAGGTGCGGCCACTCGGCGGGGTTCTGCTCCAGCATTCGTAGCGCGTAGCAGCGCAGCGCGTCCCTACCGCGGCCACGGTCGTCGGCGTCCTTGCTCAGGTCATAGGGGGCTCGTGCGGCACCGTGACGCGGCAGGAGCCGAACGCGATCCGCAGTTCTGCCTCGGGCTCCACCGTGCGGATCAGGCTGGGTGGCAGCTCGCTACCGGGCTCGGGCCACCGCAGCTCGCCGTCCAGGCGCACCTCATATGGCTGCCAGCTGCCCGGCTCGAGGCCCTCGATTGGGACCAGGCCGAAGTGGCTGCCCTTGATGCAGAAGGTGCGGACGCGGCGTCCGAGCACCTCGACCTCGCAGGGGGCGTCGGTCTGCACCCAGACGGTCGCCTGCTCCTCATCGATGTACCGCAGCAGCGGTCCAAGTAGTAGGCGCGGCATACGCGGTGAACCTACCCACCTCGGGCCCTGCGCGGCTGAGCGGCTCGTCTTAAACTGGAGCGGTGGAGGCAAGCCAGCGGAGGCGCGTCGTTGGGGCGGCGCTGTGCACGATCGTGCTCGCGGGGATCGTCGCGGGCCCTGCCCAGGCTGGGGGGCCTAGGGCGGAAGCCTCGGCGCCCAAGGCGGGCAAGGCGATCGTCGGAGGCGTGGTCGCCGACATCGCAAGCTGGCCCTTCGAGGCGGCGATCCTGCGAAAGGGCAGGCTGCATTGCGGGGGGTCGGTGATCGCGCCGACGAAGATCCTCACCGCCGCCCACTGCGTGCTCGGCTTCGGCGTCTCGCAGTTCTCGGTGGTGGTCGGTCGCGCCACGCTCTCGCACTCCGGCACGGGCCAGGTGATCCCGGTCGCCTCCGGCGTCGCCCACCCGGACTACGCCAACACGCGCCGTCACGACGTCGCGGTGCTCACCCTCGACTTCGCGACAACCGCACCGAAGATCGGGCTACCCACCTCCGAACAGGCCGCAGCCGCCACGGTCACCGGGTCCCTGCTCCGCGTCGCGGGCTGGGGTGCCCGCCACCCCCTCGGCTTCGCGCTCGCCGACACGCTGCGCAAGACGACCGAGAAGGTGCGGACCAGCAAGCGCTGCCGGCGGACATACCGCTCGTTCTTCTCGGGCGCGGCGATGATCTGCGCGATGGGCAAGCGCCTTCGCAAGTACAAGCGCGCCCCGATCCACACCACCGCCTGTTCGGGCGACAGCGGCGGCCCCCTCGTAGCGGACACCCCGACAGGGGCGGTCGTCGTCGGCACCGTCTCCTACGGCAGCCCGATCTGCGGCTACAGCGGCTCGCCGACCGTCTACTCGCGCGTCTCGGACTCCCTGGCGTTCATCCAGGACGCCCTCTAGCTCAGGGCCCCCGCGGCCCCGGCCGCTACTTGCCCTTCTTCTTTTTCTTCTTCACGACCACGCGCTGGCTCATCTGCACCGGGTGCAGGCCGCAGAAGAAGTTGTAGGTGCCCGTCCGCGTGAACTTCTGTCTGAAGGCCCGGTTGGCGTTGAGGTTGTCCGTGCCGATCCCGAGCGGGCCGTTGGCGAGCGTTAGGTTGTGGAGCTCAGTGCCGCTGAACAGGTAGTTCAGCTTGGTGCCCTTGGTCACCTCGAGGTTGGGCTTGTCGAAGAAGCGGTCCTTGACCTCGACCAGGTCCCCGGACTTTGCCTTCCTGGTCTTGCCCGGGGGCTTCTTGATCGTGACCGCCTGCCCCTGGGCGTTGAGCCCGGTGAGCGGGATCGTGTAGGGGATCGGGCCGCTGCGCCCGGGCTGGTCGGTGGAGAAGGTCTGCACGTCGCCGGGCAGCGGATCGCAGCTCTGCGGCGGCGGACCCGGGTTGGGCGGCGCCACGAAGACCAGGAAGATCCCCATCACCCGCGTGTGGGGCCGCGAGTTGTCGTACAGCGAGTTGAGCCGGATCGTGCTGCCTTGCCCGACCGGGATCCCGGCCTGGGAGTGGAAGGCGCTCATGTTGATCGGCCCGGGCTCGTGCAGGACCGGGCGCACCGTGTAGAAGGGGTGGTCGGCCAGCCCCCAGGTGGGGTTGGAATCGGCGATTTGGCGGTTGTTGCAGTCGGGCTGGGTGACGGTGAGCTTGAACGCGCCGCCGTGAACGTGGCCGGCGCCGGCGACGATTCGCCCGGCCGGGAACGTGTAGTCCTTGCTCTCGATGTGCGTCGGGGCGGCGGCGGACTTCTTGCCCTTGCCCTTCTTGCCCTTGTTCTTCTTCGCCTTCTTCTTGACGCCGGGGACGTTGTAGATCGGGTCGGCGCGGCAGTCCCTCACGTCAAGCCACCAGGGCGTGACCGGGGTCAGTCCCTCGCCGACCGGGTCGTCCTCGTAGGTGACCTTGTACTGGATCAGCGCGTTGTCGGGCACGTTGCGGTGGTTCATGACCATGTAGGTGATGCCCCAGAACGCGCCCGCAGGGTTCTCGTAGCCGTAGCCGGCCGGCAGCGAGAGCTTGGCGCGCTCCTCCCCGGCCGCGTAGAAGCGCTGGATCGGGACGTTGGCGAGCAAGGGGTCGGGCCGGGAGTCGAAGCCGTTGAAGCCCTGCCCGTGGCAGGTGCTGTCGGGCTTGCCGATCGAGGCGAAGACGATGTGGTGGAGCATCAGCCGCGAGATCGGAACCGGGTCGCCGGTGGTGGCGTCGACGATGTCCGTCTCCATCTTCGTGATGTAGCCGGCGGTCGGCGGGGTGGGGACCGGGAAGGTGATGTCCTGCTTCACCTCGTAGGGCCCGATGGTCCCGGTCGGGACCTCGCCCACGAACGTCTGCTCCGCGGCGGAGGCCGCCGGCGCGCTCGCCAAGACCGCCGCGACCGCGGCCAGCGGGATCAGCTTCCGTGCCGGCTTGATCAACTCTCCTCCTCACGACTCCGGGACCTGACTCGGAGTCAACCTTGAAGGGAACATATCACAGCGAGGGGGTCACTAACTCGGAGTCAACATTCGCTTTAGAATGCGTGCGATGGGCCAGCGACCCCTGACCACCGAGCGCGCCACCGAGCGCCGCCAGCAGCTGCTGAAGGCGGCGCTGGACGTGTTCGGCCAGAAGGACTTCGACGACGTCTCGGTGGACGAGATAGCCGATGCCGCCGGCGTCTCGCACGGGCTCATCTTCCAGTACTTCGGCACCAAGAAGGACCTCTACATCGCAACCGTCGAGCCCCTGATCGAGGAGTTCCGCGCCCAGATCCAGCCCGACCCCGAACTGCCGCCGCCGGACCGCCTGCGCCAGTCGATGCGCTCCTACGCGCAGATGATCTCCGAGCACCCCGAGGCCTATCGCTTCCTGATGACGCGCGGAATCGGCTTTTCCGAGGTCCGCAAGCAGCTCGAGGCGGCGAGGCTGGTGGCGGTGGGACGGATCGCCCCTCAGATGGGCCTCGATCCCAAGCGCCCCGAGGTCCGCCTCGGCATCCTCGCCTGGATCGGCTACATGGAGAGCGCCATGCTGGGCTGGCTGGACAAGGGCGAGCCCGACGTGGACACCCTGGTGGAGCTGATCGCCGCCGCCCTGCGCGGCACCGGCGAGGCGATCGCGGCCAAGCAGCCGGCTTCTGCCTCGGGCTAGCGCCGGGGGCGGCGGGCTTCGCCGCTAGGCTGGATCGGTGGCCAAGTTCAAGCTGAATCCGGCGTACACGCCGACCGCTGACCAGCCGAAGGCGATCGAGGGGCTCGCCGACGGGCTGGACGCCGACGAGCGCGTGCAGACGCTGCTCGGAGCGACCGGCACCGGCAAGACGTTCACGATGGCCGGGGTGATCGAGCGGGTGCAGCGGCCGGCGCTGGTGATCGCCCACAACAAGACGCTGGCCGCCCAGCTCTGCAACGAGTTCCGCGAGTTCTTCCCGGACAACGCGGTCGAGTACTTCGTCAGCTACTACGACTACTACCAGCCCGAGGCCTACGTGCCGGCGCAGGACCTCTACATCGAGAAGGACTCCTCGATCAACGACGAGATCGACCGCCTGCGCCACGCCGCGACGGCCTCGCTGTTCGCGCGCGAGGACGTGATCATCGTCGCCTCGGTCTCCTGCATCTACGGGATCGGCTCGCCGCAGCTCTACAAGGAGCAGATGCAGCTGTTCAAGGTCGGGGAGTGGATCGACCGCGAGGAGCTGTTCCGGAAGCTGGTCGGGATGCAGTACCGGCGCAATGACACCAGCCTCGGCCGCGGCACCTTCAGCGCCCGGGGCGAGGTGCTCGAGATCTATCCCGCCTACGCCGAGTCCGCGTACCGGATCCAGCTCTTCGGCGACGAGATCGAGGGCATCCAGCACTTCGACCCCCTGACCGGCGAGATCCTCGACGTGATCGACCACGTCTCGGTCTGGCCGGCGAGCCACTACGCGGTCAAGGAAGAGACGATGGAGCGCGCCGTGGACCAGATCGGCTTCGAGCTGACCGAGCAGGTGAAGCTCTTTGAGTCGCAGGGCAAGCAGCTCGAGGCCCACAGGCTGATGCAGCGGACCAAGTACGACATGGAGATGATGCGCGAGCTGGGCTTCTGCCCGGGGATCGAGAACTACTCGCGGATCCTCGACGGTCGCGCCGCGGGCGACCCGCCGTACACGCTGATCGACTACTTCCCCGACGACTTCGTCACCTTCATCGACGAGTCTCACCAGACGATCCCCCAGATCGGCGGCATGTACGAGGGCGACTTCTCGCGCAAGTCGACCCTGGTCGACTTCGGCTTCCGGCTGCCCTCCGCGATCGACAACCGCCCGCTCAAGTTCGACGAGTTCCTGGACCGGGTCGGGCGGATGGTGCTGCTGTCGGCCACCCCCGGTCCCTGGGAGCGGGCGCAGGCCTCGCGCACGGTCGAGCAGATCGTGCGGCCGACCGGGATCGTCGATCCCGCGGTCGAGGTGCGCGAGACCAAGAACCAGATAGACGACCTCATGAACGAGGTGCGCGAGCGCGCAGAGCGCGACGAGCGGGTCCTCGTCACGACCCTGACCAAGAAGATGGCCGAGGACCTGACCGAGTACCTGCTGGAGCATGGCTTCCGGGTCCGCTACCTGCACTCCGAGGTCGACACCCTGGAGCGGATCCAGATCATCCGCGAGCTGCGGCTGGGCGAGTACGACGCACTGGTCGGGGTCAACCTGCTGCGCGAGGGGCTCGACCTGCCCGAGGTCTCGCTTGTCGCGATCCTCGACGCCGACAAGGAGGGCTTCCTGCGCGGCGAGACCTCGCTGATCCAGACGATCGGCCGCGCCGCCCGGAACGTCCGCGGCCGAGTCCTGATGTACGCCGACAAGGAGACCGACGCGATGCGCAAGGCGATCAGCGAGACCGACCGTCGCCGCGCCATCCAGGTCGCCTACAACGAGGAGCACGGGATCACGCCGGAGACCGTCAAGAAGGGCATCTCCGACATGGCCGAGTTCCTGGCGATGGAGTCGAACGCGCCCAAGCGCCGCCGCCAGCGACGCGACTCGACCGCGACCAAGACACCCGAGGAGCTCGAGAAGCTGGTCGTCGAGCTGGAGGAGGAGATGCTGGTGGCGGCCGAGGACCTGCGCTTCGAGGAAGCCGCCCGCATCCGCGACGAGCTCAAGGAGCTGCGCGCGGACCTGGACGCGATTCGCGCCTAGTGAGCGCGTGATGAGCGCCCACGAGTACCGTCCAATTTCCACAGGGCTCGCGCTGCCGCCCCTGGTCGTGGAGATCTAGCTACCGCTTCTCGTCCAAAGCGGCTGGTGCTACTTACTCCCGTAGCCCAAGCTAATCGACCTCCTCGACTGGAAGGCCTGCCTCGTTCCATGCCACGAAGCCGCCCGCGACCTCTGCCGCCCCCCGGCGCAAGGTCGCCTTCGAGCGGATGGCGCGTTGGCAGAGGTAGATGGCGCCGGGCCCCTCCGGACTCGCTATGTGCTTGACGAGCGAGACCGGTCTCGCCCTAGGTGGGGCTCCGTAGCGGCGACGCTCGATCTCAGTCCTCAGATCGAGGATCTCCGCGAAGCCGAGCTGGACCGCGTTCCACGCAGCCTCCGGCTCAAGAGATCGCGCCACTATGTGAGATCCCTCGTTCTCCTCCGACATCGCCCGCGCAGTATCTCGCTCCGGCCTGCGGGACGCCAGAGCCGGGCCTCCAGGTGTTTGGTCCTTTTCCTCAGGTTTGGCGCTGCCACCCGTGCTGGTGGGGATCTGTGCTGCTAGGCACTCATGCCGGGAATGCCCCATCACACATGTCCGGTACGTCAGCCGCCCTCGCCCGCCTGCTCGACGGCCAGGAGTGCCACCTCGTACCGCTCTACCGACGCCGTCTCGCCAGGCCCCGTGACCTCCCCGCGAACGCGGGTCGCCTCGTCCTCGCTCGCCTGCAACGCCTCCTCCCCGTCCCACAGTGAGATGACGACGATCGTCCCGCTCTGCCGGTCGACGAGGAGGACGACGCCCTTCATGTCTTCGGTCTGCCCGCGTTCGGTCGGTAGCACCCGCTTCTTCGTCTGCAGGGCTTCCTCGATCGCCTCGGGCGCCGCGCCCTCGTAGCGGGTTACACGAGCATTCATGTCTACCTCCTGATGGGTCGGAATCTCGCAGGCAGGTTTATCCGATTTCCGGGTGGGGGGCCCGGCCATCAAGCCCGATGCGCGTTTCCGAACGAGGTCGCTACTCGCACGAGTACCACCCCATTTCCATAGGGCTGGCGCTGCCGCCGCCTCCGGTCCTAAGGCGGACGCACCCGGCTATCGCTTCTCGTCCAAAGCGGCATCGCCGCTCCACCCGAGGGGACTGGACGGCCGGAGTCGCCCGAGTTAGACTCGCCTCGATGCGGCCCCCGAAGCGCCTTCTGGTTCTGCTTGCTGCTCTGCTCGTCGGGGGGCAAGGGATGGTTGCGTCAGCGAATGGTGCGACGACTGTGAATGTCACGCCCGACATGCCGGCGACCGTGGGCGACAACTGCTACCCGTTCGGCCTCGGGGGGATCGAGGACACTGCGATATGGAAGCCCTACATGGGCTTCGTCTACAAGGACGTTCCGGCGTTCCAGCTCAAGACCGGAGACAAGCTTGCGTTCGATCTGGTGGCGATGAACGATGTAGACGTGCAGTTGGAGATTGAGTTCGCCCCAACGACTGGAAACGGGGGAGACACCCCCTCATTGCCCTTCACCACGGTCGTCGCCAACACCCAGACACCCACCAATCCGAGGGGCGATACGACCCTTGAGAACTACGAACTTGGGTTCACGGCAGAAGCACCCTTCAACTTCTCCGGTGGTGGGCTGATCATCCGGTTCTCGAATCCTTCCGTTGCCTATGCGATGGACAACTTCTGCGACGGGGTTCTTGGCGGTGCTGACAGCACCGATCCGAGTGGATTCTTCGTCGAGCGCTACTTCGGCGACGCAGACGGCGTTACGCCGTACGACCAATTTGGGGTCGGCAGCCTTGCCGGTTTTCGATTGACCCTCGCCGACGTTCCTCCGACCGGTCCGACCGGGCAGCCCGCCGCCAAGAAGAAGAAGTGCAAGAAGAAGAAGAAGAGCAAGGGCGGGGCGGCGGCCGCCAAGAAGAAGAAGTGCAAGAAGAAGGGAAAGGGCAAGAAGAAGTAGGCGGCACGAGGGTGCCATCCTCGAGCGGCGCTCCTCACCCTCCGAGTCGTAATACCCGCGCTCTATACAGGGTTGTCGCGGGCGAGGGAACGGTGTCGTAGCTCGGCTAGAGCGCCGCTTTTCGTCCAAAGCAGCAGTCGCGATTACCTGTGGAGCCTGCTGGCTACGGGTGTTTCGGCCTGGTCCATCGCTCCGATCTGCTGGAGGAGCGTCATCAGATCGAAGTAGTGGCGAAGCACCTTGATCTTGCCGTCCTCGATCTCAATCACCTCGACCGACTTGACCGTTATGCGTTTGTTCGACGCCGGCAGCTGCTGACCGTCGGGCGTCGCCATCGGGCCGCTCTGGGTGCCCTCCCAGGTGAGCTCGATCGCCACCGTGTTTCCGCTCGTGTACGCCCCGGTTATCGTGCCGTGCTCGTCCGGAAACGTTTGCTTCCAGGCCTGCGCTGCCTCGACCCGGGCATCTGCCCCCTCGAGGCGGCGCTGCGTGGCGAGCTCCTCCTCGTAGAAGTCGTCGGCGAGAAGCGAGCGGAGGCGGTCGAAGTCACCGGCGTTATAGGACTCGATGCTCTCGCGAGCCACGTCTTCTGCGCTTTGCGCCATTTGGGCTCCTTTCGTCGTCTGCTCCTACGGCGACATCGCCCGCGCAGTATCCCCCGAGGGGGCGGCGCGTGGAGCCCGGTGATCAGAAGCCGGGTACGGCTGCGGACGCGGGACTTAGAGCCCCGGCGGACGGTAGGCGACCGCACGGTTCGCGGCCTCGTCCACCTGCTCGGGTGTAAGCAGCACGGTCACCTTCACCGTCGCTCCCCCGGCGGCGTTTTCGATCAGGGAGACGGCTGCGGCGGCCTCGTCGTCGGGAAGATCGACAATCGCAAAGGCGTCTCGGTCGCCGAATTCGAAGTAAAGGCAGTCGAGCTCGCCGCCCGCGCTACGCATCGTGTCGGCCACCGCATCCCGCCGATCGGTGCCGCCCTTGCTCCGCACGCCCTCCTCGCCTTGAACCGTGTATGACGCCTGGAACAGGTACTTCGGCATCTGCTCCTCCTTGTCGTTGCGGTCGCGTCAAGGCTCCCACAGTCGCGAAGCCAAGGTCTCCTCCGACATCGCCCACGCAGTATCACGCGGCGGGGTGCCGCTTTCCATGCAAAGCGGATAGCCGCTTCTCGTCCAAAGCAGCAATTCCGACAGCCGGGCGGCTTCGAGGGCCTCGTCCCGATCCGTCAGTGACCACTCCATTCAGCTCTTTCGATCGCGGTTGACCCCATTACCGACGGTATCGCGTCAACCCCTCGGCTCGGGGGACGGCTGTGCAGCCACCAATACCCGGCGGATAGGCTCTCGAAGCGAACCGCGAGGAGGAAGCGATGTCAGACGGCAAGAAGCCCATCCCAGCGATGAATCCCTACGGGGGAGTTGGGGGAGGCGGAATCACCCTGCCGCCCTACTACAAGCCGACCGACAGCATGGGCAGCGCGGCGACCTACTACCCGACCTCGGAGGAGCTCGGCAGGGACGAGATGCGGATCACCTTCGTCGGGACTTGCCCGTTCCCGCCGCGGCTGAACCAGGCCGCCACCTGCATCATGGTCGAGCTCGGCAACGGCAAGCGGTTCTTCTTCGACTTCGGCCCTGGCTGCCTGCGCAACATCCTCGCGATGCAGGTGCCGCTGCAGATGGTCAACGACATCTTCCTCACCCATCTCCATGTGGACCACTACGGCGAGCTGCCCTACCTCTTCGCCTTCGCCCCCTGGGCAGCCCGCTGGAAGCCGCTCCGCGTGCACGGACCGTCGGGAAGGACTCCCGAGGACGGAACCAGGCACATGGTCGAGGGCATGAAGCAGATGGCCCACTGGCACATCGACAGCTTCAACTCCTCGCCGATCGGCGACGGCTACGAGGTCGACGTCAACGAGTTCGACTTCCGCGACGACAACGGCGTCTGCTACGACGAAGATGGCGTCACGATTCGCCACTGGCGGCGTTCCCACACCAAGGACGGCGCCTCGGCCTACCGGCTCGACTGGAACGGCCTCTCCTTCGTCTGGACCGGCGACGGCCGCCCCGACGACCTCACCGCCGAGTTCGCAAAGGGGGTGGACGTCTTCGTCACCGAGGTCCAGCCCGACCTGGCGAACCTGCAGCAGCTGAAGATGGGGCTCCCGCCGATGATCACCAACAACACCGTCGACACCGCCCACACGGTCCACTACGCCGTCGGGTATCTGACCAAGCAGGTAAACCCGCGGCTGGCGATGGTCACCCACACCGCTTACGACGAGGACCTGCTGCCGGAGATCCTCGCCGGCATCAGGGTCCACTGGGACGGCCTGTTCCAGTTCGGAGCTCCCGACGGCGTCGTCGTCAACGTGACCAAGGACGCGGTCTGGACGCGCAACGCCGCGCTCTCCGACGCGGCCAGCCCGGCGCGGCCGAATCCATCCGAGGCCAAGGAGCTGTTCGACCTCGGTCCCCGGCATCTCAGCATTGAGTTCCCCGACCCGCGCCACAACGTCGCTGACGTCCAGGAGGAGTTCGTCCGTGAGAAGGAGATCGACCCGAACCTCTACTACCCGGAGGACGTCAAGCGCGACCTCGTGCGGGTTTTCCCCAAGGGGTTCAAGATCGAGATCCCGAAGATGATCGCCCAGAAGGTCGGCGAGAAGGTCAAGAGCCGCCTCGGGCGGGGCTAGGTGCGGGATGGGCTCCGCTCACGTCGAGGACCCGGACGGCGCCATCCGGACCCCGGCGACCGTGCTCACCGGATTCCTCGGCGCCGGCAAGACGACGCTCCTCAACCGCATCCTCAACGGCGACCACGGGATGAAGGTCGGCGTCCTGGTCAACGACTTCGGCTCGATCAACATCGACGCCGATCTGGTCGTCGATGTCGAGGGCGACGTGATCAGCCTCGCCAACGGGTGCGTCTGCTGCTCGATCCGCGACGACCTCTCCGAGGCGGTGATCCAGATCTTGGAGCGGCCCGAGCGGCCCGAGTACATCCTGCTGGAGGCAAGCGGAGTGGCCGAACCGACGGGGATCGCCCTCACCTTCGCCGACGACCCCTCGCTGATAGACCGGGTCCGGCTCGACAGCATCATCTGCGTCATCGACGCCGACCAGGTCTTCGCGGCCCCCGACCAGATGGAGTTGAAGATCTGGCAGGTTGCGATGGCCGACATGGTGATCCTCAACAAGACCGACCTCGTCGGGCCGGAGCAGATCGAGAAGATCAGGGAATGGCTCGAGGATCACCTTCACCGCTACAGGTTGCTCGAGGCCAACAGGTGCGACGTCCCGCTCGAGGTTCTTCTCGGCGTGGGGAGGTTCCACCCCGGCTCCCTCGAGCCCGATCGAGCCGCCCACTTCCCTGGTTGCTCCGATCCCGGCTGCGGCCACGCAGAGCACGCCGGTCATGACCACCGCTTCGAATCGTGGAGCTACGAAACCGACCGACCGCTCTCACTGGACGCCCTGCGCAAGACGGCGGCGAAGCTACCCGCGGGCATCTACCGGGCCAAGGGCGTGGTGGCCGCCTCCGAGGCGCCCGAGCGCCGCGCGGTGCTGCAGGTGGTGGGAAAGAGGGTGGACGTCTCCTTTGACGGCGGCTGGGGCGGAGATTCGCCGCGCACCCGGATCGTCGCGATCGGCGCGGCCGGGACGATCGGCCCCGGAGACCTGGAGGAGCACTTCGCCGCGTGCCTGGCGAACGGCGACGGCGTTAGGGAGCCTGAGTGAACCACGCATGGCATCCCCTACAGTGGTCTGGCTAGCCAAACTGAAGGGATTCGAATGGATACCTGGCTCTGGATTCTCCTCGCGGTTGTTTACGTCGGGCTTTTCTTCTGGCTTGGCCTGAGCACGCTCCGCAACGGACACGGGTGGCTGTTCTTCTTCGGGATTTTCTTCCCGATCCTCTGGATCTTCGGTGCCTTCGCCCGTCCTGAACACGAACAGGCACCACCCCCACGGGGTTAGCCACTGCCGCAGATGACGCGAAATGGGACCGACCGAGCAATGCAGTCAAGGAGGATTTGACGATGGGACGAGACAGACGCCAGCGCAGGCGACGCGCCGCCGTGATCGGCGGGGCCGCCGTAGCCGCCAAGAAGCACCATGATGCAAAGGAAGCGCAGCAGCGGGAGGAGGCGGCAGCTCCACAGCAGGCTGCGCCCGGCGAGTCCGGCCAGGCTGCCGAGCCCGCCGCGGCAAGCGGACTGACCCCTGAGGTGATGGAGCAGCTCAAGCAGCTCGGCGAGCTGCATGAGCAGAACGTGCTCTCGGACGAGGAGTTCGAGCGCGAGAAGGCGAAGCTGCTGGGTTCCGCCTAGGCGCCGGTCATCCACAACTGAACCACCTGGCTTGGGTCTCCGCCGCACCCGCTTTCCTGGTTCTCTCCAGGCGCGATCGCGCGACCGCCGCTTTCCATGCAAAGCAGTAGTGCCCGGCTTCTCAGGCGTAGCTTCGGATCGAACCCGGCAGAGGAGGGCTGTGGCGCTGCTAGGCCGAGGCGAAATCAGTCCGCGGCGAGCGCCGTTCATCGAGTTCGCGCAGCCGCTCGATGGCGGGCCCGACGTAGGTCAGGAATCGTTCGATCGCAGCCTTGACGGGTGGGTCCGCAGCGTGGTCGGGGAGGCCCCGCAGCAGGTTGAGTCGGCTCTCTGCCACCCAGCCGGCGACGTCCGGCTCGCGCAGCCATCGCTGCTCGATCAGCCACGTGCGACGGTTCAGGCCCGGCCAGTCTTCGACGCTGCGCGGGTAGGGATTGGGCGGGCAGAGCCGGTTCTTGTCAGCGTCCTCGTCGCGGTGGGCCTCGACGAAGGCAATGAGCGCCGCGTTGAACGCCGGAGAGTTCTGCCTGACCTGCTGGAGCACGATCCGGCCGCGCTGGAAAACGGGGGTCGCTTGCGCGTGGCGCAGGCCGTGTGCCGTGCAGTCGACGTGCAGGACGTCGGCTTCGGTATCGATCTCGCCCTCGTGAAGCAGGATCCGGTCGTCCTCGATCCGTCGCGCGCGGCCGAGCCTGACTACGTCCTCGATCTGGCGCAGGGCATCGATCTCGCCGGGACTGAGCATGGTGATGCGGTACATCGTCGCGTGGGCCGAAGGGTCGATGCGGACCAGGCGGCCCGCTGCCTCCAGGCGTGCGAACAGGTCCTCGACGTCCGACGCCTCCGCACCAGCCTTGGCGTCGTGAGAGATGGCGTCCATGTTGTTGCCGACGAGGTCCAGCGGCTGGAAATGGCGCCGGTGGTGAAACCAATGCTCCCGTGGGCGGACCCAGCGGATCCGCTCCGGCGCCACGTCATTGTCGAGGAGCCAGGTGCATGCGTCGACCGCCGTCTTGCCGGAACCGAGCACGGTGTAGCGGGTCCCCGACCGTGCAGCGGCCGGTAGGTCGTTGACGGGCACGACGCGGGCACCCTGCGAAACACCAAAGGAAGGTTCGTGCGTCGCGGGGATGGAGACCTCGAGATAGCGGGCGTCGACCAGCTTCCGGCGCACGTCGACTTCATGGACGGCTCCGGTGCTCAGGTCGCGGACCCGCGCTCCTTCCTCTCGCGGTCCCAGGTGCTCATGCCCGGTCAGGATGCGCACGCGCCCCGTTTCAACCAGGCGACGCCCGACCTCGGCGAAGTAGTCGCGGACCTCTGCGCCCGTGGCTCGTTCGTAGAAGCCGGCGTTCTCGCCGGACTGGTCAATCCGGTCTTCGCCGAGCGGTAGAGAGTTGACGCCGTAGTACGCCGACGGTGTATGCAGGCGGACAAAGGGATACGCGTCGAGCCAGTGGCCACCTGGGCCGGGCCGGCGATCGACCAAGCGTAAGCTCGACATCGGGGTTCTCCGCGACGAGCGTGTCGGCGAAGGCGAGACCACTCGCCCCTGATCCGACGACCAGGTAATCGGTGCTGATCAAGTGTCGTCCTCGAGGAAGGCCAGAACCGCCAGCACCCGGCGATGATCCTCGGGGGTGGCGTCGAGATCGAGCTTGCTGAAGATGCTGGTCACGTGCTTTTCCACGGCGCGGTCGGTGACGACGAGCCGGGACGCGATCGCCGAGTTCGAGCGTCCCTCGGCCATCAGCCCGAGCACCTCGCGCTCGCGCGGGGTCAGCGCCTCGAGCGGGTCGTCCTCACGCGCGCGGCCGAGCATGCTCGAGACGACCTCAGGGTCCAGCGCGGAGCCGCCGGCCGCGACGCGGCGGACGGCCTCGGCGAGCGCCTCGATGTCGGAGACCCGATCCTTGAGCAGGTAGCCAACGCCGGCCGCGTCGTCGGCCAGCAGCTCGCGCGCGTAGGCCTCCTCGACGTACTGGGAGAGCACGAGCACCCCGACGTCCGGCAGCTCCGCCTTGATTTCCTGGGCCGCGCGAATGCCCTCATCGGTGTTGGTGGGCGGCATGCGGACGTCGACGATCGCGGCGTCCGGCTTGTGGGCGCGGACCTTGCGGAGCAGGTCCTCGGCGTCCCCCGCCTGGCCAACCACCTCGAAGCCGGCATCCTCGAGCAGCCGCGCCATACCCTCGCGCAGCAGGACCGAGTCGTCGGCGATCACGAGCCTCATCGCCGCAACCTAGCCGAGGGGGATGCGAGCGCGCACCAGGGTTCCGCTGGGATCGCCGTCCTCGACGCTGAACTGCCCGTTGAGCGCGGCGACCCGGTCGGCGAGGCCCTGTAGGCCCGAGCCGTCCGGGTCGGCGCCGCCGCGGCCGTCGTCGGAGATCTCGACGAGCAGATCCCCGTTGAGACTGCTGACGCTGACGGCGGCGCGCTCGGCACTGGCGTGCTTGGCGGAGTTGGCGAGGGCCTCCGAGACCACGAAGTAGGCGGCCGCCTCGACGCCCGCGGAGGCGCGTCCCTCGAGGCTCGCGTCGAGCTCCACCGGGAACGGCGCCCGCGAGGCGAGCGCCTCCAGCGCCGGCACCAGGCCGCGGTCGGTGAGCAGGCCGGGGTGGATGCCGCGGGCGAGCTCGCGCAGCTCGGCCGTCGCCTGTTCGAGCTCCGCGGTGGCCTCGTCAAGAAGCTCCCCCGCCTCGGAGGGGTCGTCGTCCATCCGCGAGCGGGCGAGCTTCAGGTTCAGGGCCAGCGCCAGCAGCCGCTGCTGGGCGCCGTCGTGGAGGTCCCGCTCGACCCGCCGGCGCTCGCGGTAGCCGGCTTCGACGATCCGCGCGCGAGAGGCCCGCAGCTCCTCGAGTCGAGCGCGCAGCTCGGCGTCGAGGCGCTCGTTCTCCATGCGCAGGCCCGCGGCGGAGGCGATCGTGGCCACCATCTCCTCCACGTCCTCGGGGCCGCCGTCGTAGACGATCGCGCCGACCCGCTTGCCGTCGTGGGTCACCTCGGCCCACCTCCTGACGGGGTGGGGGCCCGGCAGCTGCACGGGCGCGCCGTCCGCGTTGACGTAGCCGGCGGCCTCGGGGACCCAGTAGGCGAGCTCGAGGCTGGGATCAGAGATGGCGTCGGCGAGGGCGTCGCGCAGGCCGCCGCCCTCCGGGCTCGCCGCCAGGCCGGCGACCAGCTCGCCCACGGCCTCGGCGCGCGTGATGCGGCTGCGCAGGAGCCCCGCCAGGAAGGCGAACGGGATCGCCGCGAAGGGGACCAGAGCGGCGAAGAAGATGCCCTGGCGCACCGAGTCGGGGACGCCGGCCACGTCCACCGCGAGCATCACGCAGAGCAGCGAGAGGCTGATCCCTCCCGCCCAGAGCACAGGGGCGAACTGCTTCCTGCGGGCCTGCGGCCAGGCGCGCCAGCGCCGCACCAGCGCGACCACCAACCCCACCAGCACCGCGATCCCGACCAGTGACTGGACGGCGCTGAAGATCTCGTAGGGAGTGGTGTTGTCCGTGACCAGCAGCGGGTTGTCGGGGCACCCGTCGCAGCCGTCCCGCTCCGGGTCGATCAGGAAGGCGCTGACGAGCTGCATGACCGTGACCGCGAAATAGCCACCCGCGGCCACCACCCGCTCGAATCGGGAGTGCAGTCTCCCGTCCGGGAAAACCAGCAGCAGGTTGATCAGGAAGCCGAAGCTGACCGACGAGAGCAGGAAGCCGGCGACGAAGAGCGGAATCGTGTCCGACAGCGTGTAGAGGTTGAAGAACCAGAAGAACCCGGTCAGCCACATCAGCAGCCCGACGACGTTCTCGGGTTTGCGCCACCAGGCGAACAGCCCGGTACCGGCGAACGACCAGCCGACGGCGAGCACGGCGACCAGGTCGACTGCGATTGAGTGGTCCCGGTCGGTGGTGACGGTGAGCCAGATCGTGAAGGCGCTCTGCGCGAGGGCAAGCGCCGCCAGCGCGATCAGCAGGCGGCGCAGCTCGTCCCTCGACAGGGCGGAGAGCCGGGCGGGTAGGCCGCTCACCGCAGCAGGGCCTCCAGCGCGGCGGCGGACAGGTCGGACTTGGAAACGAACCCGCGCGCGCCGCTGCTCTCGACGAGGGAGCCGAAATCGGCCCGGTCGTGGCTGGAGATGAGGACGATGTCGGGCGCCTCGCCCGACTCGCGCAGGCGCCTGGTCACCTCGAAGCCGTCGAAGTCGGGCAGCTGCACGTCCACGAGCGCGAGGTCGGGCCGGGCCTCCGCGGCCGCCATCACGCCCGAGTTGCCGTCGGCCGCCTCGGCGATCACCGAGTAGCCCTCGGATTCGAGCACGCGCCGGGCGCTGGCCCTGAATCCCTCGTGGTCGTCGACGATGAGGACGGTGCGCTTCATGCCCGGATTGTCCGTGATCCAGGCACGAATTCCCATACGGCTAGCCGTACCCCCGCCCGGGAGAACCGCACCCCGAGACGCCTGCCAGCCCCATGGGAAGGAGGGCCCCGTGAGGGGAAGCTGCCCGCATGAAATCCACTCGACTCAACGGAGGAGTTCAAATGCAAGGCAACGGACGCAGTCACGCATGAACATCACCGAGCGGGCCGCGCGCTGGAGCGCGACGCACCGCAAGCGGGCCATCTGGGGATGGCTCGGATTCGTTTTCGCCCTGCTCGTCCTGATCATGGGCGCGCAGGTGGTGGAGCAGAAGGACATCTCGACGGTCGACACATTCTCGGGCGAGTCACAGCAGGCTGAGCGCGCCCTCACGGACGCCGGCCTCAGGCCCACCGAGGAGGTCGCGCTGATCCAGAGCAAGGAGCTGACAGCGACCGACCCCGAGTTCCAGCAGCTGGTCGGTCAGACGACCGCGCGACCTGAAGGCGACCGAGCACGTCACGAACGTGAAGTCACCCGTTGATGGCGGCGGCGCGGTGTCCGAGGACGGGCATTCGGTGCTCGTCGATTTCGAGATCACTGGGCCTGACGTCGACGCAGGCGTCAACGTGGTCGAGAGCGAGGACACGATCGCGGCTCTCCAGAAGGAGAACCCCCAGTTCAACGTGGAGCAGTTCGGAGGGGCATCGACGGAGAAGAGCCTCAACGAGATGTTCCAGTCGCGACCTCGGCAAGGCGGGCATGCTGTCGCTGCCGCTCACCCTGGTGATCCTGGCGATCGCCCTCGGCGGCCTGGTGGCGGCCGGCGTGCCGCTGCTGCTGGCGCTGACGGGCGTGCTGGCGACGATGGCGCTGGTCGCCATCCCGAGCCAGGTGTTCCCGCTCGACAGCAACGTCGCCCCGCTGATCCTGCTGATCGGCCTCGCCGTGGGCGTCGACTACTCGCTGTTCTACATGCGCCGCGAGCGCGAGGAGCGGGCGAGCGGAAAGAGCCCGCAGGAGTCCCTGCTGGCTGCGGCTCGCACCTCGGGCCGTGCGGTGCTGATCTCCGGGATCACGGTGATGATCGCCATGTCCGGCATGTTCATCACCGGTGAGGCGACGTTCGAGTCATTCGCCGTCGCAACCGTCAGCGTCGTGGCGGTCGAGATGTTCGTCGTCGCTGCTCGTGCTGCCGGCCGTGCTGGCCTGGCTCGGCGATCGCGTCGAGAAGGGCCGGATCCCGTTCACCAGGCGGCTGCGCCGCCCGGCGGGCGAGTCGCGGTTCTGGAGCGGCGTCGTCAGCCGCGTCATGCGCCGGCCGCTGCTCGCGGCCACGTTGTCCGCCGGAGTCCTGATCGCCCTGGCGATACCGGCTCTCGGCATGACCACGACCCAGTCGGGCCCGGAGGACATCCCGCAGGACCTGCCGATCATGAAGACCTACGACAGGTTCACGGACGCGTTCCCCGACAAGGTCAACATCAACCGAGGTCGTCGTCGAGGCCGACGACGTTCGCGGCGGCGAGGTCGCCGGCGCGATCGATCAGCTGGTCGCGACGCGGCCGCGTCGGACACGTTCATCGGCCCGGCCGAGGTCAGCTACAGCGACGACAGCTCCGTCGCCGTGATCGACCTGCCGAGCCGCGGCAACGGCACCGACGACGCATCGGTCACCGCCCTGAACGAGGTCCGCAACGACCTCGTCCCGGCGACGGTCGGCGCGGTCGACGGAGCCGAAGCCAACGTCACCGGAGGCGCCGCGAGCACCGAGGACTACAAGCAGGTCCTCAGCGACAAGATGCCGCTGGTGTTCGCGTTCGTGCTTGGCCTGGCGTTCCTGTTGTTCCTGGTCACGTTCCGGTCGCTGGTCATCCCGATCAAGGCGATCGTGCTCAACCTGCTCTCCGTGGGCGCCGCCTACGGCGTGCTGGTCATCGTGTTCCAGAACGGGGCCGGTGAGTCGCTGCTGGACTTCGAGTCCAACGGCGGAATCACCAACTGGCTCCCGGTGTTCCTGTTCGTGATCCTGTTCGGGCTCTCGATGGACTACCACGTGTTCATCCTCACGCGGGTCCGCGAGCTCTACGACCGGGGCATGAGCACCGACGATGCTGTCCGTGAGGGCATCTCGCGCACGGCCGGCACCGTCACCGCCGCAGCAGTCGTCATGGTCGGCGTGTTCAGCGTGTTCGCCACCCTCCAGTTCCTTGATTTCAAGGAGATGGGGATTGGGCTGGCGGCCGCGATCCTGATCGACGCGACCATCATCCGGGGTGTTCTGCTCCCCGCGACGATGAAGCTGCTGGGCGATTGGAACTGGTACCTGCCGCACTGGCTGGACCGGCTGCTGCCGGGCTCCGGCCGCCGCGGCGGCACCGAGCATCACGACCAGCCCGAGGCGCCCCGCGAGGCGCGCCCCGAGCCGGCTCGCGCCTAGCGCCGAAGGATCAAAGCGAGAGCGCGGCGTCCGCACCCCGGGCGCCGCGCTCTTCTCTGTCTAGGGGCGGAGCTTCTTGCAGCGCTTCTTGATTTTCTTGCGCAGGTTCCGCTCCTGCTTCGCGCTCTTCGCCTGCTTCAGCTTCCTGCGCAGCTTCTTGCATTGTTCGAGCCATCGGGTTGCTCGACCGTGAAGGCGTAGGCCGCCGGCGTCGCGTCGTCGTTGCCGGCGGTATCGGTGGCCCTGACGCGGAAGCTGTGCTGGCCGACCGCCAAACCGGCGAGCGGCTTGGGGGAGGCGCAGAAGCTGAAGGCGGCGCCGTTGAGGCTGCAGCTGAAGAACTGGCGGGCTCGTTGGCGTCGAAGCTGAAGGTCGTGCTCGACGACTTGGAGCTGGCAGCCGGGCCCGCGACGATCGTGGTCTCGGGGCGGTGGATGTCAGCGCCGCCGGCGCCCGCGAGGGAGCGGGCCAGGTTCAACCGCCCGTTCGCCGCGACCTTTCCCTCGAGCGAGGCTCTTGAGATCGACCCCGTCCAGCAGCCACTCGCGGAGCTCGGCCACCGTGGCCGCCGGGTTGTGATCGAGCAGCAGTGCGGCGGCGCCCGAGACGTGGGGCGCGGCCATCGAGGTTCCCTGGAGGTAGCGGTAGCCGGTCGAGGGGCAGCGGATGCGCACGTCGTCCAGGTGGACGCCGTCGCCGCCGGGGCCGCCGGAGTCGGTGACGAGCTTGAAACGAACGTACGCCGTGGCAGCGTTCGAGACGCTGGGTATGAACGGCGTCAGCGATGTCGGCCCGCCGACGCCGGTCCAGTTATCGACCGTGACGTAGGTGAGGTTGTCGTCGGAGACCTGCACCAGCAGCTGATCGTCGGGGTCCGGCAGGTCGAGGTCGAGCTCGTAGCGGAGGTGGCAGCCTGAGTCCCCGCTGAGATCGACGGGCCCGAACCGCGCGAAGTTGTCGGTGTTGTTGCCGTGGCCCGCGCCGGGCGAGTCGGTGAGCGTCCCCAGGGAGGAGGCTCGGAGACCTCATCGGTGCGATCCCAGGTGTCCGGGGTGCCGCCGGTGTCCCAGTTGGCGTCGAGCGGAGCCTCGCTGAAGGTCTGGCTCATGGGCTCGGAGAGGAAGGCGCCGTTGATGGCCGTGCCCGGGGTGCCGCCGCCCGGCGCCGCGAGATCGACCGAGCTCGCGCCGAAGTTGGAGAAGGAGGAGAGGTTGTCGAGCGAGGTGCTGGCACCGACGCAGATCAGGTTCGCCCCGGCGTAGTTGCAGGGGAAGTGCGGCGAGGCATCGTTGTTGCTGCCGTCGTTGCCGGCGGCGACGACGAAGAGGGTGTCGGGAGCCGCGGCGATCGCGGCCTGCTGGGCTAGGGAGGAGCCCGTTCCCGAGAGGCTTGCGTTGACGACCTCGGCGCCCATCTCGCCCGCGTACGTGAAGGCGTCGGCGACGTCCGAGCTGAGGCAGCTGCCGACCATGTTGCAAGCCCTCAGCGGCATCAGCGAGACGTCCCAGTTGACCCCGGCGATCCCCTCGGTGTTGTCGCCCCTGGCGCCGATCGTGCCCGCCACGTGGGTGCCGTGGCCCTCGCCGTCGGTGGCGTCGTTGTCGTCGTCGACGAAGTCCCAGCCGCGGTGGTCGTCGATCAGGAGGTTGCCGTCGTCGTCGAGGGCGTTGCTCTCGAGGCCCCCACCGGACTCGCCGGGATTGGCCCAGATGTTGTCGGCCAGGTCCGCGTGCTCCATGGCCACGCCGCTGTCGACGACGCCGACCACCACCGCCGGATCGCCCGTCGCGGTGCTCCAGGCCTCGGGAGCGTCGATGTCGGCGTCGGCGGTGCCGAGGGTGCCGTCGTTGTCGAGCGGCCACTGCGAGGAGAACTGGGCGTCGTTGGGCGTGGTCGCGACCCGGTAGACGAAGTTGGGCTCGGCGAAGGCGACCTCGGGCTGGGCTTCCAGGGCGGCGACCGCTGCCCCCACCGACTCAGCGGGAGCCCAGCGCCAGCAGCTCCAGGCGAGGGACCAGCAGCCTGCGCTCGAGCTCTGCGTCCAGCCCGCGGCGGACCGTTGCGCGCTCGCCGCGGGAGGTACCGGGCTCGTAGCGCACCAGGACCTGGCCGGAGGCGAAGCCATCGCCGCCGGCCTCCCCGATGTCGCTGGGAGCCGCGGTGGCCGTTGCCGGAAGCACAGCGGCGAACCCAACGGCGGCCAGGACCGCGCGGAGGGTGAGTATGCCCTCCTCCAGGATCATTCATTTAGGGTAGTCGGCACGTATGAAGAACGCTCGAAAGCCGGGGGAAGTAGCGCCCCATCTTGCGCGCAGCGACTAACGTTCCGTCCATGGGCAACGCCGAAGAGCTGGCACGGCAGGCAGGCGACCGCGTCCGCGAGGTGATCGCGGAGGCCGAGCGCCAGGCGGCGGAGATCGTCGAGCGCGCCGAGCAGGAGGCGGCGCACATCCGCGAGCGCGCCGAGGCCGAGGCCCGCGACAAGCTCGAGCGGGCGCGCCGCGCCCTCAGCGAGCTCGCCGGCGAGACGCCCGATCCGCGCCCGCCCGCACCGGCGCCCGAGCCCCCGACGCCGCGCCCTGACCCGAGCCCGCCTCCCGAGCCGACGCCCGAGCCGCCGAGCGCGGTTGACGGCGCCGCGAGCGTCCCCAGCGCCTCAAACGGCGGCGACGACTCCGCAGCGCGCCTGGTGGCGATGAAGATGGCCCTCGACGGCAGCGGCCGCGAGCAGATCGCCGCCGAGCTCGACGCCAAGTTCGGAGCTTCGGACCGCGCCGCGCTGCTCGACGACGTGCTGGCACGCGCCGGGCGCTAGCCGAGCCAGCCGCGGCCCAAGCTGAGCAGCCGCTGGGTGCCCGAGCCCGGTCTGGGGCCACTCGTACACTTGTTCGCATGGCGCCGTCCGAGCGGATAGTGATCAGCGGGGCGCGCGAGCACAACCTCAAGGACATCGACCTCGAGCTGCCGCGCAACGCCCTGATCGTGATGACCGGGCTTTCGGGCTCGGGCAAGTCGAGCCTGGCATTCGACACGATCTACGCCGAGGGCCAGCGCCGCTACGTGGAGTCGCTCTCCTCCTACGCCCGGCAGTTCCTGGGGCTGATGGAGAAGCCGGACGTGGACTCGATCGAGGGGCTCTCGCCGGCGATCTCGATCGACCAGAAGACCACCTCCCGGAACCCGCGATCCACGGTCGGGACCGTGACCGAGATCTACGACTACCTGCGTCTGCTCTGGGCGCGGATCGGCAAGCCGCACTGCCCCGAATGCGGCGAGCCGATCGAGGGGCAGTCGGTCGAGCAGATCGTCGACCGAGTGATGACGCTGCCCGAGGGCACGCGCTTTCTGGTCACCGCCCCGGTCGTCCGCGGGCGCAAGGGCGAGTACGGCAAGCAGCTCGAGCAATTCCGGCTGGAGGGCTACAGCCGGGTTCGCGTTGACGGCGAGATCCGGCGCCTGGACGAGGGCGAGATCAAGCTGGACAAGAAGTACAAGCACGACATCTCGGTCGTCGTAGACCGGCTGGTGATGAAGAAGGACCTGCGGCGCCGCCTCTCGGAGTCGATCGAGGCCGCGGCGGCGCTGGCGGGCGGCGTGGTCGAGGTGGACGTGGTCAAGGGGGGTGCCGCCGCCGCGGAGCGGGGCGAGATGTCCACGGGCGCCAAGTCCGCGGGCAAGCTGCCGAGCGACGTCGCCGAGCGGCTCACCTTCAGCGAGCGCTTCGCCTGCCTCAGCTGCGGCACCTCGATTCCCGAGCTGGAGCCGCGGATCTTCTCCTTCAACTCGCCGCACGGCGCCTGCGAGCGTTGCCACGGGCTCGGCTTCCAGCGCATCGTCGACCCCGAGCTGGTCGTGCCGGACCCGACCCTGTCCCTGTCCGAGGGAGCGCTGCAGCCGTGGCGCACGGGACACTCGCGCTACTGGAAGCGACTGGTGGAGACCGTCGCTGAGGAGTACGGGGTGGACGTGGACGCGCCCTGGCAGGAGCTCGCCGACTCCGAGCGCGAGATCTTCCTCTACGGCACCGGCTCGGAACGCCACAAGGTGAGTTACGCGAACCGGTTCGGGCGACGCCGGTCCTACAGCGTCCGCTTCGAGGGCATCGTCAACAACCTCGAACGCCGCTACGAGGAGACCGATTCGGACGCCGTTCGCGAGCGGGTCGAGGGCTACATGGCCGAACAGCCCTGTCCCGACTGCAAGGGGGCGCGCCTGCGGCCCGAGAGCCTCGCGGTCAAGGTCGGAGGGATCTCGATCAGCGAGTACACGGAGATGTCCGCCCGCGCCGCGCTGGCGTGGATCGAGGCCCTGGAGATGACGGAGACCGAGCAGGCGATCGCCCGGCTGCTGGTGCGCGAGATCACCGAGCGCCTCGCCTTTCTGGAGAACGTGGGCGTCGGCTACCTGAACCTGGCGCGCTCGGCCCGGACGCTCTCAGGCGGCGAGGCGCAGCGGATCCGGCTCGCGACCCAGATCGGCTCCAGCCTGGTCGGGGTGCTCTACATCCTCGACGAGCCCTCGATCGGGCTGCACCAGCGCGACAACATGAAGCTGATCCGCACGCTCGAGCGCCTCCGCGACCTCGGCAACACCGTGATCGTGGTCGAGCACGACGAGGGCACGATGCGCTCGGCCGACTACCTGGTCGACCTCGGCCCGGGCGCCGGCGAGCACGGCGGACACGTCGTCTCGGAGGGGACGCCGAAGCAGATCGAGGCCGACCCGGCCTCGCTCACCGGCCAGTACCTGGCCGGGCAGCGGACGATCCCGCTGCCGCAGCAGCGCCGCGAGCCCAAGGGCGGGCTGCTGGTCAAGGGAGCGCGCCAGCACAACCTGAAGGCGATCGACGTGGAGGTGCCGCTTGGCGTCTTCTGCTGCGTCACCGGCGTCTCGGGCTCGGGCAAGTCCACCCTGGTCAACGAGACCGTGTACCCGTCGATCGCCAACCGCCTGCACCAGGCGAAGCTGCGCCCAGGCGCCCACGACCGCATCGAGGGCACCGAGCAGGTGGACAAGATCATCAACATCGACCAGTCGCCGATCGGGCGCACCCCGCGCTCCAACCCGGCGACCTACACGAACCTCTTCGACCACATCCGCCAGCTCTACTCGCAGACCCGCGAGGCGCGGGCGCGCGGCTACAAGCCCGGCCGCTTCAGTTTCAACGTAAAAGGGGGCCGGTGTGAGGTGTGTCGTGGCGACGGCCAGATCAAGATCGAGATGCACTTCCTCCCCGACGTCTACGTGCCGTGCGAGCAGTGCCACGGCAAGCGCTACAACCGCGAGACGCTCGAGGTCCGCTTCAAGGGCAAGTCGATCGCCGACGTGCTGGAGATGTCGGTCGCCGAGGCGGTCGAGTTCTTTTCCGACATCCCCAAGATCGCGCGGCGGCTTCGCACGCTGCACGACGTCGGGCTCGACTACATCCGGCTGGGCCAGCCGGCCACGCAGCTGTCCGGCGGCGAAGCCCAGCGGGTGAAGCTCGCGACCGAGCTCTCCAAGGTCGCGACCGGCGACACGCTCTACATCCTCGACGAGCCCACCACCGGGCTCCACTTCGCCGACGTGCAGCGCCTGCTGGAGGTGCTGGGCCGGCTGGTCGAGGCCGGCAACACGGTGGTCGTGATCGAGCACAATCTCGACGTGATCAAGACGGCCGACCACGTGATCGACCTCGGACCCGAGGGCGGCGAGGAGGGGGGAGAGGTGATCGCCACCGGCACGCCCGAGCAGGTCGCCGCCGTGCCGGAGTCCTACACGGGCCAGTACCTCGCCGACATGGTCGAGCCCGCTGTCACCGTGCGGCGGCCGCGCAAGAAGCCCGACCCCGTCGCCGCCTGAGCTGCGGCGGTGCGAAACCGCCTCGACAGGTGATCCGATCCGGCCGAATGCGAGAATCAGACACGATGTGTCGAACCGACCTTGACGTGATCGTCGCCCGCGCCCGCGAGCGTGCCCGGCGCGCGAGGTCGCAGCTGAGGCGGCGCCCCGAGCGTGACGGCCGACCCTCGATAGCCTCCGTCTCGTGCCGCTGGCCGAGCTATCGATCGAGTTCGAGAACGGCCAGTTCCTAGAGGGCGAGGCGCAGCGCGCCGGGCTGGTCCTGCTTGGGGCGATGTTGCTCTCGTTCGGCTTCATCCGCTTCAGCACGCGCATGATCCGCGCCGAGGTCTCGTGGTGGCCGGGCAACGTCACCCCCGGCGGCCTTCACATCCACCACCTCGTGTTCGGGATCGTGGCGATGATGGTCGCGGGTTTCGTGGGTTTCGCGATCCAGCCCGACAGCCCGTGGCTGGAGATCACGGCGGCCCTGTTCGGGATCGGCGTCGGCCTCACGCTCGACGAGTTCGCGCTCTGGCTCTACCTGGAGGACGTGTATTGGTCCGAGGAGGGGCGCCGTTCGGTAGACGCAGTGATCGTGGCGGCGATCATCGGCGGCGCACTGGTGCTCGGGTTCGTGCCGGTCAGCAGCGAGGACAGCGGCTCGATCGGGGCGATCCTCGCCTCGATCGCGAGCACTCTGGTGATCTGCCTGGTGGCCGCCTTCAAGGGCAAGCTCTGGTCGGCGATGACCGGCATGTTCTTCGTGCCGATCGGGATCGTCGCTGCGATCCGCGTGGCGCGGCCCGGATCGCCTTGGGCGCGCCGCTTCTACAAGCCGGGCAGCGCCAAGCTCGAGAAGTCGGAGCACCGGGAGCAGCGTCACAACCGCCGCTGGAACCGCATGCAGGACCTGATCGGCGGCGCGCCATCGCGGCCGAGTCCTCGCGAGGGACGCGAAGAGGGCTCCTAGCGCGACTCAGGCCGGTCGGGGACCTACCTCAGCGCGGGAGCTCCGTGGTTTCGCCTGGCGCCAGCACCCGCACGTCGACCTCCGGGGCCCGCTCGGCCGCGGCGGCGACGAACTCCTCGGCGGGACGGGTCAGCAGCCAGGGCCAGATGCGGGGCGAGCCGGGCAGAGACAGGGTCGCGTGGTGGATCGGAACGGCCAGGCGCGGCCGGGTCAGGGCCAGAGCGTCCGCCGCGGTGACGGGGTCGAGGTGGCCGGGGCCCAGCTTGGGGCCCCAGCCCCAGATCGGAACCAGGGCTAGGTCGATACCCGGGCCCAGCTCGCTCATCTCGGCGAACAGCTCGGTGTCACCGGCAAAGTAGACCCGAGTCTCGCCGCCCTCGACCAGGAAACCGAGGGCCTCCGCGTCATCCGAGCCGCGGCCGTAGCGGCCGCCGGGGTGCTCCGCGTGCACGGCCTCGACCGTCAAGGGGCCCACCGCCACCGAATCCCCCCTTGCCATCCCGGTTACCTCCGTCAGGCCTTTGCGCCGCAGGAAATCGGCGGTGGCCTGCGACGCGACGATCGGGCGCCCGAGGCGGCGCAGAGAGCGCAGGTCGAGGTGGTCGTGGTGCATGTGCGAGACGAGCACGGCGTCCACCCCGGCGAGGCGATCGGCGTCGGGCAGGGGCCCGCGCCGCAGCAGCGGACCCAGCCTGGGGCCCAGCAGCGGGTCGGTCAGCAGCCTGGTGCCGTCGAGCTCGAGCTCGACGGTTGCGTGACCGACGAATGTGACCGAGCTCAAGTCTTGCTTCGGTCCAGCAGCGAGCGCCAGCGCTGTGAGCCCTGCTCCCAGGTCTCGTCCGGGAACTCCCGCACGGCCTGGCGGCGAAGGAACTCGAACCCGACGACGAACAGGGCGATGATCAGCAGCGAGATCGGGAGCCGCTTGAAGCCCTCGGTGGGCGCCCACCAGAACAGCACGAGCAGTATCAGCAGAAGGACCGCATAGCCGATTGCGCGGTTGTGCATCAGCGGCGTCAGGGCGCGGCGCACGTTCGTCGCGAGCCCGCCAGGGCCGGCCAGCCAGGCGCCCAGCACGATCACGATCCCGTAGAAGGCCATCGCGCCGGCACCGTCGGCGAGCAGCGACGTTCCGATGTCATAGGTGTTGGTCACGGCCGGCTTGACGGCGTCCGTCGAAGCCAGCGTGTTCACGAGGGAATCCCCGGCGAAGCCGCGGGCCGCCGCGACGACGATCCCGACGGCGATGAATGCGAAGCCGACCGCGCGCAGGGCCTCGCGGCGCCAGCCGCGGGCCAGATAGATCGCCAGGCCGAACAGGACCAGTGCCAGCAGCGTCAGCCAGAGGGCCAGCTTCTCCAGCAGGTTGACGGCCTTGCGGGCGGTGGAAAGGTCCTCGGCCGGGATCACCTCGATCTGGCCGGCGTCGGGTGGCAGCCTGTCGGCGATGTTGAGGCCGGCCTGGGCGCCTACACCCTCGACGATGTCGCCAAGGTCGAGGGTGACGGGCTCGTCGACGTCTTCCTCGACGACGACGATCAGCCGCTCGTGCATTGCCCTGTTGATGCTCTCCCAGGCTTCCTGCACGCGCGGGCGCTGAAGGGCCTCGTTTGCGAGCCGATCAAGCAGCGTGCGGAGGGCGCCGGCGGCGGGCCCGGCCAGGGGCTGGAGCCTGGGCGGCAGCGCCTGCTCGAGCTCGCCCTGGACGTTGACGTTGGCGTAGATCGTGTCGACCATGAAGTTCGAGAGCTGGGTCCGGATCTCCTCGTCCTCCAGCAGCTCGCCGCTGGTCTCGACCCAGTTGTCGGTCTCCAGCAGCTGCCGGTTGGCCCAGATCGAGAACACGGCCAGGAAGGCGATGACCGCGGCGACCACGATCAGCGCCAGGCCGAGCTTGCGGTGCTCGCGCTGGCCAGCGGTAGGCGGGGAAGGGGGAGGCTTGGAGGCTTCCATCGCTGGTGCCTAGATCAGCTTCCCGAGGCTGCGCACCTGGAAGGCGCGGACGATGTTGATCACACCCTCCATCAGCGCCCAGATACCGCCGAAGACGAGCAGTACATACTGCTTCTCGATGAAGAACTGGCCGCCCGTCCAGAAGGCGAGGATCACCATCAGGATGCCGGCGACCAAGCCCAGCCACCAGAGCGGGTTGACCTCCATGGCGCTGAAGGCCTCGATGATCCAGAAAATCCCGACCAGGAGGAAGAGGAAGCCGAGCATGTCGGCGATGGCGGCGAACGTGTCCTCGGGGCTGATGAAGCTGGCCACCGCCGCCCCCGCGAAGAGGATGCCGAAGATCGCGAACAGCCACTTCAGCCTGGGCGCAATCGCCATCAGCCCGAACTGCTGCAGGCTGGCGAACGCGAACAGGATCCCGATCAGGACGCCGACGGTGTTGATCGAAGCCTGGTCGAACTGGAGGATGACAACGGCGGCGATCGTCCACAGGATCCCGACGAGCAGCCACATCCACCACAGCCTCGAAACCCCTTCGAGCGCGGCACGCTCGTCCGCGGTCACAGTCGCCATTCCCTCTCCCTTTCCCTCTTGCTTGTGACGGCCGGCCGGGAGACTACTACCGGGGGCGGGCGGCTGGCGGTCATCCACATCGGGTGAACAGTTTGTCTATGCGAGGCTTGCGCGCGTGAGCCTCTCCGACTGGCGCACCTGGTGGGCGAAGCGGCGCCGCTACGAGCGCAACCACCGGCCGCGGAACCGCCGCAGGATCGATGGCTACGCGGCCCGCGGCGGCTTCTTCATCCGCCATCCGATCGAGGGCGAGGTGCTGGAGGCGTTCGACTCGGGGCGGCTCGAGATCGGCCGCGACACCCTGCTCGAGCCGGGCTGCTGGTTGACCCTGGGTCCTCGGGCCCGGATCAGCATCGGTCAGGGCTGCTTCCTCAACCGCGAGACGATGCTGGCGGCGGTGGAGCTGATCGAGATCGGCGACCACGTGATGTTCGCCAACCACTGCTTCGTCGGCGACTCCGACCACCGCTACGACGACCCGACCAGGCCGGTCACCTGGCAGGGCTTCGAGCCCAAGGGACCCGGTGCGGATCGGCGACAACTGCTGGTTCGGAGTCAACTGCGTCGTCACCGGCGGCGTCCAGATCGGCGAGCGCTGCGTGATCGGCTCCAACTCCGTCGTCACCCGCGACTTGCCGCCGGGCGTGATCGCGGCCGGCGCGCCGGCAAAGGTGATCCGCGAGATCGAATTTCGTCAGCGCTAGGAGCGCTGGTCAGGCTGGCGCGGCCTCGGCCGTGCCGGGATCAGCCCCGGCCTGGATCTCGGCGAAGCGGCGTGTCGGCAGTCGCCGCGTCGCCCAGAACGAGGCGAGCACGATCATGGCCGCGAACAGGAAGGCCGTCTTCAGCGCTTTCAACTGCGCGTCCTCGTAGTCAGCGACCAGGGCGTCGGCGGTCTCGTCGTCGAGCCCCTCCTCGGCCGCGCTGGCCGCGACCTGATCCGAGGAGACGAAGCTGCCGCCGGCGCTCAGCTTCACCTCGACCTGCTCCTGTACTTCGTCCGAGATCTGGGGGTTGTCGGCCAGGTTCGCGGTGAAGGCCATGAGCAGGCCCGTGATCACGACCGCGCCGAGGAAGGCCGTGCCCATCGAAGAGCCGAGCTGCTGAGCGGTGTTCTGAAGGCCTCCGGCCTCGCTGCGGTCGGCGTCTCCGACGGCGGACTGGGCGACGTTCGCGAGCTGGGAGATGACGAGTCCCATCCCGATCCCGAGCACCCCCATCGCGGTGAGGAAGGCGCCGTCGTCGAGCTCGGTGTCGATCGTTCCCAACAGCATCAGCGTCGAGACGAACACGATTGCGAGCCCGACGCGCACCAGGGGCCGCGGCGGGAAGCGCGAGGCCAGCGCCGAGCCGCCCAGTGCCGCGAGGAAAAGACCGATCGACGCCGGCAGCATGCGCACCCCGGTCTCCAGGGCGTCGAGGCCCTGAACAACCTGCAGGAAGAGGGGGACCGTGAAGAAGATCCCCATCAGGATCAGGTTTTGTGCCAGCAGCATCACCAGCCCGCCGCGGAGCGTGGGGATCCCGAGCAAGCGGAAATGAACCAGCGGGTCCGCGCCCACGGACTCGCGCCGGCGCTCCCACGCGCGGAAGCCGCCGAGGACCACCGCGCCGGCCGCGATTACGAACGGAGTCAGCGAGAAGCCGAAGGGCTCGACCGGCGAGTCGAGCGGCCTCAGCCAGCCCCAGTTGCTGGCCTGCAGCACCCCGATGACGATCAGCGCGAGGCCCATCGCCGAGAGCACGCTGCCCACCCAGTCCAGCCTCGGCTTGGCGCCCTCACGGTCCGGCTCCGACAGCAGCCGCGAGCCCAGCAGGATCGCGATCGCGACGAGTACCTCGCCGACGAACACCACCCGCCAGCTCAGCTCGGTGGTGGCCCAGCCGCCGAGGATGGGGCCGACCGCGATCCCGGCGCCGGCGATGCCGCCCAGCACGCCGTAGGCGATCGCCCGGTCGGCGACCCTTGTAGTTGCTGGCGACGAGCGCAACGAGCGCAGGCAGCACGAGCGCCGCGCCGATCCCCTCCAGGACCGACCAGCCCAGCATCAGGGTGGGGACGCTCCACGATGCGGCGGTCAGGCCGGAGCCGGTCGCGTAGATGCACATCCCGATCACGAACGCGCGCCGCCGGCCGAGGATGTCTCCGAGCTTTCCGCCGGTCAGCATCAGCGCGGCCATCGTCAGCGCGTAGAACGCGATCACCGCCTGGATCGTGGTGACGGTCGTGTCGAAGTCCTCGACCAGCTGGGAGATGGCAACGTTCATCACCGCCTGATCCAGGACCATCAGGAACTGCGCAGCGCCCAACACAGCGAGGACACCCCACTTACCCATGCGGCGATCCTAGTAGGAGCACCCCGCTCAGGGGTCGCGCTTGGGCCTCTCCTGCGAACGCCCGACCGCCGTCTCGACGCGCTCGAGCCTGTCCATGATCTGGTCGAGCTTCCGGGCCAGCTCCTCGTGGCCGGAGTTCTCGACGAGGCGCCGTCTCGCGGTTTCCACGAAGGTCGCGACGATCGAGGCTGTGACCACGGCCAGGAACCCGACCCCCACGATCATGACCACGGAGCCGATCACGCGGCCCTCGGGGTTTGTGGGCACGAAGTCCCCGTATCCGACGGTGGTCACGGTTTGCAGCGCCCACCAGGCCGAGACCCCAAAGTTCGGAAAGTCCTCGCGGTCGAGCAGGAATGCCAGCAGGGCCGCGATCAGCGTGACCACCACCGTGAAGGCCCCGATGATCAAAGCCGCTCTCCTGGCGGTGAGTCTGTCGGACAGCAAGCGGGTTTCCAGCCGGGTGCGCACTGGGCGGTCTGCCACCGGCACCTCCTAAGCCTTCGCGCGCTTGGCCAGCAGCGCCGCGCCGATCGCACCGCCCAGGTCGCCGAGCGAGGCGAGCAGCAGCGGCGGCGGGTTGTCGGGTTCGAACAGGTAGGGCTTCATCGCGTCCTCTATGTGCGACCGATACTGCTCGCCGAAGCGGACTCCCATGCCGCCGCCGAGGACCACTGCCTCGGGGTCGAGCAGGTTGACCGAGGCCGAGATGCCCTGCCCCAGTGCAGTCGTCGCCCGCTTGATGAGGTGCTCGGCCATCTTGTCGCCGTGCTTCAGCGCCCGCTCCCAGACGCCGCTGGTGAGCCGGTCGCGCCCCCGCTTCTCCATGATCTTGAAGAGGTCTGTCTTCTCGCCGCTCGCGTGCAGCCGCCGTGCCTTCGCCTCCATCGAGGCGCGGCCGGCGTAGGCCTCCATGCAGCCCGCGTGCCCGGCGCTGCACCGCGGGCCGCCTCGGCTGATGACCATGTGGCCGACTTCGCCGGCCGCTCCGCGTCCGAGCCAGGGCTTTCCGTTGAGGATGAGGCCGCCACCGACCCCGGTGCCCCAGAAGTAGCCGAGCACGGTCTTGTAGGGCTTGCCGGCGCCCAGGTGGAACTCGGCCTCGACCGCGACCTGGACGTCGTTGCCTACGAAAACCGGCGTCCCAAGCTCGCCTGAGAGCTGCTCCGCGAGCGGGAACGAGCCCTCCCAGCCAGGGAGGTTGCGCGCGTTGGACACGACGCCCGTCTCCTCGTCGGCGTCGCCCGGCGATCCGATCCCGACGCCCATGAGCGCCTTGGTCTGGACGCCGGCCGCTTCAGCGGCCTCCCGCAGCGCCCCTGCCATCGCCTTTGCCACGTCCTTGGGGCCGCCCTCCGTCGGCGTGGGGCAGCGCGCCTCGCCGAGCACCTTGTTGCGGGCGCTGACGACCACCGTCTGGATCTTGGTGCCGCCGAGGTCGATGCCGCCACGGGCAGATGCGGGTGCGCTGGGCTCACGCAGAGACCATAAACCCGGGGGGCGATGACACGCTTGGGCCCGAGAGCGCGGACGGTGTGGCCGCCCGCGGCGGCGGCCCTCCTGCTGGCCGCGCTGATCGCCCTGCGGTTCATCTTCCCCGAGCCCGACGGGATCATGCTGCTAGCGGTCGTGCCGATCATCTTGCTCGGAATGATGCTCGGCCCTAGCGGCGGCGTCGGCGCGGCGCTCGTCGCCTCTGTCGCTTACCTGGTCTGGGCCACCATCGAGGGTCACCCGGACGAGATCGGATACGTCGACCACCCGCTCGCGTTCTTCGCGCTGGGAGGGCTCAGCGGCTTCTTCGCGCGCGGGGTGCTGGGTGACTACGACTTGCGGGAGGCCATGGCGTCCACCGAGCTGCGCGGGGCGATGGACCGCGACGAGCTGATCATGCATTTCCAGCCGATCGTGCGCCGCGAGGGGGCGCTGCTGGGAGTCGAGGCGCTGGTCCGCTGGCAGCACCCCAAACGGGGGCTGCTACCGCCTGTTCAGTTCGTCCCCAGCGCCGAGCGCGACGAGCAGACGATCTGGGAGCTCACCGCGCGCACGCTCGAGCTGTCGATCCGGGAGGCGGCCGGCGGCCGGATCGGGGACGGAATCGTTGCCGTCAACATCTCGCCCGTAGGCCTGCGCCGCGACGGGTTGCCTTCGCTGATTGACGGCATGCTGGACCGGGCGGGTCTGCCGGGGTCAAGGCTGGCGATCGAGGTGACCGAGGCGGCCATCGCGGCCGAGGATGCTGAAGTGGCGGAGGTCCTGGCTCGCGTCAAGGGAGTGGGGGTGGGGATGATCGCGATCGACGACTTCGGCGTCGGGCACTCCTCCCTGTCCCGGCTCGCCCGCCTCCCCATAGACGCGCTCAAGATCGACCGGTCGCTGATCGCGGGCCTGGAGCAGGAGAGGACCCGCGAGGTCGTCGCCGGGATCGTGCAGCTGGCCCACGCGCTGAAGATGCCGACGATCGCCGAGGGGGTTGAGGACGAGGCGACCCGCGTACAGCTCGGTGAGATGCGCTGCGACGCGGTTCAGGGCTTTCACCTTGGCCGCCCGGTGCCGTCCGTGGAGCTGGCAGCATGGCTCAAGCAGCCCCGGATGGACCAGGCCTTAGGGGGTGATCTTGAAGACGGCTCCCTCGCCGGCCGAGGCGACCCAGACCGCGCCCTCGCCGACCGCGATCGAGGTGGGCTCGCTCCCCACGTCGATGGGGATCCCGGTCTCGGAGCCGCTCTCCGGGTCGAAGCGGAGCACCGTGCCGTTGCCGCTCGCCACCCACACGTAGCCGAGCCCGGCCGCGACGTCGATGCCGCGGCCGGTGGGGACCGGGTCGCCGGCCGCCTCGCCGGTGTCCGGGTCGAGCCGGGTCAGGTCGCCGCGGGCGCCGAGCACCCAGGCGGCGGACTCGCCGACCGTGACGTTGAAGGCGCCTCGGGACCTCGGCCGCCTGCTCGGGCTGCCCGCCGCGCGGGGCGGATGCGCACCACCTCGCGGTTGCCGCGGGTCACCCAGACCCAGCCCTCGCCGGCGGCGATCGCCGATCCGTTGCCCTCGAGCGACATGGGGGGGCCGTCGAGGTTGCCGCTGGGGGGATCGACGCGCTCGACGCTCTTTTGCGACATCGCCCAGGCGGCGCCCTCGCCGGCCGCAATCTGGAACGGGAAGCCCCGCACCTTGATCGGCTCTCCCGGCCCCTCGACCGTCACCCGCTGGACCGCGCCGCGGTCGGGCAGCGCCAGCCAGGCGGCATCCTCGCCGGCGCTGATGTCGGTCGGGAAGCCGGCCGCCTCGACCCTGACGGGCCGCTCGCTCTGGGGGTGGATCCGCTTCAGCGTGCCGGCGAGGGTGTCGCCCACCCAGACGTAGCCCGCGCCCGCCGCGATCGTGTCCGGGCGCCCGCCGACGCGGATGCGCTTCACGACGGCTGCCGTGCCGGCGCCGTCGGCTCGGGGGCCGCTGCGGCGCCGAAATCGTCGGCCGCGGGCTCGGAGTCGCCGCCGTCGAAGACCCCGGCGATCGCGAGCACGGCGACCACGACCAGGGCGCCGCCGATCACGGCGGCGGCGATCCAGCCGCGCTCGCCCCACCCGCTCACGAGCTGACCTGGACGATCACGGTCCGCTCCCGCGGCCGGTCGTCGAAGTCGATCAGGACCAGCTGCTGCCAGGTGCCCAGCGCCAGGCGGCCGTCGATCACCGGCACCTGCTCGGAGGGCCCGATCAGCGTCGCGCGCTGGTGGGCGTGCGAGTTGGTGTCGTGGTTGAGCCGGTTGTGCTCGTAGTCGCCCTCGGGCGGGATCAGGCGGTCGAGCAGGGCGCGCAGGTCGGCGACGCCTCCCGGCTCGAACTCCATCGTCGAGATCGCCGCGGTGGAGCCGCGCACGAACGCGGTCACGACCCCCTCTTGGAGGGGCCGCGCTGACCACGCTCTGCACCTCTGCGGTGATGTCGATCACGTCGGCATCGCCGCGGGTCGAAACGGACAGCTCCTGGGAGTGGCTCGCCACCGCCGGGAAGCTAGCGAAGCTCCCCTCGATCCATTCCGGGCAGTTCGCCCGGCCCGCTAGCCCGCGGCCGCTATCTGATCGCAGGCCGTCAGGATCGTCGGCTGAACTGCCGGAGGGAACTCGGCTGCCTGGGCGCGGCACTTGGCGCTCAGCTCCTGGAGCGCGGTGCCCACGTCCTGACGAGCCGATTCGGACAGGTTCGCGACCTCCTGGTCCAGCTGCTGCCCGACCTCCTGGCACGCGGTTTCGGCCGTGCTCCTTGCCGCCTCGCCGCTGATTTCACCGGCCGCGTCGGTGCAGGAGCTGACCGCTCCGTCAACAGCCTGTTGGACCGAATCCTCGGCGGGTGTCGACGTCGTCGCCTCGGTGGTCGTGGTCGCCTCGGTCGTAGTGTCTCGTCGTCGTCCCCGCATCCGGTGACAACCCCGAGGGCAGCGACGGCGATTACGGCGACCAGCACCGTTCGGATGGCTCTGCCCCTCATCAGGAATCAGCTCCTTTCGCATCCTCTTTGGCCGCCGCGTCGAGCTCGCGCCTGAGCTCCTCGGCATCGGCGTCCAGCTCCTTCTCGATCAGCTTGTTGGCTCGGGTGATCGCCTTCTCGAGCTGCTCCTCGATCTTCGACTCGCCGATCACGATGACCGCGGCGCTTCCCGCCTCGAGCTCTTCCCCGAGCTCCTTGAGATCGCCGCGCGAGATGCCGCCTCGCAGGTGCCCGACCAGTCCGCCGGCGGTGGCGCCGACGACTGCGCTGCCGATCAGCGCGGGCGGGAACAGGATCCCGACCAGGGCTCCTACGCCGGCGCCTGTCCAGGCACCGTGCTGGGTCGGCTTCTCGGTCTTGTGGACGTGGACCTTGCCGTCCGCGTCTCGCTCGATCACGGCGGAGTCGAAGGTCCCGATGGCTCCAACGGCGTGGAGGTCGAAGACGGCGTCGTAGTCGGCCTCGGCCTCGGCGATGTCGTCGTAGATGGCGGCGTACAGAAACACTGGTCTGTCCGACATTCGGCTTCCTTTCGAATGAGAACAGTCGGCTCAAGTCTGCGCGATCGACCCTAGGGGGCTCCGCCCCTCATCGCCCAGATCGGTTGATTCCGCATGCCGACCGACCACCACCCTATTCGGTAAGGATGGCGCCCGAGGTCCGTGGCCGCGCGCCCTAGGACGTGCCGTCTTCGGCGGGCTGCTTGCGCGCTCGACGGGCTGCGAGGCGCCCTCGCGCGCCGCCGCCCTCGCGCTTCTGCTCGATGTACTTCTCCGCGACCGAGGTCAGCAGGGCGACCAGAACCCCGAACCCGGTGAGGATGTAGACGATGGTGAAGATCTGCGTCTCTGGGCTCGTCGGGGTGAAGTCGCCATACCCGACAGTCGTCAAAGTCACGATGCAGAAGTAGAGGGACTCGATGATGGTCCAGTCCTCGAAGCGCCAGTAGAAGAGCGTGCCCGTGAGGACCAGGGCGCCCGCGACGAAGGGCAGCGCCTTGGTCTCGGGGTCGCGCCAGACGGCGCGGAGCGCCCGGGAAAGCTCTCGGGCAGCCATGAGAAGTGGGATCACACGCGGGGTCTTCGCCCCCTCCCGGCGTTCTCCTGTTGACGCTGCCTGCCTAGGCGAGCGGAACTAGCCTCTGCGCAGCAGCGTCGGGATGCTGACCACGGCCGCGACCCCGATGACCACGTAGATGATGTCGAGGACGTCCCTGTTGTCGACCAGGTCCGCGATCCAGAACTTGTCGATCAGCGGCTCCAGGCCGAGGTTCAGCCCGCCGAGGATCAGCAGCAGGAGCGCGATCACGCCCAGACCCCTCATCTCGAACCTCCGTCGTCGTTGACGGCCCGGATATACCGCGCGGGCCGATCCTCAAACCCGAGCTAGCTGACGAGGTCGTAGATGAAGTAGATGATCACAACCAGGTTGACCACCCACGAGTGGGTGGTCAGCCACGCCTTGATGCCGGGCATCGCGTCGCGGGCGCGGTGCCCGAGCGCCATGTAGGCCAGGAACGGCAGCGACATCAGCAGCACGGTCCCCGCCACCAGCGGCCACGCGTCGATCGCGTCCAGTTTGGACTCGTTCATCAGGTGCGCCGCCGAGATCGTGGCCGCGATGTCGGTCGGCATCAGCAGGATCAGCAGAAAGCCGAGGCTGAACGCGCGTCTCGGCTCGGCCTCCTGCAATGCGCTCATCCACTTCGGCAGGTCCGCCTTACCCCGCGTCATCCAGACGCGGATCGCGAGCACCGCCAGCAGTCCGGCGACGATGTAGTCGGCCGTACTCGGGCCGTCGCTGCCGGAGTCGTCGAGTCCGGCCGCGCGGACGACGACGCTCCAGATCACGAGCCCCAGGCTCGCCGCCAGCACGACCCCGGCGATCATCGCCAGCGAGTTCTTCACCACCTCCCTGCTGGTGACGAGGAAGATCGCGGTCAGGATCTGCGGCCCCATCACCATGATCAGACAGAGGGGCAGGATCTGAAGCTGCTCTGACGCCAAGGCAGCGTCAGCCTATGGGAATAGGCTGGGGTCCATGAGCCCGCGGATGATCCGGGCGCGGCTGAGAGGGCTGGGCCGCGACAAGGATGCCGATGCCGCGCCGGAGGCCGGACCCGCCTCTGATCCCGTGATGGAGATCGATCCGAGCGAGCTCAGAGGTCTGTTCAGGGCGCCCGACTGGCTCCGCGACCTCGGGATCGCCTCGTGGCTGTTGATCGGGTTCCTGCTGTTCCTCGCGGGGCTCGTCTGGCTCCTGGCGCTGACCAGCACGATCGTGATGCCGGTGCTGACGGCAGCGATCATCGCGGCGGTCGCATCGCCAATCGTCAGGTGGCTGGAGCGGCACCACGTCCCCCGCGGGATCAGCGCGGCACTCGTCCTGATCGCGATCGTGCTGGCGGGAGCGGCGATGCTGATGCTGATCGTCGGCGGGCTTGCCGGACAGGAGGACGAGCTGAGCTCGGAGCTCACCGCGGGTGCCGGCGAGATCCAGTCGTGGGCCGAGGACGCCGGGATCGACAAGGACAGCGCCGAGTCAGCAAACAAGGACGCCAGCAAGTCGCTCAGCGGCGGAGTAAGCGCGCTGCTTAAGGGCGTCAAGACCGGTCTCGACGCCCTGGCGGGGATAGGGATCTTCCTCGCGTTCACGGTGCTCAGCCTCTTCTTCATGCTCAAGGACGGTCCCAAGCTCCGCGCCTGGGGCGAACGCCACATGGGCGTCCCGCAGGACGTCGCCCGCACCGTGACTGGGCGCACGATCGGTTCCCTTCGCGACTACTTCGAGGGCGTGACGATCGTGGCGGCCTTCAATGGCGTCGTCATTGGGATCGGCGCTCTGATCCTCGGCGTGCCTCTGGCCGGCTCGATCGCGGTCGTCAACTTCGCCGCGGCCTACATCCCGTACGTCGGGGCCTGGAGTGCCGGCATCTTCACCGTCCTGCTCGCATTGGGCAGCGGCGGCCCCGACACCGCAGCCGAGATGGCCATCGTCGTTTTCCTGGCCAACAGCCTGCTCCAGCAATTGGTCCAGCCGATCGCCTACGGCGCCGCTCTTGGGATCCATCCACTCGCTGTCCTCATCGTGACCATCGCAGGCGGCGCTCTGTTCGGGGCCATCGGCCTGATCCTCGCGGCGCCGCTGACGGCGGCGGCGACCAAGATCGCAGCCGACCTGGCGCGCGTCAGGGCCGAGGCGGAGAGCGATCCGCCGCCATCTGAGCCCGCCGTCAAGCCCGGCGCCGCCTAGCTGGGGGCTGCCGCTACCAGTCCCAGGGGGTGTTCGAGCCTGCCAGGCTCTCGTTCGCCAGGTAGCGCTTGAATTCCTCGAGCTCCTCAGGGTCGATCGAGTAGGTGTGCTCCTCAGCCGGGAAGCTGCCCGCACGGACGTCCGCAGCGTAGGCGCTGACGCCCTTGACCATCTCCTCGCGCACCTCGGCGTAGCGGCGCACGAAGCGCGGCGTGTGGCCGGCGTAGATGCCGAGCAGGTCGTGGAACACCAGCACCTGGCCGTCGCAGGCCGGTCCGGCTCCGATCCCGATCACCGGCACCTCCAGGTTCGGGATCAGCGACTCGGTTACGGCGGCCGGGACCGCCTCGAAGACGACCGCGAAGCAGCCGACGGACTGCAGGGCGAGCGCCTCCTCGGCGACCTTGGCGGCTGCCTCTGCCGTGCGGCCCTGGGCCTTGAACCCACCGAGGCTGGAGGCGGTCTGCGGCGTCAGCCCGACGTGTCCCATCACGGGGATGCCCGAGCGGATGATCGCGTTCGCCCGCTCGACCGAGATCCCGCCTCGCTCCAGCTTGACGGCGTCGCAGCCGGACTCCTTTACGAACCGTTGCGCGCTCTCCACGGCCTGTTCGTTCGACCGCTCGTACGACCCAAACGGGAGGTCCCCCACCAGCAGCGGGGTCTTCAGGCCGCGGCGGACGGCGGAGGCGAGCATCAGCATCTCGTCCATGCTCACCGGCGGGGTGGAGTCGTGGCCCAGCACGACCATCGCGGCGGTGTCGCCGACCAGCACGATGTCGACCCCGGCCTCCTCGGCAACCTGCGCCGAAGGGAAGTCGTAGGCGGTCACCATCACGATCGGCTCGCCGGCGCGCTTCATCTCGGCGACGCGCGGAACCGTCATCGGGACGCGCTCGGTCGGGCGATCGCCCGCCGGCTCCTGCTTCTCGATGTCCTTGGGGGGTCGGGTCACGGAATCAGGCCTCCGTCTTCGGTTGGGTGAGTATCACGTTGTCGATCAGGCGGGCCTTGCCCACCCGGGCGGCGACCGCCATCAGCACGGGACGCCCGTTCAGCTCCGCGACCGGGGACAGGTCCTCCGCGTCGCGCGCCTCCACGTACTCCGGGTCAATGCCGGCGTTACGAAGCTCATCGGTCACCGCCGCGACCAGCGCCTCGGTCGAGCGCTCGCCGCCGGCGACCGCCGCGCTCGGCGGCGCCGAGCGCGCGCGAGAGCGCCGACGGCGCGCTCGCGCTGGTCGGGGTCGAGGTAGGCGTTGCGGGAGCTCATCGCCAGGCCGTCGTCCTCGCGGACGATCGGCAGCACCTGGATCTCGACTGGGAAGTCGAGATCCCGGACCATGCGCTCGATCACGACCGCCTGCTGAGCGTCCTTGCGCCCGAAGTAGGCGACGTCGGGCTGTACGCAGTTGAGGAGCTTGGCGACGATCGTGGTGACGCCGCGGAAGTGGGAGGGCCCGCGGTGGGCGGGGTCCCCGTCCAGCACTCCGGTCAGCGCCGCGTCCACCTCGACCTCGGTCGCGAAGCCGTGCGGGTACATCTCCTCTGTCGTCGGGGTCCAGAGCAGGTCCACGCCCTCGAGCGCGGCGAGCTCGGCGTCGCGGTCCTCGTCGCGGGGGTAGGAGTCGAGGTCCTCGGTCGGCCCGAACTGGGCCGGGTTGACGAAGAGGCTGACGACGACCACGTCGCAGTCGCGGCGCGCGGCGCGCATCAGCGACAGGTGACCGTCGTGGAAGTAGCCCATCGTCGGGACCAGGCCGATGCGCTTGGCCTCACGTCGCGGCTCGGCCAGCGCCTCGCGCAGCTCGGCCTTGGTGCGGACGGTCCTCACGCGGGCACCTGCTTCGAGCCTGCGGAACTGATCGCCTCGGTGTGGGCGGCGAGTGCGTCGTAGGCGCCCAGCAGCTCCGGCGAGAGCTCGGCCAGCGCGGCGCGATGGCGCTCGAGGGTCGCCGCGTCGCCGCGGGCGATCGGGCCGGTGAGCGCGTCGGGGCCGCGCTCGGCCCAGTTGGCGGCGGTGCGCAGCACCAACGGCGCCAGCAGCTCGCGCGCGTCCTGCACATCCAGACCCCCACCACTCGCGCGCGACAGCAGCTCGGCCGAGGCCTCCTGCAGCGCCACCAGGAAGTTGGAGGCCATGCAGGCGGCGGCATGGTAGGCGGCGCGCTGCTCCTCGGGCACGTCGAAGGGACGCATCCCCAAGCGTTCGCCGAGCGCGCGGGCGAAGGCCGCCGCGGCGTCGTCGGAGCCGGCCACCGCGGCCGGGGTGCCCTCGATCGCGGTGGCGCCGTCGGGGAAGGTCTGCAGCGGGTGCAGCGAGAAGGTCGCCGCGCCGGCGGCGAAGGCGGGCTCGAGCGCGGCCAGGGTGCCGGCGCCGCTGACGTGGCCGACCAGCGGGGGCAGCGGGTCGGCTGCGGTCACGGCCACGCAGGCCGTCTCGATCGCCTCGTCTGGGACGCAGAGCAGCACCGCGGTGGCGCCGGCCGAGGCGTCGGTGGCCTCGTCGGTGGCGGTCAGCCGCGCCGGAATGCCGGCCGTCCCGGCGGCCGCCGCGAGGCTGCGGCCCACGCGGCCGCGCCCGACCATCACGATCGGCGCCTCGGGGGTGGGCTGTGGAGTCAGTTCCCGTTCCAGTTCCCGCATCGAGATACCAGACGGCGTTGCGTTGGACGACGTAGTGTCGGAAAGCGATTGCCGGAAAATCCGGCCGGTCCGCGCCCTTGATCGGGTCGCGGCCAACCGGGATTATAGATTCATCGTGATGCCGGTCTTCGAGTTCCACTGTCGCAAGTGCGATGCTCGATTCGAGGAGCTGGTCGGCTCGCACGTGGGCAAGACGGAGAAGGACATCCGCTGTCCGGAGTGCGGAGCCGCCGATCTCGAGCGGAAGACGACATCGGGCTTCGCCCCCCTGCACCGCCAGCTCACCCCGAAGCAGAGGCGTCGCCTCGAGGACAAGCGCGGCACCGACCGCGGCGGCGCAAAGCAGCGCTTCAAGGCCCAACGGGCGGCCGAGCGCCGCCACCACCAACGGGGCCGCGGTGGCTGACGCTCTCCCCGGCGTGGACGCGGGGCCGAGCGCCGAGGACCGGCGCGAATCCCTGGTCGAGGTCTACAAACAGGCGTCGGTCTGCGTCAAGTGCCCGCTCTCGGAGACCCGGAACAAGGTCGTGTTCGGCTCCGGGCAACTCGAACGCCGACCTGATGTTCGTGGGCGAGGCCCCCGGCGCCGAGGAGGACCGCCAAGGACTGCCATTCGTCGGCCGCGCGGGCAACTTCCTGACTGAGCTGCTGGAGGGGATCGGGATGAGGCGCGAGGACGCCTTCATCGCGAATGTCTTGAAATGCCGGCCCCCCGGCAACCGCGACCCCCAGCCCGAGGAGATCGACAGCTGCCGGCCCTGGCTCGAGGAGCAGGTTCGGCTGATCGAGCCGCGCGTGATCGGCACCCTCGGCAACTTCGCCACGAAGCTGCTGACCAGCAGCCAGACCGGGATCACCAAGGTCCGCGGCACCGCACAGCACCACACCCTTGGAGGCCGCCCCGTGCTGCTGCTGCCGCTGTTCCACCCCGCCGCGGGCCTGCGGACGCCGCGGGTCGCCGAGCAGCTGCGCGAGGACTTCGCGCTGATCCCCGGGTTACTCGCTGAGCCGGTGCTCGACTTCGAGCCGCAGCGCGAGCCTGCCTTCGCGGGCGCCGCGGGGGAGGAGGAGCAGCCGGGCCCGGTTGAGGTCGGCCCCGACCAGATGGGGCTGTTCGGCTGATTCGCCCTCGTTCGAGCGGCGTAGGATCGGCGCGTGCCGCATCCCGTCCGCCACCTCGGGGAGATCGTCCGCTCGGCCGCGACCAGGCGGAGCCAGCAGCGCGATGATGCCTCGGCGCTGCGGGAACTGGCCGCAGGATCGCTGGGGCTGCCCGCGGGTCTCGGGATCGAGTGGCTGGGGGTGTCGGGGTATCGGCTCTCCTACGAGGGCAGGGACCTGTACATCGATCCCTACGTCTCGCGGGTGCCGCTGAGCAGCCTGCTGCTGCGCCGCCAGGCGGTGCCCGATCCCGCGGCGCTCGAGCGCTTCCTGCCCGAGCGAGGGGCGGCGGTCGGAGTGCTGGTCGGGCACACGCACTTCGACCACGCTGTTGACGCGCCCGCGGTCGCGAGGCGGTTCGGGTGCAACGCCTACGGATCGGCCTCACTCGTGCATCTGATGGCGCTTCACGGGCTCGAGGACCGGGCGGTCGAGGTCGATCCCTACCGGACCTACGAGCTGGGGCCGTTCCAGGTCGAGTTCGTGCCCAGCACGCACTCGAAGCTGCTGCTGGGGATGGCGGTCCCGTACGCGGGCGAGCTCACCTGCGAGCACCTCGATGGGCTCTCGCCCAACGCCTACAGATGCGGCCAGGTCTGGGGCATCCACATCGCCGTCGCCGGCACCAGCCTCTATCACCAGGGCAGCGCGGACCTGCTCGACGACGCCGTCCGCCACAAGGGGGTGGACGTGTTCCTGGCCGGGGTCGCCGGGCGCAACTTCACCGAGCGCTACTGGGAGCGGATCCTGCCGCGCCTGGACCCGCGCGTCGTGGTGCCGACGCACTACGACAACTTCTTCCGGCCGCTGGACGACTCGATGGAGATGATCGGCAACGCCCGCATGGGCGAGCTGCCCGGCGAGATCGCTGCCGTCAGCCGCGACGCGACCCTGGCGACGCTGCCGCGCCTGGGCGAGCGGCCCGGCTGAGGTGGTGGAGCGGACGGCCTCGGCGGCCGAGACCGAGGCCGTGGGAGAGCGGCTGGCCACGGACCTCGCGCCCGGGGACGTCGTCCTGGTCAGCGGCGAGCTGGGCGCCGGCAAGACGACGCTGATCCGCGGTGCCTGCCGGGCGCTGGGTGTGAGCGAGCCGGTCACCTCGCCGACCTTCACGATCGGGCATCGCTACGGGGGCCGGGTGCCGGTCGCGCACCTCGACCTCTACCGGCTCGAGGGGCTTGAGGGCGAGGACCCGGCGCTGCTGGACGACTACCTCGGCGATGACACGATCACCCTGATCGAGTGGCCGCAGGCCGCGGCCCCCGAGCTGGAGCGCGTCAGGGCCCGCGTCGAGATCCGCCACGCGGGCGGGGACGAGCGGGAGATCGAGGTCGGCTAGGGGGTGACAGGCGCGGCGGCTAGTTGCCGCCGCCGTACGCGTCCTCGAACTGCTGCTGGGCCTCCTCTGCCTCCTGCTGGAGGGCCTCGGTGTCGATCTCGTCAATCGCTGACTCGGCCTGCTCCTGGGCGTCTTCGGCCTGCTGCTGCAGCTCCTCGGTGTCGACCTCGTCCAGCGCGGACTCGAGCTGGTCGGCGGCCTCGTCGGCCTGGTCCTGCTCGTCGTCGCCGCACGCCGCGAAGCCGGCGCTGAGGCCGGCGATCGCCAGGCCGACCGCGATCGTGCGCGCCCGCCGGGCGAGTGGCGCGAACCTGGTGGACTTGTCTTTCATGTCTCTCCCTCAGTTGATGATGGTCTGCTGATGCGAGGTCGTGCGGCCTTGGCATCGGCGCATTGGGCGCGTGACTGAAATCTATGCCAACGCTCGGATTCGATACTGCAACCGAGGTCCTCACCGTCGCCGTCGCGGGCGGCGGCGGGCCGGTTGGCCGAGGCCGAGCACGGTCCGGCCGCCGACGGCCGCCCGCGGCACTCCGCGCTGCTGCTGGCCGGAATCGAGCGCTGCGTGGAGGAGAGCGGGGGCTGGCAGGGGATCGAGCGGATCGCCGTCGGCCTCGGCCCCGGGTCCTACACCGGCCTGCGGATCGGCATCGCGACCGCGCGGGCGCTGGCCCAGGCCCGTCAACTCGAGCTGCGCGGCATCTCCACCCTGTCAGCGCTCGCCCGCGGGATCGGCGAGCTGCCCGACGCGGCCGGCCGGCCGCGGCTGGCGGTCCTGGACGCCCGGCGTGGCCAGGCCTTCGCCGAGCTGCACGCCGTCGGTGGTCGGCCGCCGCAGGGCCCGGTGGTGCTCTCGCCGCAAGAGCTGGGCGACCTCGCCCGAGGGCACGATCCAGGCGCGATGGCGGCAGGGGACGGGGCGCTACGATTTCGGGCGGAGCTCGAGGCCGTCGGCGCCACGGTCGCCCCTCCGGGGGACGCGGCCCACAGGGTCGCGGCGCGGCACATCTGCGCGCTCTCGGACGTGGTGAGCGCGGCGCCCGCGGAACGGATCGAGCCCATCTATCTGAGAGAGCCCGATGCCAAGAGATGGCGTGCAAGAGACCGAGGTGACTGAGCTGATGCGGGCCGAAGAGCGCGGCGTTCGGATCCGCCGGCTCACCTACGGCGACCTGCCCTCGGTGATCTCGATCGAGCGGCGCTCGTTCCCGACGCCGTGGTCGCTGGCGATGTTCGTGCTCGAGCTGTCGAAGCCGTCCGGCATCTGCCTCGCCGCCGAGGACGAGACCGGGCTGATCGGCTACCTGGTCTGCGCCCGCTACGACGAGGTCTGGCACCTGATGAACGTCGCCGTCACCACCGAGAACCGCCGCCGCGGGATCGCGTCAGAGCTGGTCGACCACCTCTTCAAGGAGGCCGGATCGGACGCGCGCTTCACGCTCGAGGTCCGGGTCTCCAACCTGCCGGCGATCGCGATGTACGAGGGCATCGGGTTCCGCTCGGCCGGCCGCCGCCGCAGCTACTACCACGACAACGGCGAGGACGCCCTGATCATGTGGCTTGTGCTCGAGCGCGCGCGAGCCGGCGTCGCCTGAGGCCTTCCTCCTTGCGGCTGCTGGCTCTGGAGACGAGCTGCGACGACACCTGCGCCGCCGTGATCGACGGTGGCAGCATCCTCTCCAACGTCGTCTCCTCCCAGGCCTCCTTCCACCAGGAGTACGGCGGCGTCGTCCCCGAGGTCGCCTCCCGCCATCACCTGCAGCTCGTCAACGCGGTCACCGACGCGGCGCTGCGGGAGGCCGACGTCGGACTGGGCGAGCTCGACGCCGTTGCGGTCACCCAGGGCCCCGGCCTGATCGGGGCGCTGCTGGTCGGGCTCAGCAGCGCCAAGGCGATCGCCTCGGCCCGCCGGCTGCCGCTGATCCCGGTGGACCACCTGCACGGCCACGTGGCCGCCAACTTCCTCGAGCCCGAGCCGCTCGACCCCCCCTTCCTCTGCCTGATCGCGAGCGGCGGCCACACGCTGCTGGCCGGCGTGCGCGAGCGCGGCTCCTTCGAGGTGCTGGGCCGGACGCTCGACGACGCCGCCGGCGAAGCCTTCGACAAGGGGGCGCGGCTGCTGGGCCTGGGCTATCCGGGCGGGCCCGCGATCCAGCGGGCCGCCGTCGACGGCGACCCGGAAGCGTTCGAGTTCCCGGTCGCGATGACGCGCGATCCCGGGCTCGACCTCTCCTTCAGCGGGCTGAAGACGGCGCTCGTGTACCGCGTGCGCGAGCTGGGGGAGGAGCGAGCCGCAGCGTCGCGGGCCGACCTGGCGGCCTCCTACCAGCGCGCGATCACGGAGCAGCTCGCCGCGAAGCTCGAGCGCGCGCTCGAGGCCGGCGGCTGGGAGGCGCTCGCGCTGGGCGGCGGCGTCGCCGCCAACGCCGAGCTGCGCGGGCGTGCCGAGGCGATCTGCGAGCGGCGCGGGCTGCGCCTGAAGCTGGTCCCGATCGAGCTCTGCACCGACAACGCCGCGATGATCGCCTCGGCCGCCCGCTACACCGACCCGATCCCCTACCCCGACTACCTGGGATACGACGCTTTTGCCACTGGTCAGGATCTACGAGCGGCCTGACTGCCACCTCTGCGAGGTGGCGCTGGCCGAGTTGCGGGCGCTGCGCGAGCAGGGCCTTGCATTCGAGATCGAGCGCGTCGATATCGAGTCCGACGACCGGCTGCTGCGCAGATACCTCGAGCTGATCCCGGTGATCGAGGTGGAGGGCGAGACCGTCAGCCAGCTGGGCCTCGACCCTGACGGCCTGCGGGCGCGGCTCGCTACGGTGTCCCAATGATCGACGACGCCGCGAGCGGCGCCGCGGCACAGCAGTCGCCCGAGATCGGGGACGGGGATCGCCTCTCGCTCGGCGTCGCCGCCCGCCTCTCGCGGTATCTCCAGGTGCTGACGCAGGCGCGCAAGATGGGCAAGGACACGATCTCCTCGCAGGAGCTGTCCGACTACACGCACATCAACTCGACCCAGATCCGGCGCGACCTGTCCGGCTTCGGCAAGTTCGGCAAGCGCGGCGTCGGCTACAACGTCGACTCGCTGGTGCGCGAGATCCGCAAGATCCTGCGCACCGCCGGCCAGCACAACATCGCGCTGTTCGGCGCCGGCAACCTGGGCCAGGCGATCGCCAGCTCCGACATCTTCGCCGACCACGGCTTCAGGATCGTCGCCATGTTCGACGTCGATGAGGCCGTGATCGGGCGAACCGTCGGCGGCCTCGAGGTGCGCTCCTTCGACGACCTCGAGCGCATCGTCGCCGACGAGGACGTCGTCGTCGGGGTGCTCGCCGTCCCCGCCGAGAGCGCGCAGGTGGTCGCCGACCGCCTGGTCGGCGCCGGCGTCAAGATCATCTTCAACTACTCCGAGCAGCTGCTCCAGGTGCCGCCCGAGGTCACCGTCCACACGTCGAGCCCGGCGGTCGACCTGCTCTACGCCCTCTACTTCTATCTGACCTAGGAACGCGAATGGCAGTCGATCCCGAGCCGCAGGACTCCGGCCTCGACCTGGAGCGTGTTCGCCAGGCGTTCGAGGAGTCGACCGACTTCACGATCGGGCTGGAGGAGGAGTTCGCGATCGTCAACCCCGAAACGCTCGAGCTGGAGCACCGCTTCCCCGAGCTGTTCGAGGCCGCCAAGGCCGACCCCGTGCTGGCGCCGGCGGTGCGCGGTGAGCTGATCGACACCGAGATCGAGATCCGCTCGGGGCGCGGCGAGACCTTCGCCGAGGCCGCCGGGCGCCAGCGCGAGCGTCGCGACGCGCTGTTCGCGCTGGTCGAGTCGCAGGGGCTGGCGCTGGCCGCGATGGGGACCCATCCCTGGGCGAACTACCTCGACCAGCGGATCATCGACACGCCCCACTACCAGCTGCTGCAGAAGGACCTCGGCTGGGTCGCCCAGCGGAACAACACCTGGAGCCTGCACGTCCACGTCGGCGTACGCGGGGCCGACCGCGCGATAGCGGTCAGCGACTGGATGCGCGAGCTGCTGCCGCCGCTGCTCGCGGTCAGCGCCAACTCGCCGTTCCTCGACCGCCGGGACACCGGCCTGCACAGCGTCCGCACCGAGATCTTCACCCGAACCTTCCCGCGCTGCGGGGTGCACGATCCGTTCGGCAGCTGGGACGCCTACGCGGACTTCGTCGGTTTCCTGATCCGGACGGGAACCGTGGTCGAGTCGACGCAGCTGTGGTGGTCCGTGCGGCCTCACCATGCCTTCGGCACCGTCGAGGTGCGGATCTGCGACGCGCAGACGCTCGGCGAGGAGTCGCTCGCGCTCGCGGGCCTGCTCGCAGCGTGCGTCGTCCAGACGGCTCTGGAGTACGACGAACACGGCTACGACGGCGGCGGCTCGCCTACAAACCGGGGAAGCGGCCCTCGCGGGCCGCTCGGAGGCAACCAGATCGAGGAGAACCTGTGGCGGGCGATCCGCCACGGCATGGACGGCTCCATGCTCGACTTCCGCAAGCGCACCGAGGTCCCCACCCGCGAGGTCCTCGACGGCCTGGTCGAGTGGACCGGCCCGGCGCGGGAGCGCCTCGGGATCGAAGTCTCGGTGCCGGAGCGGAACGGGGCCCAGCGCGCGCGCCAGGCGCTCGCCGACGGAGCCTCGATCGAGGAGATCTATCGCGAGACCGTCGCCGACACCGCCCGCACCTACGCCCCCGAGCGCGTGATTGACTCCGCCCATGGCTGACGAGCAGCAGCGGCCCGAAGGCGACGATACGGCTGAATCGGCCGAGCCGGCGGCGAAGGGCAGTCGGCCTGCCGAGCAGAGCGAGGAGGAGCTGCGCGCGCAGCTCGAGGACCAGATCCGCAACCTCAAGGTCGAGGACGTGATCCTGCAGAGCGCCGTCAGCATCCTCAACCTGGCGGCCCGGCGCACGGCCAAGGAGGACGAGCGCGACCTGGAGCAGGCGAGGGTGGGGATCGAGGCGGCGCGTGCGCTGACCGAGCTGGTTCCCGAGGATGCCCGGCCGCAGCTGCGCCAGGCGGTCTCGGAGATGGAGCTGCTGTACGCGAAGCACGCGGGCGGGGACGCGAAGCACGCGGACGGGGACGACGGATAACATCCCGCGCCGCCCTTTCCAGAGATTGACAGGAGCTGAACGAACTTGACTGATTTTCTGACCGATTACGGAGTCGTTTTCGCGCTCGGCTGCGCCGGTGCCGCCGTCGTCTACGGGCTGCTGATAACCCAGCGCCTGCTCGCCAAGCCGGCGGGCAACGACCGGATGGTGGAGATCTCGGGCGCGATCCAGGAGGGCGCCAGCGCCTACCTGAAGCGCCAGTACACGATCATCGCGGGGGTCGGCGTCGTGATCGCGCTGCTGCTGATCCCGCTGCAGAACGTGGAGACGGCGATCGGCTTCGTGATCGGGGGAATCCTCTCGGGCGCCGCCGGGTTCATCGGCATGAACCTCTCGGTGCGCGCGAACTCGCGGGTCGCCGAGGCGGCACGGGGGGGAATCCCGCCCGCGCTCGACGTCGCATTCAAGGGCGGCTCGGTCACAGGTCTGCTCGTCGTCGGCCTGGCGCTGCTCGGTGTCGCCGGCTACTACGGCGTGCTCGTGATGCTGGACTTCTCCGACAAGGAAGCCGTGGACGCGCTGATCGGCCTCGGCTTCGGCGGCTCCCTGATCTCGGTCTTCGCGCGACTCGGCGGCGGCATCTTCACCAAGGCCGCTGACGTCGGCGCCGACCTGGTCGGCAAGATCGAGGCCGGCATCCCCGAGGACGACCCGCGCAACCCCGCGGTGATCGCGGACAACGTCGGCGACAACGTCGGCGACTGCGCCGGCATGGCGGCCGACCTGTTCGAGACCTACGCCGTCACGGCGGTCGCCGTGATGCTGCTCGGAGTGCTCACCTTCACGGGCGAGTACGCGCGCGAGGTCGCCATCTACCCGCTCGCGCTGGGCGGAGTCGCGATCATCGCCTCGATCATCGGGGCGCTCTCGGTTCGCACCCGCTCTGGCAACGTCGAGCTCGCGCTGTACATCGGGCTCGCGGTCTCGGCGGTGATCTCCGCCGCGGCGTTCTACCCGATCACCGACTGGCTGATGAGCGACCCGCTTCGCCTCGGCCTGGCCGACGCGGGCGCCGACACCATCAGCGTCACCGACCTCTGGCTCTGCGGGCTGATCGGCCTCGGTGTGACGGCGCTCCTGTTCGTGATCACCGACTACTACACCTCGACTCGCTTCCGCCCCGTGCGGACGATCGCCGAGGCGTCGGAGACCGGGCACGCGACCAACATCATCCAGGGCCTCGCTCAGGGCTTCCAGTCCACGGCGGCGCCGGTGTTGGTCATCGTGCTGGCGATCCTCGGGGCCAACGAGCTCGCCGGGATCTACGGCATCGCGATCGCGGTTATGGCGCAGCTCTCGCTGTGCGGGCTGATCGTGGCCCTCGACGCCTTCGGACCGATCACCGACAACGCGGGAGGCATCGCCGAGATGGCGGAGCTGCCGCAGGATGTCCGCGATATCACCGATCCCCTCGATGCGGTGGGGAACACGACCAAGGCGGTGACCAAGGGGTACGCGATCGGCTCGGCGGCGCTCGCGGCGCTGGTGCTGTTCAACGCCTTCCTGTTCGAGCTGCAGGAGGAGGCGCCGGACAAGACCTTCGACTTCAACATCGCCTCGCCGGACGTGCTGATCGGCCTGCTGATCGGCGGCATCATGGTGTACCTGTTCTCGGCGCTCTCGATCGAGGCGGTCGGCCGCGCCGGCGGCCAGGTGGTCGAGGAAGTGCGCCGCCAGTTCCGCGAGAAGCCGGGGATCATGAAGGGCACGGAAAAGCCCGACTACGCCGGCTCGGTCGCGATCGTGACCGCCTCGGCGCAGCGGGAGATGATCCTGCCCTCGCTGATCCCGATCCTGGTCCCGGTGGTGGTGGGGCTGCTCAGCTACCAGGCTCTGGGCGGGCTGTTGATCGGGGTGATCGTGGTCGGCATCTTCGCCGCGATCTCGATGACGGCCGGCGGCGGCGCCTGGGACAACGCCAAGAAGCTGATCGAGGACGGAGCCTTCGGGGGCAAGGGCTCTGACGCCCACGCCGCCTCGGTGACCGGCGACACGGTCGGCGATCCATACAAGGACACGGCCGGCCCGGCGATCAACCCGATGATCAAGGTCGCGAACATCGTCGCGATCCTGATCATCCCGATCGTCGCGCTGTAGTCACGAACCAACCGCTTGACATACCACGGCCGGGGCCAGCCCCGGCCGTGCGTATCTTTGGTGCGCCTTGGCTAGGAGGATTCCTCGGGACGAGTCGTTGCAGCGCGTGCACGGCACGGGCGCGCTCTTCTCCGCCGCCTACGGCAACGTCGGCTCCTCGATCTACTACGCGCTCGGCGTAACCGCGCTTACGCGCTCGGGCTGACGCCCGTCACGTTCATGATCACCGGGCTGATCTTCATGTTCACGGCGGCCACCTACGTCGAGGCCACGGTGATGTACCCCGAGGCGGGCGGCTCCTCGAGCTTCGCGCGCCACGCCTTCAACGAGCTGGTCAGCTTCTTCGCCGCCTGGGGGCAGATGCTGAACTACATCATCACGATCGCGATCTCGGCCTTCTTCGTGCCGCACTACCTGGCCGTGTTCTGGGAGCCGCTCGGGGAGGGTCCAGGCGACGTCTTCGGCGGCGATCGTCCTGATCGCCGCTCCTGGCCGCCCTCAACGTCAAGGGGACCCAGGAGTCGGCGCGGTTCAACCTGGTGCTGGCGGTCGCGGACCTGGCGACGCAGATCGTTCTGGTGGCGATCGGCTTCGTGCTCGTGCTTCAACCCGACATCCTCGTCTCGCAGGTGGAATTGGGGATGGCGCCGACCTGGAGTGACTTCGTGCTCGGGATCGCGGTCGGGATGATCGCCTACACCGGCATCGAGACGATCTCGAACATGGCCGAGGAGGCGCAAGGACGCGTCGGCGGACGATCCCGCGAGGGGTCGGGCTGGCCGTGCTGGCGGTGTTCGGCCTCTACGCGCTGCTGCCGCTCGATCGCGCTTTCGGCGATGCCGGTGGAGCAGAACGCGGCCGGCAAGTACACGACCGAGCTCGGCACGACCTACGCCGACGACCCGGTGCTCGGGATCGTCGAGAACCTCGGCCTCGGGGCGGGCTGACCGAGGTGATGCGGGTCTACGTCGGGGTCCTCGCCGCCGTGATCCTGATGATCGCGACCAACGCGGCCCTGATCGGGGTCTCGCGCCTGACCTACTCGATGGGCCAGCACCGCCAGCTTCCCGAGGGCCTGCGCCAGATCCACCCGACGCTTCCACACTCCCTACGTCGCGATCCTCGTCTTCTCCGTGCGTCGCGGATGGTGACCCTGATTCCCGGGCGAGACCGAGCTTCTTGGCGACGATGTACTCGTTCGGGGCGATGCTCTCGTTCACGATCGCGCACATCTCGGTGATCAGGCTGCGCACAGACGAAGCCCGACGGCGAGCGCGCCTGGACACCGACGGGCTGACGTGCGGGCGTTCGGGCGTCCTGGTTCCGCTGACGGCCGTGCTCGGCGGGCTCGGCACCTTCGCGGCCTGGATCGTGGTCATGGCGCTTGAACCCGCGCACGCTGCTGGTCGGCGGCGACTGGATGGTGCTCGGGATGGCGCTCTACTTCGCCTACCGCCGCTACCAGCAGCTGCCGCTGACGGAGACGGTCAAGGTGGAGACGCTGGAGCCGCTGGGGTGGAGGAGATCGAGTACAAGAGCGTCCTCGTCGCCTTCGAGGACGACGCCGAGTTCTCGCCCGAGCCGATCGCGACGGCGGTCAGGCTCGCCGCCAAGCGCCGGCGCGGCATCCACGTGATCTCGGTGCTGACGGTGCCGCAGAGCCTGCCGCTGGACGCGCCGCTGAAGGAGCGCGAGTCCGAGGCGCAGACGAAGATCGAGCAGGCGAAGCTGATCGGCGGGCTGCGCGTCAGCGGGCACGTGCACCGGGTGCGCCCCAACCAGGCCGGGCACTCGATCTCCGAGGAGGCCGAGGAGATGGAGGCGAGCGCGCTGGTGATCGGGCTGCGCTACCGCGACGGGCGGCCCCTCTACGGCAAGACGCTGCAGACGGTGCTGGCCGAGCGCCCCTGCCGGGTGATCGTGGTCGGCGAGCCGGGGCGGGCCCGAGCGGCCGGCGCGCCGGCGAGGGGATCGAGGTGCCGGCGTGAGCCGGGACGAGGATCCCGAGCGGCGCGCGCCGCTGAGCGAGGGCTACCAACTCGCGGTGCGGATGTTCTCGGTCACGATCATCGGCTTCGGGATGGCGATCGATCGTCGTGACCCTGGCGCGCGGCGGGGGCCCGACCTCGCTCGGGGTGCTGTTCGGCCTCATCTTCATCGGCATCGGCGCCGGGCAGGCTCTACGTCTCGCTGCGCGGATGAGAGCGCGGCAGCTCCTCGGGGTCCCGTTCCTGTACGCGATCGCCGCCTCGGCGGTCGGCTTCTCGATCTACTTCTCGATCGGCGTCGTCGCCGACCGGGGGCTGGGCCTGACGCCGCTGATCTTCCTCGGCGCCGGGATCCTGTTCGCGATCACCACGCTCACCTACGTCGAGGGCGGGGCGATGTACCGCGAGCGCGGCGGCTCCTCGACCTTCGCGCGCCACGCCTTCAACGAGCTGATCAGCTTCATCGCCGGCTGGGCGATCCTGATCGACTACGTGATCGTGATCGCCGCCGCGGCGATCTCCGTGCCCCACTACCTGACGCCCGTCTGGGGCGAGTTCGCGGGGGGGTCCGAGGAGCTGGTGGTGGCCGGGGCCGTGATCGCCCTGGCCGCCTACCTGAACGTCGCCGGGGTGACCGGCGGCAGCCGGCAGAACCGCTTGGTCCTGCTGGCGCTGGCCGACCTGGGCCTGCAGCTGGTGGTGATCCTGGTCGGGGCGATGGTGGTGCTGGATCCGGGGCTGCTGACCGCCGAGCTCGACCTGTTCACGACGCCGAGCCTGAAGGACATCGTCTACGCGGCCGTGGTGGCGACGATCGCCTACGCGGGGATCGAGGCCGCCAGCGATCTGGCGCCAGACCTGGACTTCGAGGAGGGCGAGCTGACCCGGATCGCGACGGCCGGAGCGGTGCTGGTGCCGCTGCTGTACGCGGGGATGGCGGCCGTGGCGCTGATGGCGGTGCCGGTGGTGCCCGGGCCGAACGGGCCCGAGACGGCGCTGGCGGGCGAGTTCGTCGAGGCGCCCGGTGCTGGGGGTGGTGCAGTCGTTCGAGCCGGCCTGGCTGGCCGACGCGATGCAGTGGGCGGTGGTGCTGATAGCCGTGCCGGTGCTGGTCTGGGCGGCGAACACCTCGATGCTGGGGCTGTCGCGCCACGTCTACGTGCTCGCCACCAATCGGCAGATCCCGAGCTGGGCGGGGCGGCTGGAGCGGACGCACGCGACGCCGTTCATCGCGATCGGGATCGCCGCGGCGCTGGCGTTCGCGCTGGCGGTCCCGGGCGACATCGAGTTCCTGGCCGGGGTCTACGCGTTCGGCGCCCTGCTGGCGGCGACGATCGCGCATCTCTCGATCGTGCGTCTGCGGCGCACCGAGCCCGATCGCGAGCGGCCATACCGGGTGCCGCTCAACGTGCGCGTTGCAGGCTGGGAGCTGCCGCTGCCGGCGGTGTTCGCGGCTGTGGTCAGCGGGCTGGCATGGCTGAGCGTGATCGCTTTCCACGAGGGGGCGGTCTACGTCGGCGGCGGCTGGATGCTGTTCGGGCTCGTCACCTACGTCGTCTATCGCAAGCTGGTCGAGGGGACCTCGTTGACCGAGCGGGTGACGGTGCCCGAGATGTCGCTGAAGAAGCAGGCTGCCGAGATCGAGTACTCGAACATCCTCGTGCCGGTGTTCGGCACCGATCTGGACGACGAGATCATCGCCACCGCGGGGCGGCTGGCGGACGCCGAGGTCGAGAAGGGCGAGATCAACCCGCACATCGACGTGATCTTCGTCGCGGAGCTGCCGCTGACGGTGCCGATCGACGCGCCGTTGCCGGAGAAGGTCCGCGAGCGCGCGGACCGCGCGCTCGATCGCGCGGACCAGGTCGGCGACGAATACGAGAACGTGGAGGTGGGGACGGCGTTCGTGAGGGCGCGTTCCGCCGGGGCGGGGATCGTCGCCGAGGCACGGCAGCGGGGGTCCGAGGTGATCGTGATGGGCGCGGAGCCGCCGACCCGGATCCGCGGCGGCGCCGTCCTCGGCGGGATCGGCGCGGCGCGGCCGGCCGAGATCGGTGAGGTGACCGAGTACGTGCTGAAGAAGGCTCCGTGCCGGGTGCTGCTGAGCGCGCCTCCTGAGTCGTAAGATCCCGCCCGTGTTCGTTCTGATCGTCGGATGCGGCAGGGTCGGCTCGTCGGTGGCGCGCAGCATGCTGCGCGCCGGCAACGAGGTCTCATGCCTGGACGAGGACCCCGAGGCGCACGCGCGCCTGGAGGTCGGGCTGGAGAGCTCCTGGGAGGACGCGGGCGGCCAGTTCACCGTCGGCACCGGGCTCGAGACGGACGCGATGGTCGCTGCGGGCATCGAGAAGGCGGACGCGTTCGTCGCCTCGACCGACGGCGACAACACGAACATCGTCATCGCCCAGATCGCGCAGCGCCGCTACAACATCCCGAACGTGGTGGCGCGCATTCTCGACCCGCTGCGGGCCGAGTGGTACGCGAAGCAGGGGATGAAGACCGTATGCCCGACGCGGGTGGCGATCAACATGCTCGAGGACGAGCTGACCGGGGCGATGGATGGCTGATCGCAAGTACATGATCATCGTCGGGGCCGGCAAGGTGGGGTGGAACCTGGCGCGCGAGCTGATCGAGAAGGGGAACGAGGTGACCCTGATCGAGAACAACCGCGACCGCTATCTCACGGTCGAGCAGGAGCTGGAGCACAGCGTCCAGTACGGCGACGCCTCGGAGCTGTGGGTGTTGGAGAGGGCGGGGATCTCGCGCGCTGACATGGTGATCGCGGTCACCGGCGACGACGAGGACAACATCCTGATCTGCCAGGTGGCGAAGGAGAAGTACCTGGTGGACAGGATCGTGGCCCGGATCAACAACCCGCGCAACCGCGCCCATTTCGAGCTGCTGGGGATCAAGCCGTACGTCTCGGCGACGGACCTGATCCTGCGGGTGATCGAGCACGAGGTGCCCGAGTACGGCCTGGTCCACCTGCTCGACCTGCCCGAGGAGCGGCTGGAGATCATCGAGCTGCTGCTCGCCTCGGACGCGCGGGTGGCCGGGATGCGGGTCGGGGACCTGAACATGCCCGAGGGGACGCTGCTGATCTCGGTGCTGCGCGACGGGACCGGGTTCGTGCCGGGGCCCGACACGGTGCTGGAGGCGGGGGACGAGGTGCTGGCGGTGCTCGACCCGACGGTCGAGGAGGACCTGAAGGCCTTCTTCGGGCCTGACGGCGACGGGTCATGAGCGTCGAATACCTGCTGATAGGCGGCGGGATGGCGGCGGGGACCTGCGCCGCCGAGCTGCGCAAGCAGGGGGCCGACGGCGAGATCATGCTGGTCGGCCGCGAGCCGGAGCCGCCGTACGAGCGGCCGCCGCTGTCGAAGGAGTATCTGCGCGGCGAGGCCAAGCGCGAGGACGCCCACGTCAACCCGGCCGATTGGTACGAGAAGAACGGCGTCGAGCTGCGCACGAAGACGAACGTGATGAGCCTGGACACCGAGGCGCGGACCGCAAAGCTGCAGGGCGGTGACGAGGTCGAGTTCGAGAATGCGCTGATCGCCACCGGCGCCAACGTCAACATCCTCCGCGTCGAGGGGGCCGAGCTGGAGGGGATCCACTACCTGCGCGCGTTCGGCAACTCCGACGCGATCCGCGAGGACGCTGCCAAGGCCGAGCGCGTGGTCCTGATCGGCGGCAGCTACATCGGCTGCGAGGTGGCGGCCTCGCTCACGGCCAAGGGGACCGACTGCGCGATCGTGATGATGGAGGACGTGGCGCTGTCGCGGACGTTCGGCGAGGACGCCGGGCGCTGGTTCCAGGAGCGGATGGAGTCGAAGGGGGTGGAGTTTCACCCCGGCGAGACGCTGGAGGCGTTCGAGGGGGATGGCGATCTCTCGGCGGTGGTGACCCAGAGTGGAAAGACCGTGGAGGGAGACTTCGCGGTGGTCGGCGCGGGCGTCAAGCCCGACGTGATGCTGGCCCAGAAGGCCGGGTTGGAGGTGGCCGACGAGGCGCCGGGCGGGATCGTCTGCGACCAGACGCTGCAGACCTCGGTCGAGGGGATCTACGCGGCTGGGGACGTCTGCAACTACGACAGCGTCATCCACGGACGCCGCCTGCGCGTGGAGCACTGGGACGTGGCGATGCAGCAGGGGATGCACGCGGCCCGCTGCATGGCCGGGCGACCCGGCGCCCTACGAGGTGGTGCCCTACTTCTTCAGCGACCTCGCCGACTGGGCCTCGCTCGAGTACGTGGGCCCGGCGTACGAGTGGGACGAGGAGGTGTGGCGCGGCGACCGCGACGCCGGCGAGTTCTGCGTCTTCTATCTCAAGGACGGCAAGGTGGCCGGAGCCCTCTCCGTCGAGCGCTCCGAGGACCTCGGAGTCGCCCGCGAGCTGCTGGCGAACGGGGTGGACGTGTCGGACAAAAAGGACGTCCTCGCCGACGCCGATAGCGACCTCAGCGCGCTCACGAACTAGCCGGAGCGGGCCGGGGCGGCATCGCTACGCTTCCGGGGCAGCTCACTGGGCCCTGGTGTAATGGCAACACGCCAGTCTCTGGAACTGGAATTCGGGGTTCGAGTCCCTGGGGCCCAGCCTCGCCTGTCAGCCTGCGATTGGCGCGAAACTCGCGCTATGGGCGAGAAAAGCGCCAACCCCGCCGCCTGCGGAGGGCATCCTGCTACCTTGCGCCCGCGATGAGGCACGTCTGGCTGATCATTGCGCTGGCGGCGGGGATCGTTGCGGCACTTGCCCTCGCGGCGTGTGGCGGCGACGACTCGCCCGAGCAGCCGATCGTGATTCCGACCGAGGCGTCGACGACCGGCTCGCTCGACCAGGCGGACTTCATCGAGGAGGCCGACGCCATCTGCGCCGAGGCCAACGCCGCGATCCAGGAGTACGCCGACGCCGGCCAGGGCGTGACCGCGGCCGGTGAGATCGCTGACCTGCGGGCCGGCGTGGTCGCCGACATCGAGGAACTCGGCCCGCCCGCCGACGACCGCGAGACGCTCGACGAGTTCCTCGCGGCGCTCGAGGCACAGGTCGAGGCCGGCGAGAAGATCGCCCTCGCGCTCGACCGCGAGAGCGACACGCTCGCGTTCGAGGAGGAGCTGACCACGGCCAAGAGCGAGGCCGCAACGGCGGCGTCCGCCTACGGCTTCGAGGAGTGCGGCTCCGAGACGACCGCAAGCAGCACCACGGGCACGGGCAGCGCCGACACCTCGGGCGGCACGGTTGCGCCAGCCGCACCAGTTACACCCGCCCCCGTCGTCCCCGACACCTCCGGCGGAGGGGTCGGCGACACCGGCGGCGACACTGGCGACACCGGCGGCGGCGTCAGCCCCGGCGGCGGCGTCAGCCCCTAGGTTCGATCCGGCTTCCGCCCGGTCACTTGATCACCTGCAGCTCCGGGTGCGTGGCCAGGAGCGTTTGGGTGAACACGTAGTTGAACGCGAACACCCCCATGAAGGCGATCACGACCGCCTCGTTCACGGCTCTGCCCACGCCCTCGGCGCCTCCGGACGCAGTCATCCCCTTGTAGGAGCAGACGATCGCGATGATTGCTCCGAAGCCCGTGGTCTTCAGGACCGACCCCCAGAGGTCGGTCACCGACGCGTTGCTGAACAGCGTCGCCCAGAAGCCTCCCAGCGGCTCCCCGTACATGAACTCGGCCAGCACCCCGCCAGAGATCCCGAACACGATCGCGTACACATCGAGCAGCCCGGTGATGAGCATCAACGCCAGGAACCTGGGCACCACCAGGTTCTTGATCGGGTCCACGCCCAGCACCTGCAGCGCGTCGAGCTCCTCGCGGATCTTGCGCGCGCCGAGGTCGGCCGTGATCGCGGTTCCCGCCACCCCGGCCACCACCACCGAGGTGACCAGCGGCGCGAACTCGCGGATCGATGCGAGCACGAAGAAGCCACCCAGCCGGTCGAGCGCGCCGAACAGCGACAGGAAGTTCGCCGCCTGCAGCCCGGGTGCTCCGAAGCAGATCGCGATCATCGAGACCGTCATCGGGAACCAGCAGAGCTGCAGCGCGAACAGGAACTGCCGGATGAACTCGCCGCCGAAGGGGTAGGGGGGACGGATCGCAGAGACGACGGTCTTGCTGCTGAGCACGACCATGTCGCCGACCTCCTCGAACAGCGACTTGACCGGAAGAAACGCCCTGTCGGCTAGCGACTGGACCATCTATGGGCAGCCGGAGGAGATCTTGACCCGCCACCAGTTCATCAGCGCGCCGACCGGACCCCAGGCCGGCCTCACCTGCCAGCGTCCGCAGCCGGGCTCACCCAGCTCGTCGAGCTGCCCGGCCTCCCAGCGATGCGCCGCCGGATCGGCCACGGCTTGTTCGAAGCGCTGGCGCTCGAGGCTCTCGCGTTCCCCGCTGCGCTCGGCCTCGGCCTGCGCCTGCTTCAGGCGTGCGACCAGCCCGTCTCGGGTCGCCTCCAGCTCGCCGAGCGACGCCAGGTGCGGTTGCGGTCCCAGCGGGCTCGCCGCTCGTTCGGAGGGTCGCCCCTCGGGGTAGGGCGCGAGGCTCGCTTCCAGGCGGGCGATCTGCCCGCGCAGCGCCCCTCGGGCTCGGCGCTCGTCCTCCGACGTCGGCGCCTCGGGGTCCTCCGCCGGTTGCGGCTCGCCGAACGGTTCGCTCGGAGAGCTCCCGGCGTAGAGAGCCCGCGCCAGCTCGCGCGGATCGATCCCCTCCGCGAGCGCGTCGGAGGCGACCTGGGCCGCGAGCTCCTCGAGCGTGGGCGCGACCGAGACATATGGAGCCACGAAAGTCCCCAGACCCTGCCTGGAGACCGTGAGCCCGTCGTCCTCCAGGCGCCGGTAGACGCTCCGTGCCGTGTTGACGTTGACGCCGGCTCCGGCCGCGAATTCGCGCACGCCCGGCAGCTGCTCCCTTGACGCCAGCCGTCCGCTCTGGATCAGCGTCTGCAGCCGCCAGGCGAGGTTGACCCCGACGGGAAGATCGTCGGCCCGGGCGAGCTTGGGGAGGTTCTCGTGCTCCGACCAGTGTGCCATTGAACTAGCACACTAGTACAAACCGGCCGGATCACAACCGGGTGGGCGTCAGCCAGGCGTGGCGCCCGTATCTAGGCGGCGGCCAGGTCCGCCCAGGTTCCGTACAGCTGCGCGTAGCGGCCGCCGGCCGCGATCAGCTCGTCGTGGGTGCCGATCTCGGCGATCGACCCGTTCTCCAGCACCGCGATCCGGTCCGCGCCTCGGATGGTCGAGAGGCGGTGGGCGATCACGATCGCGGTCCGGCCCTCGAGCAGTCGCTCGAGCCCCGTCTCGATCGCGCGCTCGGTGCGCACGTCCACGTTCGATGTCGCCTCGTCCAGGATCAGAATCCTCGGCTCGGCCAGCAGCGCCCGCGCGAAGGCGATCATCTGCCGCTGCCCCGCTGAGAGGGCCACGCCGCGCTCCCCGACCTCGGTCTCGAATCCGTCCGGCATTCGCCTGATGAACTCGCCCGCGCCGATCGCGTCGGCGGCAGCCTCGACCTCATCGCTCGAGGCCGAGGGACGGCCGAAGCAGATGTTCTCGCGGACCGAGCCGCTGAAGAGGAACCCCTCCTGGGGCACGATCCCGAGCTGGCTGCGCAGGCACTGCGCCTTCAGCTCGCGCAGGTCATGCCCGTCCACGAGAACGCTGCCGCGCTGGGGGTCATAGAAGCGCGCAACCAGCTTCGCGAAGGTGCTCTTGCCGGCGCCTGTCTCGCCCACCAGCGCCAGCGTCTCGCCGGCGGGGATGTGGACCGAGACGTCGCGCATCGCCCAGTCCCCGCCGTCGTCGTCAACCGCCCGCTCGTCGACGGCGGCCGCCTCGCCGCGCTTGGCACCCGATGAGCGCCTCACCCCGGCCACCTTGTCGCGCCCGTAGGAGAACCAGACGCCGTCGAGCTCGATCTCGCCGCGCAGCGGCCGCGGGTCGATCGCACCGGGCTTGTCGGTCAGGTCGGGGTCGGTGTCGAGCAGGTCGAAGATCTTGTCCAGCGCCGCCATCCCCTGCTGGTAGGTCGTGTAGAGGTTGGAGAGCTGCTGGATCGGGTCGAAGAAGGTCGCGAGGTAGCCGACGAAGGCGACGACGACGCCGATCTGCTCGGCCCGAGCGTCACCGCTCAGGTCGAGCGCCTGGTAGCCGCCGTAGATCAGGATCACCGCCGTCCCCACGGCCGACAGCAGCTCGACCGCGGGGAAGTAGGAGGCGTTGAGGTAGACGGTCTTCATGTTCGCCTCGCGGTTGAGCTCGTTCAGCTCGCCCATGCGGGACACATGCCGCCTCTCCTGGGCGAAGCTGCGCACGACCCGGATTCCGCTGAGGCTCTCCTGCAGGTAGGCGGTGACCTCGGCGATGCGCTCGCGCGTGATCCGGTAGGCGCTGGCGGCGACGATGCGGAAGACGATGCTGGCGATCGCCAGCAGCGGGAAGGTCAGGAAGACCACCAGCGCCAGCCCCGCGTCGAGGAACAGCAGGATGATCACCACCCCGACGAGGGTCAGCATGCTCTGGAACAGAGTCACGATCCCCGTGCTGATCAGCTGGTTGAGCGCGTCGACGTCGTTCGTGATCCGCGAGATCAGCACCCCGGGCCGGTTGCGGGTGAAGAAGCCGATCGACATCTTCTGAAGGTGTTCGAAGATGCGCAGCCGCAGATCCTGGAGCGCGCGCTCGCCCACCCAGCCCACCAGGTAGGTCTGCACGTAGCTCGCCCCCCAGTAGAGGAGCGCGACGGCGATGAAGGCGGCGACGATCAGGTTGAGCTGGGAGAACGAGGGATTGTCGGAGCCGATCTCGGCCGTCGCCAGGCCGGCCAGGGCCGGCGGCGCCAGCGCCGCGCCCGTGGAGATCAGCAGGCCGACGAACATCCCCGCCACCTGCTTGCGATAGGGCCGCAGCAGGGTCAGCAGCCAGCGCACCTTGCGCCCCCGCTGATCCTCGCCGCGAATCAGCCGCCACAGCGAGCCGAACAGAAGCAGCACGGCGCGCAGCCGGTTGTCCTGATGCTCGTAGGTCCCCTCCTCGCGCTGCTCGGCCTCGAACGCCTCGTCGACCTGGCGCTCGCGCGGATCACTCCCGTTCCCGTCCTGCGGTGTCCGTGTCCGCCGCTCGCTCACAGCCGCGCCAACTCCTCGCGGTCCTCGAGGTCACGCTGCAGGTAGACCGAGTCCTCGAGTCCCTTCTCGGCGATCTCCTCGTAGAGCGGGCAGCGCTCCAGCAGCTCCTCGTGCGTGCCGCGATCGACGATGCGGCCGTGGTCGAGGACGACGATCTCGTCGGCCAGCGAGATCGTCGAGAGCCGGTGGGCGACGACGAAGGTGGTGCGTCCCGCCATCGCCTCCTGCAGGCCCCGCTTGATCTCGGACTCGGTCTGCGCGTCCACTGACGAGGTTGCGTCGTCGAGGATCAGGATTCGCGGCTCGGCCAGCAGCGCGCGCGCGATCGCGACGCGCTGGCGCTGCCCGCCCGACAGCGTCAGCCCGCGCTCGCCGACAACCGTGTCGTACCCATCGGGAAGCTCGCTGATGAAGCCGTGCGCCTGGGCCCGCCTCGCCGCCTGCTCGATCCGCTCGGGCGTGGCGCCCGGGTTCGCGTAGGCGATGTTGCCCGCAACCGTGTCGGAGAAGAGGAAGCTGTCGTCGGCGACGAACGCGATCTCGTGACGCAGCGAGGCGAGGTCCACCTCGCGGATGTCGGCGCCGTCGATCAGCACCCGGCCCTCGCTCGGGTCATAGAGCCGCGCCAGCAATCCGACCAGGCTGGTCTTGCCGGAGGCGGTGGGGCCGACCAGCGCCACCGTGCGCCCGGGCTCGACCTCCAGGCTGACCCCGGACAGCGAGGGCTCAGCCCCGTCGTAGCGCAGGCTCACGTCCTGGACCGAGACGCGGCCGCCGCCGGCGGGCAGCGCCGGCGCGCCGGGCGGGCTGGTCATCGTCGGCTCGCGGTCGAGGATCTCGAACATGCGGTTGCCGGAGGCGACGGCCCGCTGGGCCATGCTCAGCGACATCCCCAGCCAACGCACGGGTCCCGAGAGCAGCTGCAGGTAGATGAAGAAGGCGGTGAAGTCGCCCAGCGAGAGGCTGCCGTTGATCACCTGCCGGCCCCCGACCAGCAGCACGACCGCCAGCCCGATGTTGGGCAGGAAGCCCATCAGCGGCGTGTAGAAGGCCTGCAGCTTGGTGGTGAACATGCTCTGCTCGAAAACACGATCAACCGCCCGGTTGAATCGAGCGAGCATGTGGCCCTCGCGCGCGAACGCCTTCACCACGCGGATTCCGGAGATGCTCTCCTCGGCCCCGGCGGTCAGCTCGCCGACCCGCTGCTGGACCTCCTGCTCGGCGGGTCGGTTGCGCCGGCTGTAGCGCGTCGCGGTGGCGATCAGGAACGGGACCGGCGCCAGCGCCAGCAGCGCCAGCACCGGGTCGAGCACGATCATCACGGTCGCGGCGAAGAGGATGGTGAGGGCGCTCTGGCTGACCCAGATCAGCCCGTAGCCGAGGAAAAAGCGGATCGACTGCAGGTCCACCGTCGCGCGCGACATCAGCTGCCCCGTCTGCTGACCGTCGAAGAAGCCGAGCTCCAGTTTCTGCAGGTGCTCGTAGAAGCGCTGGCGCAGGTCGTACTCGACGTTGAGCGAGACCCTGCCCGCGATCAGGCGGCGGCCGACCGTCAACCCGAGGCGCAGTATCCCCGCCCCCAGCAGCGCCAGCGCCAGCGGCAGGATCTCGTCGCGATCCCCGTTCTTGATCGCGTCCACGGCGTTCCCGACCAACAGCGGGATCAGCACCGTCGCGCCCATCGCCAGCCAAGCCAGGGCGAGGGAGAAGATCAGCGAGCGCCGATACGGGCGCAGGAAGCCGAGCAGCCGGCGAAATGTCCGCACCCCCCGACTATACAAAGTGAAGTAATGAGCGCCCGGGCGGGTGCGAACGAGCGCCGCCGCCGTGCGGGTGAACTACGCTGGAACCGTGCTGACCGAGCTGGTCACCCGTCCCGTACAGGCGGTCGTGGCGCTGATCGAGCTGCCCCTGACCGCGCGCCGCAGCCTGGAGGAGGTGAACCAGCTGATGGAGGTCTCGCGCCGCCAGCTCGAGGCGATGCAGCGCCAGACCGACAGCGCTCTCGACCAGGCCGAGCGCATGAACGAGCTGTTGGGCCGGGTGGTGAGGCTGACCGAGCCCATCGAGCGGGCGCAACGCGGCGGCGAATACGTGGCGGACGGGTTGCGGCGGGTGATCTTCGGCGAGGCGGCGACCGCGACGGGCACAGAGGGCGCGCGGCCGCTCGATGACGCCGCCGGCCGCATCGAGCAGGCCGCCGCGGATGCCGAGCTGGCCGCGGGTGAGGCCGAGCGCGCGGCGCTGGAGGCCGAGGACGCGGCCGAGGTGGCGGAGGAGGCCGCGGAGGACGCCGAGGAGAAGTGAGCCGCCCCCCCGCCGGGCTCTGCGACGGCTGCCGGCACCAGCGGCTGGTGCCCAACACGCGGGGCTCCGTCTTCTCCCTCTGCGAGCGCTCGCGGACCGACCCGGATTTCCCCCGCTACCCGCGCCTGCCGGTGGAGAGCTGCTCCGGATTCGAGCCCAAGGCCCGGCCGGGAGGGCGCTAGGGCGCGGTCTTGGTGCCGGTGCCGCCCTGGGGAGTCGGTGGCGGCGTCGTTGGGGTGGGCTCGGTCGTCGTCGGCACCGTCGTGGTCTCGGCGGGGACGGTCACCGTGGAGAGGTCGGGCTCATCCTTCTCGCCGCATGCCGCGAGCGAGAGCGCCGCACAGGCGACTGACGCCGCCACCAGGCGGCGCAGCAGCCTTCGTCGATGCCCGGCGCGGCTCATCAGCTCTCAACGTAGCGGACCTCCGATCGCTCCCGCGGCGGACCAATCAGGCGAGCCAGCAGCAGGCTGCCCTCGAAAAGGAAGATCAGCGGCACCATCGAGATCACCATCGTGATCGGGTCGGTGCCCGGCAACAGCATCGCCAGCACCGCGATCACGAGGATCGCGTAGCGGCGGTTGGCGGCGATCTGCGCCGGCGTGAAGATGCCGAGCCGGGTCACGGCCAGCACGCCGATCGGGATCTGGAACAGGATCCCGACCGCAATCGACGACAGCGCGAAGAAGCTGTAGTAGTCGCGCGCCCGGATCTCGATGTTGAAGTCGTCGGCATTGAAATTCAGCAGGAAGTCCGTCGCCGCGGGCGTGACCACGAAGTAGGCGAACACGACGCCGGCCGCGAACAGGAGCGGCGCCAGCAGCAGGAACGGGAACACCGTGCGCTGCTCGCGCGGCTTCAGCGCCGGCAGGGCGAATGCGTAGACCTGATAGAGCAGCACCGGCAGCGTCAGCAGGATCGCGGCGTAAGCCGAGATCGTCAGCGTCGTCGTGAACGGCTCCGCGACCCCGAAGGTGATCGGCTCGCGGCCTTCAGGCAGGGGTGCGTTGGCGATCTCCAGCAGCAGGTGGTTCTGCCAGAAGCAGAGCGCTAGCGCCACGCCGAAGGTGGCGAGCGAGACGATCAGCCGGGAGCGAAGCTCGTCGAGGTGCTCGACGAGCGTGATTTCCTCAGTGTGGGCTATCGGCCGCTTCAAGGCTCGGCTTCGGCTCGTCTTCCTTCTTCTCCCCGCTGATCGATCCCCTGAACTCGCGGATCCCGCGGCCCATCGACTTGCCCAGCTCGGGCAGGCGCTTGGGGCCGAAGATGACCAGTACGACGATCAGCACGATCGCAATCTCGAGTGGTCCGATGTTCGGCATCGCTCCTCCTTCTGTCGCTCGTCAGGCGGCTCGCGCCACCTCGTTCGTCGGCGGTGGTTCGGAGTGGGCGGCCGGTTGGATCAGATTGATCCACCTACCGAATACCTGCGAAGGGCATGTGACAGGGCAGGAGCTGGGGAGGTGCCTGCCGGACTGACGACAGATGGGAGCGGTATGAGCAGCGCACAGTCACCCACCCGCCGGCCCCCGGGCTCCGCCGCGCGGAAGGTCCTGGAGGACCCGGTATCGCGCCGCAAGTTCATGGCCCTGACGGGCGGCACAGCGAGCCTCTCCGTCCTCGTCGCCGCGTGCGGCGATGACGACGACGAGGACACGACCAGCACGACCGAGACCACCGCGAGCGACGACGCCCTTGCACAGTTCGGCGAGGGCGACCTCGGGATCGTCAACTACGCGTTGACGCTGGAGTACCTCGAGGCGGCCTTCTACGACGAGGTCGCCAAGAGCGGCCTGTTCAAGGGCGACGACCTGGCTCTGATCCAGAAGTTCGGCGATTCCGAGAACCAGCACGTTGTCGCGCTGACCTCGACGGCGAAGTCGCTCGGCGGCAAGCCGGCGCCGAAGCCGAAGACGCAGTTCGACCTCTCCGACGCGCAGACGGTCCTGGCGACGGCAACGGACGTCGAGAACCTCGGCGCCGCCGCCTACCTGGGCCAGGCCGCCGCGATCGAGAGCCCGCAGGTACTGGCGGCTGCCCTCTCCATCCACTCGGTCGAGGGCCGCCACGCGGCCGCCCTGAGCCAGCTCACGGGCAAGCCGATCACCCCGGACGGGCCGTTCGCGGCACCGGCCGATGCCCAGACGGTCCTGGACTCGGTCCAGGCGTTCATCGTCTCGTGACCACGACCAGCGAAAGGACGGACATGAGGGAACAGCATCCAATGAACCAGATCGCAAATCCGGCGCTGGCCGAGGTTCAGGTCGATGAGGACCTGAGCCGCAGCGCCTTCATCGCGAAGGGCGCGATCGCGGTCGGCGCCGTCTATGGCATGACCATGGTCGGGCCGTTCGTGCGCAAGGCCCTGGCGCAGGGCGAGATGGGCGACATCGACATCCTCAACTTCGCCCTCACCTTGGAGTACCTGGAGTCGGCGTTCTACGACCAGGCCAAGATCCAAGTGGACCTGGACGGCGACGCCGGCGAGTTGGTGGACCTGATCGCGAAGGATGAGGCCGAGCACGTCGACGCCCTCGCGGCCACGATCAGCGACCTCGGCGGCACGCCGGTGAAGGCGCCCGCCGTGGACTTCGGCGACGCGTTCGCGAACCAGGGCTCGTTCCTGGATCTGGCGAGCACGTTCGAGGACACCGGGGTCAGCGCCTACAACGGCGCCGCCCCGTCGATCCAGTCGAAGGAGCTGCTGGCCACCGCCGGCACGATCGTCCAGATCGAGGCGCGGCACGCCGCCGCGATCCGGCTGCTGAACGGCGAGGAGCCGGCGCCCGAGGCGTTCGATCCCACGCTCGACATGCAGGAGGTTCTGGACGCGGTCGATCCCTTCGTCAAGTAGCCGGTAGCCCCTAAAGGGCAGCTACGGGAGGCAGGCGGGACCGGGGGCCGGGCGCAAGCCCGGCCCCCGGCGCGTAGGGTCTGCACATGCCCGAGCGCGACCTCGACGTCGTCGTCTTCGGCGCCACCGGCGTCACCGGCCGCCGGGTGTCCGCTTACCTCGCAGAGCAGAGCGCCGCGACCGGCGCCCGCTGGGCCGCCGCCGCGCGGGACGCTGACAAGCTGTCGCGGATCCTGGCCGAGGACGGCGTGACCGGGGCCGAGACGATCGTCGCGGACCTCTCCGATTCCGATTCGCTCCTCGCGATGGCGGCGCGGGCCAAGTCGGTGTTGAACATGGTCGGGCCCTACACGCCCCACGCCGGGCCGGTGATCGAGGCGTGCGTCACCGGCGGCGCCCACTACCTCGACCTCACCGGCGAGATCCCGTTCGTGCGGCGGATGATCGACCGCTTCGACGGGCCCGCCAAGGAGGCCGGCGTCAAGATCGTCCAGGTCTCCGGCTTCGAGGCGCTGCCGCCCGACCTGATGGTCCTGATGGCGGCCGAGACAGCCGACGAGCGCTGGGACGAGGGCCTGGCGCAGGCCTCGATCGAGGTCTCGACCACGCCCCCGAAGGGGATGCCCCACGCCTCCGACCTGCTCTCGGGCGGGACCCTGCAGTCGATGGCGGCGATCACAGGCGACGAGGACGCGCGCGTGGCCACCGATCCCGCAGCCCTGGTCGATGACCCTTCGGCGGTGGAGCTGGTCCGGGCGCGCAGCCCGATCGAGTCGGCGCCGCGGCGCGGTGACGGCGGCGCCGTGATCGCCCCGATGGCGCCCTCGGCCTTCATCAACCCGCCGTGATCCAGCGCACCGCGGCTCTGCGTGCACGCGAGGCCGGGAAGCCCTTCCAGCCCTTCCGCTACCGGGAGGGCGTCGCGATCCGCGGACCGGCAGCGACCCTGCCGCTGCGCTACGCCGCCGCTGGCGCCATGTCCGGCGTGCAGCTGGGCCTGGCCGCCGCCCTGAGGGGACGGCCGGCATCCGCGCCCGGGTCGGCGACGCGATGAGCTCGATCCTGCCGGGCTCGGGGTTCGGCCCGGTCGGGGACCGGGTCGAGGGCTGGAGGTGGAGCATGCGCTGCGACGCGCTCACCATCGGCGGCAATGGGATCCGGGTGGACCTCGAAGCCGATGGGCAGCCCGGGTACCTGACGACGGCGCGCATGCTGGGCGAGGCGGGGCTTGATGCTGGGCGAAGAGGGATTGACACCCGACGATCTCGGGGTGCGTGACTCCCGCGATCGCCGTCGGCACCGGCGCCGCCGAGCGCCTCGAGCGCGCGCGGATGCGCTTCTCGGTCAGCGCCTGAGTGGGGCTCCAGCGCCGTACCCTGATCGCCGCTTCGCTCGGCTTCTTCGTCATCGTCCTCGACACGACGATCGTCAACGTGGCGCTGCCCGCTATCGGCGAGGACCTCGGCGCCGACCTCAGCGATCTGCAGTGGGTCGTCGACGTCTACGTCGTCCTCTTCGCCGGGCTGCTGCTCTCCAGCGGCTCGCTGTCCGACCGGATCGGTGCCGACCGCTGCTACGCGCTGGGCATGGCGGCATTCGGCGCGGCCTCGATCGCCTGCGCCGCCGCGCCCTCGCTCGAGGTGCTGCTCGCCGCCCGCGCGGTCCAGGGCGTCGCGGCGGCGCTGCTGCTGCCCTCCTCGCTGGCGCTGGTGCGGGCCGCTTACGACGACCCCGCGGGGCGCGCCCATGCGATCGCCATTTGGGCCGCGATCGGCGGCGGGGCGCTGGCTGCCGGGCCGGTGCTGGGCGGCGTGCTCACCGACTGGCTCGACTGGCGCGCGATCTTCGTCATCAACGTCCCGATCGCGGTGGCGGCCGTGCTCGCGATCCGGGACGCGCCGCCGGCGCCGCGCCACCGCGACCCCCTCGACATCGGCGGCCAGCTCGCCGCGGTCATCGCCATCGCCGCTCTCACCTTCGCTGTGATCGAGGGCGGCCACGAGGGGTGGGGCTCGGCGCCGACGCTCGCGGCCGCCGGACTCGCCCTGGTCGCGGCGCTCGCCTTCGTCGCGATCGAGCTCCGCAGCTCCCACCCGGCGGTCCCCTTCTCCCTGTTCCGCTCGCCCGTGCTCTCCAGCTCGGTCGCGATCGGCCTCATCTTCAACTTCGCCTTCTACGGCCAAGTGTTCGTGCTCAGCCTCTTCTTCCAGCAGGTGCTGGGCCAGAGCGCGCTCGAGGCCGGGCTCATGTTCCTGCCGCTGACCGCGCTGATCACCGCGGTCAACATCGGCGCCGGGCGCGCCATCGCGCTGCGCGGCCTGCGGCCGCCGCTGCTCGTGGGCCAGGTGATCATGGCTGCCGGCTTCGTCGCCTTCAGCTTCGTCGACGCCGAGACGCCGATCGCGGTGATCCTGGCGCTGCTCGTCCCGATCGGGGTGGGAGGGGGGCTGGCGATCCCGCCGCTGACGGTCGCGATGCTGGAGTCGGTGCCGCAGCGCCAGGCCGGCCTCGCCTCGGGCAGCTTCAACGCCGCCCGCCAGTTCGGCGGGGGTCTCGGCGTAGCCGTCTTCGGAGCGATGATCGCCACCGACTTCGTGGCGAGCATGCAGGCCTCGATGCTGCTCGCCGGGGCGGGGATTCTCGTCACGCTCGCGCTCTCCGCGGCCTGGGTGCACCCGCCGCCGCCCGCCACCGCCGACCAGTAGGGTCGCGCCGTGGCGCTCCCCGAGGTCGCATCCAAGCTCGACAAGGCGATCGGCCTGACGCTCGAGAGCGCCACGGAAGGCGCCGTCACTCTCAGGCTTGATCCCGGCGAGCTCGCCGTCGTCGCCGAGGACGACCTCACCTACCTGCACGGCGGCGCGCTCGCCACCTGCATCGACACCGCGGCCTGGTATGCGGCCGAGAGCGCTGCCCCGTCGGACGGTGGCTCCTCGGGCGGGGACTGGGTGGTCTCGGCGCTGCACCTGGAGGCGCTGCGGCTGGCGGGCGACGAGCCGCACCGGGTGACCGCGCGCTGCCTGCGTGCGGGGCGCACCCGCGCCGTCGTCGACGTCGAGATCGCCGCGCAGGCCGATCCCGAGCGAGTGCTCACGGTCGGGCGCGTCAGCCTCGCGCGGGGCCCCTCATCCGCGACGGGCTGACGCCCCCCAACGCCCGTAGATCCGGGCAGGTCTCCTAGCCGGGGACCGCCGCGCCCTGGCTCTGCACGGCGCTGGTGAGGGCGTCGAGCACCCGGTCCGCCGTCTCGATATTCGCGTTCGGGCCCATCAGCCCCACGCGCCAGATGGCCGGCGCGTCGGGACCGAGCCCACCACCGACCTCGATGCCCTCCTCGAGCAGGGCGCGCTGCGCGGCCTTGCCATCGACCCCTTCGGGGACCCTGATCGCCGTCAGCGGCGCGAGCTGATGCTCGGGCTCGGCCAGCAGCTCGAATCCAGCGCCGGCCGCGCGGCTCTGCAGATGGCGGCCGGCCTCGTCATGGCGCGCCCAGCGCTGCTCGAGCCCCTCCGACAGCGTCTGGCGCAGCACCTCGTGCAGGGCGTAGATGTGGAGGATCGGCGCAGTGTGGTGGTAGGTCACCGGCCGCTCGACCCAGTAGCCCTCGAGCAGCTCGAGGTCCGTCGAGAAGGGGACGGGGGTGCGACGCGAGCGCACCCGCTCCAGCGCCCGCTCGGAAACAGCGATCGGCGACATCCCCGGCGGCGAGGCGAGGCACTTCTGGGTGCAGGAATAGGCGTAGTCGATCCCCCATGCGTCGAAGTCGAGCTCGACGCCGCCCAGGCTGGTGACGCAGTCGGCCATCAGCAGCGTGTCGCTGTCGGCCATCGCCGCGCCCAGCTCCGCCAGCGGGTGCTGGCTGCCGGTCGAGGTCTCGGCGTGCACGACCGCGAGCAGCCGCGCGCCCGGGTAGTTCTCCAGCGCCTCGAGCAGCCGCTCGTTCGGGACGTGCTCGCCCCAGTCCGCGCTCACCTCCACGACCTCGGCCCCGTAGCGGCGCGCGATCTCGGCGATGCGCCGGCCGAAGTAGCCATTGACGCCGACGATGGCGACGTTCCCCGGCTCGATCAGGTTGGCGATGCCGGCCTCCATCCCGGCCGTGCCGGTGGAATGCAGCGGCAGCACCAGCCCGGCGTCGGCCCGATAGACGCGGCGCAGCATCGAGACCAGCTCGGCCAGGATCTCGTGCAGGTCCGGATCGAGGTGGCCCAGCATCGGCTCGCGCATCGCAGCCAGCGCGGCGGGGTCCACGTTTGTCGGCCCGGGGCCGCAGAGCAGCCTTTCGGGCGGCGAGATGGGGGCCAGAGCCTCGCTCACAGGTGCCCACCCTGCCAGGGAGAGGGTGTGAATTCAAGCTAAGAAAACCCGTAAACCAATAAGGCTTTGCCTATCTATATGCTGTCGCAGCCATGGCCGTCACGGTGACCCAGCTCGCGGCGTTTCTCTCCGTCGTCCGCCACGGATCGGTCACCGCCGCGGCCGAGGAGCTGGTCGTGACCCAGCCCTCCGTCTCGGCCGCCGTCGCCGCGCTCGAGCGCGAGCTGGACGTGAAGCTGACCGAGCGGGTGGGCCGAAACGTGAAGCCCACTCCAGCGGGCGAGGCCTACGCGCGCTACGCCGCCGACATCCTCGGCCTGCTCCAGCAGGGGGCCGAGGTGGCCGGCGAGGTCGCCCGCGGCGCCAGCCGCCACCTGCGGATCGCGGCCGTGACCACGGTCGGAGAGCACCTGCTGCCGCCGCTGATCCGCGCCTTCCGCGAAAACAATCCCGAGCTTGACGTCAGCTTGCACGTCGGCAACCGCGAGGCCGTTTTCCGCCAGCTCGGCTCCCACCAGGCCGACGTCGCCGTCTCGGGCCGCCCGCCCGATGACCCGGCCTTCGACGGGCAGCCGTTCGCCGACAACGAGTTCGTGATCATCACCGCGCCCGATGACCCGCTCGCGAATCGGCCCTGGGTGGCGGTCGAGGAGCTCGCGGCCAGGCCCTGGCTGATGCGCGAGCAGGGATCGGGCACCCGCCGCCTCTGCGAGACCTACTTCGCCTCGCACCAGCTCCAGCCCCAGCTGCTGACGCTGGGCTCGAACGGGGCGATCAAGAACGCCGCCCGCCAGGGACTGGGCATCGCGCTTCAGTCCGACGCCGCCGTCGAGCCCGAGCTGGGGTTCGGCCTGCTTGCGACGATCCGGCCGCGAGGCGGGTTGCCGAAGCGAGCGTGGTACGTGGTGCGCTCGACCGTGGGACCGGCCTCCGAGCCGGTCAAGACCTTCTCTGAGTATCTGCATTCGCCGGCCGCCGGCGAGGCGATCGCTCGCGCGCACGGCGACGAGATCCAGCAGGCGCGTAAGCGCCTCGGCGGCAAGCGTCAGGGCGGCTCAGGTGTGAGCGCCGGCAAGCGCCCCCGGACGCGAAGCGGAGGAGGCGCGTCGGATGCCGGCGCGAAGTCACGTATGCAAGGCTGAGTCGGCGCCGGTGACGCCCGGCAGGTGCCGGTCGTGCGGGTCGATCCCGGCGCTGACCTCGGCGCGCGTCGAGACGAGGTGGTAGAGGAGGAGGGTCTGCGCCAGCGCCAGCGACTCCGAGCGGTGGAGCTCGGTCCCGATCGTGAACTCGCCCAGCCGCTGCGCGCGAAGGTGGCTCGCGTACTGCATCCGCTGCCACACCGCCTCCTCCAGCTCGGCCGCAAGTTCGGGGTCGGTGTCGCCGGGGATCTGCAGCAGCGACTCCCGCTCGCGCCTGATCAGCGTCGGCCCTTCGCCGTCGGGGCCGAGGATGGGGGAGAGGTCAGGGTGGCGCAGGGTGTCGCGCAGGATCAGGTGTGCGTCCAGGCGCTCGGGGTTCGGGCTGCTGGACTCTTCGCCGATGCTGGGAATGAAGGAGACGACTATGTCGGCGTGTGCCCGCTGGGGCCGGATGTAGTTCTCGACGTCGCGCTCGCGCCGGTCCAGCTCGGCGAGCACCTCGTGGGTCGTATAGCCGCGCCGGGTGCAGTCGCGGGTGACCTTCCAGGTTCTCCGCAGCTCCTCGGGCGGCGCCAGGAAGACGCGGATGTCGTGGGCGTCGCGGAGCTGCTCGGAGTGGTAGCCCAGCAGTCCCTCGACCACCACGTACGGGTTCGGCCGCACGTACTCGGGCGCTCCCAGGCTGCCGCTGCGGTGGTCATAGACGGGCTTCAGGATCGACTCGCGGCAACGCAGATGCTCGAGGTGCTGGCTCATGATGTCGAGGTGGCTCGCCGCGGGGTCGAGCGGAGTGATCTCGAGCTCCGCGCGCTGCCGGCGTCCGTAGCGGTGGTAGTCGTCGCCGCTGATGTAGGAAACGCCGTGGCTGCCGAGGATGCGGACGATGCCGCGCGTCAGCGTCGTCTTGCCGGCGGCCGAGTCGCCCACCACTCCAAGGAAAACGGGCCTCGTCACGCGGACAAGGATGCCACGAGTCCGAGGCCCGTGAGACCGTTTCGGTGCGCGCGGACCTCAGGCGGGCACCGACGAGAGCTTCCGCTCCTGGCGCTCCTCGATCAGCTCGATCTTCGTCAGCAGGTGCTCGGCCATGCGCAGCGACGCCGCGTCGATCAGGCGGCCGTCCAGCGAGACGGCGCCCTTGCCGTCCCGGGAGGCCTCGTCCATCGCCTCCATGATCCGGCGCGTCCGCGAGATCAGCTTGTCGTCGGGCGAGAAGACGTCGTTGGCCAGCTCGATCTGGCTGGGGTGGATGCACCACTTGCCCTCGAAGCCCAGGATCGTGGCGCGCCGGGCCGCGACCAGGTAGCCCTCGTCGTCGCTGAAGTCGCCGAAGGGACCGTCTATCGGCCGCAGGCCGTGGGCCCGGCAGGCGACCGCGATCCGCGACAGCGCGTAGTGCCACTGGTCGCCCCAGTGCATGTCGCGATGCTCGCTGCCGTTGGCGTCGGTGATCACCGCGTAGTTGCGGTCCGAGCCGCCGATCGAGGCCGTCTGGCTCTGCATCGAGGCGGCGTAGTCGGCGACCCCGAAGATCAGCGCCTCCATACGCTCGGGGCAGGCGGCGGCGATCTCTTCCACACGCAGCATTCCGGGCGCGGTCTCGATCAGTGCCGAGATCCCCAGCCTGTCCTCGTATCCCATCGAGTCCTCGATCTGGGTCAACAGCGTCGCCACCATGTGGATGTCGCCGGCGCAGCTCGCCTTCGGCACGAGCACCGTGTCGAGCACGTCGCCGCAGGCCTCGACCACGTCGATGATGTCTCGATAGCAGTAGTGGGTGTCGAGCCCGTTGATGCGCAGGGTCACCGTGCAGCCGCTCCAGTCGAGGTCGCGAAGCGCCTCGATCACGTTTTCGCGCGCCGCGACCTTGTCGTCGGGCGCGACCGCGTCCTCCAAGTCGAGCATGACCACGTCGGCCCCCAGCCCAGGCGCCTTGTTCAGCATCGGCAGGCTGGTGCCCGGGACGCACAGCTCGCTGCGGTGCAAACGCACTGGGATCGGCATCTCTCGCTCCTTGGACGACGTCGAGGTGCGGAAGTGAACCGCCTCCGGCGCCGCCGATCAAGCGCTTTGTCGCGCTGACCCATAGCCAAAAGGCTCTGAGTCCCGTGAGCTGCTTAGGTAAATCCCTTTCGTTCAGCCCCGCCCGCGTCGAACGGATCGCCATGGATTGGGTCGCCAAAGCCAGGTCAAGACCCCGCTTGAACACCGGCGTTTGAGGTATAGGGTGCTTGGGGACGCCCCGTTGCGGGGGTCTCGACTCGTGAGGAGCTATTTACGGAGGTCAGGATGAGCACCACCGACGCAACCAGTGACAGCGCGACGGCAAGCGCGCCGCCCAAGTCCGGGGAGTTCAAGCTCGAGGTCGTCACATTGCCCGTCTCCGATGTCGATCGGGCGAAGCAGTTTTACGAAGGCCTTGGATGGCGCCTGGATGCGGACATCGAATTCAGCGAGGAGGCTCGGGTGGTCCAGTTCACGCCACCCGGCTCCGGTTGCTCGATCGGGTTCGGCACGAGCCTCACGCAGGCCGAGCCCGGCTCCGTCGAGGGCCTGGAGGTCGCCGTCCTCGATGTCGAGGCGGCGCGTGAGGAGCTCATCGGCCATGGCGTCGAGGTCAGCGAGGTGTTCCATCGGGGGGAGGCGGGGTTCGAGCCCGGCCCCGACCCGGAACGGCGCTCCTACTTCTCATTCGCCAAGTTCAGCGATCCGGACGGCAACGGCTGGCTGCTCCAGGAGATCAGCGAGCGCCTGCCGGGACGCTGAGGAGCGCAACGAACGAAAGGACCGATCATGGACGTCGAGAAGCTGAGCGAGCTGCTGCAAGAGGCGGAGGAGCACCACGGCCCCTACGAGGCGAGCGCCCCGAAGCACCACTGGTCGGGGTTCTACGCCGCCTACATCGTCGCGCGTGAGGAAGGGCGGTCGCCGGAGGACGCGGACCAGGACGCCAGAAGCTACATGGATGGTGTCCTGGCGAAGTAGGGAGCGGGCATGAGCGCGGACTACGACGTCATCGTCCTCGGCGGCGGCTCGCCGGGCGAGCACTGCGCCGGCGAGCTGGCGGAGGGCGGCCTGAACGTGGCCGTGGTGGAGCGCGAGCTCGTGGGAGGGGAGTGCTCCTATTGGGCGTGCATCCCGTCGAAGACGCTGCTGCGGCCGGGCGAGGCGGTGCATGCCGCGCGCGAGGCGGCGGCAAGCGCGGAGGTCGACGTCGAGGCGGCGCTCGCCTGGCGCGACTTCCAGGTCTCGGACTACTCCGACGCCGGCCAGGAGCGCTGGCTGGCGGATCATGGAATCGATCTGCTGCGCGGAAGCGGGCGACTCGCCGGGCAGGGCGCCGTGGAGGTCGACGGCGTGCGCCACACGGCCGAGCACATCGTCCTTGCGAACGGCTCCGATCCGGTCGTGCCGCCGATCCCTGGCCTGCGCGAGCTGGATGGCGTCTGGACCAATCGCGAGGCGACCGGCATGAAGGCCGTGCCCGGCCACCTGCTCGTGCTGGGGGGCGGGCCGGTCGGCGTCGAGATGGCCCAGGTGGTGCGCCGCCTCGGTGGCGAGGTCACTCTCGTTGAAGGCGCCGAGCGCCTGCTGGCACGCGAGCCCGCGCCGCTGGGAGAGGCGCTCGCCGCGGTCCTAGGCGGTGAAGGCGTAGACCTCGTCCTCGGCGCCCAGGCGAGCGCGGCGCGGCGCGAGGGCGAGGACTACGTGCTCGAGGTGGACGGCCGCGAGCTGCGAGGCGATCGCCTGCTGGTAGCCACAGGCCGGCGACCGCGGGTCGACGGAATCGGCCTGGAGACCGTCGAAATCGAGGCCGATGCCCACGGGGTCCCGGTCGACGCGCGACTGTCCGCCGGCGAGCGTCTCTGGGCGATCGGCGACGTCACCGGCATCTGGCCGTTCACCCACGTCGGCAAGTACCAAGGGGAGGTCGTCGCCGCGAACATCCTGGGGGAGCCGCGGGAGGCCAACTTCGAGGCGGTGCCGCGGGTCGTCTACACGGACCCGCAGGCGGCGTCGGCCGGCGCTACCGAGGGGCCGTTCAGCGCGACTGCCCCTTTGTCCGAGATCGCCAAGACCTCCACCTACACCCGCGCCTACGCCGAGTCCAACGGTTTTTTGACCCTGTTCAGCGACGGCGAGCGGGTGACCGGGGTCTGCGCGCTGGGGCCCGAGGCCGGCGAGTGGGTGCAGCAGGCGACGTTGGCCATCCGCGCCCAGGTCCCGCTCGAGGTGTTGCGAGACACCATCCAGCCGTTCCCCTCCTTCTCCGAGATCTACGTGACCGCGCTGAAGGCCCTCGACCGTGAGGTCGCGGCTGCGCCTGCAGCTCGGAGCGAATCACCGTGAGCGCAGCGCAGACCCGCTTGAGGGTCTGGTGGCCGTGGTCGAGCACCGGCCGTCGATGTGGAACCTGTCGTACGCGTCACAGAGGATCGTGCACATCGGCGTGGTCTCCGCCGCGAAGGGAGGCGGGGGAGGGTCGTCGCCGCAACTCGAACCGACGACATCGTCGCCAGCCCGGTGACGATGACGACGCCAAGCCGTAGCCGCTTAAGGCGGGTGCGGGGTAAAGCCGAACTCCTGGTACCGGCTGGAAGACCCACGATCGCCTCCACTTCGCGATCGACGGCGAAGCAATAATCCGGGACGGAACGATCAAGTCAACTGCGCCGGGGTTGCCCCCCAGGTCGCGAGATACTGCGTGGGCGATGACGGAGGAGAACGTCGAGGTGGTGCGGCGCTTCTATGCCGCCTGGTCCGGTGACGAGCTTCCTGGACCAACCGAGCTCATGAACCCGGAGATCGAGTACGTCAATCCCGACCGGGCGGTGGAACCCGGAACCCGGCGCGGCCTCGCTGCGTTCAGCCGGGCAGTTGAAAAGGTCTTCGAAGGATGGGAGACCTGGCAAATGGAGCCGGAACAGTTCAGGGCGGTGGGAGATCAGGTGGCGGTGGTGGTGCGGTACCGGGGACGCGGGCGAGGGAGCGGAGTCGAGGTAGAGGGCCGGGAATCGGCCTTGTGGACTGTCCGCGACGGCAAGGTCGTGCGGTATGCCTGGTTTCACGGACCGGCCGACGCCCTCGAAGCCGCCGGCCTTGAGGAGTAGGCGATGTCGCAGGAGAACGTGGACATCGTGCGAGCGCAGTACGCCTCGTTTGATCAGATCACCGAAGGCGGCGAGGTCCACTCGTGGGTTCTCGGATACTTCGACCCGAACTGCGAGTACCGGCCGGTCGAGGAGGTCGACGCGATTCGCGGTCACGAGGCGCTGATCGAATGGACCGAGCGCTGGCTCGAGGCGTGGAGCAGCTATAGCGACCAGGTCGAGGAGATCATCGACGGGGGCGAGATTGTTGTCGCTGCGGTCAGCATCAGCGGTCGTGGGCGCACCAGCGGCGTCGAGATACGCCAGCGGTTCTTTCACGTCTTCGAGATGCGCGAGGGCAGGATCCTTCGACTGCGCGAGTACCTGGACCGGGACTCGGCCCTCGAAGCCGCCGGGCTGGGGGAGTAGGCGATGTCGCGGGAGAACGTCGCCGCCGTGGAGGCTGCCTACGAGGCCCTCGCCCGCGGCGGGCTCGATCAGTTCATCGAGCATTGGACTGACGATCTCGACCACCGGTCGATCGAGGGTGCGCCAGACGACCGAGGTCCGATCCATGGTAGGGACGCCATGCGGGCGTATGTCCAGGATTGGATCGATCTGTTCGACAACTTCAGGATCGAACCAGTCGAGTTGATCGATGCCGGTGGGAACCGGGTTGTCGCGGTTCTTCGGTTCGGGGGCCGAATCAGGCGCGGCGCGGTTGACACGGATCAGACGATGGGGGCGGTGTTCGAGATCCGGGATGGAAAAATCGCGCGTGGTCGCGAGTACGGGACCCGCAAGCAGGCCCTCGACGCCGCCGGGCTTTCGGAGTAGGCCGCCCGGATCACCAAAGCGCCTACCGCGCCAGGGCGATCGAACGCCTCAAGATGGGCGCTTCATCAGCGCAGTGGGCTGAACGCTGCCCGCACCTCGGTGGCGAAGAGCTCCGGCTCCTCCCAGGCGGCGAAGTGGCCGCCTTTCTCGACCTCGTTGAAGTAGGCGAGGCCGGGGTAGACCGACTCGACCCAGCTGCGCGGGGCCGCGAAGATCTCGCCGGGGAACGTGGTGAAGGCGACCGGGAGCGAGACCGGCGGAGGAGGCTGGCCGGACGCAGCCGCTTCGGCTTGGGCTCGTCCGTCCTCCCAGTACGACCGCGCCGCCGAGATACCGGTGCCCGTCAGCCAGTACGTCGTGATGTTGTCGAGGATGTGGTCCCGGGTGAGATTGCCCGCGGGCTCGTCATCGACAAAGGCGCTGGAGAACTTGTAGTAGCTGTCCGTGTCGTGGTCGAGCATCCAAGCGGCCAGGGCGACGGGTGAATCCAGCTGCGCGTACCCGATCGTCTGCGGCCGCGTGGCCATCTCCAGGAAGTAGCCGAAGCCGTCCTCCTTGAACGTGGCGAACGCATCGCGCGCTGCGCGTTCCTCCTCTGATTCCGCGGGCAGTTGGTCGGCGATTGCCAGCGCCGCCACGAGTATGTTCGTGTGAATGCCGAGGAGTCCCTCCGGCGCCTGGCGGCCCATCAGGTCGGTGACGGCGGCGCCCACGTCGCCGCCCTGGGCGACGTAGCGCGGTGTAGCCGAGGCGGCGCATCAACTCCGCCCAGGCCTGCGCGACGCGCCCGGCGTTCCAGCCGAGCTCGGTGGGCTCGCCCGAGAAGCCGTAGCCGGGCATGGACGGCAGCACCAGGTGGAATGCGTCCTCGGGGGTGCCGCCGTGAGCGGTCGGGTCGGTCAGCGGGCCGACCGTCTCGAGCAGCTCGACGACCGAGCCGGGCCAGCCGTGCGTCATGATCAGCGGCATCGCGTCCTCGTGATCCGACTTGACGTGGATGAAATGGACGTCGACGCCGTCGATCTCCGTCATGAACTGCGGCAGCGCGTTCAGCCTCTCCTCGCACGCGCGCCAGTCGTAATCCATCGTCCAGTACTGCGAGAGCGCCTTGATCGTCGCCAATTGCACCCCCTGCGAGCGATCGTCGACGAGCTCCTTGGAGGGCAAGCGGGTGGCGGTTATGCGTCGGCGAAGCTCATCGAGATCCTCTTGCGGAACCTCGATGCTGAAGGGCCGGATCGCTCCATCTTTGGCCGTGCCGGGATCGGCGGCGGTCTGCTTGCTGGAGGCTGAGGCATCCATGCGCGGCTCCTGACTTGTGATTTTCCGGGGCCGGTACAGCCCCTCAGTCCATTGCGGGGCGCAGACGGGATCGAGGCACTCGGCGCCATCGCGCCGGGGCTGATCCTATTCGTCTGGTGGGGAAGTTCAAGGGCCGCAGGAGGCGGGATCGGGGTAGGAGGCAGCCCACGGCTGTACCTGGAGACCGCTTGCCATGCGAAGGTCGTGGGTTCGAATCCCATCAGCCGCTCTCACGGAAACCCCGCTGCGGCGGGTTTTTGTTTGCTTGGCTTGGCGCCCGGTGACTGACGGCCCTATGGAAGAGATTCAGTGCGTGAGACCACGCAAGTTTGTTTAGGGAGTGGACGTTTGTTCGAGACCAGAGCACACCCCACCTAGAGCGTTGCGTGCCAGGAGGCGAGGCGAGGAGTGGACTCATCACGGGAAGCTGCTGAAGTCAAGACAGAGCGGGAGCCGGGCACCGAGCTCGTCTACGTCGGGCCGCCACGCGCTCCGCGAAGCCTTGCGAACGAGGTCCTGGTTCCGGTGCTGGTGATCCTGATCGGAGCTCTCACGCTTGGCCTTGGCTTTGCGGTGGTCAAGCAATTCTCGGGCACTGACGGCGGTTATGTTTCCCAGCCGTCGCTCGAGGCCGCGTCCGCTCCGCCAGCCGCTGCTCCGGTAGCCGTTGGGGGGGCGCAAGAGAAGAGTCGGAAGACAAAGAGGTCTGAGAAGAGGAAGACAAAGAGGCCTGAAAAGAAGAGCGCCACCCCGGACGCAGGTGCGACGACGAAGAAGCGCAGCCCGGCCGCAATCCAACCGGCCAGCGAACCAGTCGCGTCATCACCTGCTCCCGGCAGCAGCGGCGCCGGCGGCTCGAACGGTCCTTCTACGCCGGTACAGAACGATCCTCCTCCGCAGGCACCTCCGCAGGCACAGCATGGCATTGGGAACGGCGAAGCCTCGCATGGCATTGGGCCGACGGGCGGATGACCTATCGGCGTCATCCTGGCTCTCGCGCAAGGCCATTCGGCTCGGCTGGAGTGCGGCTTGGGTTGATTCGACGCGGGATGGCAGCGCTCGTGACGGCAGGCGTCGCGATCATCCTCGTGTCCGCAGCGCCTCCCCGTGCGATCGCACAGACGTCGGTGGATAGCGAGGGCCAGCTCAGCTATGTGACTACCGGCAAGCTGAAGCTCGGGAAGCGAATCGCCTATAGGTTCGTTTGCTCGACGGAGTGCCAGGTGACGGCCACCTCGACCTTGGTGCTGAAGGGCCCGGATGTCGGTCCGATCGTGGACTCGGGTTCATTTCCGGCGGGTCAGATCATCGAGGTGTTCCTGATGCCGAACAAGTCAGCTCGCAGAAAGATCCGAAGGAACCTCGGCGCCTCCAAGCTGCGCACGTCGGTCACCGCGATCAACCCCGGCCCCTACGGCGAGAACGACACCGATACACGCGTCTTCAGGTTCAAGCGCTAGGAACACGTAGCTCGTAGTCGACCAGCCTGATCCCGCGGGTTCGAGAGTGTCTCTTGACTGGTCAGCACTCGACCCCACAGGCTGACTACCTGCGGGGTTTGCCTGAGCCGGTTTTGGCTTTGGGGAGCCATCCCCGCCATCCTCGTGCCTGGCCTCGTTTGCGGCCTTTCCCGGCCCTTCTGTTGCCCCCGTGTTGCCCCGGGAGCCCGGGTGCTCTGGGGTTCCGTTGAATGGAAAGCGGCCATCCGACTGCTGCGGTGCCTTCCCTTCATAGCCGGCTGAAATCCCGGGAGTGTCAGGCGTTTCCGCACTTTGCCAAGCCAATGCTGACCTCGATCAGCACCTTCCGTCCCTTGCCCACCCCGTCGATCGTTACCCGACTGGAAGCCTGCCGTCCGAGGCGACCTCTCCGGCGCCGTTGACGACTCGCGCGAGTAGACGGGCGAGCACCGACGGCCCTGGGCGCCGAGACCGGCAGCGATCGAACCGGTAGATCGCGCGGCCGCACGTGTTGTACGGTTGCTCAGGAAAGAGGGGCAGTTGGCCGTACAGATCCGCGTCCTCGGCCGCGTCGATGCGCTCGTCGACGGCCGGTCGTTACCACTCAGAGGAAGCAAGCCGCGAGGGGTGCTCGCGATGCTCGCGCTGCGCGCCAACCGCACGGTCGCCGCCGACGAGCTGATCGATGGCCTGTGGGCCGACCACCCGCCGGCGAGCGCCGCCAAGAACCTCCAGTCCTACGTCTCGCAGTTGCGCAAGGCATTGGCCTCCGACGGCGCAGGGGCCAGCATCGTCACCCGGGGTCGCGGCTACGAGCTCCGGGTGGCGGAGGAGGCGGTCGACGCGCTGCGCTTCGAGGCCCTGGTCGAGGAGGCCGCTCGCCAGCCGACAGGCGCCGGCGCGAACGGCCTAGCCGGCGCCGCGCTCGAGCTCTGGCGCGGCGCCCCGCTCGCCGACGTCGCCTCCGAGCCGTTCGCCGCCCCAGAGATCGGTCGCCTCGAGGAGCTTCACATGCGGGCGATCGAGCTGGCGATCGATGCCGAGCTCGCCGCCGGGCGCCACGCCGAGGTGGTCGCCCGGCTCGAGGCCCTGATCGCCGAGGAGCCGTTGCGAGAGCCTCTGCACGCGCAGCGCATGCTCGCCCTCTATCGCGACGGGCGCCAGTCGGAGGCGCTCGAGGCCTACCACGAGGCCCGCGCGGCGCTGATCGAGCAGATCGGGGTCGAGCCGGGCCCCGAGCTGAAGCGCCTGCAGGAGCAGATCCTGGCCCAGGACCCGGCCCTCGAGGCGCCGCCGCCGGTCGAGCTGCCGGTCCAGCTCGATGGGGGCTCGCCGCTGCTCGCCGGACGCGAGCGCGAGCTCGACTGGCTGCGCAGGCGCTGGGCGCGGGCGCGCGAGGGCCGGATTGTCTGCGTGATGGTCTGGGGGCCGGCGGGGATCGGCAAGACGCGGCTGGTGGGCGAACTCGCGGCCGAGGTCCAGCAAGAGGGCGCCGCGGTCCTCTATGCCGGCGGTGGCGAGGTCGCCGAGGCGGCGCTGGCGACCGTAGCGGAGGCCGGCACGGGCCACCGACCGAGGCTTCTGGTGTTCGACTACGCCGACGACGCCCCCCCGAGCGTGCTCGAGGCCGCCGCGGCGCTCGCCCGCGCGCCCGAGGGTCGGCCGCTCATGGTCTGCGTCCTTCAGCACGACGAGCAGGGCCCGCCCGCCTTCGCCGGCTTGCTCGAGAGCGGTGTCGCCGAACGCCTGCGCCTCGACCCGCTTAACGAGGATGCGACGGCCGAGATCGCCGCCCTCTATGCGCCCGCCGAGGGGGTCGCGATGCCCCTCGAGACCCTGATCGTGGAGAGCGCCGGGGTCCCGCTTCGCATCCACCGCGCGGCCGACGAGTGGGCGCGGGCGGAGGCGGCTGAGCGGCTCGTGAACACGGCCGGCCGCGCGATGAGCGAGCGACCCGGCCTTCGCACGACCGAGACCGAGCTGGCTGGGAACGTCGTGGACTTGCAGCTAGTCCGAGAGCGGAGTGCGTTCTATGTGCCCGACGCGCCGCCGGGCCCCTCCGAGCGGCTGATCTGCCCCTACCGCGGCCTGGCCCCGTTCGATGCCGCTCATGCCGAGTACTTCTTCGGCCGCGAGCGCCTGGTCGCAGAGCTCGTCGCCCGCCTCGTCGGCTCGACCCTGCTCGCCGTCGTCGGTCCCTCGGGCAGCGGCAAGTCCTCGGCCGTGCGCGCCGGCCTCTTGCCGGCGCTGGCGGACGGCGTGGTGCCGGGCTCGGAGGGCTGGCGCCAGGCGGTGATGCGCCCGGGAGAGCGCCCGCTCGCCGAGCTCTCGCGGGCCCTCGCGCGGGCGGTGCCCGAGGCGGGAGACGAGGGCGCGGCGCCGTGGATCGCCGACGCGCTCGAGCGGCTGCCCGACGGCGAGCGCCTGGTGCTCTTGATCGATCAGTTCGAGGAGGCCTTCGTCGCCTGCCGCGACCAGGCCGAGCGCGAGGCGTTCTTCGACGCATTGGTCGAGGGCGCCGGTGACCCCGACGAGCGGCTGGTGGTCGTGCTCGCGATCCGCGGCGACTTCTACGCGCGCTGCGCCGAGCACGCCGAGCTCTCGACCCTGGTCAGCGCCAACCAGCTCCTGGTCGGGCCGATGCGCCGCGACGAGCTGCGCCGGGCGATCGAGCTTCCCGCCCGGCGGGCGGGGCTCCGGGTCGAGCCGCGGCTGGTCTCGGCGCTGGTCGGTGACGTCGCCTCAGAGCCCGGCGGCCTGCCGCTGCTCTCCGCGGCCCTCGTCGAGCTCTGGCAGCGGCGCGAGGGCCGCACCCTGCGCTACGAGGTCTATGAGCGAAGCGGCGGCGTCAGCGGCGCGGTCGCGCGCCTCGCCGAGGACGCCTACCAGCGCCTCAGTCCGGCCGAGCGGCTGCGGGCGCGCCCGATGCTGCTGCGCCTCGCCGGCGCTGAGGACGAGCAGGCGGAGGGGTTCGTCCGCCGCCGCGTTCCCCTCGAGGAGCTCGAGCTCGACCGCGACGAGGGCGCCGCCCGGGCCCTCGCCGTGCTGACCGAGAGCCGCCTGCTGACCGTCGACGAGGGGGCGGCCGAGGTCGCCCACGAGGCGCTGCTTCGCGAGTGGCCGCGCCTGCGCGACTGGCTTGCCGAGGACGCCGAGGGTCGCCACCTACACCAGCACCTGATCGGTGCCGCCGGCGAGTGGCGCGAGTCCGGGCGCGACCCGGCCGAGCTCTACCGGGGCGCCAGACTCGCCTCGGCGCTCGACTGGGCGGCGAGCCACGACCCCGAGCTGAACCAGCTCGAGCGCTCCTTCCTCGAGGAGAGCCGGGCCGCCGGCGAGCGTCAGGCCGAGCGCCAGCGGCGCACCAACCGCCGCCTGCGGACGCTGCTCGCCGGGGTCGGCGTGCTGCTCGCCGCCGCCGTCGTCGCCGGGGTGATCGCGCTCTCCGAGCGCCAGGGCGCGCGCAGCGCCGCCACCGTCGCCGACGCCGAGCGCCTCGGCGCCCAGGCCCTCGCCGAGGAGCGCCTCGATCAAGCGCTGCGGCTCGCGAGCGCCGGGCTCGCCATCGACGACTCGGTCGCCACCCGCTCCAGCCTCCTATCGACGCTGCTTCGAAGCCCCGCGGCGATCGGCGTCCTCAGCCCTGGCGGCGGCGAGTCGATCCTCGCGCTCGCGCTGAGCCCCGACGGGGGGACCCTCGCGGTCAGCGACGCAGACGGTACCGTGACCCTGTTCGACACCGATACCTACGAGGTAGTCGGCGAGCATCAGGCGCCCGGAGAGGCCCATGCGATCGCCTTCGATCCGCAGGGCGACTCGCTCGCCCTCTCCCCCGCGCCGCCCGAGGGGTTGGGGACGTCGGCAACGGCGGCAGCGGGGACGCTGGAGATTCTCGACGCGGCTACCGGGCGGGTGCGCAGCTCGACCCCGCTTGGCGGCAATCTCGCAGCCACCGGCCAAGGGTTCGCGAACTTCGGCATGGTCTTCTACGCTCCGGACGGACGAAGCTTGATCGTCCCCGTCTTCCGCGCGAGGCTGACGGGCGCCTCTATGGAGTCCGGTGACGCCTTCTTCCTGCGTCGGTACGACGCCCGCCGGGGCACGCCGCTCGGAAAGCCCGTCCGCGTTGCCCCTCAGGAGGTCGATATGCGCGCGCCGCTCATGACCCCGGACGGGCGCCTCGTGGTCCCCGCCGACAGCGGCGTCAAGGCGCTCGACGCGGATACGCTTCGCGTCATCCGCCGCTACCCCGTCAGCGGCGGGTCCGTCCTCAGCCCCGACGGGAGCACCCTCGCGATCGGGACCCCCGACGGGGGCCTTGGCCTGCTCGACCTCGCCTCTGGAAGGGTGCGGACGCTGACGAATCAGCCGCTCGAGCCCGAAGCCTTCAGCCCCGACGGGCGTACCCTCTCGATCTCCGAGGACGGTGGGAGCGTGATCCTGTGGGACGTCGAGAAGGGGGTCGCGACCGAAACCCTCGAGGGCCACGCGGCCGTCGCCGACAGGCACGCCTTCAGCCCTGACGGACGCACCCTGTATACGGCCGGCGACGACGGCCGCGTGATCGTCTGGGACGTCGCCGGGGACCGCCGGCTCGGGCGCCCGTTCCCGACCGGACGCGGCTACGAGGGCGGGGAGGAGAACTTTACGCCTGCGTTCGCGCTCAGCCCCGACGGACGCGCCCTGGCCGTCGCGAGGCTCGACGGCCGGGTGGAGCTGATCGACGCCGAGACGCTGCGCAGGACGGCGAGCTTCGAGGCCTTCCCCGGCAGGGCGGCGGTGGCGATCGATTACTCAGCCGATGGACGTCGGCTGGCGGTGGGGGGAGAAGGTGGCGGCGTCGGGGTCTGGGACGCCGAGTCGGGAGAGCAGCTCGGCGCGCTCCTTCGCGCTCCGCGGGGCCCCCGGGGCCCTCAGACGCTCAACTCGCAAACCGTCTCGGCGCTCGCCTTCGGCCAGGGCGATCTGCTCGCCGCGGCGGAGGCGGGGGGCGCGGTGCGGATCTGGGACCTCGGCCGGCGCGAGCTGCTTCGACCGCCGCTGCGCCTGCCTCCCTCCGTGCTCGGGCTGGCGTTCAGCCCGGACGGCTCGCAGCTGGCGATTCCGTTCGGTGCTTTCTCCGGCGAGGGTCCCAACGGAGTCGAGATACTCGACGTCGGAAGCGGCGAGCGGGTTGCCAGGCTTTCCTCCGACGGCGAGGTCGGCTCGGTTGCCTTCTCCCCCGACGGCAGCCTGCTCGCGGGTGGCGAGGTCGACGGCGGCGCGCTCCTCTGGGCGACCGACGGCTGGCGGCGGGTGGGAGGTCCGCTCGCTCGCCAGAACACGTCGTCCACTCTCCAAGTGGAGTTCTCCCCGGACGGGCACACACTTGCGACCTCACACTCGGACCACTCGGCGGCGCTCTGGGACGTCGCCTCGCAGGAGCCGATCGGGCCCCGCCTGACCGCCACGACCGGCGAACCTGGGGGCGAGACCCCGGTGACGGCGCGATTCACCCCCGACGGCGCCCGCCTTTTCGTGGCATCCGGGGCCGGGCGCGCGATCCGCTGGGAGGTCGATCCCGCCGCCTGGAGGCGGCAGGCCTGCCGGCTGATGGGCGGCGACCTGACGCCCGAAGAGTGGGAGGAGATCGCTCCGGAGCACGACTACATCTCGGTCTGCCCCTCCGGCTGACGGCCGACCGCCTCGCGCCCCAAACCGCTCCAGCACGCCTAGACCACGCCTGGCCCGGCCCAAATGTACCGAGAATGTACCGCCGTGTCGGAGGCTTCTGGCCGTCAAACAGGCACCGGAGCCTCGACTCGTTGGGGGATCCGACGCCACGACTCGAAGGAGGCCCGAAATGAGGGCTCACACGAAAGGTAAGAGCAAGCGAGGAGCTGCGTTGGCAGCTGCAGCGCTGAGCGCTGTCGTCGTGATCGGCGCAAACGCGCTGCCGTCGGCGGCGCAGGTGTCACCACCGCCCATTGGAACCGAGGTGTTGACACCAACCCGCGCCACGTTCACCGACGACGTAAGCCTCAAGCTCAAGATGAAGGTGGATGGCGAGAAGACCGAGATCGCGAGGGCCAAGGACGCCTCGCGCACCGTGGTGGCGAGGATCACCGTGCAGCCCGGAGCACAGTTTCCGTGGCACACCCATCCCGGCCCCGTGGTCGCGAACGTCGCCCAGGGCAAACTGACGTACGTCGATGCCCACGACTGCGCGAAGCGTGACTACCCGGCGGGCACCGCGTTTGTCGACGCCGGTGGGGACCACGTCCACTCCGCCTTCAACCCCACGAACGGGCCGACGGTTGTGCTGGCCACGTTCTTCAAGGCGCCCGAGACGGGGGCGTTGACGATCCCCATTCCCCCCGAGGAGGCGCCTGCGGATAATTGCCAGATCTAGTCACAACGGTCGCGCCTACCTCCCTGTAGGCGGACCGCTCACGAAAAGACGGGCGCCCCGGCCGGAATGACCGGGGCGTCCGCCTTTCGGCATGAAGGGGCCGTAGCGTGTGCGAAGCCCTCGCAGCCGCGGGGGCTGCGGAGTAGGCCGCGCGGGAAGGTCCCAGGCGCCACGTTTTTTTGGGAGTAGGCAACCGCCGCATTGGACGAAAAGCGGCGCTGTGCATGGAAAGCAGCACCTTTGGCGTGATACCGCGTAGGCGCGCTCGATTGGCGCGGCTGCGCTCGGGCTGACGGTTTCGTCCCCTCGCACGCCTAGACCACGCCTAGCCCGGCCCAAAATGTACCGAAAATATACCGCCGTGTAGGAGGCTTCTGGCCGTCAAATAGGCACTGGAGCCTCGACTCGTTGGAGACCAGGTTTCGGGCCCAAACCAAAGGAGAGTCATGAAGAGAAAGATTCGCATCGCAGCGGCGTCGATGGTGGTCGCTGCCGGACTCATCGCTGCCGTGGCCGCTCCGGCCTCGGCGGCGCAGCCCGCCAACCAGGCCTGCATCGGTGAGAGCTTGTCGGTTCTCGCGAAACCACCCCAGCCGTCCCCCGGCTCGTTCGGGGCCGCAGTCGTCAGCTTCGCTCAGGACCCGAGTGGCAGCCCTGGGCTCGGTGATACCGCCCAGGCCGGGGCCGCTGGTCTTATCCCTGACGACGTATTGCCGAACACCTGTAACGACTGACGCAGTAGTCATTCAGAATTCTCGAAGCGGGCGGGGCGGTCCTCAGCCGCCCCGCTCACTGCAATCGGCGGTTTCTGAACGGGCAGTTCTCGCCTCGCACCCTCCCCCTACGTCGCGGGATACTGCGTGGGCGATGTCGGAGGAGAACGTCGACGCAATCGCGCTCGGCGGCGCCTCGGGCTGACGGTTCGCGCCCTCCCACGCCTAGACCACGCCTAGCCCGGCCCAAAATGTACCGAAAATGTACCGCCGTGTAGGAGCCTTCTGGCCGTCAAACAAGGCACCGGAGCCTCGGCTCGTTGGGAGTTTCCGACGCCACGACTCGAAGGAGGCCCCGAAATGAGGGCTAAGACGAAGAAGAAGCACGAGATGGGCAGGCGATTCGCGATTCTGATCGGCGTGGCTGCGGTCGGCGTGATGGCGCTCGTTGCGCAGACGGGGGCGGCGGCCTCCGAGGACGTCGTCAGCTACAAGACGAGGGTGACGGCCCACAAGCACAGCAAAGTGGATGGTGGAGATTGGCACGGCTATTTGGTGTCAGTCCGCGACCCTAATGCGAGGCCGACCCCTGCGAACCTGCTCAAGAAGTGCATGGTTGGGCGAAAGGTGATCCTGTTCAAGAAGCGGCCCGGGCCAGATCGCGAGCTCGGCGCTACCCGAAGCACCTGGGACCGTGGGTGGGGCGAATGGACGTGGGTGGCCCCGAAGACCCGTCGCGTCTATGCCAAGGTGACGCGCAAGGTGGGCGATGGGTTCGTGTGCAGCGCCGACTACTCGAACGACAAGAACGGCGGCTCCTAGGCCAGGAGAGAGCGATCCCCGCTCCGAACTGAAATAACCGGGCGGGCACCCGCAGCTAGCGAACGCGGGTGCCCGCCGGGCTGCGGGAGTAGGGCGTGGCGTCTGGGAAGGTCCCAGGCGCCACGTTGTTGGGAGCGTGCTCCCGGCAGATGTCCCGGCATCGGACCGCTAGTCCCTCGGTGACGGCTCGTCGAGCAGGTTCAGGTACCAGCGGCGTCGCGATCCGATCGTCTTGCACAAGTCCAGCGTCACCCACGCAGAGTCGGGCTCCGGGTGCCAGTCGTCGTCGCGCACCTGATCTTCGGGGTCGCGGGACGGATCGAAGAGCCGCGCTATCTGCTCACGATCGGACGGCCCCGGCGCTGCCATCCCACTCTCGCCGCGGTGCCGGCACCAACTTGAACAGAAGACGTGCCCCCGGCGCCTCGGTTGGAACTCGCCGCCGCAGTGCAGACACTCAGTCACCAGGGCTCCAGGCGCGCGCGTCTTCTTTGCGCGGACCCAATCGGCGGTTTCTTGAGCGGGCAGTTCTCGCCTCGCACCCTCCCCCTCCGCCGCGGGATACTGCGTGGGCGATGTCGGAGGAGAACGTGGACCTGGTCTACCGTCTGGCTGACGCCCTCAACCGCCAAGAGATCGACGCCGTCCTGGCCCTCGCGGACCCCGAGATCGAGTATTCCCCGCGCCTCGTGGAGCTGGAGGGGGGCGGCCCTTTCCGCGGCCACGACGGTGTCCGGCGCTGGTGGGAGAGCTGGCGCGGAGTTGCTCCAGACTTCAGCGTGGAGATCGAGGAGGTCAGAGACCTTGGAGACGCGACCCTTTCGCGGTCGCGTTTTCGCGCACACGGCATAGGGAGTGGCGCGGCGATCGAGCACACCATCTGGCAGTACGCGGAGTGGCGCCAGCAGAAGTGCGTGCGGTGGCGCACCTTCGCGAGCGAAGCCGAGGCCCTCGAAGCCGCCGGGCTTGAGGAGTAGGCGATGTCGCAGGAGAACGTGGAGATCGTGCGGCAGTACTTCCCCGCGTATGACCGGAGCGGCGTGGACGGGCTCGCCGAGTTCTGGCATCCGGACATCAACTATCGAGCGGCCGAGGGCGCGCTCGATGACGTCGGGCTGATGGAGGGCCCCGACGCGTTGCGCGACCACCTCCGCCAGTGGGAGGAGACGTTCGAAAAGGGCCGGATGGAGGTCGAGGAGCTGATCGATGCAGGGGACCAGGTTGTCGCCCTCGTCTGCGCCATCGGGCGGATGAAGGACAGCGACGCGGAGATCAACCTCCGCTACGCGATCGTCTTCACAATCCGGGACGGCAAGATCGCCACGGGGCGCGAGTACTTCACCCGAGAGGAAGCCCTCGAAGCCGCCGGGCTGTCGGAGTAGGCGATGTCGGAGGAGAACGTGGAGATGCTTCGCAACAGCTACGCCGCCTTCAATCGTGGCGATTGGGAGGCCGCCCTCTCGAACGCCGATCCCGAAATCGAGTGGCGTCTTCATGGCCAACTCGGCATTGACGTCCCGCAGCCCATCCGGGGACGAGAGGCGCTTAAGGCGTTCTGGGCTGATTTCTTCGAGATCTGGGACGACTACAAGATGGAGCCGCTGGATTTCATTGACGGAATGGATGGAAGAGTCCTCGCGACGATGCGATTCACCGCTCGCGGCCAGGGGAGCAGCGTTCCGGTCGAGTTGACGTACTTCTGGGTCCATCTCACCCGCGACGGAGCGATTGTTTCGGTTGACCTCTACCCCGACAGGAGTGACGCACTCGAAGCCGCCGGGCTTGAGGAGTAGGCGATGTCGGAGGAGAACATCGAGGTTGTCCGGCGGGTCTACGAGGGGGTAACTGCCCGGTTGAAGGTGCATCGGGAGTTGTTCGACCCCGACTTGGAACTCGACCAAACGGAGGTTCCCCTGGATGTCGTTGGAGTCAGCCGCGGCCTCGAAGCCGCAGAAGAGAGTCTGCGCGAGTACTGGGAGACCTTCGAGGATTTCCAAATCGAGGTCGAAGAAGTGATGCACGCCGACGAGGCCCAAGTGGTGACTGCCGTTCGCGACGGCGGGCGGATAAGAGGGAGCGATGCCGAGGTGTGGAACCGCTTCTTCCACGTCTGGACCTTCGGCAACAGCAAGATCATTCGGCTCTCGATACATATGGACCGAAATCAGGCCCTCGAAGCCGCCGGGCTGTCGGAGTAGGCGATGTCGGAGGAGAACGTCGAGATCGTGCGGTCGACGTTCGAGCCGTTCGAAGGCGTCAACCTGGCTGCGATCGACTTGAACGCCGAGGTGATCCGCGAGGCGCTCGGACGGGCCTACTCGCCGGACATCGAGCTCACCACGCTGGCGATAGGGCTCGGACTCGACATCAGCGACAGCTACCGCGGATTGGACGGCTTGTTCGAGTACCTGCGGGCGTGGCTCGAGCCCTTCAGCGAGTACTACGTCGAGAACCTCGACTACGTCGACGCGGGGGACTGCGTTCTCGTTCCGAGTCGGCAGCGGGGGGTCGGGGGCGGTAGCGGCGCGGGGGTCGAGCTCGAGCTCACGACGCTCTACGAGGTGCAGGACGGTCGAATCACGCGGGTTCACCAATACGACACGCTGGACGAAGCCCTCGAAGCCGCCGGGCTGTCGGAGTAGGCGCCCGCTGCCCTTCTCTTGCGCCTAGCGGTCGAGGATTCGCTCGACGTGCCTGAAGGAGTCGTTGCCGCGGCCTCCCCTGGCGGTGTCGAAGCCCCGGCCACCGAAGTGCTCGTCGCCGCCCCTTCGCCCTAGCAGGAGGTCCGCGCCGTCGCCGCCGTAGAGGATGTCGGCGCCCCGCCCGCCCACCAGGCGGTCAGGCCCCTCGTCGCCCTGCAGCGAGACGTAGCCGCTCCCGCCCCCGAACAGGGAGTCGCGCCCCTGTCCCCCCTCGACGTCCACAGGCAGGAAGCCGGCTGGCACGCCCCGAAACAGGTCGTTGCCGGCCCCCATCAGGACGAAGCCGGAGATCTCGTAGTCGTACTCGACCAGGCTGTGGTCGAGGCGGAGGAAGTCCTTGCCGCCGTGGAGGTTGACGAAGGGCGAGGCGCCGCCGTAGAGCTCGCAGCGCGCCTCGGCGGGGCCGGCCTGCTGGCAGTCACCCTCGGCCTGAACTCCTCCCAGCTCGTCCCTGACCGCGAGTGTGTCGGCGCCGATCAGCCTGACGACGACCTGGTCGCGGCCGTTGTCGCCGTAGATGTCGACGGCGGTGTCCTCGGGGTCGCCGTCGAGCGGCCCGTCGACTGTGACGGCATCGGCGCCTGCTGCCGGCAGCAGCGTTGCGACCAGCGCCAGCGCCGCGAGCAGCGAGGTCGCCAGCCCGAATCGATCCCGAATGAAGCGTGAACCCGGGTTCGTCACGAGATGGCCTCCATAGGATGAAGGCCGCTGCCGTCAAGCCGGTGCGGATGCCACTTCTCCGTTCCCGGCTCTCGGGCGCCATGTCCTCGGGGATCAAGTGGTTGTCGCATTGGCACGCTTACCCCAACACGCCGGCCACCCCTGCAGTTGCGCTCGGTCCGCGGCAGGACGCCCTCGAAGCCGCCGGGCTGCAGGAGTAGGGCGTGGCGTCTGGGAACGTCCCAGGCGCCACGTTTTTTTGGGAGTGTGCTCCCGGTCACTGTCCCTGTGCGCCCGCCAAAACGGCGTGCCTCTAGCAAACGAGATACTGCGTGGGCGATGTCGCAGGAGAACGTGGAGTCATACAAGCGGGGATTGGACGCTTTCAACCGCCGGGACGTCGAAGCAATGCTGCGAGAACTCGACCCCGAGGTGGTGCTGGAACTGGCGCTTCCGGCGATGTTCGGGGGTGAGGCGACTGTCTTTCGCGGACACGATGAATCTCGCGAGTTCCTGCGCGACCTGGACGAGGCTTTCGCAGAGTTCAAGGTCGAGATCTCGGAGATTCGGGACCTGGGTGAGCGGCTCGTGACAATCGGCCACCTTCACGGGCGTGGCAAGGCAAGTGGGGCGGACGTCGAGTCCCCTATCGGATATGTGATCGACTTCAAGAACGGCAAGGCTGTTCGCTACCGCGACTACTTCGACCCCAAGGAAGCCCTCGAAGCCGCCGGGCTTCAGGAGTAGGCGATGTCGGAGGAGAACGTCGAGATCGTCCGTTCCATCTACGAGGCCAGCAATCGCCGGGACTGGGATGCGGCGTTTCGCGACCAGCGCCCAGACGTCGAGATGACGATCTCGCCGGGAATCCGCGGGGGCACCTATCGAGGGCGCGAGCAGATCCAGGGGTTCTGGGAGGACCTTCGGTCGGCCTTTGAGGCGGTATCCGTCGAGCCGGAGCGGCTGGTTGACAGCGGTGACCAGGTCGTGGCCATCGTGAGGAGTCGCCTGCAGCCGAAAGGCAGCAGTGGCGAGATCGAGCTCCGGAATGGCTACCTGTGGACGTTCCGCGACGGCAAGATCGCCTCGCTGCGATTGTTTCCCAAGCCCGAGGAAGCCCTCGAAGCCGCCGGGCTGTCGGAGTAGGCGATGTCGGAGGAGAACGTCGAGGTGGTGCGCGAACACATCGAGGCGTATCGCCGTATGGACGCGCCGGTCGCGTTCTCGCTTATGGACCCGCACGCCGTCCTTGACATGACCCGCATAGAGGGCTCCGATCCGAGCCACGGACGCGATGCGATCGAGGAGGCGGTGACTCGCTACCGGGGAACGTTCGAGGATTACGACTACAAGGTCGAGCGCCTGACCGACCTCGGCTCCGGGGCGATACTGGCAATCGTGAGCGAGACCGGGCGCGGGAAGGGAAGCGGCGTTCCGGTAGATCGCCGCTTCGCCACCCTCTACACGGTGATCGACGGAAAGATCGCCCGCATCACTCAGTTCCACACTGAGGAAGACGCTCTCGAAGCCGCCGGGCTGTCGGAGTAGCGATCTCGCTATCCACTCCGTGGCCGCCCGTGTTGCCACTTTGTTGCCACCCGGGCCTCTGGGAGGACCGCCCAAATGCGTAAATCCCGTCCTAGCGGGGCTTTCTCGGATGCCGGAGGAGGGACTCGAACCCCCGACACGCGGATTATGATTCCGCTGCTCTAACCACTGAGCTACTCCGGCGGGGGCGGACAATCGTAGCCGGGCTCCCCGTAGGGTTTCGGCATGGGCGGCGATCTCGAGCGAGCGGTGAGCGCGGTGGTCAATGACTGCCTCGGCGTCCACAAGGGCGAGGAGGTGCTGGTCGTCTGCAACCCGGCCACGCACGGGCTGGGCGAGGCGATGCGCGGCGAGGCCGCCGACGCCGGGGCCGAGGCGGTGCTGGCGGTGATCTCCGAGCGGGCATCGCATGCGGGCGAGCCTCCCGCGACCGTCGCCGAGGCGATGGCCGCGGCCGACGTCGTGCTGGCCCCCACCGTGCAGTCGCTCTCGCACACGCCAGCGCGCAAGCGCGCCAGCGAGGCCGGGGCGCGGATCGCGACCCTGCCCGGCGTGACCGAGGAGATGCTGGCGCGGGTGATGAGCGCCGACATGGCCGAGCTGCGCCGCCGGGGCGGGGCGGTGGCCGATGCCCTCGACGCGGCCTCGGAGGCGACCGTGAGCTGCCCGAACGGGAGCGACCTGCACCTGGACCTGAGCGGGCGCACGGCGATCCCCGACGCAGGCGAGTTGACCGCCAGCGGCGCCTTCGGCAACCTCCCCTGCGGCGAGGGCTTCATCCCGCCGGCCGGCGGCTGGGGGACGCTCGTGATCGACGGCTCGATGGCGGGGGTCGGCCGCGTCACCGATCCCGTCGAGCTGGTGGTCGAGGACGGCCACCTGACCTCGGCGCGGGGAGGTCAGGGCATGGCGTTCATGGAGCTGCTGACCGAGCATGGCGAGGACGGCACCAACCTCGCCGAGCTGGGGATCGGGACCAACGAGAAGGCGATCCTGACCGGCAACATCCTCGAGGACGAGAAGATCCTGGGAACGGCCCACGTCGCCTTCGGCGCGTCGGCCGCGATCGGCGGCAAGGTCCAGGTGCCCGTGCACCTCGACTGCGTGGTGGTGAAGCCGACGGTCGAGCTGGACGGGGAGGCGATCGTGCGAGAGGGCGAGCTGCTGTTGTGATGGTTGGCTGCCCATGAGCCTGCTGTGCGTCCCCAACTTCTCCGAGGGCCGTAACGAGCGCGTCGTCGACGCGATCGAGGCGACGCTTCGCGCCAACGCCCGGGTGCTCAACTGCCACTTCGACCCCCAGCACCACCGCAGCGTCTTCACCCTGACGGGCGACCCCGACCAGCTGCGGGCGGCGGCCGTCGCCGGCGCGCAGCACGCGCTGGAGCTGATCGACCTGCGCGGCCATCAGGGTCTGCACCCGCACATCGGCGCCCTCGACGTCTGCCCCTTCGTCTGGGTCCACGACGATTTCCACGAGCCGGCCGTCGAATCCGCGCACGCAGCGGCCGCCGGCATCGCCCAGCTCGGGATCCCCGTCTTCCTCTACGGGGAGCTCGCATCCGACGAGGAGCGCCGTGAGCGCGCCTTCTTCCGCCGCGGCGGCCCCGCCGAGCTGGCCCGCAGGATGGGGTCGGGCGAGCTGGAACCGGATCTTGGCCCGCGCGCGCCCCATCCCAGCGCCGGGGCGACGCTGGTGACCGCGCGGCGCCCCCTGGTGGCGTTCAACCTTGAGCTGGACACCCCGAATCCCGAGATCGCGCGAGAGGTCGCCGCCCGGCTGCGAGAGGCGGGGGGAGGGCTGCCGGGGGTCCGGGCGCTGGGGCTGCCGCGCGAGGGAGAGCGGGCGCAGGTCTCGATCAACGTCCACGACGCCGACTCGATCCCGCTGGCCCGGGTGGTCGAAGAGGTGCGGCGGCTGGCGGCCGAGCACGGGGCGCGGCCGGTCGAGGCCGAGCTTGTGGGCCTGGCGCCGGCGGCCGCCCTGGAGGGATACCCCGACGACCCGCCAATCCGCGACTTCGACGCCTCCGAGCACGTGATCGAACGGGTGCTCGGCGAGCCGTCCCGCTAGATTCCGGCCGTGGCCCAAACCAGGAGAAAGCGCCGCCGCAAGCACCGCGGCACGCAGGGTGGCCGCGTCGACGACCGCCCCCGCCGCCGGCCCGCGAACCGGGCCGAGGCCCGGCAGCAGGCAAAGGCCCGCCGGGGCGGCGGAGGCGGGAAGAAGCGCCAGGCCGCGTCGGGCCCCGGCGGCCGCCCGCTCAGGCCTCCCAGCTGGTCGCGCGCGATCAAGACCAGCGCGGTGATCGCCGGCCTGCTGTTCGTGATCTTCGTCCTCGTGCTGAAGGAGCCCATTGCCCCGACGCTCGGGCTGGCGGCCTTCATGCTGTGCTTCTACATCCCGATGTCCTACTACCTCGACCGCTACATGTACGGTCGGCGCCTGGCGCAAATCGCCAAGGAACGCACCGAGAGCAAGCAGCGCGACTGACTACCCTCTCTGCCGATGGAAGTGCAGATGCTGACCGTGGGGCAAGTCGCTGAGAACTGCTTCGTGCTCAACGCCAAGGGCTCCCAGAGCGCGCTCGTCGTCGATCCCGGCGACGAGGCCGAGCGCATCGTCGCTGCGATCGAGGAGAAGGGCCTCGACGTCGAGGGCATCCTGCTCACCCATACCCACTTCGACCACATCGGGGCCGTGGCGCCGCTTGCGAGGGCTACCGGGGCGCCGGTCTGGTGCCCGGAGATCGAGACTCCGGTGCTGGCGGACATCAACTCCTTCGTCCCCTGGCCGGGCTTCGGTCCCTTCGAGGACTACGAGGCCGACCACACGGTGAGGGGTGGCGAGAAGCTGCAGCTCGCCGGGCTCGACATCGACGTGATCTTCACCCCCGGCCACAGCCCCGGGCACGTCACCTATTCGATCCCCGACAAGGGCGCGATCTTCTCCGGCGACGTCCTCTTCGAGGGCTCCGTCGGCCGCACCGACCTGCCGGGAGGAGACTGGCCGACCCTGCTCGAATCGATTCGCACGCTGGTGGACGGACATCCGCCCGAGACCACGGTCTACCCGGGCCACATGAGCGTCACCACCCTCGGCGCCGAGCGCCAATCGAACCCGTTCCTGCAGGAACTGGCTCGATAGCCGCAGTCGCGGCTAAGGTCGCTCCAGCGATGAGCGAGAAGATCAAGGCTCCGCGCGGGACCTTCGACGCGCTGCCGGGCCAGCAGCCGGTTCGCCAGCGCATCGAGGACAGCGCGCGCCGCGTGCTCGAGACGGGCGGCTACGGGAGGATCGATACCCCGGTCTTCGAGGAGACCGACCTGTTCGCGCGGGGCGTCGGCGAGTCCACCGAGGTCGTCCAGAAGCAGATGTTCACCTTCACCGACCAGGGGGGGAGATCGCTGACGCTGAGGCCCGAGGCCACCGCCTCGATCTGCCGCGCCTACATCGAGCACGGCATGCACAAGCTCCCGCAGCCGGTGAAGCTGTGGACGTCGGGGCCCTTCTTCCGGCACGAGCGCCCACAGGCGGGCCGCTTCCGCCAGTTCCACCAGATCGACGCAGAGTCGATCGGGACGGACTCGCCGCTCGCCGACGCGGAGCTGATCACCCTGGCCTGGGACCTGCTCGGCGCCGTGGGTGCCGAGGGGATAGAGCTTCGGCTCAGCAGCCTCGGCTCCCTGCGCGCGAGGGCCGCCTACCTCGGCGAGTTGACCTCCTACCTGAAGCAGCACGAGGGGGAGATCGCGAAGGAGGTCCGCGAGCGGATGGAGCTGAACCCCCTGCGCGCCTTCGACTCGGCCGACGAGGGAACCCGGAAGGTGATGGCGGATGCGCCGCGCCTCCTCGACAGCCTCGAGGGAGAGGACGTCGAGCACTTCGAGGCCGTCCGGGCCCTGCTCGACGAGGCCGGCGTCCCCTACGAGGTGGACGCGACGATGGTTCGCGGGCTCGACTACTACACGCGCACCGTTTTCGAGCTCCACTGCGATCGCCTCGGGGCGCAGTCGCAGGTGGGCGGGGGCGGGCGCTACGACGGTCTGATCGAGCAGCTGGGCGGGCCGCCCACGCCGGCGATCGGGTGGGCACTCGGGGTAGAGCGGCTCGCGCTGGCGCTGGACGAGCCCGAGCGCCAGCCCGAGGTGGACGTCTTCATCGCCGCCGACGAGGGCTCGCGCGAGCGGGCGCTGGGCCTCGCGATCGAGCTGCGCCGCGCGGGGATCGCCGCGGACCTCGACCTGGCCGGCCGCTCCAGCAAGGGCCAGATGAAGCAGGCCGACCGCTCGGGGGCCAAGCGAGCGGTGATCCTGGAGGGTGACGCGACCAGCCTGCGCGAGATGGAAACCGGGGAACAGCGCCAAGTCGATCCGGGTCGCCTTGTCGAGGAGATCCGCGGCTCCTAGCTGACAGACTGCCGTCCCACCATGGGCGACGAATTCCCTGCACTCAGGCCCAATGAGTACCGCGACACCTGGTGTGGCCAGGTGCTGCCGGACCGCGTCGATTCCGAGGTCCTCGTCGCCGGCTGGGTGCACCGCCGCCGCGATCACGGCGGATTGATCTTCATCGACCTGCGCGACCGCACGGGGCTGGTGCAGCTGGTCTTCGACCCAGACGAGGCGAGCAAGGACTCCTTCGAGCTGGCGCACAAGCTGCGGGCGGAGGACGTGCTCACCGCAACCGGCAAGGTGGTGAAGCGCTCCCCGGAGACCGTGAACGAGAACATGCCGACCGGCGAGGTCGAGATCAGGGTCGTCGGGGCCGGGCTGCTCTCCGACGCCGACACCCCGCCGTTCGAGATCGAGTCCTTCTCGGGCGAGGTCAGCGAGGAGACGCGGCTGAAGCATCGCTACCTGGACCTGCGCCGGGACCGCATGCGCGAGGCGATCGAGCTTCGCCACCGGGTGGCGCGGGCGATGCGCGAGTTCCTCTCGGGCGAGGGCTTCCTGGAGATCGAGACCCCGATCCTGACCCGATCGACTCCCGAGGGCGCTCGCGACTTCCTGGTCCCCAGCCGGCTGCAGCCGGGCTCCTTCTACGCGCTGCCCCAGTCACCGCAGCTGTTCAAGCAGCTGCTGATGGTGGGCGGCTTCGAGCGCTACTTCCAGATCGCGCGCTGCTTTCGCGACGAGGACCAGCGCGCCGACCGCCAGCCCGACTTCACCCAGCTCGACATCGAGATGTCCTTCGTCGACGCCGAGGACGTGATCGACCTGAACGAGCGCCTGCTGGCGGCGGTGCTGGCCGTGGGCGGGGTCGAGGTCGAGCTGCCGATGAAGCGCCTGCCCTACGACGAGGCGATCTCACGCTACGGCACCGACAAGCCCGACCTGCGGTTCGGCCTGGAGCTGGTCGAGATCACCGACGTGTTCCGCGACAGTGAGTTCAAGGCCTTCAAGGGGGCGATCGACGATGGAGCCCTGGTCCGCGCGCTCAACGCCGGCAAGCAGGAGTTCTCGCGCTCGGACCTCGATGGCTTCGTCTCGGACGCGCAGGAGCTGGGGGCGAAGGGCCTCGTCTGGGCCGTCGTCGAGGCCGGCGGCTGGCGCTCACCGGTGGCCAAGTTCCTCTCGGAGGCCGAGATCGGGGCGGCCAACGACGCTCTCGGCGCGGATGAAGGCGACGTGCTGCTGCTGGTCGCCGACGCACCGGCGACCTCCGCCGCGGTGCTCGGCGAGCTGCGCAGGCGGCTGGGCGAGCGGCTGGGGCTAATCGACCCCGACGCCAACGTGCTCACCTGGATCGTCGACTGGCCGCTGCTCGGCTGGAACGAGGACGAGGGCCGCTGGGACCCCTACAACCACCCGTTCACCTCGCCGGACGGCGAATTTGACCCCGATGACCCCGGGGGCGCCCGGGCCAGGGCATACGATGTGGTCTGGAACGGTTGGGAAATTGGCGGTGGATCGATCCGCATCAGCGACCCGGATGTTCAACGCCGCGTTTTCTCCGCGATCGGCATCACTGACGCCCAAGCGGAGGAGCGGTTCGGCTTCCTGCTCGACGCGCTCCGCTACGGCGCGCCCCCGCACGGTGGGATCGCATACGGTCTCGACCGGATCGTCGCCCTTCTGCACGGAGCCGACTCGATCCGCGACGTGATCGCATTCCCGAAGACCGCCTCGGGCTCGGACCCGCTGACCGGCGCGCCGGCGCCGGTGGACGACCGCCAGCTGCGTGAGCTCGGGCTTCAGGCACGGGGCAAGCCTCGCGGCGAGGGGGTGAAGGAGGACTGATGGAGGGCCGCCCGCCGTTCGATCCCGACGATCTGGATTTCGACTTCGAGGCCATCCGAAAGAAGCGGTGGGAGCGCGAGACAGGCGAGCGCCCGGCCGCCCCCGGCCCCGAGGGCGAGGAGCCCCCCTCGCAGGAGCCCGAGCCGCCCTCCGAGGAAGCGCCCTACGACACCGGCGAGAGTCCCTACGAAACGGGCGAGTCGGGCACCGACGCCGGGACCGGGGAGGACCCCTCGGACACCGGTGAGGACCCATTCGACACCGGCGAGCGGCGACGCCGCCGCGAGAAGCCGCGACGCCGCTTCAGCATCGGCAGGCGCCGCCGCAAGGAGCGCCGGGGCGACCGCGCGGCCGCGGCGACGGAAACGGGCGAGCGCCGGCTCGAGGACGACCCCTACACGCCCGCCGAGGTCCCGGTCTCGAGCAGCCGTCGCAGCCGTCACCGCGACCTGCCGGCCAACGTGCGAAGGCGCCAGGCGACGCTCGTGGGGGCCGCCGCGGTCGCGGGCGTCGTGGTCCTGGTCGTAGTCGCGAACGCCATCTTCGGCGGCGGGGGCGACGACGAGGACGAGCCGCTGCCGCTGAAGAAGCTGGCCGGCCAGACGATCATCGGCAAGATGGGCAAGTCGGGCCCCGACCGCGAGCTCCTGAGGCGGGTGCGCAAGGGGCAGCTAGGAGGGGTGTTCGTGGTGCCCCAGGACGAGCAGACCCTGGCCACGCAGGTCGCCCAGCTGCAGCAGGCCGCGTCCGAGGGCGACAACCCCCAGCTGCTGGTGATGACCGACCAGGAGGGCGGCGACGTCAAGCAGCTTCCCAACGGCCCTCCGAGCGTGTCGGCGCCTGAGATGGGCGAAGCCGGGGCGGACGCCGCCCGAACTGAAGGCGAGGACACCGGCAACTTCCTCAAGGGAGCGGGCGTCAACGTGGACCTGGCGCCGGTGATGGACGTCGAGCTGCCCCAGACCGCCGACACGATCGCCTCGCGCACCTTCAGCGACGACGCCGCCGTCGTCTCCGAGGTCGGGTCGGCCTTCATCCAGGGCCTGCAGTCGACGGGCGTGGCCGCGACCGCCAAGCACTTCCCGGGCCTGGGGCCCGCCACCGTCAACACCGACTTCGCGCCGACCGAGGTCGTGGCCCGCCAGGAGACCCTGGACGCCGCGCTGCAGCCCTTCCAGGCGGCGGTCGACTCCGGGGTGGAGCTGGTGATGGTGGCCTCGGCTTCCTACCCGGCCTACGGGCCCGAGAACGCGACGAACCCGAACCGTCCCGCCAGCGCCGTCCAGGCGATCACCGACACGCTGCTCCGCGGCCAGCTCGGCTTCAAGGGCGTGGTCATCACCGACAACCTGCAGAGCATCGCGATCGAGACGCTGACGACGCCGGCGGCCGCGGGCGTCGCGGCTCTGGGCGCCGGCTGTGACCTGCTGCTCTACTCGAGCGGGGCGGGCGGCTCCGAGGACGCCCTCGCTGCCGTGGTCAAGGCGGTCAAGCAGGAGAAGCTCAGCCGCGAACAGGTGCAGGACTCATACGACCGCATCACCGCCCTCAAGAGCCTGTTGGCAGCCGCTTCCAGCGAATAACCCGAACCGTAAGGGAGACCATGAAAGACCTGCTCGCACCTGACGACACGCGTGACGTGCTGCGCAAGCTGGGAGGACTGCTCTTCGGCATCGGGATGCTGATGGTCGCAATGCGCAAGGAAGCCGACTACAGCGACTTCGTCCTTCTTCTGATCTATCTGATTCCCGCGCTCTTCCTCTACGGGGAGGGCGTCTTCACCGACAGGTTCACAGGCGGGGTTCGGCCCTGGCAGGCCGTCTACAGCGTCTTCGGCCTGGTCTTCGTGGCGCTGGCGCTGGGCCGGTTCGTCGACTGGGTCGGCGAGCCATCCAGCTGGAACACGTTCTGGACCTTCGGGGTAACGGCCGCGCTCGGCTTCTATGCAGGGGCGGTGAAGGGCATCCGGTTCCAGCTGCTGGCCGCCTCGATCGCGACCATCGTCGCCTGGAGCGCCCTCTGGAACGAGGTCCTGTCGGACGGGATCACGCGCGACTTCGGCGTCTACCGCGGCCTGCTGGGGATCCTCTCGATCATCCTGCTTGCCGGCGCGCTGTACCTCTGGCGCCGCTCGCCGAGCGCCCGCGTCACGGGCACCGTCGTCAACGACGGAGGCGACCAGGGTGCCTGGAAGGCGTCGGAGCTGGTCACCGGCGCGGGCATCTCGGCCGTGCTGGCCTGCAGCCTCGGGATCAGCTCGATCGCGACCTTCGCCGGCCCCCTGGGCTTCGGTGAGTTCACGATCGTCGAGACCTCCGCCGCGTGGGATGTGTTGCTGCTGTTGATCTCGCTCGGGCTGGTCGGCCTCGGGACCCTGGTCGGGACGCGCGGTCCGGTCTACGTCGGCGCCGTCGGGCTGGTGCTGTTCCTGTTCATCGTCGGCCTCGACCTCGACGACGAGACGCCGGAGCCGGACAAGCTCGGCATCTGGCCGATCGTGCTGATCGCTCTCGGGTTGCTCGCGGTCGCGCTCGGCGCGCTGAAGGAGGCCAGCCTGGGCGATCGGCCCAGCAACTTCCTGAAGGAGCTCCGCAAGTAGCGCCCGCCCCGAAGCCCAAGGGCGCCGACGACGTCGTCCGCCGCTTCCTGGCCGCCCTCAGCTCGGGCGACAGCGAGGCGCTGGGCGCCCTCGTCCACCCAGAGGTCGAGGTTCGCACCGAGCGCACCGTCCACCGCGGACGCGAGGCGGCGCTGGAGTGGTCGGCGAAGGGCTTCGACCACATCTACCGCCGCTACGTGCCGCTCGAGATCGAGCCGGTGCCGGGCGGCGTCAGGGTCGCGGCCGAGCTGCAGTACGTGTGGCGGGAGTCCGACCAGGTCGGCGACACCAGCGCGGTCACGATCGACCTGGGGCTGCGCGACGGCCTCGTCTCCTCGTGGGAGCTGACCGAGGTCGAAGGGCTGACCGAGCTCTAGCGGTCGGGTCTGGGGCTAGACTTCTCGCAGGGTTCGAGCTTGTTCGCGAACCGTCCCAATAAAACCCAACACCATGTGCTTGGGGGTCGATCTCCGGGGGCGCCCACCGTGGTTTCTCCGGGTAGACACCCACCTGTTCAATCGGGTTTCCAAGCAGGGGCGGCAACGGCAGGCTGGTGCCCACCTACTTAGGCGGCCCGGTGCTCCTACTCTTGTGGCGATGACCGCTGAAGCGATCGAGCACTACCTGGGGGATGACTCTCGCCGCGGCCCGGCCGGGGCGGGCTCGGTCTCGGGCGCGGCCGGAGGTGCTCCCTGCGGAGACCTGATTCGGGTTTCGCTCGAGCGCGACGGCTCTGCGATCGCCCGCGTCAGCCAGGACGCCGAGGGCTGCGCCGCGAGCAGGGCGGCGGCGGCGGCGGTCGCCGAGCTGGTTGAAGGCCGCGCGATCCTGGAGGCGGCCGCGATCGGCCCAGATCTGATCAGCGAGGAGCTGGGCGGCCTCGCCCCGACCCACCGGCACGCGGCCGAGCTCTCCGCGGACGCCCTGCACCGCGCCCTTTCGGCGCTCGCGGGCTCGGGCGAGCTGCTCGCCGCGGCGCCGGGCGGGGCCGAGCGGGTGCTGGTGGCGCTCAGCGGCGGCGTCGACTCCGCGGTCGCCGCCCTGCTGGAGCGCGAGCGCGGCGCCGCGGTGGTGGCGGTGACGCTGAAGCTGTGGGCAGACCAGGCCACCGACGGTGAGCGCAGTTGCTGCTCGCCCGAGGCCGTGCTGCGCGCGCGCCGTTTGGCCCACTCGCTCGGCATCCCGCACCTGACGCTCGACCTCGAGCCCGAGTTCCGCGACGGGGTCGTGCGGCCCTTCATCGACGGCTACGCGGCCGGCGAGACGCCCAACCCCTGCGTGCTCTGCAACGGCGAGGTTCGCCTCGACGCGATGATCGCGCTCGCCGACCGCCTCGGCGCCTCGGCTCTGGTCACCGGCCACTATGCCCGCATCGCCGATGACGGCGAGGGCCCGCTTCTGAGCCGCGCCGACGACGAGGCCAAGGACCAGACCTACATGCTGGCCGGCCTGGCGCCCTCGTCGCTGGCGCGACTGCGCTTCCCGCTGGCCTCGCTCGCCAAGCCCCGGGTCCGCGAGCTGGCCGCCTCCGCCGAGCTCGAGGTCGCGGGCCGCGCCGAGAGCCAGGACCTCTGCTTCCTGGCTGGGCAGGGCAAGCGCGAGTTCCTGCGCCGCCACGCCGGCCTGGGGGAGCGGCAGGGCGATGTCGTCGACGCCGAAGGCAACCGGCTCGGCTCACACGGCGGCCAACACAACTTCACCGTCGGCCAGCGCCGCGGCCTCGGCGTCGCCTCGAGCGAGCCGCTCTACGTGCTGGGCACCGACGCCGCCTCAAACCGCGTCGCGGTCGGCTCGGCGGAGCAGCTCCAGCGCAGCTCGGTCCGCCTGCGGGGCGCCCGCCTTCACCGCGAAGCCTCACGTGTGGACGCGGTCCGCCTTCGCTACCACTCGGCACTGCGGCCCTGCCGGGTCGAGTCACTCGACTCCGACGGCGGAGCCACTCTGGCTCTGGAGGAGCCGGCCGACGCCGTCGCCCCCGGCCAGGTCGCCTGCCTGATGGATGGCGACCTCGTCGTTGGGCACGGAACGATCGCGTCGACATGAGCGGGCGCGCCGGGTTGCTGGCGGGGTCCCGGCCCCCGATCTGGCTGGGGGTCCTTTCCGCGGCGGGCGCCGTGGCGGCGATCACCGGGCTCATCTACCCCGTTCGGGGGGTCGCGCCGGCTGTCTCGACCGGTGTCCTCTACCTGCTCGCGGTCCTGGCGATCTCGATCGTCTGGGGGCTTTGGCTGGGCCTGGCGACCGGGCTCGCCGGTGCGCTTTCGTTCAACTTCTTCCACCTTCCCCCGACCGGTGAGTTCACGATCGCCGACGGTGAGAACTGGGTCGCGCTGGTCACCTTCTTCATTGCGGCCGTGGTTGCCAGTTCACTGGCCGAGCTCGCGCGAACCAGGGCGGCCGAGGCCGAGGCGCGCGGACAGGAGGCGCAGGAGAACCTGGACCGCCTGCTCGAGGCCAACCGCGAACGCGAGGCCCTCGAGGCCGAGGCCATCGAGGCTCGGGCGCTGCGCCGCTCGGACGAGCTCAAGACCGCCCTGCTGCGCTCGGTCTCGCACGACCTGCGTTCGCCGCTGACGGCGATTCTCGCCGCCGGCGAGGCGTTGGGGTCCTCCGCGGTCAGCGACGAGGACCGCACCGCGCTGGCCGAGACGATCGGGATGGAGGGCAGCCGGCTGACCCGCGTCGTCGAGAACCTGCTCGACCTCTCCAGGCTGGAGGCGCGGGCGGCCGAGCCGCGCCGCGACTGGACCTCGATCGAGGAGGTGGCCCAGACCGCGGTTGAGCAGGTCGCCCCCGAAGACGGCGCCAAGCTCTCCATCGACCGCGACGCGCCGCTCGTCCGCGCCGACGGTGCTCAACTCGAGCGCGCCCTCGTCAATCTGATCGAGAACGCCGCGAGGCATTCCGGCGGCCACCCCATATCCGTCAGGGGCCGGCAGGTTGGGAGCAAGATGGTCGTCCGGGTCGTCGATCGAGGGCCCGGCATCCCCGACGAAGACTTGGAGCGCGTGTTCGAGGCTTTCCAGCGCAGCCCCTCGGGAGGCGACGGGCACCACGGCGCCGGCCTGGGCCTGGCGATAGCCCGCGGCTTCATCGAGGCGAACGACGGCCGCATCTTCGCCGAGTCGCTGCCCGGCCAGGGGACCGCGTTCGTGATCGAGCTGCCCGTGGAGGCGCCGGCGTGAGCGAGGAGCGCCGGGCGCGGGTGCTGGTCTGCGACGACGAGCCGCAGATCGTGCGCGCGCTGAAGGTCCTGCTGCGCGAAGCAGGATTCGACTCGGTTGTCGCGGAGACCGCTGAGCAGGCCATCGACCGCGCCTCGGTGCGCCCGCCGGATGCCGCCATCATCGACCTCGTGTTGCCCGACGGCGATGGGATCGAGGTGACGCGGCAGCTCCGGGAGTGGTCCCAGATGCCGATCATCGTGCTCTCGGCGATCGGCGAGGAGGACGAGAAGGTACGCGCGCTGCAGGCTGGGGCAGACGATTATGTGACGAAGCCGTTCGCCCCGCGCGAGCTCGTGGCCCGGGTGGAGGCGGCGCTGCGGCGCTCCGGCGCAAAGCCGGACGAGCCCACGATCTCGGCGGACGGGCTGGAGATCGACCTCGCCGCCCGTCTCGTCCGCCGCGACGGCGAGGAAGTCCACCTGACGCCGATCGAGTTCGACCTGCTGCGGGTGTTGGCGGGCAACCGGGGCCGGCTGATGACCCACAGGGCGCTGTTGACCGAGGTCTGGGGGCCCGGCTACGCCGACGACACCCAGGTGCTGCGCACCCACATCGCCAACCTGCGCCGCAAGATCGAGCCGGGCGGAGCCGGCTCGGGCGGCGGCACCCTGATCCGCACCGACCCCGGCGTCGGCTACCGATTTTCCGGGTAGCGGGCGGCGGAAAACCCCTGCTCGCAAGCGTCTTGACGGAATCTTGATGCGGACGCGGGCAAGCCCCACGCGCCCTTGACGGTCGGCGAGCAATCCTCGACGAGATGGATTTCGTCTCGATCGCAATCGCCCTGATCGCGTTCGCCGCCTTCTACCTGGCGGTGGACGGGCTCGATCGGGTATGAGCGCAGCCGAGGGGGCGCTGCTTCTCGTCTCGGTGCTGGTGCTGGCGTACCTCTGCTACGCGCTGCTGCGGGGTGAGGAGCTGTGAGCGCACAGGGGTGGCTCCAGATCGTCTTTTACCTGGCCGTGCTGACCGCGCTCACCCCGCTGCTCGGCGCCTACATGGCCCGCGTCTACACGGGGCAGCCGCTGCTGTTGGAGCGCGTGCTCGGCCCGCTCGAGCGCCTGGTCTATCGGCTGCTCGGTCCCGCGGCCCGAACCGAGCAGGACTGGAAGGCCTACGCCAAGACAACGGTCGTGTTCAGCGCGGTCTTTTTCGTCGTCCTCTACGTGGTCCTGCGGACGCAGGGGATTCAGCCGTTCAACCCCGAGGGGTTCGACTCCGGCACCTGGGACGTCTCCTTCAACACCACCGCCTCATTCATCAGCAACACCAACTGGCAGTACTACGGCGGCGAGACCACCCTCTCCTACTTCTCGCAGATGGTCGGCCTCACCGTGCAGAACTTCGTCTCGGCGGCGGTCGGGATGGCGGTCCTCGCCGCCGTGATCAGGGGCTTCGCCAGCCGCGGCTCGGCGGAGCTGGGGAACTTCTGGCGCGACGTCACCCGGACGCTGCTCTACATCCTGCTGCCGATCTCGTTCGTCGGGGCCCTGATCCTCGTCTCGCAGGGGGTGATCCAGACCCTGAGCGGCTCGATCGAGTTCCCGACCGTGACCGGCGTCGAGCAGAGCCTCGCGCTCGGGCCGGCGGCCTCTCAGGTCTCGATCAAACAGCTCGGCACGAACGGCGGCGGCTTCTTCAACGTCAACAGCACCTACCCGTTCGAGAACCCGACCCAGTTCTCCAACTTCGTGGAGATGCTGTTCATCCTGCTGATCCCCGCGGGGCTGACGGCCACCTTCGGGCGCATGGTCGGGAACCGCCGCCAGGGATGGTCGATCTACGCGGCGATGCTGATCATGCTCGCGGTCACGATCGGGGTCGGCTACGCCGCGGAGTCGAACGGGTCCCCGGCTCAGCAGGAAGCGGGGATCGAGGTCGACGCGGGCGCCACCGACGTGAACGTCGAGGACGGCGACCAGCAGGTCGGCGGCAACCTCGAGGGCAAGGAGAATCGCAACGGCCTCTCGGCCAGCACCACCTGGGCCGCGGCCACCACCGCCGCCTCGAACGGCTCGGTGAACTCGGCGCTCGACTCCTACACCGGAATCGGCGGACTGGCCCCGATGTTCAACATGCTCACCGGGGAAGTCATCTTCGGCGGGGTGGGATCGGGGCTCTACGGGATGCTGATGTTCGTCCTGCTCGCGGTCTTCATCGCGGGGCTGATGGTCGGGCGCACCCCGGAGTACCTCGGCAAGAAGATCGAGGCCCGCGAGGTGAAGCTGGTCATGGTCGGCACGATCGTGGTGCCGCTGATCGTGCTGATCGGGGCCGGGATCGCGATCGCCTCGAAGTACGGGGACCCCTCGATCTACAACCCCGGGCCGCAGGGGTTCAGCGAGACGCTCTACGCCTACGGCTCGCAGTCCAACAACAACGGCTCGGCGTTCGCCGGCTACACGGGCTTCGTGCAGCCGAACGCGCCGGGCAACGTCGGCGCCTACGGGATCACGCTTCGCCGACCTGCTGGGCGGAGTGGCGATGCTGTTCGGCCGCTTCGTGCCGTTGCTGGCGGCTCTCGGCGTCGCCGGCTCGCTGGCCGTAAGCGCGTCTCGCCTCCCGGGCCCGGCACGTTCCGCACCGACACCCCGACCTTCGTGCTGCTGCTGATCATGGTCGTGGTGCTCGTGGCCGCACTGACCTTCTTCCCCGCCGCCCTGCTCGGCCCGATCGTCCAGGGCCTGACCGACTCCCTCGCCTTCCCCAAGTAAGCCATGAGCCGGGATCTGAAAGCCTCGATCGTCGCCGCAGTCGCCTTCACGCTGCTGTTCGGCCTCGCCTACCCGCTGCTGACGACGGGGGTCTCGCAGGTGCTGTTCCCGAACAGCGCGGACGGCAGCCGGGTCGAGCGCGACGGCGAGACCGTCGGCTCGAAGCTGATCGCGCAGTCCTTCACGGTCCGGCGGGAGATCCCCGAGGATGAGCGCGGCAAGTTCGGCAAGAAGCAGATCAAGACACCCGACGAGCGCTACTTCCAGCCGCGCCCCTCGGTCACGCGGCTACTCGGGCAACGTCACCTTCTTCAACAACCTGGGACCGAACAACAAGGAGCTGTCCCAACTGTTTGCGGGGTATCTGGACGCCTACCTCTCCCTTGAGGCGCCCTTCGCGCCCGGGCTCGAGGCCGACGACGTCCCGGTCGACGCCGTCACCACCTCGGGCTCGGGTGTCGACCCGCACATCTCGGTCGCCAACGCCCGCATCCAGGCCAACCGCGTCGCCGAGGTCCGTGGCCTCGACCTCGACCGCGTAAATGAATTGGTCGACGAGCACACCGACGACCGCGACCTGCTGTTGCTCGGCGAGTCCGGGGTCAACGTGCTCGAACTGAACCTGGCGCTTGACGAGGAGGCACGTGACCACGTCCACCACAGCCACCCACGAGACCGTCGTCGGCAGGGCCGAGGGTCGCGCGCGTTCCGGGTCTTCGATCTTCAGGCGGGAGTTGCTGGGGCCCGCGCTGTTCGCCAGCTTCCGCAAGCTCGACCCCCGCCACCAGGTGCACAACCCGGTCATGTTCGTGGTCGAGATCGGCGCGCTCATCACCACGATCGGCTGGCTGATCCAGGCGTTCGGCGGGGAGCCGCTGGGCGGAGGCAACGAGGCCGCCTGGTTCACCTTCACGGTCGCGCTGTGGCTGTGGCTGACCGTCGTCTTCGCCAACCTGGCCGAGGCGCTGGCGGAGGGACGGGGGAAGGCACAGGCCGACGCGCTGCGCGCGACCCGCACCGAGACCGTCGCGAGGCTCAAGGACGGCGGTGAGCGGCCCGCCGCGGAGCTCCAGCCAGGGGACGTGGTCGTGGTCGAGGCGGGCGAGCAGATTCCCGGCGACGGGACCGTGATCGAGGGCATCGCCTCCGTGGACGAGTCCGCGATCACCGGCGAGTCGGCCCCGGTGATCCGCGAGGCCGGCGGCGACCGCAGCGCGGTCACCGGCGGTACCCGCGTGCTCTCGGACCGCATCGTGGTCGAGATCACCCAGGAGCCCGGCAAGAGCTTCCTCGATCGCATGATCGCCCTGGTGGAGGGTGCCGAGCGGCGCAAGACGCCGAACGAGATCGCCCTCAACATCCTGCTGGCGGGGCTGACCATCATCTTCCTGGTCGCCGTGGTGACGTTGCGGCCGTTCGCCGAGTTTTCGGGCACGGACGCCTCGATCGCGACCCTGATCGCGCTGCTGGTGGCGCTGATCCCGACGACGATCGGCGCGCTGCTGTCGGCCATCGGGATCGCGGGCATGGACCGCCTCGTCCGGCGCAACGTGCTGGCGCTCTCGGGCCGGGCCGTCGAGGCCTCGGGTGACGTCGACACGCTGCTGCTCGACAAGACCGGCACGATCACCTTGGGCAACCGCGAGGCCGATGGAGTTCATGCCGATGCCGGGGGTCAGCAGCGAGGAGCTGGCCGAGGCCGCGCAGCTCGCGTCGATCGCTGACGAGACGCCAGAGGGGCGCTCGATCGTGGTGCTGGCGAAGCAGTTCGGGGTCCGCGAGCACGACATGTCCTCGCACGAATCGAGCTTCGTGCCCTTCAGCGCCGAGACCAGGATGAGCGGTGTCGACATGAACGGGCGCAGGCTGCGCAAGGGGGCCGGCGACGCGATCTCCGCCTTCGTCGAGGCGGAGGGTGGATCGCCGCCCCCCGAGCTGCAGGCCGAGCTGGACCGGATCGGGCGCGAGGGTGGCACCCCGCTTGCGGTCGCCCGCGACAGCCAGATGCTGGGCGTGATCTATCTCAAGGACGTGGTCAAGGAGGGCATGAGCCATCGTTTCGACCAGCTGCGCGCGATGGGCATTCGCACGGTGATGGTGACCGGGGACAACCAGCTCACGGCCGCCAAGATCGCGTCCGAGGCCGGGGTGGACGACTTCCTGGCGCAGGCGACGCCGGAGAAGAAGCTCGAGCTGATCCGCGACGAGCAGGCGGGTGGCCGCCTGATCGCGATGACCGGCGACGGCACGAACGACGCCCCGGCGCTGGCCCAGGCGGACGTCGGCGTGACGATGAACACCGGCACTCAGGCCGCGCGCGAGGCGGGGAACATGGTGGACCTGGACTCGAACCCGACGAAGCTGATCGAGATCGTGGAGGTCGGCAAGCAGCTGCTGATCACGCGCGGCGCCCTAACCACGTTCTCGATCGCCAACGACGTGGCCAAGTACTTCGCGATCCTTCCGGCGATCTTCGCCGCGACCTACGCCACGGTGGGCGAGGCCGAGGGGCCACTCGAGAAGCTCAACGTGATGAACCTGGGCACGCCCGAGTCGGCGATCATCTCGGCGATCGTCTTCAACGCGCTGATCATCCCCCTGCTGGTGCCACTGGCGCTTCGCGGCGTCCGCTACCGGCCGCTGGGAGCCTCCGCGCTGCTGCGGCGCAACCTCTGGATTTACGGACTCGGCGGCATCATCGCCCCGTTCGTCGGCATCAAGCTGATCGACCTGGTCGTCCATGGACTCCTCGGCGCGTAAGGGACAACACCGGGTCTTCCTGGGAATGGCAGCCGGCGTCGGTAAGACCTACCGAATGCTGCAGGAGGGCCAGGCCGAGGCCGAGGCGGGGCGCGACGTGGCGATCGGCTACCTGGAGCCGCATGACCGCCCCGAGACCGCCGCCCAGGCCGAGGGCCTGGAGGTCATCCCCCGCCGGCGCACCGAATACCGCGGGACCGAGCTCGAGGAGATGAACCTGCCAGCCGTGCTCGAGCGCTCGCCCGAGCTGGCGCTGATCGACGAGATCGCGCACACCAACGCCCCGGGCATGGAGCACGAGAAGCGCTACGAGGACGTCGAGGACGTGGTCGCCGCCGGGATCGACGTCTTCTCCACGGTCAACGTCCAGCACCTGGAGAGCCTCAACGACCAGGTCGCCGACCTGACCGGCATCAGGACGCGCGAGACGATCCCGGATGACGTCTTGCGGCGCGCCGACGAGGTCGTGTTGGTGGACCTGACGCCCGAGGCCCTGTTGGCTCGCCTGCGCGCGGGCAAGGTCTATCCAGCTGAGCGGATCGAGCCGGCGCTGCAGAACTTCTTTCAAATCGAGAAGCTGGCCGCGCTGCGGGAGGTCGCACTGCGCCAGGCGGCCGACGAGGTCGAGATCAAGCGCCTGGTCGCCCAGGAAGAGCAGGGCACCCGTGAGGGCCGGCTCAGCGCCACGGCCGCCCCCCAGGCGGTGGGCGAGCGGCTATTGGCGCTGATCCGCCCAACGCCTCGCGCGCAGCGACTGGTCAGACGCGCGTGGCGATCTGCCCGGCGCCTCGGCGCCGAGCTCGACCTGCTCTATGTCCACAGCCCGGGATCCCGCCCGGAGGGCGAAGAGGCCGAGCAGCTGAAGGCCCTCGGCAAGCTCGCCTCGGTGCTTGGCGCCCACCTGCTGGTCGAGGAGGGGGACGACATCGTCGCCGTCACCAAGCGGGTGGCCGAGGATCGAGGGACGACCTACGTCCTGATCGGCCCGAGTAGCGGGGGGCGCGGACCCCTGGGGCGGCTGCGCGACCCGCTGCCAATGCAGCTGCTTGACGCGCTGCCGGGCGTGGACCTGCGGGTCGTCGCCGACCGCACCCTTCGCAACGGCAACGGAAGGAAGGAGACGAGATGAGGATCCTGTTCCCGTTCCTGGGCTCGGACCTCTCCAGTCGCGCGCTGGACGCCGCCCTGCGCCTGGCTGCCGCCGAGGAGGCGACGCTGGTCCCCGCCTACCTGGCGCGGGTACCGCTGAACCTGCCGCTGGAGAGCCCGCTGCCACGGCAGTCGGAGCTCGCGATCCCGATCATGGAGGCGATCGAGCAGGAAGCAGCGAAGTCCGATGTGCCGGTGGACGGCAGGGTGGAGAGGGGGCGGACCTACCGCCACGCCCTGCGGATGCTGCTGGACGGCGAACGCTTCGATCGCATCATCGCCCCCGGCGCCGGGCGCGGCTCGGACGGGTTCTCGCCCGAAGACGTCGCCTGGCTGCTGGACAACGCCGAGGGCGAGATCGTGATCTTCCGCTCCGGAGACGCCGCGGAGAACGGGCGCCCGCACCGCTCCTAGACTGGGGCGCGTGGATAGCGACGAGATCCGCCGAACCTATTTCGACTTCTTCGAGCAGCGGGGGCACAAGGTCGTGCCCTCGGCCTCGCTCGTGCCCGCCTCGCACGACCCCACCGTGCTGCTGACCACCGCCGGCATGCAGCCGTTCAAGCGCGCCTTCCTGGGGCTGGAGGAGCCGCCCGCCGAGCGGGTGGCCGACGTGCAGCGCTGCTTCCGCACCACCGACATCGAGGAGGTCGGCAACACCGCCCGGCACCTGACCTTCTTCGAGATGCTCGGCAACTGGAGCTTCGGCGACTACTTCAAGGAGCAGTCGATCCCCTGGGGATGGGAGCTCTCCACCGAGGGCTTCGGCCTCGACCCCGAGCGGATCTGGGTGACCGTGTTCGAGGGCGACGAGGAGCTGGGCCTGGGCCCCGACGAAGAATCGATCGAGATCTGGCGCTCGGTCGGCGTTCCCGACGAGCGCATCGTGCAGCTGCCACGCTCGGAGAACTTCTGGCAGGCGGGGCCGACGGGGCCCTGCGGCCCCTGCACCGAGCTCTATCTCGATCGCGGCGAGGAGTTCGGCGACCTCGACGACCGCCCCGGCGACGACACCGACCGCTTCCTCGAGTTCTGGAACCACGTGTTCATGACCTACGACCTGGCCGAGGACGGGGGCCTCAGCCCGCTGCCGCAGAACAACGTCGACACCGGCATGGGCGTCGAGCGGATGGCGGCGATCCTGCAGGACGTCCCATCGGTGTTCGAGACCGACGCGCTGTGGCCGCTGGTGGAGCTGGCCGAGGACCTCTCGGGCCGCGCCTACTCCGACGGCGGCGCCACCACCCGCGCGATGCGGATCCTGGCCGACCACTCTCGCGGCACCGCCGCGCTGATCGCCGACGGAGTGGTGCCGTCGAACGAGGACCGCGGCTACGTGCTGCGGCGGATCATGCGCAGGGCGATCCAGCAGGGCCGCGCGATCGATCTGGAAAGCCCGTTCATGGGGAAATTCGCCGAGCGGGCGCTGGCGCTGTTGGCGCCCGCCTACCCGGAGCTGGCGGCCGAGCGCGAGACCGTGCTGCGGTGGGTGCTCGACGAGGAGGAGAGCTTCGGGCGCACCCTCGACCGCGGCAGTGATCTGCTCGAGGACCTGATCGATCAGGCCGAGCAGCAGGGGACCTCGTGGGTCGAGGCCGCGGACGCCTTCAAGCTGCACGACACCTACGGGTTTCCGTATGACCTGACCAAGGAGCTGCTGGCGCAGCGGGGCCTCGCGGTGGACGACCAGGGCTTCGAGGAGCTGATGGAGGAGCAGCGCCAGCGCGCCCGCACCGGGACCGCGACTGCCCACGGCTCCGAGGATCACCACGGCGCCGTGGAGTCGTTCACCGCCGCGGCGCCTCCCTCGCGTTTCGTCGGCTACGAGAAGCTGCGCACGCAGACGAGCCTCGCCGCGGTGAACTCCGACGACGGGCGGTCGCTCGCGAAGCTCGAGGAGAGCCCCTTCTATCCCGAGGGCGGCGGCCAGGTCGCCGACTCGGGCTTGCTGCGCTGGGAGGGCGGGGAGGCCAAGGTCGCCGACGTCTATCGCGTCGGCGACGATCAGGCCCTGGCGCTGGAGGGGCCCTCCGCGCCCGAGGCGGGGACGCCGGTCGAAGCAGAGGTGGACGGCTTCGCCCGCCACGCGACGATGCGAAACCACACCGCGACCCACCTGCTGCACGCGGCCCTGCGCGAGACGCTCGGTACCCACGTGCGCCAGGCGGGCTCGGCGGTTCGCCCCGACAAGCTGCGTTTCGACTTCACCCACGGCGCAGCGCTGACCCCGAAGGAGGCGCGCGAGATCGAGGACCGCGTCAACGACTGGATCAAGCGGAGCCATCCGGTTCGCGCCATCCAGACCTCACGCGAGGAGGCCGAGCGCCTCGGCGCGATGGCGCTGTTCGGCGAGAAGTACGGCGACTGGGTGCGGATGGTCGAGATCGAGGGCGTCTCGCGCGAGCTCTGCGGCGGCACTCATGTCGCCAACACGGCCGAGGTCGGCCTCTTCAAGATCACCTCGGAGGGGTCGAGCGCGGCCAACGTGCGCCGCATCGAGGCCTTGACCGGCCCGGCCGCGATCGACCACTTCCGCGAGCGCGAGCGCGAGCTGGAGGAGGCCGCGGAGCTGCTCGGGTCGCCAGCCGACCCGGTCGGCGCCGCCAAGCGCGCCAAGCAGCGGCTCGCGGAGGCGGAAAAGCAGAGCCGCAGGTCCGGATCCGACGACCTCAGCAAGCACGCGGAGGAGATCGCGGCCGCCGGGCAGCGAATCGGCGAGATCACCGTCTTCGTCGGCGGCGGGCCCAACGCCGACCAGCGCTCGCTGCTGGAGCTGGCCGACCGCATCAGGCAGCGCGCCGGTGACGCCGCGGTCGTCCTGGGCGGCTCGTCGGGCGGCAAGGTCGCGCTGGTGGCCAGCTTCAGCGACGCCGCGATCCAGCGGGGGCTGTCGGCGGCCGAGGTGATCAAGCACGCGGCCGAGCTGGTCGGCGGGGGCGGCGGTGGCCGGGACAACGTCGCCCAGGCCGGCGGCCGCGACCCCGACAAGCTCGACGATGCGCTGGCCGCCGCGCGGGACGCGATCGAGGCCAAGCTCGGCGCCTGATCCCGGCTGATGCGCGTACTCGCGATCGACCACGGGACCGCGCGCTGCGGCATCGCGATCAGCGACCCCACCGGCACGCTCGCCACCCCGCTCGCCGCCGTGCCCCCGGACCCGCCTCTGATCGCTAGGCTCGTGGCCGAGCACGACGCCGATCAAGTCGTGGTGGGTTTGCCTGTTTCCCTCTCCGGGGAAGAAACCAGCCAGGCCCGTCTCAGCCGCGCCTTCGCGGCGGAGCTAGGGGATCTGCTCGACGTGCCGGTTGAGACATATGACGAACGACTGACCACCAAGATGGCTTCCAGAAGCGCACGCCAGGGAGCGCGAGCTGACGAGGATTCACTCGCCGCCGCCCACCTGCTCGAGTCCTACCTCGCGTCCCGGGCGGGTGAGGGCACGTGAGCGATCGCGACGAGTGGGAGGTCGACGCCGAGGGCAACCTGACCCCGCCCTCGAGCGGGGAGCTGAAGCCCGACACCGACGAGTTCGGCCGCGACGATCCCGCCGTGCTCGAGCGCGAGCGCCGGCGCCGCGAACGCGAGATGCGCCGCAAGGGCGGCCGGACGAAGAAGGAGAAGAAGGGCATCACCGGCGGCTTTCGCAAGCAGCGCAAGCGCAAGCCCGACCCCGAGACGCCGCCGCCGACCCCCGAGCGCACCGAGTCGCCGCCGCCGACAGCCGAGCGTCCCGTGGCCGCGGCAGCCGACGCCGCCTCAGGTGCCGACGCCGCGCCGAGCCGTCGTCGGTCGCTTCGCGACCGTGTGTCGCGCGGCGGCGAGCCCGGGGCGGCCGCGCCGCCGCGCGCCCGACGCGCGGGCAACTACCGGCGGCGTCGCTTCGCGGCGCTCGCCCTGGCGCTCGTGGGCATCCTGCTGGTCTGGTTCCTGGTCGCCTTCTTCCAGCCCTTCGCCGGGGACGGCGAGGGCGGCGAGCCCGTCTCGGTCGACATCCCAGAGGGCGCCAGCGCCGGCGAGATCGCGGACATCCTCGACGAGGCCGGGGTGGTCTCCAGCGCGCGGCTGTTCGAGTGGCGCCTGCAGCTGGCCGGCAAGACCGACGACGTCCAGGCCGACAGCTACGCGCTCGCCTCGGGCATGAGCTACGGCGCGGCGATCGACCGCCTCACCGGCGCCGACCCCGGCGGCGGCGCGACCACGGTCACGATCCCCGAGGGGCTCGATCGCCATCAGATCGCGGCCGACGTGCTGCCCGAAGGCGTCAGCAGCGACGAGTACCTGAAGCTGACCGAGACGGCGCCGAAGGGCTTCGACACGGCCAAGTACGGCGCCAAGACCGACAACCTCGAGGGCTTCCTGTTCCCGGCCACCTACGACCTCGGACCGAACGGCGGGTCGCAGGAGCTGGTCAACCAGCAGCTTCAGGCGTTCCGGGACAACATCGCCCGGGTGGACATGAGCTACGCCAAGAAGAAGAACCTGACCGTCTACGACGTGCTCATCATCGCCTCGATGGTCGACAAGGAGGTCCAGATCCCCCAGGAGCGCGACGACGTGGCCGCTGTCATCTACAACCGGCTCAGCGCCGGTCAGGTGCTCGGGATTGACGCGACCACCCGGTATGAGACCCAGAACTACACAGAGCAGCTCACCGACGAAGCCCTCAAAGAAGACACGCCGTACAACACCCGCACAAACGCCGGGCTGACCCCGACCCCGATCGGCAACCCCGGCCTGGCGGCGATCAAGGCCGCGGCGCGGCCCGCGAACGTGAACTACCTCTACTTCGTGGTCAAGCCCGGCACCTGCGGGGAACACAACTTCGCCGCCACCGAGGCGGAGTTCGAAAAGTTCCGCGCCGAGTACCAGGCGGCCCTGCAGGCCCAGGGCGACTCGCCGACCGAGTGCTGAGGGACCATTGCCGCGCATGAGGCGGCTCGCCGTAGTCGGACATCCCGTCGCACATTCCCGCTCGCCCGCAATGCAGAACGCGGCGCTGGCGGCGCTGGGCCTGGCGGACGAGTGGAGCTACGAGGCGATCGAGATGCCGGCCGCCGACTTCGCCGAGCTGACGCGCGCGCTCCCGGCTGAGGGCTTCGTCGGCGCCAACGTGACCATCCCCCACAAGGAGGCCGCGCTGGCCCTCGCGGGCGACGCCTCGGCGGCGGCCACCGAGATCGGCGCCGCGAACACGCTCAGCTTCGACGGGGGCGAGGTCAGGGCCGCCAACACCGACGCCCCGGGCCTGCTGGCGGCGCTGCCCGAGCCGCCGTCAGGCATGCGGGCGCTGGTGCTGGGTGCGGGGGGCTCGGCCCGTGCGGCGGCCTGGGCGCTCGCGGGCCAGGGCGCGTCCACCGAGATCTGGAACCGCACCGCCGGGCGGGCGAGCGAGCTCGCGCAGGCCCTATCCGCGACGAGCGCCGGAGCGGCCGGGGAGCTGGCGGCGGTCACGGCCGACCAGGCCCGCGCGGCCGACTACGACGTGATCGTCAACTGCACCGCCGTCGGCATGGAGGGCGCGGGCGACCCGTTCGCCGAGCTGCCGATCGAGCGGGCCAAGCTGGGGGAGAGCGTGATCCTGGTCGACCTCGTCTACGGCGGGGAGGAGACCGCGTTGATCGCCGAAGGCCGCGACCGCGGCGCCCGCGTGGTCGAGGGACTGGAGGTGCTGGTGCGCCAGGGCGCCGAGTCACTCCGCATCTGGACGGGGCTCGAGCCCCCGCTCGACGTGATGCGCGAAGCGGCGCGGGGCGCCGCTAGCCCCGCAAGACCAGCTTCGCGGTGCTGGTTCCGACCGGAATCCCCACCGGGGCCAGGGTCACGCTCAATTTGGTGCTGGCCTTGCCGCGGTTCTCGAGCTTGC